>NZ_SCNV01000036.1 GCF_005503145.1 Burkholderia sp. 4M9327F10 | reverse complement strand
AAAGAAGGAGAGAAAGAAGACCCAGACACCCACCGAATAACCCGCAAAGCTGGTCCAACGGGTGGGTCAGAATTCAATGCAAATCGTGGGTCAGGATTCCGCGCAAATCAACAATCGGTGCCTTCGCGCTCAGCTGGAAAATTCCAAGGCGCGATGGTTTCGACCAAGACTGCTGGGGACCGACGCGAGGATTCTCAAAAATTAGGGATTCGCTGCAAGGAAAGGTATCGAAGTCGACAGCAGCGTTCCTGACTGAAGCGATTTCCGGTTTTCTTCACGCACCACTTGGATTCTTTTTTCTCCTCCTCGTAACGAAGGACGCGGTCCAGTCGCGTTGGGCAGCCGGGGTCGTGTTGGCATTCTGGTTGGGGCTAGGAGTTGGCCGGGCTTTGATCATAGAAAACCAGAGCAAGCGAAAGGCCCTCAAAGATCCGGTCGAGGCTTTTCTGCGCGACCCACTGCATTGTCTGAAGGGGTATCAGAGTTTCGACGTTTGGAGGGAGGCGCGCTGCGACGACATCTATGTGAAATCATTAAACAAGCCACTCGGCTATGTACAGCAAATTACGATTGATACAGCGACGGGCGTTGCTTCTATCGGCCACTTCGCCGTGGAAAAGGGACTGGAGCGTAAAGGTATCGGACGGAGACTGGCCCTGACTCTTCGCGCTGAACTCGCTTGGCGTTATGGTGTGAAGCAGATCGTCTTCAAGGAGAGCAGTACACGCTATGAGGAAGCGAAGTATGAAGATTTTTTCAAAAACTTGGGTGCCCAGATGGTACCGCCGGACCAATTTACAAAGTCCGGGCGCAATGATTGGGTATGGACCTGCTGAACCGAACGTTCGCAACGCACATAGAAAGATCAAATGAGCCAGAATGCACCATCGCACTTGGATCAAGACGTAGCTGTGTGGCCCCAGGTCGCTGAAGAGACGGGGCGCGCCTACTCCTGGCGCCTGTTTCGAGTACGAGATGAAAAACGGCACCAGACACATGTCCTGGCCGTGGGTATCCATGAGGTCGGGTGCCTTGGCGATGAACGCATCGACCTCGTTGCCCGTCTCATTGATGTTCATCACACTGCTACCTGGAAGGCACACGAGACCGTCTGCGTGATGTCAGCGCGCCGGACACACGGTCTCAAGCTCACTAACGGATTCGTCGTCGTGGAACGAGAGTCATTGCGAAGCCTGAATATCGGAAGCCTATGCTTCAATGAGATTGTGAAATGGGCACGCCGCGTCGCACCCAACGACGTCGTGCTGCCGATCCGGTTGCTCGAGAGTCATGTCAACACCTATGTGAAGGAAAATCTCGAGAGGCGACACCGATTCTATTGTCAGTTTGGTCTGTCATTCGAATTCAAATCCGACGCATCGCATCCGTTGGCGAGCGGCGAATCGAAACCCGTTGCGGGGTGCGATCTCATTAGCCACCCGCTTACCAAATACGCCAATATCGACGAGATTGATATTGTGACGACGGTACAGCGCTTTGCGGTCGACCATGAGGAGTTGCGCATCGACGTCAAACGACTCAAAAAAGCGTTGTCCGATCTGTTGCAGGCACACCAGCGACGCCGAGATTCTGTCGTCCGGTTTGCGCTCCTAGTGAGGGGGCCACTGGTTCTCCTTGCATTTGGTGCTGGCGTGTTGCTCGCGAGGGCGGGTCATTTCGGATTATGGCGATAGGTAACCGATTGACCAGGGCAACTGTGCAGGTAGGGTGCTCGAAGCGATTCTCCGGTGCTAGCACTCTCATCAAGTCACCTTGGCACTCGAAATTGCGCGATGAAGATATGCCGCTTAAATAGCGGCATATGTCTATCGAAGTGATTTATGTTCAAAAATTCTGTCGCGACCAATGTCGGGACCACTGCCAAGTCATCCCGCAGCAGTCCATTTGCCGCGCTGAACAGCATCGCTCATCTGATCAACGAGTAGGTCGACGACGCACCGCGGCGGGTGCCCTCCGCGTATTCGGCAACGCGAGCACGATTTTGCGCAACAGGTTTGCGTCAGACAGAGGCACGGCGCTCAACAATCCACGCACGACATCATCCTCGATCGCAATGCTCGGCAAGATCGCATGGTTTCAGGAGCAACTGGCCAAGCCGTCCGATGGCCGGACGGTAGTCAAGATCCGCCATGTGGTTGTGACGCCAGTAGTTCGCCGGCGGTATGGCAATAGCGCGCTTGAATCCAAGCGATCAATACGACATTCATGAGCGGCCTCGGGTGGATGCTCAGCCTCGCCAAGCTATGGATTCGTGACCTACTGGTAAGTTTCCAAGTCACTGTAGAGCCCCTGGCAAGCAATGGAAACCTCAACTCTTGATTTTGAAATGCAACTTGGTATTCTGATGCAACTTGGAATTGCGATGTGAACGCCGACATGCATCTAACAAATGTCACACAAACGCCATGAAATGTCGACCACTGACCCGTGAGGAGAGCAGGGACCAGACGCGACAGCATCTGTTAGAGTCCGCACTTGCAGCTTTTATGAAAAACGGATTCACTGCGACCAGTGTCCAGAGCATCGCTAGCGCCGCGGGGTACACTCGAGGCGCGTTCTATTCGAACTTTCACGACAAACCCGAACTGCTTCTCGAACTGCTAAGGCGTGACCATGAGTCGATGCGGGGCGACCTAAGCGCCATCTTTGGAAAATTGTCTTCCTGCGAAGCGATGGAGGCGTGCATATTGCACTTTTATGGGAAGTTGCACCGTGAAAACACGCGCTCTCTGCTTTGGATTGAAGCGAAACTGCTCGCAGTGCGCGATGTTCACTTCCGGGCCCGCTTCAACACACTGACACAAGAACAACTGGCGCAACTGGGCGATTGCATTCGCGAGTTTTCGACACGCGTTGGCACACCTTTGATACTACCGGCCGACACACTGGCGATAGGTTTGATGGCATTGCACGACGGAGTACAGTTTTTCCACATGCTTGCCCCTTTAAAGGCGACCGAGTCGGTTATGCAGTCGGTACTAACCGGGTTCTTTGCACAAGCAGTATTTTTTCACAGGTCCGAATAGCTATTGCACGTGTATGCGCCTCGATGTCGCGCTGGGGTGAATACAGTGGGGTGCATGCGTTCCCCAACCTTCCCCAACAACGCACCATAGCGCACCGGAATCCCCCCCTGCCGGAGTCGGCAATCGTTCAACCGACGTTACTCCCCCAACGGCCAATCCCCGCGCTCAACCGCGGTTTTCATTTCGGAGACAAGTAGTGCTGTTACGCACCGCACTTTGCGCAGTCGTTGCTGTCGTGTCATTCGGAATGGGTGGTCCAGTGGCCCAGAGCTATCTACGCAACTAAGCACGCCAGCATGAACTATGAACGCAACAGCCTGCCTCCCGGCAACCCCGGGTAGAGCAAACCGAGATGGTCCGGTGAATCGACATGCACTTCAATCCGGCCAGCGGACCCGGGAAGCATCGCTCTCTCGGTCCGATCGGGCTGCTTCACTTTGATGCGAGCGAGTGCTACTAGCGACCGCGTACTGTGCATGGAAAGTCGCGATTGAGCGAACAAGCTGCACGCCGATGTAATGTGCAGCATGCGGAAAGCTGGTTCCGATTACGAAACCAGCAACCAGAGAAATGGCAAGACGCAAGTATTGTGGCCGGAGCGGGCTCATGAGAATACCCTTGAACTGGACAACCTGCATATTGTTGAATCTCCATGAGGCGAAAGAATAAAACGAGTTTTCTTTGTCATCGTTGACAAGAGCTACGATTGCTCTGGCCAGACTGCACGAACGCATTCAAGCAGCGCTGTGACGGCCGCCCCCTTGGTTTCAGATTGGCGCCAGATAAGGGACAAAGGACTCTTGATCCGCTCGCCGCCCCACACCGCGAGGCCGTGGTCGGGACGCACCATTTGCAGATGCCGCTCGCGTATGAGGCCAAGGCCGGCGCCGGAGCCTATTACTTCGATGAGCAACGATTCATGGTCCACTTCGATAGTGGTACGCGCCACGGCTCCGTGAATTTTTTCGATATCGCGAAGTAGGCGGGTTTGTGAACTTTCATTTGAGGTTCGGACCCAAGGGAGCACGGTGAGATCACTCCAGTTGGCGTACTGAAATTTTGATTGCCATGAGGCGGCGGCTGCGACGACATAGTACTGGTCGGATAGCAGCATATGGTCAACCCCAGCCTCGCTAACCTGCCCGAGGAAGAAGCCCGCGTCAAGCGCCCCTGCGTTCACGCGTGAGAGCACACTTCCGGACATGCCGTGTTCCAGACGGATGTCGATTGCTGGGTAACGCGACCGTATTTCGCTTAGTAGTTGGCGAAGGTGAATAGATTCCAGGTCGACAATTGTCCCGATCCGAAGAGTGCCTTGTACCTCGCCGGCCAGGCTAGCTGCGCGTATCGCGAGTCGGTCCATGGACAATAGTGTGTGAGACGCCAGTTGCAGTAAGTCTCGGCCTTGTGGTGTGAGTGCCATTCCGCTACTAGAGCGCTCGAAGAATCGTATTCCGAGCTCACATTCAACACTTTTGATGTGCTTTGAGATCGCCGATTGGGTCAAGTTAAGAATCGCAGCGGCGCGTGAAAGACTTCCGACGTCCGAGACAGTAACCAAACTACGCAGTTGATGGAATTCCATTAGTTGCAACCTGAGTCTTGTATGCAAGATCGAAACAGCAGCTGAACGCTCCACATGCGCTGGCCAGAATTCGGTCGCTCAACGAGTGGTCACTCGCACCCTTGCAGCCTCCGCGCGGATGCGCATAAAGCAATGGTGGTTGAAAGCGCTGGTGCGGGGAATCGACAGTTTCTCAATAGACCTTTCCGCCAAGGAAAGGGTGATATCTCATTCGACAGAACGAGCATCGGCGAAGTGAGGTGCGCCGTATTGACAATGATGGAGTTCAATTCGGAATGCTTCCCTGTATCCAAAGGATCTTGATAAATATTCAAGCATGCTTTCCGTGTTGGAAAGATTCCTTGCCCGATCTTTCAGTTGTTCTTTTTGAAACCACAAGACATTGATGGAATAGCGACGAATCGGCAGCGCAGCGAGTCGACGAGCCTCGAATAATGGTTACCGCCGGCATTGATTGTGCTTAATTAGTATGACTACGCAGCTAGCAGAAGAACACCCGGGACATCAAGGTCTGGAGACTCAAGATTCCATGTGAGGTGCCGTTAAGTTAGCTGTTAGCGCTTTCCGAGGATAAACGGGGCGGAAATTCTACGTGCTTTTGAAATTGTCAACTAAAGGATAAAAACGTATGAAGCTATCGTTTGCGCAGAAGCTGTGGTTGCCGCTTATCCTCTGCCTTTTGTGTCTGACCGGAACGTCGATCTATGATGCCTACCAGGCGAGAGAAGTGCGAATGGACGAGCGTAAGGCGGACCTGATACACGCTTCGGAAATCGCTCTGGATGTGGTCAAAACGTTTGCGGACCGGGTGAGTGCGGGATCCTTACCCGAGGCGGAAGCGAAAAAACTGGCAATGGACACCGTTCGGAACATGCGGTATGGCGGAGACGGTTACTTCACGATTCTCAATTCGAAGTTCATAGTGCTGATGCACCCGACGAAGGCCGAAATGAATGGCAAAGACGTTTCCGACTTCAAGGACCCGAATGGTGTCTACCTCTTCAGGGAAATCGTTGCGGTCATCAGGCAAGATGGGAAGGG
The DNA here is from genome assembly GCF_005503145.1 of Burkholderia sp. 4M9327F10. Lineage (GTDB taxonomy): Bacteria > Pseudomonadota > Gammaproteobacteria > Burkholderiales > Burkholderiaceae > Paraburkholderia. Next base: position 72,783 of record NZ_SCNV01000036.1, on the reverse strand, counting down.
CTTTGTGGCCTATGCATACCCGAAGCCAGGAGCCAGCGAAGTGTCGCCGAAGGTGACCTACGCGCTGACTTATCAGCCTTGGGACTGGATTCTCTCGACGGGGATCTATGTCGATGACATCGACGCGGCCTTCCGCGCGACTCTCTATCAAAGCCTCGGAATGCTTGTGGTGATGGCCAGCGCTCTGTCGGCCATCGTGCTACTGCTTAATCGAGGTATCTTGCGCTCCCTGGGCGGCGAACCGTCCTATGCCGCGGAAATAGCCAACCAGATTGCTAACAACGATTTGACTGCAACCGTGAGGACGGCGCCGAATGACCGCTCGAGCCTGCTGTTTTCGATGAAGCGAATGCAGGAGCAACTCACACAGACGATAGGCATGATCAAGGTTTCTGCTGACTCGATCTCCATCGCTACCCAGCAGATTGCTGCAGGCAACATGGATCTGTCGCAGCGCACCGAAGAGCAGGCCGCATCGCTAGAGGAAACGGCTGCCAGCATGGAACAATTGACGGCTACCGTCACCCAGAACGCAGATAATGCCAGCCAGGCCAATCAACTGGGCGCCCAAGCAGCCCGGGTGGTGGAGCAGGGGGGCACGGTAATGTCACGCGTAGTGGAAACGATGGAAGGCATTAATGCAAGCTCGGATAAGATCGCCGGTATCGTCGGCATCATCGAGGGTATCGCCTTCCAGACGAATATTCTCGCTCTGAACGCAGCCGTCGAAGCGGCGCGCGCAGGTGAGCAGGGCCGGGGTTTCGCAGTAGTGGCCTCGGAAGTGCGCTCGCTCGCACAACGTTCCTCGACGGCGTCCAAGGAAATCAAGGAGTTGATTCACGATTCCGCGGCGCGGGTGCACACAGGGGCCGACCAGGTACGGGAGGCCGGTGCGAAGATGGGTGAAATCACTCGAGAGATCAGGCGTGTGACGGAAATCATGCAGGAAATCACGGCCGCTTCGCAGGAACAAAGCAAGGGCATTGGTCAGGTCAACCAGGCCGTCACCCAGATGGACGAAGTTACACAGCAGAATGCGGCCCTCGTTGAGCAGGCCGCGGCTGCTGCGAGCTCCCTTGAGTCACAGACGAACGATCTGAAAGCCGCCGTGGCGATGTTCAAGCTGAACGCATTACGCTTGCCCAATGACCGGGCGCTCGCCACCAGCGCATCGCCCTTTAACAATTGATCAACGTCCCTGAAGCCGCTTCGAGAAGGACGCTCAATTTTCCTTGATGGTCGAAGGCGTCGAGAACGAGCGGTAATTCAGGCAACTCGTGGCCCCACGCTGTGATCGACCGCATGGTCTTTTTTTCAGCCATCGTTTCGCTGTAGACGTCTGCAGAAAATCTGTTTTCAACGCCAATGGGGAACACCGGTTTGCGTCGTAGCGCGATAGATTCGCGAAGACGTTTTCAGTTCGCGAACTCGACGACGCGGCGTTGGGCACCGCCATGCCTAAGTTACACGTTATGCGATCCGCTCGACGGTGCGATTGTGCCCGCGACCGAGATGCGCACCCGCACCAATGCACCGCAGCCCCGTTTTCTCACGATCACCATCTCGTCGGCGGTCCCCAGCGTACGTTCGCGCATGCCGACGAGGCCGAAAGTGTTCGGTCTGCAGATATTCTGCACGTTGAACCCGATACCGTTGTCCTTGATTTCGACGACGAATGCTTTGGGTTCACAGTGAAACGCTACGTCGACGCGTTTAGCCTTCGAATGTCGTGCGGCATCCGTCATGCGATTCCTAGGCAATCCGGAAGATCACAATAGCCTGCTCGTCGATCGTGCCGATCTCGCCCTGCGACACCTGAAGATGGCAGCACATCCCGGTGTTCTTCGTTAAGGAAGAGCTGACTAATGGGTCATCATGCGAAGTTGAGCGCGCCCCTCGAACACCGACACGGCCTCGACGAGCCGGGTCGTCCTGGCCTGCACCCCATCCGCGGTGGCGCCAAGCTGCTGCACGAGCGCGGCGTTCTGCTGCGTCATCTGGTCGAGCTGGGTCACGGCGAGGTTGACATGCCCGATACCGTCGGACTGTTCCGTCGTGGCCGTGCCGATCTCCCCAAGCAGTTCGGCCACGCGCGCTACCTGCGCAACGATGCCCTGCATGGCCGTTCCCGCCTTGTTGACGAGCGCGCTGCCGTCCTCGACTTTCTGCACACTGTCGTGGATCAAGCCCGCGATCTCCTTGGCTGCAGCAGCGCTACGTTGCGCCAGAGAACGCACCTCGCCCGCGACCACGGCGAAGCCGCGGCCGAGTTCACCGGCGCGCGCGGCCTCGACCGCTGCATTGAGCGCCAGAATGTTGGTCTGGAAGGCAATGCCGTCGATCACGTTGATGATCTCGCGGATCTTCTGGCTGGCCGTGGTTATCGTCCCCATGGTGTCGACTACCTGGCGGACGATGCCGCCCCCGGCCGAAGCCGCCTGATGGGCCTCGCCGGCCAGTTGGCTCGCTTGGCGCACGGTTTCCGCGTTGTTCCGCACCGTGGCCGTCATCTGCTCCATCGAGGCTGCGGTCTGCTCGAGGTTGGCCGCGGACTGCTCGCTGCGCGCGCTCAGATCGCCGTTGCCCGCGACAATCTCGTGCGACGCACCAGTCAGTCCCGAAAGCTGCTCGCCGACGTCCGCGACGAGCGAGCGCAGGTTCAGCCCCGACTGATTGACGGCACGCAGGATCATGCCGATTTCGTCAACGCGGTTCAGCTGGATGTTTCCACTCGCCTGGCCCGCAGCAACACTGAGTGCCTGTTCGAGGATCTGCTGCAACGGACGCGCGATCTGCACTTCAAGCCAACGAGTGGTCAGCAACGCGGCCACCGCCATGCCCGCGGCAAATCCCCCCAACACGGCGCCGTGCACGCCGCACGCGAGGGCACCGGCAAGGCAAAGCGCAAGCAACGCCAGGATGATGCTGCGAATACGCCAGCGTACCGGCATGGTTTGCAGTAGCGACATCCACGCAAGCCACCCGGTGCGCACGACCAGCCCTTGGTGGAACCGCCGGCTGCCGACCTGGTTTTCGCGGAAATTGCGGTACAGCGTTTCGGTCGCAGACACCTCTTCGCGCGTCGGCTTGGTGCGCACCGACATATAGCCGACCAGCATGCCATCGCGGATCACCGGCGTGGCATTGGCTCGCACCCAGTAATGATCGCCGTTTTTGCGTCGGTTCTTGACCAGCGCTGTCCAGGAACACCCAGCCTTCAGGGTCGACCACATATCCGCAAAGGCCTGCGTCGGCATGTCAGGGTGCCGGACGATGTTGTGGGGGTGGTCGAGGATCTCCTCGCTCTCGAAGCCGCTGACCTGGATGAAGGCGGCATTGGCATAGGTAATGTGACTTTGGGCGTCAGTCATCGACATCAGCGTGGCATCTGCTGCGAAGTCGTACTCACGCTGAGTAACGGGTAAGTTGTTGCGCATGGATGGGTTCCCCTGTTGTGTTATCGGTGCAACGCGGTCATTCTGGTGGTCATCGATGAGGTGGCCGAGAACGTTGTAGACGGAAGTTCAAGGAACGGACCATTGGCGATGAAGCGGCAGATCAGCTTTGCGGAAGCGGAAAGTACGGGCAAGAAGCGGGTGACAAGGCGTCAGCGTTTCGTGGCCGAGATGGAGAAGGTCGTGCCGTAGTCGCGTTTGCTGTCGGCCCTGGAGCCGTACTACTCGAAAGGCGGGCGAGGCCGGCCACCGATTGGCCTGGAACGTATGCTGCGAATCTATTTCCTGCGGCAGTGGTACGGGTTGTCGGACGAAGGACTCGAAGACGCGCTGTACCACAGTATCGCGATGCGCGCCTTGGCCGACATCGATCTGGCGGTCGAGGATGTGCCCGATGCGACCACGCTGTTGAAGTTTCGTCGTCTGCTGCTCAAGCACGATCTGACGCGCAAACTGTTCGACGAAATCGGTATCTCGCTGTGTGAGCGCGGGTTGATGATGAAGGAAGGCACGCTGGTCGACACGATGATCATTGAGGCGCCACCTTCGACCAAGAACGCCGAAAAGAGTCGTGCCCCGGAGATGCTCCAGACCAAAAAAGGAAACGCGTGGCACTTCGGTATGAAGGCTCACATCGGCGTCGATGCCGAATCGGGCCTGGTGCATAATGTGGTGGGAACGGCGGTCAATGAGTTGGATGTGTCGCAGGCCCATGCCCTGTTGCACGTCCATGAGCAAGAAGCGTTCGGCGACGCAGGCTACGTCGGCGTGGACAAACGCGAGGAAATGAAGGACGTGTCGGTAAAGTGGCACGTGGCGGCCAAGCGCGGAAAGATCAAGGCGATGCAGGAGGGTCCGCTGAAGGATCCGGTGATCGCGCTTGAGAAAGCCAAGGCGCAAATCCGCGCTCGGGTCGAGCATCCGTTTCATATCATCAAGAACCTGTTCCGTCACCGCAAGGTGCGCTACAAGGGATTGGTCAAGAACACGGCGCAACTGTTCAGCCTGTTCGGCTTGGCGAACTTGGTGATCGCGCGAAATCTGTTGCGCTCGGTTCATGGGAGCAATCCGTCTTGTGTGTGAAAAATGCGGGGACTGAAGCCCGATTCCGGGAAGAATTCACCGAAATCGGTGCTAATTCACTTCGCGGTCCGGAGAATTTCAATCCATCTCGTCTGCAACTAGGGCGATTGGTTCATGGATCAGCGTTTCCTTAAGGTTTCCGTCAGCCGTTTGAGCGCCGGAATCAGGCACATTTCGAGCATCGTAGGCCGCAACAAAACCGACACGTCGCGCGTAGTCTGGGTGAGCGTGTCGACGAGCTTGAGCATGGGGTCCGTCGGATAGCCCGTATGGCATACTTCGTTGCCAAACCGGATGTTCAAGAGGGTCATGTTCATTCGCAAGACCACGAACTGCTGGCCCAACTCGACGTTTAGTTCACGGGCGATCCGGCAGCATTCCTCTTCCGAATTTCATTTCCTGCAAATGGGCGACAAGGGCAGCGATTGCTCATGCGTCATCTGCTCGGTTTCGCCCAACATTTCCGTGCCGATGTATGCCCGAACGGCAAGGCCTGAACTGTTGACACGGACCACGCCTTTGTAGCGCCTATTGGTGCGCGGATCGAAGACCCAGCCGTCGCGCCACGCGTCATCTTCATAGCGTGTCAGCTTCGTGATGAGGACGCCGCATGCATTGGAGGCCGTGCCGGCGTCCTTATCCCAAACGATAGTGCCGCATAGCGACGATGGCTCATCTGAGCATGCCTTGAATTCGACGACCGCGTTGCCATCCGCCGTGCGCCACAGACCCTTTGCGTCGTCGGAGTCGGAAGCAAACGCTGGTTGCAGTGCCGCCGACGCGATGACCGGAATGAGCAAGCAAACAAAACGTACGGTATACATATTGGTATCCAAATTAAATGGAAAATTCTTGTTCCTTCGAGAATGCAGTTACCAGGTGCGATTTTTTCCAACAGCTACGAGCATCTCGTGTTCGCCGATAGCATTCGCGGCACGCGGTCAGTCTCCGAAGAAACGTAGTCAGATTAAGGTAGCTAAGGCTATTGCGTAGACGAAAAATTTGTCTTTCAAGTAGATGCCCTTACAACAGGTAAGTGTCCTCCTACCGGGCAGTTTCGCGGACTTCGAATCAACTATAATGCTCTTGCGAGAGCTACTCGCGCACAGTAACGGCGGCACGCCTCGCGAGCTGCGTATCACGTCCGATCATTTCCATTGTCTCGATCAACTTTCTCATCTTCTTAGGGTCGGTTCCGAGCATTCGAATCGAGCGGGCCTGTTCCGGTGGCATATGCACTTCGACCGATTTCTTGCGAATCGCAGTGAAGAGCGTTTCGGCGACGAAGTCTGGCGTCACCGCTTCTGAGACAAATGCGAGGGAGGTCGCGTCGTCTTTTTCCTCCTGTTCCAGCATCGGAGTTTCCGTTGATGTGGGATGCAGAATCGTGAAATCGATCGGACCGTTACGCTCCTCGAGCGAAACAGCATGATGAAACGCCCTTAAGGCGTGCTTTGATGCACCGTAACTTGCGATGCCTGGGAACGGCAAAAAGGAGGTCATGCTACACACTGTGACAATGTGTCCATGCCCTTGCTCCTTGAAACGCCGAACGGCAGTGAGAATCCCCGTGAGCGGGCCCATAAAGTTAACGTCGATAGTGCGTTGATGGTCGGCAAGCGGAACGTCACGTGCAAACCCCGTGCAAACTATCGCGGCGTTATTGATCAGTATATCTACCGGACCGAACTTATCGACCGTCGCGTCAAATGCCCGCTCCCATTGTCCTGACGAGCGAATGTCGAGTTCGATGGCGGCCGCACGCTCGCCGAGCGATGCGGCAACCTTGCGTGCTCCTTCGATGTTGATGTCGGCCAGCATGACACTATGCCCAAGCGCAACAGCGAGTTTCGCACTTGCCGCCCCGATGCCACTAGCGGCGCCTGTCAGTAAAATTACTTTCGATTTTTGTGTCTTTCGAACAGTCATTTTCATTCCACATCAAATTTAGTGAAGTATCGTGCAATACGTGCATGGAGCGATTTTCTAGAGCGACTACAAAGTAGCCTCGCCGAACCGGTACGGGTGCACTCCCTGCACCTCGACCTCGAAGGAGAGCAGTGTCCCCTCTTGCCGTTCTTCATCGAGGTCCGCTGCCAGTGAGGTCACGAATAGCGTCGTGCCATGGGTTCCCCCCAGACAAGGCATCGTCGTGCCGATTACCGGCATCTGGAGACTGCAAAGAAGTTCACCTTGCGGCGAAATCTGGTTGATTCTTCCCTTGAAGATTCCTGCGCTCCAGTAATTGCCTTGGGCATCGACTGTGGCGCCGTCGGGCCACCCGAACTCCTCGTAATCGAGCGTGATGAAGTCACGCTCATTTGAGATCGATCCGCTGGCGATATCAAAGTCGAAAGCCTTGACTGTCGGAGTGAGACCGTCTGTGTGGTACATCGTGCTGCCGTCCGGGCTCCAGGCCAGTCCGTTGGAGACAAAGATCCCATCTTTCACGCGGATGGATTGTCCCGAAGGCGTAATGCGATAGAGCGCACCGGAAATATTCGTGCTGTGCTCGTCCATGCTGCCGACCCAGAAACAGCCGTCCGGGCCGACCTTGCCGTCGTTGAGCTGGTTACCCGGTCGGTCCGCTTCAGGGTTGACGAGAAACTCAATCTCGCCGGTAAGCGGATCAAAAAAATGGATGCCGGTTTTGAGCGCGGCGATAATCCGATTATCTGCAGTCAGACCGATGCTTCCAACCAGCGCCGGCATTTGAAAATGTTTAAGCTCGCCGCTTAACGGGTCGTAGGAGTGAATCGCGTGGTTGGTGATATCGACGAACCAGAGCAGCGAGCGTTTTTCGTCCCAAAGTGGGCTTTCCGCAAGTTCGAAAGGCACTTTGGTGCATACAGCGACGGCTGGCAGAGTAGCGTTCATGAAGAAATTCCTGGTAGACGAACGAAGGTTCAGGATGTCAGCTGGTGAGCTGCGTTGTCGGCTGTATGCCGGGTCGCACCCCTGAGCGCTGCCCAGACAAAAGGAAGCGCCGCAGCGATGCAGATTCCCAGCACGAGCGCGAATTGACGGCCTCCGTAGGCGTTAAAAAATTGTCCGGCCACGCCCGTACCAATGCCCGCCCCAGCGAAGGTCACGACCACCGTGCGGGCTACGAGCGAGCCATCGGGATCGATCTCCGAGAGCAGTCCCGTTAGAAACGGGATGACGACAAAGAATGCACAATTCAACGTGACCTGACTAAGAAAATAGGATCGACCACCCGTCGATCCGAAAAATTCAATGATCGAGACAATCATGACAAGTTGTGCAAGCCATATGATCATGAGGCGATGCGCATGACTTGCCCGTTGCGAAGGAATGATTGCGCCGGCAAAGCCTAGCAGCGAGGAAAGCGAGAGCAGAATGCCGATCGTAGACGATGAAAGACCGCAACGCTCCCCAACAATACCGGCGACGGCCCATTGCGAGGCTTGCGTACCGTATATGAGTACAGTCACCACCCAGATCGCGAACACGAGCTTCTTCGGTGGCTTTACGGTCGACGATCCGATGCACGACCTGCGGCCACCGGACGCGAAGGCGCCGATCCCGAGTATGAAAGGCGACATCACAGCGATCAAGCCGACGAGCAACAGAAAGAGGCCTCTGCTGACCGAGGCGTCCGGAAGAAGCGAGATCGCCACGAGGACACTGCCGTTGATTCCGCCCGCGAAGAGATTGATTTGCCCCCAGACGCGGTCGGCCGACGCGCGGTGAGATACTCCCGAAGCGACGATGACGAATAGAAAGCCCTCAAACAGGCCTGCCATGCCTCGTGCCATGCTCATCGTCGCCGCGGTCGGCGCAAACATGCTCAATGCCTGCGCGATGATCGTGCCGAGAACGCCTGCAATCGTAAAGGTGGACGCAGCCCGGGAGATCCAGCGTGGCAGTACAGCACAGCTCAGCGCGACGCCAAGAATCTCAAGTCCAGCGATCTCGGTTGCCGCACCTTCGCCAAGATGGAGTCGGGACATAATCGCCGAGACGAGAAACGGTGTGAGGACCAATCCGTTCGTCGCGGCAGCATAGGCCAACGCCAGTCGGATGACGGCAGAGCGATTCAACTCCGGTCGCACGTCCGGGACTGAGTTTATGGTGGATGGATTCATCACGTACCCTGTATTTGGTTTAGCAGTGTCAATTGGGCGAAAGGCTAATACATCTTCCTACTTGCCGATAAACATGCGCGTGATGAACCGTGTCATACGTCCATAGGGCGCGGCGACACGATCCGACATGTTGAAGCGACTCAGAGTCATGACGCCTCTCGCGTGGGAGAAACGCACGAACCCGTCGTATCCGTGATATGCGCCCATTCCGCTGTCGCCGACGCCGCCGAACGGCAGATCTTCCTGTGTCGCGTGCAGCATCGTCCCGTTCAACGTGACACCGCCTGAGCGGGTGTGCTCGACCAATGCACGTCGTTCGTTGGCGTTGTTTGAGAAGCAGTAGAGCGCAAGCGGCTTGGGCCGCTCGTTGATGAAGTGGATCGCATCGTCAAGCGTGTCGTAGGCAATCACCGGCAGAATCGGACCGAATATTTCTTCCCGCATAACTGAGGAATCTGCCGGCACGTTACTTATGATCGTCGGCACAAGCTTGCGCTCTTTCTCGGCGCCAGAGTCAGAGAGTGTGTGAATTTTCGCGCCGAGCGAACGAGCCTCTTCGATCATCCGGACAAGCCTTTGATAGTGTTTCTCCGAGACAATCGAGGTGTAGTCTCGATTGCCTGAGACCGATGGATAGAGAGCCGTTGCCGCGTCGAGCACTTCCGCTACGAACTGCTCGACAAGCTCGCGTGGTACCAGTGCGTAATCGGGTGCAACGCAGGTCTGCCCCGCGTTGAACAGCTTGCCGATGGCGACGATCCGCGCGACCTTTTTCATCGAGTATCCCCGACAGAGAACGACCGGCGACTTTCCGCCTAGCTCCAGCGTGACTGGAGTCAGGTTAGGTGCTGCGGCAGCCATGACTTCCCTGCCGACGCGCGTGGAGCCAGTAAACAACAGATGGTCAAAAGCCAACGCGCAGAATTCGGCGGCAAGCGATGGACCGCCAGTTACGACGGCCACGAGTTCGGCTGGGAACGTCTTGCTTATGAGTGTTTGCAATAGCTCTGACGTGCGAGGTGTCAATTCAGACGGTTTGATCAGGGCGCGGTTGCCGGCGGCAAGTGCTTCGATGAGCGGCACCAGGGTCAAGGTCAGCGGGTAATTCCAAGGCGCCAGAATACCGACAACGCCAAGCGGCTGGTACACGATGTGTGCTTTTGCCGGGCGGAAGGCGATTCCGACTGCGCGCCTCCTGGGGCGCATCCAGGACCTCAGGTGCTTGCGCGCGTGTCTGATGCTGTTTAGTACTGGCATCAGTTCGCCGAGTTCGGTCTCTTCCGTGGCACGATTTCCGAAATCTGCGGAGATTGCCCCGACCAGATCGTGACGGTGCGCCTTTACCATCTTCTCGAGTGCGTCGAGGGCTGCGATTCTTTGCTCGTAGGAGGGTGCCCCCTCGCGGGCGACGGCCAGACGCTGTGCGCTGAACAGAGCGAGAAGATCGAGCGCGGGCTTCGCATGTGTGGCGGTGGACATAAGAGGAGCGTTCAAGCGTAATTCTCCCGCAAGGAGTGATTCTCGAAGCTCGACACTGTGTCGAGTCCGAAAAGGCGACGGAGATAGGGCGTAAGAAAGCGGCCGTGCGGGTCCATGCGCTGGCGCAATGCGAGAAAGTCCTCCCAATGGGGATACAGCTTCGCGAAGTCCTGCCCCCTGAGGGTGTGCATTTTCCCCCAATGCGGCCGGCCACCATAGTTCAGACAGATTGCCTGCACGCCGTCGAAGTAACGTTCGTGGGGCATCCCGCGATACTGGTGCGCGGAGATGTGCACGCTGTCGCGCTCGAAGTCCGGGCTCAGCCAGATATCATCCCCACGTACCCAGCGGTATTCCAGCGGAAACATCAACGGGAATGCCTTCTGAGAAATGAATGCGCGGATTTCCCTCAGGGCAGCCTCACCGTGCTCGGCGGGCACCGACCACTCCATCTCATTGAAGCGAACACGCCGCGCGGTGGAAAGCATGCGGTGACTAGCGTCGACATGCTGGCCGGGCCCGACTAGCGACGAACAAAATCGGCTAATCGATGGGCAGGCCGAAGGCAAGCGCTTTCCGAGGTCACAAAGAAATCCGAATGCGGCGTTTTCGAGTAGATCTTCGGTGATGTAGCGCCTCCAGTTTGTGGGTGTAGAGGGTTCATCTGTTACATCCCATGACTTCGTGAGGACCGTGTCAGTGTGAGGAAGCCAGTACATCTCGAACGAGCGGTGGCGCTGGGTCAATGACACTGCTTGTGCCAGACACTCGTCTAACTGCATCTTGGCCCGTTTCATCTTCAGCTGAAACGAAGGAACGACATTGAGTCCGATTTTTGTGAGAATACCCAGTGCGCCGAGCCCGATCCGGCCGCCGGCAAACAGGTCCGGATTTTCTTCCGGCGTGGCGACAATCTCACGGCCGTCGGTTTGCATGATTGTGAGGCTGGCGATCTGCGTCGCGAGGTTGCCCAGCTTGATACCGGTACCGTGGGTCCCGGTGCTGGTGGCGCCTGCGATCGACTGCGAATTGATGTCGCCGAGGTTTTCCATCGCGAGTCCGTGAGCCGACAGTGCTGGACAGAGCGTGTGCAGGCGGGTTCCGGCATGAACATGTACAACTCGCCGTGCTGTGTCGATGTCGATAATGCCTTGCAACCGATCGAGCGAAACGATTGAGCCATCGGTATGCACCAGTGGTGAGAACGAATGACCCGCGCCGACCGCGCGGACTGATGAGCCGGTCTGCTTTGCCTTGCGAAGTATGTCCACAAGTTCCCGACTAGACGCGGGTGTCGATACGGTTGCCAACGGACATGCTACATATCCGGACCAGTTACGCCACATGATGTGATCTCCTCGCCGCTCGTTAGTTAAAAGAAGTTTTTGCCCGCACCACGATAGGTCGAGGCGCGTTCGACAACGCTGCCGTTGCGGATCAGGAGTAACTCGTCGAAACGCTCGCACAGTTCCCCAGCCTTTGCGTGGCGGAACAGCATCGGATCGCCGATCTTGAGCTTCACGTCGCGGGGAAGACAGATCGGCGTCTGTACCTCGCCGGCTGCTTCGTTATCAATGAGTTCAGATCCGTGTGGCAGCCACGGTTGGGGCAGTCGGCTCTTTCCTGCTGGTCCAGACGCGATGTATCCGCCGCCTGCACACGTGACGACACCCGGTGCCGGTGAGCGGGTAATGGGCAGAGCAAAACCGGCAGCCGGTGTTACGCGAAACGCAGCATAGTGGTCAAACAGTGTGGGGGCATAGAGGCCCGACCCGGCAGCGAGTTCGGTCACCGAGGCGTCGGCGCGGGTGGTCTCCAGACTGCCGGTGCCACCTCCGTTCACGAACCGCAGCGGATGACCCGCTGCGGCCAGCGCTTGAACCACTGCTTGGCGGCGTTTAGTAATTTCGTGGATCGACCTGCGTTTGAGATAACGAATGATGCTGCTGCGTATTTTCTCCCCGGGCACGACGTCCATCAGGCCCGCAATCTGCCCTTCGTACCCCATCAGGCCGTCCAGCCTGACGCCGCCGAGACCGGCGATGAAACTGGCAAGCGCCAGAGCGCTCGCGACATTGTTGATCGGTGAGCGGTGCACGCCGAAGTACAGTCCGGGAAACGACGAAGACATGTCCAGATCTATCGACAGTGGAAATACCACGTTTTCGGTACGGGCAATTACGTCGAGGGTTTTCACCTGGTCGAGACTGTCGACCATCAACGTAATTGCGTGACCGGTCCGTATCTGCGCGGCGACGGCGCGCAGATCATCGGGTTCAACAGACGGGTAAGCGACGACTATGTCGTCGAATCCCTCGCTCGCCAGCCACGCGGCTTCGGCCGGCGAGTAGCAGAGCAGGCCACGCACAAACGGCGCTGTGTCGAAGATATGCCGGATCATAGGTAGCGAACGCACAGATTTCGTTACCAGCCTGACGGGTAGTCCGGCCGCCCGTTCCCCTAGCCGTTCAAGGTTCGAAGCAAAACTGTCCAGATCGACAAAAGCTGCAGGCAACCGCTCTCCCTCGAGCGCACGGCGGTAATAGCCATAGTCGCGCGGGAGAGGGGGCGCTTGCTTATAGGAGGCCGTCTGGTTCATATGGATGTTCTTCAAGGTTGATGGGCGGCCGGATTCGCCGATTAGTCTGACAACGTGCCAGTCAGCCGCTTTTTTTCAGAATGATGTGCCGGAGTGAAGCCTATAAAGCGATATTTCTCGCTCCAAGGGTAGAGATGGCCGTTCTGGGGGTCCGTTTCGGCCAATGGTCCGGCGGACAGCCGGATGGCCGGGATGGACCCGAAACTGACCTCGCCAGCGTCTGCCCGTTTCTTTTTGTCGGAATACGGTTGCGAAGTGCGTTTAACGAAGGACTTGACTCATTTCGCCAGGGAGAGACATGGATTACGCCTTGATAACAGGTGCTTCAAGCGGGATTGGTGCTGAACTTGCGATAGCGTTCGCGCGGGACGGGATTAACGTGATCCTGTGCTCAAGTCCACGCAGCCAGACTACTCTCGAGAAGCACGCCAGGCATATTCGGGAGACGTTCAACGTCGACGCGCATGCGATCACAGTGGACCTGGCTGTGCCCGGTGCGGCGGCACGGTTGGCGACGCGGGTGGAAGCACTGGGACACCCTGTCGAGTATCTTGTCAATAGTGCGGGCGCGGGAATCGTCGGCCTTGCCTTTCAGGACTACGATGCACAGCAGATGACGGCCATGTTGCAACTAAATGTGGTCGCCCTGTCGGAGCTGACGTTGTGGTTCGTGAAGCCAATGATCGAGCGAGGACGAGGTCGCGTTCTGAATATCAGTTCGTCCGCTGGTTATGTCGTTCCTCATGGACTAGAGGCTGCGTATGCGGCGTCAAAGGCATACGTCATAAGCGTGTCGGAGGCGTTGTCGTACGATCTGAGAGGGACGGGTGTCACCTGCACGCATCTCGCTCCTGGGCCAACGCGAACCCATTTCTTCGCTGCCGCTGGTCTGGTCGACGAGCGTCGAATGGCCAAGCTCGGTTACAGTGAGCCGGACGAGATGGCAATGATCGGCTATCGCGCGATGATGGCCGGGCGCACGGCTGTGCTGCCGGGCCTGAGCAACAAATGTGTTACCTGGCTCGCGCGGATCTCTCCGTCGAAACTGTTGACCGGAAAGATCTCCGCCTTCGTTGTTTCTCGGGAACTCGATTGATCTCGACGTCGAGGGGGGCCGACGTCGAGCCCCTGATGCTTGCTGAGTTCGACGCGTTATGCACCTGACGTGCGCTGTATGACAGGCAGCCATTGCAGTGCAGCAGTGGGATCTCCATTGATCTTGATCTTCCCCTGCATGAACGCAACGGGTGGATTTAGCTTGCCGGCGACGAGGTCCTGAAAATCCTTCTGTCCCATCGTGATAGTGGTATCTGCCTCCGTATCATCATTGCTGACAGTTGTTTGCGTGACGACTACGAAGCCCAGATTCTTGAGATTGATCTTGAGGCTCTTTTGTGGGGTAGGTCCATTGACGATGGCCTCCTTGAATCGGGAAGTGACTTCTTCGAGGTAGTCCATTTTGAACACTCCGGTCAGAAAAAATTGAATACGTGTGGAAAATGCGAATTTGAATGCAACGACTACGAGCAGTAGTCTGGACTAATCCGATCTAGCTTGCGGCGTAACGCAGGCCATACGAAGCTGCCTCCCAGGCCGTCAGTCTGCACGCGGGCAGCGTCTGCAACGCCTTTGAGAATTTCCGCATCGATTGACGTCAGGCTACCGCCAGGCTGCGCGGCCACTTGTATCTGGCATGCGCTCTCGAAGATATACATAGCGAGAAATGCATCTGCGATGTTGCGACCAACCGTGAGAAGTCCATGGTTGCGCAACATCAGAAACGTCCCGCTACCGAGATCCTGCTGAAGTCGAGGCTTTTCCTCGTCGTGCAACGCGACACCTTCGTATTCGTGGTACCCGAGTCCTCCAAGCACGAACGTCGCCTGCTGTGAGATCGGCAGAAGACCGCACTGCTGCGCACTGACGGCGACCCCAGCTCGCGTGTGGGTGTGAAGCACGCATTGGACATCTTCACGCACGGCGTGTACGGCGCTGTGGATCACGAAACCGGCGCGGTTTACCGGGAACGGGGTGTCCGTGAGCTTGTTGCCATCCCGGTCGACCAGAATCAGGGAAGAAGCGGTGACTTCATCGAACAGTAGCCCGTACGGATTGATCAGAAAGTGCTGTTCGGGACCGGGCACGCGAGCGCTGATATGGGTAAAAATCAGATCGGACCAGCCGTACGACGCAACGAGGCGATAGCAGGCGGCCAGGTCGCACCTTAGCTGCCACTCCTCTGCGCTCACCTTGCTTTCCAATGAGACATTGTTCATTGAGGATTCCTTTTTTATGTTCATAAATAGACAAGGCAAGAATAAAACGAGCAGTAGTGTTTCGACGATTCAAAAGCGGCCAGCACGGGGTCCGTCAAGGTCAAGCTTGACAGTCAAGGCGTGTCCGGCAGGGCGCGCTATGACTTGTTCGAACCTGGCCGGTATGCACTACAGATTTGGCCGGGTTTGCCTTGGTGCAAGGAAATTTGACCCTCTAACTTCTCTCTGACGCGTAAAGCAATAAATCTGTCACAGAAACGGGACTTACGGGAGGACCAAAGGCGTGCCGCCGCGGTGCGCCGAACTGGTCCGCACGATCTCAGGCTTACTGGAACGAAGGAGGAGACGATATGGGGCTGCAGATGGAGAAACACTTGAAGTATTACGCAGTGGTCGGTGCGGCGGGATTGGCGTGTTGTTGTTCTGGAGAGGCGATTGCACAAAGCAATTTGACGCTTTACGGCGTCATCGATACTGCAATACGTTACGAGACCAACGGGGTGTCTTATGGTCCGGATGGCTCGGTGGCATCGAGCGGGAGTCGGATATCGATGGCGAATGGTGGGGGGCTTGCAGAGAGCTACTGGGGTCTCAAAGGACAGGAAGATCTCGGCTCAGGAAATCAGGCTCTGTTCGATCTCGAGAGTCACTTTGATCCAGGTAGTGGGAGCGTTAATCCGCAGGATTCGCCAAATTTCTTTGAGATTTCCTACGTGGGTCTTCTCTCCCCAAAGCTCGGTCAGCTCACGTTCGGAAGGCAATACAACGTAGCGTTCGAAGGGGTGACGCTCGCTTTTGGTTCGAACATGTGGACAGGCGACCAGGATCCATACGTCAACAGCTTCAAACCGGAGCAGATTCTGTTAGGCGGAGCCCGGACCAGCGACATGATTCAGTACGCGGCGCAGGTCGGCAGTCTCGTTATTCTGGCGCAGTATGCGCCCGGAGGGCAGGCCGGTGGGGGCTGGGCGGGAAGCCAGACAGGTGCATCGCTTTCATGGGTTCCAACCCAGGGATGGCTGAGGCTGAGCGGGTCGTTTCTTCGTTCGAGAGACGATGTCAGCGATGCAAAGTTCGATATTTACACGGCGGGAGGTTCGTTCGACATTGGCAAGTTGACCTTTAACGGGGGCTACATCGAAAACGCGCGGGACAATAACTTCACATCCTTTTCCAACGGTCCGTTCTCGCCAGCAGATCTGGCAGGTCTCGGCATCATCTCTCCGGATCAGGTCGCCGCCCCTTCAGCGCCTGGCGGCTTCGATAAAAGGAGAATGGTTCTGGCAGGCGTCACTTACCGTGCCACGTCAATATTTACGATGGCTTTCAATACGTGGTGGACATGGCAGAGCGGCTACACGGCCAATTTTGGTGGGCGCGCGCGTCAATTTCAGATCGTCGCCGGCTACAGCCTTTCCAAGCGAGACATGCTGTATGCCGAAGCGGACAGATCGATCTATCGTGGTGGTCTTGTCGGCGCACAACTGGTCGGCCTCGATGGACAGGCTCCGACCGACAATACGACGCAGACGGGCATCATGGTGGGCTTGAGGCACTATTTCTGACACCATACCCTGTCGTTTCCCCGGAGCGACCGGTGCCGCCCGGTCGCCTACACTCACGGGAAAACGGAGACGCATGACATGCATAGCACCGAACGGTATACGACGGCCAACCTGCAGGTTTACCTGTTGCGATGTCTGGCCGCGATGAGCCCGGGTTTTGGTATCAATCCCGAGCGTTTGTGCCTAGGTCTCGGGTTTGAGATTGCGGATCTTTCTGACCCCGAGTGCCGGCTTTCGTTTCGTCAGGCGAGCGAGATGATTCGCCGCACAATCGAACTGGCGCCGGGACGGGGTATTGGGCTGGAAATAGCGAGTAACGAGACGATCGGTTCAATTGGCCTCGTCGGCTACGCCTTGCTTACCAGTCCCACCTTCGGCGATGCCGTCGCACTGGGTGTTGAGATGCAGGAGTACGCTGGGTCGATGCTTCGTCTCGATTACACGCATGACGAGTCGAGAATGTCGATCAATGCAACATGCCACTTTCATGAACCTGATATAGAGATGTTCCTCGTGGAGGAGGCATTCGGTAGCTTCATGAGGATCGGGCATGCCCTCATTGGTGATGATTTCCACCCCTCTTCGGTGGAGTTTAGCTACGACCGCCCATCTTATGCTGATCAGTACGAGCGCACGTTTGGATGTCCGGTGCGGTTTGGTCGGAAGGATAATGTGTTCTCGTGCGACTCCTCGTGGAGCAGCAAGAGAATCGCCACCTACGATCCGTTGAGCCATAGGCAGGCGCTGCGTTTTCTTGAGTTGGCGAGGAAGCAGGATAGCGACGATTCGGACCTCATCGAGTCTGTCGAGAGGATCGTGCGGCGCGACTTGCAGCAGACCCCGACGCTAGCCGCGATTGCGGCTCAGCTTTGCATGAGCGAGCGGACCTTACGGCGAAAAATGGCCTGTTGTGGCGTGTCGTATCAGTCTCTGTTAGACGGCATACGTCAGCGGCGCGCGTCCGCGCTCTTGCAGAATTCGAGGCTTTCGATCGAGGAGATTGCGTACGAGGTGGGTTTCAGCGATTCCCACAATTTTCGGCGCGCTTTCAAGCGTTGGACAGGGCAAACGCCCCGTTCGGCGGCCTAGTGCCCGTGTCGATGTGCCGACACTAGAGTGAGAGTGACGCAGGTCGGTCGAGGGGAAGCAGGATGCGCACAGCGAGGCCGCCACCTTCGCGATTGACGGCGTGCACTGTCCCATGGTGAGCATCGCAGATAGCAGAGGCAATTGATAACCCCAGACCATTGCCACCCCATGGTCGCGCGCGCGAGTGCTCGGCCCGCCAGAAGCGATCGAACATGCGGAGTAGCTCTTCCTGCCCGACCCCTGGTCCACGATCGGAGATTTCCAGAAGTAGGCGTTTTTCAGCCACAGTGGCCGTGATTTCCAACGAACGACCTGTTGCAGCGTAGCGCAGCAGATTTTCAATCAGGATCGACAATACCTGGCCAATGCGGTCCCGATCAGCCGTTAACGTCAGGTCATGCGGGATTCGCACCTGCGGGGAGATCCCGGCCGCGTTGAGTTGCGGCCCCGACCAGGCTAGCCGCTCGCTGACCAGATCGTTCAGGTTGAAGCAGCTCTCCTCCATGGCCAGTTGGCCGGCCCGCGCTAACGACAGTAGATGCAGGTCGCCGACCAGGCGGTTGAGCTGATCGAGTTGGCGTTTGACCATGAGAAGCTGGTCAGGGTCGCTCGGGAACACCTCATCGAGCATTCCCTGTACGCGCCCCATCGCGGCGTTGAGCGGGGTCCTTAGTTCATGCGCAAGCACTGCGCTCGAGTCGCGAACTTCACGTTCGTACTGCTCCAGCTTGGCTGTCATCCCATTGAAGTCATCCGCAAGACTTTTTAGGTCTTCGGGGGCGCCAGGAACTACCGGCGCACGGGCAGAAAAATCACCCTGTGTCACTTTGTGGGCAGCCTGTGCGACGTTTGAGAGCTGTTGCGACAAAGGTCGGGAAGCGAGCAGCCCTCCCAGAACCACGAGCGGAACCGAGCCGATTACCAGTGCGGCGAGCAGAAGCCAGTCGCGGCTCGCCACGCCGGGAAGGAAATCCCTGACGTTGTAATACCGCTGGAAAAGCTCCCACAGCCTTGCCTGGTTGAGTTCCGGGGCGGCACGCAGCGCTTCGAGCTCAGGGCGAGCCGAAGCGGGAATCTGATGCATGGTGTAGAAATCCCAGATTGCGAAGCGCAGCCACATGCACATAGCGATACTGACCACGGCACCGACGGCGAGGGCGCTCATGCGCAGGCCGACCCAATACCGCAGCGAGATGGGCGACCTGTGCAGGAGATGAGGGCGTTTCATTGCGTACTCCGGAAGCGATAGCCGACCGCGCGTACCGTGACCAGCACGTCGACCATACCGTGTGCTTCCAGCTTGCGGCGCAAATTGTGAATGTGGGCATCGACAACTCGCTCCAGCGCGCCACTTTCGGGTAAGCAGGCTTCCAGCAGTTCGCTTCGGGTGAAAGCCTTAAATGGAGTCCTTAGCAATGTCGCAAGAAGGTTGAACTCGGTCGGTGTGAGATCCAGCTTTGCGCGGCCGTGTTCCGAATCGTCCACATGCGCCGTATAGGCCTGAAGATCGACCGTTAGCGCACCATCGCGCAGTTGGTTGCTGGGCTGCGCACGGCTGGAGCCGAGTCGACGCAATACAGCCACCACTCTTGCGACCACTTCCTTGGGGTTGTACGGCTTGACGATGTAATCATCTGCGCCATAACGAAGTGCCCCGATCTTGTCCGGTTCATCGCCGATGGCGGTCACCATGATCACCGGGGTGTCGCCGACGCGGCGAATGGCGGAGAGGACCTCGGTGCCGCTGAGTTTCGGCAGCATCACGTCGAGCAGCACCAGATCGGGTTTCCATCGGGCGTGCATTTCGATGCCGCGTTGCCCGTCTTCGGCAATGGCGACCTCGAAGCCATCCCGGCGCAAATACGCATCCAGCGTGCTGGCGCTCACCCCATCATCCTCGATCACGAGCACACGCTTGCCTGTCATAAGGGCCTCTTAATGAAATCTTGAAAGTGTCCGGAGGGGAAATTGAAAATGAATTGACATCATCGCTCACCAATTTGACATCGAGCGTCGGTCTGATGGCTATCTTATCTTCAACGGAGTATCGGTGCGGGGCCTTTCTTCGAACGCGGGTGGTCGCGCTCGCGGTGACGCGACTCATGGCGATCAGCCTTTCGGCTTGTTCGTTGGCGCCGCCTTACCAACGGCCTGCGGCGCCCATACCGGCGCGGCTGGATGGAGCCCTTGAATACGTCGGCGACGCTGCCGACGCAGGTGCTGCACCGGTCGTGCTCTCCGAGTCAGAACGGCGTTTCCTCGTTTCATTCTCTCCGAACCACGATCTGGTTCCGCTGGTCGAGCAGGCCTTGGCGCACAACCGCGATTTCCGGATTGCGGCGCTACAAGTGGAGCAGGCTCGTGCATTGAACCGGATCGACAGCGCGCAGCAGCTACCAGAGCTGGACGCATCCGCTCAACTTGACCGGCAGCGCTTCAGCAATTCAGACCTTGATACACGCTATGGCCAGGACGTGAGTACCGCCACCGTCGGCATATCGGATTTCGAACTGGACTTCTTCGGCCGCGTGCGCAGCCTCTCTGAAGCGTCCAGGCATCGGTACCTGGCAAGCGTCGAGGGGCAACGGGCCTTTCGCGGTGCGCTTATTACAGAAGTCTTGCGGGCGTATGTGATAGAGCGAGCGGCTACTTCGTCCGCGCAAGAGCTTCATGCGTTAGATGCCGATACACAAACCATGCTGTCATTGACCGAGCGTCAGGAGCAGGTGGGATCGCTCGCTCTGGACGAACTCAATCTACAACGCAGTGATGCCGAGCACGTCCGCATGCGGTGGCTTCAGGCACAGGCAGACGAGGCCACCGCCCGCAACGCACTGCAGCTAATCACTGGCGACGAAACGCCGGCATTGACCGGAACGCTCGATGAACTCGCCGACACCGGCGAGCCGCTTGACTGGCTAAAGGCCGTCCCGTCAGAGGTCCTGCTGCAGCGACCCGACATCATCCAGGCTGAGGAACGGTTGCGGGCGGCCAACGCCGACATCGGCGCGGCGCGCGCGGCCTTTTTTCCGTCGATCCGGTTGAGCACGTCGGTGGGCACTGCCAGTGCTGGCTTGGCCGGACTGTTCGAACGGAGCACCGGAGTCTGGACTTTCGTTCCGCAAGTGACGCTGCCGATTTTCGACAACGGACGCAACCAGGCCAATCTCGATCTCGCCCATCTACGCAAGGACGTAGCGGTAGCGGAATATGAAAGGGTCGTGCAGTCGGCGTTCCGGGACGTCGCAGATGCATTGGCCGCACGCGGCCCGCTGATCGAGCAGTTGCGCTGGGAGCGGGCATTGACGGCAACCGAGCGCGAGCGCGTAAGCCGTGCTACCGCACGTTTCGCAGCAGGATGGGCGGACCGACCGACGCTACTTGCCGCCCGCGTGCGCCTTGCCCAAACGAACGTGGCGCGCATCGAGGCGCATCAGGCGCTCGAGCTCAACCAGCTGACCCTGTATCGCGCCTTATATGGCGTGCAAGTGAGCGTGCTACCCAATACGGCCCAAGAATCTTGAGAACCCTCGCTCTGATCACCGCGCCCCTGAGGTGTGGCTCAACCGTGCAAAAAACTGGAATACATGTCGTGAAATACGTTTCTCTCCAACTCGCCGCGAGCTTGTTATTGGCCCTGACGCTAACGACGGGGTGTAGCCGTGCCACTCCGGCGCCCGAGACTCCGCTACGGGCAGTCAAGGTTGAAACTGTACGTAGCGTGTCGGATAGCGAGTTGCCAGTTATCGGTCTCGTTCGCGAAGAGCAGCGTGCCGATCTTGGCTTCGAGACTTCAGGGCGTGTAGCCGCTGTTGTCGTTGACATCGGAGATGCAGTTCGGCGCGGACAAACGCTGGCCCGGCTGGACAGCGAGCCTATGCAGTTGAAATTGCAACAGGCGCGCGCGGACGTCGGTGCTGCGAAGGCGCAACTCACCGAGCGTGAAACGACCTATCGTCAGCAGCAGGTTCTCTTCGATGACCGGGTGATTTCACCGGCGGCTCTAGCGGCTGCACGCGCCGGTTATCTAAGCTCCGAGGAGCAACTGGCCGGTGCACGCGCAGCCGAGGCACTGGCTGCGCGTGCATTTCGCAATAGCGCGATCGTTGCGCCTTTTGACGGGCGGATAGTGGGGCGGAATGCACAGCCCTTCGCCGACGTCGCGGCAGGCCAGAGCGTGCTGCGAATCGAAAGCGAGGGTCGCGTTGAGGTGGTGGGCACGTTACCGGCTGTGTTGGCAGAGGATCTCAAGCCCGGAACTATCGCAGTAGCCCACCCGAGCGACGAATCTTCGCAAGCTATTTCGGTTCGGCTGGAGAAGATTTCAAGCAGGACCGAGAACGGCGCGTTGGTGGAAGCGATTTTCCGTGCGACCGAAGCAGGTACGGTGCTGCGCAGTGGCGAGACTGTGTTGCTGACACTGCCGATGACGCGGCCGGAACTGCCTTCGGTCCCTGTGACTGCACTCCTGCCGGCAGCGCCGGGACAACCGGCCCGCGTATTTGTCTACGACACCCACACGGGAAAGGTGGTGAGCCGCAGGGTCGTCCCGGAGACGGTCAGCGACGGGCACGTGCTTTTGCGTGAAGGCGTTTCGCCGGGCGAGGCCGTGGTCGCCACGGGTGCGCAGTTCCTGATTGACGGTCAGGCCGTGCGCCTGTTCCAGCCCGAAACTCAATTCGGCCGGGAATCGACGTTATGAACCTTACCCGACGTGCACTCGGCGCCGGTCGCCTGACCCTGTTTGTCGCGCTTTTGATTCTGGTCGGCGGCGTATTCACTTTCCTGCGATTTCCGTCTCAGGAAGAGCCAACGGTGACCGTACGGGATGCACTGGTGACCGTTTACTATCCCGGCATGACAGCGGAACGCGTTGAGAACCTGCTGGCGAAGCCGACCGAGGAGCGGCTACGCGAACTGCCTGGGATCAAGAGCATCCTGACGACGATTCACCCAGGTAGTGTCGTGATTCAGATCACCGCCTATGACCAGGTCGAGGATCTCGACGCCTTGTGGCAGCGGGTAAGGGCCAAGGTTACCGAGGCAAGCTCCGGTTATCCCGAGGGCAGCATCGGGCCGTTCGTCGATGACGACTTCGGTCGGGTGGCCGTAGCATCGGTCGCGGTCACCGCGCCGGGCTTCACTATGAGTGAAGTGCGTGAGCAGTTGAAAAGCATGCGGGAGCAACTTTACGCCTTGCCCGGCGTGGAACGCATCTCCCTGTTTGGCCTTCAGGAAGACCGCGTATACGTAGAATTCAACCGTCAACGGCTGGCCGGCCTCGGGATTGGTCCAGCTGCAGTGATGCAGCAGTTGCGCGCACAGAGTATCGTCATGCCTGGCGGCCTTCCATCTGTCTCTGGTCTGGCATTTACGGTCGCGACCACGGGAGAGGTGCGTACGCTGGACGATCTGCGGCGTTTCCTGATTGCGGTGCCGAAGGATGGACAGAGCGTGGAGGTGGCGTTAGGCGAGGTAGCGCAAATCCGCGCCATGCCGGCCGATCCTCCGGAAACGGCTGCGATGTATCAGGGTAAGCCCGCTGCCGTGCTTGCCGTCTCGATGGCGCTAGGCCAAAACGTTGAAGCCTTCGGCGCGGCTCTGCGTCAGCGTCTGGATGAAATAGCGAAGGCGCTTCCGGTTGGATTTTCCCAGCATATAGTGACGTTCCAGGCGGATGTGGTCGAGCGGGAAATGGGTAAGATGCATCACGTCATGGCTGAAACTGTAGTGATCGTCATGGCCGTTGTGATGCTATTCCTGGGCTGGCGTACAGGACTGGTGGTTGGCGCAATCGTCCCGCTGACCATCCTGGGCTCGCTGATCGCAATGCGGGTGTTGAACGTGGAGCTGCAGACGGTATCGATTGCCGCCATCATTATTGCGTTGGGTCTGCTGGTGGATAACGGCATCGTGATTGCCGAAGACATCGAGCGGCGCCTTCATGCCGGCGAAGCACGGCGTTCGGCATGCATCGAGGCGGGGCGTACCCTCGCGGTACCGCTACTCACATCCTCGCTGGTCATCGTGCTGGCGTTCTCCCCGTTCTTTCTCGGGCATACCAGCACCAACGAGTACTTGCGTTCACTGCCCATTGTTCTGGCCGTGACGCTGCTCGGCTCCTGGGCTTTGAGCCTGACTGTCACACCGCTGTTGTGCCTCTATTTCTCGACGGTACCTGCCCACTCCGACGAGGAGCCCGCCTACGATTCGAAACTGTATCGAGGCTATCGTTATGTGATTCAGGTATTGCTGCGCAACAAGCTTGCCTTTATTGCGATCATGCTGCTGCTACTGACGGGCGCGGTCGGCGTGTTGGCATCTCTGCCATACAGTTTCCTGCCGCCATCGGACCGGCTGCAGTTTC
The DNA here is from genome assembly GCF_005503145.1 of Burkholderia sp. 4M9327F10. GTDB lineage: Bacteria > Pseudomonadota > Gammaproteobacteria > Burkholderiales > Burkholderiaceae > Paraburkholderia. Next base: position 48,761 of record NZ_SCNV01000036.1, on the reverse strand, counting down.
AAATTCCGTTGACGCTGCAACCTGGTGTAGATTCCCGAGAGACCTTAAAGGTGGTGCAAGCTATCAGCCAGTGGCTCGCGGACAGCAGGCAGAACCCGGATGTGGCCGACAGCATCGGTTATGTCGCTGACGGCGGACCGCGTATCGTGCTAGGTCTGAATCCTCCGCTTCCCGCCTCCAATGTCGGTTACTTCACCGTAAGTGTTCACGCGGGCACGGACATCGACGCGGCGATCTCGCGTATCCGAAATCATCTGCTTCAATATTTCCCGGAGGTTCGCGCGGAACCTAAACGCTTTTCGCTTGGAGCCACCGAATCAGGGAAGGCGGTCTACCGTGTGATCGGTCCCGACGAGACTGTGTTGCGTGCAGCCGCTGCTCATATCGAGCAGGCACTGCGTAACCTTCCGGGCACGGTGGACGTACAGGATGACTGGGGTGCGCGGATTCCACGTTACCAGGTTGTCGTCGACCAGGTGCGAGCCCGCCAGGCCGGCGTAAGCAGCGCCGATATCGCGCAGGCTTTACAGATTCGCTACAGCGGCGTGCAGGAGGTCGAGATTCACGATGGCGACACTGCGGTGCCGGTGATCGTGCGCGGTTCAGAGAGCGAGCGCCGCGCGACCGAGAACTTAGGCGGCACCCTTATCTACCCTCGATCGGGTGGTGTACCGGTCACGCTTGCCGCGGTCGCTTGTGTGACACTGGGTTCAGAGCCGTCAACGATTCAGCGAAGGAACCTTGTCCGGACGATTACGGTGTCTGGGCGCAATCCCTCGATGACTGCAACGACTATCGTGGACAGCCTCGAATCGGCCGTCGCGGCGTTCAAGCTTCCACCAGGTTACCGCATCGAGATCGGAGGAGAGATAGAGGAGTCGGCTGAGACCAATGATGCGCTAGCGCAATACATGCCGCATGCCGTACTGGCGATGCTGCTGATCTTCGTGTGGCAGTTCAAGTCGTTTCGCAAGCTGTTTATCGTTGTTGTGAGCATTCCGTTCGCGTTGATCGGCGCTGCGCTCGCATTGTTGGCAACCGGTTATCCGTTCGGTTTTATGGCCACATTCGGTCTGCTTTCGCTGGGAGGGATCATCGTCAATAATGCCGTCCTGTTGCTCGAGCGCATTGAGGAGGAGGTAGCCGCCGGTCAGTCTCGCCACGAAGCGGTGCTGTCGGGCGCGGTCAAACGGCTGCGGCCTATCCTGATGACCAAACTGACCTGCATTGTCGGGCTGATCCCGTTGATGATGTTCGCGGGGCCGCTGTGGACGGGCATGGCTATCACACTCATCGGCGGTCTCGCGCTAGGCACCCTGGTTACATTGGGTCTGATTCCGGTGCTTTACGACCTGCTCTTTGCAGGGACCGTCGGGCTGCGCGTCGCTGCGATACGAGAGGCGACCCGCCGCTAAGCAAGCTCGACTAGCGTACTGGCCGAATCGACTCTTAACGAAATCTTGATGAGGCACAGACAGATTCTTGATATGCCGCCGGCATAGTATTGTTCACACCCGCAACGATCGGAAGGTTTAATGTATCGGTCTTTCAAACCAGTCGGCGTCGCAATGCCGATAGTGCTGGCGGCAATGAGCACGCTTGCCCTGTTTTCGACGACGGCGCAGGCTCAAACACCCGCAGACAACGCTGCACAGACGTCGACGATTAGCGAACTCTTTGGCACGCAAACTGACGTCAGCATCGGAGTGGGTGCAGGAGTTGACCAGCGCTACATGGGCGCTAAAGATTTCCGCTTTGATGCGTTGCCAACATTCAATATCAGTCGCGGCATCTTCTTCGCTGACTTCATTCGGGGCGCTGGTGTCCAGTATCAGACAGCATCCGGGTTTTACATATCACAGACATTTAATTACGACTACGGCCGCGCAGACGAGAACGACTTCTTCCGCCCGGGTTCTGACTATCTGAAGGGGATGGGAGACGTAAAAGGAACGGTTACGAGTACCGTCACACTTTCACAGCGAATCACCCCATGGCTTTCAGTGAATGCACAAGCCGAATTCGGTCTCGATGGCCACGTGCGTGGCAACCAGTACCAATTTGGGTTGGAGAGCACGGCATTACAGACTGCCGCAGATACGATCGTCTTTGACCTGGACGCGAAACTGGGCGATGGTCAATACAATCAGACCTATTTTGGCGTGACGCCGTCGCAGAGTATTAACTCGGGTCTCAGGCCTTATTCGCCGGGGGCGGGGCTTTACGCTATTTCCCTCGCGGCCACTTGGACTCACAAGTTTGACAAGCGTTGGTCCGCTGATCTGATGCTGGACGCCACACGCTATACAAACACAGTCGCTGATAGTCCCGTCGTGCAGCGTCGAACAGGGCTCACAGTTTTTACGTCGGTCGGCTATACGTTTTGACGAAATGGCTCCAAGCGATCGTTACCATTCCGTTGTTCGAAACGGAAGGCTTGCGTCCATCCAATCTCCAGACTCGGTGCCTTCCCTATGTTGCCCGGCCCGAGGAGTATTCGCCGGTTTGACGGGTGACCGCAAGGTCGAAGTCGGATCGACTGAATCGCCGTCGGATGCTATTGTCGAAGTTGAGATGATGTCGTTCATCTTTTCGCTAGCCCTCGAACGGACCTGAGATCAATTGCCCCATTTCGAGCACATCAACCCCTTGCAATGGGATTTTCATCCAAGTGTCTCCAGTAAGCGATCTCATGGCATCAATAGTGATACAGTTTTTGGAGCCTGGTAATCGATGGTTTCTCAAGCATGCTTTCCTGCCAGGAAAGGCATGTGCGAAGGACCGAGAGATAGCTCCATTGACGTAACCGGGCCGGCGCGTTCTACAACAATGCGCAGAAACACCGGATTGCTTCGCATGCCCTGCGCAGGGATTCGTGGTTCAAGGCGTAGGCGATCCGGATATACGGCGCCAGGCCAAATGCGCTGCCCTGAACAACGGCGACATTGGCCTCATCCAGTAGCGCACGGACAACATCCTCGTCTGTGCGCAACAGGGTTCCTGCCGGCGTTGTGCGCCCGATCAAGCCTTCGCAAGACTCGAATGCATAAAATGCTCCACCGGGTGTCGAGAATGTTCGCCCGTGCGTTTCGTTGAGCATTTGAACCATCATATTGCGGCGCCGCTCGAAAACGGCCCGCGTTTCGCCGATGAAGTGCCGAGGGCCGTTTAGCGCGGCCAAAGCCGCGTGCTGCGAGATCGAACAGGCCCCCGAGGTCTGTGTTGACCTTGAAGTTTTTCGCCAGTCCGTCATGGCTTAAGCTTTCGACACGCCGTTCATCGTCAGCGTGTGTGACGACAGCCGCGGCTCCACCTGAGCGATTGTGTAGAAGGGAGCACCATCGAAGATGAGGTGCTCATAGATATGATCTGATAACACAGAGAATCTGTGTGGGTGGGCGAGTAGTACGTCCGCAAGCGCTGCGAGTTCTTCCCGGGTGTAGATAGCACCTGTCGGGTTGGGCGGTGAGTTCAGGATCACCCAGCGTGTGCGCGGCCCGATCGCATCGGCTGGCACTTGCGGTGTCAGCTTAAAATCGTTTTCGCTGCCGCAGGCCATATGATCGGGGTCGCTCAGCACAACTGAACCATCTCCGGGTAACTTACCGAGCACGGTGCCGGGACGATGACCTCATAGCCTTTGTTTAGCGTCGCAGCCAGTGTGTTGTACATGACCTGCTTACCACCGCTGCAGATGATCGTATCCTGCCAACTGACATCAAGGCTGTTCTCGCGTCGGAATTTGCTGGCTACAGCGTCGTGAAGCCCGTGCATGCCGAATACCGTGTGTCCGGTCCGAATCGCTTCGACTGCAGCGTCGCAGATGTGCTGGGGCGTGTCGAAGTCGGGCTCGCCGGCGGTAAGCATAGTGATTCTGGCACCCGATGCACGGCGTGCCGCAACATGGTCCATCATGCGGCAGGTCGCGGAAGACCTTGCCTTTGCGAGAAATGTGTTCAGGCGATGCCCATCGACACTCATGGGCTTTTTCCCCAATATGTTAGGCCCATCAGTTCCAGTGTGCTTGCGCGGTCAACTAACTTTTGAATCATCGCGGCTTCTTTGGCGGCTCGAGCCTCGCTGGCGAGGAGGGTGCGTTCTGCATGGACGGACGGGACGATGATGACGCCGTTGTCGTCGGCGATCACCAGATCACCCTGAGCGACCGGCACGCCGGTAAGCGAAGTAGGCTGGCCAACCGAGGGTGCGCTGGCCCTCACGGTGCCGCGTACAGAAATTCCGCAGGCGAATACAGGGAAACTCCGCGCCGTCATGGCCGCGACATCTCTCACTCCGCCGTCGATGACGAGTCCGACCACGCCAGCGGCTTCGGCGGCAACGATGAGCACTGTGCCCCAGTAGCCGGCCACAAAATTGCTGGTACTGACCACGAGCACGCTACCGCGCTGCACACGTTCCATGGCAATGGGAATCGCGAGGTTGTCACCGGGCGAACATACCAGTGGATACACAGGGGCAGCAATGAAGGCGCCGTTCCAGATCGTGCGCACCAGCGGGTCGACCGCGCACGGGAGACCCGCTGCCTAGTAGAGCGTGGCACTACCCAGTGCGCGTGCCCGCGCGGCACAGCCTGCCGGGAGAGTCATTGACGAAAAAACGTTATTCACGAAGCCTTTCGTTGCAAAACCTATCAAACCGCTGCGCAATTGCCCCAGCGACGCTTGACGATTTGCCGCCGTTAATTGATTGATTGATTGATCAATAGGTTAGTCGAAATTCGTGGAATTTCCTAAATATGACCGGGGCCAGCGCCAGCCTTTACTATGTCCGGAATACCTTGAGGAGTGCGGGGGTTGATGATGGTAGCTTTCGATACAGACTCAAACGCATCCAGAACCACGCTGTTGGTGTCAAATCCATTGATAGCTGGCATTGGTGTTGCGATATTGCTTATACAATCTCGACCCAACGCGGTTCGGCATCGATTTTGTGTGGCCAAATCAACTGCATCAGGTGAGCCGAAGATGTACCCTGGTTTGAAGGTGACCGTGATTGGAACCTTGACGTTCTCAAAATAATTCCCTTCGACAAGTACTTTGACTGGTTTAACCGCATCCAGCGCATGCCATGAGCCGTTTTGGAAGTAGTTGTTTGCCAGATGAACGACCACGGAGTCACCGCCGATCTTCGGGGCACGCCCAGAGAAGTCATGGAACCAGTTATTGTTTAACGTAATACTTTGCGTCTTCCCGGCCAACAGCAAATTCCAGTAGTGCGTACCGTTGCAGGTATGCGAATAGACATTTTTTCCATTGAAATCGTTCCAGGAGATGGTAACGTTTACGGCTGGTCCGAAGCCACTTACGATCATTTGCCGGCCGATGTTTTGAAACCGATTGTGGTCGATCCAGACTTGCTCCGCATCGTCCAACGATAGTGCGTCGCCTGCAAAGATCGTTCCTTGGTTGATGTCAGTGATGGTCAGGTTTCGAACAACAACATTTTTTACCCTGCTAAGCCGCAAACCCTTTCCCTTAATTCCGCTCATAGGACCAATGCCAATCACGGTCTTATTCGAACCAACTAGTAGTGGCCTATCTCCTGCCACATCAAAGGTTATTTGTTTGATATCCTTACCATCGCAATGGTGATCATTTTCATTCAAAAGAACGAGGGATTCGGTCTTATAAGGCGCCGTACAAACAAGTCCGTAGTCGCATCCCGGCTTGGCGGTTGCTCCCTCACTACCGGTGTAATCGATCAACCCCGACACCTCGATGATTCGCGGCGAAGAGTCGGCACATGAGCCATGCTGGTCAATTTTTCGACAAAGTTCGAATTTCAATTGGGCCGTTGTCGAAACGCGCACCACCTCGCCTCCCGCGCCACCCGTGGTGCTGCTACCAAACCCCTCCGGTACACTTTGTGCCACTGTGTAAGATGCCTGAGCGCCTTGCTCCACGCCAAGTAGCACAAACGCGGAGAGCCATACGATGGTTTTCAACATCACGGTCATCCTTTAATTCTTGATTCCGAGAAGGGTGAAGGTGCGGGGGGCGTTCACTGTTGTCAAAATAGAGCCGGACGACACTGTGGCACGGCTACCTCTGGAGTTCATTCGCTTGCTGTCAACAGCCGATATCTGTCTTACCGACACAGTCGTCGATTGGCGAGGCGGCTGAATTTGGTCGTGAGTTGATCATCGTGTAGATAGGGCTATATCAAAAATACGGCCGGGCGCAGCGCCAAGCGCCCCGGCCAGCCTCCTTCGCTGCGTAGAGCGCCACGTCCGCGGCCTTGTACAGTGCGATGGCATCCTGTGCGTCCTGCGGGCACCGCGCTACGCCCACGCTCGCCCCAACCTCCAACGACAGGTCGCGGTACGGAATCGGCTGGGCGAATGTGGCCATCATGCGCTCGCATACCGCGGCGACGGTCTCGGCGTCGCCCGGTTGTGTGAGCAGCACAGCGAATTCGTCGCCACCAAGGCGTGCGACGAGATCGACCTTGCGCGTAGCCTGGTACAAGCGCGAGCCCACGGCCTTCAGTACCACGTCGCCTGCGTCATGGCCATAGGCGTCGTTGATCGGCTTGAACCGGTCAAGGTCGACCAGTACAAGCGCGAAGTCTGTGCCTCGACGCGCCTGCTCAACCAGACGCTGCAGATCATCATTGAAATGCCGTCGGTTCGCAAGCCCCGTCAGCCCATCGAAGTAAGCCAACTGCTCGAGCCGCTGTTCGCTGGCTTGCAATTCCGCGGTGCGACGCACGAGTTCATCGGAGCGTTGCTGGAGCTCTTGTGTCCGCTGCGTTATCAGCGTCTCCAGCGCCGCGGCACGACGACGGAGTAGCCGTGTGCGCACTTGCATCAGCATGCCGAAGAGTGCCAACAGCAACGCTACTACGATCACGCGGAAGGCAATGGTCTCGTACCACGCCGGCACGACGCGGATCGGCAGGTTCACCGACGTCGTCCACTGACCTGGACGATTCGACGCCCGTACCTGCAACATGTAGTTGCCGGGTGGCACGTTCGTGTAGTGCGCCATGCGCACGTCGGCGGGGGAGTCGGTCCACGATTCCTCCAGTCCAGCCAGTCGGTAGGCGTAGCGCGTACGTTCGGGGGCAGAGTAGTCAAGCAGAGCGAAGGTGACCTGTATAGCGCGTTGCGAAGGGCCGAGCGTGATGCCGGCCAGCGATATCGGTCGACCGTCGGCATCCATGAGCTTGATGGGGGCCTTGAAGTGTGATGGTTGGAATTTGCGGGGATGCACGATCGTCAAGCCATTGCCGCCAAACAGCAGATCACCTTCTGGCGTGACACCGGCTGCCGAAGTCCAGTACGACAGCAGTCCCGCCCCGTCGGCCTGTTGCAGCAGCGTTGTTGCCAAGGTGTCGCGGTCGATGCGCACGATGCCACTGTCGGTGCTTACCCACGCGTTGCCTTGCGCGTCGAGCAGCAGAGCGTTCGCGGCGTTGTTCTGCAGGCCCTGCTCGCGACCGATGCGGTGCACCTGAGCAGCCGCTCCCCTCGCGCCGGGCTCGACCACGCGCACGCCGCCGCCATAGAACGCGACCCACAGCCGGCCTCGTCTGTCCTGCACCACCGAGGTCACGATGCTGCTCGGCAAACCGACGCGCCCCGGCCCCTCCGGCCAGGGCCGTTCAATGCGGCCGGTTGCCGGCCAGTACCGCACCAGCCCCGTCATCGTACCCACCCACAGCGAGCCGTCCTTGAGGCAGTTGAGGTTCGTGATATCGGCGCCATGCAGGCTAGGGATGCTGTGTGCTGCTGTGCCTTGCGCGGACCTGTCGACGTAGCTCAGGCCGTTGCCTCCCCCGATCCAGAGCGTGTCGCCGACCATGCACAGCGTTCGTGCCAACGCAGTGGGCGCGAGGCCGGGGAACTCCATCCGCTCGACGCTACGGCCGCCGTCGCGCGTCCGGTACAGACCCTTGGAGGTACCGATGTAGACTCCACCATCCGGCGCACCTATGATCGACAACACGCCACTCATAGGGAGCGCCGTGCTCGACAGGCCATCCTGGGCCACCAGTCGTCGGCCGCGCCCACGGTCTGGTGGCACGATGTCGACACCGCCGTTGTAACTACCGAGCCAGACACTGCCGTCGGGTTGCACGAGCACTGCGCTCACTGCTGCATTCGTGCCGCCTTGCAGGCGGCCACCGGTGCCGTACCAGGTGGATATTGCACGCTGTGTGGGATCGATCGAATCGAACAGATTCGGTCCGCCAGCCCAGACGAGGCCACTGCTGTCGCGCAGCAGCGCTGCCACATCGTCCGAACCCAGGCTGCTGGGCAGACCAGTGTCGTGGCGCAGGCGTCGCGTCGCCCAGGTCCGCGTGTTCACCTGCACAATACCCCGAGTCCAGGTGCCGAGCCACACCTGATCATCGCCAGCGTCGACGATCGCAGCGACCCAGTCGGTCTCGACCCCCTTTCCGTCACTACGTTCGCTGTCGCGCACTTGCCGGGCCGTCGTGGCGCCTGGGTCGATGACGAAGGCGCCGGTCTCGCGCGTCCCAATCCAGATACGCCCTGCTTTGTCCTCAAGCAGTCGCCGCGCCTCAATGGCGGCCCGGGCGGCGCCGTCGGTCGGCACCGCTTGAAAGACATGAGCGCCGGTGCGCAGTACATACATTCCTGCGAGGGTCCCGACCCACAGATTGCCACCACGATCGACAACGAGCGCGCGGACTTGGCTTGCCGGGAGGCCCGGCGGAATGGCTCCTTCGCCTTGGCGCCGCACCTTGCATGTGGCAAGGCACAGCCAGTCGAGCCCAGCGGCCGTGCCCACCCACAGGCCATCTGCGCCGTCGGCAGCAAGCGCGAACACGCGTCCACTGCTCAAGCCCCGGGGGGCCGCGCTCAGCGTCCGGAAGTTGCCGGTCGCCTTGTCGAGTTGCGCCAGGCCGCCATCCGTGCCCACCCAGAGCCGCCCTTCGCGATCCTCCTGCAGCGCGTTGATGTAGGACGAGGGCAAGCTGCCGGGTATGTCCGGATTGGCAGTGTAGCTTCGGAAACGATAGCCATCCCAACTGGCCAGGCCGGTCTGCGATGCAATCCAGATCAGGCCGTCTCTATCCTGCAGCATTGCTGTCGGCGCGATGTCGCTGGGAACCTCGATGTGGCGAAAGACTGGGGTTGATCCCTCGTACCAGGTACTGCTTGCATCGGCGGGCGGCACGGTTATGGCCACGAACACCAGCGGCGCGAGAAGGCAGTGCAGTATCCACAGCCAGTGAGGCTTCCATTTCGACATGGAACTCTGTTCCTTGGTAAAGATTTCGGTCGTTCGCGGCAACATACAGGTGCGTCGTATTCGCACCAGGCTATGGCAGACTTGATATCGGCAAACAACACGCCTACTTTAGACATCCTCATAAATGAATGACGCGGTGGACTTTCTTAACAATATCTTGAAAATTCACGAATGGATTCTTGAAATTCGAGCGGCAAAGTAAAGCCCATTTGCTCACCTATGCGAGGCGAGGTGTAGCGCAGTCAACAGGTTTTCCTTCAGCAGACGCGGTTGGAGTGGGCAACACATCGGCGCGCTCACGCGCCAACAACTGAACAATTTGGAGCTGCCCAACGCCCACGTAGCGGAGTTGATGGAATTAGAACGTCGACGCGCTTGATCAGGCGGTTCGTGTAGGCCTGCGGCGAGCATCCGAAATCTTTACCCGATCTCAGCATTCATGAATTGTCGGCCAGATTCCACCGGAAGATAGTATGAAGAGGATTCTCCAACATGCATCTAAGCGTATCTCGTCGTCGCTAATCGTTAGCTTGCTGCGCGCGGGAGGAGGGGGGACTCCGCGTGCTTACAGTATTTCAACGCAAGCCCAATGCACAGGGACGCTTGGGAATGATTGAGTAGGAAACTTAACTAACCATACATCGATGATCGATCATTTTGTTCAAGACTCAAGAGTAATGGGGATGTTCGAATCGGTTCCAAAATCCTCGATAGTTATTCCATACAAAGCAGGAAAAGTACCGTTTGCGGTAACGGAAAATGCGGGTCCGGGCCGTATCTGACCTCGCAAGAACCGCATTTTGCGGGCACCGCTCACTTTGAGCTTATCGCGGCAGTCGCATGCGCGAGCTGATGCTTGATTTGGTGAAAACCGAGGCGGCATTGCGATGGACTTTGGAACTCTGCTTTAGTGAGCAATGGCGAGATGACGCCCGGTCGATGAAGTGGGTGCAGGGGAAGGGCAAGCACCCGGAGAGTTTGTGTCAAGATCAGATCGCCGTGCCGCCTGCCGGCCAGTCTATTCACGCTATTGGAAGGCTGCGATATTGTCTTTAACGAATTGTTCAAAGCAAATTGCGGGCTGTCCGATCAGATTTTCGAGATCGGGGGTTAGCGACTCCCCAACACCTTTCTGATATGCTGACATGAGATTTTCGATGGAGTCGATACGGTCGTTGGGAAGCCCCGCGGCGCGCATTGCAGTCCTGGCAGACTCGGCGGACACAGGCACATAGGTGACTATCCTGCCTAGCACCCTCGACAAGATATTGGCCGTCTCCACGTTGGTTAGCCTTTCAGGCCCTGAGAGTTCGTACGCTTTGTTGTCGTGCCCCGATGTCGTCAATACCTGCAAGGCTGACCGAGCCACGTCCCGGACGTCGATGAAGCTGACGCCCCTATCCATGCTCTGCCGATAGAATGCACCGTGCGCTTTGATGGTCGCAGCGTCGCCGAGATAATTTTGCATGAAACCGTTGGGGCGCAAAAACGTCCAGGGGATTCCCGACTTTTCGATCATGCGCTCGATTGCCCGATGGCCTGCCCCTATCTCATACAGTTCCTGGTCGGCCATCCAGACAGAAAGCTTGACGATACGCTTAATACCAGCCCTTTGAGCCGCCGCAACGATGTTCGCCTCTAATTGTACGTGGCCCGGGCCGGCCGACAGCAGGAAGACCGTATCTACCCCCTGCAACGCTGGTTCGAGAGTGTCTGGCTTGGCGTAATCGATGGCCATGGCGTCGATGCCGCGCTCCCGGGCGGCGACAAGTTTGCCAGGTGAATTGTACGTAGCCCGGAACGGGACACCTTTGATGAGATCAACAAGGGAAGTACCGATTTTACCGCCAGCTCCAGTTACGAGAATCATTTTTTCCTGTTCCGTTCGTTGGTTTCACACGTCGACATTCTGCGCGAGCACCTAGACTAGATCGAAACAATGGAACAATAAATGCTTTGGCGTGCGGAAGATCTAACAGATCGTACAGAAGTGCGTGGCCCGAACGGTACTTGATTCAATCCTACGCACAGAGTGACCAAGGTGCCGAGCGAAGGCGAGGAGGAAAGGCAAGAGCGTTCGTCGTGACTATTTCATGTCGTGGCTGCCAGGTGAACTCCTGCCGTCGAGAGAGGCGGTACCATGTTGATCAACACTGTTGGCATTTATGCCGGCGTGGCACGTGGGCCCGATGTGGCGAAAAACTGTCTAGTTCCAGAGACAGTGTCAGCAGTTGCACTTTCGTTAAGGTGTCTTTCACGACGAGCAACATCGGAATGCAGATCCTGCTTTCTTTTGTTCTTTACCCGTGAGGCGAGATTTCGCCGACGCGTTGAGCCCTGCTGGCGCGCTCAACCTGCACTCAGGCTGGATGCTGCGATTCAATGATTAATGTTTTTTAGTATTTTTTAGGAAACCATGAAAATGGACCTGTTAAGCAACGTGCTGCGAGATCTTCGCCTTCATAGTGCTGTTCTGAGTATGAATGAATTCAGAGCGCCGTGGGGTTATAGCAAGCCAAGACTTGATGGTGCGGCACCATTTCACATTGTCATTGAAGGACAATGCCTGTTTTCCGCTCCGGACGGAACGTTCTGCGAACTAGAGCGGGGTGATATGGTGATTGTTTGTCGCGGCGAATCGCATGGACTCCAAGCAGATCACGATAGTACCTGCGTTCCATTTTTTCAGCTCCTGCAGAAGATTGGAATTTCGAGCGCATGGCATACCGGAAGTAGAATGGGACCGCTGCATAGATATCAGTTTGGCGGAACTGGTGTCTCCACAAAGATCTTGAGCGGTATTTTTACATTTGATGAAACGCGAAAGAATCCGTTGTTGAGATCCCTGCCGTCGATCATTCGCAGAAGGATTGCCGTCGGTCAGAATTTCGGCGGGTTGACCGGTATCCACGACCTTATAGCCGAGGTGGACGCTAGCCTGATGGGATTCCAATCGATCGCTGAACGGATGGCTGAGGTTCTGTTTATGCAGGCAATCAGGGACTATGTAGCATCAGTACCCGAGAATTCGATCGGTTGGCTGGGCGCCATAGCTGATCCAAAAATCGCGCAGGTTTTGTCGACGATCCATGCCCACCCTTCAAATCCTTGGACTATTGCGTCGTTGGGACGCGCCGTAGGACTTTCGCGCACAGTTCTCGCCAATCGCTTTCGCCAACTTACTGGTACAACCGTTATTGCCTATGCAACCGAGCAACGTATGGAGAAGGCTGCCGATATGTTGACGACCTCATGCGGTTCGTTGGCGGAAGTGGCAGGTGCGGTTGGCTACGAATCCGAGATTTCGTTCAGCCGGGCTTTTCGAAAGTGGGCGGGCATGCCGCCGGGCAAGTACCGCGGGTTGGCCAATTGCAGAAACACAATCCAAGTGCGAACTGGCGTTCCACAGATCGAACGTGAATTATCACGCAGACCCGCGAAATTCAAAAATTAGAGACGATACGGTATACACCACTATTGCGGAGAATTTACAAATGAGATTCTTGGAGATAGGCAATGTTTGCGCGGAAATGATTATGGGACTTCTTCCTTGATTCGTTGGGTCGTGTGCCGCCCGACCTTGGCATTTTCCGACATGAGGGAAAATCCGTTTGGGTCACCGAGCAAGTCGACATCGGAAATTGCAATGGGCGCGGCGGAAGGCGCAGAGCGCCAGCGCCTGGCGACGGAGTGTCTGCTCAATGGCCCGCAGACTTGGACGTTCGTTTCGTCAACCACGACACCACCTCGTCAACCATCGGATGATGGCGCTGGGTATTCCACACCAGAGCCGCCGTTACGACGGTAATCTTTTCCTTCAGCTGCCGGACCACGACATTCTCCGGCGCGAGTTTTCGCATCGACGACGGAACTAGCGCCACACCCTGTCCGCACCCGACATACGCAATCTGTGACGTGACCGAACGTACCTCGTGTGTGATACGCGGCGTCAACCCATGTGAACGGCAGACCGAGGTAAGGAAGTCGAAGTAAACCGGACTGACTTGCCGTGATGACATCACAAGTTGTTCACCTGCCAGCGACTGTAGCCGCACTCTTGGCAGCGCGGCCAGCGCATGCTCCCTGGGAAGCGCGACTGCCAGCCTGTCCTCGGCCAGAGGCATGGTGGCGAGGCCGCTACCCACCTCGCCGTCGACCCGGACAAACGCGAGATCGATCTCACCAGCCTCCAGTGCAGGAATCGCCTCCACGCTGTCGATCTCGCGAACGAGTACAGTCAGATGCGGATGAGCCTGCTTGAGCGCATCGAGCAGGGGGGGAACCGTTTCTAACATCGCAGACGTGATGGCACCGACATGCAGCACGCCGGACTGACCGGCCGCCACCTCCCGGACTACCCGTTGAAGCCGCTCGACCTGACCGGCGAACTGTTGGACGGCTGGCAAGATCGCCGCCCCGGCCGAACTAAGCTGGGTCCCCTGACGGGATCGGTAAAAGAGTTGCAGCTTGAGCGATTGCTCAAGCACCTTGATTTGCTCGGTCAGCGGCGGCTGAGACATGTTCAGTCGCTTCGCTGCCCGCCCAAAATGTTGCTCCTCGGCGATAGCAAGGAACATCCATAGCTGTCGTATCAGCCTGAAATCGATTGTATTGCTCACGTGGGGGTCCGTTTCGTAAGAAGAGACTACGCGATCTCACACTTTCCTTGTTCTTAAATTGCTATCAGCGAGATACGAAGTACGAAATTTACATATCAGCCTGACGGCGTGAGGATTGTCGCACTTTTCAACGGAATTTCGCACGATGACCCAGACCTCCCTTCTTGATCGCCTTGCGTCGCTGGACACCAATACGGTTTCCGACGCGCTCGATTTTCTCGGTTTGCCGGGTGCAACCTACGGGCTCCGTCCGTTGTGGGACTGCCCGAAGATCGTTGGGCGGGCCAGCACCATCCAGCTTGGGCCGAAGGCAGATGCCAAGCCGACTGTGCATCTCATCTCGCCGGTAATCGACGCGGTGACTACCGACGACCGGGTACTGGTGATCGCCGGCGGGGCAGATGGAATTTCGTGCTGGGGCGACATCCTGGCCAACGCTGCAACCGCCAAGCACATTCGGGGATCCGTCATCGACGGTCTGAGCCGAGACATCGAAGGCAGCGAGTCGATCGACTATCCCGTCTACGGCCGCGACATCACGATGATCAGCGCTCGTAATCGTGTGATCCAGCTTGATTCTGGCAAGCCTGTGCAGATGGCGGGCATCACCGTGAGCGAGGACGACTACGTCATCGCTGATCGTTGCGGAACGGTTTTTGTCTCTGCCGCCCGCATCGAAGAAGTGCTGGACCTCGGTGAGCGTATAGCGCGTCGTCAGGACGGCATGGTAGCTGCCGTGCGTGCTGGCCGTTCAGTGGCGGAGGTCATGCACGACAAGGAATTCGAGGCCATTGCGGTCCGCTAGGTTGATTGCCTTTTATCAGGAGTTCTGCAGATGACGAACCCAAAAAAAGCGGGCGTGGAAGACCAGGAACTGGTCGCGCTTTTCATCGGTCTGGACACGCCTGGCGTCTCCGACGCCATGGACAACCTGGGCCTGCACGGTCAGGCGCTGGGAATCATGCCACTGTCCGACTACACGAAGGTTATCGTAGGCCCGGCATTTACTATCAAGTATGTGCCCGCCAGTGTGCCACCGGGGACCGTGGGCGATTTCATCGACGATGTGGCAGAAGGCGATGTGGTCGTGATTGACAACGATGGCCGCACTGACTGCACGGTTTGGGGCGACATCATGACACAGTACGCAGGCTCACGGGGTATCGCCGGAACGGTAATCGACGGCGTCTGCCGCGACGTGATCAAGGCGCTGGGCGACGGGTATCCGCTGTTCACTGCGGGTCGCTTCATGCGCACGGGGAAGGACCGCGTGCAAGTCGAATCCGTGGATACCACGGTGGGAATCGGCACAGTGCGAGTGGCGTCGCGAGACATTGTGGTCGCGGACGCCAACGGTGTCGTCATCGTACCGCGCGCCCGTGCCCGCGAAGTAGCGGAGACAGCACGCAAGATCGAGGAAACCGAATCTCGCATTCGCGAGCAGATCGCGCAGGGCAAGACGCTGGGCGAGGCGCGGGCTTCGCTGGGTTACCACACGCTTCAAAGGAAGGGCTGATGTCCACGATCCATACTTATGACGCGGCCCTGCTCGAACAGGCGCGAAAATTAGGCACCTCGACGCTCTTCGAAGTGTCCGGATTGCAGACCAGTTCGGTCGATCCGGCCATTCGTCCTGTCTGGGCAGGCGCAAGCGTGGCCGGTCCCGCTTACCCGCTCGAATGTTCGCCGGGCGACAACCTTTCCATCCATATCGCGATGGAGAAGGCGCCACGCGGCAGCATTCTCGTCGTTTCGACCGGAGGGTTTGTCGCGGGCTATTGGGGAGAAGTGCTGACGGTGGCTGCGGAGGCAGCGGGCGTGGCCGGGCTTGTCATTGACGGAGGCGTGCGGGACATCGCAGCGCTTACGGCGCGGCGTTTCCCGGTCTTCACCCGCGGAATTTCCATGCGCGGCACGATCAAGGCGAGCGCGCCTTCCGTTGGTCAACCCATCAGCTTTGCAGGGACGCCGGTTGCAGCGAGCGACCTGCTCGTGGCCGATGACGACGGTGTGCTCGTCATCCCTGCCGCCCATGCGCAGGCAACCCTGACGAAGGGCCAGGCGCGGGCCGACAAGGAGGCAGGCATCATGGAGCGCCTGCGTGAAGGCCAGACCACCCTGGACCTGCTTGGTTTGTCGCATTGGAGGAATGTTTGATGAGCGCACCTGGCTACACACTCAACCGGTTTCTCGCAAGTGCAAAGCCCTCGGCTACCTACAAGGTGATGGACCGCGTGGCGGCGCGGCGTGCGAGCGGCGCGGCGGTCATCTCCCTGAGTGCAGGCGAGCCGGATTTCGATACGCCCCAGCACGTTTGTGAGGCGGGTATTGCGGCTATCCGCGCTGGTCATACCCGTTATACACAGGTGGCAGGGCTGCGAGCTTTGCGTGAAGCCATTGCCGCCAAGTTCCAGCGCGAGAATGGCCTTGACGTGGGCTGGCGTGACACACTCGTGTGCAGCGGTGGCAAGCAGGTGATATTCAACGCGCTGGCAGCCACGCTCAACGAAGGCGACGAAGTTATCGTGCCGGCACCGTACTGGGTGAGCTACCCGGAAATCGCGCAGTTGTGCGGCGCCACGTCCGTCGTCGTGGCGTGCGGTGCCGAGAGCGGCTTCAAGCTGACGGCCGACGCGCTCGAGGCGGCAATCACGCCGCGCACCCGTTGGCTGATCCTCAACTCGCCGTCGAATCCGACAGGTGCGGTATACAGCAGGGCGGAGCTTCAGGCGCTGGCCGAAGTGCTGCTCGCGCATGAGCAGGTACTGGTGCTGTCCGACGACATCTATGAACACCTGATTTTCGACGGACTCAAGTTTTTTACGCTTGCACAGGTGGAACCACGGTTGCACGAGCGTGTCCTGACGATGAATGGCGTTTCGAAGGCATACGCGATGACGGGCTGGCGCATCGGTTTTGGTACCGGACCGCGATGGCTGGTCGATGCGATGGAGAAACTGCAGGGGCAGCAGACTTCGGGAGCATCAACCATTTCGCAGCATGCCGCTCTCGCGGCGCTGACGGGGCCACAGGACTTTATCCAGCAGTCGCGTGTTGCATTCCAGCGCAGGCGCGACCTCGTCGTCGACCAACTCAACCGCGCACCAGGGCTGCACTGCGAAGTGCCGCAGGGCGCGTTCTATGGGTTCGCGTCGTGCGA
Source organism: Burkholderia sp. 4M9327F10 (assembly GCF_005503145.1). Taxonomy (GTDB): domain Bacteria; phylum Pseudomonadota; class Gammaproteobacteria; order Burkholderiales; family Burkholderiaceae; genus Paraburkholderia. The sequence continues at coordinate 31,737 of NZ_SCNV01000036.1, read as the reverse complement.
AGGCCTGATTGGCAAGACCACGCGAGCGGGAACCCACCTCAGAGACGACGAGGCGGTCGTGAACGCGTTGCTTGACGAAGCTGGTGTGGCAACCGTACATGGAAGTGCGTTCGGGCTTGGTCCGTATATCCGCATTGCCTATGCATTGGACGACCAGTCACTATTGCGTGCGTGCTCGGCCATTCAGGATTTCTGCCAAACGCTGACGGCGTGAGCGTAATCACGACGATCCGCGCCCTCGATGACCTGGATGGCATCGAGGGCGCTGCGAACCGATCTTGCTCCAGGTGCAAACACGATGCGTCAAGAATTTACCCGGCCAGCGTTTTCCTTCGCTGTCGACGGTACGGCGGTCGACGTCTCAGCCATCCATCGCGAAGGTGAGATGGCTCCGATTCTGTTTCTGCATGGTTTCGGCTCCACGAAGGAAGACTACGCCGATATCGTCCGCTACGCGGAATTTTCAGGCCATCCCTTCATCGCGTATGACGCACCAGGCTGCGGCGAAACTCGCTGTGCCGACCTCTCTGCAATCTGCATCCCGTTTCTGGTAGACACGGCGCTCGCTGTCCTCGAGCGCGTCGGGTTCGACCGCTTTCATCTGATCGGGCATTCAATGGGAGGGCTGACAGCGTTGATGCTGGCGCACCGGCGTCCCGAGCGCGTGCTTAGCTTTGTCGATATTGAGGGCAACATCGCGCCCGAGGACTGCTTCCTGAGCAGGCAAATCGTCGAATATCCGCGAGACAGCGCCGGCCAGTTTTTTGATGACTTCATCGAGCGCACCCGGCATGCACCGGCCTATGCCAGCGCGCTCTATGCCGCCAGCTTGCGTCACAAAGTCCGCAGCGATGCAGTAGGACCAATCTTCCGGTCCATGGTCGACCTATCGGATAACGGTGACCTGATGAGCAAATTTCTCGGGTTGCCGTTTCCGCGGATGTTCATGTACGGCGAGCAGAACGCGTCGCTTTCCTACTTGAAGCATATCCAGGAGCAAGGTGTCGTGTTGGCCGAGATTTCGAATTGCGGTCATTTCCCGATGTATTCGAACCCCGTCGCGATGTGGAAGGCCATTGCAATGCTCCATCAGCGTGCCGGTTGACCCGATAGGGAAGGGACCGCGAAAGACAGGTGGGCAGGTGATTCTATCTCGGTCCCGCACTAGTCTGGAGCGCCGACTTCAGTCAGGAGGCAGTCGAAGCAGTTCTCGCGTTCGGACGGCAGAGGATGTCGACGAGCTTGTCCCGATAGATATTCTTTTCGCTGTGTCGCTTTGGAATGCAAACGCGCAGATCGCGTGTCGCCCAAGGCTCATCCAGGCCGACGATGGCCAGCCGCCCCCTGTCCGATCTCTCAATGGCCGTACGCGGCACGATGCCGATCCCAGCTCCAGACGCGACGAGCCGAGCAATGGCGCGATAGCCAGAGACTTGCACCCGAACGTCTAGTCGGCCACCGAGTGCGGTGGCATGGTTCATCAGAAAGGTGTGAAGTGCCGCGCCCGATTGTAGGCTGATGAACGGCTGACCAAGACAGCTTGCGAAACGAATCGCGTTGCGTTCCGCGAGCGGATGATTGTTTGGAATGAGCAACACCAACTGGTCCTTCCGGTAAGGCAGGAAATTCAGATCGGGATGCCCGGACTCGAGTGCGACAACGCCAATTTCGGCGCGACCGTCAACGACGGCGAAGACAATGTCGTGACTCAGCCGTTCCTCGAGGGTGATTCTCACGCTGGGATAAGCAGTGAAAAAGCGCGCCAGGTCATCCGGCAAATGTGTGCTGATCGCGTTGTTGTTGGCAAATACGGTTACATGTCCGGTCATGCCCTGTGAGTATGGCTCCAGGTCCACGTGCATCTGTTCGAGCTGAGCCACGCAGCGCTTCGCATGTTCACGCATGACTTGACCCGCCGCAGTCAGAACTACTCCTCTCGCCTGGCGCTTGAAAAGCGTGACGCCGACTGATGCTTCCAGGTTCTTGATTCGCAGGCTCGCCGACGACGGAGCCAGGTGACACCGTTCCGCTCCTCTCGAGACGTTCCCTTCATCGGCGATCGCAAGAAAAATCTTCAGGTCCGTGAGTTCGTAGCGCATACCGTTTGTCAAATCCGAAGGAGCAAGCGCCATCGTACTACCGGATTTCGAGGTGCGGCGTACTGGAGCGACAGTGAGCGTTTGTATTATACGAAAGCTCCGTTTGGGAAATCCCGCTTCTTCCAGACCTCGGGAGTGCTGATACTGGACGCCAAATGATCCAGTCAGAGGCTTTGGATGAAAAAGCAGACAAGTGAAACTTTGCCAGCGCGCCCGCTTGACGGGCTGCTGGTCGTTTCGATCGAGCAGGCGCTTGCGGCACCGCTTTGTACCGGCCGACTTGCAGAAATGGGCGCCAGAGTAATCAAGATTGAACGTGCCGAGGGTGATTTTGCGCGAGGCTACGACGATGCCGCGAACGGCGCCTCGTCGTACTTCGTGTGGACGAATCGAGGTAAGGAATCTCTGGTTCTGGACTTCAAGCAACCGGCGGACGCAGAACTCCTGCGTGCATTGCTGGACAAGGCCGACGTCTTTGTACAGAACCTCGCCCCCGGCGCGTTGACGCGCGCTGGATTTGGGAGCGAGGCCCTGCGTGAGACCTATCCGCGACTGATTACGTGCGACATCACTGGATACGGTGCGGATAACGACGCAAGCGGGCTGAAGGCATATGACCTGCTCGTGCAGTGTGAAAGTGGCCTCGCCAGCATCAGCGGGGCACCGGAGGCGTGTGGACGTATCGGCGTGTCAATCTGCGATATCGGCGCCGGCATGAACGCCGCGATCGCCGTGCTTTCTGCACTTGCGTTACGCGACCGGACGGGCTGTGGGTCAGCTGTTTCCGTTTCGCTGTTCGATGGCGCCGCGGACTGGATGTCGATTCCGTATCTCCACCAGGTCTACGGGGAGGGGGCGCCCCAACGCCTCGGTTTAAAGCACCCGTCAATCGCCCCTTATGGGGCATTCACGACGCGGGATGGGAACGACATTGTCATCAGCATTCAGAACGAGCGCGAATGGCGACAATTCTGCGCCCAGTTTATGCAGCGCCCTGAACTGGGATTGGATCCCCGTTTTGCGTCAAACACAGAACGCGTGCAAAACCGTGAGGCGCTTGACCAGGTCATCGCCGCTGCGTTCGCAGATCTCGACTCCGGCGAGGTGCTCTCGCGTCTGGCCGAGTCAAACACCGCCTACGGGCAGGTGCGTTCGGTCGCGCAGATGGCTCAGCATCCCGCGCTACGGACATGGCCGATGACGGTGGAGGGTGAGGTATTGCAGATGGTTGCGCCGGCCGTTCGTGCGCCGTGGGACGCAGGACGCTTTGAAGCGGCACCATCGCTTGGAGAACACACGGATCTCCTTCGCGCGGAATTCTGTCAGCAACATATTGGAGAGCCGGTATGAGCACTATCGACCTCGAGTATCTTCGCGAGTGGGTTGGCAAAACGCAATCGGATCGCGATGTACTGTCGTCGCGTCACGCGCGGCTGATGGCTGCAACGATTGGTATGCCGCAGGCAGACATCGTCGAGGGTGCGGCGTTACCGCCCCTTTGGCACTGGTTGTATTTTCTCAGCGGAGAGCCATCAACAGCGCTTGGGCGTGATGGACATCCCGCACGGGGCGGATTTCTGCCCCCCGTGACGTTACCAAACCGGATGTGGGCAGGCGGTCAGCTTGAGTTTCATGCATCCGTGTCATTCGATGCACCCGTTGAGAAGCGCTCCACCATCGTTTCAGTCGACCACAAGGAGGGCCGCAGTGGCGAGCTTGTCTTCGTCAAGGTCGAACACCAGTTGTTGCACAACGAGACGAAGGTGCTCACTGAATATCACGACATCGTCTACAAGGGTGCTTCCCGCACAGGCACGGGGTCGACGAGTGACGAGATGCCGATCGCGCAGCACAGCCGTCGCATAGTGCCCGATTCGACGATGCTGTTTCGCTACTCGGCGCTGACGTTCAACGGTCATCGTATCCACTACGACGCGGACTACTGTCGCGACATTGAAGGTTACCCGAACCTTGTAATCCACGGCCCTCTGAATGCGACGCTGCTTGCAGGATTTGCGCAGGAGGTGAGTGGACATCCGCTCAAACAGTTCCGATATCGGGGCCTTAAACCGGCCATTCTCGGCAACGAACTCTCGATCAACGCCGCGCAAGACGGCGACCAGCTCGTTCTGTGGGTAGCGCTTCCGGACGGTAGCGTATCAATGCGCGCGGAAGCGACATTCTGACCTGCAACTGCTGGAGACCAATTCTAATAATTCAGGAGGCAGACGGTGCAATCCAAATCTATTCAGAATCTTTCGCCTGCCGGTCACGGCGAAACTACCCAACGCATTGGGCGTCGTGCAGCCATCGCGAGCATTATCGGCACGACGATCGAGTGGTATGACTTCTTCATCTACGGTACCGCTGCAGCGCTCGTCTTTCCAAAGGTCTTCTTTGCGCATGGGAGTTCAGAAGGACTGATGGCGTCGTTTGCGACCATCTTCGTTGGATTCCTTTCCAGGCCCTTGGGCGGTGCGTTGTTCGGCCACATGGGCGACCGGGTCGGGCGCAAGTCGACACTCGTCGCAACATTGACCCTGATGGGGCTCGCGACCCTGCTCGTCGGATTGTTGCCGACTGCCGACAGGTTGGGGCCGCAGGCTGGATGGTTGCTGGTTGGCCTCAGGTTTCTGCAGGGCATCGGCGTCGGTGGGGAATGGGGCGGGGCAGTCCTCTTGTCCATGGAGTCGCATAGCGGAAGTAGGCGTGGATTCATGGCTTCGCTTCCGAACATCGGAGTGCCACTCGGGCTGGTGATTTCGGTGGTGGTCTGGAGCGCCTGCAGCTATTGGGCAGGTGACGCACTGCTGGACTATGGGTGGCGGATTCCGTTTTTGGCGAGTGGCGTAATGCTCGTTGTAGGTCTGCTGATCCGCTTCGGCATACCCGAAACGGCCGACTTCATCGAGGCAAACAAGGGCGAGAAGCGGCCCCAAGGGCCGATCTCAGAGGCAATCCGGACAGAATGGCGTGCGATCCTGTTGTCCGCCTTGATCCGACCGGGCGAGCAAGCCGCGTTCTATATGCTCACCACCTTCGCGGTTCTGTACGGCTCAAAAAACCTGGGCCTCGGGAAGGCGTTCATACTCAACGCCGTGCTGGTCGCCGCCATCGTTGCATGCTTCGCGTTGCCCTTGTTCGGTTACATCGCGGACCGCATCGGACGTTGCATGACCTATACGGGTGGCGCAGTCTGCATGATGCTGTTCGCGTTCCCGTACTTCGCACTTTTGAATACACGCCTTCCAGTCGCGGTCGTCGCGGGTACGATCATTATCATGCTCATACACGCTTGCCTGTACGGTTCGCAGGCTGCCTTCATTGCCGAGTCATTTCCGGCACACATCCGGTATAGCGGGGCTTCACTTGGCTATCAGGGGGCCTCGATCATCGCTGGAGGCCCTGCGCCAATGGTCTCGCTGTGGCTGTTCGAAACATTCCATACGGCGTACGCGGTTGCAGGGTACCTGGCGGTGATGTCGTTTATCAGCGCAACTGCCTCGCTGTATCTGGGGCGTCAGAAAGTGAGGCGAGAACTCCAGACTGCTTGGCTCAGCGAACCACGAAGGGCTGGTCGCGCTACGGCTCCGTGACCGGACGCGGGACGGTCCTAAGAAGCGTTAACAAAATGAGCTCTGCAGTTTTCGCCAACAGATAATGCAGCAGGCGAGTTTCATGAAGGCTTCATGGATGAATGCAAGACGTTCGAAGCGGATTCGCAATCGTCGGAAGTTGTGGAGCCATGAAATGGTGCGCTCAACAACCCAGCGTGTTTTGCCTAGCCCGCTGCCGTGTGGCTGGCCGCGTCGGGCGATTTCAGTCGCGATGCCGGCTGCGTGTAGCGGACGACGGTATTTGTCGTGATCGTAGCCCCGGTCGCCCTGAACAATGCGAGGCTTCGAGAGCGGCCGGCCGCGCTTGCCGGCAATGGGCGCGATGGCGTCAACCAGTGGGTGAAGCTGGGTAACATCGTGGCGGTTGGCGCCCGTGAGGATTACCGCGAGCGGGATGCCCTGCGCTTCGGTGATGAGGTGGTGCTTTGAACCGGGTCGCGCGCGGTCCGTGGGATTCGGTCCCGTTTTTGACCTGCGCCCACTGCTCGGATCGAGGAGGAATCGACGACGACACGGGACCAGTCAATCTGGTCAGCCGCGCGCAGCTTTGCGAGCAGGACTTCATGCAGTCGGTCCCAGACGCCGGCAGCCTGCCAGTCCCGCAGACGGCGCCAGCAACTCATGCCGCTGCCGCAGCCCATTTCGCGCGGCAGCAGGTCCCAGCGCAGACCCGTCTGCAGGATGAACAGGATGCCCGTGAGCAGCGCACGATCATCGAGCGGCTTGCGCCCTGGATAACGGCTTCGCCTTGGTTTGGGAGGGGGCAGCAACGGCTCGATGAGTGCCCAAAGTTCGTCGTCGAGTATGGGTTTAGCCATGTCCTTTTCGTCGTCGAAACAATGAAAAGGTTAACAGGATTCATCGACAGTAAACAGCCCTTTATTCATTTTGTTAAGGGTTCTAAGTAAGGCCTATGGTGGCCGGAGATAACCGATATTTTCTTTGACGACCCGGTAGCCTTCAGATAGAGAGCGTACGAAGCATGAGGCTCTGTGCTCACGTCCGGCGTGCCTTTCCCTGCGGGAAAGCACACTTGACCATTCATCGATTATCTAGCCCTTAAAAATCCCGCAACATAGACACCATGAAACGGTGACGCGTTGGAAACGCTTGATGAAGCGCAGATGGGGCGCGATCGGGCGTTCGAATTGGGCGGGTTCACTGCAGATCTTTTCATAACCAAAACGTTATGGCGGAGTTCGGCGTATGGAGAGTCGTACGGCAACGCTTTCAGGGGGGCAGCACGCACCGATCGTCGACGCCGGATCCGCTCACGGATCGACGCTCAGGCTGGACCGCGCGTCGGCTGCCATTCATCGCACAGTTTCTGCACTTGTCAGGGCACCGATGAGGCGCTCCCAACGCTCGGTATCGCCCACACGAACGTGTCTCCTGGCGGCCCCTGGGCGATAGTGCGCGCCGTTTGCGACATGGCAAGCGTCCTCACGTGTCCGAGTCCGACGGATGCGAGGCATCCGCCAACGGACCTCACAGGGAATCTCCGTGCTGCTGCTTGAAAGTTTGCGAGCCAGTTGTCGATGTAGAGCCGCCGCATCGACTTGCGTTTGACGCTTGCCGTTTCCGTCGATGACGAAGCGGTGCACCCTTACATACACAAGGAGCTAAAGATGTCATTAATTGACCACTTGGACCATCTTGTATTGACCTGCGTCGATCCCGATGCGACGAAGCACTTCTATACGAAAGTCCTGCAAATGGAGTTGGAAACGTTCGGCGCGGGTCGGCTGGCATTCCGCTTTGGCAACCAGAAGATCAACCTTCATGTGCGCGGCGCAGAGTTCGAGCCTAAGGCGCATGTTCCGGTACCGGGCGCACTCGACCTGTGTTTCATTGCTACGGTTCCGCTCGAAGACGTCGTCGCGCATCTGAACTCCTGCAACTGGCCGATTATCGAAGGACCGGTCGAACGCACCGGTGCGACGCAGAAGATCCGTTCGGTGTACGTGCGTGACCCCGATCTCAATCTGATTGAGATATCCGAGCTTCGGTAAGGCCTGTACACGGGGCGTTCTTTTTTGCATCAACAACGCACCGAGGCATAAAGACCTCGGGCGGAAACTCTTTATCGTAATATTCAGGAGACGCCATGAATGGCAACCAGATCGGTCTGGGCAAGGAGGGTGGGGCCCAGACGCCTTCCGCGGTATCGCATGCTGCGAGCGTTCAGGAGAAGCAGAGTCGCGCTGCAACGCTCAGCGATTTCATGGACGACATGCCTGTTGGATCCCTGCATCGGTTCGTCGTGTGGGTAATCGGTATCGGCCTGTTCTTCGACATGTACGAGATCTTCCTCGTCAGTTCGATTGGCACGGCGCTCCAGAACGAATACGGCCTCAGTCGCCTCAGCAGTGATTTCAAGCTGCTGCTCGCGTCCGCATTTATCGGCATGTTTTTCGGTTCTTTCTTTCTTGGCAGCCTCGCAGATCGTATCGGTCGGCGCAAGGCGTTCACGTTATATCTGATCTGGTACAGTGCCTTCTCACTTCTGGGCGCGTTCTCAGTCAACGCAGGAATGCTTGTTATCTGCCGATTCCTGACCGGGCTCGGCGTTGGCGCGCTCTATCCCGTCGCCGACACTTTCCTTTCCGAAATCCTGCCGAAGGAACGGCGCGGACGACTCGCCGCGTGGGCCTATACCACCTCATACGTTGCGGTTCCGTTGGTTGGATTCTTCGCCGTATGGTTAAACCCATTGCATTTCGGACCGATAGCGGGATGGCGCATTATTCTCGCGATTGGGAGTCTCGGCGGCGTGTTCGTCATGTTCGTTCAGCATCGTATCCCGGAAAGTCCGCGCTGGTTGATGGCACGCGGGCGTGTGCAGGAAGCGCACGCCCAGTTGCGGCGCTTCGCTGATAGTGCCGGTGTACCTGTTCCGACCCTCATCGAAGAGAGCTTGGCCCTCCGGCATCCGATGGGGTTGGGCGAACGCATAGCGTTACTGCGCCGCGCTCCCTATGGCAAACGCTACGCGATGCTCGTCGTATTTCACCTGTTTCAGGCATTCGGGTATTACGGCTTCGGAACCTTGGCGAGCCTTGTTGTGAAAAGCCGTGGCTTCGACGTTACGGACAGCACGTTGTTCATGGCGCTGTCGTTCATCGGATATCCGGTGGGCTCGCTGCTGTCAATTCCGTTACTCAACTGGTTCGAACGCCGAACCCTCGTTATTGGTGGGATTCTCTCAATCGCCATGTTCGGCCTCGGCTTTGCATATTCGGACAGCACGCTTCTGATTGTTCTATTCGGCTTCTTAACTACATGTGCCTCGAACGTATTCAGCAACGCCTATCACGTCTACCAGGCAGAAATCTTCCCGGCTCGAGTGCGCTCGACTGCCATCGGTAGCACCTACGCATTGTCACGAATCGTCAGCGGCTCGTTGCCATTTATCCTGCTCCCGGTGCTTAACGAGCATGGTCCCGGCGCGATGTTTGGCGTTATCTCCGTGGCACTTGCGATCGTCGCTACTGTCGTGCGGGCTTTTGGTCCGAGAACAACTCGCCGCAGTCAAAACGAGATTAACCCCATCTAGTTGTTTTTCGGACCGATACCGGTGCGGTGTCAGTTCCTGCCGTGAATATTCAAAGCTATTAAAGGCTGAAACGGGTAATACGTAACGGGAATTAGCTTCCACATGTTCCTGACATCAGAACGGCAGATCCGACAGACCCGCTATAGGGCGATGAACAGCAGGTGTTGGATTGCATCTCCGGTTGCAGACTTTAGGAACAAGGTACCTACCGTTCATATGCGTTTCCAGCGGAGAAAGGATCCTTGAACATTGTTCGATTATCAGCGGCGCAGAAATGCTCCACGATAACTGAATTGCGAGACATTGAACTGGAGGCAAAGATGACAAGTCCGTTGTCTGGCGTACGTGTACTGGAACTGGGGCAACTGATTGCAGGTCCGTTCGCGGGAAAAATGCTCGCCGAGTTCGGCGCAGATGTCATCAAGATTGAACCGCCAGAGAAAGGCGATCCGCTTCGGAAATGGCGTATGCTGCACGACGACACTTCGGTGTGGTGGTCTGCGCAGTCGCGTAACAAGCGATCACTGACACTGGATCTTCGTGTGCCAGAGGGCCAGGACATAGTGCGCCGGCTAGTCGCCGAGAGCGACGTCCTCATTGAGAATTTCCGTCCTGGAACACTTGAGGGTTGGGGGCTTGGCTGGGAAGTCCTTAGCGAGATAAATCCGGGCTTGATCATGTTGCGCGTGTCCGGATATGGTCAGACTGGCCCTTACCGTGATCGTCCGGGTTTTGGGGTCATCGGTGAGGCGATGGGTGGTTTGCGCCACCTTAGCGGCGAGCCGGGACGCACTCCGGTGAGAGTAGGGGTGTCCATCGGAGATTCGCTCTCTGCGCTGCACGGTGTAATTGGTGTGTTGCTGGCGCTGCGGCACCGAGAGCAGAACGGCGGAACCGGGCAAGTAATCGATGTCGCTTTGTACGAGTCTGTCTTCAACATGATGGAGAGCATGCTGCCGGAGTACTCGGTGTTCGGGGCCGTCAGGCAGCCAGCTGGGAGTTCGTTGCCGGGTATTGCGCCGACGAACGCATATCGCTGCCGTGATGGCAAATACGCACTCATCGCGGGGAACGGCGACAGTATCTACAGGCGTCTGATGGAACTGATCGGTCGTCCAGACTTGGGCAATGATCCGGCTCTTGCGCAGAATGACGGTCGGGTGAAGCAGGTCGAGAAAATCGACGCCGCTATCGGCGAGTGGGCGGCGCGACTCGCACTTCATGAAGTGCTAAGTGCGTTGAATGACGCAGGCATTCCTGCCGGGAAGATCTACGATATCGCCGATATTGCTGATGATCCGCATTACAAGGCCCGCGACATGATTCTGAATTCAACGCTTGCGGACGGGACGCCTGTCGAGGTGCCCGGAATCGTGCCGAAACTCAGCGTCACGCCTGGTACGGTGCGGGAACAGGCGCCCACGCTCGGTCAGCATACGGATGACATTCTCGCGAACCTCGGCGTCGACGGGGCCACCCGTGCTGAATGGCGTTCACGCCGTATCATCTAACTGGAGAGGAATCATGTCCGAATCGAAAAAGCGGCTCTATATGCAGGAAGTCGCAACACGCGACGGTTTTCAGAATGAAGCACAGTTTGTTGAAACCGAGCAGAAGATTGACCTTATCAACCAACTGAGCCAGTGCGGTTTCGCAAAGATCGAAGTCACTTCGTTTACTTCGCCCAAGGCCATCCCTGCGTTGCGTGATGCCGAAGCGGTGATGCATCAGATCAAACGGCAACCCGGCGTCGAGTACACCGTGCTGGTGCCGAATGCCCGCGGAGCGGAGCGAGCCCTGTCATGTGGCGTCGACGAGGTGAACCTCGTGATGTCGGTGAGCGAAAGCCACAACATGACCAATCTTCGTATGTCGCGGGAGCAGTCGTTTGCGCAGCTTAGCAATGTGATCTCGGTAGTGAAAGCGACCGGTGTTGCAATCAACGTATCTCTCTCGACCGCGATGGGATGTCCCATGGAAGGCGATGTTCCCGTTGAGGAGGTAATGCGGTGGATGCATTGCTTCGTCGAATTGGGTGTGAGAGGCGTCACGCTGTGCGATACGACCGGTATGGCATTTCCTTCGCAGGTGCGCACTCTTTGTCGTAAGGCGCGAGCGACATTTCCGGATCTGGAACTGACGCTGCACTTTCACAACACCCGTGGCATGGCACTCGCGAACACGCTGGCCGCGTTGGATGCAGGCATCGATCGGTTCGATGCATCGCTGGGTGGTCTCGGCGGGTGCCCGTATGCACCCGGTGCGACAGGCAATGCATGCACCGAGGAACTTGTGCACATGCTCGAGCTGGAAGGGTACGACACAGGAGTGGATCTGATGGTGGCCCTCGCTGCTTCGGCACGCCTCCCAAGTCTGATTGGTCACGATGTACCTAGCCAGTTACTCAAGGCAGGGCGCCGGCTGGATCTTCATCCGATGCCGGACACCGCGGCCGACGGTAAGCCAGAGCAGCGTGCAGTCTGCCATTGAACCGTAACCTTCCGGGACACGTGGGCCGCGCTGAGCGCGGCGCTTTTGCTTTCGGGGCGCGGCTGTGTCCGCAAACCGTGGTTCGTGTGGCTTCGGCAAGGGTGTACGCTACTCGGGGTAAAAACCGGGAAACATCCCTCTTCGACATGATTAACCCTAGCCATTTCGACCTGCAGTCCCTGCGGGTTTTTCACCTTGTCGCTGAACATGGCAGTCTGACGAAAGCCGCAGAGCACGGTGGTCTCACACTTTCGGCGGTCAGCAAGCGCATCTCCGATCTCGAATCCGTCACAGACTGCATCTTGCTGATTCGCCGGGCGAGAGGTGTTGAACTGACGGCCGCAGGACGAGGCCTGCACGAGCACGCATTGCGCGTGCTGGATCAGGTCAACAGCATGGCAAACGAGATGAGCGATTACGCGATTGGTGTACGCGGCCATGTGCGGGTTTGGGCAAATACCTCTGCAATCGTTCAGTTCTTGCCCGACGACCTGGCGTGCTTTCTCGACGCGAACCGGGGCGTGAAAGTTAGCCTGGAAGAGCGGCTAAGCGGCGAGATCGTCGATGCGGTTGCTTCGGGTAAGGCAGAGCTCGGCATATTTGCGGACAACGTCCCCGCACCAGGGCTGGAGCGCCGCCTTTACCGACGGGACAAGCTTGTGTTGATCGTAGCTGAAGGACATCGCTTCGCTAAGCGAGACACGATGGCGTTTGCAGAAACGCTCGATGAAGACTATGTCGGACTCAATGCAGGCAGTTCGCTACTGATGCGCATGCGAGACGCAGCTATAGCCGCCGAGCGGCCTTTAAAGCTCCGGATTCAGGTATCGAGTTTCGACGGGATATGTCGGATGATTGAAGCAGGTCTCGGCATTGGAGTCCTACCGGAGAAGGCTGTGAGGACGGAGTCGTTCGATAGCGGATTGCACCTGATCAACCTGTCTGATGCCTGGGCGCACCGTACACTTTGGGTGGGCGCGAGTGATGCGGAAATGCTTGCTCCCGAAGCCGCGCGTCTTTTTGACTTTCTATCCCGACCTGATGGGGGCACAGACTCGACGCCCTCACTTGGCGGGTGAATTTGGACTTCGATAAGGTCGAGGACCACTCTGGCAACTTCCCGTCATAACGTCGAGACGGTACCCGGGGGCACGCTCACAAATGAACTGTTTGTCACGCAATTATGATTCTAGCATGCAAGAATTTGGGCCAAATCTTCTCGCGAGTCGGTGCCAATCATGGATATTGATCTTCCCAATGTCTCAGTCCCTACGGTTCGGAGCGACGCGGCCATATGGTTTTCTGCTTATGGATTTGGATGGGGCTATTGTGCGTTTGAAATCCCACCGTCAATCATGCGTGCGAACCTCGGGGCGGCCGACTCGACACCGAAGCAGTTGATGCTTGCCTTCGAGCTAGGCAAGCATGCAATCGCTCGGGCAATTGAAAGCAAGAACCTGTCAGCCACTGGGGAACGCATAGCGCTGCTCAGCCGGGATTTCTGACGGCGTTGATTGTTAGTGGACACTTTTTGACAGAACAACACTCAGAAACATCGGGCCTGAAGGTCGTCAGCGTTTGCAACATGGACGCGTAGCCTCTTTGAGTCAGGCTTGCGTCGGTAGGGTGTCGCTTAAATACCGCTTACTCAAAAAAACGCACCCGAAGGTGCGTCAAACCATGTCAGCCTCACATGGGGCCCAAGCGCTCTCACACGTCAGGGCAAAACTCTGCGCTAGTCAGCGCGGAAAGCAGGTGATGCGCGTTACGGTGCGCGGTTAACGAGGTTGCGAGGGGCGCCTTCCACGAATGCAGCGATGTTATCGATCAACTGGTCTGCCAGCGTCTGGATTGCCTCTTCGCTTGCCCACGCAATATGTGGAGTGAGGATGAATCCCGGATGGTCCATAATTCTGGCGAATGGGTGGTCGTGGCGTAACGGCTCTTCGGTAACTACATCAAAGCCAGCGCCCGAAATCAGATCCGACTGTAACGCCCGAACCAGTGCCGATTCTTCAACGAGACCGCCGCGCGCGGTGTTGATAATAAGCGGTCTACGTCTCATTTGTGCGAACTCTGCATCGCCGATGAGATTGTGCGTTCCGTTGGTAAGCGGGCAATGGAGCGTGATGATGTCGGATTCCTGCAGTATCTGCTCGAAAGGCGTGTACAGCGGCCCCATGTCTGAGCGTCCCTTATAGGCAGAGAAAAGGACGCGAAGGCCCAAGGCGCGTGCGATATTGGCGGTAGCAATGCCGAGCGCACCATCGCCCACAATGCCGATCGTCGAGCCGGAGAGGTCACGGATTGGAAAGTCAAAAAAGCAGAACTGGCCTGATTCGGCCCATCGCCCTGCGCGCAGGGCATCGCGGTAGGCCGCAAGGCTGCGACGAAGGGCGAAGATCAGGGCGAACGTGTGTTCCGGAACCGTGTGCGTTGCGTAGTTGCGCACGTTGCAGACTGCGATATTTCGGGTCGCACACGCGGCCAGGTCGACGTTGTCCGTACCGGTGGCAGCGATCGCGACGAGTTTAAGCTTCTCAGCCGCCGAAATATCCTGTGCACTCAGTTTGACCTTGTTGGTGATCACGACGTCTGCATCTCGGATTCTCGCGGCGACCTCATCGGCTGCGGTCTTGTCGAACACCTGCAACTCGTGAGAAAACGGGAATTCCTTCAGTCGGGTGGACGGTGGAATCGTCGCGCGGTCAAGGAACACGATCTTGAAGCAGGATGAAGGATTCGACATGAAAATTCCTTGGTGCTGTCCTTGTTGAGAAACGCGGACGGAGAAAACGAAGCTAGTTTGATGTAACCCGAACTAATGCTGGTTGACCGTTCGCCAAGGCATGTGTCAGTAATGGAAAGTCCAGCCTCATACTGGCGAATGCGGGCTACATCCCGTGAAGCGCAGGCGGGCGGCCTGCTCCGTGGTGTTCGCGATGAAGCTTGCCGCGCTTTGAATCGCGACCTCAAGCGATACAGGGCCTGGCGCGATGGAAAAGCACCCTGCAAATCGGTGAGCCAGGTCGCGTACCGCATCGGGATCAATGCTCCCAGAGATCAGCGTTGAAGGTACACCAGCATCTGCGGCCAACTTCGCTGCGATGGAGGGTGCCTTGCCGCGTATTGACTGAAGATCGGATCTGCCTTCCCCCGTCAGATGCCAATGAGCACCGCGCAAGGCTTGGCTAAAATCCTGCGCGTCAAGCACGACCGCCGCGCCGTTTTTGGCAGACGCCTGCAGCAGGAGGAACGCGAATCCCAATCCTCCAGCAGCGCCGGCGCCATTCTTTTGTGCGGCGATGACACCGATAGAGCTCTCGAGCAGGGTCGCGAAACGGGAGACCGCATCGTCGATATAAGCGAGCTGCTCGGGTGTCCCGCCTTTCTGGGCACCGAAGATGGCAGCCGCTCCGTTCGGGCCTGTCAGAGGATTATCGACATCACAAAGCAGGATGATTTCCGTCAGGTCCAGTCGGGGATCGAGCCCTGAGACATCGACGTGCTCGACACGGTTGAGCTGACTCGGCAGGGGCTCAACGACGTTCCCATTAAAGTCGGTGAGACGTGCGCCCAACGCGACAAGCATTCCGGCACCGGCGTCCGAGGTGCTGCTGCCGCCGAGTCCTACGTAGATCCGGTGAATGCCTCTATCTAGGAGAGCAAGGATCGCATCGCCAACGCCAAGGGTAGTGCGATCGGCTAGCAGAACTGAAATACCTTCGCGGTCTGTGATTCCAACGATTTCGGCGATTTCAACTACGCCGGTACCATCCGGGAGGACTGCCACGCGCGCTGACCTATCGTTCCCTCGAGCCGACCGTACAGTCACGTGATGCTCCCTCCCACCGGCACTGAGCAAGGCGTCGATGGTTCCTTCTCCACCGTCCGCGATCGGCAGTTCAATGATGTCTGCGCACGGGAATACACGCCGGATGCCCGCCGACATTGCATGCGCAACTTCCTTGGCGCTGAGCGATCCCTTGTATGAATCGGGAGTAAGGACAATCCGCGGCTTGAATGAATCGTTCGTTTCGTATTGCGTGCAAGAAGTGGAGTGCATAATCATTTTCACTTGATTCACTGGAGGCGATCGGATCTCGCCCCCCCAGCATCCAGACGATCATCGCGCACCGCGCATGTAGCATCGCAGCGCCGTGATAGTGCGCGGCGTGCCCGGATTGGTTCTGCTTGAGAGAGCTACCGAAAAGGATAGGATGACGCTATCGCGGGAAATTCTTCGGGTCTGGGGGCTATCATCCGCGCAGCCGCGCGATTTGATAATTGAAAGAAAATCAACGACCCTTTCCCATCCAGCGAGGATCAGTCTCGAGATGACCGTTTATCCGCGAACTCGAACGGAACCGGAATACGCCTTTTCCCTGATATAGGAGCAGTCAATATCCCGTAGTCGCAGAAAGTATTTCGTGCGACTCGCGATGGTTGCGTACATTTGAGTCACTCATATAAGCCCATCGGGCAAACGGAGACAACGGTGTATCAGCAAATATATGATCCTATCGCGCACTCCATCGGCGCCTCTGCAATCTTTGCAGCCATTCCGCTCATTGTCCTGTTCGTACTTTTAGGCGTATTCAAGCTGCCTGCCCGCTGGGCTGCGGTGAGCGCCCTCATCAGTTCGATGATCGTTGCGGTCGCGGTGTACGGGATGCCCGTGGTTCAGACGGGAAGTGTGGCCCTCGAGGGCGCTTCGATCGGTTTTTTTCCAATCATCTGGATCGGCATTAACGCGATCTGGCTGTTCAAGCTGACGCAATCGAGCAGTCACGACGTTGTCCTTCGGAGCAGCCTTTCCCGCGCGAGTCCTGATCTTCGAGTGCAGGCGGTCCTGGTTGCTTTCTGCTTTGGTAGCTTGCTCGAATCCCTAGCTGGTGGTGGCGCACCGGTTGCGATTTGCGCCGTGATGCTTATCGCCATCGGCGTGGATCCGCTGAAAGCGGCTGCTATCTGCCTGCTTGCGGACACGAGCCCGGTCGCTTTTGGATCTCTTGGACTTCCGATTACCGTACTGGCAAAAATCACTCAACTGCCGGCGCATTCGCTTGCCGTAATGGTGGGTCGCCAAACACCATTTCTTGCGCTGTTTATTCCATTGATTCTCGTTGTAGTTGCAGACGGCAGACGCAGTATCCGGGAGGTGTGGCCGCTAGCGGTTGTTGCAGGCGCCACGTTCGCGTTTGCACAGAGTGTGGGCTCGATGGTGTTGCCTATCGAACTCGTCGACATCGTGTCCGCTTTGACATCAACCATTTCGACCGTTCTGTTCCTCAAGGTCTGGTCGCCGAGTGTGATTCGCGACAAGGTTCAAGCAGACCCGGTTCAGGAAGCCCCTATGGCTGTCGGAAGCACGTGGGCGATGCCGACGGCTTTAGGCGCGATTGCGGGTGGGCATAACCTTGCGCAAGGCGTCAACATGAATACGTCCGAGCGTTCCGCCGAAGGAGGGCACTCACATGGCTACCGGGCGGGTTCCAACGGTCCATCAGGAAAAGCATCTGCGGTCGGTGCTCACAATGTGTCGGAGATAGCGCGTGCACTTGGTCCATACGGAGCGATCATCCTGCTGGTAGCGCTGATGCAGATCAAGCCCATCGGACACCTGCTGGGAGCGGTCACCTCGACGTTCGACTGGCCGGGTCTGAATGTTCTCACGGCATCTGGCGCACGTGTCCCCGTTAAGGCCAAGTTTGAGTGGCTGTCTTCCGCGGGTTCGATCGTCCTTCTGGCAGGCATTCTGGTCACACCTATCCTCCGTCTTTCATGGCGGCGCGCATTCAGCGCGTACCTCTCGACGTTGCATGAATTGCGCTGGGCTGTCTTCACGGTCTGCTGTGTGGTTGGCGTGGCGTACGTCATGAACCTCTCAGGCCAGGTTGTCACGCTCGGTATCTTCGCTGCGAACGCCGGTCCCATGTTCGCCTTTGTTTCGCCCGTTTTGGGATGGATTGCGACTGCGCTTACGGGTTCCGACACATCCGCAAATGCATTGTTTGGAATTCTCCAGACGACGACCGCTCATCACACGGGTCTATCGAGCGTGCTTCTGGCGGCTGCTAACTCCTCCGGCGGGGTCGTGGGCAAAGCGATATCGCCGCAAAACCTGACGATCGCCGCTGTCGCTGTCGGTATGGCAGGCAAGGAGGGGCTGCTCTTCCGCCGGGTATTCGGCTGGACTCTCCTGATGATCGCCTTCATGAGTGTCCTTGTATTTCTGCAATCGACATCTGTTCTTGGCTGGATGGTCCCCTGAGTCAGGCAGCTAGCAAAATTTTTGGGAAAGATGCAAATGAAACGTCCTCTTGATGACATTCTTGTCGTGTCCATTGAACAGGCAATCGCTGCGCCGCTTGCCAGCCGGCATCTCGCTGACTGGGGCGCTCGCGTCATAAAGATCGAGCGACCCGAAGTGGGAGATTTTGCCCGACACTACGACACGGTTATGGATGGCCTATCGAGTCAATTTGTGTGGGCAAACCGATCCAAGGAAAGTCTTGCCATCGATATCAAGACGGAAGGTGGAAAGCGGGCCCTGGACGAGTTGCTGAAGCGTGCGGATGTGTTCGTACAGAACCTTGCGCCGGGCGCAGCGCAGAAGCAGGGGCTGGACGCAAAAACCCTGGTGGAGCGATACCCGCAGCTGATTGCCTGCGACATCTCGGGCTATGGATCTGCCGGCCCGTATCGGCATAAGAAGGCCTATGACCTGCTCGTCCAGTGCGAAGCAGGCTTCCTCTCAATCAACGGCACGCACGAGTCTCCGTCAAAATGTGGGCTATCAATTGTCGACATTGCCACCGGAATGTACGCTCTCAACGGTATCCTGATGGGACTGCACCAGCGAGCAAAGACGGGAAAAGGACTCGCGTTCGAAGTGTCGCTCTTCGATGCGATGGCCGAATGGATGAGCTACCCGGCTTACTACACGCGCGGCCGCGGCGAGCCTTTGAAACGAACGGGGGCCCGTCACGCAACGATCGCTCCGTACGGTCCGTTTGCCACGGGTGACGGCAATACTGTTTTCTTCGGTATTCAGAACGAGCGCGAATGGGTGAATTTCTGCCGGATCGTGCTGGAAGAGGAAGACATCGCGACGGACGACCGATTCAATACCAATTCACTGCGACTGAAAAACCGCTCCGAGCTGGAAGTCCTGATCGAGGGCCGGTTTGCCGCCTGGCGTGCTGATGCGGTGCTGGACCGGCTGGACAAGGCGTCAATCGCAAATGGACGGATGAACGATGTAAAGGGACTGCTGGAGCATCCTCAAATTCTGGAGCGGTCTAGATTTCGCGCGGTCGACACGGAGATGGGCTCCCAGGATCTCTTCCTTCCCCCGGTCATCATTCCAGGAATCGAACCTGTGATGGGGAAGGTTCCTGCCGTCGGCGAGCACAACGACAAAATTCTGGGAGAGATTGGGGTATCGTTGGCGCCGAGTGCGGCTATTGCCGGAGAAAAGGAATGAGTATGCAAAACACGGGTCTGACAACGCGGCCGACGCGGGCTATCCTGGCTGTCCCGGGGCATCGATTCAAGATGGTCCAGTCGGCCGCCGCCAGCGCTGCAGACGGGGTCTTCATTGACCTTGAGGACTCGGTTCCTCCGGGCGAGAAGCAGGAGGCGCTGCGGTCGACCGTCCGGGCGTTGAATGATCTCGACTGGGGTAGCAAGGTCGTCACAGTCCGGGTGAACTCGGTCGATGGAGTTGCAGACGAGAACGAGATCCGGTCGCTGACGCGCGATACCGAAAGGCTCGACTCGATTCTGGTTCCTAAGGTCGAGTCGGTCGCTACCCTTGGCAGGGTGGAGCATTTAATCGAGGAGCAGACGACCCGACGCGCAGAGATCCGTCTTGAGGCGTTGATCGAGACTGCTCCTGGTCTGCTGAACGTCGATTCCATCGCTGCAGGCGGAGGGCGACTCGTCGGGCTTCACTTCGGCGTTGGTGATTTTTCGGCTTCTATCGGGGCGCGTAACGTAGAGGTAGGCGGAACTCATCCGGGTTACGCGGTCACCCGGAAGGACGAAATCGGGAACTATCAGTCAGCGCCGCTGGACCTCTGGACTTATCCGATGATGCGCATCCTCGTTGCGGCGCGTGCATTCGGGTTGAAGGCAATCGATGGACCGTATGGCGGCTTCAGGGATATCGTGCTGACCAGGGCGGCGGCGTTGAAGGCTGCAGCGATGGGATACGATGGAAAGCAAGTAATCCATCCTGCGCAGATTGAGGTTACACAGTCGGCATTCACACCGGAGCCTCATGAACTCGAATCAGCAAGAAAGACGCTCGAGGCCATGCGCGAGGCTGAAGCCGCAGGGCTCGCAGCAATATCGGTTGACGGGAAGATGGTGGACTATGCCAACGTACGAATGGCGCAACGTCTTCTCGCAATGGCTGGTGAGGCACCCGACGTTTAGCAGTCTTTGGTGCTAGCGCACGATCCGTTCGAACTCTCCTCTGTACTTTCATCAGTACCCAGGCTACGAGCCTGCGAGGTATAGTCTGTCGGTCTTGCATAGGTACCGGCAAGCCGGAGATACGAAATGGATGTTAAGCAACTACGCTACTTCGCAGCGGTTGTCGAAACGGGGAGTCTCTCAAAGGCCTCGCTGAGGTTGGCAATTTCCCAGCCTTCGTTGAGTCAGCAAATTGCGACAATGGAGGACGAACTGGGCGCGCAGTTATTGCTGCGCAGCCCATCGGGTGTGCGCCCGACCCATGCAGGCGACACGCTCTACCGTCACGCCCACACAATCCTGAAGCAATTTGAGCAGATGCGCGGTGAGGTATCGCTGGGCGAGCACAATGAGGTCGGCCACGTCGCTGTGGGGTTGCCTACCAGCGTTGCCGCAGTGATCGCAGTGCCCCTTTTCTCCGTGATTCGCTCCACCTACCCGGGCATCAAACTTGAACTCTTCGAAAGTATGAGCGGGTATCTCGTTGAACTGCTTGCGAACGGGAGGCTGGACATGGCGATCCTGTTCCGCGACATCGCGACACGCGGTATAACCGTAACGCCACTGTTCAACGAGCGCCTCTCACTCTATGGCGCTACTCGGGTTGGCGAAGTCGAGGCAGGAAGCATTGCACTTTCCGAGCTTTCCGGCGTGCCGCTCGTGCTCTCTGGACAGAGCAGTGGGTTGAGGGTACTGGTTGAACGCACATTTGCGCGCGAAGGGCTGGCGTTGAACGTGGTCGCAGACATCGACTCATTGCCGACCATGTTGTCCATTGCGGAGGCGGGCGATGTTGGCACTATCCTGTCCGGAGCACTAGGCAAGCTTCATCGATCCCAAGCCATATCCCGGCGGCTCGTCAGTCCCTCGCTGGAGCGTGCGGTAAGCCTGTGTGTGCCGACGGCGATTCCTCAGAATGCTGCCTCTCGAGCTGTGCAAACCACCATCCAGGAACTTGTACGTCGGCATGGTGAGCTGTGGCACGCCGCCTGATTGCGATAGCGTCCAAACTCCAGCATCAATTGCGCTCGATGTCTGGGCGGTGCGAATAACTGTGCGATGTCGAGGCCAATGAGGTGGTGCCTCGCATTGGACACGGTTGAAGTACGGGCAAAGTGAGCTGTGTCGAGAACTGAACTCATTCGCCGATCGCCCGGTGTCCAGCCGGACAGCGATACTGATCGTTCTCTGCGATATACACGAAGTCCGCTCGATCGAACCGAGCGTCGACCCTGGCACCGGATGTCAACGACTTTGGCGCCATTGCAGCAACGCCAGCGTCGTCGCACGCCGTGATCTCCGGCGCACTGAAGCATCCACGATGCCAGTGCCTTGATCTTCTTCTTTCTTGCTGGGATATTTTAGCGTTTGCAGCGGGCAGACGTTACGGCCCTGCGTCAGGATGCGCGAAGGCGCAGACGTGTTACGCGATCAGGTTGCCGGACGTGAAACTCTGGCTCGACGGACCGTCGGAGACTTTTCGTAGGCCTTCAGTTGCCCCTGTAACGACGCTACCTGCTGAGCCAGCGCATCACGTTCGCGCCGCAGATCACGAGCCTCCTGTGTGACGCGGTCAAGCAGCTTCTCATGCCGCCCGGCGAGGCGCCTCTGTTCAGCGGCGTCCGCCGATATCCGCTGAACGTCGCCGACAAGCTGCTCATTGCGCGTCCGGATCTCGGAGAGCGCGGCCTCGGCCCGGCGTTGCGCATCACGTGCCTCCTCGGTCTGCAGCATGACCCGCTTCTGGACACCCTCGAGCCGGGCCGTCGCCTGATCGACCTCTGCCCGCAAAGCCGTTTCATGTTCTGCGTGGGTGGCGCGCAATGCTTCGAGTTCCTGGAGATGGACGGATCGCATACCGTGCAGCGCCTGTTCCGACTGCGCGCGGGCCGCGTCCCTTTCGGCCGTAGCAGCCTCGGCCAGTCGGAGCGCGGCGTCGCGCCCGCTATGGGTCTGCGCGAGTTCCGCAAGTACTGTGGCAAGTCGTGCCTGCTGGTCGTCGAGCTGTCCGCGAACGGTGCGAAGTTCGCCCTGAAGTTCTGCCTGGGCGGACTCGAGGGCCCCGGCGCGCATGATGGCGGCGGCCGCATCCGCTTCGAGTTCGTCGCCACGCTGCGCAAAGACGCGTTCGCCGTGCTCGACTGCCAGCGCCCACACCGACAGCATCGCATCGGCGACCGCCGGCGGCAACGCTGCGGCAAGCGCGTCGTTGCGCGTCTGCTCGTCCTTCCACAGTTTCAGCTCGTCATTGATCGTGGTGCGGCTGCCCTGGCGGATTTCCGCGTAGATCCGGTCGACGGTGAGCTCATGCGGGAGCCGGCCCGATGCGACCAGTTGCGCGGCAGCTTCCCGGGTACGGATGCGGGTGTTGCTGATACGGCTCATGGGCGGAGTTTCACCGTGAAAAGTCGTGGAGGAGGGCGCTTCATCAATGGATGATAACCGTATATTTCCGTATAACGTTATATGTGTAACGATAGACGGCGGAAATTTGCGATAACGCCCATAATCACAAGTTCCTATCGTGTACGCTGCGAAAAGTCCCCTTCAAAACGCGTCACACCATGAACCTGCCCGCGAACCCCGCGGAAGCGCCCGACACCGTCCTTTCGCTTGCGCTGCCTGCCGCCCTTGACGGCCACGACGGCACCAACCGCGCGCAGGGCGGCCACCTGCAGATTGCCGCGGAGTGCGACGTCGAGGCCGTGCGCCTGTGGCTCGCGGAATATGCGGGCTCGCCGCACACGCTGCGCAGCTACCGCAAGGAAGCAGTGCGCCTGCTGCTGTGGGCCACCCAGGCGCTGGGCAAGCCGCTGTCAAGCCTCACGCGCGAGGACTTCCTGCTATATGAGCGGTTTCTCGCGGCGCCCAGCGGCGACTGGACCGATCCGGCGCGACCGCGGCGGGGTGGCGCACGGCGGCTGTTCGACGGCCCGCTGTCGGCGCGCAGCCAGCACCAGGCGCTCGGCATCCTGTCGGGCCTGCTGTCGTATCTGGTCAGTGCCGGGTATCTCGCCGGCAATCCGCTGGCGCTGCGCCGGCGGACGGGGGCGGCCGCCAGGCGCGCGCCGCGGGTCGAGCGGTATCTGGACCACGCGCTCTGGGAACATGTACTGGCCAGCGTCGAACAGTGGCCACGGCGCACCGCGCGCGATCACCAGCACTACGAGCGCAGCCGCTGGCTGATCCGCCTGCTGTACCACACCGGGCTGCGCGTGTCGGAAGCCGCGCATGCGAAGGCGGCCGACTTCTGTCTGCGGCGCGGCAGGTGGTGGCTGCACGTGGTCGGGAAGGGCGGCAGCGCAGGGGAGGTGCCGGTGAGTGCCGCGCTGATGGCAGACCTCGCGCGATACCGGGTGTTTCATGGGCTGGCGCCGACGCCGTCGGGAAACGAGACGGCGGCCGCAGTGATGAGCGTCGCGGGCGACCCGCATAGACACCTCACCCCGGCGGCGGTCTACCTGATCGTCAAGGAAGTGTTCAGGCGCACCGCCGGGATGCTCGAGGCGGGCGACGTGGCCGGCGCAGAAACGCTGCGACGGGCATCGACCCACTGGCTGCGCCACAGTGCCGCTTCGCATCAGGCCGATGCCGGGACCGACCTGCGCTTCATCCAGAAAAACATGCGCCACGCATCGATCCAGACAACCGGCATTTATCTTCACGCCGAAGACGATCTGCGCCACGCCGAGACCGTAAGAGAGCGGGATGATGCAGTTGCATCAGAGGTGCACGGGACGGTGGGCGCTCC
Source organism: Burkholderia sp. 4M9327F10 (assembly GCF_005503145.1). GTDB lineage: Bacteria > Pseudomonadota > Gammaproteobacteria > Burkholderiales > Burkholderiaceae > Paraburkholderia. Next base: position 7,740 of record NZ_SCNV01000036.1, on the reverse strand, counting down.
AACCAGGACGCTCTCGTAGTCCAAGCATCTCCAGCACATCCATAACCGGACGACCAGACCAGGCGCTCGACCGGTGTCAATCGCGAGGGCGCCACACCCAGCGCAATCCGCCTGGAGCGCGTACGCGTCCGGGCCTGCGTTTTGGATGCCGGGGGCCTGAACACTACCCGGCTGCCGCCTTCGGGACATCGCGTTCCCGTTCCCATACAGTTGGGGCACTTCTCACCGCTTGATATCACAGCCGGTCATATGTGGCACGCGCTCTCGCGATCCTTCACCTGTCACGCCGGAAGCGTGTTTGAGGTTTCCGGTTTATGAACATCTCCGGGTCGCGGCAACACAGCTGATATCCGCAAATTCGTGAGTCGGCCTGACCGTGACTACGGCCGGGACTGTCCTCGGCAATTCAGTCGAAGTGACCGTTTCTTGCTGATTCGTGCAAGACGCAAACGTTTTCCTCAGGGCGGCCTCTGCAAATGTCGCGTCGCAACACAATATATGGTATCAAAAAACAACGAAAGCCCAACATTTTGTAGTTTTTTGTAATATCATTGAGACGCATTTTAGGTAAAAGTTGCCGTCCGGCGCTGGCGGTGCATATCACACGTTTCCAAAGGACGGAGACTCACATGTTTGCAGATCTCGATGGACCGTCGTTCGTATTCTGGCCGGTCGGTTGTGGTGACGCCACCACCGTCGTAATCAGCGATAGCGAAGTCGTGCAGATCGATCTGAATGATTGTGCACTCGCTGACGAAGTCGACAACGGCAGGATTCCCGTCGTCGACGAGCTGATCGCCAAGCTGCCGAAGCGCAATGGCAAGCCCCATCTTTCATGCTTTGTGCTCACGCATCCGGACGAGGATCATTGCCGTGGGTTTGCGAACCTGTTGAAGCACGTCACCATCGGGGAGTTATGGCACACGCCGCGGATCTTCCGCGAATACCATAAGGATCTGTGCGCGGACGCGCAGGCTTTCAGGAAAGAAGCCGGGCGGCGGCGCGAAGAGACCATCGCGGCGCAGGGCGATCCTGGCTCGGGTAACCGGGTTCGGGTGTTCGGCTATGACGATCTGCTGAAGGAAGAGAAATATCAAGGCCTGCCGAGAGCATTTCTCACGATACCGGGCAATCCTGTCACCCTGCTGGACGGTACGAACGTAGGAAGCCGCTTCAACGCATTTATCCATGCGCCATTCAAGGACGATTCGGCCGATGAGCGGAACGAAACGAGCCTTGCGCTGCAGATATTGATCGGCAACGCCACGCGATCGATGGCTGGATTGTTCTTCGGCGATCTCGCGCATCCGACGCTGCGCCGCGTGTTCGATGAGACCCGGAAGCACGACAACGATAGTCGGCTGTCGTGGGATGTGCTGCTTGCGCCACATCACTGCTCCAGGAAAGTGATGTTCGACAACGACGAGGCGGTGCAACAGGATATTCTGGACAACCTGAAGTCGGGGAAGCGCAAGGGCGCGTACATTGTGTCGTCTTCGCCAGCCATACCCGGCAGGAACATGCCGGGCGATAACCCGCCCCATGCGAAGGCAAAGAACCGCTATCTGGAAATCGTCGATGCTCCGGGTAACTTTCTGTGCACCGATGAGTACAGCACGCCGAAGAAGCTCCGTCCAATCATCTTCACCGTCACCGATGGGGGCATCCGGCTGGCTGACGGCGACTTCACGCTGTCAGAGCAGGCGAAGGACGATCTCGCCAAGGCCGTCGCTGCGGTTCGTGGAACGAACGCACCACCTGCGGCGAAGGTCGGGTTCGGCAAGCAATGAGGTCTGAAAGACAACGCTGGGCACTCGAGCAGCTGACGCAGATCGCCGAGCAGTCCAATGACGCGCTTGAGATCGTCGAGGTCACGGAGCCGGCTTCGACTGGCGCCGATCTGAGGATCTCGGTTTCCGTCGCATGCAGCGCCTATACCAAGGCAGAAGGGGGGATTCCATTCCGGCCGCGAGAACGGTTGCTGGTCTTTGTGCCGGCGACGTTCCCTCTTGATATTCCGGCTCTCTGGTTCGCCCATTCTGACTATGGCGGCTTCCCGCATGTCCAGTGGGGACATACGATCTGCCTTTACCAGTCGCCCGAAACGGAATGGCAGCCGGCCGATGGAATGCTCGGGTTCGTCCTGCGTATGCACGAATGGTTACGGGCAGCAGCCCTAAACCAGCTTGACCCCGTGGGTCTGCCACTTCATCCGCCCGTCGCCTATCATGACGATCGGGCGCTGGTCGTGGTGCCAACCGTCAACACACCTGTTGCGGCCGCACCCTTCTGGGCCGGATATGCCCGCATCGTTCGTGAGAGCGACTTCTGTGTTGAACTCGGTGAGTGGCTGGACTACAGATCGCCCACGTCGCAGGTGAGCATAGCGCCCGCCATCCTCCTGCCGTCGGACATGCCGTTTGAGTATCCCGAAACCTTCGCGGCCCTGAGGACCGTGCTTCAGGCGAGGGGAATCCCTCTCGACGTCATCCGGTTGCTCCTGACGATGGGCGCATTGCGCAACCCGGAAAACAAGCCGTTGGTATTCGTGCTTGGTGCGGCTATGCGGGGCATTGCTGGCGGCGAGCGGCGTCAGCATCTTGCCGCCTGGCGCATCAAGGCAGACGACGCCCTCGCGTTGCGCAAGGCCGTGCTCGCCAGAACCGACGACAATCCAGTTGACGAGCGCCTGTTTAACGATTGGGCCGAAAATGCCTCCATTGACTGGTGTTCGGTACTAGAGGACCGTCCGGAAATCGTGGTGCCGAGGGATGCCGGTACTCCGGCGGCATACTGGCGCGGCCATCACGTCGCCATACTGGGATGCGGGGCGCTCGGCAGTACGATTGCGACATTTCTGGCGCGCGCCGGTGCGGGAAAGCTCACGCTGTACGACAAGACGGTCGTTAAGCCAGGCGTGCTCGCGCGGCAGATTTTCAATCGGCACCAGGTGGGCATCAATAAGGCGTACGCCACACGCAACAACGTCCGCCTCATCGACCCGGATATCGATACGGATCCACAGCGAACGAATATCATTCATGTCCTTGGGAATGCCGAGAGCGCACAGACACTGTTCGAGGCCGATGTTGTCATCAATGCAACGGCGTCGGTCCGGGTTGCAACTGCGCTGGAGCTCTGCCTGCGTGACCGGCCGGGTAGTCATCCGCCGATAGTCTCAATGGCCGTCGGCCATCGGGCACACACAAGCCTTATGACCCTGGCCCGGCGCAACGGACCGGGAATTGCGCTCGACCTCGACAGACGCATGAAACTGGAGTTTGCAAATGCCCAGGGCGCGCGCACGTTGCTCGATGAATTCTGGCCGACAGAGGCGCGAACATCGCGCCTGTTCCAGCCAGAGCCTGGTTGCTCTGATCCCACCTTCGTTGGCTCCGCCGCGGATATCGCGATCCTGACCGGTCGCATGTTGAATGTGGCGGCCGGCTGGCTCGCCAGCGGTGCGGATGAGCACGCCCGTGGGTTCGGCATGCAGATATCCGAAGCCCCACGCATCCGTGCCGATGAACCGCCTGAAGCAGAATATTCATGGCCGTCCGATGATGTGCTTGTCGATTCACGTCATGGCTATCAGATCCGGCTTGCCCCCGCGGCAAAATCTGCGATGCTCGGATGGATGCGCAAGTCGGAAAGGATGTGGGGACCCACGCCAGAGACGGGCGGAATTCTGTTCGGCGAGATCGACCGGTTTCTCAAGATTGTATGGATCACGGCCGTAAGCGGCCCTCCACCCGATAGTCAGGCAAGCCCAGCCGGGTTTATCTGCGGCACCCGCGGCGTGGCCGAGATGAATGCAGAACAGACTTCGAGAACGAGAGGCTCGGTGGCGTTCATCGGCATGTGGCATACCCATCCGGGCTCAGAACCTGATCCGAGCCATACCGACCGGAGCGCCATGGTGCGGCTGTTCGAAGGTACCGATTTCCTGGCCCATCAGTTTCTGATGCTGATTGTCGGTGGGACAGCGAAAGCGCCGTTGATAGCAGGCAACGTATTCGACCGTGATGACTGACGCACACCGCACGTCCTCCGCGACATTTTTGACGCTTGCGCTCTCCGGCGGTGGCTCTAGGGCGATGGCCTTTCATCTCGGATGTCTGCGTGCGCTCAACGACCGCGGGCTGCTGGACAAGGTCAGAGTCGTTTCCACCGTATCGGGTGGAAGCGTGATTGGTGCCTGCCTTGCATATTGGGGCACGGAATTCGCCGAGTTTGACCGGCGAATGGTCGACATACTGCGCAGGGGTTTCAACGGGTCTATAGCAAGGTCGGTTTTCTTCAGCAGCGAAACACCCAAGATTTTCGCGACCCTTCTGCTCACAGCGATGCCCGCCCTCGCGCTCGGCGCATTGGGTGCCGTGCTTTCCTTCATACGCGCCATCACGCGATTGCCTACGGGACGGTTCGAGAGCGGCCTTGCCCGCCTATCTGGTCTGCTACCAATCTGGGGGAGCCTGACGACCGCATTCGAAGACGCGCTCGCACGCACGATCTTCGGTAACACTGTGATCAAGGACGTCAGGTGGAAGGGCGTGGAGGTCATTATCAACGCCTGCGATCTGCGTACAGGCACGGCATTCCGCTTCGGTTCCCAAGCATCAGGAGGCTGGCGATATGGCCGCATCGAAGACAACCATATTCCCGTTGCTCGAGCTGTTGCAGCGTCGGCGGCGTTTCCATTGCTGCTACCACCGTTGATCCAGAAATTCTCGTTTGTCCGCGGTAACCGGAGATCGGTGCACAAGGTGGTGCTCACTGACGGCGGTGTCTTCGAGAACCTCGGCGTCACCGTCCTCGAGCCGGGCAGGAACGCGGGTATCAGTGTGAATAATTTCAACGCGACACATATCATCAGTCTGAATGCGGGGGCAGGGCAGATCGGTGGAGAAGCCAGTCCGTTCTGGTGGATCAGTCGCGTGAAACTGTCGTTCGAGACGGTCCATCGCAAGGTGCAGGATGCAACCTATAACCGGTTGCATCACTACGCACGCAATGGACTGCTGAAGGGCTTCGGCATGGTGTACCTGGGGCAGATGGACGAGCAGTTGCCTTATACGCCGTCGGACCTGGTGCCGCGTGAGGACGTCAAGGACTATCCAACAAATTTCGCCGCAATGACACAGGCAGATCTTGACGCGCTGTCGTTACGCGGCGAGCAGCTTACCCACATTATCCTCGACCGATATCTGCCCGCTCTCTGAATATCGCAAAAATATTGCTTAAGAACTGGTCAATTATTTTCATGATCAAACCGATTCGGCTAGGCCATCCCCCCCGTTTAACGCGGGCTGGAATGCAGACGCGCTCTCACCGGTGCGATACACCGGGCTAATGGCCGAAGTGAGGCGGTCGATCCGGAAATTGTCGAAATGTAGGTTTTTTGGGATCGTCGCTGTCGGGGTGCCGACAGGAAAATTCCCAAGTTCGTAGATGGTATGCGCGATGAGTTAATGTCAGAAGCGCTATGCTGGCAAATCGCGGCTCCAGGCTGTACCTGAAGATTGGTGCGGAGGCAGTTTGGCAGCCGCCGTCCCGCGTTCGAAGAAACGGTCGGCGCGGACTGGCTGAACGCAAAAGCCGCTCGCAATGCAGCTTCGTTCAAGACTTCCCTCAAGCGACTGTCATACGGCGAGTTCGACCACCTTGCCCTGCGCGGATACGAAAGCGCACAATGGAATGAGGCATCCTTCATTCATCGAGTTGCCAGTACCCGCCATTCAGGGATGCGCAAATATCCCAGATGCCAAGGGAGCGGAGCCACTTGCTTAACTGATTTGGCGGAGCATAGGTGCTGGCATAGCGTCAACGGATGGGCAAGCGACAATTGCTGCAAGCCTTGCTGCGCGCGTTTTGATTGCTCTCTCGTGCCGTTCCTTTCGCTCAGATCGTTTCGCGATTATCTTTGCTAGAAACGCAATGACGAATGCCGCGATCCAAATCCCAGCCTGCAGGAATGCATACCAGCCGTTGGGCTCCGAGTGTGTCTCGTTCACTTCACCCCTGATCGCGGCAAAAATCCGCACGGCGCCCAAGCCCCCGACGATCAGCGAGGCCACAATGGTCAGCCGTCGTGTCTTGCGAGATAATTTCTGTTCCGAAATATACCCATAGGCCACTTCGAGGCTGATTGTCGTCGCTACCACCATCATCTCGGGAGATTCAAAAATGAACTTCTCAATGTGACCGAGTGCTGTGTACACGAGGGCTATGCCTGCGGTGACGAAGGCAGTTGCGAAAAGGCCGCGACAATCCTCGAAATACAGCATCTGACGGCGCGCCGCATGGCGCGGCGCATAACCAATGATGATCATCACTCCGACAATGAAGATGTAGACAATCAGTTTGAAAAAGGTATCCATCAGGTATCAGACTTGTAGTTTACTTAAAACGCATATCGGCAGATTCCCGCGAAACTTAAGTGAAGATCTCAATGCATGTCATATCGAAGCGGTCGCATCCCGACGAGGGAAAAAAAGCGTCCATCTCTGGCCCAATAATCTTAAGCGGGCTGGAAACGATCCATCCAGAACGTCATCGCCGAGTCGCTCATGTTGGATTGCTAACGACGAACCTTGAAGAGCTTCAGTCTGTCAGGTTCACGCGGGAGCACCCCATGTCGATGGTCAGTACGCGGGTAATCTCGCATCGACAGGCTCCTTGCGCGTCCGCACGGCCGAAAAGGGGGCGCATCAATATGATGCATGGCGACGGCTCACGTAGTCGGATCGCCTCCCATGATTCGGTGCCCGCGCACGTAGTTATTTCTGATCGTAACACCTGGCTTAATGCAGGGCGCATCACCGTTTATCGTCGGAGTCAATTGAACGCAAAGATTTTCGGGTGGCTGCCGTTAACTTGTAGGTATATATTCCGCTTACAGGTGAACTTCGAAATGACTAATCCGAACGGGGTATCAGCTCAACCTGAATCATTAATCCCGACGAGTCCGGATCCTCAATCGATACTGGGGTAGTCGAAAAACTGGGGACTGCGATCATCGGCGGGCATCCGTTTATGCTGACCAACGCCGTTCTGATTGTCTGGCTGATCATTGGTCTGATATGGGTAAGCGGCTCAGCGGTTGAATGGATAAACAAGGCTTTGGCACAGTGGGCGATTTTCGCGGATAGCTGGGGGCGAGCAGGGCCCTGACCGTCGAGAAAGGCAGCACATCTGCGACGTACTGGACCATTGCATCGATGGTCTGAATTATGCTGAGTCATGGAGTCGCATATCTTTTACTGACCTCGAGGCTGAAATTGAAGTCGAGGGGCAGCAGTACAGTTCCGCGCTCGCCAAGCTGTTTTCCAGGTCGACGGACGGTCAGCGCAAGGTTAGGCTAACGTTTTTCTCGACCTAACAGCAGCCTGCCAGGCGAACGTGATTGGCCGAGCGCCCGCTCAAGCATTTTCTGATCGACAGATCTGCCCAAAACAATTCAGAACACAACATGATTGACCAAAAACTTTCGGCAAATGAGAGCGTCCGTATTTGCAGTTTCAATGTTCGTCACGGAGACTGTACGTTGGTTGAGTACATGCGGGACGACACGATCCAGTTCCGGATGCTTATCGATGCGGGGGAGCAGTTGCCGCAGGCGCTGGTATGTTGATTTGCGCGGAATCCTGACCCACGATTTGCATTGAATTCTGACCCACCCGTTGGACCAGCTTTGCGGGTTATTCGGTGGGTGTCTGGGTCTTCTTTCTCTCCTTCTTT
>NZ_SCNV01000035.1 GCF_005503145.1 Burkholderia sp. 4M9327F10 | reverse complement strand
CGCTGGGGCTTGATCCTGCGACGTGCCTTGCGCTGGCCGGCGCGCGGCGGATTCGCGATCTGCTGATCTTTGTGCCGGGCCTGTTTGCGTGGCAGATTGCCGAGTCTTCCGGCAAGGCACATCGCCGGCTGGTGAGTGCGCTTGCGCCGACAGTGAGCGGTGGGGAAGGGGAGAAAGTTTGAGGTTGCGGCGTGTGATGCAGGGCCAATCTCAAGCGGCCGGCCGTCGTCGCAATTGCCGGAACGCGGCGGGCTCCCATTCCTGATTCGCCAGTAGCAGCCCGGTTCCACGTCTCTGGTTCAAAGGAGCCGCGGCCGATTCCTCATGCAATGCGGCAAACTTGCTCCGCAAGCGCCGGAGTTCAAGCTGCAGCTGGGCTAGTGCCGCGTCAGTCAGCATGCCGTGGACGAACTCCAGGGTCTCATGCGTCCGGTTGAACGGACCGGCCAGAAAATCATTCAGGCTTTCGCGCCGGAAGAAGCTCCGGATCGGCCCATCCGGCAGCCAGTCGAAGTCTCGCGCAATGCAGAGTCGAATCCGATTGCCGGGCATTAGTGCAATGACGCCCATACGATCAAGCGTTAAGAGTTGCTTGAGGCACTCCGCCGTGCCTATCTTGTAGGCGGCCACGATATCGTCGAGCGTCCAGCGGTTAAACGCGCATACCGCTACCAGCAATAGACGGCTATTCGATACGAGTCGTGCCTCTTGATCCCCCGTCAACATGGAGAGTCTGGGCGCCAAAGATGAGGATTCCTACAAGAGTTCGGCTAGCGTAAATCCCAGAAACTGGCTGATCTGTGCAAGGCGCTCCACGGTGAGCCGCTCGCTTGAGAACAGACGCTTCACGCTTGCCTCCGAAAGCGATAGCCCACGCGCGACGTCCTGATAGGTCAAGCCCTGGGCCTTGAGTTCTCGTTTAATGGTTGTAATCAGTTGGGCTATCTCGGTCATATCCGGGTATCGATAAGTGATACTTTGAGGCGTATTGTAGGCGACGCTTGAGCATAGATGCGCAAATATCAATACCCAGCAGCATAATCCGGCCATCCCAACCACCGTGGAGGTCGGTCATGTCAAGCCGGGCAATGGATGCTGCTGCGAGCACAAGCTCTCTTCTGATGCCATGCGCTCCCGGGCTGGAGAGTTCGCCCCTTGAAACAGTAAGTTCGCTTGGTGCAGGGCTATGTGTGGGGGATATCGTTTGCATTCACGTCACGGCGAAGCCGTTTCGCGAGGTTGCGGCCGCTACGGGTTCCTGGATCAATCATGTGGGCATCGTCTTCGAGACTGCCGGCGAAGAACCACTGATTGCTGAAAGCACGTTTCCCTTCTCGCGCCTGACGAGACTGAGCCGGTTCGTTGCCCGGTCGCAGGGAGGGCGGGTTGCCGTCGCGCGTCTCAGGCAGCCGCTGACATCAGGCGAGGCGCAACAAGTGCGTGTAGCTGCGCGGCGACGCATGGGTGTCTTCTATGACACTGGATTCAAGCTGAATTCACGCCGGCAGTTCTGTTCACGATACGTTCGGGAAGTGATCGGAGAAGCCACCGGAATCGAGATCGGTGACATCGAGACGTTTGCCACGTTGTATTCGCGTTGGCCACAAGCAGAACTCCGCTTCTGGAAACTTTGGTATTTCGGCCGCATCCCCTGGAAACGTGAAACGGTTACGCCAGTGAGTCTTTTGCGTAGCCCGCAGCTACGCCGCCTGTTTGACGGCGTGGTGACGCGCGACGATCAAGTCGGGCTAAGGGTTGTGGCGGGCGTTCCATCAAATCCATCACAGCCCCCAGCGTCTTGAGGTGACCACGTCGTTTTACAAGCATCCCGGTGAGATGGTGGTGAACTCGATTATTGGTAGCGTGCTCGTCTACACGCTTCTCGGATTGTCTATCGAGGCCGGGGGCGCTTATACCTTCTGCACGGCCCTTGGCGAGTTTTTCTACCATATGAACATTCGCACGCCTCGCTGGGGCGGCCTGTTTTTTCAGCGACCCGAAATGCACCGGATTCATCATCGGTACGGCCGTCATAAGAATAATTATGGCGATATCACGTGGTGGGACATGCTATTCGGGACCTACGAGAACCCGCGCGAGTGGCGATATACCTGCGGGTTCGACGAAGAGAAGGAGCGCCGCTTGATCGAGATGCTTGCTTACCGGGATGTACACCAATCGGAGCGCATCTTCGAGACGCGATCCCGGGAGTGATCAGGCATCGGCTCGTGTCCATCAACCGCCCTGCCGCGTCACCATCAGCAACAGCGAGAGCGTCACCAGCGACCCCAACGTGGACAGCAGAATTGTCCGCGAGGTGATGTGCGCTTCGCGCCGATAGAACTCCGCGAGCATGAACGGCCCGGTGCCGGTAGGCAGCGCCGCCAGCACGACAGCCATTCCTGCCAGCGCAGGCGGCAGCCCGAACACGCGCGCCGCGAGCCACCAGGTCAAGGCGGGTTGCAACAACAGCTTGGCGCCCGTGAGCAGTAGCGCGGCGCCAGGCTTCGCCGCCGCGGCCGTCCGCTTTTCGGCGAGAAACAGCCCGAGACTAACGAGAGCACAAGGGCTCGCCGCGCCGCTCAGCAGCTTCAGGAAGGTTTCCGCGCTTGGCGTTATCGTCACATGAATGCTGGCGGCCAGCACGCCGACGATCGGCGACACAATCAGCGGATTGCGCGCCAGCGCCCCCACTACCTTGAGCGCGAGCCGATGCGGTGCGCGCTCGGTCTGCAGACCCACTTCAATCAGCACGATGGCGATCGCGAACAGCACGCAGGCGACGAGAATGGTCGCGATGGTCGTCGGCGTCAGGCTGGCAGAGCCAAAGGCGATCAGGCACAGCGGGAAGCCGATGTACCCGGTGTTCGGATACGCAGCGGCGATGGCATCGACGCTGGCGTCGGCCAAATGGCGCCCGCTCAGCAGGCTTGCGCCGAGAATCAGCACGAAGATGCCGGCACAGGCGAGCGCAAACGTAGCAACAAACGCGGGTTGATAGAGCTGATGCCAGGTTGCGTGCGCCATCGTGTCGAACAGCAGCGCCGGCAGCGCAAGCCAGACCACGAAGCGGTTCAGTTCCGAAGCGGCAGTCGGGCCCAGCAGGCCGCGCCTGCGGCAAACGAAGCCCGCAAAAATCAGGCCGAACACAGGAAGCAGAATCTCAAGGGTCGATAACATCGGCGTGGCGGATCAGTGGGCAAGGAAAAGACGATGCGCCAGCGTAGTGGTTCGCGTTGATACAATCAAATACCGTTTCTGGTGACCAACAATACCTTTTTTGCATCATGATCGACGTCAAGCCGCTTCGTTACTTCGTGACGCTTGCCGAGACCCGCCATTTCGGCCGGGCCGCGGCGCGTCTTCACCTCTCCCAGCCGCCCTTGAGCCGTCAACTGGCGGCGCTGGAGGCGAGCCTCGGCGTGACGCTGCTTGAGCGCAGTCCACGCAGCGTCACGCTGACGGCAGCAGGTGAGCGTTTTTACGCAGACGCCAAGGCGATTCTCGGCGCCATTGAGCAGGCCGCGCGCAACGCGCAAGCCGCGGCACACGGAGACGCCGGCACGCTGGCAATCGGCTTTACGATGTGCGCGGCGTATAGCGTGGTGCCTGGCTATGCGCGCACCTATGGTTCGGCGTACCCGGAGGTGGCGCTGAATCTGCGCGAAGTGGTTTCGAACGATCTCGCCGCGCAGGTTCTGGCCGGCCAGATCGACGCTGCGATCATGTTCCCGGGTGCACCGAACAAGGGACTCGAGACACGAACGCTTGTTAGCGAGCCGCTGTGTGTAGCGCTGTCTCGCGGCCATCCGCGCGCGCGGGCGCGGCGCTTGAAGATTGCGCAACTGGCCGGCGAGCCTTTCGTGCTGGCATCTGAGGAAGTCGCGCCGACCCTGCGGGCCGCCATTCTGGAGCACTGCCGCTCGGGCGGCTTCGAGCCGGATATCCGCTTTGAAGTGCAATTGCAGCAGACCGTCCTGAGCCTGGTCGACGAGGGAGTGGGTGTCGCGCTGGTGCCGGCTTCGATGCGCAAGGCGCAGCTCGCCGGCGTGGTATTCCGGCCGCTGGCCGATGCGCCGTTGATCGAGCAGGTGCTGGTGTGGTCGCCGGTGAATCGTAATCCGTGTCTGGCGCGGTTTTTGGAGTTGGCTTAGGGTGGGGGCAATGGGGTGCGAGTACGCTGATCCAGCGGATCGAATTCATGAAAATAGGTGGGAGCGCCGCCCGCTTCGTTCTTCGATCGCATGCAATAGCGGACTGTCTGGCGGGAGGCGGACGAAGAATTGCGGCGGTTGGAAACCTGCCGAGGCCTCCCGCAATTCCACCAACGACAAGGTACCTGCGAGACGCTCGGGATCCTGCAGACCCAGGGCAAAGCCCTTGGATAACCCTTCGAAGTACGCGAAGAACTCGCTGCGCGTGATGCAGCAGACGCCGGCAAACCGCTTCCATAGTGTCGAAGGGGCGAGCGAGTGCGCGGCACTCACCTTGGCGTAGCCGACTACGCGTCCAACGGGCAATTTGACATAGATCCATACGATCGTGCCTGCCTTGACGTTCATGGCGCGCCGCCGAAGCTCGACATGTTTCTTCCCCGCGAAGATATTCTCCGCGTGACGTTCTTCTAGCGAGATAAGGACATGTTCCGTTTCATCCATGGCCGAATCCTTCAGCGAGGATTGCTTGTAACTGTGAGTCATTTATTTCGCGGGTGGTAAGCAGTTGAGTTGGGCTGCCGCAGCCAAGAGACTCGAGTGTGGCACGGGGCACCGGGCGTTTGAAGCAGATCAGATTGTCGAAGACCGTCACCGTCTTGATCTTCGAGTTGCCGATTGCTGCGAGTCCGGCGGCATCGAGAACGGAGGGGTCTAGATCGGCTCGCTCCATGGCCTGTTGGGATTTTAGATATGCATGCTGCACACGTGCAAGTGCGACGACGGCCCCTAGTCCTCCGTTTCCCGCGGACTCATAGAACAGGACCAGATGGCCCCGTTTAAACTGCTTGAGCGTTTTTTCTCCGCTGAGATAGTGCTTCTCGCTGTGTAGGGCCGCGCGTGGGCGAGGAAGCAGGCTTTTCTGTGGCAAATGACCGAGCAGGTGCTCGGCGAAGTCCCGGCGCACGGGAGAGATCACCGCGGGCCTCCCAGGCAAGGCGATAATGGCCGGTGCCAGAAGCGATTCGAGCGCTACCAGCGGCATGTGAACCGGGTTACCGTCGGGCCTCATTAGGCGAAGGTACTGATCGACGCTTCGGAAGGCTGGCGGCGAGCCGGGCAGTCGTAGGCGGGTTGCCTCGAATAGTTGGTTGTTGCACTCGCTCCAGTTCGCTTCTGTGACCACTTTCCCAAGCACCACCTTGGTAAGTGAGGTTTCCGCCGCAGTTCCGCCGAAACCGAGTGTCGAAGCAACTTCGCGCACCTGCGCTTGATGGGAAGGAAATTCGAGTCTGATCTGCGTGGCTCCCGAAGTCGACGCTTGTTCGATCAGGTGGCGTAGCAATACGCGAGCGACGTTCAGCGCGTTGGATTGCGTTTCGTCAACGCCGATACGTGCATGAATGCCGCTTCCTGGCGCGGGCTTCGGCCACGTCAAATACCCCAGGAGCGCTTCATTCCGCCATATCCCCTGCCTGATACAAACGCGCTCGTTTGAATCTATCGCGGCCCACGTAGAAAACATAGCTGAGCCGCGAAGCCCCAGGTCGGACAGGAGTTGACGAACGGCCGCATTGTCATCGGCCGTTACTCGCGTTAGCGCCAGGGTGTCGTTCGATGCCGTTTCGAAGACCTCCTCGCGAGCGCTCCAGGTGTTCAGATCTTTGAAGGCTGCGGGCGAGATGATCTGGATGCCATAGTCTTGTTTCAGTCGGGCGGCTGCATTCAAGATCGCCGTATCGTTTGTAATAAGGCCGGCGAGTCGGTGATGAATGGCGGTTGCCAGATGGCGAAGATCGGAAACGTCGTTGGCGCTCAAGGTTCCGGCTTGATGCCTCACCGGGAAAACTACCGAACCGAGTTGAGTGGCGAGGCTGCTCCAATCCTTTTCGTCGGGGCATGGGAAGGTTGGGAAAATGCGTGCATACGCCAGCATTGGATCAGTTCGCCCTTCGGTTGCGGTTCGCATCAGTTCAGCACTGATTTCCATGCTCAGCGCCAGTTGACATGAGCCCATTCGTTCCGCGCGGAAGAGGTCTAGGGCGTCTTCATTCCTTCGTCTGCGCGGTCCAAGATCAAACAGCACGTTTAGATCAAGCAGGAAGAGCGGAACATCTGTGCCAGTGGTGAAATTAAGTCCCAATGGATCGCCAACTCTAATCCCGCTTGACGCAAAAAGCTGCGGCGTATCGAGTTCGTGGCTCCTGACCAGGATTGTTCGATTGCGTGTTTTCCCGCCCGCTTCCATGCGTTGCACATAGAAGTCATGGCGGTGCCAGAATTCATTGGCTTCGGTGAGGTCTTCCGCGACTCGTGCGTATACCGAGATGAACGCGTGCTCCGCCAGTTGCTTCTTGAGATGGTCGAGCATGCCTTCGGCCACGCCACGCTTTCGGAATTGCGGCGGGACAAAAATCTGCAGTATGTGCGCCTTTGGATGTCGAGCGTCAAACAGCAGGTGTCCGGCATAGATGCTGGTTGTCGCTTGTGGGAAAACGGCCACGAATAACTGCTCTTTCCGGGCAAAGTCGTTGAAGACACTCGCTGGGAAGAAGCCCAGAGCGTTCTTTTCTCGATCTGCCGCCTCGACAACTGCCCGGAGAAACGGAGCGGCGTCCGCGTACCGATCTAGAATGAGGAAATGATTTTCTTCTATTTGCATTTCTTATTGGCCCTCCTGGTACCGCCCGCCAGACCGTGAAGCCGCAGTCGGCGAGATTGATAACCAGTAATCTCAATTTAATTAATAGTCCTTCTTATATGACGCGGAGATGTAGACCGGATCATGGTTGTAACGATAGCATCTTTGAATGAACCGTAGCGGGCGACCGGTGGTCGATTTGCCACGCCATGCAGGGTGGTTCGATGCGCCTTATGACTTTCGTCCAACCGGATCCAGGCAGAATGCGATAGGAGCCAGATGATCATGGTGCGACCAGCCAGCAAAGCGAGGTGCCTCACCTTAAGGTCATCTATGCACACCCAATCCTCACAAAATCTGCGATCATCGCAGGCACCCCAACGATCCTCTCCAATCCCCACCATGACCCAGCTCGACACCGTCCTGGAAACTGATCGCCTCATCATGTGCCCTCATGGCCTCGCCGACTACGACGACAGTTTTGCGATGTGGTCCGATTCCGGAGTGACCCGCTTCATCGGCGGTCAGCCGTTCACGCGTGAGGAGGTGTGGGCGCGCCTGCTGCGTTACGCCGGTCATTGGACGCTGCTGGGCTTCGGCTACTGGGCGGTGCGCGACAAGGCGAGCGGCAGCTTTGTCGGCGAAGTGGGCTTTGCCAATTTCCGCCGGGCGATCGAGCCTCCGCTCGACGACATGCCCGAAGTGGGCTGGGCGCTGGTGCCCGCCACGCATGGACGGGGTTATGCGACCGAAGCGGTGCGCGCGGCGCTGCGCTGGGCCGATGCAAAATGGCCCGCTGAGGATACCGCCTGCATCGTCGCGCCGGACAATACTGCCTCGCTGCGGGTAGCGCAGAAGTGCGGTTATGTGGAGTGGACTCAAGGGGCGTATAAAGGCAAGCCGACCGTCCACCTGCGCCGGATGGCCCGCTCACTCTGAATGCGCCGGGCGCACACCCGGCGCATGCTAAAACAACCTTATGCTCAAGCGCCGGCTTCTACAGCCAGCGCTTGCCGCTGTGCGATCAAATCCGCGAGGCGCTCGCGCTGATTCCCTTGCGCGTCGAAATTGCGTTCATCGAGCCATTGCGTGAAGCCGTCGTGCACGGCCGGATATTCGCTGTCGATGACCGAGAACCATGCGGTATCGCGATTGCGTCCGCGCGTCACGATAGCCTGGCGGAAGATGCCTTCGAACTTGAAGCCAAAGCGCAGCGCGGCCGCCCGCGACGGCGCGTTCAGCGAATCGCACTTCCATTCGAAGCGCCGGTAGCCCAGACCCTCGAACACATACTTCATGAGTAGCGCCATCGCATCGGTCGCGACGCGGGTGCGTTTCAGGCGCCGCGAAAAAGTGACGTGGCCCACTTCGATCACACCATTCGGGGCATCGATGCGCATGAGCGCCAGTGTGCCGATGGCCTTGCCGGTTGCCAGATCGATCACCGCATGGTGCATCGGGTCGGTAAGTGCGGCCGCCTTGGTCAGATGCTCGCGATACGCCTCGAGACTCTGAAACGGCCCCACGGCCAGATAGGTCCAGTCGCTGCCGTCGGTGGCTTCGCTATAGGCCTCGTAAAGGTCTTTGACATGCCGCTCCACGTCCACTCGTTCGATTCGGCAATAGCGGCCGACGAGCGGTTCGCGTCCAGGCAATTGCGCGCCCTTCCAGTCAGGCACCGGCATGCCGATCGGCTGCTGGTATTCGTTGAGTCGTTGTGCCACTTGTTGCTCCTTGCGCGGTTAATCCGATGCTGCACCGGTAGTCTTCAGCAGAGACAATACGCCAAACGTGGTATGTTAAAAAGATCCACGAAACCGGAATTTGATAGGTCCAGACACCATGATCGAAATCATAGGCCCGTTGAAGCAGGGCGCTGTGACGCCGGGCGGCAAGCCTGTGCCATTGCAGAAACAGTTGATCGAGCGCTTGCAGCAGGCGATCCTGGCCGGGCGTTTGCCGGCGGGCGCGAGCTTGCCGGCGTCGCGGCTGCTCGCGGCGGAGCTCGGGGTGTCGCGCAACACCGTGGTGATCGCTTACGACCATTTGCTTGCCCAAGGCTACGTGCTGGCTGACCGGAGGGGTACGCGCGTGAGTCCGCTGTCGAGCCACACGTCCGGCGCAGGAGTTCGTCAGGATGCGGTTGCCGCCGAGGTCGCCTACGCGGCGCGGCTCGCGCCGTTTTCCGCCATTGCCCCGCACTCCGGCACGACTGCGGTGTTGACGCCGGGCACCCCGGCATTGGATCGTTTTCCGCTCGCGGCCTGGCGGCGCTCGCTTGAGCGGGCCATGGAGCGCGCCTTGCCCGATCTGCTCGGCTACGGCGTGCCCGCTGGGGAACCGGCCTTGCGCGAGGCGATTGCGACGCATCTGCGGATGGCGCGCGGCGTGCGTTGCGACGGCTCGCAGGTGGTCATCACCGAAGGCGCCCAGGAAGCGCTCAACCTGTGTGTGAGCCTGCTCACCAATCCCGGCGACGTCGCGTGGGTCGAAGATCCCGGCTATCGGGGCGCCAAGGCTGCCTTCAATCTCGGCGATCTGAAAACGGTGCCGATGCGTGTCGATCAGGAGGGCATGGCCGTGCCGCCGGAGGCGTGGCGGGACGGTCCGCCGAAGCTGATCTACACGTCGCCCGCGCATCAGTACCCGACCGGCGCAGTACTCTCGGTGGCGCGGCGGCTGGAACTCATCGCGCAGGCAAGGCGCGCGGGCGCGTGGCTGATCGAGGACGACTATGACGGCGAGTTTCGCCACACTGGGGAGCCGATCGCCAGCATGCAGGGGCTGGTGCCGGACGCGCCGGTCTTGTACGTCGGCTCGTTCAGCAAGACGATGTTTCCGGCCTTGCGCATTGGCTTTGTGGTGCTGCCGCGCAGCATGGTTGCGCAGACGCAGATTGCGTTGCAGGAGTTGCTGCGCGGTGGCCATCGGCTCGAACAGGTGGCCTTGGCGAACTTTATCGAAGCGGGGGAATTCGGCCGCCACCTCGGGCGCATGCGGCGTCTCTATCGGGAGCGGCAACAGGCCTTGCGCGAGGCGTTGGCGGTGCACTTCGAACCCGCGCAGATTCTTGGCGGCAATTGCGGCATGCATCTGACGCTGAGGCTACCGCCGGATATATCGGATCGCGCGGTCGTCGAACTCGCGCAGCAGCAACGGATCAATGCGCGAGCGCTTTCCGGCTTCGCATTGCAGCCGTGCGACGAAGACAACGGTCTCGTGATCGGCTACGGGAATACGCCCGCGGAGCAGATTGCGGCGGCGGTTGGTACGCTGGCGCTGTGTGTGAGTGAAGTGGCGGGAGCAGCGCGTGGCGGGCGGCGGGGTGTGAAGGCAACGGAGCACGCGTCCCGCTCGAATCAATGAGCGGAAGGTGGCCGGCGACGCGACATGCTGTCCGCGTCGCCGGTTGCGTTGGTGTTAGCCTGCCTGCGAAACGAGGTTACTCAGGACAGTTTCCAGTTCCACTTCACCTTTGACGATGTCGGCGTCCTTGCCTTCGAAAGCGATCCAGCCTTCATTGAACCCGTCGAGCATGCGCATGCGCGGCATCGGTTCCTTCATTCCCTGGGACCGGAACAGCGCCTCCCAGGTATCGCGCTTGACGACCTCGGCTGCGACCGGATGCCCAAGGATTTGCGCAAACGCGGCCGCGAGGTCGTTCGGGGTGACGCGACGCGGCCCCTCCAGCTCGACGACGCGCACGCCGCTCCATGTCTCACGGAGCAGTTGCGCGGCGACACGGCCGACGTCCGCCGTCGCGACCATCGGCACAGCCTTGTCGAGCGGTTGCAGAAAGCTGGGGATCACGCCTTTGTCGCGGGCCGGCGCTACATCCCACGCTGCGTTCTCCATAAACCAGCCCGGTCGCAGAAACGTGACCGGCACGGGCAGTGTGACAAGAGCCTGCTCCATCAGCGTGCGTTGCGTGAGCAGATTGGTTTCGGTGGCCTGCGCGCCAATGGTCGACAGGCAGACAATCTTCTCCGGCTTCGCCGCTAGAAGCGCCGCGCGGACGGCGTCAATGATGACGCGTGCCTCGGGAAAGCCTGCAGACGGATCGAATTCGGACGGCGGCAGAATGAAGACGCCCCTCGCGCCCTCGAAAGCGGCAGCAAGGGACACCTTGTCGTCCATGGTGGCCGTCACCACTTCACAGCCGCGCTCCGCCCACGCGCGCGCCCGACCGGCATCGCGCACAACGGCGCGTACCGGCTGACCCGCTTCGAGCAACGTGCGCGCCACGACGCCGCCCACTTTTCCCGTGATTCCTGTAATCGCATACATTTCCGCTTCTCCCTACGTAGAGTAGATCAGTGTTTTCCGAACTGTCGGGATGCATTGTGGGGAAACGCGACAGGAAACCAAATGACATGAATGGCACTTAAGAGATGACTGATAGTCACTAATGAGTCATAGTGAGATCTTTGACGCACTGTGCAGGGCCAGCGAGTATGAGATCGTCCAGCGAGAATCTCTCTAGCGGTATCAGCGTGTTTGCTGCCGTGGTTGATGTTGGCACGTTTGCCGCCGCCTCCGAATTGATAGGCATGTCGCCACCCGGGGTTAGCCGGGCCATTGCCCGGCTCGAAAAACGGCTGAAAACGCGGCTCTTTAATCGGACGACCCGCGCGGTTTCTCTTACTGAAGAGGGACGACGCTTCTACGAGCAGGTCATGCCGCACTTGAGAGGAATGGAGGAGGCGGCCGCAGCCGCGGCAGGAGGCGTCGCGACAGTGCGCGGGAAGCTGCGAATCAATCTCGATCCGGTTTTTTCGCGCATCATCCTAGGCCCGAAGCTGGACGAATTCATGGATGCGCATCCTGAGCTTGAGCTCGAACTGATTGCGAGAGATCAGCTTGGCGATCTCATCGTGGACGGCTTCGATCTGGCGTTGCGATTTGGCGAGCCTCGCTCATCCGGTCTGATTGCGCGAAAGCTGCTTGAGACGGCGGTTGTCACTGTCGCATCGCCTGCGTATCTCGCTCGCTGGGGGCGGCCAGCGGAGCCCCAGGAGCTGGGGCGCGGCTCGCACAGGTGCCTCGAATTCAGGAACCCGGAAACCGGAAAGCCGTATGTGTGGGAGTTTCATCGCAAGCGCAAAAAGCTGGTTGTCGAAACCCATGGACGGCTCACGGTGAATGATCCGAGCGGACTCCTAAACGCATGTCTGGCCGGCTCCGGCGTCGCGCAGATGCTGCTCCTCGGGTCGGAGCATCTGATCCGGGAGGGGCGGCTTGTCAACCTGTTCCCAGACTGGCCGGATGAGCGCTTCCCGCTTTATGCATACCATCCATCGAGGTATCACATGCCGGCCAAGACGAGGGTGTTTCTTGACTTTGTTGTGGCTTTGACGAATACGGGATAGTGAGGAGGGTTAGAATCGACGGCCTCTTTTTGCTTTTGACAGGACCAAATTAATGACCAATCAAGCATCTGTTTTAGATTCGGTAGAGTTCCCGGTGGAGCAGCAACTCAACGCCTACAACGCGCGTGACATCGATGCTTTCATGCAGTGGTGGGCCGATGACTGCGAATACTATGAATTTCCCTCCCGCCTGCTTGCGCGTGGTGTTGCGGAGATTCGGGAACGGCATGTCACGCGCTTCAAGGAATCCAATCTGTTCGGCCGGCTGATTCACCGTGCGGCAGTTGGAAATATCGTCGTCGATCAGGAGCGTGTGACGCGGACGTTCCCCGAAGGCCCGGGTGAAATCGATGTGCTTGCGATTTATGAGGTCGCCAACGGCAAGATCGCGAAAGCCTGGTTCAAGATGGGTCGCCCGGAACTGGTTGGTGGCAACGAGTTAACCTGTTCGTCCAATCACTGAACCGCGAGAGCATCAATGATAGTCCGCATTGCCACGTTAACCGACGCAGCACCACTTGCCGAGTTGAAACGCGACACATTTCGCGAAACCTTCCTTTCAGAGGGGTACGGTATCGACTACCCGCCTGACGATCTAGCCGCGTACGAGGCTGAAAACTACTCGGTGGAAACGGTCGCAAAGCAACTCGACGATCCCGGCCATCGAACATGGGTGGTCGAACGCGAGGACGGCCAGTTGGTTGGTTACGCGCACGTTGGGCCGTGCAAGCTTCCGCATCCCGAAGTGACTGACGTTGCTGGGGAGATACATCAAATCTATCTCCGGCGCGCTACTCAAGGTACAGGTATTGGCCGGGCGTTGTTCGACACCGCACTCGATTATCTTGCGGAGGAACGTCCCGGGCCGGTTTGGCTTGGCGTATGGTCCGGTAATACGAAAGCTATTTCCTTTTATGAGAAGGCAGGTTTCGAGCGTGTCGGCACATACAGCTTTGAAGTCGGTGGCTCAGAGGATCTTGAATTCGTCTACCGTCGCGCAATAGTCTGATCAGATCCATCCAGACCAAGATCTAGCGAGCGTATTGGACCGTCATCGCCGCTTTTGCTAGCTCTTGATAGTGAGCAACAAAGCCGACCACCGCAGGCGTTGCAGTGTTATCGACTGGCAGATTGGGTACCCTAAGCGCCGCGACCGTGATGACGTAGCGATGACTTTCGCCTTCAGCGGGGCAGGGTCCCAGGTATCCTGTCTTGCCGGTATCGTTCCTGACTGCCATTGCGCCTTCGGGAAGCTTGCTGGCATCGGTCCCAGCGCCAGGGGCGAGCGTGTGAACGCTGGCCGGCAAATTCGCTACGACCCAGTGCCAGAATCCCGAGCCGGTAGGCGCATCGCGATCGTACATCGTGACAAGAAAGCTTTGGGTTCCTGCCGGCTCGCCAGACCAGCTTATAGCCGGAGAGATATTCCCACCGTGACACCCAAAGCTCCCGGATACCTGAGCATCATTAAAGTGCCCGTCTGCGAGGTCCTGACTCTGGATTGAAAAGCCGCCTGCTATCGCGTTGCTCATGGTAATCAGGCTGGCAAAAAGCGTGAGGATGAATTGACCGGTTTTCATCGGGTATACCTTTTAGAATCAGGATGACGAACGACATTGACGTCTGGACTGAACCGGGATTGTTGCAGTGCTTACCATGGTGAACAAGGCAATGGACGATACTGGTATGGTCAATACCGGTATCCAGGTGAGGGGCTTATTCTGAAGAAATTTGAAGTCCTACGGATTGCGCATGGCTGCAGAAGCGGCTCGTTCGCGCGGCGCGCGATGGCATTCCTGGCAATCTGGCCGGCCTTGCGACGGGCGAGATTCTGGCGCACCGCGCAGACGTGGCGCCGATCGACAAAGGCCAGCCTGTATTTCTCGCTTCCGGAAAACGCGAAAAGCATCAACTACCGAATCATGTCGTTTTGCTAGTCCGATGCCACGACTAGTTTGCACCGGGATCAACTGGCAAATTCCCCAGAAATTTAACCAGCATTCGGCGACTCCTGTCGAGCGCGTCCATACGCGTGTCGATTAGTTGCACCTGGCGCGACAGGATGGTCCGTAGTTCGGCACACGGCTCAAAGGTCGGCTGATCGCTGCGCACGCATGGAAGCAATTGACGAATGCTGTCTAGCGTCAACCCGGCTGAACTCAGCAGACGAATCCGCTTGAGTGTTTCTTCTGCCGCGACGTCGTAGTCGCGATAACCCGCACCGGTTCTTGACGGCGCGAGCATCCCCTCGGACTCGTAATACCGCAGCATTCTCACGCTTACACCGCTACGTCGCGATAGCTCACCGATTTTCATGCTGCCCCCTTGACTCTAACAGCGCTGTCAGAGTTTACCGTAGCCGCTATGACTTATTTACTGGTAAAGGGAAAACAGCATGAGAGCATACCGACTCGCTCGACGCGACAGCGCAGCGTTGCCGCTCCTGTCCGAAGTTCCGACGCCTGTCCCCGGCCCAGATGAGGTTCGTGTCGAGGTAGCAGCAGCAAGCTTGAACTACCGCGATCTGATCGTTCTGGACGGTCTCGCCAAGGGCGGCTACGAAGGCCGCATTCCTTTGTCCGACGCGGCCGGACGTGTCGCTGCTGTCGGTGAGCGTGTGAGCGCGTGGCGGATTGGTGACAGGGTTGCCGCTTCGTTTTTCCGCGACTGGATTGGCGGGCCATTCAGGGCCGGTTACATGAGTTCTGCACTGGGAGGCAGCGCGACCGACGGTGTGCTCGCCGAAAGTGTGATCTTGCCGCAAGCGTCGCTGGTCGCGGTCCCCGGGCATCTTTCAATGGAGCAGGCAGCCACGCTACCCTGTGCCGCGCTCACCGCATGGCAAGCGCTAGTCGTGCGCGGCGGCCTCGGTCACGGCGACACGGTACTGATACAGGGTACGGGAGGCGTCGCCCTGTTTGGCCTGCAATTTGCGGTGGCGATGGGGGCTCGGGTCATCGTCCTGTCGTCGTCGGACGCGAAGCTGGAGCGCGCAAGGCAGCTCGGCGCTTCCGTCCTGATCAACTACCGGGCAAAACCAGAGTGGGACAAGGCGGTCCTTGAGGAAACAAACGGCGAGGGAGCGAGCCACGTGCTTGAACTCGGCGGCCCTGACACGTATGAACGCTCCCTGCGATCGGTTGCTGCCGGCGGCAAGATCGCTCAAATTGGCGTGTTAACGGGATTTGGGTCAACGCCGAATCTTGCGCGCTTGCAGAGTATGAACGCAGACATCCTGGGTATTACCGTTGGGTCCGTGGCTCACTTCTCCGCAATGAATAGCTACATCGAAAGCCAGCGTCTGACACCCATTATTGACCGTGTGTTTGATTTTGAGGATGCCGCGAGCGCCTACGCATACCTGAGAAGCGGACAGCATTTCGGCAAGGTGGCCGTGCGGGTGTAAGCGTTTGACGCGCCATTGCGGTAGCCGGCCATTACCGTGATGGCTCACGCGGCCGGCCTCATGCGGCCGGCCGTCGTTTCTACCTCAACACCGTGATACTCAGTTGGTGTCCTTCCACAGGTCGTAGAAGGCGGTTTGACCGGTTGTCCAGGATAGCTGGACGAGGCGTGATGCACCAGTAACCAGCGCGGGGAACGAGCAGGCAGGGTTGCAGTCCTGAACCCCATTCTGGTCGACACCGGCCGTTACCGTGTTCGAGTAGATCCCCGGCGTGGTGCTGGTCGCGGCCCCGATCGACCAGCCGTCCACTTCGGTAGATGGCGTCACGCCGGTGCCGGGCACCGCCTGAATCTGCGTCTTCGTGACCAGCGGCGAGATATTGTCGATACTGGTCCACGACAGGTTGACGGACGTTTGCGCGCCGGCGCTCGAGCCGGACGGACTCAGAAAGCCGGTCAGCACGCCGGGCGTGAGGATCGGCCACGACACGGCGGTTCCGGCTGCCGCCGCGAGCGTTGGCGACGGATTGACGACGTTGAACGTCTGGCCGATCGTGTTGCCGTTCGTGTCGTAGAACGTCACCTGATAGGTCGCGAACTGCGGAACGGTCGACACGTTGATCGGCGTCGAAGTATAGAGTCCCAGGCTGCCGGGCGCCGGGGAATACGTCGCGGTGGCGCCCGGCAGGGCCTGCCATGACCACCGGTAGAGACTCGTATTCGAATTGGAGGTCAGGCCACCCGTCGGGATACTACCTTGCGGTGCACTCGTCAGAGCGAGCAGCGTGTTGCCGGTCCCATTGCGTGGCACCAGATAGGCGGTGCCGCTGATACCCGGCCCCGTCACCGCCGCGGACGCGAGGTTCGTCGGGTTGGGCGTGCCGGTGGCGCCGACCGGGATGGTGATGCCGATACCGGATTCGTAGCGTGAATACGGCAGATCGTTGCTGTCGAGGAATTGGCGGCGAGTCAGGAACGACGTGATGTTGACGTTGTACGGTTGCTGATTGCCGACGATATCCCAGCCGCCTGTCGTTTTCTGCACAACGGTTATTGCCCCTCCGGTCGAGCCGGTAGAGGTCGTATAGCGCAGCATCACCAGCGCTTGCTGCACACCGCTGCTATTGGTGAAGAACTTCAGCGTTTGCGGTAAGCCGAGCGTGACGCCTGATGCAGCGAACGCCGGGTGCGCGGTAGTGACGCTGGTGAAACCGTTGTCGAGATAGCTGGCATCGATGGCTTGCGAGCATGATGCCGACGTGCCGCCCAGACATTGCCCGAGCGACGAGATCAATGACGCCAGATAGTTCCCCACGGCGGGTGGCGCCGCGAGCGGCGCGGAGACCGTCGTGTTCTGGTTCAGCGTAATGCCCACGGCAGGATTCGCCGTGGAGATCAGTTGCGTACCGCCGGTCGGCGCCGGCACCAGTTGCACGGCATCGAGCACGGCATCCTCGCCTGTCTGGTTCGCCGTGAACGGTGTGTCGACCGGATCGAACGTCGCGGGGTTGAGGCCGTTGGCGGAGAGAATGGATGCCAGTGCCGCGTTGAGCTTCGTTTTGGCCGCACTGACGGCCGACGGCGTGACGTACTGGCTTAGATTGCCAGCGATCGTTAGATCCAGCCAGTTGCCGGTGACCGTGGTCATCGTGGCTACGGCACTGGTGAGCGGCGTAACGTTGACGACGGTTGCCTGATCATCGGGACTGGGCACGGTCGCCAAAGTGGTGAAGACTGAGACGAGCGTCGGATTCAGGCCAGACGGGTCCGTTGCCACGACCAGGTACGGCGCAGTCAGACCTTGCAAACTGGCGCTATAGACGCCCGTGCTGCTGCTGTAGGCTGTCGACGAGGCGCCGTTCGCGCCGATGACCGTGACGGTCGCGTTCGCCACGGGGCTGCCGGTCGCGACCGTGCCTGTGATGGTTGTTGCGGCCGCACTCGTTGGCGTACTGCTTGACGTGCTGCCCGACGTGCTGGTTGAGCTTGTGCTGACGCTACCTCCGCCGCCCCCGCAGCCGGCAAGGACGGATAGCGCCAACGCGCACGCCGCCGTTAACTTCAACCTCGATTTCACCTGATCCTGTGTGTTTTTTGTGTAGTTCATTTTGTTTTTCGTTGATCAAAAAGAATTGCGGTTATTCGACTACGTTTTCCTTTCCTGTTGCTTTCTGATTTATTGCGAAAAAAGCGGAATACCCGGTTTCGACGATGGATTCCAAGGCATCCATTCCAGACAAGTCCCAGGTCGCCAACGTAACGGCGGCATCGAACATGTATACAGCGATTTGCTTCAAGTATTAGATAGCGGCAATGGGCGCGAAAACTTTATATTTGCTTATTTTCTGCCACTCAATCCTGAATGGCGCTTTGTCCGGTTTTGCTGGGATTCCGCCCGATCAGTGGATTACGTGCTCCATTGGCTCATTCGTGCCATGCATAGAGCATGCGCTAATCGATAAGCGCCGCTGGTTAACTATTGATTCTGGGTGACCTGCGTGGCACGCGCAGCAATATCACCCCGGCATTCCTTTAGGGCGTCTTCGTCGTCGGCATCGTTTGCTTCATTGTCGTCGCAGACGAGTTGATATTTGAGTCCCCAGCTCAGGCCCAGCGACGTGATGAACTTACCGAATACGGGAATCCAGGTCGGCTGGCTGCTGCGCGTTTTCCAGAGAGCGTGAGCATCGCTGCCGAAGTTGCCGAAATCGTAATACTGGGCGGCAGGATTGCCCTCCTGATAGGCCGCAAACCACTCCCGCGAGTTGGTACCGTCGCCCCAATGAGAATCGTTGGTGCCGTAGAAGAAGAGTACGGGGAGACTTCCAGTCTTCGCACCAAAGCTGCGAAACGCATTCAGGTCATTTGATTCCCATCCTGGCTTGCTGCTGCGCAGGCCTCCGACAATATTGATCAGTCCCAGTACGCCAGGCGTGCGGCGTTCTCCATAAGCCACCGTAACTAACCCGCCCTCAGACTGGCCGATGATGACAATATGGTTGGGGTCGATAAACGGTAACGTTTTTGCGTAGGAAACGGTGACATCAACATCGTCAGCCCAGGTGCGTGCCGCGGCGGCGAGATTGGAACCGGGGTCGTTATGATTGCCCCCCGAAGAACCGAAACCGGAGCGCGTCGGGTTGATCACCGCGTAACCCCGCTTGACCAGTTCGAGCGATTGCCAGAAATAATCGGTTTCCTTTTGCAGATGCGGATTACCCGGTGCTTTGCCGTGGTTGATGATCACGAGCGGAAATGGCCCATTGCCCGGTGGGGTAAAAATGTACGTCGAGAGCTTGGTGCCGAAGAGCCCGGTGGATTTCACGATCATGACGTGTTCATCGCGAATGGTCCCGGGAGCGGGTACATTGCTGTCGGCATGTGCGGTGCCGCCACCTAAGGCAGCTAGCGCAAGAGTTGTCGCTGCACGCAGCGCGAGGTAAGTCATCCCCGTATGAATCTTGTTGTTCACTGAGTTCTAGTCCTTGCATGTTGGGCAAGTACGACGAAGCAGGGCTTTTCCCGGCTTGTCACGGTTAGCGACGCTGCGAAGGTTCTTGCGGGTGAGTCCGCCGCGAACGTCACCTTCTTAACGGCAAAGGCGGCAAAAAATTGAGCCTTTTTCCTGAATGAATCCCGTTCGGGCCCTGCGGCCGACGACATGCGCGCGCAGCGTGCCTTCCCGAAAACGCAGGATACCTATCTGTGCATCGCGCACGAGTTCATTTGGCTTCTCGGGTGCTCACCTGACCGGCGGCGTTGCTACCTCGTGCAAAATTCTTTGAGAAGTCGCGCAGACGCAACGCGACCTTATAGGTGCGCATGACGCCGATAGCGTAGAGGGAAACGTTTGCGACGCGCCTTCTGGCGCGCCTGCCTTCCGTCTGTCCTTTTGGGGCGGCTTTCTCCATTTAGCCGGCGTAACGAAACTGACATAAAGACCCTTTAGCGTGCTGATTTCTCGTTCAACGGGTAGGCTCAAAATGCACCCCGCGCTTGCACAGTTTGGTCGGCCTGGAGTCACCGCAAGCCCGCGTTGCGCCGGCGACTTGTGTCAGGAAGTCCCAACCATCAATGCGGCCGATTCGAACTCTCTGGCAATGGAGATCTTCTACGCGCGCCGCGACATGGGCAGTCTGGCTGTGGTGGAAGACGAGCGCCCCATTGGACTGATTAACCGGGATATTTTTCTGTCGCAAATGAGCAAGCCGTTTCACCGGGAGCTCTACGACAAGAAAAGCTGTATCGCGTTCATGGACAAGGAGCCGCTCATCGTCGACGCGGACATGAGCATCGAAGCACTCACGTTCAAGACGGTTGAGGCGGGTAACAAGGCCTTGTCCGACGGATTCATCGTGACGCGGCAGAACCGATTCGTCGGACTCGCCAGCGGCTTTCAGCTATTGGGGGCCGTGGCGGAAGTACAGGCGGAAAAGAACCGTCAAATCATGCAGAGCATTGAATATGCGAGCGTGATCCAGCAGGCCATGTTGCGCGCCTCGCGCGACGCGCTGTCGTCCACCTTGCCGGATGCCGAGTTGGTATGGGAGCCGCGTGATGTGGTAGGGGGCGACTTTTATCACTTCGCCTCGTTTCCCGATGGATGGTTTGGCGCAATAGCCGACTGTACGGGACATGGGGTGCCTGGCGCGTTCATGACGCTGCTGGGTTCGGCTTTGCTCTCGCAGGCGCTTGAACGGATCGGGCCGCGCGACCCGGCTGCTCTTCTGGCAGCAGTCAATCGCAACGTCAAGGGGTTGCTGGGTCAGGTGACAGGGACAGGCGAGTCGCCACAGTCGAACGACGGCCTCGATGCCGCGTTCTTCTGGTTCGACGCGCAACAGCAGCAACTGTACTTTTCCGGCGCACGCATCGCGCTGCACGTTTTGCAGCCGGGTGCGGACCGATTTGAAAGCATTGCGGGCGAGCGCATGGGTGTTGGGTATGTGGACAGCCTGGGGGACTATGCATGGGCGCTCAACACCGTGGCGCTGGTGCCGGGTAGCCTCTTGTTCGTCTCGACAGACGGGCTTATCGATCAGATCGGTGGTCCGCGAAAAATTGCTTTTGGGAAGCGTCGGGCTCTCGACCTCATTATCGGGAACAGCGACCAATCATTGTCCGCCGTATGCGATGGTTTGCGGCGCGCGTTGGCCGACTGGCAAGGCGCACAGGCACGTCGCGATGACGTAACGCTATTTTTTGCACGCGTTTAGGGTAGTCCATGAACATGTTTGAACTATTAGACCAGGATGCCGCGTTTTTTGAGCTTGCTCAGAGGCGCAACGTGCTCTTTTATCACAAGGGTTACTTTTCCCACAGCATAGTCGCTGCGATGAGTGAGGTTGTGAAACTGCAACTGGAAATTGCAGGGGTCGGCGCACCCACCCGGCGCAAACTGTTTTCCTCTTTTATCGAGCTCTCGCAGAATATCATCCACTATTCGTCGGACTCGCTCGTCGAGGATGCGGGGCACGGTGGCGCGATACGCGAGGGAGCGGTGTGCATCACTACCGACGGTGAGCGTCATTTCATGTTTTGCGTGAATCCCATTTCCACTGCGGCGGTGGGCGATCTGCGCGAAAAGCTCGAGCCGTTGTGCAACATGTCGCTTGAAGAAATCAAGCAGGCGTATAAGTTATCGCTACGCTCCGACACGCCGGAAGAAAGCAAGGGTGCGGGGCTTGGGTTTCTGACGATGGCCCGCGATGCGAGCGCTCCGCTGGCGTTTGCCTTCTATCCGCGTGTCGATGCGCCGGAAACCACACTGTTTTGCCTCAAAACCATCATCTGATCAAGTGACGAGCAGGCGCCATGGATAATCTTTATATTGCAGCCACGACTACGTCGCCGGAAGTCGATTTTCAGTTCGACCATAACGTGCTGACGATCAGAGGGGAGTCTTATCCGGAGAACGCGGCCGCGTTCTATGCCCCGATAATCGAAGGGCTTCGCTTGTACCTCGCAAGTTGCAGCAATGCCGTTATCACGGTCGATGTCACCCTGACTTACTTCAACAGTTCGAGCACGAAGATGCTGTTCAGCGTGTTCGATGCGTTGGACCAGGCGGCTTCATCTGGCAATGACGTACTGGTGAGGTGGTATCGCGACGCCGAGGACGAAACCATTCTCGAATTCGGCGAGGAGTTGCAGGCCGATTTCACGGCAATCCAGTTCACCGATTGTCCGGTTGCGACATAAGGACGGCTAAGGTGGCTTCAACTTCATCTTCGGACGCACCTTCGAATGACACTCCGGACCTGTTCCGGAGCGAGAGCGAGGCGCTGGAGAAAGCACGCGCGATTTATGCGAATGTCGACGCCGACGCACAGCAAAGCCGCGTGGCGTTAGCCGAGCTCATCAGGCATTTCGAACGCCTGATGCGCGAAACGCGCCGTCTGATTGGGCGCAGCGACCGCGCCGAGCGCGAGATGCATGCACTGACTCAACAGTTGCAGTATCGCGCAACGCATGATGCGTTGACCGATGTATTGAACCGCAGTGCGGTGATCGAACGGACGATCAAGGCGTTGCGAACCGATCGGGCTGTGATGATCCTGCTGGACATCGATGACTTCAAGAAGGTCAATGATGAATTCGGGCACCCTGTCGGCGACGCGGTAATACTCGGCATCGTCGACTGCCTGCGGTTGATTGTTGGTGAGCGGGGAGTCATAGGTCGCGTCGGCGGCGAAGAATTCACGGTATTATTGCCAGGTCATGATCTGGCCGACGCATTGAAGCTGGCAGAGAAAATGCGAGCGGCGATCGGCAGTCACGTCTTCGCCGCGCCGGTGAACCGTCGTATCACGGCCAGTTTCGGTGTCAGCGCCAACGCCATCTGGACCGATTTCGATACCGCATACGGCTTGGCGGATGCCGCTTTATACAAGGCGAAGCGTGGAGGGCGGAATCGCGTGGAGTATTCCGATCCGCAATTGACTTCGCCTGTCATTCAGACCGGCGACTGACCGGCAATCTGTCACGACAGGCGCGTTCCCGTCGCTTCTGACTTCGAGCAAGAAGACCATCCGGCGCGATTGCGCCCCGGTAGGCCGGTCGGAAACCGGCGAGGAAGGCGAAGAAATGGATCAGATAACCCAGCGGCTTGTCATCGATATCACCACTAAAGTGACAGTGAAGCAGGATGGGAGCGTATCTGCCGCTGTCGAGCGGGTAAGCGACTCCCTTGGGAACGACAGGACACAAATGTTCCTAGAGTTCGCCGCGCGGGAAGATTTCAATCTGACGAAGCAAGAGCAGATTGAAGCCGCGGCCGGTACGTTTGCCGATATGTATGGTCCTTCGCTGCCGTAGCCGCAACCACCAATCGCCCCAGATTGATATGGGCGATCAGATGTCGCGCGTGTGTGGGATGACAACCGCCTGGCCATGCAGGTTGCCATGCGCGTCGAGAAGCTGCCACAGTGTGGCTTCCTCGATCATGAAGCGCTGGCCCGACTTGGTGACACGCACGCCCTTGTAGCCAGCCTCGTAGCCGAGCCGCTGCACGCGCGCGAGGAATTGTTGCCGCTCCTCGCGGTTCGGGGCCTCGGCTGAGAGCCGGGACGGCAGTCGGGTGATTTCATCCCAGCTATATCCAAAGCGGCGCTGCGCGGCCTTGTTGCCGTAAATAAAGATCGGGTCGGGAGCCGTGTTATGCGCGAGTACCGCGAACGGAGCGAACTCGTAGAGCCATTCGATAGCTTCGGCCGCGGGCACGGCCTCCGGCACGAGGGGGCGACCGAGTAGCCGGGCATAGCTGTCGGCAAGAAGCTGATAGAAAGCTGGGTCGCGGTGAAGTGGAATCATCTGGGACAATAAGTACCTGAAGTGAAAATTCGCCCTTGATATCAAGCGGCGACGCCGCGCGGCTCGGAGGTCGATAGCCACCAGCCGGCGCCAACGAACCACGCAGACGGGTCGGCGGGTGTCTTCCGTCTCAGCGATTTGACTTCAGCCGTGGTGTTTGCTTCGAAAGCAGCCACCAAAGACTCGCCGGTTGCGTCATCGCGAGCTCCGATACATTCAATGAAGATCGCCGGGGAGACGAAC
This sequence comes from Burkholderia sp. 4M9327F10, assembly GCF_005503145.1. GTDB lineage: Bacteria > Pseudomonadota > Gammaproteobacteria > Burkholderiales > Burkholderiaceae > Paraburkholderia. The sequence continues at coordinate 55,781 of NZ_SCNV01000035.1, read as the reverse complement.
CTCGCCGCGTATGAGTCAAGGCCAAGGCGTGTCACCAGCAGCATGCCACCGAGACCGCGATTTGGCGTCAATGGGAAGATCAGACGGCCGCCAACGTTGAGCGCTTCGAGCCAGCTATTCATGGGGTGCGTTGCACCGGCGCAGACGTAGATCACATCGGATTGCGGCAGCACTGCGTTTGTCCCGCTTTCCTCGAGCACCCGGACTTGCTTGAGGTGGGCAAGGTTCACCGTCGCTTGCGCACTGAGGTCCGGGTCAAGTTCATAGGCGGTGATATGCCCTGCGTCACCGGCAAGGTGCGCGAGCAGCGCCGTGTAATAGCCGCTTCCAGAACCGATATGAGTGACGGTTTCGCCCGGCGAGATGGCCGCAGCGTCCAGACAGCGCGCATGGAGGCTCGGTTCGCCGTTATTGATGCCCTGATCCGTCTTGAGCCCGATCAGAATGTCCTGATAGAGAACCGCAGGGTCGGATGTGCCGGTTGAGATATACCCGGTCTTCGTGAATACCTTCCATGGGCCGGGGCCCAGATATTTTTCTCTTTCGACCGTCGCAAATGCCTCCTGGATTCTCGGGTCGCTGCACGCCCCTTGAGTTGTTACGTATCGCGCATAGAAAGCGCGAAGCACGTCTACGTTCGTCATCGGCAGTTTCTCCGTCGAGAGAGTGAGCTATCGTAACAGTTATAGTTTGTCGAAGTTATCGGCCGTGGCCGGACCGGCACCTCGGGGTGCTTTTGATGTGTTTATCCTGGCGCAGACCGATGCAAGAGCAGTATTGTTGAGGGAACCGATCGTCAACTCATTTGCGTGGAATCGCGGACGACATGGATCAGCCAGGTTCGCGCCCGGATGCCGGGCGCCGGAAACTGTACCGCGAGCAGGACTGTTCGCTTCGCGACTTTCTCGCCGTATTGCATGATGGCCGTGATGCGGTTCGAACCGAATACGCAGACGAGATGCGCGAGAACGTGCCGATCTACGATTGCAGCCGGTTAAGCCGTGTACTCGCGGACGATGCACGGCGTACCGAACTGCAGGTCGAGTGGGCGGACGTTCTGGATCGCGGTGCGGGTGTTCTCGTGTTAAAGCGCGCCTTCCCCGATACCGCGCCGATCGACGACGCGACGGCAGTCTTCGACGCCATCATCCGGGACGAGCGGGAAGCAGGCAGCGCGCCAGCCGATCATTTCGCCAGGGCGGGGGCCAATGACCGGATATGGAGTGCGCAGCAAAAGCTTTGCTTGCGCGCCCCGTCCGTGTTTGCCCGTTACTACGCCAACCCGATGCTGGTTGCCGCAGCACAAGCCTGGCTGGGGCCCTGCTTTCAGGTGACTGCTCAGGTGAACGTCGTGCGCCCAGGTGGAGCGGCACAACAGGCGCACCGGGACTACCATCTGGGGTTCCAGACTGTAGCCGAGGCCGAACGCTATCCGGCGCACGTCCATACAATGTCTGCCTTCCTGACACTGCAAGGCGCCGTCGCACACAGCGACATGCCCGTGGAAAGCGGGCCCACCAAGCTGCTTCCGTTCTCGCAGCGGTACGCTCAAGGCTATCTTGCGTGGCGGCGGCAGGACTTCCGCGACTACTTCGAGGCAAACTGTATTCAACTGCCTCTGGAGAAAGGCGATGTGATTTTCTTCAGTCCCGCGCTTTTTCACGCAGCAGGGGCGAACCGGACTGAGAGCGTCCAACGCATGGCGAATCTGTTGCAGATTTCCTCGGCGTATGGTCGCGCAATGGAATCGTTGAATCGCACGAAGATGTGCGAGGTTCTGTATCCGGTCTTGCTGGATAACCTGATAACGTCAAGGATGACCGAAGCTGAGGCCGACGCGGTGATTGCATCGTGCGCCGAGGGCTATCCGTTTCCCACCAACCTCGATAATGACCCGCCTGTTGGCGGCCTTGCGCCGGAAAGCCAGCAAATGTTGTTCGCCCGGGCGCTCCGGGAGTCGTGGAAGGCGGACACGTTCATCGAGACCCTGCGCCGGCAATCAGTGCAACGGGAAGCCTGAAATGGACAGTGCAGGCGCGTGTTCAGATCGGTAAGATTGATATGCGACAATTGAATTCGTCTGCTACCCGCACAGAGGGCGAACCGCATGGAACAGGTACACGTACAGTTGACGGAGCCATTGCTGATCAACGAATCGGCGGTATGGTTTTCGGCGTATGGCTTCGGTTGGGGATACCGCGCCTATGAGCTAAGCTCCGACGTGGTTTGCGAATTCCTCGGAGCCGCAAACGATACCCCTAGGCAATTAATGCTCGCTTTCCACCTTGGAAAGCCAAGACTTCTATCAGCGGCAGAGCGCAAGGCCACGCTGACTGCCGGTGAGCGGATCGAGCTTACGGGCGAGGATCTTTGAGTTAGTGGTCAATGCCCGGTCGCTTTGCGCAACGCTGATCATCAAAGAGAGCCGGGCGAAAGAGTCGCCTCATAGACGTCGCAGAATCTCGTTGACTCAGCCCTTGGGGCCACCTTCATGCTGATTGCCTCTGGTCAACAACAAAGAGGTGACTGATGAATTCTTCCGCCCGCTGTTTGAATGCGTCTGAAGCAGCCAGACGGCTCGGAGTATCGATCAAGGCCCTGCGGCTATATGAGCAGCAAGGGTTGCTAACGCCTGGTCGAAGCGCCGCAGGATATCGGGTATATGGTCCCGACGATCTGCTTCGTGCTGCGGAGGTAGTAGCCCTGCGCGCACTCGGTCTCAGTCTTGCGCAGGTCGCACGGGTGCTGGATGGTGACGCTCATGGTTTAGGAACTGCATTGGCCGCGCACGAAACCGCGCTGGACAATCAAATCCACGAGCTCGTCCGTAAGCTCGACAAGGTTCGAAGTGTCCGATCTGATCTTGCACGAGGTCAGATGCCTCCCGACGGAGAGTTGACGCGACTGCTCGATGAAACGGCTATGAGCGTGGCATTCGAGCTTCCGTGGCCGTGGGGCGGGGAGTGGTTCGAGCTTCGCGATATCCGCCCCTTGAATTACATCATCGGCTCTTTGGGCAGCGGGAAGACCAGGCTGGCCCGTCGTCTGGCAGAGACCCTGCTCGGCGCGGCATTTCTTGGTTTGGACCGGCTGCAGAACGCAGGCGCTGCAGCAGTTGAGTTGCTGAACGCCGATCCGGAACTGAGATCGCGCGTCAATCACGCCTTGGCGTGGCTCATCGACGAGGGCGCAACAGAATCCGAGGCTTTGATCGCGCTGCTCGTTGGGCTGGAAACCGACGGCCCGGAGATTCTGGTGGTCGATATGATTGAAGAGGGTCTGGAACAGCCCGCACAGGAGGCGCTGATTACCCATCTTCGCCATCGCGCAAAAAGCGGGGGACGCCCCCTCTTTCTGCTGACGCGTTCTTCAGCGATCCTGGACCTGGCGTCGGTCGGGCCTGATGAGGCCATTATCCTTTGTCCGGCAAATCACAGTCCCCCCACCCGGGTAGCGCCATACCCGGGTGCGCCGGGTTACGAGGCCGTCGCCACCTGCCTGGCGTCACCCGAGGTACGAGCGCGGGTTGCACGCAGTCCTGAGACGGCGTAAGCGTGATCCGTTCCTTGTGACTTCAGCGGAGACGCGGCGCATAAGGCCGGTAGCTGATGTTCCGACGTAGCGGACGCGACCGGCCTCTACGGGCCTCTACCGGCCCCTGCCGGCCTCCGGGAGAGGCCCCCGCTACGCCGATTGATTCCATTTGCCTAAATACGCGGCGGAAGCGCCGTGGCAAAAAAGTCGGTCACACGGCGCACGCGCGCCGGCACAAACCGGCGTTTGGGCCAGATGAGGCTGATGTCTCTGACGTCGCTTATAAACTCGTCGAGCACCGTGATGACGTCCGGATGCCGGAGTTCGTGGGCAAGAGACACCTTTGCAAACAGGCCAATTCCAACGCCGGCGAGAACACCTGTCCGGATCGTTTCGACACTGTTGGACGAAAGATTTCCGCGGACGGACACGCTGAATCGGCCTTCCGGTCCTGTAAACGGCCAATTCACCGACTCCGTCAGGCCCTCATACAAAAGGCAGTTGTGATCCACAAGCTCGGCGGGGGTCTTGGGTATTCCGTGTTGCTCGAAGTAGCGACGGGATCCCACGCATACGAGAGGGGTGGTGGCCACGCGCTTGACGACCGCATCGGGGTCGTTGACCGGGCCCACGCGGATCGCCAGATCGATCCGGTCCTCCACCATATCTCGCACGAAATCCGAAAGGACAAGATCGACCTGAAGGCCGGGATTGAGTGACAACAGCTCGGGGATAAGCGGGAGGATGTGCAGGCGTCCAAAAGTAGCGGACGCGGCGATTCTGATCAGACCGGAGACATCGAGCGTGCTGCTGGTCAGTTCGCCGTCGGCTTCGTCCATCTCGTCAACCAGAGGTTTTGTCCGATCGTAGTATCTCTGCCCTTGGTCCGTCAGGGTCACGCTGCGTGTGCTTCGGTTAAATAGCAGCACCCCTAGACGCTTTTCCAGCGCGCCGATGGCCTTGCTGATGGCGGATTGCGACTCGCCGGTTCTACGCGCCGCGGCGGAAAAGCCGCCCGCTTCAACGACGGCAATGAAGGCGTTCAATTCGTGAAACCGGTCCATCGCATGCCCCTCGTGTGATCGATTCTCTTGAAGAATAGATCTTATGGGAAATCCGGTGATTATCATCCCATGGGGATGGAATTACCATCTTCGTGTTATTCACTAACAGACAGAAGATCCGAAATGTCCACTCTCGCAGGCAAGATTGCCGTCATTAGCGGCGCAACGACCGGTATCGGTTTGGCAATCGCCCAGCGCTTTGTCGCCGAAGGCGCTCACGTCTTTATCTTCGGCCGTCGGCAGGCACAGCTCGACGAAGCCGCCAAACTGATCGGACGCAACGTCACGGCTATCCAGGCCGACGCGGCGAACCTCGATGACCTCGACCGCGTCGCTGCGGTGGTAAGGCGGGAAAAAGGCGTTGTAGATATCGTTGTGTCGAACGCGGGCTTTACGGAGCAGGCGTCCATCGACACCATCACGCCAGAGCATTTCGACAAGGCATTCAACCTCATGGCGCGCGGCCCCGTCTTCCTCGTGCACAAGCTGTTGCCGATGATGACAGGTGGCGGATCGATCATCCTCGTTTCGTCGGCCATGCACCTCATGGGCATTCCGGGCCACACCGCCTATGCGGCGACCAAGGCGGCGTTGCGTTCCTATGCCCGCACGTGGGCCGCGGAATTCAAGGATCGTGGCATTCGCGTCAACATGCTGAGCCCCGGCGTAACCGACACTCCGATTCTCGACGCTCAGTCGGCAACACGCGAGGATCTGGTGGCGATGTACAAGGGTATGGTTCCGCTCGGCCGGCTCGCCCGGGCTGAGGAGATAGCCAGCGCCGCGCTCTTTCTGGCCTCCGAGCAGAGTTCCTATGTGACGGGTGCGGATCTGATGGCCGATGGTGGCATCGGCCAGGTCTGAGGCCCGGCGTTCGTGGGCCTTGGGGGCGTCATTTCCCGAAGCTAAGCCACATCGGGATGATCGATATCACAAGAAGCAACGCCAACGTTCCGTTAAGCAGTCGCCATTGCAGGTCGGTCCGCAAAAGACGCGCAAACAGGAGACCGGCCACGCACCAGATTGAGAGCGACACGATGGCGGCCAGGCCGAACGACGCCCCAAGCAGCGCGCCGAGTCGAAGCGGATCAGGCGCAAGCGCGACAAACGACGCCGAGGCGCCCAACGTCATTGCCCATCCCTTTGGGTTGTGCCAGAGCATCCAGACACCGCTTGCGAACCCGGTCGGTTTTCGGAGTTGTGCGCCGAGATGAGGGGGGCCGCTGCGTCCTATCCGTGAAGCGAGCCACACGAGATACAGTGAGCCGATCGCTTTCATGCCGAGTTGCAGGGCCGGCAGCGCCAGCAGGATGCCGCCGAGCCCCGCAGCAGCGGCGGCGGCCATGGATGCGAGGGCGACTGCGATACCCGCCATGTAGGGCAAGGATCGCCGATAGCCGAAATGGGCGCCCGACGCGGTTGCCAATGTGGTTGCGCCTCCCGGGGTGACGGTGGAGACGATGACGAAGAGAAACAAGGGCAGGTAATCATGGAGCGGCACATCTCCTCCCGGTTAACAAAAAGCGAAAACCTGTTTTTACCTGTGCACCTTGCATTAAAACAGCGAAACTTTTTGATGGTTTCCATTAGCGTTCATAATGGATGAATGGCACGCAATCTCGACATCGCATTGCTTCGCGCATTCGTCACCACCGCCGAACACGGCAGCATGACTGCCGCCGGCCATGCGCTGCATTTGACCCAAGGCGCAGTCAGCCAACAGATTGCCCGGCTCGAAGCGCTGTCTGGCCCCTTGTTTTTCCGCGATCATCGCGACTTGCGCCTCACGTCAGCGGGGGAACGGCTGCTCGGGGACGCGCAGCGGTTGCTGGCCGTGCATGACGCGTTGTGGACAGCAATGACAGAGGGCACGGTGGAAGGCACGGTTCGACTCGGCGCACCGCAGGACCTCGTCGGACCGCTTCTTGGCCCGATTCTGAAAGCCTATGCGCAAGCTCATCCGCAGGTGGAACTCACGCTCCTCTGCGCGGCCTCGCCGGACCTGTTACGAAGCCTCAAGCGCGGTGAGATCGATATTGCACTGGTCGAGGAATTGCCGGGGACATCCCGTGGCGAATGCCTTGCAATAGAACGTCTGGTCTGGGTGGGTGCGAGAGGGGGAACGGCGCATCAAAAACGCCCGCTGCCCGTATCGATGGTGGCGGAAACCTGTGCGTTCCGGCCAACGGTGTTCAACGCGCTTCGCAAGCGCGACTTGTCGTGGCGTACCGTGTTCGAAAACGGGAGCGTCGACGCAACGGCTGCGACAGTGCGCTCCGATCTCGCCGTCACGGCGTGGCTCGCATCCACCGTGCCTCCCGAGCTGGACATCTTGCCACCCGAAAGTGGTCTTCCCCTACTCCCGGGCTTCGCGATCAATCTTCACCTGTCGCCAAACCAGAACTCGCCTGCGGTCAGCGAACTCGCTCGGCATATGAGAGACGGATTGGCCCGATTCCGGCAGTCTGCGTGATTCGCGCAAGCGGGTTTGAGTGTGCGGCGCCTGAAGGACGCACGCCGAAGCGTTCAGGCGACACACAGGCAGAGATTGGGCTAGTGAGCGACCTGTAGTCCGTTCTTCTCCAAAACCGAATTGATCAACTCGCTGACCCGGAGCCCGCTATCCATTGTCGCCTGTTGAGCTTTCGCTTGAATGTCAGGGTTCGAAAGCGCGCTCATGTATTTGGCGAGGACGGGATCGCGATAAATCGAAATAAGGTGGGTGATGTCTGCGTCCGAGAGGTTGGCGACGCCAGCGCGCGTTGTTGTTTCGATTACTCCACCACCTTGAGCGAGCATATTGGCGACAGCCGTATTCACCTGGCCCTCTATCGCGGCCCACTTATCCTGTGCGACGTCGGGATTAAGCTTCTGCGCCTGCAGCAGTAACGCTTTGGCGACCTGTTCTTCGATGGATCCTGTCTTGCCGCCCTGCTGGCTCTGGATAAGTTGTTGGATCAGTTGAGCACGGCTGGCGTCGTCGGCGTGAGAATTGACGCTATGCAGCGCTATGGCAAGTGTGGCGCCGGCGCACAGCATGTAATTTGCGAATTTACGCATGTTTAAACCCCGTATGTTCGTTGTTGTTCTCATTCATTTGACATACTTGAAATTTAAAGCAGGATGTCAGCCAAAGAATTTGAGGGTATTTGGCCTCGGCAATTGTCAATGATTTTTGCGCTAATGTCGAATAACAACTGATGGTCAGGAGTGGAAGCTCTGGACAAACGACGAGGTAGCCGGTGGGAAACTTGGCTTTCCGGCGCGGCTTTAAATCCGGCTCATGCTTTCACCACGTGCCGCATCAGCAATCCGATTGCTTTGTGGCCCACTTTCCTCCAATGAATTAGCGTGCGAACGAATCAATCGCCGCGTGCTGTGTAAGTTTTACGCTCGCCAGGACCGGTGGTGCTCCGTGATTGGCGGATCTGTCATGACGCATAGCCGCCTCGCTGCGCAGCCACAGCGCCTTGGTATTCAACGGGTTTCACGCTCCACTTGCCGCGCTTGCACACAACACCGGGCATGAAGAATGCCTGATGTCTGCGTGTGACGATCTTTGGTTCGGAGAGGACATAATGGATATTCGACCGACTGTGTGGTTTCCGCTGGACCGTTATACGCCCGTCCGCGATGGCTGGTACGAGGTTCAGCTAGTGAGCGGCGATACGGCGTTTGCAAAGTTTGGCGCCGATGAGTGGAGCGAGAAGCCCCTGCTCGTATTCACGCATTGGCGAGGACTGTCCGCCGATCCGTCCCGCTCAGGCGAAGTCGACACCTTCAGCGCTGAGGCGACCGCTGCGCAAGGGGTCCGCGCGGCGTGGAATGCGTTTTTCCCCGGGCTGGGCGAGGAGCAGCACAAACCGTTGGATGTTGCGCACGGCGAAAAGAGCTAACGCGGGCCGGCCTGCAATGAGGGCGCGCGCTCGCGAGGCGTGCAGCAACGCCACCACCGTCCATGAGTAAGAGGCTCATGCGTCGTGGGCGAGTTCTCCCAGTCTGCCTTCTATGCCCAGTTGCTCCTTCAGCCACACCCAGCCTTGCGGCGTCACCTGCACGGCGCGCGTTGTTTTGACCCGCCGCAGCCAGCCGTTCGTGCACAGCAGGCTCATCCACTGCACACCTAATGGCCCCGCCAGATGATGCTGGCGCTCCGACCAGTCGAGGCATTGGCGTGCGAGGCCACGCCGGGTGGGCTGCAACTCCGGCACGTTCAACCCCATGCGGCCGAACCATTCCATTCCAGCCGGCGTGACCTCGAACTGCTTGTCCGCCGCTGCCACAATCACGCCGCGGCGCTCCAGCGCCTGCGTCACCGCCACGCCGAGTTGTCCCGCCAGATGGTCGTAACAGCACCTCGCGAAGCGCAGCTTCTGCGCGTCCGCGCTCAACGGCTTCACGCGTGGACGGCTCAACGGCGTGACCGAGGCGAGATTTTCCAGCAGCAGGGCCACGTGCGACCCGCCTAGCCGGTAATAGCGGTGCCGTCCCTGTGCCTCGACTTCGACCAGGCCGCCGGCCAGCAGCTTCGCCAGATGCGTGCTGGCGGTCTGCGCGGTGACGCCGGCCGCGTAGGCAAGCTCGCCGGCGGGCAGTGCATGCCTGTCGACCAGCGCCATCAGCATGCTGGCGCGCGCCGGGTCGGCGATCAGGAAGGCGGTGGACGCGATATTCGGATGAGGGCACATGATCGATCCCATGCAAGCTGGATGCTGCGATGTTGCCATCATAGGCGTTCGCGTGGGCCGCATGTTTCGATGCGTGTCGAAACGTTGTGGCGTGCCCGGTGGGGTCCGCGAGCGGTGCTGCCGCGCTCCCTGGACCAGTCACCGGTCGTCCGCGCTTGCGTGGGCACGCGAGCGCCGCAGCCTGGCTAGAATGCCATCTGGCGCGCGTCGGATGGCGCCGGCACGCCGCGCGGATCGACAGACAGCTTGGACCATGAAGGGACGTATGAAAGGCACCAGAGAAGCAGTGGAATTGTCGCGGGCGACCCAGTTACTGAATCACGGTCCGGTCACCGTTATCACCAGCGCCCATGCGGGGCGCACGAATGTCATGGCGGCGTCGTGGGCGATGCCGCTCGATTTCAATCCGCCCAAGGTCGTGGTGGTGGTCGATAGCCGCACGCTGACGCGGCAACTGATCGAGGCGAGCGGCGTGTTCGGTCTGCAGTTGCCAAGCCGCGGCTTTGCCCGCGAAACGCTCGCGGTCGGCACGACGCCGGGCGCCGAGCTCGACAAGTTCGCCGCGTTCGGTCTGGAGACGTTTCCGGGTGAGCGCATCGACGTGCCCATGCTGGCCGGCTGCATCACGTGGCTCGAATGCAAGGTGATTCCCGATGACAGCCAGCGCCACGACCTGATCATCGGCGAGGTGGTGGCGGCCTACGCCGATAGCCGCGTCTATTCGAAGAACCGCTGGCACTTCGGCGACGATCCGGATCTGCGGACCTGCCATTACGTAGCAGGCGGGACCTTCTTCGCCACCGGCGAGGCGTTCGAAGTGGCGCCCGCGGTGAACGGAGCGCCGCACGTTCCCGCGGTCGGCGATTGACGTAGCGCTATCAGATCGTTTATTGTCGATCCATGGATCTCTATTCGTTCTCCTTCGCGGCTGTCACCACCACGACGACCACCCATATGGGCGGGTCGTCTGGAGGTTGCGCGCGCTAGAGAGAAGCAAGCTGCAGCAAACCCCCAAGGGCCCCGCCGGAGACGGACGGGGCCCTTGGCGTTTATAGCCCTCCGTCGATGGTTCAAATCAAACAGAGCGTACTATGAACGACATCGATCACCGCGTACTGGGTAACAAACTGGACCTCTTCCACCAGCAGGAGGAAGGCCCCGGCATGGTTTTCTGGCATCCACGAGGTTGGGAGCTGTACCGCGTGCTGGAGGACTACATTCGCCAGCGAATGCGACGCGCGGGCTTTCGCGAGATCCGCACGCCGCAACTGCTGGCTCGTTCTTTATGGGAGCGCAGCGGGCATTGGGAGAAGTTCGGCGCCAATATGTTTTCGTTCTCCGAAGGACTGGGCGAGAGCGATGCTGAAGGTGCTGCCGAAGGGCGCGCGCTTTGTCTCAAGCCAATGAGTTGCCCTTGCCACGTTCAGGTGTTCAATCAGCGTGTGCGTTCGTATCGCGAGTTGCCGGTGCGCTATAGCGAGTTTGGCGCCTGCCATCGCGATGAGCCGTCCGGCTCGCTTGAAGGACTCAAACGCACGCGTGCCTTCGTTCAGGACGACGCCCACGTGTTCTGCATGCAAACGCAGATAGAAAGCGAAGTCGGACGCTTTTGCGACCTGCTGCGCACTGTCTACGCCGACCTCGGATTTCCTGCATTCTCGGTGGCCCTGGCGACGCGCCCCGCGCTGCGCGCCGGCGGCGACGAAGTATGGGATCGCGCTGAAGCGGCGCTGGCCAAAGCGGCGCTTGCAGCCGGGCTCGCGTTCGAGGTGCGCGAAGGCGAGGGCGCATTCTACGGTCCCAAACTGGAGTTCCATCTGATCGACAGCCGCGAGCGGAGCTGGCAATGCGGCACGGTTCAGCTCGACTTCGTTCTGCCGGAACGGCTCGACGCGCAGTACGTCAATGAGCGCAACGAACGGGAACGGCCCGTGATGATTCACCATGCGGTGCTAGGTAGCCTGGAGCGCTTCATTGCACTGCTGCTGGAGCATCACGAAGGCTGGTTGCCCGTGTGGCTCGCACCGGAACAGGTCGTGGTGGCCACGATCAACGACGCCAGCGCGGCGTATGCGGTGCAGGTCTTGCAAGCGCTTGAAGAGGCGGGCGTGCGGGCCGTTCTCGATGATCGTCCCGAACGGCTGGAGAAGAAAATCTTCGATGCCCGCGAAAAGCAGGTGCCGGTCTTCGTCGCCGTCGGACCGCGCGATGAACGCGACCAGACGCTCAGTATTCGCGAGCGCGATGGACAACAGACGGTGCTCGCGCTTGCCGACGGTGTTGAGCGTTTGCGGCTCGCAGCGCTTGGGCCGATCTCAACGTTCGAGCGCAATGGGAGCGCTGGGGCGCAGCGAACGAGCACTGCGCCCGCGGTCGGACAAGCTTAGCTCAGCAGCTCATACTTGCCGCCGCGCTCTAACGCACGCTGATACGCGGGCCTTGCATGGATGCGCTCGAGAAAGCCTTGGATGGCCGCGATATTGGCGTTGGCGCCACCGCGCGCGGCGGCGGCTTCGAGCGGGAAGCTCATCTGCACGTCCGCGGCGCTGAACTCGTTGCCGACGAACCAGCCGGTGGGCGTCAACGCGTCGTTGACATAGCCGAGATGCAGCTTGATCTGCGGATCGACGAAGCTCGCTTCGAGCGTCGAAGCGATCTTGCGGGCGATCGGTCTGGCGAAGAACGGCATCGGCGCGCTGCCGATGCGCAGGGCCACCAGCTTGAGCAGCAGCGGCGGCATGACCGAGCCTTCCGCATAGTGCAGCCAGTACGTATAGCGCAGCCGCTCGGGCGTCCCGGCTGCCGGCGCGAGGCGCCCCTGGCCGTAGCGGTCCACCAGATATTCGATGATGGCGCCCGATTCCGCGATGGTCAGGCCGTCGTCCGTGATGACCGGCGCTTTGCCGAGCGGATGGATGGCGCGTAGCTCCGGCGGCGCGAGCATGGTTTTCGCGTCACGCTCATAGCGCTTGATCTCATAGGGCACGCCGAGTTCTTCAAGCAACCACAGAACGCGCTGCGAGCGAGAGTTGTTCAGGTGATGGACAGTCAGCATAGGGGATCCGGAGCGATGGAGTGACACATCATAGCTGCGTTGGCGCCGCGCGCATCGCTGCACGGGTTTCCCCTTATTCGGTCCTGCTTGACCATCGGGATTCGGCGGCTTAGATTTCGTACATGTTCCTACATGTACTTTTTAAGGCATGCAAAAAGGAACAGGCAGTCGTACCCGCGATCTGCCCACCCGACATCGCCCATCATGAACATTCGCCTGCCGGCCGCTGTAATGCTGATTTGCCTCGCACCTGCCGCGCACGCGGATTCGGGCGTCACCCTGTACGGCATCCTGGACGAATTCGTCCAGGTGGTGAACACGGGCAGCGGCTACACCGGCGCGCTCGGCTCGTCGGGACAATGGGCGAGCCGTTTCGGCCTGCGCGGCACCGAGGACATCGGCGGCGGCAACCATATCAACTTCGATCTGCAGAACGGTTTCAACCCCAACGACGGCACGTTTGCCTCGCCGGGCAGCCTGTTCAATCGCGCTGCCTGGGTTGGCGTATCCGGCGGCTGGGGCGAACTGCGCGCCGGCCGCCAGAACTCGCCGCTGTTCAACGATCAGGGTGGCCTCGACGCGTTCGGCGCTTCGACTCAGGCATCGGGCTTCAGTAATCTGATGACCTATACGGTGCGCACGAGCAATACGGTCTCCTATACATCGCCGACGCTGGCCGGCCTGCAGTTCAGTCTCTACGCGGGTCTTGGCGATGCGGGCGGGTTCCGCTCGCCGGGCTCGAGCTACCAGGCCGATGTCACGTATTCGCGCGGACCGGTCGCCGCCGTGTTCGCCGTGCAAGCCGTGAAGAGCGCGGACGGCAGCGCGACGGACCGGACCGAGGAGGCGGGGCTCTCGTATCAGATCGGCAAGGCGACGCTTTACGCGGGATGGAGCGGTTCGAAGTGGGCCGATATCGATCTGGATGTGAACGTGTACGGCGCATCGGCGCTGTATCAGTTCACGGCGTCGAGCGCCCTCGCGTTCGGCTACACCTATCTGCACGACGAAACCGGACAGGGCAACAACGCGAGCCAGGTAGCCGCGCTTTACACCTATACATTGTCCAAGCGCACGACCATCTACAGCGCGCTCTCGTTCCTGCAAAACCGCGGCCAGGCGGAATACCGGCTGGCGGGCTCGGCCAATGCCGGGCTGCCGCTCGCCTACCCCGGCGCGGATGCGCGCGGATTTCAGCTGGGCATCGTGCAGCGCTTTTAAGGAAAACATGTGCATACTTGTGCTTTTCGAGTAAAGGTCCGGTCGCCGCGATGGCCGGGTCTTCCCAGGCACAGGAGCCGCAAGATGGTGAAACGGGCAGTAAAGAGCGCGGAAGTCGGGCGCTCGAAGGCGCATATGGTAGCCGCCACGATCGAGCAGGAAATTCTGAGCGGACGCCTGCCGTTCGGGCAACAGCTTGAAAGCGAGCACGAACTGGTCGAGCGCTTCGCGGTGAGCCGCAACACGGTGCGCAAGGGACTCGACCTGCTGACCAACGGCGGGCTGATTACGCGCAAGGGTGGCATCGGGTCGTTTGTGACATTCAACGGCCAGACGCTCGATGGCACGCTTGGCTGGACCACCGCCATTGAAAAAGCGGAGGGCGGCGCCCAGACCCGCGTGCTGCAGATTGCGCTGGTCGAAGACGAGATGCTTGCACAGCAACTGAAGCTCAAGCGCTCGACCTTTGTGGCGATCGACCGCATGCGCGTGATCGGCGCCGAGGCGCAATGCATCTCGCTGGAGCGCAGCCGTCTGCCGTTCAGCGAAGAGCTTGCTGCGTTGCCGCTGCAAGGGCTGGCAGGCGGTTCGTTGAACCGCACGCTGATCGAGCACGGCATGGTGCCGCATCACGGCGAGCAGTGGGCCGAAGTGATTGGCCTCGAAGCGGCCGATGCGCGCCTGCTCAAGCGCCGCGCCGGCACATCGTTTCTGCGTTCGCGACGGCTCACGCGCGACCGCGAGGACCGCATCATCGAGTACGTCGTGAGCCTGCTGGATCCGGCGTTTTTTGCACTACACCTGGAATTCTGATGTCTTCGTCTTTGCATTTGACCCACCCCGAGTGGACGGACCGTGCGCGTGGCGCGTTTTATGGCCTTGCCCTCGGTGATGCCTACGGCATGCCGACGCAATCGCTAAGCCGCGAGCGGATTGCCGAACAGTTTGGACGGATCGGCAAGCTGGAGAGTGCGTTTGCCGATCAGCCCATCGCCCCCGGTTTGCCGGCCGGCTCGATTACCGACGACACCGAGCAGGCGGTGCTGGTGGCCGAGCTTCTGGTCGAGGGTAACGGCACGATCGAACCCAGGGCGTTCGCGCACGCGTTGATGGAGTGGGAAGCGTCGATGAAAGCGCGTGGCTCGCTCGACCTGCTTGGACCGTCCACCAAACAGGCGATCGAACGTATTGCTGCTGGAGAAGATCCGTTGCGTACCGGGCGCTTCGGCACCACCAACGGCGCGGCGATGCGCGTGACGCCGGTCGGCATTGCGTTCGATCTCAGGCAGCGCGAGCGCTTTATCGACGCGGTGGTGCAGTCGTGCATCGTCACGCATCACACCACGCTCGGTATTGCCAGCGCGGCGGCGGTTGCGGCGGCGGTGTCGGCGGGCGTGAATGGCGCGAGCCTGGCGGTGGCGCTCGAAGCGGGGATCGAGATGGCGGAGCAGGCGGCGAGCCGCGGCTTCTGGGTGGCCGGCGGAAAGATTGCCCCGCGTCTGCGCCATGCGCGTGAGTTGATCCGCGGCTGCGCGGAGCAGGATGTCGCGGATGTGATTTACGACGTGATCGGCACTTCGGTTGCGTCGCAGGAATCGGTGGTCGCTACCTTTGCGCTCGCGGTCGACGCCGAGCGCCGTGGCGGCTCGATCGAGGCCGCATTGGGCGCGGCCGCGAGCCTGGGCGGCGATACCGACACAATCGCGGCGATGCTCGGTGCGATTCTGGGCGCGTGCTCGGGCTACGACGCGCTGCCAGCCGAGCCGGTGGCGACGATTCGGCGCGTGAATGCGCTCGATCTCGATCCGCTGGCCGACCGTTTGCTTGGACTGCGCGCCCGCACCGACTGACGCGCAGGTCCGTTTCGGCAGTTTCCTTCAATCTGGAGATTCGACTCAGATGGCTTCGTCACGCCCGTCAAACAGCGCTCGCCAAGTCGAGACGCGCGGTATCGAACCGGTACCGCTTGGTGAATGCAGTGGACATCCGCGCCAGCTCTTCTGGGTCTGGTTCGCGGCCAACATCAGCATTCTCGGCCTGCCGCTCGGCGCAACCCTCGTCGCCTTCCAGCATCTGGCGATCTGGCAAGCGGCGCTGGTCGCGATTATCGGCGCGGCGGGATCGTTCGCGATTGTCGGTGTGATCTCGATTGCCGGACGGCGCGGTCACGCTCCGAGTCTCACCCTGTCGCGGGCCATTTTCGGGGTGCGCGGCAACATTGGCCCGACCATCGTCTCGCTGCTGTCGCGGCTCGGCTGGGAGACGGTCAACACCACCACGGCTGCCTACGTGCTCCTCTCGCTCGCAACCATTCTGTTCGGCACGCCTGCGCAGGCCACCCAGGCGCCGGTACTCACACTCGTGTTCATTGCCGTGTTCGTCGTGCTGACGCTCATCGTCTCGGGCTTCGGCCATGCCACGCTGCTGGTGATCCAGAAGTGGTCCACCTATGTGTTCGGGGTGCTCAACTTGGTGGTGGCCGGTTTTCTCGCCACGCGCATCGATTGGCACAGCGTATTCCATGTCGCACCGGCGCCGCTCAGCGCGGTCATCATCGGCATCGGCACGATTGCGGCCGGCACCGGGATTGGCTGGGCAAATGCGGGCGCGGACATGTCGCGCTATCAGGCGCCGTCGGTCAAGGGTCCGGCTCTGGTGGCCTCGGCCGCATTCGGCGCAGGCATTCCGCTGATTCTGCTGGTCACGCTTGGCGCGTTGCTGGCGGTCGGCAACGATCAGCTCGCATCGACCTCCGATCCGATTGCCGCGATCCGCGACATGTTGCCGACCTGGATGGCGATCCCTTATCTGATCACGGCGTTCGGCGGCTTGCTGCTTTCCAACTACCTCTCAGTCTATTCGGCGGGCCTCACGACGCTGACGCTCGGCCTCAAAGTCAAACGGGTTCAGGCGGTGGTGGTGGACGTGGTGGTGATCTTCAGCGGCTCGATCTACTTTATGCTGATCGCCGGCAGCTTTTATGGTCCGTTTATCGGCTTTATCTCGTTGCTGGCTGTGCCGATTACGGCGTGGGTCGGGATTTTTGTGGTCGACCTGATCCATCGTCAGGAATACCTGGCAACTGATCTGCTGGATGTCTCGCCGCGTAGCGCATACTGGTACAAAGGCGGCGTCGAGTGGCGTGCCTTGAGTGCATGGGCGCTCGCCATCGTGCTCGGGTTCTGCTTCCTGTCGACCGGCGCCATTCATGGCGTATTCGCCAACTCGTGGCTCGGCCGCAATGGCCTTGGCTGGATTGTCACTTTCGTGATCGCAGCAGGCGTCTATGCAAGCCTGGGCGGCGCACGCCATTCGGCAAAAAACTGGAAGACAGCATGATTCAGGCAGCTCCCGCGAAGGTATGCCGATTGATTCATACCGGCCAGGTGATCGTCGATCTCGTCATGCAGATCGACGCACTGCCTGCGCCGGGGGGCGACGTGCTCGCGGCCAATGCATGTTTCGAAGTCGGCGGCGGCTTCAATGTGATGGCAGCGGCGCGTCGCAGCCATATGCGCGTGGTGTATGCCGGCGGTCATGGAAGCGGGCGTTTCGGCACGATGGCCCGCGAGGCGCTGGTGAAAGAGGGCGTGGAGATCGCCGCTCCGCAAGTGGCGGGCGAGGACACGGGCTTATGTGTGGCGCTTGTCGACGCACGTGCTGAGCGCACCTTCGTCTCGCATATCGGTGCGGAAGGTGTGCTTGAACGCAGCGTGCTGGATGGCTTGCAGGTGACACAACACGATATCGTCTATGTAAGCGGGTATAGCCTGATGCTCGCGGACAAGGCTGAAGTGCTGGTTGCGTGGCTGGAACAGTTGCCCGCCGGGACGAGGGTCGCATTCGATCCCGGCCCGCTCGTCGATGCGATTGACGGCGCGCTGCTGGAGCGTGTGTTGGTCCGCGTGTCGATCTGGACGAGCAACCGGCTGGAGGCATTGCGTTTTGCCACGACAGACGACCTCGACGCAGCGTTTGAAGCCATCGCGGCCCGCTTGCCGGACGATGCCTTGACGGTGGTGCGCGACGGCGCACACGGCTGCGAGATACGCGCATCGAGACAGCGCGATCATGTGCCCGGTTTCGCGGTGGATGCAGTCGACACCAATGGCGCCGGCGATGCTCATACCGGTGTATTTCTCGCCTTGCTGGCGAGCGGCGCAGACGCACGTACAGCGGCTACGCGTGCCAACGCAGCAGCGGCGTTGGCCGTAACGCGCCACGGTCCGGCGACGGCTCCGGATGCGAGGCAGATTGACGTGTTTCTCGACGAGCGTCGAGGCGCGGCTTGATCGGCGGATTGACGAAGTTCGACTGAAGCGCCGAGAAGGCTCCCACACCCGCCGCCTCGCGCCTCTACACTCCCTCGCGGCTGTTGCTCCACGGTACGTCTTCATTCCGGTAAGCCGCGCGCACGAGTTCGCGATTATCGTGTTGCCAGGGGTGAAAGCCAGGCGCGAACCACGCGAGCCAGTGCGGCGCGATGCGCCTGAGCGGCCCAGGCGAGCCGAAGTGATAACGCAGCAGTCTCCCCCAGCCGCGCCAGTCGGTGAGACGCCGGTCGTGTTTGACGAGGCTTATCGTCAGACTCCATGCGAGCATCGTAAAGATGGCGGTGACCCACAGCATAGCCGCGCAGCGCAACGCGTAGCGCGCAACCGGATTGCGGATCGCCGATGTGAAAACATCGAAGGCGACACCCTTGTGCTCGGTTTCTTCCACGGCGTGCCAGAGCCAGATGCGGCTCATGCGCGGATCTGCGCCCTTCAGGGTGGCCGGGTGTCGCAGCATCTGGTCTGCCAGCATCGCGGTGAAGTGTTCAAGACAGATCGTGATGGCCAGCCGTACGCGACCCGGAAGATAGCGGCGCGCAATTTCCTGCTGGCGGGCAACCTTGTGCTCGAGCGCGTCGATCGGCGCGCCCTGCGCTGCAAGGCGAGCGTTATAGCGTTGATGCTCACGCCGGTGGATCGCCTCCTGGCCGATGAACCCGGCCACTTCCCGAGCTAACGGCGTGCCGGGTGCGATGCCGTCGCGAAACAGGCAGACGCTTTCGATGAAGGCGCGCTCCCCTTCCGGAAACATGATCGACAGGGAGTCGTAGTAGCGCGTGATATGGCATTCGCCGTCCAGCCAGTGGACGGGGATATCGTCGCTCATCGGGAAATCGAGGTCGCGGCGGCGGATCTCAGGTTTGGACATACGGAGTTGCTTTCTCCTGAAGACGCAGCGTGACGATTGCGACCACGACACTATGGACGAGGAAGGCCGCGAGCAAGCTCAAGCCGAGCGGATCGCGCAGACCGAAGCACAGCGGCATGACACCCAACGACAGCGCCGCGATTGCGAGCCAGCCCACGACACCCCAGCGGCGCCCATCCGACATGCCGCCCAGCGCGAGCGTGCCGGCGAAGATCAGCGCGAAGAACACTGGTTGCCCGAATCCGGGCCACGTACCGTTGCGATGCACATAGTAGGTGACGATACCGAAGAGCAACAGGCCGCCGGTCGCGATGACGGCGTCGGACACGGCCAGGCGCCGCCCACCGGTGAGGCGCGGCAGGCGCAGGCCGGCGTAGCGCAGCACCGGCACCGTGTTCGCCCAGAACGGATTGGTCGAAGCAGTGGGCGTGGCGACGCCGTACTCGATCGGCACACCTGGCAGTTCACGCTGAAACGTGCCGAACAGCTTGTCCCAGATCAGGAAGGTGCCGCCGAAATTGCGGTCGCGATACTCGCGGTTGTGCCCGTGATGCACGCGATGATTGGCGGGCGTCACCAGGAACCGGTCCAGCCATCCGGAGCGGCCCACGATGCCGTTGTGGTTATAGAACTGCACCGTGTAGTGCAGCGTCGACACGGCGATGAAGATCTCGAGCGGCACGCCTATCAGCGCCAGCGGAATCGAAGTAAACGGCAACGTGGTGAGCGACGAGTACCACGAGTTACGGATGCCTAGCGAGAGATTGAAGTGCTCGCCTTCATGATGCACGACGTGAACAGCCCACAGCACCGCGAACGAGTGATGCAGCCGATGCATCCAGTAGAACCCAAGGTCCCACGCGAGGATCGCAAAGAGCCACACGGCAGCGGGATGCCAGCGATCGAGCCAGTGCAGGCTGAAGTGCGTGAGAATCCACGCAAACACGGCGACTTCGACGCCCCTGAAGAACCACATCAGGATATGCCCGGAGTTCAGATTCAGGATCACGTCGCGCCACGGAATGGCCACACCGCGCTTTGCATGCGAGTACCACAACTCCACCAGCACGCAGGCCAGCGTGATGAGGAACGGAACGGCCATTGCATTCATGATTCGCTTTCCAGGGGGCTCTCGAACGCGGCGTTGGCGTTGGCGTGGGTAGACGTGACAGCCATGGACGATCCGCGCCGCCGACGTACATACGCAACGAGGCAGCCGCTCGCGCAACCGAGCAAGACTCCGGCGCCGAGATCGATCGCGAGGTGACGGCGTGTCTGGATTACCGACCAGCCGATGCCCAGCCCCCACAGAACGGCAAGCACACTGCGCATGGGTTTGCGGCGACTGCAAAGTGCCGCGACACACAACAAGGTCAGCGCGCCATGCAATGAGGGAAAACAGTTTTGCGCAGAGTCCGAAGCAATCAGGCCATTCAGCACAGACGCGCCTGCTGCGCCGGCCGGAATCCGCGGATAGACCAGCGTGGTCGGCCACAGCACGAAGACGATTGCGGATACCAGTGCGCACAGTTGCATCGAACGGGCCAGATTGCGCACGCGCTTCGGCTCGGTGGTCAGAAAGGCGAGCGGAACGAGCAGGAAGAACGACAGGTACAGCCAGATTCCTGCCGGGTCGAACGGAATCAGGCGGTCGAGCGCGGTCTCGGGAAGTATGCTCGGGGCGCCGGAGACCAGGCGGCCAGTCGTGTAGGCCACGCCGACCGAGCCCCAGCCCAGCACCATGAACCGCAGGCGAGCAAGCAAGGTCATCGGCGTGTCTCGTAGCGTCGGGTAATGCGCCGGCGTTTGGCGCTGTAATCGGTTGCGGGCAGGCACGCGTGCAATTCCCACTGCAGACGAGCTGCCGCGACGCCCACGCGCTCCAGATAGACGTTCAGGTCAGCCTGGTACTGCGTGAGCGGCGCACCCGCTGCATCGACGTAGAGCGCGAGCGACGCGGGGCCGGTTTGTACCAGCCGGTAATCGGCGGAGCGCGGCAGGGTTTGCGCAAGCGCGCGCGACAGGCCATCAGCGAATACTTCCACTTCCGTACCGCCTGCACCCGGCAGGCGCAGCAGGTCGTCGCAGCGTCCTTCGATGCGCTCCAGCGCCATCTCACGGCTGTTGCACGGGCAGGGCGTCGAGCGCCGCACCAGAATGTCGTCCAGCCGGTAACGCACAATCGGCTGCGTGACGCGCGTGAAGTCCGTAATCACCGGGACAAAGCGCGTGTCGTCGAGCCATTGCGGCTCGACGTGAATATGCGCTTCGTTCAGATGCAGTGTGCCATGGGCACACGTGGCCGCCAGAAAGCCTTCGGTAGCCTGATAGACCTCACCGACGGTTCCGAGTGAGGCGCCGATCAGCGCCTTGTCGAGCGGATCGAGCACTTCGGCGCCTGAGATGACCTTGTTGGGCTTGATCGTCAGGTGTCGTGCGGCTGTGGCAAGCGCGAGACTTCGCAACACCTGGGCCGGCCCGACCACAATGGTCGGGTCATAGCGGTTCAACCGTTCGAAATGCGACTCGAACGGTTCGAACAGATCGAAGAATTCAAACGAAAGCCACGGATTGCGCACCGATGCATACAGATTGTTATTGGCGCGCAGAAACAGCGCTACCCGTTCGCCATGAAAGAGTCCGCGCGGCAGAAGCTTGGCGAGCAATACGCCGGCCCACTTGGCCTGCTCTTGCGGACTCACGACGAACACGCCGCGCGATCCCGAGGTGCCAGTCGACAAGCCCACGCTATAGCCGTTCACGGTAGCCTTGAAATCGCGCGACTGTTCCGCCTGCATCGCGCAGGCGAGCACGTCGTCGAGTTTTAGCCCAGCGGTGTTGATGCGGTCGAAGTGCTCCATCATCACCGCCTTGTTCATCAGCGGCCATGCTTGCAGCGGCTGCGGGAGATACTGCGAGAACCACGGGCTGCGCACCAGGTGCTGCTCGATGAAATGGCTCAGGCGGCGCTGTTGATACTGTTCGAGCGCCGTGCGGCTTGCGAAGCGCAGGCGTCGCGTTTGCCAATACGACCAGAGCGTTTCCGGCAGCCGCATTACAATGCTCCTTCGTGCGTAAGGCAGATCTTCGCGCGGCCGCCTTTGTGCAGCGCATTCAGGTCTCGCAGGGTTTGATGATACTCAGCGGGACTGTCCATGATGGCGTGAGCGATTACCGAAGGCCCAACCAGCTGCTGATAGCTCTTCGGCGACCATGCCGCATCCGACGCGAGCAGTACCCAGCCCTCGGCCGTATTGACGAAGGCGCCGAGGTGGCCGGCGGCGTGCCCGGGCAGCTCAATCAGGATTACTTCCGAATTCGCGCCCGGCAGCCCGAAGCCCTCGCGAAACGGGGCAAGCTCAGCCGGCAGCGAAACCCGCTCGAAGCTTTCGATAAACACGGTGGATGACTCGAAGTCGGGCGGAATCAGCCCCGGCACGAAGCCCTTGCGCAGTGCTCCGATGCCACGCAACACGCGGGTCGCGCTCCAGCCGGCGCCTGACAGGTAGGTCGGCACGCCTTGCAGATCGCGCAAACCCGCAACATGGTCGCCGTGGAAGTGCGACAGAATCACCGCGGTCAGGTCGCGCGGCTGCATGCCGTGCGCTTTCAACTGACTGGCCACCGCTTCTTTCGACTCGAAATAAACGGGTGTGACGCGCCGGTACAGCGAAAACAGGCCGCTTTTCGTGTGGTCATAGAAGTGCTGCGCGTAACCGGTATCCCATAGCCACCGTCCGCGCGCCGTTTCGATCAGATACGCGCGTGAAGGAAACTGGCAGGTTGCGAAGCCCGCGCCTTTTAGCGCCATGCACGCCATGTGCGTGCAATAGCCGGCTTCAAAAACCGTAATTGTCGCCATGTGCCTTGATCCAGTTGGCCGTCTGTTCGATGCTTTGCTCGAGCGTCCAGAGCGGCTGGTAGCCGAGCGTCGCTTGCGCTGCGCGCGTGCTGAGCGTCATGTCGTAGTTCAATGCGCCAACGCTGTAGCGCGTCAGGAGCGGTTCGCGTCCACTGACCGAGGCCCAGCCCTGCATTGCGCGGGCGGCGAGGTCCAGGACCGGATAGGGCACGTTCTTGATGCGGTAGGCGATGCCGAGCCGCGCCAGCAAGGCGTCGAGCACCTCGCGCAGGGAAGTCGGCTGGCCGTTGGTGATGTTGAAGACGTCGCCTGAGCGGACCTGTGCGGAGGTGGTGGCCAGATGCATGGCGTGCACCACGTTGCCTGCATAGGTCAGGTCGAGCTTCGCGGCGCCGCCACGCGGCAGCGGCAATTGGCCGCCGCGCTCGCGCAACAGCCGCAGCATGCGCGGCAGCAGCACGCGGTCGTGTGGACCGAAAATGGCACGTGGCCGCAGCATGACGAAGGTGGTGTTCGGATGTGTACCGGCGGCTTCGCGAATCACGTCCTCGGCCTGGGCCTTGGTGCTCGCATAGTGGTTGACGTAGCGCGCCGGGCGAAAGCTTTCGTCGATATCGAGGCGGTGCGTGAAGTCGAAATAGAGCGAAGGTGTCGAGATATGCACGAAGCGGCGCACGCCGTTGGCAACCGCCGCCTGCACGAGGTGCGAAGTGGCCTGCACATTGGCCGCATGAAAATCGCGCCACGCGCCCCATGGCGACGAGAGCGCCGCGCAGTGCCAGACCGTGTCGACGTCTTGCAGCAGGGGCTGGAGGGCAGCGACGCGGGCGCTGGCGAGATCGAGCGGGGCAAACTCCATGCCTTGCGCGCGCAACGCCTCGCCTTCCGCACGATTGCGGCCGGTGGCGCGCACCGAGTCACCTCGCTGTGCCAGAAAGGCGGCCGCGTTGCGGCCTAGTCCGCTGGTTGCACCCGTGACGAGGGTGGTCATGTTGAACTCATTCAAGGATTTCCGGGCGGCTGTCCCATCTGTCTGAGGAAGCGCTGCTGGCTCGCAAGCAGTTCAGCGTATCCGATGGCCCGATAAGGCAACCCATGTTGCTGCGCAAGTCTTTCCACGATGCGCGCAATGGCAGCATAGTGCCGGTGGCCGTAGCCAGGGAACAGATGATGAGTCAGGTGGTGATTGAGGCCGCCGAGCCACGCGCCGATAAAAGCCGGCCGTGTGACCCAGTCGCAGCAGGTCAGGAAAGCGTGCTCGTCGCGGGTGTGCGGCAGGCGGCCGCTGCCGGGCAGCAGGTAGAACTGCGTCTCTGCCCAATGCGTGCCGAGGATCAGCATCAAGAGGATGCATGAAGCAAGGGTTTGGCCCGCCACATAGGCGGCGAACACCGTACCGTAGCCGACGGTGTGACCCTGTAGTGCGAGCGGCAGCAACAGGAACACGCCGAAGTGAATCAGCTTCGAGGCGATGAACACGACCCAGCCGCGCAAGCCGGGTAGCAGCCGGTCTTGCGCGAGCGGTGTTTTGCCGAGGCGATCCGACCAGTCGTAGATCCAGTTGATATAGGGCAGCGAGAGGGCGGCAATGGCCGGCCAATAATAATGCTGGAAGCGGAAATGCGGATACCACGCCTGAAACGGCGTTTGCCGCAGAAAGATATTGGCCTCGGTGTCGAGATCGTGATGCTCGATGTTCGGATAAGCGTGGTGATAGAACACATGGCGCGCTTGCCAGTAAGCCGGCTCGATGCCGAGCGGCAGCGTGACCGCTCGCATGACCAGTGTGTTCAGCCATCTGAAGCGTGATAGCGCGCCATGCGATGCATCATGCATTGAATTGACCGAAAGCATCACGGCCGCCAGGAACATGCCGATGTAAGAGGCGAGAAACGCGGCGGCGTTGCCGGCACGCAAGCACGTCACGAACAACACACAGGCGAGTGCCAGCAGGCTGCCCGCCTTGAGCCAGGTCAGCGCGTTGCCGAAGCGATGATCCAGTTCGCTTGCGAGGTAAGCGGCAACTTCGCGGCGCAGTTCGGATGAAAACGGCGAAGTGCTGGACGGGAGGTAGTGCGGGCGCATTCGGTCAGGCCGGACTCGGCAATCGTCACAATCATTAGCGACAATGGTTCTATCATACGTGCCGCGCTTCAGCAAATAAGATGTTTTGAAATTTGCCATAAATTGTAAAACGGTTGCATAAATCCATTACTCACTCGTTAACTACTCGTGGTGGGTTCACAGAAAGCGGAAAAGCGTTTACCTTTCGTGCTCGCGCATGCATTCACATGCGCGCATGGCTGCCGCAGCACAGCGCGATGACTACCGTTATCGGCGCGAGACAAGCGCTCGGCGGACGCTCCTGAATTGACACAACCCGGTATGCCTGACTCGCACTCGTCAGTGATCGAGTGCGCTCGGCTGAGCGGGTTTGAACTTGCGTCGGGCGTGGATTATCCGCTGCCCGTGGAACTGGCCAAGTAACAGTAAAAAGTTTCTCCTCAATTAAAAGGATGCATTGAGCATGAAAAAAATCGCCCTACCTTTACTGCTGGCTGCTTTTTCAATGACGGCTTATGCGGCCGGCTGCGGCAAGCCCCGCAATGCATTTGACCAGGTCTATTGCTCGAGCACCCAGTTCGCTCAGGCCGACCGCGATCTGAACCAGCAATACGATCGCGTCAAGCAGGCGCTGCAACCGGCGGAGCAGGCCACGCTCAAGCATGGGCAACTGGCGTGGCTTAGCCAGCGCGACGCCAAGTGCAGCCTTGAAAAAGACGAGGGTTATTTCGTTAATCTCCAGTGCGCAACGGACCTGACGCAGCAGCGCATTGCTTTCCTGCGCGAGCGTGAACGCGAATGCACGAGCACCGGTTGCGTGGACGAGAAACTGGGCGAATAAGCGGTTTGAGCGGTGCGGGGTGTCGCCGCGCCGCGCACCGGCCACACGAGTAGAAATTCAACCGTAATAGCAAGAGCAAAAAAGAAACGGGGATAAGAGCTCGCATGCTTATCCTGGGAAGGGGAAGCATGGATATTCTGCGATTTCTATTCGTCCTGCCGCTGCGTTTGCTGCGCGGCCTGTTGCGCCTCATCGTGATGGTCTTGCGGCCGGTCTTCGGCAGCGTCTCATGGTCGGCCCCGGCATGGGCGCCGGCGTTGGGCGCGGCGATCCGCCGCCGCCCCCGGCACTTTGCCGGCGGTGTGCTCGGCGCCGCCGTGCTGGCCGCGGCAGCGTGGGGCGGCTGGCACTGGTATGTAAATCGCCCGAAGCCCGTTGAGCCGGAACGCATCACCTTCCAGGCCAAGGTGCCCGCCGTCACGGACTATGTGCAGGCGGACGGCAGTCCGAAGATCACGATTCATCCGCTGGAAGTGGACTTCTCGCGCTCGGCCGCGCCCATCGAGCTGGTCGGCAAGACGGTCACCAAAGGCATCACCATGAAGCCGGCGCTCAAAGGCGAGTGGAGCTGGGCGGACGATCACACGCTGCGCTTCGTGCCCGCCGCCGACTGGCCGGTGGGCGCGCATGTCGAGGTGGACTTCGATATCAAGCAAACCTTCGCCCCGCACGTGCTGATGGCAGACGATCATCTGGCCTTCGACCTCGCGCCGTTTACCGCCAAGGCCGGCAATGCCGAGTTCTATCAGGACCCGCAGAACGCGACGGCGAAGAAAACCATCATGCCGGTGAGCTTCAACTACCCGGTCGATACGGCGCAATTCGAAAAACGCATCTCGCTGGCGCTGGCAGGCAGCGACGGCAAGTTCAATACACCGCTCAAATTCACGGTCACCTACGACGCCCCCAAGCTGAACGCGTGGGTCCACTCGCAGCCGCTCGATTTGCCGCGCGACGACGGGGCCGTGCAACTGACGCTCGATAGCGGCGTGCGCAGCTCGCGCGGCGGCGCGGGCACCAAGGACCCGTTGACATCGGTGGTGCGGGTGCCGGGTCTGTATAGCCTCGAAGTGAAGAGCGTGAGTCCGACGCTGGTCGATAACGACCGCTATGAACCCGAACAGGTGCTCGTCACCGAAATCAGCGGCGCGGTGCGCGGCAGCGACCTGAACGGCCTGATCAAGGCCTGGGTGCTGCCCAAGCGCAAGGAAGGCGTCGATCAGAAAGACGATGATCCGCCGTATGAGTGGGACAGTGCCGACGTGAGCGAGGGTGTGCTGAAGAAATCGCAACCGCTCGCGCTCGAACTGGTGCCTACCGAAAACGAATTCGCCGAACTGCAAAGCTTCAAATTCCATGCGGAGCCGGGCCAACGCGTCTATGTGCGGATTGCCCCTGGATTGAAGTCGTTTGGCGGCTACATGCTCGGCAAGCCCTCGGTTCAGACTTTCACCGTACCCGACTATCCGAAGCTGCTGCACTTCATGGCGGACGGCTCGCTGCTGTCGTTGAGCGGCAGCAAGCGGATCTCGGTCGTGTCGCGCAACCTGCCCGGCATGCAACTGGAAATCGGGCGCGTGTTGCCGGACCAGTTGCAGCATCTGGTGAGCTTCAATCAGGGCAGCTATACGCAGCCTGAGCTCGGTTATAACTTCAGCGAAGATCACATCGTTGAGCGCTTCGAGCAGAAGCGCGTGTTTCCGAAGGCGGGGCCCGGCCAGGCGCATTACGAGGGCGTGGATCTCGGTCAATATCTGAAGGACGGCAAGCGCGGCGTGTTCCTGTTGCATCTGTCGGCCTACGATCCGGTCGCGGAGAAGAAAAAGGCCGATAAGGCCGCGCAGGCGAAGGATCAGGGGTCGGGCGGCGACGCCCGCGCTAGCGACAACTCGGGCGACAGCAACGGCGATGACAACAGTGGTGACAACAGCGACAGCAGCAGCGACGACCAGTCGCCGACCGACACGCGCATGATCGTGGTCACGGACCTGGGCATGCTGGTCAAGCGTGCGCTCGATGGCAGCCAGGACGTGTTCGTGCAGTCGATCCATACCGGCCAGCCGGTTGGCGGCGCAACCGTGTCGGTGCTGGCGTTGAACGGGCAGACGCTTTACACCCAGGATACGACGGCCGACGGCGTGGTGCACTTCCCGACCTTCAAGGGACTGGACCACGAGAAGAAGCCGATGCTGTACGTCGTGAAGAAGGACGAGGATCTTTCGTTCCTGCCGGTGGGCGGCCAGGATCGCCAGCTCGACTTCTCGCGCTTCGACGTGGGCGGCGAGCGCAACCCGACCCGTGAAGGCCAGTTGTCCGCGTATCTGTTCTCGGATCGCGGCATCTACCGGCCGGGCGATCTGTTCCATATCGGCCTGATCGTGCGGGCGGCGAGCTGGGCGCATAGCCCCTCCGGCGTGCCGCTGCAGGCGGAAATCGTCGATCCGCGCGGCATGACGGCCAAACGCATGCCGATTGCCGTCGACGACTCCGGCTTTAGCGAGCTCTCGTACACGCCTTCGGAAACGGCGCCTACCGGCACGTGGACGGTGAACCTCTATATCGTCAAGAACGGCAAGACGGATGCGCCGATCGGCTCGACCACCGTGCAGGTGAAGGAGTTCTTGCCGGACCGCATGAAGGTGGAGGCCAGGCTTTCGCAGCAGGTGGCCGAGGGTTGGGTCAAGCCCGATCAACTGAAGGGCCTGGTCGACGCGCAGAATCTGTTCGGCACGCCCGCGGCCGACCGGCGCGTGGAGGCATCCTTGACGCTGCGCCCGGTATGGCCGGAATTCCGCAGTTGGCAGGACTATCACTTCTTCGACGTGCGGCGCGCGAAGGAGGGTTACACGACCAATCTGCAGGACGGCAAGACCGACGACAAGGGGCATGCCGAGTTCGACCTCGACCTCAAGAAATACGCCGATGCGACCTATCAGCTCTATTTCCTGACCAAGGCGTATGAGGCCGAGGGCGGCCGCAGCGTGGCGGCGAATGCGCAGACGCTGGTTTCTAGTGACGACTGGCTGGTGGGCTACAAGTCGGTGGACGATCTGGACTACGTGAAGCGCGGCAGTCCGCGGACCGTGCGCCTCGTTGCCATCAATCCGCAGGCCAAGTCGATCGATCTGAAGGACCTGAAGGCGCAACTGGTGGAGCGGCGCTATGTCTCGGTGCTGACCAAGCAGGATTCGGGTGTCTACAAGTACGACTCGCGCCTGAAGGAAGTGCCGGTCAGCGAGAATCCGCTGACCATCCCGGCGGCCGGTCTGGACTACACGCTGCCGACCGACAAGCCGGGTAACTACGCGCTCATCATTCGGAGTGCCGATCGAACCGAAGTGAACCGGGTCGAGTATTCGGTGGCGGGAGACGCCAATGTGTCGCGCTCGCTGGACCGCAATGCGGAGTTGCAGATCAACCTGAGCAAGCACGATTACGCCCAGGGCGAGCCGGTGGAGATCGCGATTCGCGCGCCTTATGCGGGCAGCGGCCTGATCACGATCGAGCGCGACAAGGTCTACGCACATGCCTGGTTCCATGCCGACACCACCAGTTCCGTGCAGCACATCACCGTGCCGCCGGGCTTTGAGGGCAACGGCTATATCAACGTGCAGTACATCCGCGATCCGTCGTCGGACGAGATTTTCATGAGCCCGCTGAGCTACGGCGTCGTGCCGTTCTCGGTGAACATGGACGCGCGCCGCAATCCGTTGACGCTCGACGCACCGGCGCTCGTCAAGCCGGGGCAGACGGTCACGTTCAAACTGCATGCGGGGCACCCGACCAAGGCCGTGGTGTTCGCCGTGGACGAAGGCATCCTGCAGGTTGGCCGCTACAAGCTGGGCGATCCGCTGAAGTTCTTCTTCCGTAAGCGCATGCTCGAAGTGGGCACCTCGCAGATTCTCGATCTGATCCTGCCGGACTTCGAGAAGCTGATGGCCATGGCGGCGCCCGGCGGCGATGCGGATGACGCGATCGGCAGCCAGCTCAATCCGTTCAAGCGCAAACGCGACAAGCCGGTGGTGTACTGGTCCGGCATTGTCGACGTGGATGGCGAGAAGGACGTGAGCTATACCGTGCCCGACTACTTCAACGGCAAGCTGCGGGTGATGGCGGTTTCGGTGTCGCCGGATCTGGTGGGTACCGTCGAAGCGGCTACCACGGTGCGCGGCGACTTCGTGTTGTCGCCGAACGTGCCCACCACGCTTGCCCCCGGCGACGAGGCCGAGGTTAGCGTGGGCGTTGCCAACAACCTCACGGGTCTCGGCGACAAGCCCGTGCCGGTGACGGTGGCGCTGAAGACCGGTCCGCAGCTTCAGGTGCTCGGCAATGCATCGCAGAGTCTGAATCTCGCGCCGATGCACGAGGGCGTGGCGATCTTCCGCGTCAAGGCAACCGAAACGCTAGGCTCGGGCAATCTGAGCTTCAGTGCCCGCTATGGCGGCAAGTCGGCGACGCAGAGCCTCGACCTCTCCGTGCGACCCGCGTCGGCGTATCGCGCCCAGGTTGACATCGCCCGCGTCGGTGCGAACAGCAACACGGATCTGTCGGGCTTGCGCAAGATGTACGACGCGTACGCTTCTCGCGATGCGAGCATTTCGACGGTGCCGGTGGTGCTGTCGCAGGGCTTGACGTCCTGGCTTGTCAACGTGCAGAACTACTGCAGCGAGCAGATCGTCAGTTCGGCCATGCCACGCCTTGTGGCCTCGAAGTGGCCGTCGGTGCCGGCGCTCACGCATGTCCTGCAGCCCGCCAATGGCGATCCGCAGCAGACCAATGACCAGGCGTTGGCGCAAATGCTCGACGTGCTGCGCTCGCGGCAGAACAGCCAGGGTGGCTTTGGTCTGTGGTCCGCGACGCCGGATGCGGAGCCGTTCGTCTCGGCATACGCGATGCATTTCCTGCTGGAAGCGCGCGACCGGGGCGTAGCGGTGCCGAACGACATGCTCGACGCAGGCAACCAGTATCTGCACCAGCTCGCAAGCGACGACAGCATCGATACGCTCGATCTGCTGCGTCAGCGCGCCTATGCGGTGTATTTGCTGACGCGCCAGGGAAATGTGACGACCAACGATCTCGCCGCGGTGCAAAAGCGTTTGCAGGAGGCGTTCCCGAACGACTGGAAGAACGACCTCGCGGCGGCATGGCTGGCCGCTTCCTATGAACTGCTCAAGCAGGACAAGGAGGCCAACGCGCTGATCGCCGGGCCGCAGCGCGAACTTGAAGGCAAGCAGGACGCCGCGAGCTTCGATTACGGCTACTACACCGATCCGCTGACCCGCGATGCGAGCGTGCTCTACCTGTTGTCGAAGTACTTCCCCGAGCGGGCCAAGGCGCTGTCGCCACAGGTGATGGAGAACATTGCGGGACCGCTGGCGCGTAACGAGTTCAACACGTTGTCGTCGGCCATGACCGTGCTCGCGCTCGACGCTTACGCGACCACGAACTCGGTTGGCGTGGACAAGCTGGCAATCGACGAAGTGCACGCGGACGGCAGCACCAAGGTGATTTCGACGCTGCAGGGCAACCTGTTGCAGTCGGGTAGCTGGAGTGCGGCGGCGACGCGGCTGCGCTTCGTCAACGGCAGCAGCCTGCCGGCGTGGCGCGTGACCAGCCAGACGGGTTACGACCGCGGCGTGCCGGACAAGGCGATCAAGAATGGTCTCGAGATCGTGCGCGACTACACCGACACCGACGGCAAACCGCTCGACAAGATCACGCTCGGCGAGGAGATCGAGGTCCACGTGAAAATTCGCGCCACCAGCGACGATGGCGTGGACAACGTAGCAATTGTCGATCTGCTGCCAGGCGGCTTCGAGCCGGTGATCGAACCGCCGCCGGCTCCGAGCCAGTCCGACGATAGCAATAATGGCCAGAGCGGCCAGGGGGATCAAGGCGACCAGGCCAACCAGAGCGGCGATAGCGACGCAAGCGATGCGCAACCCGCACCGTGGCACTCGCCGATCGGCCTCGCGAGTTCGACCTGGCAGCCCGAGTACGCCGATATCCGCGAAGATCGCGTCGTGATCTACGGAACTGCGACGAAGGACGTCAAGGAGTTCGTGTATCGCATCAAGGCCAGCAATGCCGGCAAGTTCCTCGTCCCGCCGGCGTTCGGCGAGTCGATGTACGATCGCCGGATTCAGGCTCGCTCGCCGGGCGGCGCCATGCTCACGGTGGTGCGCACGCCCTGAATCTCGCGGCCACACGTCCAGCGCGAAAGCGCATGACGTGTGGCCCGGCAGGCGGCTCCGTTCCTGTTTTCTGCGAATTTCCCCATCGTGTCTTTATTTCGTTCCTTGCTGCAAGCGTGCGGCGGCTGGCTTCAGCGCTGGCAGAACTGGCTGGTTGGCGCGCTGCTCGTCGTGGGCGTGCTGGTGGGTTGCCGCCTGTGGCCGCATCCGTCGCTGCAAAGCTGGAAGCCTTCCTCCACGGCGGTCTATGACGATCGCGGCCGGCTGCTGCGTCTGACGCTCGCGAGCGACGACCGTTTCCGCTTGTGGGTGCCGCTCAAGGACATGTCGCCGCAACTGGTGGACGCCGTGTTGCTGCACGAGGACCGTTGGTATCGCTGGCATCCCGGCTTCAATCCCTACGGTCTGGCGCGTGGTGCGTGGGTCACCTATGTGCGGCACGGTAACCGCCAGGGCGGCTCGACTATCACCATGCAGTTGGCGCGCTCGCTGTGGCAGCTCAATACGCGCACGCCGTGGGGCAAGCTCAAGCAGGTGGGCCGCGCGATTCAGCTTGAGCTGTTTTACTCGAAAGAGCAGATTCTCGAGGCCTATCTGAACGACGCGCCGTACGGCCGCAACGTCGAAGGAGCCGGTGCGGCCAGTATTGCGTATTTCAACAAGTCGGTGGGTGAGCTGAGCTTGCCGGAGGCGTTGACGCTCGCGGTGATTCCGCAGGATCCGGCGCGCCGTTTGCCGAGCGTGCCCACACAGGGGGCCGCCGGCGCCGATACGGTGATCAACCGGCAGCTCGCGACTTCACGCAATCGTCTTTACGCACGCTGGCTGACGACTCATCCCCAGGATGCCGCACTCAAGCCGTTGTTTGCGCTGCCCCTGAATATCCGGCCGTTGTCGCGCCTGCCGTTCGAAGCGCCGCATGCGGTGGAGCAGGTTCTGGCGGCGCGGCGAATGGACAGCGACGACCGCGAATCGCGCATACGGACCACACTCGATCTGGACCTGCAGCATATTCTCGAGCGGCAGATTGCCCGCTATGTTGCGCGTAACAATGCGATCGGGATTCGCAACGCGTCGGCCATGCTGGTCGATACGCGCGATATGGGCATCAAGGCACTGGTCGGCTCGGCGGACTATTTCAACCGCTCGATACAAGGTCAGGTTAACGGAACGTTGGCACGGCGCTCTCCGGGCTCGGCACTCAAACCGTTCATCTACGCGCTGGGATTCGATCAGGGCGTGCTGCATCCACAGACCGTGCTGCGCGACGTGCCCACCTCGTTCGGCCCCTACACGCCGGAGAATTTCGACGGCCACTTCCTCGGGCCGATCACTGCCACCGATGCGCTGAACCGCAGCCGCAATATTCCGGCGGTGTGGGTAGCCTCGCAACTGCATGAACCCGATCTGTATCAGTTCCTGCAGCAAGCGGGCATCGGGCACATGGCGAGTGAACAGCACTACGGACTTGCGCTGGTGCTCGGCGGCGGCGAAGTCACCATGCAGGAACTGGCCGGCCTCTACGCAATGCTCGCCAATCGCGGCGAACTGAGACCGCTGCGCCTGCGCGCGAGCGATCCTCAGGTAGCTGGCACGCGCATGCTTAGCGACGAGGCCAGCTTCATGGTGATGGACATGTTGCGCCAGCATCTGCGGCCGGACGAGACCACCGGCGCACAGCCGTCGCATCTGCCGGTGTACTGGAAGACGGGTACGTCATGGGCGTTTCGCGATGCGTGGACCGCGGGCGTGTTCGGCCCTTACGTGCTGGTGGTCTGGGTGGGCAATTTCGACAGCACCGGTAATCCGGCATTCGTCGGTGTGGATGCCGCGGCGCCACTGTTCTTTCAGATCGTCGATGGGCTGGAAGCCGAACGTGCGCAACTGGCCGAACCGTACCGGCCCAAACCGGCGAATCTCAAGCGTGTGCAGATCTGTCTGGCTAGCGGCGACTTGCCTAACCAGTGGTGCCCGCAACGTGGCTGGACCTGGTTCATCCCAGGCAAATCGCCGATTCGCGTGAGCAATGTGCACCGGCCCGTGGTGATCGACGATGCGACGGGCCTGCTGGCCTGTCCGCCCTATGCGGGCAAGAACACGCATGAGGAGGTGTACGAGTTCTGGCCTTCCGATCTGCAGCAGGTGTTC
Source organism: Burkholderia sp. 4M9327F10 (assembly GCF_005503145.1). Taxonomy (GTDB): domain Bacteria; phylum Pseudomonadota; class Gammaproteobacteria; order Burkholderiales; family Burkholderiaceae; genus Paraburkholderia. Next base: position 21,908 of record NZ_SCNV01000035.1, on the reverse strand, counting down.
GCGCAAGCGGGTATTCCGCGCCGCAAGCCGCCGCAGAACCCGGCGTGCCGCGATGCCGGTGCGCCCAATGGCGACCCGCCGCAGATCACGTCACCGGTGCGCGGCAGCGTCTATACGATGCGCCTGAAGCAGCTCGGCCAGGAGCGGATTGCCTTTAACGCGAACACCGATGCCGACGCGCACGCGCTGTACTGGTTCGTCAACGACGCCTATGTGGGCCGCAGCGATCCTGGTGCGGCGTTGTACTGGCAACCACGTACCGCGGGGAGTTATACGGTGCGGGCGATCGACGATCACGGCCGGATCGATCAGCGGATGCTTGAGGTGAGTTTGATCGAGTAGGGGATCGGGGCGCCGGCCGCGCGACATGGACAGGCAAATGCCGGACTTTATTGCCGACCCGATTCCCGCTCTCCCTGAACTCGACGCTCCACACGCATGCGGCCCGGCGGCTCAAAGTACGTTCCGAACCGCACGAGTCCCGCCTTCTTCAGGTGACAGGTCATTTCGTAGCTCACCAGCACCCCGGGGTCGGCGTTGTCGATGTAGTCGACATCGATTGCCCGGATACGCGGCTCATACGCCAGCAACGTGGTTTCCATCTGCTGCTTGAGCAGATGCGCTGAAGCCGGCAGTGCCTTGTAAATGTTCGTGAGGTCTGGCAATCCGTAGTCGGGCAGGTGCTTGAGGGCACCGGCTCGCGTATTGAGGATGCGACGGATGTTCTGCTGGACGCTCATCATCTCGAGCGTCTTGTCGTCGTAGGCGTCGAGCGGCTCGCCGCCAATGTGGCCCAGCAGCATATCGTACAGGGAGGGACCAGGTGGCATGGCTTACTCTCTCAGGCGCTCAGATCGGCGGCAACTGGAACGTCAGTGGAAGCACCGCCCGAAGAAGATGCGTCGCGGCGATCGACAAAGTCAATCACCAGACTAGCGTTATCGGACGTCGACAAGCGGACCTCAGCAGGAAGCGAACCATCTGCCATACGTGCAAGAAGTTCGCGTGACACGGCCGGCAGGATATTCTGGTTGAGAAACGCATCCACGTTGCGTGCACCGGATTCGCGAGCGAGGCAAAGTTGCGCCAGCGAACCGGTCAATGCATCGTCACAGGTGAGCGCAATATCGTACTGGCGATGCAAACGTTCGGCGATCTTCGCGACCTTCAGCCGTACGATCGACGCTAGCGCGTCAGCATCGAGCGGCCGGTACACGAGCGTCTGAAAACGCGCAAGAAGGGCTGGCTGGAAGTGTGCGACGAGTTGGGGATGAATCGCCTCAAGCAGTTCGCCTTGTGAGATGGACGGGTTCTCACTCGTGGCTTCGTCGATCTGCGTACTGCCGAGATTGGACGTCATCAGGATCACACAGTTGCGGAAATCGATCTCGCGACCTTCGCCATCGCGCATCGTGCCGCGGTCGAATACCTGATAGAAGATGTCGAGCACGTCGCGGTGCGCTTTCTCCACTTCATCGAGCAGCACGACGCTATACGGCCGTTGGCGAACCGCCTCTGTCAGCACCCCGCCGCGGCCGTAACCGACGTAGCCCGGCGGCGATCCCTTGAGCTGCGAGAGCGTGTGCGATTCCTGGTACTCGGACATATTGATGGTGGTCAGTGCGGCTTCGCCACCGAACAGCAAATCGGCGAGTGCCAGTGCGGTTTCGGTCTTGCCGACGCCTGACGGACCGGCAAGCAGGAACACCCCGAGCGGCGCATGTTCGTTCTTGAGTCCGGCTTTCGCGGTACGCAAGCTTTCGGCGAGTGCGGCGAGCGCGTCGTCCTGAGCGACAACACGGGTACCGAGGTTCTGCTCGATCGCGAGCAGGCTCTTGAGTTCGTCGTCGATCAGATTGCCGACCGGCACGCCAGTCCATTCCGCAACCACGCGCGCGATTGCCTGTGCATCGACGTCAGCGAAGATCAGTGGCGTCTTGCCTTGTGCGTCTGCGAGCGCTCGCTGGGCAGCATCGAGCGCGGCGCCGGCGCGCTCATCCTGCTCGCGCCGCTCGTCCCTGCACGTTTCGCGTTGTGCCAGCAACGTATTGACGAGTTCGAGCTCACGATCGTACTTCAGCCGCAAACTGTCGAGTTCGGCGCACGCGTCGGACAGCGCGCTGCTCAAGGCTTCGTGACGTGATGCCGGATCCGCTATGCCGGCCTTCCGGTCTGCATCGAGCGTAGCCAGTTCCAGCTCGAGCGCGGCGACACTCGCCTGCGCGCGTTGCAGTTCGGACGGTGGCGATTCGAGTCCCATGCGCACGCGCGCCGCGGCGGTGTCGATCAGATCGACTGCCTTGTCGGGCAGTTGCCGTGCCGGGATGTAACGGCGTGAGAGTTTGACGGCCGCGATGATCGCGGCGTCGCGAATGTGCACGTTGTGGTATTTCGCATAGCGGCTTGCCAGACCTCGCAGCATCAGGCATGCAGCGGCATCATCCGGCTCGTCCACCTTGATGAGCTGAAAGCGCCGCTCGAGCGCTGCGTCACGCTCGAAGTATTCCTTGTACTCGGACCAGGTTGTCGCGGCAATGGTGCGCAGCTCGCCGCGTGCCAGAGCGGGCTTCAGCAGATTCGCAGCGTCGGCGCCGCCGGCCGCGTTGCCCGCGCCAATCAGCGTGTGCGCTTCATCGATAAACAGCAGGATTGGCACGGGCGAAGCCTGCACCTCGTCAATGACGCTCTTCAGACGTTGTTCGAATTCCCCTTTCACGCCGGCCCCGGCCTGCAGCAGGCCGAGGTCGAGCGTGAGGATGCGCACGTCGCGGATCACATTCGGTACGCTGCCTTCTGCGACGCGCAGTGCGAGCCCTTCGACGAGCGCGGTCTTGCCGACGCCGGGTTCGCCGACGAGGATCGGGTTGTTCTTGCGGCGCCGTGCAAGGACGTCGATGGTTTGCTGGATCTCGCGATCGCGGCCGAACACCGGGTCGATCTCGCCGCGTTTTGCTTTCGCGGTCAGGTCGATGGCAAAGCGAGCGAGCGCTTCACCGTACGTCGGGCGGCTGACCGCCTGCGGTGGCGCCGGGCGCCGGGAGTTAGCGCTATCCGCGGCGGGCGGCGCTAGCGTTGATTCGGAGCCGCCGGTTGCCGCCTGCGCATCATTCGTAGCGGGTGTCTCTGCCTTTGGGATGCCTTCTGCCGAATGCCGGTCGAGTTCGGGCATCAGCCGCTGGATCTGCGTCGTGCCGAACGACAGCAGTGGCCAGGCATCCGTCGCACGCAAGGTATGCGGCGCATCGACAATCGCCTGCAGCAGGTTGGCCGAGCGGATCGGTTGCGGCGCTTCGCCCACCGACGCATACATCCAGGCGCTTTCCAGCACGCTTGCCAGCGACCGGGAAAGAGATGGCTTGCCGCGCAGATCGCGGGGCGAGCGGTCGATCGCAGCGAGCAACGCATCCCATACACCGTCGATATCGATCTCGTAGCGCCGCAGGATCGCGGGAATGTCGCCGTCGCCTGCTTCGATGAGCTTCAGCAACCAGTGTTCGACGGTGATTTCGCCGGCGAGGCGCGCCTGACACAGATTCGCTGCGGCTTCAAGCGCACTCGCGCAATGCGGATTGAGCTTGCGAAGCAGGTGTGTGGAGTCGCGCATCGTCATGTGAGTACCCGGTTCTGAGAGGCAATAAAAAGCGCCAGCCGACAAGGTCGACTGGCGAAAAGAACCGGTACACAACCCGTGACGGGGATCAGTCGGGTCGGCACCGGTTTTCGGAGAGCCTGTTTTTACGAACGCTCGTTCCAGCTATCGGCGTGGATGATGTTGCCGTCCTTGTACGACCAGGTGATCTTCTCGTAGCGCAGTTCGACGTCTTCGAGGTGGTTGTGCTTTTCGTAGTCCGGATTCTTGATGTCGTGCATCTTCGGATTGACGGCCACAACCTTCACGTTGTCGAGCTTCGTGTTGAAGTATTCCTTTTCCTTGCCCGCATCGTCGATCTTGAACCACTTGATCTCGATCGACTTGAGGGTCTGGCCGCTCGTGACGGCCTTGTACAGGTATCAACTGCTGCTCGAATACTTCACGTTTCGCGAGAAATTCCTCTTCGTCGATCTGTGCGGGCTGGATGTTGCGAAGCTGCCTGCGAGTACAACGAGCTTCGAGCTTGAAGTTCTGCTGAAGCAGAGCTATCCGTCTGACCAGCGTTTCACCGCTGAGAATGTCCGGCTCTACTGCACACCGGTAATCAACCTGTTCACACTTGACGCAGAGCCGATCCAGGTCGACCACCACGAGACGGAATACCGTGTCGTTCCGGCGGGCCACCAGGGCGAACATGTCGAAACCTATTCCGTGGATGCGATCGAATCGTTCGATCACGACAGCGCGGAGCGCTACGAGTACGTGCCGTTTGCCACCTTCCGGCACCGCGGCGGCATGCTACGGCACGAAGCACCGGAACGGTATTTCCATACCCGGGTGCGTCCCGGCGTCACTGGGCTGCATGACACGTGGGTCATCCTGGGCGGCCACGCTTGGGAGACCATGGACGATCTGCCGGAAGAAAGCCTGTCGTTGCGTGTGACGGGCACCAATGGTCTGCTGCCGCGAAAGGGTCTACGCGAGGCGAGCATCAACGAGCTGGGCGAGAGCACACCGAACGTTGCGGGCGTGCGCAATCTGGTAGCGCCGACCCTGCCGCTTTATCCGCCGACGGGCGACCGGTTCCAGTGGCGGGTGCTGTCGCATCTTGCGCCGAACTTCCTGTCGATGATGGACGCTGAAGTGCTGCGCGGAGCGCTGGCGCTCTACGACTGGAGCGACGACGAATTGAATCGCCGCCGCCTCGCGGGCATCCTGCACATATCGGAGGAATTGCTTGAAGAGGTGTCCGGCGGCTCCGTCGAGCGTGGTGTGCTGATCGAAGTGACCATTGACGCTCACGCGTTCGCCGGTGAAGGCGACGTGATGCTGTTTGGTGAACTGCTGCATCGGTTCTTCGCTCTGTATGCGGAAATCAACCTGTTCACGAAGCTGGCGATCGTGAGCCTGCCGTCGCAAGCCCGTACCGAATGGCCACGCAGCAAGGCGCTGCGTTCCCCGCTATGAACCCGCGCGATTTTCCGAATCTTGAACCACTCGTCGCCTCGCTGCTTGCACGCGCGCCGACAATGGGCTTCATGCAGCTATGCCAGTTGCTGGAAGTGCGCGTACCGGATCGTCCGGGCTTCGGCGAGCGTGACACGCTCGAGCATGAGCCGGTGCGATTCCGCCCGCGGCCGCGCATCGGATTTCCAGCGGGTGAAGTGGTAGGTGTCGAATTTGATGAAAGCCGACTCGACGCTGCGCCAACCGTGCGGACCACGTTCATGGGCCTGTACGGTGTAGATGCCGCGATGCCTTCCCACACGGTCGACGATATTGTGCTGCGCGAGGAGGGGCATGAAGCGGTCGAAGCTTTTCTCGACCAGTTCAATCACCGCATCGTGACGCTGCTGTACCGCATATGGAAGAAGTATCGCTATCCGATCGGTTTCCGGCCGGGCGGTACGGACTCGCATTCCCGCAAGCTGCTTAGCCTCGCGGGTTTCGGCTGGGGTGATAAACCGGCGCGGGCGGGGTTGCCGGATTCTCGCGTACTGGCTCTGCTGGGTTTGCTGATCCAGCGCACGCGTACGCCTGAAGGTCTTGCGGGTGTGGTTGCGCTGGCTGTGCCGGGTGTCGAGGTGCGGGTCGATGAGTTCTACCCGACGCTAAAGCGCGCGGGCAAACCGCGACCGCTGACTTCGGCCGGTAGCGCGCGCCGTGCGCCAGGCGAGGGCACGCACCGCGGACTCGGTGGGGGCTATGTGCTAGGCGATCGCCTCGAGTATCGCAGTCGCGCAGCGCGCGTAACGCTGCGGCCGGCGAATGCCGGACAGGCTAACGACCTGTTGCCAGGCGCATGGTTGCACCGGGAGCTGATGGCGTTTATCCGTTTGTATGTCGGTACGAAGGCGGACGTGTTTCTGCGCATGGAAGTGTCGTCGAAGCTGGTGCCTGCACCAAGGATCGGCTCGACGTTGCCGGCGGCGGCCGGGCCGGCGCCACGGCTGGCGTGGACTACGGTGCTGCCCTCGGACGACGAGCGCCTCATTACGATTCCGCTAGGCTCGTACGAAGTTTTCCCCGCGCCGGGACCGAACCCGTTCCTCGCGCCGTCTGCCTGATTCTGGAGTCTTATTTCTATGCCAATCCGTCTAACCACGACTTTCCTTGCATCGAGTTTGCTGCTTTGCGCGTGCGGCGCCTGGCAGACTGTCTCGGACTCAACTTCGAGTGCGTATCACGCGGTGTTCTTTAAGCAGGTCAAGGTGCTCAACGTCGACCTGACTGCTCGCGCGTCCGTCAATCCCGACGAGGCGCAGCGGTCGACATCGGTTGCGGTGCGTATCTACCAACTCAAGGATCGCAAGCTTTTCGACGGCGCGTCGTATGACGATCTGCTGAAGAACGACAAAACCGTTCTCGCACAGGATCTGCAGGCGAGCATTGCAACCGTCGTGAACCCTGGCGCTTCGGCAAGTGTGTCGCAGCCGATGCAACCCGACACCGAGTATGTGGCTGTCGTCGCGTTTTACCGTGAACCGGATTCGAACGGGGCCTGGCGTCGCGTGATTGCGAAGAAAAAGCTTTCCGCCGATGCACCGCTCAAACTGGAACTGCTCGCCAATGAAATGCGCAGTCCCGCAGAGACGCCCGGTTTAAGGGCGGATCAATGACGCGTATGGCTATCGCTCTAAAGCGTCCGCAACGCAAACCGCTTTAACTTGCCTGTCTCAGTCCGCGGCAGTGCGTCGACGAAAGCGATCAGCCGCGGATACTTATACGGCGCAACATTGTTTTTCACGTAGTCCTGCAGTTGCGCGACCATCGTGTCATCGGGCTTGAAGCCGGGGTTGAGAACCACAAACGCCTTGACGATCTGGCCACGGGTCTCGTCGGGTACGCCGATCACGCCACACTCCGCCACTGCATCATGCTGTAGCAGCACGCTTTCTACTTCTGGCCCGGAGATGTTGTAACCCGCGGAGACGATCATGTCGTCGGCGCGCGCCTGATAGAACACGTAACCGTCCTCGTCCAGATACACGGAGTCGCCGGGCAGGTTCCAGCCGTCGCGCACGAATTTCGTCTGCCGCTCGTCGGCCAGATAGCGGCAACCTGTCGGACCGCGCACGGCAAGCTTGCCGATCACGCCTGGCGCCACCGGTTGCATGGCATCGTCCACGGCCCGCACGGTATAGCCAGGAACGGCGCGGCCGATAGCGTGCGGCCGGATCTGATCGCCCGCCGCCGAGATGAAAATATGGATCAACTCGGTCCCGCCGATGCCGTCGGTCATCTCGATGCCGCTCGCCTCGCGCCACAGATGCCGCGTCGAATCGGGCAGCGCCTCGCCGGCGGAAACGGTTTTCTTCAGGCTGGAGATGTCGAAGCGCGGCACGAGCGGCGCCATCTGGCGATAGAAGGTTGGTGCGGTGAACATGACGGTAGCGTGGAAGCGCTCGACGATCTGTAGCAGCGTTTCAGGCGTGAGCCGTTCCATCAACACAGTAGAGGCGCCGGCCCGCAACGGGAAGCACAGCAGGCCGCCCAGTCCGAACGTGAAGGCAAGCGGTGGCGTACCGCAGAAAATGTCGCTCGCGGTGGGCTTGAGTACATGACGCGGAAACAGGTCGCACATCATCAGCACGTCGCGATGAAAATGCATGCATCCCTTGGGCAAACCGGTCGTGCCGCTGGTGAAGGCGATCAGGCATACGTCGTCGCTTGCGGTATCGCAGGCGGTGAACTGATCCGGTTTGCTTGCTGCGAGTGTTTCGAGGGAGTCCGCAGCATCATCATGAAACAGGCGGATCTGTTCCAGGCCCGGACAGAAGAATTCGCCTTGCGGATCGCGGCAGCGCTCAAGTTCCTCAGTCAGGCGCGTATCGCACAGGGCAGCGCTGATATGCGCCTTGTCGATAATCTGCTTGAGTTCTTTGGCGCGCAGGAGCGGCATAGTAGGCACCAGCACGAGACCCGCCTTTAGCGCGGCGAGTGCTGCGACGGCCATCTGCAAGGTATTCGGCCCGCGTAGCAGTACGCGATTGCCGGGTTGCAGACCCATCTCGTCGACCAGCACATGCGCGCTGCGATTTACCAGCGCCAGCAGTTCATGGTACGTGGTCGCCTGGGCTGTGCCGTTCACATCGGACCAGATTGCCGGCCGCTCACCGTGTCCGGCCTCGATGGTTCGGTCCAGCAGTTCGGTCGCGCAGTTAAAGCGTGCGGGATAGGCGACGTCGGGATTATCGAGCAAAAACACCGGCCACTGATCTTGCGGCGGCAGATGGTCGCGAGCGAAGGTGTCGACGTGAGCTGACGGTTCCATGACGTTTCTCCGATCTCATGCAAAGCCGAACGTTTAGCGGGCTTCGTGGGGGATCACTGCGGTGGCTTCGATTTCGACTTTGGCTTCATCTTCGATCAGTGCGACGACCTGCACCGCGCTCATCGCGATGTCGTAGTCGCCGATCAGCTCACGAAATGCGCGCCCGATGTCTTTGAGCGCCATGAGGTATTCCCGCTTGTCGGTGACATACCAGGTCATGCGCACCAGATGCTCCGGCTTGCCGCCGGCTTCATTGAGCACGGCGACCACGTTGCGCAAGGCCTGAATCGCCTGAGCGGCGAATTCGTTCGACTGAAAGCGCGCCTCGGCGTCCCAGCCGATCTGGCCGGCAATGAACACCTGAGTGCCGACGGCTGCAACACCGTTTGCATAGCCGCGCGGTTTGACCCAGCCGGCAGGGAGAAGAGGTTTTTTCATGGGCGTGGCTCGTCGGTGAGTACGGGTGGGACAAATCTCGCGAGGGCGCTCGCGATGTCGTCGGGAATATCGATGGACTGACCGGTTTCGAGCGAAGTCGTCACCAGCACCTGATGCGCCTTGAAGCGCACCTCGTCATGGCAATGGCCGACAATGCCGATGCGGATCGAGCGCCGGCCGATCGAGTTGACGCTCAGCGTGAGCGTGACGGTCTCGCCCATCCGGCTCGGCCGCGAAAACTCGCAATCCAGCTTGACGATCGGCAAGCCGATGCGGCGCTGGCCGATCATATGGGCATAGTCGATACCCAGACACTCGGTGAACCAGTCTTCTACCAAAGCATTGGTCAGCACCAGGTATTGCGGAAAAAACACGATGCCCGCCGGATCGCAATGCGCAAAGCGAATGCGCACTGGCATCTCGAACGTGGTGCTCATGGCGTGCTCTTGCTATCCGGGTGGACGACGGCGTGGGCCTTCAACACATCACGGCCCACGATCAGTTGCTGCACTTCGGTGGCGCCTTCGTAGATGCGCAACGCACGAATCTCGCGATATAGCATTTCGACGGCAGTGCCGCTTTGCACTCCCATTCCGCCCCATAGTTGCACGGCCGCATCGATTACTTGCTGCGCGCCTTCGCTCGCGTGCCATTTCGCCATGGCCGCTTCACGCGTGACGTTTTCGCCTTGATCGCGCAACCAGGCCGCGCGGTAGACGAGCAGGGCACTGCTATCGATGGTGAGCGCCATTTGCGCGAGCTTGGCTTGCGTGAGCTGAAAGTCGCCGAGCGTCTGACCGAACATCTTGCGCGAGGCGGCGCGTGCCAGGCCTTCGGCCATGGCATGGCGCGCAAAGCCGAGCGAGGCGGCGGCCACCGAGGTGCGGAAGATGTCGAGCGTGCGCATGGCCAGCTTGAAACCTTCGCCCGGTTCTCCCAGCATCTGGCTGCGCGGCACGCGGGCACCCGCGAAGTGCAGGCGGGCGAGCGGATGCGGCGCGATCACGTCGATGCGCTCCGCGATCTCCAGGCCCGGCGTATCGGCGTCGACAATAAAGGCGCTGATACCGCGTGCGCCCGGCGCTTCGCCGGTTCGAGCGAACACCACGTAGAAATCCGCGATGCCGCCGTTGGAAATCCACGTCTTGTCGCCGTCGAGTACATAGTCGTCGCCGTCGAGGCGTGCCGACAGCGCCATGGCGGCGACGTCCGAGCCTGCGTCCGGTTCGGAGAGCGCGAACGCTGCAATGGCGGTGCCGTTTGCAACTCGCGGCAAGTAGCGTTGCTTCTGTTCGTGCGTTCCGCCGAGCGAAATTGCGCCTGAGCCAAGCCCCTGCATCGCCAGCGCGAAGTCGGCGAGGCCTGAATGCTTCGCGAGTGTTTCGCGCAGCAGACAGACCGCACGTGTATCGATGGTGTCGCCGTGACCACCATAGGCGGTACCGCCCACGCCATACTTCAACCATCCCGCTGCACCGAGTTCGCGCACCAGGTGGCGACAGGCCGCATCGACGTCGCCGCCGTGCTCCGCGTCAGCGAGATGAGCGCGACACCATGCTTCAACGCCAGCCGCGAGCTCGCGATGCCGGTCTTCGAAGAACGGCCACGCTAGCGCGCTGTGAAGATCCAGATTGCCGGAAGCGCTCAAGTCAGTCTCCTTCGAAAACCGGACGCGTCTTCGCAGCAAACGCGCGATAGGCCCGCTCGAAATCATGCGTGTTCATGCAGATGGCCTGCGCTTGCGCTTCGGATTCGATCGCTTCGTCGATGCTCATGCTCCACTCCTGGTGCAGCATCTTCTTGGTGATGCCGTGCGCGAAAGTCGGACCGGTGACGAGTTCGGCAGCAAGCTTGGTAGCCTCGTCGAGCAACGCGTCCGGTTCGCACAGGCGGTTGTAGAAACCCCAGGCGTAACCTTCGTCGCCGCTTGCCGAGCGGCCCGTGAACAGCAGCTCCGACGCGCGTCCCTGACCGATGATGCGCGGCAGGATCGAGCACGCGCCCATATCGCAGCCCGCGAGGCCGACGCGCGAGAACAGGAACGCGAGCTTGCTGCGCGCGGTGCCGAGACGCAAGTCCGAGGCCATTGCGAGAATTGCGCCAGCGCCTGCGCAGACACCGTCGACGGCGGCGATCACCGGTTGCGGGCAATGCCGCATCGCCTTGACGAGATCGCCGGTCATGCGCGTGAACAGCAATAGCTCGGGCATGGGCAAATCGATCAGCGGTGCGATGATGTCATGCACGTCGCCGCCCGAACAGAAGTTGCCGCCGGCACCGTGGATTACCACCGCCTTGACGTCGGTGGCGTATGCAAGCTGGCGAAACAGGTCACGTAGCTCAGCATACGATTCGAAGGTGAGCGGGTTCTTGCGTTCAGGGCGGTTCAGTGTGATCGTCGCCACTTTGGCGCTAACCGACCAGCCGAAGTGTCTGGCCTCGTAACCCGCCAGCGTGACGCGATTGCCGGCCAGCAGGGCGTCGACGTGGGATGATGTCATGAATGTCTCCTCCAGTTCGGTGCCGCTCAATCCTTGAGATTGTCGAGCAGGTGTTTCTTCAGTTTGCCCAGACCTTGAGATTGTCGAGCAGGTGTTTCTTCAGTTTGCCCAGACGCTGGTGCGTGCGCGACTTTTCGTCAAGGCTAAGGCCGCCGAACATTTCGACGACCCATTGTTCATGTGCCACCGCCATGCGGTCGAACAGCGCGCGGCCTTCGGGTGTCAGGCGAACGCTGATCGAGCGGCGATCGTTGGGATCGGCATCGCGCACAACCAGGCCTTCTTTTTCAAGCTGATCGGTAATGCCGGTGACGTTGCCGCCCGTCACCATCAGACGGCGCGAGAGTTCGGTCATCTTCAGTCCTTCGGGATGACGTTCGAGCTGCGCCATCAGGTCGAAGCGCGGCAGCGTGGTGTCGAACTCGTTGCGCAGGCGCTTGCGCAATTCGGCTTGCACGAGGTTGGTCGTGGTCAGCATGCGTAGCCATAGACGCAGACCCATATGACTATCTGCACCGGTGCTCATTTCCAGATCGACCACGTTCTCGGCAGGCTTCGCCACGCCTTTGCGCGGCGGTTTCGCTTCGGCGGCGGACGGCTTTTTAACGCTGCTAGCTCGGGTCATGTGACTTCTCCCCCAGAGACTGAAATGGATTGGCCGGTAATCGCGGCGGAACCCGGCATACACAGCCAGAGGGCCGCATTGGCAACTTCTTCGGGTGCGACAAAGCGCTGTTGCGGGTTATGACGCAGCAGGATGCTGCGTGCTTCCTGCTCGCTGCGCGAGGTCTTGCTGGTGATCTGGTCTAGCGAGGCCCGCAGCAGTTCGGTTTCCGTATACCCGGGACAGACTGCGTTGACGGTGATGCCTTTGGTGGCTACTTCAAGCGCGAGGGAACGGGTGAGGCCGATCACGCCATGCTTGGCGGCGCAATACGCGGCGACGTAGGCGTAACCGATCTGTCCTGCAGTGCTGGCGACGTTGACGATGCGGCCATAGCCGCGCTCGAGCATCCCCGGCAGTACGGCGCGTGTGCAGAGGAATACGCCAGTCAGGTTGACGTCGAGCATGCGCTGCCAGAGCGCTGTGCCGGTCTGCGTGAACGGTGCGGCCTGCGCCTGGCCCGCATTGTTGATCAGGATATCGACAGGACCGGCTTGCTCAAAGGCCGCGATGACAGCATTCTCCTGCGCGACGTCCACGGCAATGCAGGCGAGCTCGCCCGCCGTGTTGAGCGCGCTTAACGCGTCGCGCTGTGCAGCGAGACGGCCGGCATCGCGGCCCATCAGCGTGACACGGGCGCCGGCGCGTACCAGCGCCGCCGCAGTGGCCGCACCAATGCCGCTGCCGCCACCCGTGACGACTGCGTGTTTGCCGCTTAGCTCGGAGTTCGTTGTATTCACACCGTTCCTTCTGCGCGTTGTGCGCGTTCTTGCGGCGAGAGTCCTGCATTCGCGGCGGCCTGCGCACGCTCGCGTTCGAGATTGCGCTCGAGTTGGGATTTCGCCGCGGTATATTGCTTGGGCCACATCATGTCGAAGTAACCGATCTTGGCTGCCTCGTTGAGCGTCCACGAAGGATTGGCCAGATGCGGCCGTGCCACTGCGCAAAGATCGGCGCGCCCGGCGGCGATGATGCTGTTGACGTGATCGGCTTCTGAAATCGCACCGACTGCAATGGTTGCGATACCAGCCTCATTGCGGATTCGATCGGCGAATGGCGTCTGGAACATGCGGCCGTAAACCGGCTTCTCGTCCTTGCTGACTTGACCCGACGAAACGTCGATCATGTCGGCTCCCGCTGCTTTGAAGGCGCGGGCGATTTCCACCGCGTCGTCAGGCGTGGTGCCGCCGTCTACCCAGTCATGTGCTGAAATGCGCACGGAAATCGGTTTGTCTACGGGCCATACCTTGCGGATAGCGGCGAAGATTTGCAGTGGATAGCGCAGGCGGTTTTGCAATGAGCCGCCGTATTCGTCGCTGCGCAGATTCGTCAACGGCGAGAGGAAGCTCGACAGAAAATAGCCGTGTGCACAGTGCAGTTCGAGCCAGTCGAAGCCCGCCTGCGCGGCCATCTCAGTTGAGCGGACGAATTGCGCTTCAATTTCACGCAGCTCATCGTGGCTGGCTTCGCGCGACCATTGGCTGACACCGCGCAGATACTGCTGCGGTGAAGCCGAGACGAGCGGCCAGTTACCTTCGGGCAGCGGCTGGTCGATGCCATCCCAGCTCACGCGCGTGGACGCTTTCGCGCCTGCGTGGCCGAGCTGCATGCCGATCTTCGCGTCCGATTGCGTGTGCACGAAATCGACGATGCGCTTCCATGCGACGAGATGCTCCGGTGCGTACATGCCGGGGCAAGCAGGGGTGATACGGGCCTGCGGCGACACACAGGTCATCTCGGTCATCACCAGCGCGGCTCCGCCCATGGCGCGAGCGCCGAGATGCATGAGGTGGTAGTCACCCGCGACGCCGTCGACGGCCGAGTACTGCGCCATTGGCGATACGACCACGCGGTTCTTGAGCGTGACGCCACGCAGCTTGAACGGCGTGAACATTGGCGGGACGGAATGCTTCGCCGGTGTGCGCTCAATACCGGAACGCGCTGCGAGCCAGTCCTCGAACGCGGACAGGTACTGAGCATCGCGCTCACGCAGGTTCTCGTGTGAGATACGCTGCGAACGCGTCAGCAGCGAGTAGGCGAACTGTTCCGGCTCGAACGAGGTGTAACGGTCGACGTGCTCGAACCACTCCGTCGAGTTGCGGGCTGCGTTCTGGATGCGCAGCACGTCGACACTACGCACTTCGGTGTAGTGCTTGAGCGCGGCGGGCAGATCTCCCGGGTGAGCGCCGATGCTGTTGGCGAGTTCAATCGAATCTTCCAACGCAAGCTTGGTGCCGGAGCCGATCGAGAAGTGCGCGGTGTGGGCGGCGTCGCCCATCAGCACGACCGGCGTGGGCGCTGCACCGTTGGTGTTGGAGCGCCAGTGCACCCACTCGCGGTTGACTACGCGCGGGAAGCGAATCCACTGCGACGAGCCGCGCAGATGGGCGGCGTTCGAGAGCAACGGGTTGCCGTCAAGATATTTGGCGAACAGTTTTTCGCAGAAGGCGATGCTGTCTTCCTTGCTCATTTCGTCAAGGCCGGCGGCGCGCCAGACACGCTCCGGGGTTTCGACGATGAAGGTGGAAGTCTGATCGTCGAAGCGGTACGCGTGGGCCTGGAACCAGCCCCATTCGGTTTCTTCGAACGCGAACGTGAAGGCTTCGAAGAGTTTTTTCGTACCGAGCCAGACGAAGCGGCAATCGCGCATGTCGATATCTGGCTGGTAGGTCGCCGCGTACTTCTGCCGAATCGCGCTGTTGGCGCCGTCACAGGCAATGATCAGGTCGGCTTCGTAGGCGGTGTCGTCCGTCACCTGGGTTTCGAAGACCAGTTTGACGCCGAGTTCTTCGCAGCGCGCCTGCAGGATGTTCAGGAGACGCTTGCGCCCGATGCCGCAGAAGCCGTGGCCCGACGAGCGGACCCGCTCGCCGCGGAAATTGATCTCGATGTCGTCCCAGTGGTTGAAGGCGTCGAGAATCGCGTCCGCGCTGGGCGCGTCGGCTGCGCGCAGGTTGCCGAGCGTCTGGTCCGAGAACACGACGCCCCAGCCGAATGTGTCGTATGGGCGGTTGCGTTCGATCACCGTGACCTCATGCGCCGGGTTGCGACCCTTCATCAACAGCCCAAAGTACAGGCCGGCCGGGCCTCCTCCAATACAGACGATGCGCATGCTGGTGCTCCAGTGAGATTCTGGAATGTAATTTAGTCCTCGATATTTTAGGTGTCAAGTAAATTGTGAGGAGGTGGAAGTAAGGGACGTTATCAGGTGATCGGAAGAAATATAGTCGGTCGAAGAAAAATATAGACGGTCGGGAGGATCTGACAGTCTGTAAGTCAGCTTCTCTTTCTACAGGGGCTGGTCCGAGAGAATGAAGTCAGTCACGTGCAGCTCTGCCTGACATATAAGAAAGGGACGGAACAACGTGGAGAACTGTCGAAAACTGGCGAAGTCGTTGACGGTGGAGCCGCATAGGGCGATCGGCGCTCGGTGTGTGGCAATATGGATTAGAAGTCGTTACACAACAGCGCAACCTCCCCAGAAGAAGCTGTTATTCGTCTGCAAGCGTTTGATTTTGCAGCGTAAACGCTTCTAATCCTGTGACCCAAAATCGCCCGATTTCGACGGGAAATTCCGAAAAAACTGTCACGGAATGAATCTATCGAGCGGGCGTACCGGGGCTTCGGCCCCGGGCTCTCCCGCCGGCTCCGCCTCTCTTCACCCCGGTCAGCTCCGTGCCCGGGCACCGGTCCGGTCCCCCGCGCCACCTCCCACTTGGCGGCCGCGCGCGCAACAAAAACGCACCGCAGTGCCCGAGCGCTCTCAATTCAGCGCCGCCACGGCCTGCTGCCAATTTACCCGGGAGTGTCGTGGCAGAGCCATCTCGGCGGTGCAATAGGCGGCATCATTGCCGCACGGCTGTCGCGACAAACGCTACGCCGTCTGGCCTGACATTTTCACATTTACGGTCGATATGCCGTTCTGGAAAAACTAACTCGCGAGTGGCTCGTTGGTTCTTCAGCATTGCCGGCCGGCGCGTCGCCAACAGGTCACCGATACCGATGGCGGCAACCCCGTCTGGAAGTTTGGCGCCGGCTACCGTACGTTCTGTCCGGAAACTGAAACGGCACGGTCTCGGCGCTCGCTATCCCCAGACTGCAAGCGACGGCCGTGCCAGTCTGGTTTTGCCACTCTGATGTAACAGGTATGCCCCGTCTGCGCTGCATTTCTTCGCTCGCGTAGACGATTGCTTTGGTTCGACTTCTTTCTTCGGGGGTACGAAGATGGGTTGGGAATACACTGACTTTCATCGCGAGGAGCTTTACGAGCAAGTGTGGACCGAGCCGGTTACCAAGGTGGCGAAACGCTATGCGATTTCCGACGTCGGACTTCGGAAAATATGCCTGGACCTCGAAGTGCCGCTTCCCCCGGTGGGCTATTGGGCGAAATTGGCGGCAGGCCGGGCCGCGAAGAGGCCGCCCCTTGGCGTGACGAAGGGACCAACGACTTATCGCCGTTCTAGGTACGTTACGCCGTTAGACGACGAGTTTGATGCCCGATATCGGGAAAGTCTTGAGGAGGACTTGCCGCATCGCCCTGCGATACCAAACCTACGCCTGCGGACATCCCTGGAGGACTGTTTGCCGCTAGCCAAGCGAGTCGCGAAGAGGCTCGAGGGCAAGGTCAGCGATGCAAGGGGCTGGCAGCTCTGCGACGGACCTGGGCTCGTGTGTGTTGCCGCGTCACAGGCGAACAGCTTCCGTGCGGTGCTGCTTCTCAATCTCGTGCTCGAATCGCTGTTGGCTGCCGGCTACGCTCTTTCCGCCAGCGCTAAGGCCGACGGCCCCGTATTCGTCTCCATACTTGACCTCAACCTGTCGTTCAATGTCCGCGAGCGCAGCCAGCGGGAGCCAATGCCTCTGACGCGCGAACAACGACAGAAGAACGAAGAAGTTGGATTCAACTTCCACACCCAGCAGTACGAATATCATTCAACGGGTGAGTTCGATATTGCGGTGACCGAGCCAAATAGCAGCTATGAGTTGGCGAAAATTGGCGACAGTCGGAGCGCGTCCGTTGAAACCAAAATCGTGGCATTTGTCGGCCGACTTCGTGAGCTCTCAATACGCCGGCGCGTGAAAGCCGAAATTGACGCGAAGCGCCAAGTCATTGCTGAAGCCAAGGCCGCGGAGGAGCGGCTCCAGACCGAATTACGAACGCTGGCGCTGGGGCGTCTCAAGCAAGTCGAAGAGTGGGCGGCTAAACTTGAGCGGGCAAATCGGTTGAGGAACCTTGCCGACAAGTTCCAAACCGAAAAACTGTCTTCGAGCAACGGTGTGATTGACGCGGACTGGATTCGTCGTGCGGCAGACTGGCTGGACCCGACAGTAGTGTGCCACTGGGATGATGTGGATGGGCCGCGCGGCGATACGGTCGAATAATGCTGCCGCGTCGGCAAGGATGAAGTCGAGAAGGTTGGCGCATAGTCGCGTGATGTGAGTGAGCGCAAACTTGCGGCTGAATCCGTTGTCGGTGGCAGTTGATGTTTCCGTTGCCACTATAGCGATGCCATTTGTGGGGAAGTACCAATGGGCGAGTCGGCGTCCGGTTTCCCAATCCAACGAACTGCCGGCCGAACGCCCCTCGCTTCACCAAATCAGACTTCGTCCACTACGCGCAGACTTGTGTTCATGGGAGCAACTGCAGGTTGGGTGTTCGGAAGCGATTTTGGGTATCTGCGCGGTATCGGCTTAGTCACGGAAGAGCGAGGAAAGCGGTAATCTGAACCGGCTCCGTTCCGAGGTCACTTTCTTTCGGTCGTAATATACTTCCCGAAAATGGCGGCAATGACGGAATGAGTCAACCCGCATAATCAAAAGACGCGAGAGATTGAGACCATGGGCCGGAAGGCGAAAAAATCGGGTTCCGGCGCGGGCACGCTGGTTGTGGCCATCGTCATGGCCATCATATTTGCCCCGAAGGGCGGGTGGACCGTGTTCCTCGTCTTTGTGCTCGGCTGTGTGCTTGTGGCTATCTTCGGCAAGAAGAAGGAACAAGGACCTGCTACCAGCAGCAACCATCCGCCTCCTGCTGCACCACACGGCCCTAGCTCAAGCTCCTCGATGCCGCCCACCAATATTGGCCGTCGCGCCCAGTCCGACGACGAATTCCTGACAGTCACCCTGTCAGCAGATTCACCCTCTTCGTCCTATCGAATTGCGCGGCCCGCGCTTGACACCGCAGTCGGCGTTCGATGGGTGGGCCCCGGCGAAAAGGTGGAGATTAGCGGCGTAGCGATTACAGGGGGTATGTTCTACCTGGGTGTACCCAAGCGCGTGGAGGCGACCAGCTTGGATGCGTGCGTCGTGAATCCGAAGGCAAATGTCGCTACGACAGCTAGCGACCTCTCCGCCGGGTCGGAGGACTACTGGCTAAGCTATCAGTCCTTTTCGGCCGAGCAACGTGGCGCATACCTTCAGTGGCTGGCTTCCGACCGCTCTGACCTGCGATTGCATCGAAGCTTTGCCCTTTTTTACCTTTACGGTCTCGAGAGGCGCGTCCTTTTCGATGGGATTCAAGGAAAGGTGCAAAAAGGCGAATTTGAAGCCATCGCAAGTGAACTGAAGCGTCTGAAGTCGATTTATTCGAACGTTTTGCGGACCGTTCACATCGATGGCCTGCTTGAGTTCATTTTCGTCCATCTAACCCACCCTCAACGCCAGTACGACCAGGTGCCGGGGACAATCAGCAGCGCGTTCGAGGTACCACTGAGCATACGCGTGGCGTTTGGTCAGGCTGCGGTCGATAAGAAGCCGGTGCCTTCAGATTGGGCGCTTGCCTGGGCGCTTGGCGACGGTGGCGTATATAAGCGAACCCCCGTGACTCGCTGCGAGGACGAATTTCGCCAATTGTTCCGTCGGAAATATCGAGAGCAATTCCGCGATGGCATGAAGCTGACAGCGAACAAGACAAAGCTGAAGGTGTCCGCGCAAACCGCTTTCCCTGCACTGCAGGGCATCGAGTACCCCGATTACATTACGTCGCTGCCTGATATTGCTGCCGTGACGGGACCGAGGAACAAGCTCCAGCAACTGGTCAACGAGTGCTCCGACTCGCTCAATGCATATAGCAGATTTCTGGGCCGGAATCCGGATGCGAAAGGCTCGCTGGAAAGTGCGCTCACGTTGCCGGTCGAATTGTGGCCAGAGAGTGCTCGTCTGGAGCTTGAGTCACTTGCTTCAACTGTCGCCGGCGGGACCGTCGTGATGACTTTTGGAAGCTTGTTCGAAAAATTCAAGGCGTCTGGGAACATCACGCGCGACAAGCTAACCGCTTTCGTGCGCGTTCTGGGAGAGGCCGGCGTAGCTATCGAACCGGATGCGCGAATTTCGGGGCGGACGCCGAAGAGCGACGAGTATGTCGGGTTGTATGCGACGCCTCCAAGCACCTCAACCAATTTCGTTGACGACAGTTACTTAACGTTCGCGCTAATGGTGGACGTGGCGGCATCGATTGCGATGGCTGACGGCAACGCGTCTGAGCAGGAAGTTGCGTTGATTCATCGCCAGATTGAGTCGTGGCGGCAATTAACCCCCCGACAGCAGGACAGGCTCAAAGCTCGCGCCGCCGTGCAGATTGCACAGCCGCCCACCCCCGCGAGCCTGAAGAAGCGGCTTGAACCGCTTTCTGCGGAGGTGAAGGTTTCCGTCGCGACGCTGCTCGTGCAGACAGCGAATGCAGATGGCTTTGTGTCGCCGGCCGAAGTAAAAATGCTGGAGAGACTCTATCAAATGCTTGGTCTCGACCCTCAGCAGCTCTACGGCGACCTGCATGGCAATGCTGTTGTTGGCTCTCCCAACCCGACGCGGGTTTCAACCGGAGCCGAGAAGACGCCGAACAGCTCAGCAAAACCGGTCTTTGTGCTTGATACCACGAGAATCGAGGCGCTGCAGAAGGAGACGGCTAAAGTCTCCGCCTTACTGGCTGACGTGTTTGCAGAAGAAGTCCCGGTTGCAGAACCGGTCCAGGAAACCGCGGAGCGGGAGACGGGTTCTGCAGGCCTGCTAGGACTGGACGAGGCGCACTCGACATTCTTGCGTCTTTTGCTGTCACGTCCGTCATGGACTCGCTCGGAGCTCTCTGACGCGGCATTGGACCTGGAACTGATGCTCGACGGCGCAATTGAACAGGTAAACGAAGCCTCGCTCGACCACTGGGACGAACCGCTGACTGACGGCGATGACCCAGTCGAAATCAATCAGGAATTTGCACAAAGGCTAGCCTCATGACAACAATTCGCCCGAAGGACCGCGATGCGGTTCTTCAGTCCCTTCGCGCCGGCGTCGTTCCCCGCATCGGGCAACATCTAATCCAGGTTGGCCGCGCAAAAGAGCTGGAAGCATTGATTCAGGATATCGGTCGTGTCGCGGACGGTGGTTCGAGCTTCCGGGTGGTGGTCGGCGAATATGGCGCGGGGAAGACCTTCTTCCTGAATCTCGTTAGAGCCATCGCACTCGAGAAGAAGCTGGTCACGGTCCATGCGGACCTGAACCCTGATCGAAGATTGCATGCCTCCGGTGGTCAGGCACGTTCACTGTACGCCGAACTGGCGAAGAACATGTCGACTCGTACGAAGCCTGACGGTGGTGCGCTCGCGGGTATCGTAGAGAAGTTCATTGGGCAGGCCAAAACCGAAGCCAAGGCCTCCGGGCGAACGAGCGAGGAGGTGATTCGCTCGCAGCTCAATCAGTTGACCGAGATGGTCAATGGATACGACTTCGCCGACGTTATTGCGGCATACTGCCGCGGTTTCGAGGAGGGAAACGAGCAGCTCAAGGGCGATGCCATTCGATGGCTGCGCGGCGAGTTCTCCACCAAGACCGATGCCCGGACCGCACTGGGAGTTCGCACCATCATCGATGACGCATCGGTGTACGACCAACTCAAGCTCATGGCTCGGTTTGTCAAACTCGCCGGGTACGGCGGCATGATGGTGTGCCTCGACGAGTTGGTTAACCTGTACAAGCTCGCGAATGTCCAGGCGCGAAATTCCAATTACGAGCAGATTCTGCGGATTCTCAACGATTCACTCCAGGGGTCTGCAGAAGGATTGGGGTTCGTTCTTGGGGGTACCCCCGAGTTTCTGCTCGATACGAAGCGGGGGCTCTATAGCTACACCGCCCTTCAGTCGCGGCTTGCCGAAAACACGTTCGCCACGAATGGATTTGTCGACTACACCGGTCCGGTGATGCGGCTGGCCAGCCTCACGCCTGAGGACTTTTATGTCCTCCTGGATAAGATTCGCATCGTCCACGCGTTCGGCGACGCGACCAAGGCGATTTTGCCGCAGGCGGCGATTCCGGCCTTCATGGCGCATTGCGCCATGCGGCTCGGTGACACCTATTTCAGAACACCGCGCACGACGATAACGGCGTTCATTAACCTGTTAGCGGTTATGGAACAAAATCCGTCGGCGGACTGGCGGCAGTTGATTGGGACGCTCGAAGTCGAGAAGGATACGGGAGGCGTGGCTGACGTTGCGACCGAGGGGGACGATGAACTCGCCAGCTTCCGCCTCGGCTGACTCCCGAAGCTTCGACCTGCTCCACGAAAAGATTCGACGTTGGGTCTGGAGGGAGGGGTGGACCGAGCTACGCGACGCGCAGGAGCGCGCCGTGCCCGCGCTCATCAATGCAGACCGTGACATCATCATCGCAGCAGCGACAGCGGCCGGGAAAACGGAAGCTGCGTTCCTTCCCATTCTGTCGAATCTACTGCGCGACGAGCCGTGTACCGGGTCGGTGCTCTATATCAGCCCGTTGAAGGCCCTTATCAACGACCAATGGTCGCGATTGAATGACCTTTGCGAAGAACTTGAGATTCCCGTTGTTGATTTGCGCGGAATCCTGACCCACGATTTGCATTGAATTCTGACCCACCCGTTGGACCAGCTTTGCGGGTTATTCGGTGGGTGTCTGGGTCTTCTTTCTCTCCTTCTT
>NZ_SCNV01000034.1 GCF_005503145.1 Burkholderia sp. 4M9327F10 | reverse complement strand
TGGCAAGCCAATCGAACCGCCCCGCCCCTCGGCCCGCATCGCCCCCTGCCGCATTCGCGAGACGCACGATCCTCGGCGCGCTTACGGCATGCGCCGCATTTGCCACGCTGGGCTCAGCAGCCCTGCTGGCGCCCGCCGAAGCCTTCGCCCAGGACACCGGCCATGCCACGGACAAGGTTCTGCGCATCGGCTTTCAGAAGTCCGGCTTGCTCGCGATCCTGAAAGCGCAAGGCTCGCTGGAGCAAAAGCTCAAGCCGCTCGGCTATAGCGTGAAGTGGTTCGAGTTTCCGGCCGGGCCGCAACTGCTCGAAGCACTGAACGCCAACAGCATCGACTTCGGCTACACGGGCGCGCCGCCGCCGGTGTTCGCCCAGGCCGCAGGGGCCGGCTTCGTCTACGTGGGCGCGGAGCCTCAGGGCCGTCATAGCGAAGCGGTCATCGTCAAGCCCGATTCGCCGCTGCAGACGGTCGCCGGGCTGAAGGGCAAACGCGTCGCGCTGCAAAAGGGCTCGAGTTCGAACTTTCTGCTGCTCGAAGTGCTGCAGAAAGCGGGGCTGCGCTTCGAGGACATCCACCCGGTCTACCTGGCGCCGGCCGACGCCCGTGCGGCCTTCGAGAACGGCGACGTCGACGCCTGGGTCATTTGGGATCCTTACTATGCAGCGGCCCAGGACACGCTGAAGGCGCGCACGCTGGCCGACTATTCGAACGTCAACACCGCGTACAGCTTCTATGAGGCGACCCGCGGCTTCGCCCAGCAGCATCCTGATGTGATTGGCGCGCTGCTGGGACAGTTGCGCACGACCGGCCAGTGGGTCAACCAGCATCCCGACGAAACCGCCGCGCTGATTGCGCCGAAGGTCGGTCTCGACATCAAGCTGGTCCAGACATGGGTGCGCCGCTACCCGTACGGCACCACGGCGGTCACCGACGAAATCGTCCAGTCGCAGCAAAGTGTCGCCGACGCGTTCTACGGCGCGCATCTGATTCCGCAGAAAATCACCGTGCGCGACAATGTCTGGCAAAACCGCGATGTGACGGCGAGTCTCGCCGAGAAGTAAGCGGATCGCGGGGTGGGCGCGAGGCGCCTGTCCCGCCGTTGCTCCCCTGTCCTCCCGCACTCATCCCGCACTCACCCCGCTCTCGTCGCCCAATCACAAATTGTCAAAAACGTTGTAGCAGTAGAACTTTCCCTTCCCCCCTCGGTCCCTCCTACGTACGCTTCTCAAGCGTCGTTCTTCGGGTTGCCCCGCTCTTGCGGACCATTGCGTGCTCTCGCGCACGCTCTGGCTGGCTCTTGCCGATTGACGCCCGCCTCGCGCGGGCGCGTCTGCACCCACTGCCTCTTATGAACCATCGCGCCGGCGCTCGCTCGCCGCCGCCTGAAAACAAGGACCGTCAAGGCCATGCAGAACCTTCTTGCCCAGATCCATCCGAGCCGGTGGAGCTTTCTCTGGGATGCGCTCTCCACCATCTCCATGCACCTGTGCGCCGCCGCGCTGATCCTCGTGGTCGGCTGGTGGGTCGCCCGCCGCGTCTCGCGCTCGCTCAACCGCCTGCTCTCCCGTCAGACACGCATGGACGCCACGCTGCGCCCGATTCTCTGCGACACCAGCCTGTGGGGCATTCGCGTGGTCGCCATCATCGGCGCGCTGTCGCAACTGGGCATTCAGACTGCGAGCATCGTCGCCGTACTGGGCGCCGCCGGACTGGCCATCGGCCTCGCGCTGCAAGGCACGATGCAGAACATCGCGGCCGGCATCATGCTGTTGCTGCTGCGCCCGTTCAAGGTGGGCGACTCGATTGAAGCCGGCACGGGCACCGTCGCGGGCACGGTCGAAGAAATCAGCCTGTTCACCACACGCCTCACCAAGGCCGATGGAATCTGCGAATACGTGCCGAATAGCGCGCTGTGGAGCAACTCGATCCGCAACTACAACCGCAATCCGACCCGCCGCCTCGATCTGGAAGTGGAAATCTCCGTGCGCGACGATGTGGATCACGCGCTCGCCGCACTGCGCGCCCTCGCCGCCTCCGACCCGCGCGCCCTGCAAAGTCCAGCGCCGCAAGTGATGGTGAGCCGCTTCGACGACAGTACCGTGGTGCTGAATATTCGCGTCTGGGCCAATATCGACGTGTTCTGGGACATGCGCTGGGATCTCGCCCGCCAGGTGCGCCAGACGCTCAACGCCGCGCAATGCGGCTTGCCGGTACGCACGCGGGAATTGCATATCGTGCAGAACAGCGACGCGAGCGAGCCGGTAGCGGGTCGTGGCGCGGCTGTATCGCGAGTGGTTACGCAATAAGTAAGCCCGTCAGCGGCCAGCCGCGGCTGGCCGCTTCGCTTCTCCCCGCGTTGTAGCCGCGCGTTGTACCCGCCTCATTCCCCGCTTTGCCCCCACTTCTCGCCAGATCCTCGCCGTCCCCCATAGAGTCCGCAATCTAAACCACCCCTTGCGGGATTCGATCTCAGCCCCTATTGTTACATCACTCAATGTCACAGTTAAGAGTGAATAAAAAGGAGACGGATCGGATGAACGCTCGTACGATGCCCCCCGACGCCTTGGCGCCCCTCGAAACCGATATCGCGATCATCGGTTCGGGCTTTGCCGGTCTCGGCATGGCAATCCGGCTCCGGCAAGCCGGCATGACCGACTTCATGGTCGCCGAAAAGGCCGATTCGGTCGGCGGCACCTGGCGCGACAACCACTACCCCGGCTGCGCCTGCGACGTGCAATCGCACGTCTACTCGTTCTCGTTCGCGCCGAATCCCCGCTGGAGCCGCATGTTCGCGCGCCAGCCGGAAATCCGTGCGTATCTGGAGCAATGCACCCAGCGTTTCGGCGTGGCGAAGCACCTTCGCTTCGGCCACGAACTGCTGAGCGCCACCTACGACGAAGCCAGCCACCGTTGGCAAATGGTGTTCGCCAACGGCCAGCGCTGGTCGGCGCGCGTGCTGGTGTCGGGCATGGGCGGCCTGTCGCGGGCGGCGCTGCCGGATATTCCAGGGCTCGACAGCTTCAGGGGCAAGACCTTCCACTCGCAGAACTGGGACCACAGCTATGCGCTCGAAGGCAAGCGCGTCGCCGTGATCGGCACGGGTGCGAGCGCGATCCAGTTCGTGCCGCAGATCGCGCCGCGCGTCGCACAACTGAACCTGTTTCAGCGCACCCCGCCGTGGATCATGCCGAAGGCCGACCGCGCGGTGAAACCGTTCGAGCAATGGCTGTTCCGCCACCTGCCCTTCACGCAAAAAATCCTGCGCGCGGGTCTCTACTGCATGCTGGAGTCACGTGCCTTCGGCTTCGCGATTCATCCTTCGCTAATGAAGACGGCGCAGAAAGTCGCAGTGCGCCATCTGCACCGCCAGGTGGCCGATCCGCAACTGCGCGCCACGCTCACGCCCAACTACACGATGGGCTGCAAGCGCATTCTGATTTCGAACGACTACTTCCCCGCCCTGTCGCGCCAGAATGTTTCGGTGGTGACGAACGGCATTGCGCGCATCGAAGAAGACGCTGTGGTCACCGCCGACGGCGTGCGCCATCCGGCCGACTGCGTGATCTTCGGCACCGGCTTCCAGGTAGCGGACCCGTTCCCGCGTGGCGTGGTGCGCGGCAAAGGCGGTGTCGATATCGTCGATACCTGGCGCGACGGCGCCCATGCTTACCTGGGCACCGCACTGCCTGGCTATCCGAACTTCTTCATGATCGTCGGCCCGAACACGGGGCTCGGCCACAACTCGATGGTGTATATGATCGAGTCGCAGGTCGAATACATCCTGCGCGCGCTGCAGACCATGCACAGCGAACGCGCCGCTGCGATCGAAGTACGGCCCCAGGTGGAACGCGCCTACAACGAGCAGATCCAGCAGAAACTCGGCCGCGCCATCTGGTCCACCGGGGGCTGCAAGAGCTGGTACCTCGATCCGAAGACCGGCAAGAACACCACGCTGTGGCCGGGTTTCGCGTTCCGCTTTCGCCAGGCGACCAGCACGTTCAGCATGGACGATTACTTTGCCTATGCGCCCGCGCCTGCCGCTCAGCCGCACACCGTGCCGGACGTGCAGCACCTCGCTTCGATACGAGGGGTCGCTTCGGCTGCCGCTTCTTCCAGTGCTTCGGCCGAAGCGACTTAAAAGAAAATACAGGAGAGACGCGATGAAGAATTTCACTGACCGGGTTGCCGCCATCACCGGCGCGGGCTCGGGTATGGGCCGCTCGCTGGCTATCCAGCTGGCGCGCGAAGGCTGTCACTTGGCACTTGCCGATCGCAATCCAAGCGGCCTCGCCGAAACCGCGCGGCTCGCCCAGGCGCAGGCGCCGCAAGTGACCGGCGCGCCGCTGCGGGTGACGACACGGGTGCTCGATGTGGCGGATCGCGCGGCCATGTACGACTGGGCCGCTGAAACCGTGGCTCAGCACGAGCGCGTGAATCTCGTTTTCAACAACGCGGGCGTCGCACTCTCCAGCACGATCGACGGCATGGACTACGCCGATCTGGAGTGGATCGTCGGTATCAACTTCTGGGGCGTGGTGCATGGGACCAAGGCGTTCCTGCCGCATCTGAAGGCGTCGGGCGCCGGGCATATCGTCAATACGTCGAGCGTGTTTGGTCTGTTCGCACAACCAGGCATGAGCGGCTACAACGCCACCAAGTTTGCCGTGCGTGGTTTCACCGAAGCGCTGCGCCAGGAGCTCGACCTGATGAAATGCGGCGTCTCGGCCACCAGCGTGCATCCAGGCGGCATCCGCACCAGCATCGCCCAATCGAGCCGGATCGCCCCGAACATGGTGGGCTTCATGCTGGAGAGCGAACAGCAGGGCAAGGACGACTTCGAAAAGTTCTTCATCACCACAGCCGATGAAGCGGCGCGCGTCATTCTCGACGGCGTGCGCCACAACAAGCGGCGCGTGCTGATCGGCCGCGACGCGCGTGCCGCCGACTGGCTCGCCCGGACCCTGCCCGCGGCCTACCAGGCGCTCGTGGTGATGCAGACGCGCCGCATGCAGCGGCTCGCGCACAAGCGCGCCTCGGTCACCCAGGCCGCGCAGCGCGCCCAGTCCACCGGAAAGCGCGCCTGAACCCTCAGGATCATAAGGAGAAAAGCCATGATGCCCATTCGCCGCGACCTTCGTTTTGCCTTACCGCCTGAGCGCGCCTGCGACTGGCACCAGCAAGGCTCGCATGTGACGCACTTCTTCAACGCACTGTCTTTGCTGTTCCCCGCGGGCGAGCGCTTCTTCATGGACAGCGTGCGCAACTACCGCGACTGCATTGCCGATCCGGTGCTGAAAAAGCAGGTGCTCGGTTTTATCGGCCAGGAAGCCATGCACACGCGCGAGCATATCGAATACAACGATCTGCTCAACGCCGCTGGGCTTCCCGCGCATATGCTCGACCGGCGCCTGACGATGTTTCTCAACCTCAATCGCAAGATGCCGAAGTCGTTCCAGCTTGCGATGACCGTCGCGCTCGAACACTACACGGCGATGCTCGCCGGGCTGCTGCTGGAGGACGAAACGCGAGTGGGCGGATCGGTCGAAGGCTATGTGCAGATGTGGACCTGGCATGCGCTCGAAGAAACCGAACACAAGGCCGTCTCGTTCGACGTCTGGAACACCGCGATAAAGCCTGGCCCCGCGCGCTATCTGCTGCGCACCGGCACCATGCTGACCGTGACGGCGGTGTTCTGGCTGATCGTGTTCGACTACCACGTGCGGCTTCTGATCGCCGACCGCAAGCGCGGCGGCCATCTGCGCGGCATGTGGCGGGTCGTCAAGTTTCTGTACGGACCGAAGCACGGCGTGTTTCCGGGCATTGCGCTGGAATGGCTGCGCTTTTTCAAACCCAGCTTCCATCCGTGGGATTACGACAACCGCGCGCAACTGGCGCGGATCGACGGGCTGGTCGCCGCGGTCGAGTCGGCCAATGCCGCCAATCCCGTTGCGCTCAAGGCCAGCCGGCGCGGCGTGCGGGCGGCCGCGTGATTCGCGACACGCTCGTCGTCGACGCCGGCGACGTACGCCTTGCGGTGTACGTCAGCGGACCGCGCGAAGCGCCGCCGCTAGTGCTGGTGCACGGCTATCCGGATTCGGCCGCGGTGTGGGAGCCGGTGCGGGCGCGACTGGACGGCCGTTATCGCGTGATTGCCTACGACGTGCGCGGCGCCGGCGCCTCGGACGCACCCGCAGGGCGGGACGGCTATCGTCTGGAGCGGCTGGCGTCCGATCTGGCCGCGGTCGCGGAGGCCACCTGCGGCGGACAGGCGTTTCATCTGGTTGGGCATGACTGGGGATCGATCCAGAGTTGGGAAGCTGTGACGGGCGCGGCATTCGAAGGCAGCATCGCATCGTTTACGTCAATCTCGGGGCCCTGCCTCGACCATGCAGCGCTGGGCCTGCGCGGCGTCAAAGGCCAGCGCGGACACGCCGCCGTCAAAACCGCCGCGCAAAGTTCCGCAAGACCGTCCGCAAGCGCGCTACGCCAGGCCCTCAAGTCCTGGTACATCTTCTTCTTTCATCTGCCGCTCTTGCCGGAGCTGGTCTGGCGCTGCGGCGGCGCACGGGCATGGCCGCTGTGGCTGCGGCTCACCGAACGCGTCCGCCCTGCTCACGACCCCGCCCAACTGCGCAACGGGGTCAATGGCCTGAACCTGTACCGCGCCAATTTCATCGACCGGCTGCTTCGTCCACGCGAGCGCGCGGCGCATGCGCCGGTGCAGTTCATCGCACCGCTGCGCGATCTTTATGTGGGGCCGGCACTTTCGCTGGGTCTTGAAGGATGGCTAGGCGACTACACGCGCGACACGATCGACGCCGGGCACTGGGTCGTGCTGCGCGATTGCGCCGGGATTGCCGAAAGAATCGACCGCTTTGCCGCCCAGCATCCCGCGCTGAGCCGGGTGAACGGCGTCAGCGCGTTCGTGGCAAGCGTGTGAAGAGCGTCGGATAGTCGATCACGAGACCGTCTTCATCGACCAGCATGTTGGCGCTGAAGTTGCGAAAGATCCCTTCATAGCGGTATTCGCGGTTTAACGCGATGCAGGAGTAGGCCTGCTCGACGCGTGTGACCTGCAGGTCGGGCGTCGAAATATACGCCACGGTGATCGGCCTGCGCTCGCCCTCGGCCAGTTGCAGGCGGCGAATCGGCAAGGTGTTGGTGAAGGGTGTGGCGGCAATATCGATGTCGATACAACCGTCGATGCCGTTGAGCACCTGGCCATTGCCGTCGCGCCAATGTCCCTCGCCGTCGCCACGCAACTCCAGATCGCCGCCACCCATGATTTTCAGGTACGCATAGGTGACGCGCCAGCGCGGATCGCACAGCAGCTTGTAGTAAAGCCCGTAGCTCTTTCCATAGCGCTGTCCGACGACGGCGCTTTCGACGAAGAAACCGTCGTCGCGCGCATCGAACGCGAGATGTTCGACGCCATCGCCTTCCTCCGATGCCCAACGTACTTCACGCATGG
Source organism: Burkholderia sp. 4M9327F10 (assembly GCF_005503145.1). GTDB lineage: Bacteria > Pseudomonadota > Gammaproteobacteria > Burkholderiales > Burkholderiaceae > Paraburkholderia. The sequence continues at coordinate 73,711 of NZ_SCNV01000034.1, read as the reverse complement.
CCTTGCCTCCTTGTAGAGATGGGCGGCTCGCGGGTTGGCCCGCGCCTGCCCGGCGCCTCGCCTCGCTCCGCCATTCGGCGTTCTATCGTAGCAAGAGTGCGCGGCGTCTGCCGGTACCGCGCCCGCGCCGATCTGCGGACAAATAGCCACTATCATCGCGCCGGGATGCCCAGCGCGGCACAGGTGCCCTATGCTCGCAATTCACCAAGGACCGGGCGCGGCGCCCTCGCCTCGCACGCCCTACATCTCGCCCCGCCATCATGCACGCCGCATCTAACGAAGCAGAATCCACCGCGCTGCGCACGCTGCTGCGCAGCCTCGGCCAAATTGTCCTGCAGCCCAACGCCATCACCGGCGCCTGCCTGCTCGCGGCCTGGCTCGCGTTCGACCCGCGTCTCGCCTGCGCGGCGCTCACCGGTGCGGTCTCGGCGAACATCGGGGCCGTGCTGGCCGGCTACGACGAAGCCGGCACGCGTGACGGCTTGCATGGCTTCAACGGCGCCCTGGCCGGCCTCGCGGCATTCACATGGATTGGCGACGCCGGCACGGCCGCCGCAGTCGCGATTCTCGCCGGGATGGCCACTGCATGGGGGCTTGGGCCGTGGTCGCGCCGGCTGCGCGTGCGCGGCCTTGGCGTCTATTCGAGTCCTTGCCTGATCGTCACATGGCTTTGGCTGCCGCTGGTCATGCCTCATGCCGCAGCGACTGCAGCGACTGCTGCGACGCTTACGCCAATGCACCTCGCAGGCTTCGCGCAGATTCCGGACGGCGTACTCGCTGGGCTCGCGCAAACGGGTTTTGCGTCGGGTGCGGTGCCTGGCTTGCTGGTGCTGTTGGGAATCGGCGCGTCTTCGCTGCGGCACGCAGCCTGGGCGCTGGCGGGAGCCGGCGTCGCCAGTGCGGTGCACGTGCTGCTCGGCGCCAGCCTCACCTCATTCGATGCCGGCCTGTTAGGATTCAACGGCGCACTGACGGCGCTCGCGCTCGGGGAATGCGGTTGGCTGGCTGCGCTTGGCGGTATCCTGCTGTCGGTGGCCCTGCAACAGATTGCAGAGCACTACGGATTGCCTGCGATGACCGCGCCGTTCGTGCTCGCCACATGGAGTGTGCAGAGCCTGCGGCGGTGGCGTCGCACCGGCTCGCCAGGCGCTACCGGCAAGCGAGCCGCCCTGCGCCGCGCGCTCTGAGGTGCGCCGCTCAGGCGCGAGACCGGGGCCACCGGACCAGTAGACAGATACGCAGGAGACCCTCATGTCGTTCACCCACACGCCCACCGGGCGCGTTGCCGCAAGCGGCCCTTGCTCGGCAGCGGAACTGCAGACCCGCATCGATCTGGCCGCCGCTTACCGGCTTGCCGCGCTAAACGGGTGGGATGACCTCGTCTACACGCATATTTCGGCGAGCGTCCCCGACGAGCCCGGCCATTTTCTGATCAATCCGTTCGGTCTCGGATTCGAGGAAGTCTGCGCTTCCAACCTCGTCAAGATCGATATTCAAGGCAATATCGTCGGAGCCAGCGAGCATCCGGTCAACGCCACCGGCTTCGCGATTCATGCGGCCGTCCACGCGGCGCGCGCCGACGCGGTCTGCGTCATGCATCTGCACAACACCGCGGGGATTGCGATATCGCTGCAGCCGGCGGGATTGTTGCCGGCGTCGCAGCATGCGCTGCGCTTTCATGGCCAGCTCGCTTATCACGAGTATGAGGGACTGGCGTTCACGCCCAGCGAAGCGGAGCGGCTTGTCGCCCATCTCGGCGACAAGCCTGCGATGCTGCTGCGCAATCATGGCACGCTGACGGCGGGCCGCACGGTCGCCGAGGCCTACGTGCTGATGGCGACGCTCATCAAGGCCTGCGAAATCCAGCTTCAGGCACAGGCCGGCGGCATGGAACTGGTGCTGCCGGCCGCTGCAGTGGCGGCGCGCACGGCAGAACAACTGCTCGACGGCGGCGCGATAGAAGGCGTGCTGGAATGGCCGGCGCTGCTGCGCAAGCTGGACCGTATCGACCGCTCGTTTCGCGACTGAGTGGCTGGTTGAGGCACTCACTGCGAGCGTAGCCGCGTTTTCAGATCATCAGGTTTTTACTCACGGAGAATTGACATGCCCACGTTTCACATCGAACTGTTCGAAGGCCGCACGCTCGAGCAGAAACGCCAGTTCGTCGAAGCCATTACGAAAGCGACCTGCGAGTCGCTCGGGGTCGAGCCGAATTCGGTGGATATCATCCTGACCGACGTGAAACGCGAAAACTGGGCTACAGGCGGCAAGCTCTGGAGCGAAGCGTAACGTCTGCGCTCTACGGTGCGGTGCCAACACGCACCCTGCGGCAGCACGCATATCAAACCAGGCAGACAAAAAGACGGCGTCACCGCCTTGGATGCGGGACGCCGCTAAGACCACACTCGCATGTCGGGGTCGATCACACGAGAGTCTCCACAATAGCCATCGCGTAGACGCGCTTCAAGACGAAAAATTTTCGTTTGTAACGCGCCGGCAGGTAGCTGTTACGTCTGCAGAAAACCCGCCTCAGCGGCTTCCGCGCCGCACGGACATTTGACATTTCGTCCATAGCGTCAGCGCGAATTGTCAATTTACAGATTCAAACACTTCTTACGCTTCCATCTGACCAGAGACCAGGCCATCCGGCCGATGTTGCTCCCGAAATCCCTCCGTTATCCTGATGTTTTCATGTGGCGCCGACACCATCGCGATCCTGTGGATCGAGCCGGGTGGCGCTTGTTTTGAGATAACATATTTGTTATGATGGAGACCAATGGCTTTTCTGATCGATTTCTATAGCGAGAAGGTCAAGATCGAAGTTGCTTCGCTGCCCAAGACACTGCTGGCCCGCTTTATCGCGCTGGCCGACCGTATGGAGCAATATGGGCCGAATCTCGGGGCACCGCATACCCAAGCCATGGGCGGCGGTCTCTTCGAAATGCGTCTGAAGGGAGCGGAGGGCATTGCCAGAGTATTCTTTTGCTCGGTCGTCGAGTGTCGGATCGTCATGCTTCACTCTTTCGTGAAGAAGTCGAACGACACGCCTCGAAGCGAGCTGGAAGTGGCTCGTCAAAGACTGCAGGAGGTCAAACGTGGCAACGTATAAGGAACTGCGGAAGGTAGCGCTCGCGGACCCCGAAGTCCGCGCGGAATATGAACGGCTGAATCGCGAGGAATTCGCCCTGCTCGATCAGATGCTCGCGGCGCGTCACGCCGCCGGCTTGAGCCAGGCGCAAGTGGCCGAGCGCATGGGCACCCAGGCGCCGGCGGTCACGCGCCTCGAGCGGGCGCTCGCCTCGGGGCAGCATTCGCCCTCTATCGACACCTTGCGCAAATATGCCGCTGCGTGCGGCAAGAAGCTGGTTATTTCTATCGCATGATTGAAGGATGCGTGGCAGCGGCTGCCGTCCGGCAGCCGCGCTTCATCAACGAGACTCGCGGGCGTCACCACCACACTCATCATCGCTGTCGCCACTGCGCTGTTGCAGCGCGGTGTATTGACGCAGTTTTTACGTCAGGAGCCGCATCGAGCCGAACGGGCGTTCGATAAAAACTTGATTCGGATCAACGACCTAGCATCTCAAAATAACTGCGGGCCAGTTTTCAACGCGTCTTTTCGACGCACGGCGCAACGCAGCAAAATACCTCACATTCCCCTACTCTTGCGCCATCTGCAAACCGCAGTGCGCGCCGACAGCGGTCGACGCGCGTAGCTTGTTTCCGGCATCAAGAGCTATGAACCCCGCATCCGCAATTTCCGCCTTCGACCTGGCGCGCATCCAGTTCGCGTTCACGGTCTCGTTTCATATCGTCTTTCCCGCATTGAGCATCGGGCTCGCCAGTTTCATCGCCGTGCTCGAATGGCGCTGGCTCAAGACCGGTAAGGCCTACTACAAAGATCTGTGTCTGTTCTGGTCGAAGATCTTTGCAGTGGCTTTCGGCATGGGCGTGGTCTCCGGCGTCGTGATGAGCTACGAGTTCGGCACCAACTGGTCGGGCTTCTCCAGTTTCGCCGGCCCGATCACCGGCCCGCTGCTGATGTACGAGGTCATGACCGCGTTTTTCCTCGAAGCGGGTTTTCTCGGCATCATGCTGTTCGGCTGGCAGCGCGTGAGCCCGCGCGCTCACTTCGGCGCAACGCTGATGGTCGCCATCGGCACACTGATTTCAACCTTCTGGATTCTCGCCTCCAATAGCTGGATGCAGACGCCGCAGGGCTTCGCAGTCGAAAACGGCCATGTCGTGCCGCTCGACTGGTTCAAGATCGTCTTCAATCCGTCGTTCCCGTACCGGCTCGCGCATATGGCGCTCGCCGCCTTTATCGTCGCGGCGCTGGTGGTGGCGGCGGTCGGCGCATGGCATCTGCTTAAGGGCCGGCGCGACCCGGCCGTGAAGAAGATGTTCTCGATGGCGCTGTGGCTGCTGTTGATCCTCACGCCGATCCAGGCCTTCGTCGGCGACCAGCACGGCCTGAACACACGCAAGTATCAGCCGGCCAAGATCGCCGCCATCGAGGGTCTGTGGGACACCGAAAAAGGCGGCACGGCGCTCAACCTGTTCGGCATCCCTGACATGAAGGCGGAGACCACCCGCTACGCCTTGTCGATTCCGCACCTGGGCAGCGTGATTCTCACGCATAGCTGGGATGGCGAAATTCGCGGCCTGAAGGAATTCCCGCCTGAGGACCGGCCGAATTCCACCATCGTGTTCTGGAGCTTCCGTGTCATGGCAGGGCTCGGCATGCTGATGATCGCCATGTCGATCGCCGCCTGGGTGCTGCGCCGCCGCGGCAAGCTGTATGACGCCAGGTGGTTCCAGAAACTCGCCGTGGCGATGGGGCCGAGCGGCTTCATTACCTTGCTGGCTGGCTGGGTCACAACGGAAGCCGGACGCCAGCCATGGGTCGTGTATGGCGTCATGCGCACCTCGCAAGCGGTGTCGCCGCTCACCACGCAGCAAGTGGGCATCTCGCTGATGGCTTTCGTGATCGTCTACTTCCTCGTATTCGGCACCGGCATCTACTACATGCTCAAGCTGATGCGCTCGGGTCCGGCGCTGCCCGGCCACACGCCGCACGGCGCGCCCGATGGAGTACCCGGCCGCGGCGCGGACCACCCCTTGCCGGCCGCGCGGCACTTGATCGACGCAGCCTGAATCACACCGTATCGAGGTTAAGAAAAATGGATGTCACCGTAGTGTGGGCCGCGATCATCGCGCTGGGCCTCTTCATGTATGTGGTGCTCGACGGCTTCGACCTGGGCATCGGCATCGTGTTTCCGTTCTTTCCCGATGAGAAAGAGCGCAACCTGATGATGAACACCGTCGCGCCCGTCTGGGACGGCAACGAAACGTGGCTCGTGCTCGGCGGCGCGGGACTGTTCGCGGTGTTCCCGGTGGTCTATTCGACCGTGCTGTCGGCACTGTACCTGCCGCTGATTTTTATGCTCGCGTGCCTGATTTTCCGCGGCGTATCGTTCGAGTTGCGCGCCAAGGCGAACCGCACGAGGCATCTGTGGGATCTGGCGTTTATCGGCGGCTCCACCGGTGCGGCCTTCTTTCAGGGCATCGTGCTGGGAGCGTTCCTGCAAGGCATTCCGGTCGTCGACGGCAGCTATGCGGGTGCGGCGTTCGGCTGGCTGACGCCGTTCAGCCTGCTGACAGGCCTCGGCCTCGTCGTTACCTATGCGCTGCTTGGCTGCTGCTGGCTGGTTGCCAAAACCGAGGGCGATCTGCAACGGCGCCTGCATCGCGTCGTGTGGCCGCTGACGATCATCCTGCTCGGCTTTATCGCCCTGGTCAGTCTGTGGACGCCGCTGCAAGACCCGAATATCGCGCAGCGCTGGTTTGCGTCAGGACTGTTCTACCGCTTGCTGCCGGTGCCGTTCCTTGTCGCGATCTGTGCATTCCTCATGCATAAGGCCGTACGCGACCGGCATCACAAGACGCCCTTCGTGCTGGCGCTGGCGCTCGTGCTGATCGGCTATCTCGGCTTGCTGGTCAGCCTGTGGCCGTACGCCATCCCGTCGAGCATGACTCTGTGGGAAGCTGCCGCGCCGCGTTCGAGCCAGATGTTCACGCTGGTCGGCGCCGCGGTGATCATTCCGATCATCCTCAGCTATACGACGATGGGTTACTGGGTATTTCGCGGCAAGGTGCGCCATGACGATCAACATCACTATCACTAGGCGGACGGCGCCGCCCGCTGCCCCCGTGCGGCGTGCGCTGCCGGGCTGGGTCTGGTTTATCGCGCTGTGGTGCGCCGGCGTGGGCGGCGCGATGTCGCTTGGCTTCGCGTTCAAGGTTCTGATGAATCTGACGCTGTTCGCCGTCAAGTGAATGCGCGAAGACCGCCTCGCCAGTCGCTCCTGCAGAGGCGGCCGTGCCCTGAGGATTGGGCCACGCATGCGGCCCTTCAAAATCCCGCGGCCTTGCACGTCTATGTAGCAGGCCGCAGTCCGAGCAGTTGTCCGGCGTATTGCAGTGCATCTGAGAGAAACACCTGGTGCCGCCGATCAAGCATATGATCGCAGCATGAGGTGCAGCAGCATCAGCAATCCAGCATAAGCCTCTCTCTGGAAGAGGCAGGCAGTAGACGCGGCCGCGCTGGCACAGGCGGCCTGACGGGACGGATGGCGCATCCTGGGGGGCGCCATCCGCGTCCGGCATCGGCGGAACAAACGTGGAAACTACCAACGCGCAGTGCCGATACGCGGAGACATCATGAAGTTTCTAGTGGCCGACGACCATGAACTGATCCGCCAGGGCGTCAAAGGACTATTACGCGGACTCGATCCGCAAGCCCAGTTCGACGAAGCAGATAGCTGGGAAACGCTGGCCGCCGCCGCGCGGCCCGATGCCGATCACGATCTGGCGATTGTCGACCTGCACATGCCGGGCATGAACGGCGCAGGGTCCCTCGACAAGCTGCTGAAAGCGAATCCGGCCTTGCCGGTGGTCGTGCTTTCCGCGGAGGAATCGCCCGACGAAATGCGCGCCGTCCTTGCGGCGGGTGCGCTCGGCTTCGTGCCGAAGCGCCAGCCGGCCAGCGTCATGCTGAAGGCAATCGAGCTGGTGCTCTCGGGCGGCGCGTATGTGCCGATGGAAGCGCTCAGCCTGCTCGGCACGCGCGAAGCGGCGCCTGGCGCGAGCGCCGGGGCTGCGGCTACTACGGGCGGTACGGCAAGCGCCATGGGCAATACAGACGCTGCCGACGCCGCCACCCCGGCTGGAGCAGCCGCAACAGCCAGTGCGCAAGCCGCGCTGACCGAGCCGATTGCCCAGGTCACCGCGCTGCAGCCGCATCAGCAGCATCTGCTGGAAAACCTCTCGCCGCGGCAACAGGACATCATGCGCCTCGTGCACCGCGGCTGGACCAACAAGATGATCGCCCGCGAACTCGGCGTGGCCGAGGGAACCGTGAAGGTGCATCTGTCGGTGATTTTCCGGGCGCTGGGAGTCCACAACCGCTCTACCGCGATTGCGGTGATCAACGGCTGGCTGGAAGCCGGGAAAACGCTTTAGCAGCCGTCCCCCATCACGACACCTTGCGCTGCGCGTCGATCGCCGGCCCGGCCGTCTCGCCGGCCGGGGCCATGCGGACGCCATCGAGCTCCGCCTGCTGCCACAACATCTCCAGCGTGCGCCGCAGGCGCGCTGGCGTCACCGGCTTATGCAGCACCGGAATGCCTCGGGTGGCAAGCGTCGCCAGTTCGCTCGAGGCCATGTCGCCGGTAATCAGCAGCATCACCGCACCCTCGTGCCCGACGCGCTGCAGCGTGTCGCGCACCGCGGAGAGTACCTGCGCACCGGTGTGGTGGTTCGCAAGCTGGTAATCGCACAGCACCGCGTCCGGGACAAAACCGTCGTGCAGCGCCTGCAGCGCCAGCGCCTCGTCGCGCACGCCGCGCGCCACACAGCCCCAACGGCCCAGCAGGCTCGTCAGGCCTTCGAGAATCGAAGGATCGTCGTCGATGCAGAGCACCCGCCGCCCCTGGGCCGAGGGGCCGCTTGCCACCGTGTCCCTGAGACTTGCCACGATTGCGCCGGGTTCACCCGCCTGGACCATGAAGCGAAACACGGAGCCGCGTCCCGGCGCCGAGCGCAGGTGCAATTCGCCGCCCAGCAGGTCGACGAGGCGTTTGACCGTCGGCAAACCTAGCCCGTGCCCCTGGCGCGCGTCGCGCAGAGGATTGGCTACCTGATAGAACTCCTCGAAGATGCGCACCTGTTCCTCGACGGGAATTCCGATGCCGGAATCGCGCACCTCGATATACCCGCCGGTGCGCCGCCCCGCGCGCCGCAAACCCATCCAGATCGCGCCTTCCTCCGTATAACGCACTGCATTCGAGAGCAGATTGCTCAGCACCCGTTCGAGCAGCACGGGATCGTCGTAGACCACCAGCGTAGTGGGCGCGATGCGCAGCGCCAGCCCCTTCGCCGCCGCTTGCGGCCGGTACTGGTTGCCGACCCGCTCGAACAGCTCGCCGAGCCGGAAGTGCAGCCGGATCACCTGGGTGACGCCGCTCTCCATGCGCGCCAGATCGAGCACCTGGTTGAACAACTGGTTGAGCGCTTCGACGTTGCGGACGATGTGATCGGCGGTCTTGGCATGCTGCTGGGGCGTCACCGACGCATCGTTGAGCGAAGCCGCCAGCAAGCCGATAGCGTGCAAGGGCTGGCGCAGATCATGGCTCGCGGCAGCAAAAAAGCGCGTCTTGGCGAGACTCGCCTCTTCCGCCACCTGCTTCTGCTCGGCGAGCGACTCCGCCAGATGCTGCTGGTCGACCCGCGCATGCACGACGCGCTGGAACAGCTTGCGGTAGCTCATCGCGTATATATTGATCGCGCAAAAGAAGAAGGCGAGGACGATGGCGAGAATGGTGCGGTCCAGCGTGTGGCTGCCGAACAGCAGCACGATGGCCGGCAGCAGCAGAAAAGTGATGCCGGTCGAGAAATTCAGCACGTCGAAGCCGTTCGACATGAACACGCCCGCCGCCAGCGTCACCAGCATGACCGTATGCAATATGGGTAAATCGGCCTGGTGGCTGTGAAACGCGAACCACACGGCCAACCCTGGCGCGCTATACAGCAGCGCCCCGCGCAGGGCGTGCAGCCTGATCCAGCTGCGCGCCGTCAGCGCATCCGGCCAGCGGTGCCGGCAGAACCACAGTCCCAGCGAGGCGAAATTCGCCAACGCATAAAACCCGAAGCACGCCGCGAACAGATCGGGATACGGCATGTCGACCCAGTAGATCGACACCAGCACCACGATCGAAAACCAGTGCGTGAAGAAGGCTATGGGGTTCTGCGCGTACAGCACGCGCACCAGGTCTTCGTCGATCGCTCGCTGGATAGGATCGGCCCGCATCGTGCGGTCTCCCATGCAAATAGTTGCTGTCGGCCGGAGTTCGAGCTTTAGCGCCCTGGCGCGTTACTCCGGTTCCATGCAGGATTGTTGCGGTCGGGTCCGGCAGTTTCGATGGCGTAATGCTGCGGTGCGAGAAGCGAGGCGTGCTGCGCGCCGCCTGCAATGACCAAAATGGTGCACGTGATAGCTGACGACGGTTTACCCGGCAGTTTACCTGTCAGCTATCACTTAATCCATATAGGCGAAGGCGCGCGCAAAAACCATACTGGCTTCACTTTCCAGCGCGACCAAAATCCTCTCGGACGGCCACCGCCGCCCCGCTCCGGGGTTGAGCGCGCTCCCTGCCCCACCTTTCGACGGAGGCTTCCATGGGCGCCGTACCCAGCCGCGACTTCATCCGCAACCTCGATAACGCGATCCTTCCCGATCTGTGGCGCCGCCGCACACAGTTGTCAGGTGACGAAATGGTGTCGATGGTGGACCTCGTGAAGCGGGCGTTGCGAACCTACCACCCGCTCGAGCTGCAAGCGCTCGGCGAGGACAAGGAGGAGCTGGTCGCGCAGTTCATTTTTGCGCGGGTGCTGCGCCTCGCCCCCGGCCATTCCGACACGCATGCCTGCGCGGAAAGCGCGCCGTCCAACGGCTACGCGCTGTGTGCCTACTTCCGCCGCTACCTGATCGACTGCCTGCGCAGCGCCGGACACCAGCGCAATGTGTCGATGGAAAACGAAGGCATGGAACAGGAAATCGACCTGCATGCCCACGCGCTCGAAGACCCGGTGCACAGCGTGCTGCTGCAATACGGCCTGAGCGAAGCGCGCGTGCGCGCCGCTGCGCGCACCTTTATCGACGGTCTCGACGAACCCGAGCGCATCGTGCTGGCCGGCAGTCTCGGCTGGTGCTCCGAATGCAAAGGCGGCCTCTCGGCCGTGGCGGCACAGCATCGCGTCCCCTCGTATCACTATCGCGCGGTCAAACTCGGCGTCACGATGAAAAAGACGGGCGACGCCAGCGATTTTTCCAATACGAAGATCGGCCGCTGGCTGATCGACGTGCTCGGTATCGAGATCGAGGTCGAAAACCGCGCGGCGATTCTGATCGCGCTCAACCTGCTCGCCGCGGAATCGGGCGACAGCGAGATGAATGAAGCGGCCGCCTAACTGAGCGCCGCCATCCAGGCGCGGCGTCATGCCCGACGACGCCCGCCACGACTCACCGGCGATCCACCTTTGTTTGCCGCCCCGCACCGCCTACGATAGGTAGGCCGCGCAGCGCTCAGTCATCCTCACGAGCCAGGGCTCCCCCGCCCTGGTCACATTCCAGTCAACAGGTGTCCATGATGAACCGCTTATCCAGCGCCCTTCAGGCAATGCAGCCGCATTACGAAATCGTCGTGGTCGGTTCCGGCTACGGCGGCGCCATTGCGGCGAGCCGGATGGCGCGGGCGGGCCGCCAGGTCTGCCTGCTCGAACGCGGCCGCGAATTCATGGCCGGGGAATTTCCCTCCACCCAGTTCGAAGGCGCGAGCCAGGTGCAGTACAACACCAGCCTCGGCCAGCTCGGCTCGCCGCTTGCGCTGCTGGAGGTGCATGTCAATGCAGAGGTCAACGCGGTGGTGGGCTGCGGCCTGGGCGGCACCTCGCTGATCAACGCCAACGTGGCGCTCAAGCCCGATCCCCGGCTGTGGCAGGACCCGCGCTGGCCGGCCGCCGTGCGGGACGACACAGCCGGCCTTGCTGCCGGCTATGCGCGCGCCGAGGCGATGCTGCAGCCCTCGCCGGTGCCCGCCGACTTCCCGCCGCTGCCCAAGCTCAATGCGCTGGCCCGCTCGGCGCAGGCGCTCGGCATGGCGCAGCGCTTTTCGCGCCCGCCGATCACGGTCACCTTCGAAGATGGCCCGAATGCGGCCGGAGTCGAGCAGAAGCGCTGCGTCGGCTGTGGCGATTGCAACTCGGGTTGCAACCATGAGGCGAAAAACTCCACCCACATGAACTATCTGCCCGACGCCGTGGCGCATGGCGCGCAGATTTTCACGGGCGTCGCGGTGCATTCGGTGGTGCGCGACGCGGCGACCCAGCAATGGCTGGTGCGCTATCAGCCGGTGGATCTCGGGCGGGACATCTACGATGCACCGGATCTGGTTGTCACGGCGGATATCGTGATCCTCGCGGCGGGCACGCTCGGTTCGACCGCTATCCTGCTGCGCTCGCGCGATGCCGGACTCCCGGTCTCCGCTCAGCTCGGCCAGCGCTTCACCGGCAACGGCGACGTGCTCGCGTTTGCCTTCAACACGGATGAGCCGATCAACGGCATCGGCTGGGGGCCGCACAAGTGTGGCGAGATTCCCCCGGTTGGGCCGACCATCTGCGGCCTGATCGATCATCGCGATACGCCCGATGTCAGGGACGGTTTCGTGATCGAGGAAGGCTCGCTCGCCGGGGCGGTGGGCATCGGCATGATGGGCGTGCTGGGTATTGCCGCGCCGGCCGAAGGGGTGCAGATGCCCGAGCCGCCCTCGCCGGCGCGCTCGCTGGATGCCGATGCGCGCATTCTCGAAAGCCTGCTGCGCGGCCCTTATCACGGCGCCATGAACCACACGCAGACTTACCTCGTGATGGCGCACGACGACGAAGCCGGACAGATTAGCGTCGAGCAGGGCCGGCCGCGCATCAGTTGGCCCAACGCCGGTGAGCAGCCGATCTACGCCGCTGTCGAAAAAACGCTCGAAGCAGCCACCGTTGCGCTGGGCGGCGAGTACCTGCGCGATCCGATCTCCGCCAGATTGCTCGGCGACCGGCTGGTGACGGTGCACCCGCTAGGCGGTTGCGCAATGGCCGACGCGGCTGAAAGCGGCGTCGTCGATCAGGCCGGGTGCGTGTTTTCGGGCACAGAAGGGAGCGCGGTGCATGACGGCCTATACGTGATGGACGGTGCAGTCATGCCGATCTCGCTCGGCGTGAATCCGCTCCTGACCATCTCGGCGCTGGCCGAGCGCAACTGCGCACAGCTTGCGGCGGCACACGGCTGGCAGATCGACTACACGTCGCCGGGCGATGCCGCACCGCCGGCGCCGCCAAAGATCGGCCTGCGCTTCACCGAGACCATGGTCGGCCGCTATCAGCCGGGCACGCCGCCGGAGGGCGCGTCTCAGGATGCGAACCCGGACGCAAGCCCGGACGCCAGCGCGATCAGCTTCACGCTCACGGTAGAGTGCGACGACCTCGCCGACATGCTCAGCAGTCCCCAGCACGCCGCGCGCACCGTCGGCACGCTGACCTGCCCGGCGCTATCTGCGCAGCCCATGACCATCGCCGCTGGGAGTTTCAATCTGTTCGTGATCGACCAGACCCAGGTCGACCGGCGCAACATGAACTACCGGATGACGCTCGAATCGGTGGAAGGCATCCGCTATTTCCTGTTCGGCCAGAAAATCATCACCCGTTCATCGCTGCTCGAACTGTGGCCGCAAACCAATACGCTGTACGCGCAGATTCGCGCTTCCGAGGCAGAAGATGCGCCGGTCATCGGCAAGGCCACGCTCATCATCACACCCGAAAACTTCCTCAAGCAGATGCGCACGATCGAGGTGACCAACGCGCCCGATCTCGAGACACGGCTCGAATGGACGCTGAAATTCGGCAAGTTCTTCGGTGGCGTGCTGTTCACCGAATACGGCGGCGTGGCGGCGCCGTTGCAGTTTCTCAATTCGGACGCCGCCGCGCCGCGCGTGAAGCGCTCGCTGCGCGCGCCGGCCCCCGAACTGACCTGGTTCAGGACGGCCGGCCCCGACAGCAAGATCCTGAAGCTCACGCGCTATCACGCGGGCGACAAAGGCCCGGTGCTGCTGGTGCATGGTTCGGGCGTGTCGAGCCGCATCTTCGCGACGGACCTGATCGACACCAATCTGGTCGAGTTTCTGTGCGCCGCCGGTTACGACGTGTGGCTGGTCGATCTGCGCGTGAGTATCGAATTGCCGAGCGCACTCGAGCCGACCACCGCGGATCTGATCGCCCGCGAGGACATCCCGGCCGCCGTCGAGCAGGTCCGGCTGATGACGGGCGCCGAGCAGATCCAGGTGGTTGCGCACTGCTTCGGCGCGGTAGCCGTGACGATGTCCTTGCTGTCGGGGCTCAAGGGCGTGCGCTCGGCGCTGCTTTCGCAGGTCTCCGCGCATCCCGTTCCAGCTGCGCTGCAACGGATCAAGGCCGGCTTGCATCTGCCGGAGATGCTCGGGCATCTCGGTGTGAAGGACCTGACCGTACTCACACGGGCCGACGACTGGCCGCACAACCTGCTCGACGAGGCGCTACGCGTCTACCCGGTCGGACATGAGCAGGGTTGCGGCAACGCGCTTTGCCATCGGGCCACCTTCCTTTACGGCTTGCTTTATCAACACGGACAACTCGGTGAGCAGTTGCATGCCAACCTGCAGGAACTGTTCGGCGTGCACGACGTCGAGCTTTTCAGCCAGCTGGCTGCGATGGTGCGCGCGGGCCATGTGGTGGATGCGCAAGGAGAAAACGTCTATCTGCCCAACCTCGACGCCATGAACCTGCCGATCGGCTTTATTCACGGCGCCGAGAACCAGTGCTATTTGCCGGTGAGCACGGAGACCACCTTCAACCTGCTGGTGGAGCGTTTCGGCGCGGCGAACTACGAGCGGCATGTGATTCCGGGCTATGGACATCTCGACTGCATTTTCGGCAAAAATGCGGCAAGAGATGTGTTTCCGGTGATGGTGCAGTATCTGGATGCGCATTGAGGCAGGATTCGCTGCGCTTGCTCAGGACACGGTGAAACGCGAATACCGGCAACTCGGTTGGCAACTGAGTTGACAATTCACCCGGCAACTTGATTTATTATCCTGACCATCCCGCGCTCAATTCCGCCGGTATAAAACCACAATAAGCCTTTCAAGCCATCCTATGGAACAACTGAGTTTCGGTACCTGTGTCAAGAATAGCTGGATCAGTACATGGCAGGCCATTGCCCGGATGCCGGGACTTTTCCTTGGCGCATTTGCCATCCTGGCCTGCACAAGCGTGCTGACGGGTCCCTTTCAGCATCTGCCGTCCCAGGACGCCGATCTCGACGTGGCGGCAAAGATCGGCCACACGTTCCTCACCGGGGCGTTCTCGGTGCTGCAGCTCGTTGTCTACGGCTGCGTGACCATCAAGGTCAACCGGTTCGTGCTGCTCGGCGAAGGCATCCACCCCTTGCTGCCGCTCGGCGGCAAACCGCTCGGGCGCTACGCGCTGATCTCAGTCGGCCTCGTGGTGAGCATGATCGCGCTCATGCTCGTGCTGGTGCTGGGCATGCACGGGGCCGGGGCCGGGACCGGGGGTGCCGCCCTGATCGCAATGCTGGCGTTTTTTGCCTATATGTTCGTAATCATCCGTCTCAGTCTGCTCTACCCCGCCCTCTCATTGGGCAGCCGCCTGACATTGAGCGCGGCGTGGAAAGACAGTCGGGGGCACTTCTGGAGCATGGTCGGCATCGGGGTCGTTGCCTATCTGCCGCTGATGATCGTCTGGATCGCTGCGCTTGAGGTGTTCGGCCGGAGAGCGCTGATAGCCGGCACGCATGGCTCTCCCGCGTTTGCAATCGGGCTCGCATTCGTCAACGCGCTGTTCATGGTGCTCGCTGCCTCGGTCCTCTCCTGGCTTTACCGGCGTTACGCGAACGAATTGCTGCGGCACGTCACGAGCTGACATGGAACAGCTTGCCCGGATTCAGGATTCCATGCGGGTCGAGCGCCTGCTTGATCGCGGCCATCGCCGCCAGCTCCTCTGACGAGCGCGAAATCGGCAGGAACTCGCGCTTAAGCAAGCCGATGCCGTGTTCCGCCGAAACCGAGCCGCGCAGCGGTCCGAGCATCTCATAGACAAACGCATACACCGCGTGATGCCCGACGCCGGGCACCGAATGTCCATCCACGGTGAGATGCAGATTCGAGTCGCCGATATGGCCAAAAAAGTACGAGCGGTTGCCCGGCCATTGGCGGTCGAGCGCCGCGCGGCAGCGCTCGACAAACGTGCCGATCTCCCCTATCGGCAAACTCACATCGAAGTTGATCGGGTCGAGCCGCACGGGAAATTCGGCAGTGCATTCGCGCACCGCCCATAAGGCCCGCGCGTCGGCGAGCGACTGCGCAATCACCGCATCGCGAATGGCATGCGCGCCGAGGGCTTCGGTCAACGCGGCCGCAAAACGTTCGCCTTCGTCGGCTGCATCGAAGCTGGCGTGTTCGATCAACGCGTAAAGCGGGTGCGCCTCCGCAAACGGCGAGCGTGCGCCGGTCAAGGCAACGCCGAAGTCGTAGAAATCCGGCCACATGATCTCGAACGCGCCAATGTCGTTGCCAAAGCGCGTCGACAGCCGCCGTAGCAGGTTGACCGCGGCATCGTAGTGATCCAGCGCGACCAGCGCCGTATGCCGGGCGGCGCGCTGCGGATGCAGCCGCAACACCGCCCGCGTGATCACGCCGAGCGTGCCTTCCGAGCCGATAAACCAGTGCTTCAGGTCATAGCCGGTATTGTTCTTGACCATCTTGCCGAGCGAGCTCAGGACCGCGCCGTTCGCCAGCACGACCTCCAGCCCGAGCACCTGGTCGCGTGCGGTACCCGACTGGATGACCCGATTACCGCCGGCGTTGGTGGCGAGATTGCCGCCAATCTGGCACGAACCGCGTGCGCCAAGATCGAGTGCGAGTTCGAAGCCCGCTTGCGCAGCCGCCTCCTGAGCGGCCTGCAAGGTGGTGCCGGCGCGTACCGTCAGCGTGGCGGACGCCGGGTCGATTTCCTCGATGCCGCTTAACCGTTCGAGCGACAAGGCGATATCGGCGGCACGCGGAATCGCCCCGCCCGCAAGCCCGGTCATGCCGCCCTGCGGCACCACCGGTTGATACGCGGCGTGACAGATCGCCAGCGCCTGTGCGACCTGTTCGGTGGTGCGCGGCAATAGCAAGGCCGCCGCGCGTGTCGGCTCGTGACGCGTCCAGTCGGTCATCGAGCGTTCGCCGATCTGCGCGCCTACGCGCACCGCGTCATCGCCCAACGCCTCGCGCAGGGCTGCCAGCGTCGTGGCAATTGCAGCGGGAGTCACGCCCGTCATACTGTCGTCCCCTGCGCCGCCTGCTTCTTTCGATAACCCATCGAATCGTTGATCCGCCCAAGAATGTAGTCGCCGGCTGCGACCGGTTGATACTTGATTTCGGCCTCGCTGGCGCCAAGCTCACGCGGATCGACCAACGCGCCGTAGGTCGGATCATAGAACGTCGCAATCGAATAACGCTCACGACCGGACGCGTTGATGACGCGATGCAGCGTCGAGCGAAAGCGGTCGTTGGTCCAGCGCGCGAGCAGGTCGCCGACATTGACGACAAAGCTGCCGGGGATGGGCGGCGCTTCGACCCATGTGTCGTTGGCAATCTCGCGCACCTGCAGGCCGCCCACCTGGTCCTGCCACAGCAGCGTAATGCAGCCATAGTCGGTATGCGGCGCCACGCCGAACTGGTCGGCATCCGACTGCGGCGGCTGCGGCGGGTAGTAGACCATCTGGGTGCGCTGCATCCGCTTGGTATAGCGCGGCGCGAAGAACTGCTCGTCGACGCCGAGACTGACCGCCACCGCGCGCAACAGATCGGCGCCGCACCGTGCCACCTCTTCGTAGTAGCCATACAGCGCCGGGCGCAACTCAGGCATGAAGTCCGGCCAGTTATTCGGGCCGCGCAGCGCCTGGCCGGCCAGCACATCCGGGTCGTCCTCCGGCAGCTCAAGGCCGATGCTGAAAAACTCCTTGTAGTCGGGACGTTTCGCCTGATACATGGTGGCGTCGCCCAGCGCATTGAAACCGCGATGCCGCTGATTCACCTTCGCGCGCCGTTTGGTCTCCACGGGAAACGCAAAGAACCGGCGGGCCGCCTGCTCGGCCGCGTCGATCACCGCCTGCGGCACACCGTGATTGACGATGTAGAAAAAGCCGAGCGTCGTGCAGGCGTCGTGAATCTCACGGCCGACCCGCGCCATCGCGCCGGGATCGCCGGCTCGCACGCCGGCAAGGTCAATGAGTGGAATGCGGGTAACCGGCGGCATCGCAATACTCCTGAAAGGCGTAGCGGACCAGACTCATCAATGAGCAGAGGAATACGTGCGCCGCCGATACTTCGAACACCTTGCAAAATGCCTGGCGGCCCACACGCGTTCCCAGTTGTATATACCGCCAAAAGCCCCTTCGCAAGGGACGTTTCAGTGACTCATCATGTACCGGCAATGCGCCTTGCAGCGCACAACACGATTATTTATTTCGCGCAAAAACTGCGGTATATACTGCCTCGCATACCGCGCGCCCTGGCTCGATTCTGCGCGACACCGCTTTGCCAACCGGAGAATCGTATGAGCATCCTTGCAGGCTGGAAGTGTCGTTTAGTGATGTTGGCGTTGTGTACGGCGAGCGTCGCCGCGCATGCCGATCAGCTTGCCAAGGTCAAGCAGGCCGGCGAGCTGGTAGTGGGTACCGAAATGCAGTTTGCACCGTTCGACTTCCTTGAGAACGGTCAGCAGGCCGGTTTCAACAAGGACCTGTTCGCCGAGATCGGCAAGGAACTGGGCGTGAAGGTGCGCTTCATCGACCTGCCCTGGCCGAGCGTGCTGCCCGGTCTCGAAGCCGGCAAGTTCGACATGGTCGGCGGCCCGCTCACGGTGACGAAAGCGCGCATGGAGCGCTACACCTACACGCTGCCGATCGCCGACGCCACCGACGCACTGCTCAAACGCGCCAGCGACAGCTCGCTCAAGCAATCGTCCGATATCTCCGGCAAGACGGTCGGCGCGGGCAAGGGCTCAGCGCAGCTCGACCAGTTGAAGTCGTATATCGCCACGCTGCCGAAACCGCCTGAAGTCCGCGAATACGTCGACAACAACCAGGCCTATGCCGACCTCGCCGCAGGCCGCATCGCCGCGGTCGCCAACTCGATGACGAACATCGCCTACGTGGCGAAGCAGCGGCCCGAGACCTTCGCGGTCGTGCAGCCGCCGTTCGGCGCCAAGGTCTACTTCGCTTATTGCATGCGCAAGGACGCGGACAGCCAGTCGCTCGACGATGCGTTCAACGCCGCGCTGGTCAAGATGCACAATGACGGACGCCTTGCCGCCTTGCAGAAGAAGTGGTTCGGCGTTGCAATGGATGCCCCGACCACGATGCCTGCACCGAACTATTGATCAGTCGGGCGGCGCGCGGCCGGCCTGACTCCGCGGCCGCGCGTTGCCCTGTCTTCCAGCGGGTGCCCGACACATGTTCAGCCTGACGGTCTTTCTACAGGGTCTGCCGCTGCTGCTGCACGCGGCCGTGGCGACGGTCGGCATTTCGCTCACCGGGCTCGTGATCGGTTTCTTTGTGGCAATCGGCGTGTGCTCGGCGCGGCTCTCGGCGCATCGCGCGGCGCGCATGTTCGGCGGCGCCTATGTGTTCTTCTTTCGCGGCGTGCCGATGCTGGTGCAACTGCTGCTCGTGTATTACCTGCTGCCGTTTGCCGGCATCAACGTCTCACCGCTCGTCGCGGCCATCAGCGCGGTGTCGCTGTGCTCCGCGTCCTATATCGCCGAGATTCTGCGCGGCGGCTTTCTGAGCATTCCACCGGGGCACATCGAAGCCGCGCGCATGCTCGGCATGTCGCCGTTCGACATGCTGCGCCGGATTCAGGTGCCGCAGGCCTTCCGCCTCACACTGCCCTCGCTCGTCAACGAAATGGTGCTGCTGATCAAGGCTTCGTCGCTGATCTCGGTGGTCGGCGTGGCGGAGCTGACGCGCACCGCGCAGAACATCGCCGCCAGCACCTATCGTCCGCTCGAAGCGTATCTCGCCGCCGGGCTGATTTATTTCGTCATCTGCGGTGCACTCGCGCTGGTCGCTCACGGCGCCGAGCACCGTTTGCAGCAGGCCTGAAGGCCCGAGCCGAGATCTCAGTCATGCAGCAATTCGACCCCACCGTCATTACTCACAACCTGCAGCCGATTGCGGCGGGTCTCGCCACGACCGTCGGCACGTGGGCGGCGGGCGTCGTCATCGGCATGCTGATCGGCTTTCTGATTGCGGTGCTGCAACTCTTTTGCGGGCGCTGGGTGCGGGGGCTGCTGCGTTTCTATATCGAACTCTTTCGCGGCACGCCGTTTCTGGTGCAGCTATTCCTGCTCTACTACGGCGGCCCTTCGTTCGGCCTCACGCTCGAACCGATGACCGCCGGTGTCCTCGGACTGGGGCTGTACGGCAGCGCCTATTTTGCCGAGGCGTTTCGCTCGGGCTTCCAGTCGGTGCCACCCGGCCACCTCGAAGCAGCCTCGTGTCTCGGTCTTTCGCGCTGGCAAGCGGTGCTGCGCATCCAGGTGCCGCAAATGCTGGTGCTGATCGTCCCGGCGTTGACCAACCTGATCATCGTGCTCAGCAAGGAAACGGCTGTGCTGTCGATCGTCACGGTGCCCGAACTCACCTTCGTGCTGACCGGCATCGGCTCGGCTACCTTTGCCTTTGTCGAAACGCTGCTGGCGCTGTGCGCGTGCTACCTCGCGCTCGTCGAGCTCACCTCGCGTGCCGGCATGTGGGCCGAAGCCCGGATCGCGCGCTTCATGGCATGAACACCCTCCGGATCTATCGATGAACGCCCTAGCCGACATGCCGACCTCCGCTCCCACCACCGCAGCCCCGGATCGCGGCACGCCGCTGATCGAGGTACGCGACCTGCGCAAGCGCTTCGGCGAAGTCGAAGTGCTGCGCGGCATCGATCTGCAGATTGCCCGCTCCGAAGTGGTCTGCATCATCGGGCCGTCGGGGTCCGGCAAAAGCACACTGCTGCGTTGTCTCGCCGCGCTCGAAACCTACGATCAAGGCGACGTGCGCATCGAAGGCGAACTGCTCGGCTACACGGAGCGCAACGGCCGCCGCGTGCGCGCCTCGCAGGGCGAAATCAACCGCGTGCGGCGCAATGTCGGCATGGTGTTCCAGCAGTTCAACCTGTGGCCGCATATGAGCGCGCTCGGCAACGTGATGGAGGCATTGCTGCGGGTGCGGCATCTGTCGCGCGACGAAGCGCGCCGCCGCGCTCATGCGATGCTCGAAACGGTCGGTCTGGCTCACAAGGCGGACGCGTATCCGGTGAAGCTTTCGGGCGGCCAGCAGCAACGCGTGGCGATTGCGCGGGCGCTCGCCATGGAGCCGCACATCATGCTGTTCGACGAACCCACCTCGGCGCTCGACCCCGAACTGGTCGGCGAGGTGCTGCAGGTGATGAAACAACTGGCGCGCGATGGCATGACGATGGCGGTGGTCACGCATGAAATGGGCTTCGCTGCGCAAGTGGCCGACAAGGTGGTGTTTATCGATCAGGGCCGCATCGCCGTAACGGGCAAACCGCGCGAGGTCTTTCACGATGCCGGCCAGCCGCGCCTGCGCCAGTTCCTGCAGAACTACTTCGACCGCAACGCCTTCTGGACCCAGGGCGCCGACGAGGTGGGCCCGGCATGAGCCCGCGCGTCGCCCGCGGCATGGCCCCCCGGCCGGCAACGCGCGCCGCGGCGACCCGCGCAGCTACCCGTGCCGCAACTCGCGCCGTGACTCGTGCTGCAACGCGCGAAACAGCCAGCGCGGCGCTCAACGCGCTCGACATTCCCGACCATCCCACCACACGCTACGAACAGGTCAAGAGCCACATCCGCAGGACCATCGAATCAGGCGCGCGGCAGCCCGGCGACCGCATTCCCTCGGAGCTGGACCTGGTAGCGGAGCTCGGCGTGTCACGCATGACCGTCAACCGGGCATTGCGCGAACTCGCCGAAGAAGGATTGCTGACGCGAGTCTCGGGCGTGGGCACCTTCGTCGCCGAAGCCAAGCCGCAATCCACCTTGCTGATGATCGCCCATATCGGCGACGAGATCCGCTCGCGCGGCCACGAATACAGCTATGAAACGCTGCTCAAGCAACGCGAGACCGCGCCGGTGGTGGTATCGAACGCCTTGGGTCTCGCGCCTGGCGCCTCGGTGTTTCATGTGATCTGCGTGCACCGCGAAAACGGCTTGCCGGTACAGCTCGAAGACCGCTACGTGAATCCCGCTACCGCACCGGAATTTCTGCAGCAGGACTTCGCGGCGATCCGGCCGTCCGAGTATCTCTACAACGTCGTGCCGGCCCACGATGTCGAACACGTCGTCGACGCCGGGCTGCCGACGCCCGCTGAAGCCGCTCTACTGGAAATCCGCCCGGAGGAGCCGTGCCTGACGCTGGTGCGCCGGACCTGGACCAGCGGCGTGGCGGTAACGTTCGCCCGCTTCGTGCATCCGGGCTCGCGCTACCGGCTGGGCTGCCGGTTCACACCGGACATGTCGCAACGCCAGGGCTGAGTGTAGCGGCCCGTGCGTCGGGCCCGCGCCGCAATCAGACGTTGCCCGCCAGATGGAAGCGCGAAGCGGGATGCCACAACTGCACCGAAGTCGCCACCGCTTCGCCGACCCACGTGCGGCGCCATAGCAGCAAACACGGCTCGCCGATCTCCATCAGCAAATGCCGGCGCACATGGGCGTCGGGCTTTTGCGCGTAGATGCGAAACTCCGCCCGCTGGATCGGCGCCAGCCGCACCATGTAGTGATTCGGCGTTTCGACCGTGAAGTCCTGTTGCAGATACTCGGGGAACACCTTGGGATTGACGTAGCGGTCCTCGTACTGGATCGGCTCGCCTTCTTCGCTATGCACGATGCGCGAGTGAAATGCCGGCCCGGCGGCAAGACCCAGCGCGTCGAGCGCCTGCGGATCCTCGCTCGGTTCGAGCGCCAGCACGTGCGCCATGTGGCGATGGCCACGCGCGGCGATCTCGTCGGCGATATTGCGAATTTCGAGCACCGTCGATTCGTAGCGCTGTGGCGCGACGAAGGTGCCGGAGCCTTGCACGCGCGTCAGCACCCGTTCGGCAGTCAGCTCGCGCAGCGCGCGCGACACCGTCATGCGCGCCACGCCGAACTCCTTGACCAGTTCAGTTTCCGATGGAATCAATCCGCCCGGTTTCCAGTCCCCTTCGGCGATCCGCTTGACCACATAGCGTTTGATCTGCTCGTAGGCAGGCGTCGCCTTGGCCGGCTCCCTTGTTGCCGGCTCCTTCGCGATCGCTTCGCCGGCGTGGCCGGCACGGTCCTCGGCAGTTTCGAATGGCGTGTTGCTTATATTCATATTCACGTCGACCTCGTGGGTGGTACGCAATACGCCAATGCGCCCGGCGGGTAGGCCGGCCGCACCGGCTGGAGGGTCGATCGACCCTGTCATGCCGCCGATCGCAGGTCGCGGGCGGCGACACCAGGCGTAGTGGATGCTGTAGGATTCGCGCCGGCGTCCGGTTCAGAACCGGCGTCCGCTCCGGCACTGGCGACCGCAGGCCGCATCTTACCAGGGTTCGGCAGCGGCGGCGGCGCGCTATCGGCGATCATGCGAAACGCCAGCGCCATGTCCTCGGCGAGCGGCCGGTCGTCGCGATACGTCGGCACGGTCCTGCGCACGTCCCGCCACAGAGAATCAGTGTACGGCGCGCGTGCTGCATCGAGCGTTTGCAGGTCGTAAGCCTGGGCAGCCGCCAGCAGTTCGATGGCGACAATCCGGCCGGCATTGTCGATGATCTCCAGCGCCTTGAGCGCCGCGGGCGTCGCATGGCACAGATGATCTTCCTGCAAGCCGGAGGTGATGCCGCCGTCCAGGCTCGCGGGCACCGCGAGGCGCCGGTTCTGCGCCACCAGCGAAGCGGCCGTGTACTGCGCAATCATGAAGCCGGAACAGGTGCCGCCCGGTTCCGCGAGGAAGGCCGGCAAGCCGCTTACCAGCGGGTTGACGAGGCGGTCGAGGCGCCGCTCAGCCATCGCCGCGACCTGGGCAATCGCAGTGGAGAGGCCGTCCATCGCCAGTGCAATCGAAGCGCCCACCGCGTGAGCCTGCGAATAGACGCGCGGCGCTTCGGGCGTACCGGCGACGATCGGATTGTCGGTGATCGACGCCAGTTCACGGTTGACGACGTCCGCCGTCGCGCTGAGCACGTCGCGGGCCGCGCCGTGCACGTGGGGAATGGTCCGCATGCTAAGCGGATCCTGCGTGCGCTGGCCGACCACCGCAGCAAGGATGCCGCTCTCGGCGAGCGCGCCGCGCATTCTTTCGCCAACCCGATTCAGACCCGGCGAGATTCGCAGAGCCAGCGATTCGGCATCGAACGCCGCCAGCTGGCCGCGCAGGTTTTCGAAGCTCATGGCGGCAACCGCGTCGGTCCAGTCGAGCAGCCGCTCGGCGCGCGCCAGCGCAAGCGCCGCAAGCCCGGTCACACAAGGCGTACCGTTGACGAGACTGAGCCCCTCCTTGGCGTCGAGCACGAGCGGTTCGAGGCCGAGCCGCTGCAACGCCTCACGGCCGCTGATGCGCTCGCCGCGATAGCGCGCATGGCCCTCGCCGATGCACACCAGCGCGATATGCGCCATATGGCTCAGATAGCCGACCGAGCCGAACGCCGGCACTTCGGGCAGGCAATCGGCATCGAGCAGCGCCACCAGTTGCTCGGCGACCGCGAGCCGGATGCCCGAATGGCCGTGGGCGAAATTATTGAGCGCCGCGGCGATGATCGCGCGCGTTTCGGTGGCGCCGAGCGGCGTGCCCACGCCCACCGCATGGCTCATCAGGATATTGCGCGACAAGCTGCGCTGTTGGGACGGCGAGACGATCACATCGCACAGCGCGCCTACGCCGGTGTTCACGCCATAGGCGCGAATCCCGTGCTCGACAATCTGTTCGACGAGGACATGCGCCGCGGCGATGCGCGCCCGCGCATCGGCGGAAAGCTCGAGTGGCGCGCCCGCGGCCACCGCCGCAATCTGACGCCAGTCGAGAGGACGATCGGAACGGATGACAGCCATGGCGATGCTCAGTTAGCAGTACGGTGATGGTGGCTCGAGACGAATTGCCTGAAGCGCTCAGACTTGGTTTCACCGAACACCTCGTCGGGCGTGCCGTCCGCTTCGACTTCGCCTTGATGCAGGAACATCACGCGATTCGACACATGGCGCGCAAAGCCCATTTCGTGCGTGACGACCAGCATGGTGCGGCCTTCTTCCGCCAGCGAACGCATCACGCGCAAGACCTCGCCGACCAGTTCCGGGTCGAGCGCCGAGGTCGGTTCGTCGAACAGCATGACCTTCGGATGCATCGCCAGCGCCCGGGCAATCGCCACGCGCTGCTGCTGGCCGCCCGAGAGGTGCGCAGGATAGTGGCCGCGCTTTTCCGCGAGCCCCACTTTGGCGAGCAGTGCTTCGGCCTCTTCGAGCGCTTCGGCGCGGCTGCGCTTTTGCACGCGCATCGGCCCTTCGAGCAGGTTTTCAAGCACGGTCATATGCGACCAGAGGTTGAAGTTCTGAAACACCATGCCGAGTTGCGAGCGGATACGATCCACCTGGCGGCGGTCGCTCGGCTGCAGCTTGCCGTCGCCGCGGCGCTTCATTTTCAGTTCTTCGCCGGCCAGCGCGACCGAGCCGTCATCGGGCGTCTCCAGCAGGTTCAGGCAGCGCAGAAACGTGCTCTTGCCGGAACCGCTCGCGCCGAGGATCGAGATCACGTCGCCTTGATGCGCGTCGAGCGAGATGCCCTTCAGAACGTGATGGTCGCCGAACGATTTGTGTATGTTCTTGACCGACAATGCAACGGGTGCCGTAGCGTTCATGTGATTCTCCAGACTGTCCAGGATGAGCGGCCGTTCAGGGGGCGGCCCGGCGAGGTTCGCGTGCTTCGGTAGCGGTGGAAACCGGGCGCGCTTTGGGCTGGGTGGGTGCGGCGCGCAGATGGCGCGACAAACGCACTTCGAGCAGGCCCAGCAGGCGCACGATGACGAAATTCAGGAACAGGTAGATCAGCGCGGCGCAGATAAACACTTCAGTAGTCCGATAGGTCTGCTGGATGATCTGCTGTGCGACACCGGTGACTTCCCATACGGTGACGAGACTGGCGAGCGCCGTCGACTTGACCAGCAAGACGGCTTCGGTCGAATAAGCCGGCAGGCACTGGCGCAGCGCAATCGGCCCGATCACACGGCGCAGCAATGCGAAGCCCGACAGGCCGATCGAATAGCCCGCTTCAATCTGTCCGACCGGCACGGCCATCAGGCCGCCGCGGATAATCTCGGCGGTATATCCGGCGGTGCACAGCGCAAGCGAAAGCACCGCGCACATATACGGTTCGCGCAGCACCGGCCACAGGAAGCTCTCGCGGATCACGCCGAACTGACCGAGTCCGTAGTAGACGAGAAACATCTGGATCAGCAGTGGCGAGCCGCGAAACACGAGAATGTAAGCGCGTGCGAAGCGATTGGGCAGCCAGTGCGGCGAGACGCGCATCGTGACGATCACGAGCGAGAGCAGTCCACCCAGCACCAGCGAAGAAAAGAATAGCCCGAGCGTGGTCGGCACGGCGGCGAGCAACTGGCGCAGCGTGTCGAGCAGGAAATCGAAGTCGATATGCATGATGACCGGATACCTCGTCAGTTACGCGCGAAATTGCGGCGGAAGGACCGGCCTACACGCGCTTCCGCGTGATTGAAGACCCGGTTGGAGATGCTTGTCATCAGCAGATACAGCGCGCCGCCCACGACGAAGAAGGTGAAATACTGGTGGGTCGATCCTGCGGCCACCTGGCTCACGCGCAGCAGTTCGGCGAGACCCGTGACCGAAATCAGTGCGGAGTCCTTGAGGCTCAGTTGCCAGACGTTGCCGATACCCGGCAAGGCGAAGCGCAGCACCTGCGGAATCAGGATGCGGCGCGCCATCGTCAGCGTGGGCATGCCGATCGAACGGGCCGCTTCCAGCTCGCCGCGCGAAACCGCCAGCACGGCCGCGCGGTACACCTCGGCCTGGTACGCGCCGGAGATCATCCCCACCGCGAGCGCGCCAATCACGAAGGGCGGCACGCCGACGAAGCCGTCGGCGCCGAACCACTGGCCGATTGTCGTCACCAGCGTCGAGCCGCCGAAGTAAAACAGATAGATCACAAGCAGTTCGGGCACACCGCGAAACACCGTCGTGTAGAAGTCGCCGATGATGCGCAAGCTGCGAAAGCGCGACAGCTTGGCCGCCGCCACCAGGGCGCCGAACACCGCGCCGACAGCGAGTGCCGCGAGCGTCAGCGCGACAGTCATCAGGGCCGCCAGCAGCACCACGCCGCCCCAGCCATCCGGCCCGAAGCCGAGCATCCCGATCAGAGCCATACCCTACCCCTCGTCCAATCCGTTGGATCAATCAGCCGGCACGCGCGAGTGCCGCTACGCGTGCTGGTACATCAAGTACTGCTGCCATGCAGACCCCGAGCAAACACCTCGCAGGGTTCGCATAGCGACGCAAAGCGGCCAGGCCGCCTCGCGCCGGCAAGCGCCTCATTGCCGCTCAGATCAGGGCGTAACGTCAGTCTTGAACCACTTCTCGGAGAGCTTCTTCACGGTGCCGTCGGCCAGCGCTGCGGCAATCGCGGTGTCAAACTTGGTCTTCAGATCAGCGTCCTGCTTGCGGAACGCCAGGCCTTCTCCCGGGCCCCAGATCGGGCCGCCGATCTTCGGTCCGGCCATCACGATCGATGCGGTCTCTTTCTTGTCGGTATTGGCCGCGTAGTAGGTCACGTCGTCGAACGAAGCGTCGATGCGGCCGTTCGCCAGGTCGAGATCGCGCTCCGGCGAAGTCTTGTAGACGCGGATGGTGGCAACGTCCTTGAAGCCGTCGTTGATGAACTTGGTATAGACGGTGCCGGACTGAATGCCAATGGTCTTGCCCTTCAGCTCTTTACGCAGCGCGTCGACCGTAGACTGGTCGGTCTTCGGGTCGCCCGTCAGCTTGAGCACGGCGCTGGTTGCGCTCGCCTTCGGCAGCACCTTGGTGTCGGTCACCGCAAAGGTAGCCGGCGTGGCGGCGTAAGGACGCGAGAAAGCGATGATCTTCTCGCGTTCCGGCGTGATGGAGATCGCGTCCATCAGGACGTCGAACTTGCCCGCTTGCAGACCCGGGATCATGCCGTCCCAGTCTTGCGCAACCAGATTGCACTGCAACTGGATGCGCGCGCACAGATTCGCCACCAGCTCCGGCTCGAAGCCGCCCAGCTTGCCGCCCGGCAGCGTCAGATTCCACGGGGCATAGCCGCCTTCCAGCGCGATGGTCACGGACTTCCATTCTTTCGCCTGCACGGGCGCCGCGAGAACGGTCGCTGCGCCGAGGACGGCGCCAATCAATGCTTTAGCCAACGTAGTGCGGTTTACCTTCACGTCGAAACTCCTTTGATTGAGGAAACACCATCCAGCTAGCCGAGCGATCCATTCACTCGCCTAAATTGACTAGACAAGTCTGCATGAGTAAAAAAATCGTCGCAAGCGGAAATGTGAGATTTCGCATAAATCTCCGGGTAAGCCCTATGAATCAAGGCTTTCAGGAGAGTTTCGATGATTGGATCAAGCGTGAAAGCACCTTACGGTTACGCCGCTTTGGTGCATTTTGTCTAGACAGGTTCACAGAACAAGGCGCAATGCCTCGTGCTGGTGCAAGAGCATCCGGAGGTGACGTGAGGTGAAGTTGGGGGGCGAGGACCGCCCGCGTGGTTACGCGGTGAATCGCAGCGCTACCAGATATAAGGCACGAACCGGTAACGCACCCGCGCCGCATACCCGGCATAGCCTTCAAGTTGCTCGGCGAGCACGCGCTCTTCCCGCACGGCGCGATAGCCAAGGCCGGCAATCAGCAACGGCACGCAGACGAGTCCCCACCACGAGCCGAGCAGCAGCGGCGTGCCGGCGAGAAACAGGATCGCCGCCGCGTACATGGGATGCCGCACGTACGCGTAGGGGCCGGCGTCGCTGACCGTGTGACCGCGCTCGGACTGGATCTTGACGACCGGCGCCGCAAAGCTGTTGGCGCGAAACACATGGAGGCAGCCGTAGTGGCAAAGAAAAATACCGAGTGCGCCGGTTACGCTCAGCCAGACCGGCACGGTTGACCAGTGAAAGCGCCCAGCATCGATCCCCATCAGGACCATCCAGCTAACCCAGACCACGCCGGTATAGGCCATGAAGCGACGGTCCCAGCGGCTCTGTTGCCGCTGGACGATCGGCTTGAGACGCTCGGCGAGCAAGGCGGGATCGGTGCGCGCGAGCCACAGGCCAACCCACAGCCCCAGCACCCCCAGTTCGAGCAGAAACCACCAGCCGCCAGCCCAATGCAGCGTACCGGCCGCGCCGAACAGCAGGACTGCCATGAAGGCGAGCCAAGCCGTGATTTGCACGACGAGTCGCGTAATCATTCCTTCAGGCTCCGAAAAAGTGATCCCTCAAGCGCACACCTTAAAGCGCACACCAATGTGCTTGCGTGCCGCCAGCTTGTCCCGTTACTGCTGGGGCAGGCGCTCGAACAGGCCCGGCAGATCCAGCTCGCCTACCGCCAGGCCAAACCGCTCGCCGAGGCACAGTGCGAGCTCGCCGGCATCGTCCAGCACATGCTCGCTGACGACCTCGCCATTCGCCGCGCGCTCGATCAGACGCCGGTTATGCAACACAAGGCGCCCGTGCGGCAGGACGCGGCACACAATCAGATTGTTGACGAACTTCGACTGCGGCCAGGTGGACGTGTACCA
Source organism: Burkholderia sp. 4M9327F10 (assembly GCF_005503145.1). GTDB lineage: Bacteria > Pseudomonadota > Gammaproteobacteria > Burkholderiales > Burkholderiaceae > Paraburkholderia. The sequence goes on along the minus strand of NZ_SCNV01000034.1, from coordinate 44,685 downwards.
GTTCGACACCTCATAGTCGATCCATTCGACGCGCCGCAGATCGAAGCGGTAGACCTTCGCCCAGCTATCGCGCGACTGGACCTCCAGATCAAGCGCGCCATGCGACGCATCGGCAAAGCGAAACGCTTCCAGCGGCGTGCGTTGCGGCATGCCCGCCTCGAGGCGCAAGGGTGTAGTCAGCGTCACGCTGCCGAAACCGACGTCGGCGAACCATGCGGTGTCGTCGGCCTCGACGCGCAGCACCATATGGCTACGCGCGGTGACCGCCCCCGCGTCGGCGCCCCACAACACGCGTGCGATCAGCGGCGTCACGCGAAACCCCAACTGCATCAGCACATGCGCTAACAGCGTGTTTTGCTCGAAGCAATAGCCCCCGCGACGGCGGACGACCAGCTTGTCGACGATGGCGGGCAGCTCCAGCGACACGGTGCGCCCGGTCAGCGGATCGAGATTTTCAAACGGAATGGCGAGCGGATGCAGGCGATGCAGTTCGCCGAGCACCGCGAGCGTGGCGGCGCGCGGGCCTTGATAGCCGATGCGGGCGAAGTACAGATCGAGGTCGAGTGTGTCTGACATAGGCATAAAAGTGAGTGATTCCCGGAGCGAGCGTGATAGCGGGGACGGCCTTCTCATGCAGGGCCTGGTGAAAACCGGCCACGGCGCGGCCCGCCAGCATGCGACAGATTGAGTTGCGCGTAAGACACGTTGCTGACAGCCGCCTCGGCGCCAGTCAGCAACGAAAGCCATAGGGCACGCAGATTCATGCAGATCAATCCTGACAATAAGCTTTCGATACATTCGAGCGGTTCGACCGCATATCCCGGCGCCGGTTCGCCTCATTGCTCATACGTGCTTTGACTGGCAGGACCATCAGACACAATCAGACGATACGAGTCTCCCGGAAAAGCTCACCCTTCGCTGGCCCTGGTGACTGGCAATCACCAACAAGCGCATCCTTAACCATACTATTAAATTACGTTTATTTTACGTTTAAATAACGCACAACTAAATAATGACTGGCTGACGTAAAATTCGCAATTACACCTCAGTAATATTGTTGCGAATCGTTCTCATTTGTATTGACGCACCTATTCCGCATGCGTACGATCTCGGCATTGCTGTCTGAGGCGTCGCGAACCGCAGCAGCAACACGCGGGAAGTCCGCCTATCGCCGTTGAGCGCAGATAGCCGGAACAGTCGATACAACACAATAAGGATTTCGATGAAGTTCGCCCAGTCCAAAGGACTCGCGTCAGCCGTGCGTCCACTGAAGAATGCTACACCGCGCGGTCGCGCCGCTCGCTCGCTACGTTTGCCCTCGATTCGCAGCGTGGTGCTTTATACGGCATTCGCATGGGCCTCGCTGACGGCCGGCACGGCGATGGCAGGCACTGTCATCACCAACCCCGATGCCACTCCGAACGATGCGCCCGAAGCCGACCTGAGCATCCAGGCGCAACCCACCAATCAGTGGACCGGCACCTGGGCACGCGGGAATCTGCTCGGCGACATCTATGGGCTGCGTCCGTGGCTGAACAAGTACGGTATTACGTTTGGCCTCAGCGAAATCAGTGAAGTGCTCGGCAACGTGCGTGGCGGTCTCGCCCGCGGAGCGACCTACGACGGCCTGACGGAAATGAGCGTCGGCCTCGATACGCAAAAGGCCTTCGGTCTCTACGGCGGCACGTTCAATGTCAGCGCACTGAACATTCACGGGCGCGATCTGAGCCAGTACTATCTCGGCACGCTGAATACCGCGAGCGGCATCGAAGCTCAGGATACGACGCGTCTGTGGGAACTCTGGTACCAGCAGGCCCTGCTGAATAACAAGCTCGACATCAAGGTCGGTCAGCAGAGTATCGACCAGGAATTTATCGTCAGCCAGTACGCTGGCCTGTTCGTCAATACGATGTTCGGCTGGCCCGGCCTGCCCTCGTACGACATGCCGTCGGGCGGCCCCGCCTATCCGCTGTCGGCGCTCGGCGTGCGCGTGCGCGGGCAGATCACGCCTTCGTTGACGGCCCTCGCGGGCGTGTTCGACGGCGATCCGCTCGGCAACAATCCGAACAATCTGAGCGGCACCAACTTCAACCTGCACAACGGCGCGCTGTTCATCGGCGAACTGCAGTACTCGATCAATCAGCCCGCCGAGGGCGAGATGGTCGGCATGAGCAGCAACGCGCTGCCCGGCACCTACAAGATCGGTGTCTGGTACAACAACGAGAGCTTTGCCGACCAGCGTTACGACAACACCGGCCTCTCGCTTGCCAACCCCGCGACGACCGGGATTGCCGCGCAACATCACGGCGACTACAGCATCTATGCGGTCGCAGACCAGATGATCTGGCGCCCGGACCCGGACGAACCGCGCAGCCTCGGCGTGTTCGCACGCGTAATGGGTGCGCCGGGTGACCGTAATGAAGTCACCGCCAGCGCCAACGTGGGTATCGTGCTGAAAGCGCCGTTCGCCGGCCGCGATAACGACAGCGCCGGGCTCGGCCTGGCATACATCAAGGTCAGCCCCTACGCAGCCGGGCTCGATCAGGATCAGTTCACCTACAACGGTGTACCGTACGTCATCCGTGGCAGCGAAACCGTGCTTGAAGCGACCTACCAGTATCAGGTCAACCCGTGGTGGCAAATTCAGGGCGATCTCCAATATACGTTCAATCCGGGCGCGGGACAAAATCCGAACAACCAGACGCAGACCATGCACGATACCTTCGTCGTCGGCGTGCGGACCAACATTACCTTCTGACCTTTTCTTAATCCCGGACCGATGCTTTCGATCATGACCGCATTCACCGCTTTGTGCGCAGGCACGGAGGCTCAATCATGAATTACCCCAAGCGCAAGTCTTTGCCGCGCGCTACGCGGGCACTGATGGCAGCAGCGGCAAGCGCCGCCGCCCTCGTCGCGGCCGGCACCGCGTACGCCGATCCGAAAGGTTTTCTCGAGACGGTACATAAGCACACCACGCTCATCAACACGGTGCCCGACAACGGCGACCAGAACCCGTACGCGATCGTCGTGGCGCCGGTCTCGGCCGGCAGCGTGAAGAAAGACGACGTCCTCGTCGACAACTTCAACAACTCGACCAACCTGCAAGGCACGGGCACCACGATCGTGGACTACCACCCGGACACGAAGCAGATGACGCTGTTCGCGTCGATTCCGCGCGACCTGAAGGAGTGCCCGGGCGGCGTCGGTCTGTCGACCGCGATGACCATGCTGAAATCGGGCTGGGTGATCGTCGGCAGCACGCCGAGCAATGACGGCACCACGGGCACGAAAGGGGCGGGCTGCCTGATCGTGCTGGATTCGCAGGGCAAGATCGCCTCGGCCATCAGCAGCCCGAACATCAACGACCCGTGGGGCAATATGGCGGTCGTCGACAACGGCAATAGCGCCACGCTGTTTGTCAGCAACGCCGGCTTCGGCGTTGGCCCGGCAACCGCAGTCGGTGTAGACGGCGAACCGCCGGTCTACAAGCAGGCCACCGTGCTGCGTCTGGATCTCGACATTCCGGACGGCAAGCCGCCGGTCGTGAAGAAGGAAACGGTCGTGGGCAGCGGCTTCGGCGCTCAGGCCGACAAGGGCGTGTTCCTGATCGGACCGACCGGTCTCGCCCTGTCGCCGGACCAGAAAATCCTGTATGTTTCGGACGCGATCGGTAACCGCGTCAGCGTGATCGAAGACCCGATGACGCGCGACATCAGCGCGGGTGTTGGCCGCCAGCTCACCGCCGACGGCCTGCTGCATCGCCCGCTGGCCATGGTCATGGCGCCCAACGGCCACCTGCTGGTGACCAATGCGCTGAACGGCCAGGTGGTCGAGATCGACCCGGCGAACGGCAAGCAGATCTACGCACGCTGGATCGATACCGACAAGGCTCAGTCGCCCCCCGGTAACGGCGACCTGTTCGGCATCGTCATGACGCCCGCAGGCGATGGCTTTTACTACGTGGAAGACGACGTAAACACTTTGGTGTTGGCGAAGTAATCATGACAACCGATGACAATCCCCCCACGCGGCCTGCCCGGCGCGGCTTTCTGAAGGCGGGAGGTGCGGCGGTCGCTGCAGGCGCGAGCCTCGGCGCGACCGGCGTCGCCCAGGCCGCGCTCAGCAAGCCGCAGGGGCATGCCGGCGATCCGCATCAGGATCCGTACCTCGCGGTCGAACCGTTCTTCGGCGAGCATCAGAGCGGCATCGTCACGGCGCAGCAATCGCACATTTACGTGGCCGCGCTCGATCTGACCACGACGAAGCGCGACGACGTGATCGGCCTGCTGCGCACCTGGACCGACGCCGCCGCGCGCATGACCCAGGGCCAGCCCGCCGGTGCGCTGCCCGGCCCCGACGGCAAGGCCGCGCCGGACTCCGGCGACGTGCTCGGCCTCGGCCCGGCCGGCCTGACGGTGACCTTCGGCTTCGGCCCGGGTCTGTTCACGTCGGAAGGCAAGGACCGCTACGGCATCGCCAATCGCCGCCCGGCCGCGCTCGTCGATCTGCCGCGCTTTAACGGCGACCAGTTGCTGCCGGAAAAAACCGGTGGTGATCTCTTCATCCAGGCCTGTGCGAACGACGCGCAAGTCGCCTTCCACGCCGTGCGCCAACTGGTGCGCCAGAGCTACGGCGTGGCGACCATGCGCTGGGGCCAGGCCGGCTTCGTCTCGGGTCCGCGTGGTCAGACGCCGCGCAACCTGATGGGCTTCAAGGACGGCACCAACAACCCGTCGACCAAAAAGCCCGAGTTGATGAACCAGTTCGTCTGGGCCAACGGTGCGGACGCGCCGTGGATGCAAGGCGGCTCGTATAGCGTCGTGCGCCGCATCCGTATCACGCTCGAACACTGGGACATGACCGAGGCCGATTTCCAGGAACAGGTGTTCGGCCGGCACAAGTACAGCGGCGCGCCGATCGGCAAGAAGAATGAATTCGACCCGCTCGATCTCGACGCGCAGGACAAGGACGGCAATCCGGTGATTCCGGAAAATTCGCACGTCCGGCTGTCGAACCAGGCGACCAACAACGGCGCGCAGATTCTGCGCCGCTCGTACTCGTATAACGACGGCTCGAATTTCTACATCGAGCGCTGGCCGCCATGGCGCCAGGAAACCGAGTACGACGCGGGGCTGATTTTCATCGCCTACCAGGGCGACCCGCGCACCGGTTTCATCCCCATCAACGAGAAGCTCTCGAAGTTCGACATGATGAACCAGTTCACGACGCACGTCGGCAGCGCGGTGTTTGCCTGCCCGCCGGGCGCGAAGCCGGGTTCGTATATCGGCGCGGAGCTGTTCGAGACCTAAGGCCGGGCGCCGCATGTAGCGCATGTGGTGCTCGTCAACAGGCAGGTTTGGCTGGACGCGCGGAGACCGCACCACCACAGCGCCGCGACCGGCACCCACACGGTGCCGCTCGTGGCGAGCCGCGCGTGAAATAGATCGATACCATCACAAAAGGAATTCCGCATCATGACTCATTCCTGGCTTGGCAACCGTGTCCGCGCAATCAGCGGCGCGGCCGCTCTCCTGCTGGCGACGCTGGGCACCGCCCCGCTAGCCGCACACGCTGAATCGATCACGCTCTATAGCGCGCAGCACGAGCAGGTCGTCAACGCGCTCGCGAAGGACTTCCAGAATCAAACCGGCATCTCGGTGAAGATCCGTACCGGCGAAGGCCCGGCACTGGCCGCCCAGCTCGTCGCGGAAGGCGCGGCGTCGCCCGCTGACGTGTACTTCACGGAAAACTCGCCGGAACTGATGCTGCTGGAAGAAAAAGGTCTGCTCGGCAAGGTCGATGCAGCAACGCTGGCAGCCGTCCCGGCACGCTTCGATTCGCCGAGCGGCGTGTGGGTTGGCGTGACCGCGCGTGAAAACGTGCTGGCCTACAACACGGCCAAGGTCCAGCCGGCACAGTTGCCGCAATCGCTGTTCGATCTGGCCAAGCCGGAATGGAAGGGCAAGCTCGGTATTGCGCCGAGCGACGGCGACTTCCTGCCGCTCGTGAGCGCCGTGATCGCACTGAAGGGCGAAGCACAAACGCTCGAGTGGCTGAAGGGCCTGAAGGCCAACTCGCAGATCTTCGACGACGACGAAGGCGTGGTGGCTGCGGTCAACCGCGGCGCGGTCGAAACCGGCATCATCAACAACTACTACTGGGCGCGTCTGCATGCCGAAATCGGCGACAAGGCCACCCGCAGCGCGCTCTACCACTTCAGCAACGGCGATGCCGGCGCACTCGTGAACGTGTCGGGCGCAGCCGTGCTGAAGTCCGCGCACAACGAAAGCGGCGCGCAGAAGTTCCTGGCCTACCTGGTCAGCGAACGCGCCCAGTCGCTGATGGCGAAGGGCCATGTGGACTTCGAGTACCCGCTGCATAGCGGCGTCGCACCGGACCCGATCCTCAAGCCGTTCAACGAACTGAACCCGCCGGCACTGACGGTGCAGCAACTCGGTGACGACAGCCAGGCCGGCAAGCTGCTGCGTCAGGCTGGACTGCTGTAAATGAGCGATGCCGTGTCAGCCGCGGCGCCGGCTGTTGCCTCTGAACCGGCGCGCGCCCGCAAGCGCGCACCGGGTGGTCTGTTCGCGGCTGCCGCGGTAAGTGCTCTACTGGTGTTGCTGCCGCTCGCCTTCACGGTGTGGCGCGCAGCGAGCTTCGGTCTGGCCGAGGCGGTCGAACTGGTGTTCCGGCCGCTGGTCGGCGAGCTGCTCGTCAACACGCTGACCATCACGGTGTCGGCCACGCTCGCCTCGGCTGTGCTGGGCACGGCGGCGGCCTGGTTCGTCGAACGCACCCATCTGCCCGGCCGCCGCTTCTGGGCCGTCGCAATGGCCGCCCCGCTCGCGATGCCGCCGTTCATCACGAGCTATGCCTGGGTGTCGTTCAGTCTGGACCTGCAGGACTTCAACGGCGCCTTGCTTGTCATTACGTCTTCGTATTTCCCGCTGGTCTATCTGCCGGTGGCCGCTGCGTTGCGCAGCATGGACCCGGCGCTCGAAGAAAGCGCCCGCTCGCTCGGCTGCGGCCGCTGGAGCACCTTTGTGCGCGTGATCCTGCCGCAACTGCGCCCCGCGTTGCTGGGCGGCATGCTGCTGGTCGCACTCGGCGTGATGGCCGAATTCGGCGCATTCACGCTGCTGCGTTTTCATACCTTCACGACCGAAATCTACGCCGAATACCGCACCAGCTTCGATGGTCCGGGCGCGTCGCTGCTCGCCTGCCTGTTGATCCTGATGTGCCTCGTCGTGCTGGCATTCGAATTCCGCGTGCGCGGTGCGGCGCGTTATGAACGTGTCGATCGTGGCGCGCGCCGCGCGGTGCTGCGTTATGACCTGGGTCTATGGCGCTGGCTGGTGGTCGCGGGCTTTGCCGCGGTGACTATCGCCACGCTCGGCGTGCCGCTCGGCATGATCGGCTACTGGCTCACGCAGCCGGGCGCGGCCGCCGTCACGCCAGCCGACGTTTCGCCCGAACTGCTGTTCGACGCGACGCTCACCTCGCTCGGCTTCGGGCTCGGCGCCGCCGTCCTGACCACGGTGCTGATCGTGCCGCTCGCGTTCCTGCTGGTGCGCTATCCGGGACGGCTTGCGACGCTGTTCGAGCGCACCGTGTTTCTGGCCCAAGGCATCCCCGGTCTCGTGATCGCGCTGGCGATCGTCTCGCTCGCCGTACATGCCCTGCAGCCGCTCTATCAGAGCACCACGCTGCTGATCATCGCCTACTCGATCCTGTTCCTGCCGCTCGCTCTGGTCAGCGTGCGCGCTGCGCTGATGCAGGCGCAGCCGCGTCTCGAAGAGACCGCGCGGGCGCTCGGCCTGGGGTGGGGCCAGACGCTCGTGCGCGTGCTGCTGCCGCTTGCCGGGCCGGGCCTGGGCGCGGCGGCCTCGATGGTGTTCATCTCGGTTGTCACCGAACTCAACGCCACGCTGCTGCTCTCCCCCGCCGGCACCCAGACGCTCGCCACCCAGGTCTGGGCCGACACGTCGACCATGGCATTTGCCGCCGCCGCACCGTACGCGGCGCTGCTCACGGGCATCTCGCTGTGCGCCTCGGGCCTGCTGTTCACGCTGCTCGGCCGCTCAGCGCTGCTTGGCGAGCGCAGCTAGACTGCGTCGAACTTACCGCCATCCCCATCGATTCTCATGAGCGAACTTCGTATCTGCGGCCTGCATAAATCGTTCGACGGCAACCCGGTGCTGCACGGCATCGATCTGTCCGTCGAGCGCGGCACGCTGCTCGCCCTGCTCGGTCCGTCCGGCAGCGGCAAAACCACCTTGCTGCGCGTGTTGTGCGGCTTCGAACGCGCCGACCGCGGCACGGTGGAAATAGACGGCCAGCGCGTCGCCGGCGATGCGCTGCATGTGCCCTCGGAGCGTCGCCGCATCGGTTATGTGCCGCAGGAAGGCGCGCTGTTTCCGCATCTGTCGGTGGCGGACAACATTGTCTTTGGTCTGCCGCGCACGCAACGGCGCGCACGGCATCGTGTCGCCGAACTGCTCGAACTGGTCGGCTTGCCGGCGTCCTTCGCGGAGCGCGCGCCGCAGCAGCTTTCCGGCGGCCAGCAGCAACGGGTGGCATTGGCACGGGCGCTGGCGCCTTCGCCCACGCTCGTGATGCTCGATGAACCGTTCTCGTCCCTCGACGCGGCGCTGCGCCTCGAAACACGTCAGGCAGTGGCGAGCGCGCTCGCCGCGGCCGGCGCCACTGCGGTGCTGGTGACGCACGACCAGTCGGAAGCGCTCTCGCTCGGTCATGAAGTCGCGGTGCTGTGGCAAGGCAAGCTGATCCAGACCGCCACGCCGGAGATGATCTACCGGCGGCCGGTCACGCGCGAACTCGCGTCGTTCATTGGCGAAGCGGTGCTGCTGCAAGGCGTGGCCGCACGCAACCGCGTGAGCTGCGAACTGGGTGAGCTGACTCTCTCGGCGCCCACGCGGGACGGCGCCGTCGACGTGATGGTGCGTCCTGAACAGATCCGCCTGTGGCGCGCCGACGAAACCACCCCGGACGGCACCGCCTCGTTCGAAGCGGTCGTACAGGACGTGATCTTCCAGGGGCAGGACGCGGGCGTCGCGCTGCAATTGCAGTCGGCCGCGCAGACGGTGGTGCGGGCCCGCGTGCCCGGCTATCGCACACCGCAACCGGGTGAGCGCGTCAGGCTCGCAATCGATGGTGACGTGACGGCTTACGCGCGCGCCTGAACGTCGGACGCGCGCTCGTCGCGCGGCACGGACAAGGCGGCGGAAGAAGAAGCCGCCGCCGAGGCACGCGGCTGCGCACGTACCGACAAATCCTGAATCATCTGGGCAGCAAGGTAGTCGCAGGTCGGGCGATCCGATTTGGCGCTGCGCGCGACCACGATCTCCAGCGGCTCGATCTTCGGCAAGCCCTGCGCATCGCCGAGGATCGCAAGTCGCGACGGCACGCTGCAACGCGTCAGCGCAATCACCGCCAGCCCCGCATCCACGGTAGCCACGAGGCCGAGCAGACTGGCGCTGCTATAGGCCGCGCGGTAGCGGATCCGCGCCGCGTCGAGCGCGGCGAGCGTATGGGCACGGGCCACGCAACCCGGCTCGTATAGACCCACCGGCAACGGCGAGGCCGCCAGCACCGGCGTATCCTCCGACGCCCCTACCCACACCATCGGCTCGCTGCGCACATATTCGCCGCGCAGCTTGCGGTCGCGCGTGACGAACGCGAGGTCGATCTTGTTATCGGCCAGCATGGGCGCAAGCGCCGTGCTCTGCGCGCAGACAATCTCGATCTCGACATGCGGGTACAAGTTCGAAAAACGCCGCAGCACAGGCGAGAGCAACGACGACACATAATCGTCCGGCGCCCCCAGCACGACGCGCCCGGTCACCTCCGGCCGCACGATCGCCGACCACGCTTCCTCATGCAGATCGATCACGCGCCGCGCGTATTCGAGCAGCGTATTGCCCGGCCGCGTCAGCGACAGATTGCGGGTATCGCGGACGAACAGCGTTGTGCCGAGCATGCCCTCGAGCCGCTTGATCTGCATGCTGACCGCCGCCTGCGAGCGATGCACGGTCGCTGCCGCCTTCGTGAAACTGCCCGCCTCGACCACGGCGACGAAGCTGCGCAACAGGTCGACGTCGAATTCAGGGTGCATGATTTATAAGCCTGGCTTATCGAATTTCTCAATTTTATTCGTTTGCCGCCGTCCCGCAAGTCTCCGATACTCGACAGGGATCTCAGTCACGGAGCGTTTTTGCATGTCACTCACCACACGTCAACAGGGCGCCATCACCCTCGCCAGCGGCGGTTTGCTGATGGGGACGATCGGCATCTTCGTCGAGGAAGCGCGGCTCGACGCGATGACGATGGTGTTCTTTCGCTGCCTGTTCGGCTTTCTGGCGCTGGCCGGCTATTGCGCGTGGAAGGGCTTCTTCAAGGCACAGCGTTTTACGCCGCGTATGGTGCTGCTCGCAGTGCTCTCCGGCGTGTTGATGGTGACGCAGTGGGTCTGGTTCTTCGATGCCATTCACCGCACCAGCATCGCGGTCGCCACCGTGGTGTTTCATGTGCAGCCGTTCTGGGTCGTGCTGATGGGCGCGGCGATCTTTCATGAGCGGCTGGGCGGAGACCGGCTCGGCTGGATTGCAACCGCGTTTATCGGGCTGGTGCTGGCCTCGGGCGTGGCAGCCAATGAAAACCTGCAAGGGCACGCCAGCTATCTGATCGGGATCGGCGAGGCGCTGGCCGGCTCGGTGCTGTATGCGAGCGTGACGCTGATCGCCAAGAGCCTCGGCCAGTTGCGCCCGCATCTGCTGACGCTCGCGCAGTGCCTGGTCGGCGTGGTGTGCCTGGGGTTTATCGCGCCGCTCGCTTCGGTAGGACACATTGGGCCGACCCAGTGGTTCTGGCTGATCGGCATGGGCGTGCTGCACACAGGCCTCTCCTACGTGCTGATCTACGGCGCGCTGCCCAAGCTGACCACGCCCATCATCGCCGTGCTGCTGTTCGTCTACCCGCTCACGGCCATCGTCGTCGATGCCGTGGTGTATGGGCGGGCGCTGTCCGCGCCGCAACTCGCCGGCATGGTGCTGATCGTGCTGGCAAGCCTCGGCGTCAACCTCGGCTGGCCGCTGGTGTCGTTGCTGCGGCGCGATGCGCAGGCGCGGCATCCCGCAGATTGAGCGGCGCCCGGCCCGCGCCGGGCGCCATGCTTACATTAGGCCTCGCAGAATAAATACAAAAACCACACAAAAACCATGCGTTTTGCCTAATCGAGAATAATTCTCGTTATAATTTCGAAATATTACAGGCTGGACGCACGATCCAGCCGTAGCGACTGAGCGCTGCATACAGGCAGCGTCGGTCGCATCCAGGCTCCCATCCCCACATCGACATGCCGACCGCGGCAGCCGATGTCACGCCCGCGCATCAAGCGAGGCGATTCACGGCGCCCCGGCCGGTTCGACTGATTTCGACTCACAGGGGATTCACCACACAGCTTCTCTACCCGGCTGCCGGCGCAGCCCGCTGCTGCTTTGCGCGCGCGTAACTGTGCATTGCCTGCCGCACTCCACGCGCGGCTCACTCGCGACCGTTCGATCTGTCAGACCTACACCGTTTTTTCATCACCGAAGCTGTCATGAACATCAATAAGAAGACTTGCCACGCGCTAATCATCGCCACCTCGCTCGCCAGTGCCCGCCCCGTGCTGGCTCAAACGGCGCAGGCCGCCTCCACGCCTGCCGACGGCACGCTCCCGGCGATCGCCGTCAATGCCGCAAGCGAGCACACCTCATATGACACGAGCCGCTCGAACACGGCGACCAAAACCAGCATGTCGCTGATGGATGTGCCGCAGACGGTCAATGTGATCCCGCGTTCGCTCATCGAGGATCAGAACGCGACCTCGTTGCAGGATGCGCTGCGCAATGTGCCGGGTGTCGGCTTCTCGGTCGGCGACGGCCAGCGCGACCAGGTCACCCTGCGCGGCTTTAGCACCATCACCGATCAGTACGTGGACGGCATCCGCGACGACGCGCTCTACTACCGCGACCTCTCGAATGTCGAGCGCGTCGATGTCCTGAAGGGACCGGCCGCGGTGCTCTACGGACGCGGCTCGGCGGGCGGGCTGATCAACCGTGTACTGAAGAAGCCGCAAGCCGATCCGGTGCAGACGGTGGGCGTCTCGCTCGGCACCGAAGGCGAGCGCCGCGGAGAATTCGATCTTGGCTGGAACGCCAACGATGCGGCACGCTTTCGCCTGACCGGCGCGGCGGAAAACTCGAACAGCTTTCGCGACCAGTTTCAGTTGAATCGCCAGGCCATCGCGCCGTCCGCGCAGCTTCGCTTCGATGCCGACACGACGCTCAATCTGGAAGCCGACTACCTGCACGATCGCCGCACCTCGGATCAGGGCCTGCCGGCCTACCTCGGCCGGCCGGTGAACGTGCCGATCAACACATACTATGGCTCGGCAAACGCCGAGAATACCTCATACAACGACGTCGATGCCAAAAGCGCGAGCGCCTCGCTCGATCACCGCTTCAATGATTCGCTGTCCTATCATGCCGCGGTGCGTGCCTACGACTTTTCGCTGGAACGCAAGAACTACGTCACCTACGAGCCGATCAAGATTGCCCCGAATCCGGTTGTGACGCTCGACCAGTCGACCCGTTTTCGCGAGGATCACGGCGTTGACGGCATGTTCGAACTGACCCAGAAAACCACGCTGTTTGGCATGAAACATGAACTGCTGTATGGCGTCGAGTTGTCGCAACAGCAGAAGTTCGACACAATTTATTCGACCAACAAGGTCGCCACCTACAGCCTCTACAATCCGCAACTGATCGATCTGCCCGGCGTCAAGCCGGGTTCGCCGGCCAAGACCAACGCGGCGACCGTGCTTGGCCTCGCCGGCGTGTACACGCAGGATCTGATCTCGCTCACCGAGCATTGGAAGGTGCTGGCCGGCGTGCGCTTCGACTATCTGACGCAGACGCGCAACGACTACACGGCAGCGCATGTGAACCTCGACCGCATCGACCGTGCGTGGAGTCCGCGCGTCGGGCTGATCTACGAGCCGCTCGACTGGGTCACACTGTATGCGTCGTATAGCCAGTCGTTTTCTCCTCTGGCGGACACGCTGATCAGCAGCGGGGCGTTCGCCAACGGGTCCGCGCTCGCACCGCAGAAGACCACGAGCTACGAGATCGGCTCGAAGTTCGACCTGGGTGGCAGCGCGAGCGCAAGCGTTGCGTTGTTCGACATGAAGCAGACCAACCAGCAGATCGCCGATCCGGCCAACCCGACCTATGCACTGCCGATCGGCACGCAGCGCTCACGTGGACTGGAGCTTTCGATGACGGGCGAGATTGCGCCGAAGTGGTCGGTCTATGCGGGGTATGCGTACCTGAACGGCTCAGTCGACGGTTCGCCGCAGGCTACCTCAGCAGGCCTCGTGCTGCAGGACAACACACCTGGGCTGATGCCGCGGCATAGCGCGAGCCTGTGGATCAAGCGCGATCTGAAGTACGGGTTCTATGCGGCTGCGGGAGCGCAATTCCAGTCGGCGCGTTATACCTCGGCGAGCGATCAGGTGACGCTGCCTGCGTATGTGACGTTCGATCTGGGCACCGGCTACCACGGCAAGAAGGTGGATTTGACGCTGACGCTGGATAACCTGTTCGACCGCAAGTATTTCATCGCGGCGCACGGCAATGCGGATATGTACAACATGCCGGGAGCACCGCGCACGTTGACCGTGACGGCGCGCTGGCATATGTGATGGCGTTGAGTTGGGCGGCACATCCCGGCAGATTAGCTACACCGGGGATCAGCCTGGAGGACCGGGAGTGCCACCGACCCTGCTCTAATCGTCGTAGTGAAAACGACAGGCCGCGACGTAAGTCAATCCGTCCTGCGGCAGATACACCAGGCGATACGCATGGCTGACGCGGCGTGACCAGAACCCCATCAGGCTTCCCACCAGGGGCTCCGGCTTGCCGGAACCCCTGAAAGGATCACGCCTGCACTCTTCAAGTAAATCGTTGATCTTCCGCAAAACCTTGGGATCGGCCTTCTGCCAATGCAGATAGTCTTCCCAAGCCTCATCCGTGAAGACGAAGGCACTGTCAGACCTGACGGCCTCCTTGTTGCGGGCTTTCTGTTGACTCATCTTTTAGCAGTTTGCGCGGCGTACCCTTGCGTGCATTGATCTGGGCGACAGAACGTGCCAGCCGCTCGGCATTCTTCGGAGAGCTCAGCAGATACAGGGTTTCCTGCATCGCGCTGAAGTCCTCGAGCGAAAGCATTACCACGTGCTCGCCGCCCTGACGGGTAATCAGCATAGGCGTGTGGTCGCGGCATACGTCGTCCATCGCTTGCTTAAAGCCGGCACGGGCCTCGCTGTAAGTAAGGACGTTCATGTCTGGATTCCCGGCCCGAAGGTATGCCCTCTGGCCGCTCCTCATAAAAAGTTTGCGGTATGTCCCGTGGCGAACAAAGCCCACTGACAAATCGGGCCGGGTCCGCTGTTACACCATGGATACATCATCATGGTGCGAGCATCATTGTACAGAATTTCGTACAACACATCAAGCAATCCAGCGCGACGGGATAGAGCCGCAAACCAGAACAAAGCATGCCTCGTATCGCGGCCGGAAACCACCTGGCCGATTGGCCAGAAATCCACGCCCATGAACGGCCACTGCACGCTCTCCTTCACTGCGGCAACACTTCCCCCTTCGTCTCCGGCGCCAACGGAATGATAAAAAGCCCGACCACGAACGCGAGCGCCGTGAGTGCAACCGGTATCCCGAGCGTATGCATATTCAGCACCGCCGCTCCCAACAGGAAGTTCACACCCGCGCCGACAAAGCGCCCGAACGAAGTGCAAAACGCAAACGCCGTCGCCCGCACGCGGGTTTCGAACTGTTCCGGCAGCCACAAGCTGAACAGCGCGAAATTTCCGCCAAAGAACCCCAGCACGCACAGCCAGGCAATAAACGGCACGAGCCCGTTGGGCATGTAAAACGACCAGCCGAAGCTGCCGGTGATCGCCACCGCCATGCCCGCGAAGTAGATCGCCAAGGTCTTCTTACGGCCGATTCGCTCAGCAAGCGGCGGCAGCGCGAGGCAACCGAGCACGGTTGAGATAGACAGCAAGCCCGTAGCAATCGACGCGGTCCGGATTGCATCGGGCCTGGCCATCCCCGCACGCGTCGCAAGCTGGATCACCGCCGACGGCTCATACACCGCTCCGGCCCACAGTCCGATGATCGCAATCGTCAACAAGGCGCACGCGACCCAGGTGCGGCGGCGATACACGGGACCAAGAATCTCGCGCAACGGCTTGCTGCGCACCGTGTTTGCCTCCGCCTTCTGCCACTTCTCCGGCTCCTTCACGCGCAGCAGAATCAGGATCGCGACGACCACCGGCACCGCGCCGGTCAGGAACATGGCGCGCCAGCCGTAGTGCACGCCGATCGTGTAGTTGAGTGCCGCCGCGAGAAAAAAGCCGGCGTAGTAGCCGGTCTGCAGATAACCTGCGCCCATCTTGCGGCGGTCCTCCGGCCAGGCCTCGGCCACATAGGTGCCCGCCAGCGCCCATTCGCCGCCTATCCCCACCCCCGCAATGAAACGGAAGATAGCCAGTTCCCAGACGTTGTGGGCGGTGGCCGAGAGTCCGGTAAAGATTGCGAACGTGAAGATCGTGCCTGCCAGCACCTTGGTGCGCCCGAAGCGGTCGGCCAACGGCCCCCAGATGAACGACAGTCCCCAGCCGATCAGAAACAGCGCAAACAGGATCGAGCCGGCCAGGCCGACGTTGGCTGGTGTCGCCGCATAACCCGAACGCGGCAGGAGTTCAGTCAGCGCGGGCGTGAGGACGAGTGCGTAGATGAACGAATCCATCCCGTCGAGGGTCCAGCCCGCCCATGCGCCCCAGAAGCCCGCAATCTGCGAGCGGTTAAGCGGCGTGCGATGCCGCGCGGCATGCGCGCGGTCCGTAATCGAATTCATCATGCTCCTCCGGCCCTGCGGTTGGAATGTGTATGTATTTCCCCGTGCAATACGCGTCATTTCATATATAATATTTGAACTTATGAACGATGCAACCGATGGTTTTCCCCTGGACAGCGCAGCGCGCGTCCCCTTTTTGCCCGTAGCGGCCGAGCCGCGGGCCAGCACGTCACGCGTGATCGCAGACGCCCTCAGGGCCGCGATTATCGAAGGCACGCTGGCCCCCGGCGCGCCCTTGCGGCAGGATGCGATCGCCCGCCACTTCTCGGTCAGCGCGATTCCGGTGCGTGAAGCGTTACGCCAACTGGAAGGCGAAGGCTGGGCGAAGGTCGCCGTTCACAAAGGCGCAACGGTCGCGCCGTTGTCGGCGGACGAAGCGCGCGAAATCTACGAGATTCGCTCGGCGCTCGAGAGTCTGGCCATCGGCCTCGCCATTCCGCGGCACACCGCGGCCACGCTGGACGAGGCAGAAAAGCTGTGCCGTGCCGCCGAGAGCGAGCTGGACTCTTCGCTCTATGTCGCCCGCAACGAGGCCTTTCATATGAGCCTGTATGCGCCCGCTGCGCGGCCCCAGCTCGAAGAGATGATTGCCACGCTGCATCGTCGCGGCGAGCGTTATCTGCGCCTCAAGTTCGGCCTGCCCTTGTACAAGGACGAGTCCGATCACGAACACGCCGCGCTGCTCGATGCCGTGCGCCGCGGCGACATCCCCGCGGCACGTTCGCTGGTCACCGAGCATCTGCTCAGCACCGGCGATCTGCTGCACCGTTTCCTGACCGAGCGCGCGCAGGCAGAAGCCGCGCACGCCAACGGCCGCAAGCCGCGTGCGAAGCGCACGCGTACCCCACCTTCAGGGAGCTGAATCCGTCGATGAATCCCCAAGCCGAACCATCCCGCCAATCCGCCGGCACACCCCCCGCACGTTCCTGGACCACACTGCGCGACGAGAAGGCAAGGCGGCTCGCCGCCATCGCGCCCTGGCTGGAAGACGGCGTGCTGCGCACGGAGCGCATCGTCGAAGCGCTGGAAACACTGATCCGCCCCGGCGACCGCGTCGCCCTTGAAGGCGACAACCAGAAGCAGGCCGATTTTCTGTCGCGCTCGTTCGCCAAGGTCGATCCGCAAAAAATCCACGACGTCCATCTGCTGATCTCCAGCATCAGCCGCCCCGAGCATCTGACGCTGTTCGAGCGTGGCATCACCCACAAGGTCGACTTCGCGTTCGCCGGCCCGCAGAGCTTGCGTGTGGCGCAACTGCTGGAAGACGGGCAACTGGAAATCGGCGCGATTTATACCTACGTCGAGTTGTACGCGCGGATGTTCGTCGACCTGACGCCGCATGTCGCGCTGCTGTGCGCCGATAAGGCAGACCGGCACGGCAATCTGTACACCGGCCCGAATACCGAAGACACGCCCACCATCGCCGAAGCGGCTGCGTTCAGGCATGGCATCGTGATCGTTCAGGTCAACGAAATCGTCGACGAACTTCCGCGTGTCGACATTCCGGGTTCGTGGGTCGACGTGGTCGTTCAGGCCGACCGGCCGTTCGCGGTCGAACCGCTCTTCACGCGCGATCCGCGTCATATCGGCGATCTGCAGGTGCTGACCGCGATGATGGTGATTCGCGGCATTTATGAAGCGTACGGCGTGACCTCGCTTAACCACGGCATCGGCTTCGATACCGCGGCCATCGAACTGCTGCTGCCGACGTATGGCGAGGCGCTCGGCCTGAAGGGCAAGATTTGCCGCAACTGGACGCTCAATCCGCATCCCACCTTGATTCCCGCCATCGAATCGGGCTGGGTCGACAGCGTGCATTGCTTCGGCAGCGAAGTGGGCATGGAACGCTACATCGAGGCGCGTCCCGATGTGTTCTTTACCGGCAGCGATGGCAGCCTGCGCTCGAACCGCGTGCTGTGCCAGCTGGCCGGGCAGTACGGTGTGGATCTCTTTATCGGTTCGACGCTGCAGCTCGACGCGGACGCCAATTCGTCGACGGTCACGCGCGGGCGGCTGGCCGGCTTCGGCGGTGCGCCGAACATGGGACACGATCCGCGCGGCCGGCGTCATTCGAGCGAAGCCTGGCTCAAGCTGCTGAAGGATCAAGGGCCGGTTTCACGCGGGCAGAAGCTGGTAGTGCAACTCGCCGAGACGTACAAGAAAGGCGGCGAACCCACCTTCGTCGACGAACTCGACGCCGTGGCAGTAGGCGCGAAGAGCGGCATGGCGGTCGCGCCGGTGATGATCTACGGCGACGACGTCAGTCATGTGGTCACCGAAGAAGGCATCGCGCATCTGCACAAGGCCGAGGGCATCGAGGAACGGCGCGCGGCGCTTGCCGCTGTGGCCGGCGTCACGCCGATCGGCCTGCGCGCGAAGCCGGAAAAGACCGCTGAATTGCGCCGGCGCGGCATTGTCGCGTATCCGGAAGATCTCGGTATCCGGCGCGGCGAAGCGAAACGTTCGCTGCTGGCCGCGCGGAGTATCGACGACCTCGTCACCTGGTCGGGCGGCCTGTATGCGCCGCCGGCACAATTCCGGAGCTGGTAATCATGGCCACACCCGCGCTTGTGCCATTCATGGCCACACGAGGGTCGAGCGCTTCGGTATCCGCACTGGCGCAGACGCCGCCGGGCGACACATCGAAGGAAGTGCGATCGGCCCATGCGGTGGAATCCTGGCGGGAAAGCGGCGCCGACGATGCATGGCTCGCGCAACTCGCCGTTACCGCGCTGATCGAAGAAGCGCAACTCACGCCGAAGCCCGCGTTGGTGGACCGGCGCGGCAGTGGCGCCCATCGCGATCTCGATCTCGCCACCATGCTGCGCTCCGCGCATGCGCTCGAAGCCACTTTCGTCGCGCTGGCTCGTGCCGCGCGCCGCAGCGCGCCGTCCGCCACCCTGCGCGCGGAGCTCGCGCAGATCGGCCGTGCCGGCGAGCACGAAATGATGCGCGCCACCGGCGGCAGCAATGCGCATCGCGGCGCGATCTGGATCGTCGGGCTGCTGGTGGCAGGTGCGGCGCTGGCGCGTCGCGACGACGACGCCCGGACCGTCGCCCGCTGCTCAAACGCCGGGGGCTACGCCGCTCAGGCACGCGAGCCCGCAGCATCGCGCATAGCGCTTGCCGCAAAGGTCTGCACGCTGGCCGCGCAGATTGCCTGCTTTCCGGATCGCTTCGCCGCCGCCCCGGACAGCAACGGCGAACGCGCGCGACAGCGCTATCAGGTCGGCGGCGCGCGCCGCGAAGCGCAGGACGGCTTTCCGCACGTGATCGCCACCGGTTTCCCGGCACTGCTCGCGGCGCGCGCCAGCGGCAGCGACGAAAACGCCGCCCGCCTCGACGCGCTGCTCGCCATCATGAGTTCGCTCGACGACACCTGTCTGCTGCACCGCGCCGGCCTGCCCGGTTTGCACGCCGGCCAGCAGGGTGCGCGCCGCGTGCTCGAACTCGGCGGCAGCGCCAGCGCCGCGGGCCGTAGCGCGCTTGCCGAGCTCGACCGCGCGCTGCTCGCCCTCAACGCATCCCCCGGCGGCGCAGCCGATCTGCTCGCCGCTACCCTCTTTATCGACATGCTGGTGCATCAGCGCACCGGCGGGAGCCAAGCCTCATGGAACATCTGACATTCGATTACCCGGCGCAACGCGCCGTCACGACCCGTGCGCATGTCGGCGTGGTCGGCTCGGGCGACCTCGAAGTGCTGTTGTCGCCGGCGGATACGATGGCCGCGCACGTGGTCGTGCGCACCAGCGTCGATGGCTACAGCCATATCTGGAAGAGCGTGCTCGACCGCTTTTTCACACGCTATGACGGCGCGGCGCAGATCGAGATGAACGATTTCGGCGCCACGCCCGGTGTAGTGGCATTGCGGCTTGCCGAAGCACTAGAGGAAGCCGAACAGGGAGATCAGGCATGAGCACGGTTGCGATTTCTCAGGCGGCACCCGTGCTGCATGACAGCTTTATTGAGTTGTCAGCCCGCGAACGCGCCCGTGCGTTGCTCGACCCCGGCACCTTTCGCGAACTGCTCGGACCGTTCGACCGGATCGAGTCTCCGTGGCTGCCGCTCCAGGGCATTGTCTGCCAGGCCGACGACGGCTGCGTGATCGCCCGCGGCACGATCGACGGCGAACCGGCTGTGGTTGCAGCGATCGAGTCGGCGTTTCAGGGCGGCAGTATCGGTGAGGTGTCCGGCAGCAAGATCGCCGCGGCGCTCGAGCTCGCCTTGCGTGATTGCGAACGCGGCAAACCAGTCCGCCCCGTGGTGCTGTTCGAAACCGGCGGTGTGCGCCTGCAGGAAGCCAATCTGGGCCTCGCCGTGATCGCCGAGATCCAGGCTGCGATCGTCGCGCTGCGCCGGCATGTGCCGGTGGTCGGCGTGATCTCGGGAATGGTGGGCTGCTTCGGCGGCATGTCGCTCGCCGCCGCGCTGTGCTCGTACCTGGTCGTCACGAAGCAGGGTCGGCTCGGCATGAACGGGCCGGAAGTGATCGAACAGGAAGCCGGTATCGACGAACTCGATTCGAGCGACCGTCGTCATGTGTGGCAACTGATCGGCGGTGAACAGCGTGCTCTCACCGGCTTCGCGGACGCCCTCGTCGAAGACGAGCCGCATGCGCTGCGCGCGGCGGTGCAGCGCGCGTTCGTGCAGGGCGTGCCGGCGGCACACCGCACCGAGCAGGTCGCGGCCTACCTCGAGCGGCTCGCGCAAACCGATCCCGCCAACGTCACCCCTGAAACCATGCGCAGCGTGTTTCTTGCAAACGCCGCGCTGCAATCCTCAACGGAGGAAGCATGAACGATACCTCCCTGACCCGTGGCGCCCGCTGGTTCCGCGCACTTGCCGGCGAGCCTGCCAGTGCAGCGCCGGTGTGGAGCGGCGACGCGCTGCTCGGCGATGAGACCGCTCGCTTCATCACGGTCGTGCCCGATCCGCAAAACCGCTTTCCGCGCGCCACCGACAATGTCGTCGGCCTCGAACAAGGCTGGCAGCTCGCGCGTGCCGTGCGCGAGGTTATCGCCGCAGATGCGCAGAGCGCAACACGCCGCCCGATCGTGGCCATCGTCGATGTGAAAAGCCAGGCCTACGGCTACCGGGAAGAGACGCTCGGCATTCATCTGGCCTGCGCGGCAGCCGTCGATGCATACGCATCGGCACGCGACGCCGGCCATCCGGTGGTCGCGCTGATCGTCGGGCCGGCGATGTCCGGTGCGTTCCTCGCGCACGGCTATCAGGCCAACCGCATCGTCGCACTCGACGCCCCCGGCACGATGGTGCATGCGATGGGCAAGGAGGCCGCCGCCCGCGTCACGCGCCGTACGGTTGAAGCACTTGAGGCGCTCAGCGAGACCATTGTGCCGATGTCGTATTCGATGGCCTCGTTCGCCAAACTCGGACTGCTCGACGAGCTGATCGAGGGCATCGACGCCGATGCCCCGAGCGCTGGCCAGATCGAGCAGGTGCGACGAGTGCTCAGCGACTCGGTGCGTAGCGCACGCACGGACAAACCTGGTCTCGCGCATCGGCTGCAGTCCGACACCGCGAAGAAGACCCGCGCGGCTTCGGTCGAAGTACGGCGGCGGCTCGCGGAACAATGGGACGCGGCGTGATGTGCGCGGCCGCGGCGTTTGCCGGGTCTGTTTCAGTGGCATCGGACCGGCCGGTTGGCACTGCGGCCGGCATCGTTTCCGGGTGCCGGGAGAGCAGCCACTGGGAGGCGCATGACTTGCTGCGCCTCTTGCGCTTGCCCTCGTTCGACGGCGAGCCGGACTGGGTCCGCGCCGCCTTCGCCCGCGCGCCTTTCGCGGTAGTCAGGCGGGCCGTGGCCGCGCCTGGGTTCATCGCCGTCGGTGTACGCGGCAGCGGCCGCGCCCAACGCTACGGCACATGGGCCGACACCGCCGATATCGAAGCCGCAATCCGCCCTGAGGAGCTCACCGCCGGCACACCTGTGGACCTCACGCGCTGCGCCCTGCCCGCGTTCGCCCTGCTCGCCGCCTTGCGCCGCGACGCGCGATCGCTCTGCGCGTTTTCATGGGGCCCCACGGGCAGCGTGGGATTCGAACTCGCGACCGGCACACCCATCGTCACGATGACAAGCGATCTGGACCTGCTGATTCGCTCGCCCCAGAAGCTCTCCCGGGAGAACGCCGTGCAGATGCTGTCCGAACTCACAGCGCATGCTCAGCGTGCCGGTATCCGGGTTGATGCTCAGCTCGAAACCCCTGCCGGAGGAATCGCCCTCGCCGAGTGGGCCGCGGGCAAAACACGCGTGATGGCACGCCATGCGCAAGGACCGCAATTGCTCGCAGATCCGTGGGCCTCGTCGGCTGCGCAAGCGTCGCTTCAAGCGGCATTTGAAGCGCCTGCGCAAGCATGATGCTCGCCTGTCAGTTCCCGGGCCAGGGTGCCCAATCGACCGGCTACCTGCATCGCTTGCCGCAGCACCCTGTGGTAAGCGAGACGCTCGACGAAGCTTCGCAAGTGCTCGGCACCGAAGTGCTGGCACTCGACACACCCGATGCGCTACGCTCCACGGTTGCGGTCCAGACCGGCCTTCTGGTGGCAGGCGTGGTCATGGTGCGCGTGCTTGCCGATGCCGGGCTCGTGGCCGACATCAGTGCGGGACTCTCCGTGGGCGCTTACGCCGCGGCGGTCAGTTGCGGAGCGCTTGGTTTCGCGGACGCCCTGCGCATGGTGCGCAAACGGGCCGAGTTGATGGAGGCAGCGTATCCGGCCGGTTATGGCCTTGCTGCCATTTCCGGCCTGACCGAGCCGCAAGTGGAAGAGCTCGCTGCCCAGCAGGCCAAAGAAGGGCTGCCGCGTGTGTATATCGGCAACGTCAATGCGCCGCGACAGATTGTCATGGCCGGAGCGGACGCCGCCCTTGAGGCATTGATCGAACGAGCGCTTGCCAGCGGTGCGCGCAAAGCCACGCGTTTAGCCGTGAGCGTGCCGTCACACTGCGAATTGCTTGCAGATGCCGCGGACCAGTTGACTGACTACGCCCGCGACATACCCTTTCACACACCGCGCGGTATCTATGTCGGCAATCGCCGCGGCCGGGCGCTGTATGACGCGCAGGCCATTCGCGACGATCTTGCCACCAACATGCGCTACACGGTTCGCTGGTTCGACGCGCTGGCTGTCACGCTCGAAATGGGCGCAACGGTCGTGGTTGAAGCACCGCCGGGCCAGGTGCTGACCGACCTTGTGCGCGAGAGCTGGCCGGAGACAATCGCTATTGCCACCAGCAATATCGCGCCCGAGCAATGGGTTGCAACCGTACGGCGCAGGCTTGCGGCGGGCGGGCGCTGAGGCGCGCTACGCCACGAAAATTTTCTGCGGCGCCGCGCGCAATGGCAGTGCTTCGTTCAGCAAGCCGCCTTTATTGCGCCATTTGCACAGCAGTGCTAATCAAATTTGAATCAAATTGGACGCAAAGCTATCACGCCATGACGTGACAAATAGCCTTGGATCAATCACACGCGGAGCAACGCGCTTGGGTCGGAAGTTATGCGCATAAAGTTATATTTTTTATTTCTCTTATGCACTGCCTCCGGCTGCGCCACTCCATATGTCAATTTCGATATAAAACCAGCACCCCTGCCAACTCATTAGGCATATCCACCACAAGCCGAGGGTTTCCAGCCCCCATTTCGAGCCACGTTTTGATGTGATTTTTATGCGTTTTCCCGCACTCTTTAGATGACCGGTACGCGGTAGTCGCTACGCTGTAATTGATCCTGCTGCGCTCCCGCAGACAGATCCCACGGTCAACTGATGGACAACCGATCATGCTAAAACTACTGGTTCCCGTAAGCCAGTCGGCGCGCTCGCTGCAAGCCGTCCGGCACGCTGCGTTCCTCTACAACGAACGATGTGCGTCCGAAATCGTCCTGGTGAATGTGCAGCCCCCGCTCGAATCGACGCGTCTTGAAGCCTTCTACCCCCTCTCCCGATTGCGCGCCCTTGAAGATGCCTATGCCGAGGCCGCACTCACCCGCGCCAAGGGAATTCTCGAAGACGCAGGCGTCAAATATTCGGTGGAAGTCAGGGTTGGCCCGCTGGTGCCGACCATCGCAAATTGCGCAGAACAAAACGACTGCGACGAAATCGTCGTCTCGGCGCCCCGCAGGGACCTGTTTCACGCCGTCGCGCGGCTCGTGAACCGCAGCGTGCTCGACCGCCTGGTGAGTATCTCCCGGGTACCGGTCACCGCCGTCAACTGACGCCGCTAGCGTCCTGCCATCACCCAGCGAAACGTCAGATTGATCCGCTCGCCGGTGACGCGAGGGTTCTTCGGCACCCGGTGGCGCCATTGCGCCTGCGTGTTACCGCGCATGACGAGCAGGCTGCCGCCCTTGAGCTGATACGACTGCACCACCCCCGTCCTGTTGTGCCGCAGATCGAAAGTCCGGGCCACGCCCAGACTCACCGACGCAATCACGGGTTGCGCGCCCAGTTCACGCTCGTGGTCGGCGTGCCAGCCCATGCTGTCCATGCCGTTGCGATAGCGGTTGATCAGCACGCTATTGAAGTGGCAGTCGCAGGTCGCTTCGACACTCGCCCTTAGTTCGGCCACCGTCGGCGTCCACGCTTGCGGCACATTGCGAATCCCCGAGTAAACGTAGACCGCATCTGCCTCTCCCTGCCAGGCGGTTAGACGCGGAAATGGCACGCGGCCGCCTGGCGTGCCCATCGACTCCTGCTTCCACGCGACCTCGTCGATGAGTTGCGCCAAGGCTTGCCGGGCCGTCTCTGGCGCAAGCCAGTCGGGATACCAATCAACCTCGGGGGTGGGAAGATCGTCGAACAGATCGTTCATGAGATAGCATGTTGCATGCGCCTGCGCGCGGATAGAAACGAGCCTGGCTATTATGAAGCGAACTGCAACGGCAGGCCACGCAACAGCCTTGCGCTCTCGTTCTATCGTCTCCGAATTTTTCTCTCCAGCGGATTTACCATCATGACGCTCTCCGACGACGCACTCGATCAACTGTTTCGCACCGCACGCACGCACAACGGCTGGCAAGCCAAACCGGTCGACGACGCTCTTCTCAAGCAGTTGATCGATCTCGTCCTGCTCGGACCGACCTCGGCCAACTCGAGCCCCGGGCGCTTTGTGTTCGTGAAGTCCGCACAAGCCAAGGAAAAGCTGCGCCCCGCCCTCTCCGCAGGCAATCTCGAGAAGACCATGGCTGCGCCGGTTACGGTGATTGTCGGTATGGATATGGCTTTCTACGAGCACCTGCCGAAGCTGTTTCCGCATGCCGATGCGCGTAGCTGGTTTGCCGGCAACGAAAAAGCCATCGCCGACACCGCTTTTCGCAATGCCACGCTGCAAGGCGGCTATCTGATCATGGCGGCACGCGCGCTTGGACTCGACACCGGTGCGATGTCGGGTTTCGATACGGCCAAGGTTGACGAGGCGTTCTTCGCGGGCACCACGGTGAAGTCCAACTTCCTCATCAACCTCGGTTATGGCGACCCGTCTAAACTGTTCGCGCGCAGCCCGCGTTTTAGCTTCGACGAAGCCGCACAGATTCTCTGATGCATCAGGCGCGCCGCCGGTTTCAGGCGAAAAGCGCCACGTAAAACACGACGGCGCCGATCAGCGCGCCGACAAAGCAGAATCCCTCTTCGGCCTCGTCGCCTCGCGAGCGCAACCATGCCGCGGCGACGCCGAAGAGCCCCGCAATGCCGAGCGCCACGAACACCATCACCACGTCGAATAGCGCATCGCGGCCCAGTTCGGAAATGTCGAGACCGCGCACGCCGTAGTACAAGCCGATTGCCATCAGCGACAACCCCACCATCGGCAACATCACATGACTTCCCTCATAGCCAACGTGGTGTGGATGGTGGCCTGGTCTGGTCAGTTTCATGATGCGTCTCCTGCATCGCGCTCTCAACGGGCGATAGAACGAACCACGCGGTGCAACCGTTGTGCCAGGCGATCTGCAGCAAATCTGCACACGAGGCACGGGGCAGTCGCGGGACCGGTTGCAGCACGGTTCACTTTGAGAATAGTCCACGCGCAGGAACAATTCAAAAGATGTTTAATTAGATCTTTCCTGGGTATCCGGGAGCAGCGGGACGGCCTTGCTCGCTGCAATCCGACGCCGGCTTCGAATCGTCTTGCACCCTGGTTTTAGATCCCGGCCGGGCCAGAACAACGGACCGTGGGCCACTCCGGCAGGCGTGATGACATGCCGGTAGAATGATCTGCCACGCCGGCCAAGCTGCACCAGACGCGCCCCGCGTTTGCGCGTGCGTCCGGCCCCTTCTGCCCCATCCCTCTCTATGCGCCGCTCATCGTTTCTTGTTCGCTTTATTGGCATTGGCGTCCTGCTGCACATCTACGTCGGTTTGCGAATCATTCCGGACCTGCCCGTCGACCCGATCGGGCGATGGCTGGCGGCGCTCTGGCTCGTGCTGTCTGTTCTGCTGATCCCGCTCGGCATGCTGGCGCGAACCATCGAACAGCAGCCGCTGGCTGACCGGCTCGCGTGGGTCGGCCTGCTGGCAATGGGCTTCTTTTCGTCATTGCTGGTGTTGACCCTCGCACGCGATCTGGCGCTGGCGTCGCTTGTGACGGTCGATGCGATCTGGCCGCGCACCATTCCGATGGCGAGCTGGCGCACCGGTTCCGCGGCGGCTGTGCCGCTCCTCGCGCTGCTCTCAACAACAGTGGGGCTCATCAATGCGCGGCGCCGTGCGCGGGTTGTCACGATCGACGTGCCGATCGACGATCTGCCGCAAGCGCTGGACGGCTTCACCATCGTCCAGATCAGCGACATTCACGTCGGACCGACCATCAAGCGCCGTTACGTGGACGCGATTGTCGATGCGGTGAACCGCCTCAAACCGGATCTGATCGCCGTGACCGGCGACGTGGTCGACGGCAGCGTGCCGCAGTTGCGCGACCACACGCGGCCGCTCTCGCGCCTGAGCGCACGGCATGGCGCCTATCTGGTCACCGGCAATCACGAGTACTACGCCGGCGCCGATGCGTGGATTGATGAATTCCGCCAGTTGGGCTTGCGCGTGCTGCTCAACGAGCACGTGGTGCTGGAACACGAGGGTGCGCGAGCGGTTATCGCAGGCGTCACCGATTATTCCGCGGCTCATTTCGACCCCGCCCATCGCAGCGACCCAGTCGCTGCGCTCGCGGGTGCGCCTGGCGACGTGCTTATTAAAGTACTGCTGGCGCATCAGCCGCGTTCGGCCGAAGCCGCCGCCGAAGCCGGATTCACGCTGCAGTTGTCGGGCCACACGCACGGTGGCCAGTTCTTTCCGTGGAATTTTTTCGTGCGCTTCCAGCAGCCGTTCACGGCAGGACTCGCACGGCTAAACGGACTGTGGGTTTATACGAGCCGCGGCACCGGCTATTGGGGACCGCCCAAACGGCTTGGCGCGCCTTCGGAGATCACCCGGCTGCGTCTGGTGCCGGGTGAGGCAGGCTGAGGTTTCACTGCGCGGCGGGCGCCACTGCCACGCTTACTTGCGGAGCATAGGCCACGTCGACATGCATACCCGGTTGCAGGTTGGCGAGCTTCAGCGGATCGCTCCCCTGGATATGGAACACGGCGCCATTCGCACCCTTCAGTTCGACCACGCCGGAAGCACGGTCGACAGCTACGACCTCGGCCGTGACGTTTTGCAACGACGACTGGGACGCAACAGCGCCGCGTGACGGGCTGACAAGCGCGCTACGAGTCATGCGGACGTGGACCTTGCTGCCGGGCTGAATATGGGCAAGGCCGCTCGCATCCGTCACAGTGAACGATGCCTCGCCGCCATGCGCGTCGATCACGGTGACGGCATGATGCGCCTCGTCCACGCTCTTCACGACGCCGTCGGCCTGCAACACGCTGCTGCCTTCGAACGCGACGGGCAGTGAGTCGGCCGCGAACGAAACAAGCGGCGTTGCCGCGATCAATGCACCGGCAACGACGCCGAGGACTTTCTTGTTCATACAATCCTCAATCAGGTAATCAGGAAAAGAGAATCAAGCTGCGGGCTGGCGCGTAAGGACCGCCCCCCGGTCACCAGGAGCGTTCACGCCGGCTTATATGGGAGGGCACCCGCCTCGCTCGCCCCATGCGTGTGGGTTACATGACTTGATTCAGGGCGCAAACAAGTGTGTTTTCCGGGATGGACCCTGTCAAGGTTCGGACTCCAAATTTAATTTGAGATGATGATTTGAGATAGCACAGTGCCCAAACTGCGTCATATCAGACCGAATGGGACCGGAAACGTCAATTTGTTCATTTTGTGTTCAAACGAACAGCATGGCTCTTGACGGCGCTCGTTTGCGAACATAGGATGCGACTAAGCGGCCTTGACATCGGTTGTCATATGACTTTAACCGGCAGATAGCGGCAGTTTTTACCACTTTTTGGTATAAATTGCCTTCGCTGACCAACCGATCCGATATAAAGTCATGCGATGACCTATCAGATCGACAGCAGAGCCCGGCATCAAGAACCGGGCCGGCAGGCCGACCGGCACGCCGCCCCAAAACAGATATCAGACAGGATGGAGACAGCGTTGAAAACGATCAAAGGCTTACGTTGGTGGATCATCGTGCTGGTGTGTCTCGGCACGATCATGAACTATCTCGCGCGCAATTCCCTGGCCGTCCTCGCGCCGGAGTTGAAGCACGTATTTGCGCTCACGACGAAGCAATATTCGTACGTGGTAGGCGCGTTCCAGATCGGTTATACGATCATGCAACCGGTGTGCGGGCTGATTGTCGACATGATCGGCCTGCGGCTCGGGTTTGCGCTGTTCGCCGCGCTGTGGTCGTTCACCGGCATGCTGCACGGTTTTGCCACCGGCTGGCTGTCGCTCGGTGCGATGCGTGGCGCCCTCGGTCTGTTCGAAGCAGCCGCGATTCCTTCCGGCATGAAGGCGGTCGCAGAATGGTTCCCCGACAAGGAAAAGTCGGTCGCGGTCGGCTATTTCAATGCCGGCACCTCGCTAGGCGCCTTGCTCGCGCCACCCGTCGTCATCTTCCTGTCGCTGCGCTTCGGCTGGCAGGCCGCCTTCATGGCAACCGGGGCTTTCGGTTTCGTCTGGGCCGCGCTCTGGTATGCCCTGTATCGCTCGCCGGCCGAGCATCCGCGCGTGTCCCGCAAAGAGCTCGCCTTGATCCAGGACGGCCAGACCCAGTTCGGGCCGGTCAGCCAACGCCCGGTTCGCGAGATTCTCGGCTCGCGCCGCTTCTGGGCAATCGCGTTGCCGCGCTTTTTCGCCGAACCGGCCTGGCAGACCTTCAGCTTCTGGATCCCGCTCTATCTCGTGACCGTGCGTCACATGGATCTCAAACAGATCGCCATCTTCGCCTGGCTGCCGTTTCTGGCGGCCGACCTCGGCGGCATCTTCGGCGGTTATCTGTCGCCGTTCCTGATTCGCTATTTCCGCATTCCGCTGGTCTGGTCACGCGTGGCGGGGGTGATCCTCGGTGCGTTCATGATGATCGGACCGGCCTGTATCGGCCTCGTCGCGTCGCCGTATGAGGCGATCGCGCTATTCTGCGTGGGCGGCTTTGCCCATCAGATGATCTCCGCACTCGTCAATACACTGAGCGCCGATGTGTTCGATTCGGATGAAGTGGGCACCGCCAGCGGATTCGCGGGCATGGCCGCGTGGATCGGCGGCCTGAGCTTTTCGCTGGTGGTCGGCGCGCTGGCCGATACGGTCGGCTATGGACCGCTATTCGCCTGCCTCGGCGCCTTCGATCTGATCGGCGCCGCGCTGCTCGTCGTGCTGATACGCGGCCAATCGAAAAGCGAACGCAAGCTGGCGCATGCCTGAGCCGCCGGATGCGGCCACCTATTCAAACTGAGGAAGTCCGATGATGTCGCTGTTGCATCCCCCCGTTTTCGAACCCGCCGAGCCGTCGGGCAATCTCGTGCGCCTGAACAGCGCCGCGGGCGCTGTGATCGAAATCTTCGTGCTGGAAGACGATATCGTGCGCGTGCGTGTGCTGCCCGATGGCAAGGCTCGCGGCCCGCGCACCTGGGCGATCGCGCCGGGGCTCGACGACGTCGCCATCGAAGGCCGCGATCGCCTCGACCTCTCGGGCTATCGCCTGCCGCCCTTCAGCCAGCACTCGGACGGCGTGCAACTGCGCATCGAAACCACGCAGATCAGGCTCACCGTCACGCTGCAAGGCGGTTTCTGCACATGGGAACTGCGCAGCGGCGAAGGCTGGCGCCGGGTGCTGCAGGACCGCGCCACGCAGGCGTATAACTTCGGCTGGTGGGACGAGCGCGTCTATCACTACGTGCGCCGCGAGGCGGGCGAGATGTACCTCGGTCTCGGCGAACGCGCCGGATCGCTCGATCGCGCCAATCAGCGCTACGAGATGATCAACATCGATGCGATGGGCTACAGCGCGAAGAGCACGGATCCCCTTTACAAGCACATCCCCTTCTACCTCACGTGGCAGCGCGAGGCGGCGCTCGGCTTCGGCCTTTTCTACGACACCCTGGCCGACTGCACGTTCGACATGGGCCGCGAGCTCGACAACTATCACGGCCACTATCGCCATTTCATTGCCGAGCATGGCGACCTCGACTACTACTTCATCGCTTCACCCGCCACGCCGCTCGCCGCCGTACGGCGCTTCACGTGGCTCACCGGCCGCCCGGCCCTGATGCCCAAGTGGGGGCTCGGCTACTCCGGCTCGACGATGAGCTACACCGACGCACCCGATGCCCAGCAACGCATGGGCGAATTCATTGAGCGCTGCCGCGAACACGACATCCTGTGCGACTCGTTCCACCTCTCGTCAGGCTATACGTCGATCGGTCCGAAGCGTTACGTGTTCAACTGGAACCACGACAAGTTCCCCGACATCGACGGCTTCGTGCAGGGCTATCTCGAACAGGGCGTGCGCCTGTGCGCCAACATCAAGCCGTGCTTGCTGCGCGACCATCCGGAGTTCGAACAGGTGGCGCGCGACCGGCTGCTGATCCGCGCTCGCGACGGCGGGCCCGCGTGGGTGCAGTTCTGGGACGAAGTGGGCGCCTATCTGGACTTCACGAACCCGGACACGATTGCATGGTGGCGCGCGCACGTAACGGATGCGCTGCTGCGCTATGGCATTGCGTCGACGTGGAACGACAACAACGAATTCGAAATCTGGAGCCCGGACGCCATCGCTCACGGCTTCGGCAAGCCCTACCCCGCCCGCGAAGCGAAGGTACTGCAGACCATGCTGATGATGCGCGCCTCGCGTGATGCCCAACGCGCGTATGCGCCGGAACAGCGGCCGTTTCTCGTCTCGCGTTCGGGCGGGGTCGGCATGCATCGCTATGTGCAGACCTGGTCGGGAGACAACTACACGTCGTGGGAAACGCTGCGCTATAACCTGAAGATGGGATTGGGACTCGCGTTATCGGGCGTGTCGAACATCGGGCACGATATCGGCGGCTTTTCGGGTCCGGCGCCCGAAGCCGAACTGTTTGTGCGCTGGATTCAGTTCGGTATCCTGATGCCGCGCTTCAGCATCCACTCCTGGAACGACGACGGCACGGTCAACGAACCGTGGATGCATCCGCAAGCCACCCGTCAGGTCTCTGACCTGATCAAGCTGCGCTATCGCCTGCTGCCGTATCTGTACCATCTGCTGTGGGACTCGACAC
This sequence comes from Burkholderia sp. 4M9327F10, assembly GCF_005503145.1. Taxonomy (GTDB): domain Bacteria; phylum Pseudomonadota; class Gammaproteobacteria; order Burkholderiales; family Burkholderiaceae; genus Paraburkholderia. Next base: position 13,021 of record NZ_SCNV01000034.1, on the reverse strand, counting down.
AGCGCTACGAGCCCGTGTTGCGCCCCACTTTTGCCGAGTTCCCCAACGATCCGGCATGTTATGCCGATGGCGACGACATGATGCTCGGCGCATCTCTGCTGTTTGCGCCGGTTGTCGAGCCGGGGCAAACAGAGCGCGAAGTGTGGCTTCCGGCGGACGCGGGATGGGTCTCGTACTGGAGCGGCGAAACATTCGCAGGCGGTCAGTCAGTGACACTGCCGGCACCGTGGGAGCAACCCGTCATGCTGATTCGCGAAGGCAGCGTCGTACCGCTTAACGTCGCGTCTCAACACTTCGCGCGGCCCGCTGAGCAGCGCGGCTTCATGGTGGCGCCGTATCGCGGCGCGGGCATCGCGCAAGGCGAATGCTTCGAGGACGACGGCGAATCGGAGGCCTGGCGCAGCGGCGCGTACGGTTGCTGGAAGGTCAGCGTCGCGAGCGATGCGGCAACGCTTACCGTCGCGGTGGACTGGTCGGGAGACTGGCGCCGGCCGTTCGACTCCGTGGAAGTGTTGCTGCCCGCCGCCGATGCCCGCCGCATTGCCGTGAGCAACGCGACGCTTCGCAGCGAGGTACGCGCTCAAGCCTGGACCCGGCTGGTTCTCGATTTGCCCGCGGCGTGACTGGCAGGCATGACATATCCGCATGATCCAGCGGCATGACCCAACGGCATGACCCAGCGGTTGACTTCGGGTCATGCCATTGCCTAAAATCCGTCCACACGTCTAACCGGAATACCCATCTTGGACAGTAGCAGTTATCGATCTTCGATTGCCTCAATCGCCTGATCGGCAAGCTCGCCGCGCCAGTCTAATCCCTGCCGCCGTCTTGCCATCCGGCCAGACGGTGCGCGCCGTAGTCGTCCCCGTGCACTTGTCCGTAGTAACGCGCCGCTGCCAGGCTCGAAACCTTGCAGCAGCCGTAGCATTCGCGCCGCGAGCAATAGCCCGCGCGCGTCGTCACGCGTCGGCCCTCGCGGATCATTAGCGATGCTGTCACGCGTATGGTTCAAACTATGCGTCTGAGCACGCCTTGACTATTAATCTAATGACGCTTGAATTTGTATGGCGGCTCCTTGCCGCTTTTTCCTGCGGTGTCGCAATTGGCATCGAACGGCAGATGCGCCAGCGCACGGCCGGCCTGCGCACCATCACGCTGGTTGCAAGCGGCGCCTGCCTGTTTGTCACGCTAGGCGTGCTGACCGGCAACGGCACGGCTGGTGTCACGCAGATTGCCGCGTACGTGGTGTCCGGTGTCGGCTTCCTAGGCGGCGGCGTCATCATGCGCGACAAAGGTTCTATCCAGGGGATCAATACGGCCGCGACCCTGTGGTGTTCGGCGGCAGTAGGCGTGTTGTGCGGTGCGGGACACTATGGACCCGCGCTGGCCGGCACGGGCATCGTGCTGCTGACGAATACCGTGTTGCGCGAAGTCAGCCGCACCATCAACGCGACACCGGTTTCAAATGCCGACCTCGTGCGCGAATACGTGCTCACCGTGGTCTGCCGCGAGGACGATGAGATTCATATCCGCACGGCGTTATCGAATTCGATGTACTCCACGCCCCTCTCGTTTCAGAGCCTTACAAGTGAAGACGTGCCGGAGCAGCCGGGCCGCATTCGCGTGACGGCAACCCTGAAACTGCATCCCAAGGATCAGTCGAAGCTCGAATTGATGGCAAGCCGCATCAGCATGGAAACGACTGTCTCCAGCGTAAGCTGGATCGCCAAAGAAGCAGAACCGACGCCCGAGTAACGGCCTTCAGACGGCAGCGCGCGGGCGTGGGCTCCGGTGCGGCCGGCTGCGCCGGAGCACGTGAGCATCGGGCCACACCCAGTGCCCACCCGAGCCCGCCTGGGCGGCCCAAACCGCATAGCGGCAAGTGCACGGCTTGCACCCGGCGGCGGCTTCATCTATAACAACCCTAGACGAAACATCGGCCGGCGTTTCCAGGCAGCAGTGGTAGAGTGTGCCGTGTAGGCCGATGAACCGTGTGCCTGTGCAGCCCGAGACCGAGAACGAAATGAACCGAGCGACTGCGCGTTGGATGTCCCTGCCTATCCGCCATGGCGGCCGCCGCCATGCGCCCTGTCCCGCCCTCTCGCCGGCCTCGTGGCTGGCCCCGCCGCAATACATTCAGACATTGTTAAATCCATATCCCGAATATGGACTGCACTAATCCGTTGGACTAAGCTCTGTCACCGTGAATTTTTCACGCTCAACCATGGAGTCTTGATTATGGAACACGGCATCATTGCATGGCTCATCATTGGCGCGATCGCCGGCTGGCTGGCGGGTGTACTCGTCAAGGGCGGCGGTTTCGGGCTGATCGTCGACATCATTGTCGGGATCGTCGGCGCGTTCATTGGCGGTTGGCTCTCGGGCGTTCTGCACATCTCGCTCGGCGGCGGCTGGATCGGCTCGATCATCACGGCAGTGATCGGCGCGGTGATTCTGCTGTTTATCATCCGGCTGTTCAAGCGAGGCGCCTAGCACCTCAAGCATCGAGCGTCAGGCGGCCCCGCTTGCCTGACGCGTGCTGTATTAGCCGAATCACCCGAACGCTGCGTGGGCCATCAAGTCCGCGCGGCGGTCTGCTCCAGCATAGAGCCGGTTTCATTTAGCCGGATATGCCAGGAGAATGCTTTCTCCAGACGGTGAGGCGTTTGCCCGCCATGCTTCAAGGCGTCCTGGTAGTAGTCGCGCAGCATGTCGCGATACAGCGGATGCACACACTTCTCGATGATCGACACGGCCCGCTCGCGCGGCGCGAGCCCGCGCAGATCCGCAAGGCCCTGCTCCGTGACGACCACATCCACGTCGTGTTCGTTGTGATCGCAATGCGGCACCATCGGCACAACGCTTGAAATCCGCCCATCCTTCGCAATCGACTTCGTCGCGAAGATCGCGCACGACGCGTTGCGCGAGAAATCGCCCGAGCCGCCAATGCCGTTCATCATGTGCGTGCCGCCCACATGCGTTGAATTGACATTGCCGTAGAGGTCGAATTCCAATGCGGTATTCAACGCGATCAGACCGAGGCGTCGAATCACTTCGGGATGATTGCTGACCTCTTGCGGGCGCAACACCAGGCGGTCCCGGTAACGGTCCAGCTCGCCGAATACCTGCGCATGGCGCGCCGCCGAAAGCGTGATCGAGGCGCCCGAGGCGAATGTCACCTTGCCGGCATCCATCAGGTCGAAGGTCGAGTCCTGCAGCACTTCTGAATAGATTTCGAAGGCATCGAAAGGCGACGTTACGAAACCCGCCAGCACAGCGTTGGCGATCGTGCCGATACCGGCCTGCAACGGCGGCAGACGAGCCGGCATGCGTCCGCGCGATACTTCGTGCTGCAGAAACCCGATCAGATGGCTGGCGATGAGCGCGGTGTCCTCGTCCGCGGGTAGAACCGTTGAAGCGCTATCCGGCATGTTCGTAATGACGATGGCGGCAATCTTCTCAGGTGGAATCTCGATGGCCGGTGTGCCGACCCGGTCGCGCGGACTGACGATCGGCAACGGTTCGCGATTGGGACGGCGGCCAGGAATCCAGATGTCGTGCAAGCCTTCGAGCGCAAGCGGTTGCGCAAGGTTGATCTCCACAATCACCTTGTCGGCGAGGATCGCAAAGCTTGCCGAATTGCCTACCGAGGTGCTCGGCACAATGCCGCCGGTTTCGGTAATCGCCACCGCTTCGATAATGGCGATATCGAGCTTGCCGAGCTGATTGGCACGCAGCATTTCGACCGTTTCGGACAAGTGCTGGTCGACGAACATCACTTCGCCACGGTTGATCGCGTCGCGCAAGGTCTTGTCGACCTGAAACGGCAAGCGGCGGGCCAGCACCCCCGCTTCGGTCAGTGTGCGGTCGACGTCGTGGCCAAGCGATGCGCCGGTCATCAACGTGATACGCAAAGGCTTGTCTTCGTGGCGCGCGCGTTCGGCGAGCGCCACCGGCACCGCCTTCGCGTCGCCCGCGCGAGTAAAGCCGCTCGCGCCGACGCGCATGCCATCCTGAATCAGCAGGGCCGCCGCAGCGGCCGTGGTGACTTTGCCGCGCACCGCGGCACAGCGAATCCGGTCTTCGTACATGCTACCAGGTCTCTCCATGATCAACCGTCCAGTCTACCGTTGCACACGTCTTCGGCGCGGCTAGATCAGCAGTCGGGTTGTCGCACCTCAAGCGGCGTCTCGGGATAGAGAGCACCGCTGCGGGGCATGCGTCACGCAATCAGCCGCGACGGGTTAGCGCTGTATTTAGCTACCGAAGAAAATATTACAGTAGCTGATGGGGCCGACGCACTCGGCGGCTTTCTTCACCGGCGCGCTCATGCGGCTTTGCTCAGGCGCGCGGTTCACGCGCTGCTCATTGGCTTGTGCAATCTGTTGTCCATCCGCGGCAGGCGCTGTGGTCTGCGCATGAGCTGCAGCGGCAGCGGCAGCGGCGGACAAGGAACAGGCAATCAGAACTACCTTCAACGCTTTCATCTATTTCTCCGGTGCTTGCAATTACGGCTCCGCAGGAAGTCCTATTGGGACTGCGAGGCAGTGATCAAACTATATGACCCGCCTACACGCGGATAAATGGCTGCACCTGGAAGTGATCTTTCCATCTGGCAGAAAGATCTGCCATGCGATTTCGATTAGCGCGCATTCGCATTGAATGGCGCATCTTTATCGAGCAAGGCCGTACGAATGAAATGCAGACAGCCGAGTATTCGCTGCATGTCGTGGCGCCGCTCACGATCGGCATGGACCATTTGCAGAACCATCTGCACGGTGTCGAGGGTCAAGCCCACCGACGCCAGCGCACGCGCCAGAGAACGTGCTCCCGGTTGCTCGAATAGTGCTGAGATATCCGCATGCATTCGCTCGAGGCAGGTGCGCCAGTGTGGATGCAGAGTCCCGGCGTAGGCCGCATGAGCGGCTTCATTGCGCAGGTCGATGACGGCGTGCCCCACTTCGAGTGTGACCAGCATCCAGCGCAACGCGTCGCGATGCTGACGCGAACGTTTCGTCAACAGCACGCGCAATTGCCCCATCAGATCGTGGGTGCTCGATTGAAAATATTGATTCAGGCCACGCAGTTCGCCGTTGCATGCCAGTACCACCTGTGCCCGCAGACTGCCTTTGATTTTGCCGATCAGCCATGGCATCTGCGCCGGGAAAATCACGGCAAATGCAAGCGAGGCCAAAAGCATCGCCGCCACAATCGCGATGCCGTTATTGATCATCAGGTCGGGCTGGTAAATCACCACGTTATCCGGGGCCGCGAGCAAACAGAAGAACACCGAAAAGCCCACACCATAACCGGAGACACTGGGACGCATCGCGAGGAAAGCGCCCAATGCCAGCACCGGCACGAGTGTTGCGCAGAGCAGTGGAAAGCCGTCAATGTTCGGATAGACGTAGCAACTGAACAGATAGCCCGTCACCGTGGCAAAGACCGCGCCAACGGCAAGTTGCAAGGTCAGTTTCGAGGCGTTGGGTGCCGTCGAGGTCAGTGCACACGCAAGCGCCGCTCCGATTACGGCGAGCCCGCCACTCGGCCAGTCGGTTTCGATCCAGAAGGCGCCGACCATCGCCATCACAACCACCGTACGCAAAAACGTGAGGCCGACCACATACCGGTTCGTTTTGCTGACGTAGCGCACGACCTGCCGCTCCCTGACAGGCTTGCCCTGCTCTAGCGATGTGTAGGTGTCCGTATAGCGGATAAATTCGTCCACGAAGCGATACAGCAGCTCAGCCGACGTATCGAAATCGGCCAGCAGGTCTGGCGCCACCGTTTCGAGCGGGCGGCGTATCTCGCGCACACGGCGCGGCAGCACCGCCTGAAAAGCGCGCAGTTCGACAGCCACGCGCGCCGCATGCGTGATGTCGCGAGTCTGAGCCGTCTGCCGGACCAGGAGGCGCGACAGCTCTTCAAAATACGGCGTGATTGCTTGCATGACCGCGTTCAGGCCGCCCGCCTGCAGCCGCCTGATGAGTTGGCGCAGCGCATGCAGACGGGCGCAGGCGTCCATGAACTCGCTGTTCAGGCGAGCGAGGCGCCGGCTGCGCGAACGCGTGCCCGGGTCTTCGAAGGCGGCAAACGTACGGGTCGCCTCGAAGCCGACAATCCCATCCACCAGGTCGGCAAAACGCGCTTCGAACGCGCCGCGCTCGATCTGGCCCACCAACACCTGCGCGGCGAACGCTGCAAAATCGGCATATCGTTTGCGCAGCTCCTGTTGCAGCGCGAGGCTCGACCTCTGCGGCACGATCAAGGCACTCACGGCGCTCGAGCATACGATGCCAAGCGCGACCTCCGAGGCGCGAGTCAGCGCCGCGAGGAACAGCGTGTTCGGCTCCATGACGGCCGGAACGCCGATCAGGGCTGCGGTATATCCCGCCAGCACAAAGCCATACCAGCGGAAATGCCGGTACCGGACTGCGGCGGCAATACAGGCGCCCACCCAGCATGTCAGCCCAAGCATATAGAGCTCGGCCTGCTGGACGAACACGGCCCCCAGCAGGAGCGCGGCCAGCGTCCCCACCAGGGTCCCGATGATCCGGTAGAAGCTTTTCGCGAGCACCATGCCGCTGAGCGGCTGCATCAGCACGAACACCGTGGTCATGGCAGTGCGAGGCTGCTGCAGATCGAGCAGCATGGCGATGCCCAGTGCGAGCAACGCCGCCGTCACGGTTTTGAACAGATGCAGCCAGACGAGGCCGTCGCTCGTCACCCAGTCTCGGCCGGCCGCAGCCATTGCACTCAGCATCACACCCCGGCGCCGACGAAAATCGGACCTGCGTTGGATCAGATGCTGGTGTTTCATGGAAAGAAAACCGCGCCCCGGATGGTGACTCGAATGCTGGAAGGCGCCGGAGGCCGCACTGCGCGCACCGGCTGGCAAGGGGCCGATTGTAGAAGCCGCGCAGGCATCGATTAATGCGCCGGGCCGGGAACATTTCTTCCAGATCGAACAACAATCGGGATGCCGGACAGGCGGACAATATGGGTTCTCTCTCGAATACGTCGAACAAGAAAGTCTGATGGATACATTACAGAACATGCGGGTGTTCGTCCGCGTGGTGGAAGCCGGCAGCTTCACGGCCGCAGCGCAATCGCTCAATTCGACGACCGGCGCGATGTCGCGGGCGGTTTCCGAGCTCGAAACCCACCTGCGGACCCGCTTGATGAACCGCTCCACGCGGCGCCTCGCGCTCACAACGGCGGGTGAACGCTATCTGAAACGGTGCCAGCAGATTCTGGCTGACGTCGGCACGGCGGAAGAGGAAGCCAGTTGCGCGCACGAACGGCCCAGCGGCGCATTGCGCATGCATAGCTTCGCCAGCATCGGGCAACATTACGTATTGCCTGCCATCTCGCGTTATCGCGCGCTCTACCCCGAGGTGACAGTCGAACTGACCCTGTCGCAGCGCATGCCGGACCTGTTCGAAGGCAGCAGCGACGTGGCCGTGGTCACGGCGTCGAGCTTGCCTAACTCGGATCTGGTTTCGCTGCTGTTGGGCGCTACGTTCAACATCCTGTGCGCATCCCCCGCTTATCTGCGCACCCATGGCGCACCGCAGCAACCACGCGATCTCGCCCATCACGAGTGCCTGATCTTGCAGACGCCCGCGTTCCCGACCAACGACTGGCTGCTCGAAGGCCCCAACGGCAGCGAGCTGATGCAGGTCAGCGGGCCTGTGCAGGTCAATATTGCGGAGTCGCTGGTGGTGGCGATTCGCGAAGGCATGGGGATCGGCATGTTGCCGCTCTACGCTGCGATCGACGGACTGCGCGACGGCTCGCTGGTGCGGGTTCTGCCGCAACATACGCTCCAGCGCATGAATATTTACGCGCTGTATCCGTCGCGCAAATTCATCGACGCCAAAACCCGCACATGGGTCGAGTTCCTGCGCACGCATATGCCGAAGGTCATTGCTCGCGATGAAGCACTGCTCGCCGAGATGGGGCTGATCGATCCGCTCGAGACAATTTTGCCGGCGCATCCGGGATCTGTCGCCGATTCAGCTCATCCGGCTCATCCGGCTCATCCCGCTCATCCCGGTCGGCAACTGGAGCATTGAGGCGAGGCCGGCACGCCTTCCCCCTTTCGCCCTATTACTGCAAAGAATTTGCTTATTCCTTATCGAGCTTTGGGCCCGGGTTAAAACAAGTAAAGTTCCTGATGACTGGTTGTGTCGTCCCGAGTGGCATTGATACGGAGGGGGAGCACCATGGGCATCTGGAAGCCGGACCCGAGCTTTTACCCGTCACCTGGCCAGGCTGCGCAAGCGCCGGCAGAAAAGCTCGCTTATGTGGCCGCGTTCGATCCTGATCGCACGCGGCCGGATGAGATCGCGGTGGTCGACGTGGACCCGGCCTCGCCGGATTACGCAAGCATCGTCGGCAATCTGGCCATGTCGCATGCCGGCGACGAACTGCACCACTTCGGCTGGAATGCGTGCTCGTCCTGCCTTTGCCCTAACGCACCGCATCCGCATACCGAGCGGCGCTACCTCGTCGTGCCGGGCTTGCGCTCGTCGCGCATCTATATCCTCGATACCAAGCCCGATCCGCGCAATCCGGTTATCGCCAAGGTGATCGAGCCGGCGACGATCGCGAGCCGCACCGGCTATAGCCGGCCGCACACCGTGCATTGCGGGCCAGGCGGCATCTATGTGAGTGCGCTCGGCAATGCGGAGGGCGGCGCACCCGGCGGGATTTTCCTGCTGGATCCGGAAAGCTTCGAGCCTCTCGGGCGCTGGGAGGTGGAGCGCGGGCCGCAGCAACTCGCCTACGATGGCTGGTGGCACCTCGGCTACGACACGCTCGTGACCAGCGAATGGGGTACGCCTGATACCTTCGAGAATGGCCTGATTCCCGAGATATTGCTGGGTGCGCGTTACGGTCGTCGCCTGCACTTCTGGGATTTCACGCGCCGCAAGCATCTGCAGGAGATCGATTTCGGGCCGGAATATCAGCTTGTTTTCGAGCTGCGTCCGGCACACGATCCCACCAAAGCGCATGGATTCGTCAATTGCGTGATTAGCCTGAAGGATTTGTCGTCGTCTATCTGGACCTGGTATCGCGACAAGGACAAGTGGGCGGTCCGCAAGATCATCGACATTCCCGCCGAGCCCGCCGACCCGGCGCTGCTTCCGCCGGTGCTCAAATCGTTCGGCGCGGTGCCGCCGCTCGTGACCGACATCGCCCTGTCGCTCGACGACCGCTTTCTCTACGTGTCCTGCTGGGGCACGGGCGACCTGCTGCAATACGACGTGTCCGATCCGTTTGCGCCGAAGCTGACGGGGAAAGTGCGCATTGGCGGCATCGTCTCGCGGGCAAGCCATCCGGGCGCATCGAACGGCGCCCTGAATGGCGGCCCTCAGATGGTGGAAGTGAGCCGTGACGGCAAGCGGATCTACTTTACGAACTCGCTGTACGGCGCCGTCGATCCGCAGTTCTACCCCGATGGCATTGACGGATGGATGGTCAAGCTCGATACGGGTCAGGAAGGCGGCCTGTCGTTCGATGAGAAGTTCTTTCTGGCGTGGCCGGAAGGTCATCGGCCGCATCAGATCCGTCTGCAAGGCGGTGACTGTTCGTCGGATTCGTACTGCTATCCGTGACGGGTATGAGCCCATCGACCTCTTCCTGGTGGACATGGCTCGCGGTTGCCGGGCTCGGAATTTTCCACGGGATCAACCCGGCGATGGGCTGGCTGTTCGCGGTTGCGTTAGGAATGTACCGACGCAGCCGCCGAGTGGTTTTGCTCTCGCTGTTACCAATCGCACTCGGACATGCATTGGCGGCCGGCAGCATGTTGATCGCCGGGCTATCGCTCGGGATGGTAATCGACCATTCCGTCTTGAATCGCGTGTGTGGCGGACTGCTGATCGGTTGGGCGGGATGGCATGTAGTCCGCGGCCATCGAATGCGACCGCGCGTGGGCATGCAGACGGGCTATGCCGGGCTGACGGTGTGGTCGTTTGCGATGGCGGGTTCGCACGGCGCGGGGCTTATGTTGATTCCGGCGCTGATGCCGATATGCAGTGCGTTGTCTCACGTGTCGGGTGCGTCAGCGCTCGATGCCGGGCCCACCGCGACGATCGCGGCAATCGCGCTGTGCTTGCACAGTGCGGCCATGCTGCTGACGACAGGTGTGATCGCCGTGGCTGTGTACGATCACTTCGGCGTCGGCGGTCTGCGTACCAGATGGCTGAACTTTGATCTGCTATGGACCGGGACGCTGGCAGCGTGTGGGGTGATGCAGTTGTCGCTGTGAGGAGTGTTGATGAGGCGAAACCCGCTGGTGCGTTTTCCGGACGCGTAAACGCAGAAACCCCACCGGTTGGGGTGGGGTTTCTGTTGCTGCTAGGGAGCCTGACGATTACCTACTTTCACACGGGTAATCCGCACTATCATCGGCGTGGAGTCGTTTCACGGTCCTGTTCGGGATGGGAAGGGGTGGGACCGACTCGCTATGGTCATCAGGCATGACTGGTTGCTGTGGCGTCTTTGGGACAGCACAGCCAATCTGGAAGAAGTAGCTGAGAGGATGCCTCTCGCTGGGTTGTGTTGTTTCTGGCACAACACTGATCACTCAACCGTCTGCGTGTCCTTTACCCCCTGCGGGGGTGGGATGCCCATAAGTGCTGAAGCACCAACGGTCATCGCAAAACACACCGGTTATAGGATCAAGCCTTACGGGCAATTAGTATCAGTTAGCTTAACGCATTACTGCGCTTCCACACCTGACCTATCAACGTCCTGGTCTTGAACGACCCTTCAAGGGGCTCGAAGCCCCGGGGATATCTCATCTTAAGGCGAGTTTCCCGCTTAGATGCTTTCAGCGGTTATCTCTTCCGAACATAGCTACCCGGCGATGCCACTGGCGTGACAACCGGTACACCAGAGGTTCGTCCACTCCGGTCCTCTCGTACTAGGAGCAGCCCCCTTCAAATATCCAGCGCCCACGGCAGATAGGGACCAAACTGTCTCACGACGTTTTAAACCCAGCTCACGTACCTCTTTAAATGGCGAACAGCCATACCCTTGGGACCGGCTACAGCCCCAGGATGAGATGAGCCGACATCGAGGTGCCAAACACCGCCGTCGATATGAACTCTTGGGCGGTATCAGCCTGTTATCCCCAGAGTACCTTTTATCCGTTGAGCGATGGCCCTTCCATACAGAACCACCGGATCACTATGACCTGCTTTCGCACCTGCTCGACTTGTCGGTCTCGCAGTTAAGCACGCTTATGCCATTGCACTATCAGCACGATTTCCGACCGTACCTAGCGTACCTTCGTACTCCTCCGTTACACTTTGGGAGGAGACCGCCCCAGTCAAACTGCCTACCATGCACTGTCCCCGACCCGGATCACGGGCCAAGGTTAGAACCTCAAACAAGCCAGGGTGGTATTTCAAGGATGGCTCCACGCAGACTGGCGTCCACGCTTCATAGCCTCCCACCTATCCTACACAGACCGGTTCAAAGTCCAATGCAAAGCTACAGTAAAGGTTCATGGGGTCTTTCCGTCTAGCCGCGGGGAGATTGCATCATCACAAACACTTCAACTTCGCTGAGTCTCGGGAGGAGACAGTGTGGCCATCGTTACGCCATTCGTGCAGGTCGGAACTTACCCGACAAGGAATTTCGCTACCTTAGGACCGTTATAGTTACGGCCGCCGTTTACCGGGACTTCAATCAAGAGCTTGCACCCCATCATTTAATCTTCCGGCACCGGGCAGGCGTCACACCCTATACGTCCACTTTCGTGTTTGCAGAGTGCTGTGTTTTTATTAAACAGTCGCAGCCACCAGTTTATTGCAACCCCTTCACCCTCACCCCGCAGGGGGCTCAAGCTACAGGGGCGTACCTTATCCCGAAGTTACGGTACCAATTTGCCGAGTTCCTTCTCCCGAGTTCTCTCAAGCGCCTTAGAATACTCATCTCGCCCACCTGTGTCGGTTTGCGGTACGGTCTTGTTGAACTGAAGCTTAGAGGCTTTTCCTGGAACCACTTCCGATTGCTTCGCAGCCTAAGCTGCTGGCCTCGCACCCTTGAATCCTGCGCCCGGATTTGCCAAGGCGCCTTCTCCAATGCAAGGACCGGGACTTCCAACACCCGGACAACCTTCCGCGATCCGTCCCCCCATCGCATTCAACAATGGTGCAGGAATATTAACCTGCTTCCCATCAGCTACGCATTTCTGCCTCGCCTTAGGGGCCGACTCACCCTACGCCGATGAACGTTGCGTAGGAAACCTTGGGCTTACGGCGAGGGGGCCTTTCACCCCCTTTATCGCTACTCATGTCAGCATTCGCACTTCCGATACCTCCAGCACACTTTCCAGTGCACCTTCGCAGGCTTACGGAACGCTCTCCTACCATGCGAGACTAGCTCGCATCCGCAGCTTCGGTATATGGCTTAGCCCCGTTACATCTTCCGCGCAGGACGACTCGATCAGTGAGCTATTACGCTTTCTTTAAAGGATGGCTGCTTCTAAGCCAACCTCCTGACTGTTTTAGCCTTCCCACTTCGTTTCCCACTTAGCCATATTTGGGGACCTTAGCTGGCGGTCTGGGTTGTTTCCCTCTTGACACCGGACGTTAGCACCCGATGTCTGTCTCCCGTGATTGCACTCTTCGGTATTCGGAGTTTGCTATGGCGAAGTAATCCGCAATGGACCCTTCAACCATGACAGTGCTCTACCCCCGAAGGTGATACACGAGGCACTACCTAAATAGTTTTCGGAGAGAACCAGCTATTTCCAGGTTTGTTTAGCCTTTCACCCCTATCCACAGCTCATCCCCTAACTTTTCAACGTTAGTGGGTTCGGACCTCCAGTACGTGTTACCGCACCTTCATCCTGGCCATGGATAGATCACCTGGTTTCGGGTCTACACCCAGCGACTGGACGCCCTGTTCGGACTCGCTTTCGCTACGCCTGCCCTAATCGGTTAAGCTTGCCACTGAATGTAAGTCGCTGACCCATTATACAAAAGGTACGCCGTCACCC
>NZ_SCNV01000033.1 GCF_005503145.1 Burkholderia sp. 4M9327F10 | reverse complement strand
CTCCTTCACAACGGGGCTGGGAGGGCCGCTGCGGGCCTGCGGATCGTCGGGACTGGTCCCGGGGTCAGCGAGCTGTCGCGATGGCGCGTGCGAGCGCCCGTCCAAACTCTTTGCGGAAGTTGCGATCAACGATCTGTTGACCACGCTTCATGTAATCGAGATGCTGCGTCACTGGCAACGCATCGCCAAAACGGATCAGCAGTTTGAGCGCGCCGAGATGTTTGTCGTGCAGACTGCCGCGTCCAGCACGCCGCTTACGCTGCGCACCGGCACGTGAGATATCGAGACGCTGCCACACACCGTTGACCGGACCTTTGGCAGTGTTGACGACGCCTATATAGATGTCCTTGCGTCCGCGCATGCGAGCCATGATGCCGCGCGGCAACTGGCCATAAGCGTTGAGATCGATGTCCTTCGGGTTGAACAGCGCGGGTCCGGGCAGTTGGTGCACACCGCCGTATTCGTAGGGCAGCAGATATTGCTCTGCCTTGTCCTGCACGAATACGGTCGCCTCTGGCGCTCCCTTGCGGGCGGCCGTCATCCGGATCGATCGCAACGTGAATGGCGACGGATTCCGCAAAGTGCTGCGAAGGTTTTCGACCTCGGCCGACTGCACCTGCTTCGCGAGCGCGTTGATCGCGCTCGAAGTTGCGAACGGGATCTGGTCGCGAACGAACGTGTTCAGGCTGCGCTCGAACTGGTCGACGTTCGACTTGACCGAGATTGTTACGGTGCCGGCCATACTGCCGACTTCACCGACTCATCTGGCTCGGTGAGGAAATACGGGATCGCAGGGATCTGCAGCGGATCGCGGCCGACCGGAAACGCCTGCACCACGACATCTTCCGTTTCGTCGCCATATGTGCCTATAAGAATGCCGGCGGTCGGCCTGTGAAAGAACGGCGAGCGCACGATGACGCTTTTGCCGATCGTCGGCCGCTCCGCTGCGACTGGTGCGGGCTTCGACTTCGGTTTGTTCATCAGCTCACCTGCGAAATGGTTGCGGGGCAGGAATCGAACCTGCTGCTATCGGGTTATGAGCCCGTTGGTCTACCGGTGGCGTACACCCGCAACAGAAGTCAGTTCGGCGCTTCGGTGATATCGAAGTAGTACTGTTTGCCGAGTTCAAACTGCTCGAGCGCAGCAGGATTGTCGACGGTCATCTCGAACGAGCCGCTCGGCGTCGCCTTGGCAAAGCGCTGATCTTCAGGGATGCTCGGATCATACGAGGCGTAGAACTTGAGGGTCTTACTCGGGCCCCAGTGATTAGCCGTCACCTGCTGTAGCTGAAACTTAGCGCGTACCGTCATGGCAAACCTCGCAGCACAAATGAAAAAGCCCCGAGTCGCGATCGACTCGAGGCTTTGGGGACACTTATTCACAGTGTCAGATTGATGCGTATATTAACGTCGATTTTACGGAAGTCAACTGTTTGTCTTTCACGACCGCACGCAGTCGAGCGCGCTGAGCAGTTCATCGGCGTGCTTCCGAGCCTTTGATTCGATGCCATCGACGGCGGTGGCCACCTCGGTGACCAGTTCGGATTCGCCCGGTATGTCCGCGGCGCCGCCGCCAGCCGCGACTCTCCTACGCCTGGCTTCCTTCGATTTCTTCGGTTTCGCGGTCCCGAGAAACCAGTGCTTGATCACTTCCCAGTGCGCGTATGCGGTCCGCTCGGCGACGCCGCACTTAATTGCGAGGGCTTTGATCTCGATCTTGATGCCCGTCGCCTTCTCGACAAGTCCGCGCCGCAGTTGATAGTGCACCAGCGTTCCCGACGGAAGTATGGCCATCGCTGCCTGTTCAAGCGTGCGAATCGCGTCTGCATACTCCGGATTTGGGATGTGCCCGCAGCAGCATGCACGCCCGCATGCGCACGGCGACGAACGCGGAGCGAAGCGTGCGACAAGCACCGCCCGCTCGATATCCGTCAGTTGCTCAAGCTCGCGGCGGATCATGCCCGCCTGCGCCGCGCCGTCGTTACCGCTGAGCCCTTTGCCCGTGCGTGGTGATGGGGCAGCCATTCTATCCATTGCCGAGCGATCGCGCGTCTGTGTCGAATAGTTGAAGGCGAAGACAAGCGCATCCTGCGGCGTGCGGAAGAGCTTCTGTTCGGTATCGGTCATGTGGTTTCCTTGTATTTCGCGCATCGCGTTCCGTATCTCTTGCCTTTCCTGCAAACCATCTTTGGCAGTCCCTTGTCGTCGACGCGCTTCACGGCGTGCATGCAATCGGCGCATCGCTCGCCCCGTATCTTCTCGAGCACGGTGGCTGGGTCGTCGAACTGCCAGTCTTCAAGTTCCGCTGTCATCATTCGGAGTCGCCGGCCCGAAAAGCGCCACCGCGGCGGGATCACGGCGCACCCAAGTCCCTTTCTTCGTCTCATAGCGGCGGTGCGCACGCGCCGAGCATTTGGCTCTAAAAAACGGATCACGGCGCATGCGCCGGTAATACGCCAGCGCGCAATCTTTGGGGGCTTTCGGCGGCGGCCGCTGCGCATCCTCGCCCGGCCCCCACGTCCAGACAGCAGCCGCGTAACCGTTCTCACCGCGCGGGCGGAATTTCAAGATATGGATGTCCGCACGCTGTGTCTGGATAAATCGGCGCACGGTGGCTTTCGACACATGAGCGCGGGCAGCGAGCTCGTCCATCGTGCCGGGCTTCGCCTCGAGCAGTTGCTGGAGCCGGGCGAACGTGGTCGCCGCACCGCGCTCGGTGTTCGCGAACATGCGGCGGTCCGGCAGCTTCAGAACGGTCGCGCGGGCGCCGAGGCCGGCTTCGGTGCGCCCGGGGAATTTGTCGAGCTGCGTCTTGATGGGCGCAGGGTCCTTCCAGATCTCCGTCAGGAGAGCATCGTCTTCGGGGAGCCAACGAGCGCGCGGCATTAGATGTTCTCCCCGACTTTCCGCTCGTGTTCGCCGCTCGCGATGAACTGCGTCAGCGTCTTGCGGTTGTCCTGGATGTAGACGAGGCACCAGCGATATTCGTCGTCGATCCACTTCGAGCGCGGCCCCAGAATGCTTTTCCGGCACCGCTCCGGAATGAACGCCAAGGCCTCGATCGCGACCTCGTCCCGCACGCCATCAATTACGATCCGGCGAAGCGCGCGGACCGATGTGTGAAGCGGCACCAGATCCTCGACGGCCGAGATGCGGTTTTTGTACTTCCCGTAGAAAACGGTCACTTCCTGCGGGACCTGAACCTCCAGAACTATTTTCAAGCTGCCTCCCCGATTCCCATCTTCCGTGCGCGGATGGGCTCCCAGCGTGCAAACCCGCAGTCGAATACTGCAAATTTCTCCTCACGGCATGCAGGTCCCTGATCAAGCCATCGATGGCAGAGCATGCAGCCGGGGAGCGTGCGGTCGTTCCTTGCCTTCAGCCCCATCCCCTTGCCCGAGCCGAGACGGTTGTCGTGGCATGGCACGACGGTCGGATCAGCCCAATCGCTGCGCGCGCAAAGGACGTTCAGGTAGCAGGGTTCGCCGCGGCAGGCCGCCAAGTACTTCGAGCCCTCGGCGACCGTCGGCTTCTTCACGCGGCGCTTAGCCAGAGCCCGGTATCGCGTTGTCGTGGCGTTGGCCAAGCTGCTGAACGGCGATTTCGGCTTGCGCGAGAAGCCGGTGCGCGCCAGCGGCGTGCGACGCTCGATGGGCTTCGTGCGCTTCAGCATGCTTCGCTCCGGATCGTTTCCCCGGCGTACGGCCGCACGCGATCGACGCCAACGGGAAATTGGGGAAACGGGATGCGCCGGTTGAAACGCATCGGCACGGTGAGCTCAACCTCGCCGGTCTCGAGGCGCGGCCAACTATCCGGGGGGGTGATCCAACCGGGCAAACGAACGTAAGCGGTATAGGACGTCCGCGCCGGACGCAATCCGCGCAGCGTGACTCGGGTCTCCATGGAGTGCCAGCGAACCAGCTCGACCACCTCGCACCTGATATAGCAGCGGCGCCGCTCACTCTGCGGCACGCCGTAGACCGTGAACGCGCCGGGAATGATGAAGGTCAGCTTCACCTCGAACCCCGCTAGATGCGAGCGCTGCGCGTCAGAAACCGAACGGCGCGCCCGGCGTCACTTATCCGCTTCACTAGATGCTCGAGTTTCTTGATCGCCGGCGCGATCGAATCGTCTGAGTCCATCGCATCCTCGCTGACGACTCCAACGGCATCCATCACTGGCGACAGGCATTCGCGCAACGTTTCCAGATCGTCCTCGAGAGATGTCGCCGCTTCGTGTGCCGCGACAAGCAGCGACGTAATGTCGGCTCGGTCTTCTTCCCTTCCCTCGTTGCGTGCAGCGTCGTCCCGGTTGTCTTCGCCGCGATATCGACTGATGCGCGCTTCAGCAGTGCGCACAGCGGCGCGAATTTCTGCATTAGATTTGGCCATGTCTCTTTTCTCCGAGTGAAATGAGGGGCTCACCAGCTGCGACTGGTGAGATCTTCAGAACGCCAGCCGTGTCGGCCGACGCGGTAAATTGCGAAAAATCGAAACGGGTATTGCGCCGCGGCGACTTTCGTCTTCGCACGCGCGTCGTCAGTCCATCGCCCCTTGACCTCGCGGAACTCGAGCTCGCCGGCGGCGGTGATGACGGGGAAATCAACGGTCAGAAAGGTGTTGTCGGCGAGGCGAAGCTTGATCGCCTCGAAGCGGTACCAGAGAATCAAGCCGGCACGCAGCTCCGGGTCGAGAACCTCGGCGACGTAGGCCTGTTCCGTCTTGTTCATGTTTCCGCGGCCAAGGCGCCCCAGCGCCTGCATGCGCTCAAGCGGCGAGGCCGAGCGGGAATAATCAGCAGCATGGAGGTCGGCCATCACCTTCTCGGGCGTCTGCCCCGTCTGCGCGGCGACTGCGCGCGCAATCGGCAAAGCATCGGTGAAGCTCACCAGCTTCTTGATCGCGCCCCTCAGCGGCGACATATCCGCCGTGGCAAGCTCGTGCGCGGCGCGAGCGATCTCCTCGCGGATCCGCGCGGTACCGACGAAGCCGTCGGCGATCGCGCTCTCAGGGAACCTGACGGTGTTCTTGCTCACGGCGCTATGCCCGCAGCGTACCCGGGGACGCGAACGTCATACCCCGACAGGTCGACCATGACGGCGTGACCCGTGCTGCGCACGTTGTACCAATCGGTCTTGAGGTTCTCACCGCTCCACCGACTGAGCGCATAAGCCTCGAGGTCCGATTCCGGTCTAACGATGAGCATCCCGTCGGCGCGAATGGTCGCCTTCATGCTGGGACCTCGTCGCCGAATTTCGAAGCCACGAAGCAGCGCATCGCGGCAATAAGCGCGGTCTGACCTGTCATCGCAGGACCGTCGGTCGAGACTACGCCGGTCGGCCAGCTATCCGGACGCCACAGGGCGACCCACTCATCGCCATCAGGAATAACGGCGATGCGCTCGCGGGCGATGATCAAGCCGCCAGTACGCCAGTCGCGCGACGGCCAATACGGGAGATCGTGACCGAGCTTCGCCTTGACAGCAGCCATGACCCCGGAGTCGAGACGCGCGCCTGTAAACTCCTCGAGCTCGGCACGGCATACCCAGATATCGAGCGGGTCGCAGATCAGTTCACGGACCTTCACGTCGGTACCTCGTCGGGCACTTCCTCGCCAAACTTCGAACCGACAAAGGCACGCATTGCTGCGACCAGTGGTGTCGGCCCCGCGTAGGATTCAGACCCGCGGATCTCGGCTGTCCACACCAGCGTTGCATCCGGCTTCGGGTGAGCGTAGTAATTGAGTATGTAGATGCCTTGGCTCTCGATGAAATGGCCGCCGACTGCCCAATCGGATGAAGGTGCGTATATCCGGCTGCCCGTCCAGCCGCTTTCGCCACGGACCCCATCCGGCACAACACAATGTCTCTTCCCGTCCGTATATTCCGCAATGCGCCCGATGAATCCTTTGCCATTGTTCGCGCAGCCGACCCAGTAATCGAGCAGCGCGCCACTCAGTTCGCTTACCTTCATGCGCCTCCCTTCTTTGCGGCCCGGCGCCGCTCGTAAATCGCCTTGTTGATCTGCGTACCGCCGAAGCCATCCTTCGGACCGATGCCTTCGCCGCAGTGCGGGCATGCCGGCACCATGGTCCTCGAGCGCCACGCGCGTTCGACGCGCCGGGCAGCGATCAGGTGAACGCCCTGCTCCTGCGCCTGGTTCAATGCGTTCTGCGCGTGTGTCAGCTTCGCAATGGCGCGCCGGTAGTACTCAACGAAATGGCCGATCGCCCAGTAAGCGGAAAGCTGGACGCCGCAGTCATCGCATTTCACGATGTCGCCGTTGTCGTCGAGCGTAATGTGCATGTGGCGGCATTCGCCGACCGGCTGCACGTGGCGGTTTTTGCGGGCGACGCGCAGGGCATCGATGTCGATGACGTTGCTCATTTGTCAGTGCCGGCGTCGAATGTCACGTCAATCGAAAAATAAGAGAGCGGTCGTTGAGGGTGCCAAACAGATACCGAAGGACCCGGTGCCGCGCGATGGCTGAAAAGGCCAGCGACGGACTGTTGCAGGTAGTCGATCATTTCGGCCAGCGCCAGATCAACGCAGCTACAAGCATCGCCACTGGTGTCACGGCGATACGCCGAGGCGGCGACGCGCACCCACGAATCGCGCTCGAGCAGTGCTGTGAGTTCGATCGGCAGATCGTCGAAGGTGAGCGCGCTCATGATGCGTAGTCGTCCACGGGCATCAGTGCGTCGCCAAACGTCTTGCGTGCGAGCTGGTAGAGATCGACCTGGTTGAAGCGCTGCGCGTCGCTGAGCACGAACTCGATCGCCCGCGGCTCGCGCGAGGCCTTCGCCACCAGCACGCGGTAATAGCGCCAGTCTTCGTCAGGTCTGCGTGGACGCTGCTCCAACTCGGCACCACGCGCATCCACGCCCTCGGGCTCGCGATACCAGTCGCCATCGGTGCCGGCAGCGGTCGCGCTGGTCGACGGCGCCAGCGTCTGGTCGATGAATGTCGTCACGAAACCGGCATACGTCGGTCTGCTGTCTGTGTCGCGATCGCGGGCCGCAACCGCTGCAGCGTGTGCAGCGCGCAGCTGCTCGGCCGTCACGCCCTTGCCGATCCACGTCAGCACGTGGACGCGATCGCGGGTTCGGTCGATCGTCAGGGATTTGCCTCGCTGCCGTTCGAGATCGATCAGCAGGTCCGTGAGCTCGCCCTCGGTGTTTTCGGGTTTGCCTATTTTTTGAGCAGCAGCGGCAGCAGGATTTTCATCGGCTTCACGCGTTGCTGTTGCTGCAGTGTTAACTGCAGGGTTTACTGCAGTATTAGACTGAACGTGGTTCAGTGCCTTTGTGTCGTCAGGTTCAGTGCCTTCTGGAACGACGTTCAGTGCCTTTTCCGAAGGTACTGAACCTCCTTCAGTGCCTTCTGCACCTGAGTTATCCACAAGCTGCTGAACGTCCTTCAGTGCCTTTGACTTTCGCCCCGTTTTTGAAGGCACTGAACCAGCTTCAGTGCCTCGCGTATCCCGATCCGGCAACTCGAAACCGTCCGGCACGCGTGGGTAGTACTGGTTGCGTGCCCACTTCTGGCCACCGTAACCGTGCTTCTGCACGATCAGCCATCCGAGGCCGGCAGCGCTCTGCAGGTGCGTGACGACCGCGCGCTCGGACAGGCCTGTCTCGGCCGCGAGCAGCGCCGTCGACGGGTACGCGGGCTCGCCAGCATCGTTGACGTGGCAGGACAGCGTGAGGAGAACGTGCCGCGTGGTAGACGGCAGCGGCGAGTTAATAATGGCGTGGCGCCACGTCCATGGCTTCATGCTGCGACACCCTCGCGAACGTGCCGCGCGATACGCCGTTCGGCATGGATGCGTTGGTCCCAATAGCAGTAGTAGAAGTTTTTCATCCACTTCGCCACCACCGCCGGCGGGACTTTCTCGCGGCCCAGGAGCTTCGGCGCACGCGCCAGCACGATCTCGTATCCGTCGGTTCCACGGCGTTCCTCGTCGGAGTACTTGTCGAGCGTGACGACGCGCGGCACCACGTGCCACACGCCAGCGAGTTCCGGCACAAAGTCGGGAATGCCGAGATCCTCGGGCACCACGTAGATGAAGCGCGTCACCCAGTCGGGCATATCGCGCCACTTCGGCTTCGACAGATCTGCCCGCCAGTCGGCGCGCGAGACCTTCACCTCGAGCTCGGTACCGTAGCCGGCGGCCGTGATCATCAAGAAGTCCGCGCGGTACTCGCCGTAACGTCCGATGCGGATCGGCGCCTCGGGAATTAGCGTGTTCGCGCGGTGGTCGACGTGGCGGCGGATCGCGGCCTCAACGAGGCCGGCGTTCATTGGCAGCCGCTTCTTGGTTGCTTCAGTCATTGCGCGGCGCCACGTTGATGCGGAATGACGTGCGGCGCCCTTCCTTGAGTTGCATGACGAAGCCCATCGCCTCGAGTACCTTCAGTTGTCGGCGCACACCGCTGTCGGAGATCCGGCATTTGACCGCGAGCTCGGGCACCGTCACCCAGCATTCGCCGGTGCTCTGCACGCTCAGATGCGCGAGACGCAGCAGCACCAGCAGGCCGTGCGAATGGATATCGATGGCCGCGCCGTCGATATCCCAGGTGAGATTCGTTAAGTGGTGAGACATCAGCTCCCCTTGTGCTTGCGTACATCGATCATTGAGACCACCGAGATCGTGATGGCGAGAGCGTTAAGCGCCCAGTACTGCCAGCGGTCCGTGCCGAAGCCCATACGGTCGAGGATCGCGTCGAATGCGCCGTAAAGGATCGTGATCTGCAGCAGGTACATCAGTGACTCCAGAGCAGCGCGATCCCGAGCGAAACGGCGAAGCCAACGCTCAGTTGGCGAACGAAGCGCTGGCGCACGGGAAAGAATGCGCAGATCAGGAGCGCGCCCACGGCAGCTCGCATCACTGCGTCGATCAGGTAGTGCAAGTTCATGACCGCCCCGTCAGTGGAAAATTTTCTGTGATCCCCGCAGCCGGGCAATGCCCACCACGACGAACGCTTCCTGCAGTCGCACGTCGTTACGCATCATCCGAAATAGCTCGGACTCGGTAGCCGACTCACTGTCTCCTGCCCGGGCGTGCGCCGTGCGCAACGCCTCTTTGGTAAGCCGATCGGCCTCGGCCTCTGTCACCGCACGCTCTCCGCTGCGAAGAATTCCTCGACGAGCCGCACCGCCATGTCGCGCGCCAGCCATTGGCCGATCGCACAATTGCCGAGCTGCTCCTGCACTGCGCCCACCTTGTCGGCCGGCAACTGGCGACGCTTGCGTCCCTTCTCGTCACGCTCGTCGACCTGGAAGTACTCGGACACGTGCTGCTGCGTCAGATCACACACTGCGGCCAGGTACGTCTCGGTCATGCCTGGGTGTGTGCGGCTCTTCCACGCCAGCACGCACGCATCGCGGAAAGTTGCGCAGGCTTCGACCTGCTCGCGGGGCAGGAAACGAAGCCGCGGCATGTGCGGCGCGTCGGCCGAAGCCGGCGGATGGATAGGCCTGCCGCGCGGTCGGGCAGTGGCGCTGTGATAGTCAAATGTCATCGATACACCTCTTGCTACACCGGTCGGCGGGCAGCGAAAATTTTTTGCATGAACCTCATGCAAACCTTCGAAAACTCAGGCGCCGCCCGGCGCACAGATCCGCGCTCCGCGACAGAAATGGCGAGGGTTCACTCCCCGTTTAGAATCGGTAGTTCTCACACACACCGTTTCAAAACGAAGGGGAACCCTCATGGACGAAAACGAACAGGCACCGGCGAAACCGACGCTCGAAGAGCGAGTAGACCGCCTCGAGAAAGAACTTGCGTTAGCGGAGGGCCAGGTATTGGCAGCGCATGCTGCGCTCCGAGCGCTCATCGTTGCTTCCTCCGATCCCAGTGCCACAGCAGTCGCAGTGGCGAAAAGCGTCGAAAAAATGCTCGCACTATCGTTGAATACGACGCTCTCGGACGAGCTGCAGGATGGAATTCTTCGAGGGAAGAAGGCGATACTGCCGACTTCAAAAGATCGGGGCGCGTAGCCCGAATCTCGTCCTCGCGTTGCCTCAGCAAATCCGCCCAGTCAGCGCCAACTGTGCGAATTACCTCGCCTTCGTTCAATGCGGGGACGCGGACGCCAGGTCGCAAGTGTCGGGGCGATAGTCCGAACTCGCGAAACCCATCGATTTCTTTCTTTCGCTGCGCCAGCAACTCGCTCCAATCGGAGCCAGTTTCAGTGCGCAACGTTTCGATGCCAGCGTCGCGAGCGAGGCGCGAAGCCATCCGTTCACGAAACAGACCGATGTCTTCGCCGGGCCAAGCAAGCCAAGGCGCCCACTCCCGTAGCAGTGACGCATCACCAAGCATCGGCCTGATACGAGAGGTGCTCACAATTGACGCGGCGATACACGTCCGCTTTCTGAGACGGCCCCGAACGCGAATAAACATCGACTGGAAGCGGCGCATGTCAGGCGCCCTCCTTCGACTCGGCAGTGGGCTTCTCGGCGCCGTTGAGAATCAGGTAGACGAGCACCACGCCGACCAGGTAGATGCCCGCCAACACCGGACGACCGATTGCCGCCAGTCCGAGAACGCGCGCGGCGATAGCGGTGGGATAGAAGTAGCGAACCAGGCGCGGCGACCTGCTCTTCGGCGGCAGCTTGAATTTCGGGTGCCCGATCAGCCCGGCAACCAGCACAAAGAGAATCGCGCAAACCCACAGGTAAAAGATGAGCGCCCGGCCTGCGGTTTCGTATCCGAGCGCCAGCCAGAGGTATGCGAGCGTGCCTTCAGCCAGGACCGTGAGAAAGGTGAAAAGAGATTTCATCTACGCGCCCGCCTCGTGCGGCGCTCGAGCATCGCTCTGCGCCGCAGCGGATTCATCGGGCAACTCCGCCAACATCGCCTCGAGGCCCTTGACCAGCGAATACGCCGGCCGCTTCTTGCCGATCTTTCCGGATGCGATATCCGAAACCGTCGGCTGGCTGCAGCCGATGCGATCGGCGATGGCGCGCTGCGTGCGTCCGGCACCGAGCAGTCGGAGCACCATGCTTTGGAGGTCGGGTTCCATGTTCATGGCCAGAAATATAGCCACACCTATAACTCGCGTCAATCGGAAAAGCTATGGCGCTTTGTATAAGAATTCCGATATGACACTCGGCGAACGACTTAAGGCGGCGCGCAAGCACGCCAAACTCACTCAGGAAGCGCTCGCGAAGCGTGTTGGCATGAGTCAGCCGACGCTCTCTGACCTGGAAAACGGAAACAGCCTTGGGACCTCGTTCGTGGTCGCCCTCGCGCGGGCGACCGGCGTTCAAGCGGCATGGCTCGCAGAAGAACGCGGTCCAATGTTCGATCCGGATGACGCCCAACCGACAGCCGACCTTGACCCTTTGCACTTACCGGAGTGGATTGAGCTCGCACGGTTCTCCCCTCAGATACCATCGAATGCATCGCTTCGCGCCACGATGGAGTTTTTGTTCCACATTGACCAAGCCCACCGAGGCCGGATCCTCAGTGATACGACGCACAAGCTTGCCGTCGCCGCTCTGCAAGCCCAAGTGGCCGGCCTCTCCGAGCAGGAGCTGGCGCCGATACTCCAAATTCTCCAAAACACAATCGAAGCAAAGCGGCCAAAAAGCACCGTTAATCCCGCGATCGTCTCTGAAGCGCCCACTCCAGAATCAGAATTAGACCGGAAGGCTCGAGAGGCAATTGCGCTCGCCGTACCCGGCAACAGCGAGAGCAAACATGCCACAGCCGCACGGGGCGAAGGACAGCGGAAACGTCGTTGATCTATCGACCTTCCGCCGGCGCAAGGGCCGCGCCGAAAGCCGAAGTGAAACGCAGCCCCCATCAGGTCCAGGTTCGTCACTTCACATTGAGATATCGCCGCACGGCGATATCAGCTTTCCGCCGATCGTCGTCCAGCGACCGCACGCGCTCGCGCTGTTGAGGATGGTGCTGGCCGTCTCAGATCACCTACTCAACGTCCACGTCGGACACGCTCGCTAAACATAGGCTCACCTATGTTTGCCGCCTTCGGGCGGCTTTTTTACGCCCATATTTGAAAATATAGTTTTCCCTATTGACAGGCATTTATCGGCTAGCCTATATTTCGGTCAACGCAGCGCCACTCAATGGAGCGAACGATGTCCGACCAACAGTCAGCAACACCCACCGGCAGCACCCGGCGCGGCGCGCGCGCTGTGAAGTCGGCCTTCCGGATCATCCGTAACACGCTCGCCATCCTCGGGCTGCTGTTCGTCTATCTGCTTGTGACCGGCTATATGCAGTATCAGGACCGCGTCGCCGCCGGCGATACGTCGTGTTCGCTCACTCATTGCGTGTGATCGCCATGCGACCGGTTCCCGTCCATCTCCCCGACGAAGCGCTCGAGCCTGTGTGCCGCGCGATGGGTCTCCCATCGCCGTGCGACCTGCCTCCCGCCGTGCGCGCCGCCGTCAATGCGCAGGCCCACGCCCAGCGCGAGCCGAACCCCCGCGTGCGCCGCTCGCCGCGCGTACCCGCGCGCCCCGTCCATCAGGCATCGCTCGGTTTCGACGATCAGTGCGTCGATATCAAGCGCCGCGCCGCCAACGACCTCGACTAGGAGCGAATCGTGGCCTCTATCGAAAACATTACCGATTGGGATAGCGCGAACGCCGGAATCGCCGAAATGGACGGCCCGACGCTCATCGCCCAGCACCTCGTCCAACGCGGTGCGATTCATGCCGTCGAGCGAGCGCTCGAACTCGGGCTGTCCGAGAGCAATCTGCGCGAAATGCTCGCGAATCTCAAGACCTTCAAGGGAATCGTCGAGCTCACCGCCGCGGCTAAGGGCGTGAAGCTGATCTCGGAAGAAGAGGCCCGGTCATGAGCGTCCGCGATCTCATCCTCCTCGCGTTATTCACGCTCGGCGCTGCAGCCTATGCGGCCGTGCGCGTCGGCGCAATGTTCGACGCCGAATTCGATTCTTCCTCCCCCGCGAACGATGTACGGGATCAAACGGGGGCGCGGTCGCGGCGCGCCTCCCGTTGGGGAAAGTGACATGCGTTATTACCACGGTGGCGTTGGCCACCTGCAGAAAGGACAGTTCCTGCTGCCGCCCGTCGTTACGCTGCTGACCAAGTCGTGCAGCGAGTTCGGCGCCGCGAGCATTCACCGTCGCGATCGCGTCTATGTGACAACCGATGCGCACGCCGCCTTTATCTTTGCCGCAGGCGCGCCGGCGCGCACCGCGGCCGTCTACGAGGTCGAGCCCGAAGATCTGGCGCACGATCCGGACTGCAGCGTGATCGGCACGTCGTTCGAGTGCCTTCGCGCGAGGATCGTCCGCGTCGTTCAGGTGCTGACTCCGGACGAGCGCGAGCGCGTGATGTTCGGCCTCGCATTGGCGATCGAGGCCTGACCGTGAAGAACGTCGCCCATCCCCATATGTTTCCCGGCGTCAGTTCCGGCGCCGCGGTCGACATCGAGCCGCCCGAGGCAGTCGCCAAGGAAGCGGTGGCTACTGATGCCGATGTCGGCGGCATCGCCGCAACGCCGGCTCTGGCCACGGCATGGGCGAACAATTTTCTTCCGAAGAAGCTCACCGAGATCGAAGAGACCCGGCACGCGACTCGCGCCGATGAGGTGATCGCATACCTGCGTGCTAACGGTCCTTCGCCGGCTGCGGATCTCTGTAGAGCGCTCGGCATCACGTCCAAAGCCGGCATCACGCCTTTCATCAATCGTGCATTGAAGGAAGGCCGCATTGTGCGCGTCGACGGCAAATATACCGTCGGTGGCGAAGTGGGCACCAAGCCTGCCACCGAGCCGACGCCGGTTCCCAAAGCCATCTCCCATTTCGAGAAGGCGACAGCGATCGTCGCAATGCGCAAGCAAAGCAGGACGAAAGAAGCGGCAGCTGCCAAGCCGCCCGCCGCACCTTCGCCAGCACCAGCAGCGACGCCCGCGCCCGCGCCGGAGCCGACGCCTGTACCCGCGCCGGCGCCAGCACCAGCACCAGCTGATGTAGTCGCCACGCCCGCAAAACCCGGTCGAAAGCCGTTGCTCGTCGTGTCGATCGGCCAGCTGCAGCTACTCGCTTGGGCTGGCGGTGGCATCACGATCCAGACCGAAGACGCCTCAATCGAACTCGAGGCGATTCAGACGCGCGCGTTGTTGGTGCTCGCGGAGCTGCACAACTGATTTTGCGGTGGTCTCTCGCCGGCTGTGACCCCTGTCCGGCGAGTTTTTTTGGTGGGCGGCTTGCATAGCGCCCGTTTTTTGAGGATCCGCATGCACCGCCGCCCGCGCCCGCGCCCGCCGACCCTCTGGCAATTGCTGGTCGACCTGCAGGCAAACAGCATCTCGCTTCGGGATGCGTATCGACTCACCCGCGCGCATGTGCGCGCCGCCCAGCGTCGGCGCGTGACGCACAAAACGAAGGGATCAACGCCATGAAGAAGATTTTCCTTTTCAACGACTCGCGGCCCAGCGACCACCTCCAGTCCGTCGTGGCACTCGGCGAAGACGGTCAGCGTGTCGGCTGCATTAAGTTCGATAACTACACGATGCCGCACTTCCTGTTCGCGCTCGGTGTCGATCACGAGATGCGCGTCGAGGATCCTGACATTGTCGAGCCGCTCAACGCGACGCGAGCGAACAACCTTCGCCGTTACGACAGTGTCTATGGTCCGGGCAACTGGACACTCGTTTGGCTCGTCGCGCCCAAATCGAATGAGGAATGGCGGCACGCGCTCGACCTGTTCCGCCGACGTCAGACGCCGGCAGAGCGCTCCGGTGTCGCATTCAGCAACGAAGCACTGGCCAGCCTGCTTGGCGCGATCTTCGCGCCGGCGGTCGCTCCGCACACCACGCATTGAGCCGACGACATGAAGACGCAAACCGCCGCCCTCCCTAGCCGCCTTCCTATCGGCGTGATCAAACGATCGCCGACGAACCCGCGCAAGCGTTTTCCGGAAGCCGAGCACCTCGAGCTGACCGCCAGTGTAGAGAAGCACGATGTGCTTCAGCCATTGCTCGTTCGACCGTGGCCTAACGTTCCCGGCGATTACGAGCTCGTCGCCGGCGAGCGTCGGCACCGCGCGGCCGAGGCCGCAGGCAAAGCCGATGTGCCGGTGCTGATCAAGGATCTCACTGACGACGAAGTGCTGCATATCCAGATCATCGAGAACCTGCAGCGCAAAGACGTTCACCCCCTCGAGGAAGCCGACGGCTACAAGGCGCTTGTCGACCGCGGCCACACTGTCGAACAGATCGCTAATGAAGTCAGCCAAACGCGCACCTACGTCGCGCAGCGCCTGAAGCTCACGGCGCTGATCGAGCCGGCACGCAAGCTCTTCTTCGACGGCAAGCTGAACGCCGGCACCGCGCTCATCGTCGCCCGGCTCCCCGAGGATCTGCAGCAGAAAGCCGCGAAAGAGATCACTGCGGAGGACTGGACCGGCACGGCGATGTCCGCGAAGCGTGCTTCGGAGCACGTTCAGAAGATCTACATGCTCCGGCTGGATCAGGCGCCGTTCAAGCCGTCAGATGCCGAGCTTGTTCCCGCGGCCGGCGCGTGCGGCCCGTGCCCGAAACGCACCGGTAATCAAACCGACCTCTTCGACGACGTGAAGAGCAAGGAGATCTGCACTGACCCCGGCTGCTTCGAGAAGAAGCGTGCAGCGGCGGTCGCGCTGAAGCGCGCCGAAGCCGAAGCAACGGGCCGCACGGTTATCGCTGGGAAGGAAGCAAAGCAGGTCAAGCCCAACCAGTATGGCCAGATGACTGGCGGCTGGGTCAATCTGGACGACCATTGCTCCGACGATCCGAAGTACCGCACCTATCGCCAAATCATCGGCGCCAAGGCAGTGAAGGAAGCCGCGCTCTTCGAGGATCCACACAACAACAAGCTCGTCGATGTGATGCAGCGATCAGACCTGAAAAAGGTTCTGGCCGATAAGGGCGTCCAGGCGCGCAGCACCAGCTCGTCGAATGGCGGCGAGGCGGCTGCGAACGCAAAGAAGAAGGCTGCTGACGCTTACCGCGGCGAGCTATTCCGTCAGGTGCGCGCCAAGCAAGGTATCAAGGGGTTAAGCGACTTCGAAATGAAAATGGTCGCCCTCACGTTCTACCGGCGGCTCTGGAGTGAAAACCAGAAGCGCATCACGAAGCTGTACGAGTGGGGCGTAAAGGGGCTCACCGAAGCGGAGTTCGCTAAGAAGCTCGACGAGATCGAGAGAAACGACCCAGAGGTGCTTGCGCAGCTCGTGATGGATATCGCGCTTATCGATGAGTCGGTATCTGCGACCTACTCATCACGTGGTCCGGATTTGCTTGAGGCGACAGCCCGCGCGCGGGGTATCGATCCGGCTGCAATCAAAAAGCAGCTCGACGCGGCCGCGAAGGAAAAAGCGAAACCGAAGCCGAAGGCCGCGCCGGCGAAGAAGGCGCAGGTCAAGATCCCGGCCGAGAAGATCCCGGCTGTGAAGAAGCCGCCAGTCGCGAAGCCTGTCGCGCCCGCACCGGTAAAGGGAGTGCCGGCAAAGAAGGTCGCGGCCAAGAAGGTACCGCGCAAGTCCGCGGCGAAGCCTAAAACATCCCCGGCGCGCCTTGAACTATCGCCAGCCGCCGCGTGGCCCTTTCCCACCACCGTGGGACCCTGATCATGACTGACATCCTCGAAACGGCTCGCGCAGCCGGCCTCATGGTGCTGCTCAACGGCCGCATCGGACGTGAGGGCTACCAAAGCGTGTCCGGATCCGTCGCGGCGCTCGAGCG
Organism: Burkholderia sp. 4M9327F10; assembly: GCF_005503145.1. Taxonomy (GTDB): domain Bacteria; phylum Pseudomonadota; class Gammaproteobacteria; order Burkholderiales; family Burkholderiaceae; genus Paraburkholderia. The sequence continues at coordinate 65,369 of NZ_SCNV01000033.1, read as the reverse complement.
CTTCGTCGACGCGCTCTATCCGCCGGCCGGTACCGACGCCAATCTGATCGAACGCCTGCGCAATCGCGCAGCCCTGCAGATCGACGACAACGATGCTTTCATCATGCGCGAAGCGGCACGTGCGCTCGCGCGGCAGCACTACGTGAACCTTGCCAACGAGGCAAAGCTAGCGGCGATCACGCTTTCGAATTGAGTGGGACGGCGCGCTTTTCCTCGGGGCGCGACGTGTGTCTTGCCCGGGCTTCGGCCCGGGCCTTTTTCGAAATTCGACATCAGACATTGGAGAACGAAGTGAACGCATTTTCCGAATTGAACACGGTCATCGGCACGCTGCCCGCCATCGGCGAGCGCTTTGACGGCGGCTTCCTGAACGGCCTTTATGTGCACGGAGGTTTTCTGAAGGCGCAGATCTCCGCGCCGAAGGCCGAAGGCGGCCACCACGCTCCGACCGTCTGGCACGACAGCTATGAGCTCCTCGCGGATGCATGCGACTTCGTCGACGGCGCCGCTGGCACCAAAGCCATGGCGGCCGCCGGCAGCAAGCTCGCGCAATGGGCGATCGATCTGCGCATAGATGGCCGCGACGACTGGCATCTGCCTGCGCTCCAACAGCTCGAGCGCATTTACCGGATGGCGAAGCCGACCGACGAAAAGAACTGGCAGGGCAACTGCGGCGCAAACCCGAGCAGCTGGCCGCCCACCAACGTCTATACCGCAGACTTGCCCCCGCGCACGTCACTCGCCCTATTCCTGCCGGGTGCCTCCGAGGCATTTGAGCCTGTAGTGATGTGGTCGGCTACGCAGCACCCGGACTACCCGAGCATCGCGTACGTCCAGGACTTCGACGATGGCAGCCAGGACTGGAACCGCAAGGGCAACGAGTTCGGCGCTGTCGCCGTCCGCAGCTCAATTATTTGTCCCTTCGATTATTTCGCTGGCTAACCCGTTTCACTTTCTCACCAAGGAGCTTCATGAACACCACCATTATCAAGGCACCTCGCGTGGGTGCCTATTGGGAAGGCGAAGGCGGCCTCAACAGCGGAATTTTCACGCCGCGCGATGGCTCCGAGCCTCGGATCCTGATCGTCGATCTCGTTCAAATGCTCCAGCGCAAACGCTGGGGGAAAACGGGCAATGTCGCCGGTGCGACGAACTTGTTTGACGGCGCCGCGAACACTCGCGCCATTCTCGAAGCCGATCCGGATAACGAAATCGCGAAACACGCGACATCACTTGATATCGACGGCCATCGAGACTTTTTCTGGCCATCGATCTTCGAGCTCACCCATCTGTTCGTAACGGTGGGCGACAAGATCCTTGAGGCCCTGGACGGCTACGGTGCATGGTCGGCTACGCAGCACCCGGACCACCCGAGCAACGCGTGCGTCCAGGGCTTCGACGATGGCGGCCAGGTCTGGGGCCACAAGGACTACGAGTTCGGCGCTGTCGCCGTCCGCAGTAAATCATTGAATCATTAAGTCATTTCGCAGCATGGCCCTCCATACCACCCTGAAAATTTACAAGACGGCGCGGGAGCTCACAACGCTCACCAGTCGGCTTGTAGCCCGCATGGACCGCAACTATCGATCCGTCGATGGCGCGCGGCTCGTGGGGCACTCGCGAACGATCCTGAAGCACATCCGGCATGCGAATCAGGCAAGCGGCAACGATAAGGTTCCCCATCTCGACCTGCTTCTCGACGACCTCACGGACGTTGAGGTCGACCTGGGTGTCTGCGTTGATCTGCGCCTGATATCGACGCTGGCTTATGCCGATGCAGTCGGTCTCGCGAGTGATCTTGGAAAACAGGCTATGGGATGGAGAAACTATTCCGCACAGCAGCCCGTTTCACGGCCGTCAAGGCGACCGTGACAGAGCATCTATCTGGTCGTGCCGCTGGGCCACAAGCCCACCGACAAGCGCATAACGGAAACCACCAGCGGTGTCTGGAACGGTCCGGCGCAGTTTCCCGGCTGATCGGCGCGAGCCTTCGCCCGGGCGACGTGGATAGCACGAATGGGCGCAGCACCCGGACAACCCGAGCAACGCGTACGTCCAGAACTTCGACAATGGCAACCAGAACTGGAACCACAAGGACAACGAGTTCGGCGCTGTCGCCGTCCGCAGATCGATTCGCGGGACGATTCGATGGCCATGCTGACTTTTCTTTTCGCGAGCTCGTGCACGCCTATTTTGACTGCAGGCGGCACAAGCTCAATACCTACTCGGCACTCCTCTTCGAACATGAACGAGAGCCGAATCTCGTCGAGCTGTTTGATGAGCTCGTCAGCGGCGCATGGCGTCCGGGCCCGTCGATCTGCTTTTGCGTCGAGCGCCCGAAGATCCGAGAAGTCTGGGCCGCCAGCTTCCGCGACCGGATCGTGCATCACCTGCTTTACAACCGGATCCACGCACGATTCGAGAACGCATTCATCGCCGACTCGTGCGCCTGCATCAAGGGGCGCGGCACTCTATACGCCGCGCGCCGCCTCGAGGCGAAGATCCGTTCGGTCACCCGGAACTGGGCGTGTCCCGCCTATTACCTGAAGTGTGATCTTGCCAACTTCTTCGTCAGTATCGACAAACGGATCGTGCTCGAACTGTTGCTCGAGAGGATCCGCGAGCCATTCTGGCGCGTGTTGACGGAGCTCGTGTTGATGCATGACCCGCGCGCTGACTTTGAGTTTCGTGGCGATCGGCGGTTGATGGAACGCGTGCCGCCGCACAAGCGCCTGATGGAACAGCCCGTGGATTTCGGGCTGCCAATCGGCAACCTGCCGAGCCAGTTCGGGGCGAACGTGCTGCTCGATGTGTTCGACCAGCACGTGAAACACCAGCTCCGCGTGCGTCATTACATCCGCTACGTCGACGACTTCATTTTTCTGGACGAGTCGGCCGAGCGCCTCAACGAGATCCTCGCGGATGTGACGTCCTTCCTGCCGATGCGGCTCGGCGTGCAGCTCAATCCGAGCAAGACAATACTGCAGCCTGTCGAGCGCGGTGTGGACTTCGTCGGTCAGGTCATCAAGCCGTGGCGTCGTTCAACGCGCAAACGCACTCGTAATGAAGCGTTGCATCGCGTTGCGACTGCGCCGGCCGGCGATCTCGTCAAGCGCGCCAACTCCTATTTCGGATTGTTCGACCAGGCGACCGCCAGCCGTCGCGATCGCGCGGCACTCGCAAATGTCGTACGCGGCTGTGGGCATGCCGTAAATGCCGCCTTCACTCAAACCTACCCCCGTTCATTGGAGACCTGATCCATGAGCTTCGACTACATCAAATCGTATTACGGCGTCGACCCGAAGCGCGGCCAGCGCGTCACCGCGTTTGGCAAGCCGGGTGTCATCACGGGAGCTGATGGTCAGTACGTGAACATCCGCCTGGACGGCCAGAAGCATTCGAACCCCTACCACCCCACCGACGGCATCGACTACGCGCCGGAAGCCAAGTAACGATCATGCCCTGCACGCCCTTTCGTCTGCCCAGCGGCATCTCCGGCATCGTCTGCACCCGCGGGAGGAAGCGCGTGCATCGCTGCTCGGTTGCCGGCTGCGGCGCGCCAAGCGGCTTCCAGTGCGACCATGTAACGAAGCCGGGAAAGACATGTGATCGGCATCTCTGCGCGAAGCATGCGCACGAGATCAGCGCGGACTTTCACTGCTGCCCCGAGCATCGTCAGCCAGTGCAGACCGAACTGTTTTGATACCCAAGGTGCAGAAATGAACAACCCCATTTTGATCGGCCAAGCAGAAGAGATCGACCTCGTGCAGCCGAAGGTGCGTGCGATGCTTGAGAACGAAGGCGTTTATATCGGCGGCGATTCGAGACAGCCGAACCTCCTCGTGGTGCTCGTCTCCCAGGACGGCAAGATCTGGGACACGCGGCTCGACAACGAGCTCGCGCCCGAGCGCTTCCTCGACACACTGACGCTGCACGGCCCGTATGTTCCCCAGCCGCCCGCGTCCGCGCATGGCCTCTCTGAATCGGAGATTGCAAGCATCGCCGGCGGCTGCATGGAAACCGGCCGCTACGACCTGTTCATGACGTTGATTCAAGACGCGCTGCGGAGCAAACAGTGAAAGCCCGCGTCGTCACAGCCGACCAGGTGCTCACGCAGATTCGCGGCGGCTCGATGACGCTGGCCGAGCTCGCGAGTACCTTCTGGGTCGACGAAGGCACGGTCAAGCCCGTCATCGCCGAGTTGCTCTCGAAGAGCCGCATCGAGGTCAGCAACAACGCGAAAAAGGAAGTGCGCTACAAGGTCGCCGGTGCGAAGAAGGGGCCGAAGGAACGACTAAACACATCGGTAGCGGCCGCGCCAACGCCTCCCCCTCTGAAAGGCGAGATCAAGGGCTATACGGATGAAATGCGCCAGCGCGTTGAGCTGGCGATGCTTGGGAGAGGACGGGGATGAGCTACGAAGTATGGGGGAGCCCGACGACGGGCCTGAGCTGCCGGAGGGTTGGCTCGACGAGGACGGTGCTCAGGACCTGCGCGACGAGATCGCGCGTCTCAACGCCATCATCCACACACCGCACTCCGACGACTTCTGGAAGGCGGTCAGCATCGAGGCCGAGTTCCAGCATCAGACGCGCGGCGCCGATGACGGCGACAAGACGCCGGCCGCGTGGTTCTGGCTCGTCGGCTATCTGGCTGGCAAAGCCCTGCACGCGCACGCCGCCGGCAACACCGAGAAGGCTGAGCACCACATCATCACCACTGCGGCCGCGCTCGCCAACTGGCATCGGGCGATGTTCGGCAAGACCAACATGCGTCCGGGTATTGAGGAGCAAAAGGCATGAGCGATAACGGAAAAGGCGAATCGACCTTCCACTTATCAGGTCGACTAGCCATCGATATGACGATCGATTGCCTGCCGGATGCGCTGAAACGATGCATTAAACGCACCTTCGAGATCAGCGAATCGGCCTGCTGCAACGCCGTCAATAGGTACGTTCATCCGCGACCCCTGTGTCGTCAAGCGCATCCATTGCAGCCCCACATAAAAGCCGTCGGGCTTTCCGTCGACGCCGGACGTCATCTCGAATCCGCGATAAATGTGATTGCGTTCGTCGACCATGGTTTCCCCCTATCGGTTCTGGAGAAATCGTAGCATGAAAGCACTTTCCGTCCGCCAGCCATGGGCGTGGCTGATCGTCAACGGCCACAAGGACATCGAAAACCGCACCTGGCCGACTCGCTTTCGGGGCCGCGTGCTGATCCATGCCGGCAAGACGATGACCCGCGACGAATACGATGACGGCCTCGCGACGGCTATGCACGTCGGCTACCGCTCGTTCTTTCCCCCGCGCGAGCAGCTCGAGCGCGGGGGCATCGTCGGCGTGGCCACGATTGTCGACTGCCTTCCCCCGGGTGCCGACGCGTCGCAGTGGCACGCGCACGAACAGTTCGGTTTCCGGATGGCAGATCCGAAGCCCATCCCGTTTGTCGAGTGCAAAGGCGCCCTCGGATTCTTTGACGTGCCGGCGGCCGTAGCCGAGCAACTGCGCCAGATGCACGAACTCGGAGCAATCACATGATCGAAACCAGGTCCCTCGCCGACGCGCTGCCGGACGAAATCGGGCGCGTAACCAAGATCCTCGGCCACTACGTCGAGATTGGCCCCGCCGGCGCGCCGGGTGCACTGATGATCCGGACGTCGCTCGACCTCGCGACGCGCGCTCTCGCGCGAGGCGACGTTATCGCGATGATTCTGGCATACGAGGATCTGAAGGAATACACGGCATGACGACCGCTTACCCACTCAGTTGGCCAGCATCGATGCCGCGCGCCAGCCGTCGCGAAAAAGGGGCATTCAAGACCACGCTCGCCGGTGCTCTGAAGAACGTGCAGGATTCACTGCGCCTCTTCGGTCGTGACAGTGGCAAGCCCGTCAGCGGTGTCGTGCTGTCGTCCAACGTCACCCTGGGCGCCGACCGGCCCGCGGATCCCGGCGTGGCCGTCTGGTTCACGTGGGAAGGCGCGCAGTACTGCATCCCGGTCGACCGCTACGAGACGCCGGCAGCGAACCTGCAGGCGATTCATCACGTGCTCGAGGCGCGCCGCGTCGAGCTGCGGCACGGTACGCTCGCGCTCGTGCGCGCGACGTTCGCTGGTTTCCGGTCGCTGCCGGCGCCAGCGGCCGCTCGCAACTGGCGAGAAGTGATCGGCGTGGGGCCCGAAGTCCGCGATATGCCGGCCGTACGCATTGCCTTTAAAAAGGCCGCCAGCAAGGCCCATCCAGACAAGGGCGGCAGCGATGCAGCGATGAGCGAGCTCAACGCCGCGCTTGCGGCCGCTGAGAAGGAGTTGAACAGATGAGCGACTATCTTTCCGCCCAGGAGCTTGCAGACCTTATCGGCTGCAAACCAAACCAGCGCACCGCAATGTCCCACTGGCTCACGGACAATCATTGGCGTTTCGTCGTCGATAAAAACGGGCTGCCGAAGGTCGCTCGCGAGTATCGCGACAGGAAACTAGGTATTTCGACGGATTCAAACTCTTCTAAGTTCGATGCCACTCCGAATCTCCAAGCCTTCGCATGACGCGCAGCCGGCGACCAATGAGTCGACCGGAATCGATCGCCTATACAAGCGCTTTGGCGTCCGCAAGGTCTCGTATTGGTACAAGCATCCAGACGGTCGAAGTGAGACGCTAGGCGCTGCGCCCCGAGGCGACCGGACTGCCATATCGGCCGCGGAGCGCAGCGCTAAGCGTAAAGCGCTCGACATTCAAGCTGGAAAGATACTCGCTGGATCTGTCGCCGATATGATCGACCGCTTCCGGGAGGATATCGACACTGAGCATTTCCGCGACCAATCGAAGGACGGTTTAGCCGTCCGCAAAGGCGCGTACGATCGGCTGACGAAGTTTTTCGGGCGTATGGCGCCGATGAAGCTGGAAACCTATAACGGTTATCAGTATCTGGAAGCGAGAGCTAAGGCGGGAGCGCCTATCGGCGCCAACAAGGACATGGCCCTGATGCAGACGGTCTGCAACTACGCCATTCGTTGGGGGGTGATGAAGGCCAATCCGTTCGTTGGAATGATGCTGAACAAGGCCGATAAAGACGTCCGGACGGTCGAGCGCAGCCAGGTGGTGCGCTTCTACCTATGGTCGCTGCGGCAAGAGCAGGCGTATCGAACGATGGGTCTGGCAGCGATGTTCTGCTACCTGACCGGCTTTCGCGCCGCCGAGATCCGGCCGTTCCATATGTCCGGCATCACTGACGCCGGCGTGAAGGTAGCCAACGCCAAACGGAAGCGCGGGCAAGAAGAGACGGTGAAGTTGCGCCACTGGTCGACACGGCTGCGCGTCGTGGTCGAGCGCGCGAAACGCGACCGCAAGGTCGACAGCCTGTTCCTGTTTCCGAACCGCCGCGGCCAGCCGTATTCGAAGAGCGGGTGGGGATCTGTCTGGCAGGACGCGATGTACCACTATGTCGGCCAGTTCGACAAGGGAATCGCCCGGGAGTATGAGGCGAAGAAGATGCACGAGGCAGCGCAGCGCATTGCGAACCGCGTGAACAGCCCGATCCGCGGCGGGATGGACCTGCAGCTCACCAAACACCCTGCGTACTTCTCGATGCTCGATATCCGGCCGACGGCGATTACCGCGAAGCTCGAGCAAGGTGACGACGACGCGTACGACTTCGCCGCCCACTCCAACCCCGCCACTACTCATCGCCATTACGACCGTCGGAAAGTGAAGGCGGCTCGCGCCACCGAATAGAGCTTAGGATGAGACCGCCTCGGGCTCCGAGGCGGTCCTTCTCCCATTGCAGCCTCTCGATCTGCGATTTCAGGGTCTTGAGCGCCTCGTCGTCCTTCTTGTCCCACAACGCATACATCACGTTCAACGCATCTGCATGCGCATCGCTCATCACGAGACGCGCACGGTGCACCTCGAGTATCAGTCGCCTGACGTCCGGATCTCGGAATTCACCCCAGATCCGGCGCAACTCGTTATTCGACACCGTTTCGAAATCATCTGGAAGGAGCGCCATGGCGAAGGCCAAAATACTGTATATGCATACAGTGTATCACCGTCGCGACGCGCTCCTATTTTTCGGAACGGGTCTCTGGAGAACCGCATAAAACCGTGGGGTGAATTGGCACTTTTATTCCGAAAGCCGATTGGCGAAAGCCCGAGGCGACAATGCTTGCACGGAAATTGACGGCTGGATTGTGATTCCTGTCGTCGTGGGTTCGAGTCCCATCAGCCACCCCACTGTTTCCTTCCGCAGCAATTCCCTAAGCGCAGTGCCTCGCAGTTCCTGTTTCTTGGCTCCTTTAGCTGGAACGGGAAAGCGTATTTCTGAATTGAATTCAGACTGATCCGCTGATTTTCAGTCACTCGCCAATCCTTGTCTTCTGCTCCGTTTAACGGGCAATTGCGCCGCGTGACATGCGGGCGGTTGCAATCACGCAGTCGACGTCAGGACGCTCCATCGACATGGAGACATCCGTCCGGCTGCCTCCGTGCACAGATCCTCACCCTAGTTGTGCTGTTCATGATCGTCGTGTCCGCCACCGCCTCCGCCGTGCTCTGGCTGAGGAGCAGCGTGACCGGCCGGCGGGCCGCCATGTGGCTGCGGCGCTGCGCCATGCTCCATGGGCGGCGCCCCATGCTGTTCCTGTGGAGAACCGCCATGTACGGGCTGTGGGCCACCTTGCGCCTGCGGCGGGCCTGCATGCATCGGCTGCTGGGCAGCATGCGCCGGCGGCGGATTGCCCGGTCCCGGAGGTGGCGCGCCATGTTGTGGGGGCGGTGCGCCGCGAACCACCCGCGGTGTGCCGCCTCGCCCGGGCGGTGGTCCAGGCGGCGGTGGCGCATGATGAGCCCAGCGTGCTTCGTCGTTATACCAAGGGCGCCCGCGGTAATAGTTGCCCCAATAAGCGCCGATTGAGAAGGTCACCACCGGCAGGCCTATCACCGTTCCGTAGGTCAGGATGGGCACATTGCTACCCTGATACGGGTAGCTGAGATTACCTGCATAGACCCACCCCCGCAGATCCGGCAATACCACGTCACACCAGGTGTAGCCGCTCACGCACCCCATCACCGTGACCGGCGCACCGGCGGGCAACTGTGACACCGCAGGGTAATCGTCCGCTGGGCCGGCATACAGATTCACAGGGCTGTTGGTATAGGCCTGTGCCTGGGCGAACGCCAGACCAGGCAATGCCAACAGCCCTGTGGCGCCCACGATCAATCCACTGACAAGTCTTTTTCGCATCGTTCCTCCCGCGCGGTCAGGTTATTTTCACGTCCGGCATGCTGCGAACGCTCGCTTGAATGAGCCCTGACCAAGGGGGCAGCAAATTGTGTTCCTGATCCAAACACAATAAACTTGCACAGGACCAATCGGGTAATTTACTTAGGATTGCAATATATAAAATCCAGATCTCATCGTTATCCAGCCGACCCTACCCGAAAAAGCCGATGCGGCCTTCGATCATCCAGACCATCATCGCGCACACCATCCACGCCAAGCGGCGACACCCCCTGCCACCGCGTTAGAAACCGTAAGGCACGTAACCGCCTCTGAAACCCAATTCACACAAAGACGCCCTACACTGCCCTCTCCTCTTCCCTGAGAGGATTTTGTCTCTCACACTCTTGCGGCCCACTTCCCCTGGTGGGCCTTTTTTTATCGTACCCGCGGCAAACCTGCCGCCTGACCTACAATAGCCGGCTAAAACGTTAGGGCATGAGGATGCAACAATGCAGTCAAGAATTCGCACACTCGCGCTGAGCTTGCTCACAGCATGTTTCGCGCTCAACGCAAACGCCGAGATGACGGCCGAGCAATACAAGCAATGGGCGCACGCCGACAACAATTCGGTGTACGCCGCCTACATCACGGGCGCGCTGAACGAACTGGGTTGGGCCAACGGCGATCTGATCTCGAAGAAACGCCCACCGCTCTTCTGCCCGCCCGAAAACCTGCCGATCGGCCCCCAGACGGTCTACCCGATGCTCGACGAATTTTTCACGAATCACCCGGGGCTTTCCGATGACTTCCCGGTGGGTCTCGCCATCCTGCGCTCGCTGCAAGCGGCGTTTCCGTGTCCGAAGGGGCGTTAAGCCGCAGTTGGCCTGAATGCCCCGAAGCGGCGCGGGCAGCGCGGGCGCTTCTCGTCCGCGGCTCTTCCAGGCGGCAAGAGCCGCTCACAAGATTTTCAAGGCACAGCGAATTTTCCGATCGGATCGAGGTCTACGGAGGAACAGACCGCCTGGCGGCGCGGGCAGTGGCGGGCAGTGGCGGGCCGTCAGGCGCGAAGCACGGCCACGGGGGAGGATGGGATGAGACAGCGGAAACCTGTATCGCTCGCAGCAGCTTGCTTACTCGGTACGTTCGCAACCGCAGCCGCGCTCGCTCAGACTCCGCCCAAGGAGAACGGCGCCTCGATGGTGAAACCGCCTGACGTAGCCGGCGCCGCCAATCCGGCCAACCCGGATCATATGCCGGTCAAGCGGCCGCCCAAGTCGGTTCAGGACAAGATGATGCATGCGCCGCCGGCCAGCGCGGCCGCCGCAAAATAGCCGGGCCACGAACAGGACAGCGGCAACCCTGTCGGCATGCCGCCACGCACGCGCTGCACGGCTTCACAGGCGAGCGATCGACACCTCCGTCGACTTCACCAGCGCCACCACTTCCGAGCCGACCTTCAGGTCGAGTTCGTCGACCGAACGGGTTGTAATCACCGAAGTCACGATGCCAAACGGCGTCTCGACATCGACTTCGGACACCACCGAGCCGCGGATGATTTCCTTTACCTTGCCTTTGAACTGATTGCGTACATTGATTGCGGAAATGCTCATATCGAGTGACTCCAGTAGATCGATAAAAAACGGTCAAGCAAGGAAGGTTAGACAGCCCAACGGACTTCAGTCGGCCGGACGATACGGCTGTCGTGAGCGGAATCCACGTCGCGAGGCGCGAGTACGCCATCATCCGGCGCGGTTTTCAGCACACGCTGCAGCACATGTTCTTCGAGCGCGGCAAAACCCGCCGAAGCCCGCGCCCGAGGCCGCTCGAGCGGCACGGGCTGATCGAGCGCAATGCGCCCTTCTTCGATCAGCAAAATCCGGTCGCCCAGCGCGACTGCCTCATGCACGTCGTGCGTGACAAGCAGAGCAGTAAAGCGATGCTCGCGCCACAGGCGTTCGATTAGTGCATGCATCTCGATGCGGGTGAGCGCGTCGAGCGCCCCGAGCGGCTCGTCGAGCAGCAGCAACTGCGGCCGATGCACGAGCGCACGCGCGAGCGCCACCCGTTGACGCTGTCCGCCGGACAACTGGGCCGGCCAGTCGTTGGCCCGCTCCAGCAGCCCCACTTCGGCGAGCACCGCACGCGCATCCTCACGCGCGCCGCGAGACAGGCCGAGCATCACGTTCTGCAGCACGCTCTTCCACGGCAACAGCCGGGCATCCTGAAACATGATGCGAGTGTCGAGCGGCTGGCCTTGCGCAGTGCGTTTCTCGAGCACGCCCGAGCTCGGAGTCTCGAGCCCGGCTACAAGCCTCAGCAAGGTGGACTTGCCGCAGCCGCTGCGGCCGACGATCGCGACAAAGCTGCCGCGCTCGATCGACAGATTGAAATCGTTCAGCACCGTACGCTTGCCGTACTGCTTGGCGACACCGCGCAGTTCCACCGCGTGGTCCCCACTGCGCGGCGCCTGCCGCGCCAGCGCTCCCGAGGCATGCGCCGGCCACCCCTCAGCGGCTTCTTCCGCGTCACGGTCGAGCGTGCGGGCCTGCGCCAGTTCCGCCTCGAGATCGGCGCCTGCAACGCCACCGAAGCTCGTCGAAAATGTCGAGGCCGTCATGCTTTCGCTCCCCGTTGATAGGCCGGATGCCAGCGCAGCGTGACGCGTTCGAGCGTCTTCGCCAGCAGGTCGGCCAGTTTGCCGAGCGCGGCGTACAGCAGGATGCCGACGACCACCACGTCGGTTTGCAGGAACTCGCGGGCATTCATCGTCATATAGCCGATACCGGATTGCGCGGAGATCGTTTCCGCGACGATCAGCGTGACCCACATCAGGCCGAACGCAAAGCGCACGCCAACCAGAATCGACGGCAGCGCGCCCGGCAGGATCACATCCCAGTACAGGCGCACACCCTTTACGCCATAGCTGCGCGCCATTTCGATCAGGTTTGCATCCACCGAGCGGATGCCGTGAAAGGTATTCACATAGATCGGAAAGAAGACGCCGAGCGCGACGAGGAACACCTTCGCCTCTTCTTCAATGCCGAACCACAGGATCACGAGCGGGATCATCGCCAGTGCCGGGATATTACGGACCATCTGCACGGTCGAGTCGAGCGCCACTTCGATCGGTCTGAAGAGGCCCGTCGCGAGACCGAGCGCAAGACCGATGCTGCCGCCCACTGCAAAGCCCGAGACCGCACGCCACGTGCTGACCTTCACATCGGCCCACATCTCGCCCGACTGGATCAGCGACCATGCCGCCTTCACCACCGCGAGGGGTTCGGGCAGCACCCGCGTCGAGAGCAGGCCGCTGCGAGCCGCAAACTCCCACGCGAGCAGGATCGCGAGCGGCGCGATCCACGGCGCAAGATGTGCGCCGAGCCGCCGCCACCTGCCTTCAGTTAGATTGGATTGAGCCATGATCGCTTACTCCACTTCGTGTCCAGACATAGGGGGCCGGCACCCGGCGCATGCGGCGAGAGATGCGCTTCGCTGCACCCGCCCATGCGCGCACCGGCACGCCCGTGCCGCCATCAGCTTGCGCTGACCTTCGGCAAGTAGTTGTTGCCGACGATCTCGCCAAACGGCCCCGAGAGCGGTCCGCTCGCGCTCGTGCGCTTGCGGTTCGGCAAGAGCGGAAACACCAGTTCGGCAAAGCGGTACGACTCTTCCAGGTGCGGATAGCCGGACAAGATGAAGGTTTCGATGCCCAGCTCCGCGTACTCTTTCATGCGCTCCGCCACCTGCTCAGGACTGCCGACCAGTGCCGTTCCGGCTCCGCCACGCACGAGCCCCACCCCAGCCCAGACGTTCGGATAGACCTCGAGGTCCTGACGGCCACCGCGCTTGCCGCCATGCAACGCGGCCATGCGGCGCTGCCCTTCGGAATCCATCTTGGCAAACGACGCCTGCGCGCGAGCGATGGTCTCGTCGTCGAGCTTGCTGATCAGCTTGTCGGCGGCGGCCCATGCTTCCTCCTCGGTCTCGCGCACGATGACGTGAAAGCGGATCCCGAACTTGATCTTGCGGCCACGCGCCTCGGCGCGGGCGCGAATGTCGGCGATTTTCTTCGCAACCGCTTCAGGCGGTTCGCCCCAGGTCAGATAGGTGTCGATATGCTCGCCCGCCATCTCGTGCGCGGCCGGCGACGAACCGCCGAACCACAGCGGCGGATGCGGCTCCTGCACGGGCGGATACAGCAGCTTGCCGCCCTTCGAGCTCAGATGCTTGCCCTCGAAGTCGATCGTATCGTTGGTGTGCGCCGCGGTGAGCGTCTTGCGCCAGATGTGCAGGAATTCGTCGGTGATCTCGTAGCGGGTGTCGTGACTGACGAACACGCCGTCGCCTTCTAGTTCCGCTGCATCGCCACCCGTCACAACGTTGATCAGCAGACGCCCGCCCGAGAGCCGGTCGAAGGTCGAAGCCATGCGCGCCGCGAGTCCCGGCGAGGTGATGCCCGGGCGAATCGCGACGAGGAACTTCAGGCGCCGCGTCGCCGCAATCAGGCTCGAGGCGACCACCCAGGCATCTTCACATGAGCGGCCGGTGGGCAGCAGCACGCCCTCGTAGCCGAGCGTATCGGCGGCGACGGCGATCTGCTGAAAATAGTCGTAATCGGCTGCGCGTGCGCCTTGGGACGTACCGAGATAGCGGCTATCGCCGTGAGTCGGGATGAACCAGAACACATTCATTGACTGCTCCTGCTTGTTCGAGACTGGATAGATTGACGGGGCGAACGGCTCGGCGCGCCCACAGGGCAAACTTCACCGCACCGTGAGGCAAGGCGCCGCACGGCAAACCGGGACAGCAAGCCGTGCGGACCGCAAGCCGCGCGAATGGCGGGCGGAAAGCGGCCTAGCAGCAAAGCCGGCCGCGCACAAACGCTCCGGCGGGGAGGATGGCGTTCGGCTTCAGACAGGACATCGCAACGGCTTCCCTTGACGAAACACGCGCCTCGCCGGCGCGCGGTAAGTGGGCGACGGCGCCCGTGCCGTCTACATGAGGAAGCAGTCTATGGACCGGCCCCAGCCTTTTGAACGATTTTTTTTAGCTTAGGTTTTCCACTTTCGTGATTAGCCCGACGCTGCAGCATACGGCAGCCCACCTCGAATCAGACAGACCGTCTATATAATGACGCGTCTTTCGATAATCCGGCCCGGGTTGCATTGCGCATCATTTCGTACCTTTTTCGTACCCATTGCGCCGCCCGAGCCCTTGGTGCTGCACCGCATGCAAAAAATCATCCTGCCGTTCGTGTCCGGTTTTCTGGCCTCACTGTTCTTTCACGAATCGACACTCGCGCTGCTGCACGCCGCCGGGCTGATCGACCCGGCAGGCTTCTCGACCGCGCCGTTCCAGCCGCTCGGGCTGCCTGAATTCATTGCGAATGCGATCTGGAGCGCCGTGTGGGCGGTGTTGATGGCGTGGTTGCTGCGCGTGGCGCCCGAGCGCCGCGCACCGTGGATTCAGGCGTTCGTGTTCGGCGGCATCGCGCTCACCGCGGCGAGCGTGTTCGTGGTCGACCCGCTGCGCGGCATCTGGCCGAGCGGCAACATGCTGCCGCGGCTCGCCATGGCTTTCGCCGCCAATGCCATGTGGGGATGGGGTGCGCTCGTCTTCATGCGCGCGTTCATGGCGCCTGAAGACGAGGCTTGAGGGAACCCGGGCGGTTCCCTTCGGGGTTCTGCGCTTTAGCCCTGCAGATCGGCTAGCGGATGCTCCGCCGCCGACCAGGGGCTTTCGAACATCTTCGCGACATCGTCGACGCTGACGTCCTCAATACGCGCGAAGCGCCAGCGCGGGGCGTTGTCCTTGTCGATGATGCGGGCGCGAATGCCTTCGACCACGTCGCCGTGCGCAAAGCTCGTGCGCGTCAGATCCAGATCGCGGCGCAGACAATCCGCCATGGCGCCCTCTGCGCGCGTCACAACCTCCAGCGACACCGCCATCGACAGCGGCGAGCGCTCACGCAGCACGCCGATCGTCTGCTCCGCCCATTCGGCGGCCTCGCAGCCGGCTTTTTCCGCTTCCAGCGAAGCCAGAATCTGCCCCATATCCGGCAGCGCAAAATGCCCGTCGATAAACGAGCGCGTGCTCGCCAGCATCGAGGTATCAGGGGTCGGCGCGACCCTGTACGCCGCCGTTTCACGCTCCACACATGCCACCACATCGGCGCCGCGCTCGAACACCTCGCTGCGCAGCGTGTCGACGAGCGCGGGCAGCGCTTCGTCGTCGATATAGGCGTCGGCCAGCCCCGCATATAGCGCGTCAGCCGGGCCGATCGTCTCTCCGGTTACGGCCAGATAGCGGCCGAGGGCGCCCGGCGTGCGCGCGAGAAACCAGCCCGCGCCAACGTCGGGAAAGAGCCCGATACGCGTCTCCGGCATCGCCATGCGGGTCGAGCCGGTCACCACGCGCAGGCCGCCCGTGCGATGCGCGCCTTGCGAGATCCCCATGCCGCCGCCCATCACGACGCCGTTCGTCAAGGCAATGTAGGGCTTCGGATAAGTAAAGATGACGTGATTAAGGCGGTATTCCTCGATAAAGAAGGTATCGCGCGCCGCGTCGTCGCCGCGCTGAACCGTCTCGTACAGGAAGCGGACGTCGCCGCCCGCGCAGAACGCGCGCGGATGCGCGGTGCGCACCACCACTGCAAGTACGCCGGGATCTTCGCGCCAGGCTTCGAGCGCGGTGTGAATCGCCCGGATCATGCCGGTCGACAGTGCGTTCAATGCCTTCGGGCGCTCCAGTTCGATAAAACCGATGCGATTGGCAACGTAGGTGGTGACTTCGCCACTGACGGCGGATGCTTCGGAAGTAGACATGGCGTAGCGGTTGAAAAGGCTAGGTCGGTTGGAGGGAAGAACGTTATCACGCGCCGACGGCTTTCGGTTTCGCAGCCGGGCGGCGCGCACGCGTGGGACGGGAAGGCGCGGCGGGGCCGGTAGACGCCTCTGCAACCGGGGACGCCGGTGCGGCCTGTGCCATCGGCTCGCGCGCGCCGAACCACGCTTCCAGCGCGGCGTCGATGACGGTCTCGAGCGGTGCTGTCGGAAACACGGGACAGGTCAGATTGAGCGCGACGATACCGTGCATCGTCGCCCACAAGGCTTGCGCCCAGACCGCGCCATCCATCGACGCAGGCAGGCGCCCCGCCGCCCTCAGCTCTTCGAGCGAGCCCACCATCAGGCGCATTGCGGCGTCGCTGGACTCGTCGCCCGCCGCAGGGTTGATGAGCCGCGCGCCCTCGTTGGCGTCATCCTTCGTGGCCTGTTGCCCGTGCTGACCGGACGGGTCGTCCAGCTTCCCGCCGGCCTGCCCTTCAGCGGCGCCTGCAGCCCCGCTATCGGGCTGCTTGCCAGAACCTTTGTCCCCGTGCCCTCCGCTATAGAGCGCCGCGCTCATATAGGTCGGATCTTCCATGAAGATCAGCCGGTAGGTCTGCGGATGCGCAACGCCAAAAGCGATATAGGCACGGGCCAGCGCCTTGAGGCGTTCGGCCGGATCGGCAATCTGCGCGAGCGGCTCGAAGCTGGCGAGCAACTGCTCGTAGCCCTCCGCACAAAGCGCGCGCGCGATCTCGTCGCGGCTCTCGAAGTGCAGGTACAGCGTGGCCGGTGAATATTCGATGGCGTCGGCGATCTTGCGCATCGACAGCGCAGCAAAGCCTTCACGAATCACGATACGCCGCGCCGCATCGAGGATGCGTTCACGCAGCGCCTGCTTCTGGCGAGTCTTACGTTCGGTTATTCCCATGTGACGCATTTTCCGGTTGACAAACTGAAAAGTCAAATTAAACTGAACACCGTTTACTGAACGACGTTCATAAAGTTTCCAAAGGTCATTTACGACCGGCACCTCGCGACCGGTCACTTTTTCAAGGAGTCGTCATGGATAACGCAGGAAAAATCGGTCTGTTCGGCGCGGCCGGGGCCATCGGACAAAGCATTGCGGTCGCACTCGCGGCCGCCGGCCGCCACTATCGGGTCATCGGCCGCTCGCGCAGCGCGCTGCAAGCCGCCTTCGGGCGGGATCCGCACGCGGAAATCGCAACCTGGAATCCCGAGGAGCCGGCCTCGATCGCTGCGGCGGCGCGAGGCTTGCAGACCGCCGTGTATCTGGTCGGCGTGCCCTACGACCAGTTCGAAAAGCATCCGCCCCTGATGGAAAAAACGCTTGCGGGCTTGCGCGCGGCGGGTGTCGAACGACTGATCCTGATCGGCACCGTCTATCCCTACGGCCGCGCGCAAAGCAATCCGGTTACGGAAGCGCATCCGCGTGAGCCGCATACCTTCAAGGGCCGCATGCGGCTCGCCCAGGAAAATCTGGTGCTCGATGCGCATGGCCGCGATGGACTCTCCACGCTCGTGTTGCGCCTACCGGACTTCTACGGCCCGCGCATCGAACGCAGCTTTCTGAATGGCGTATTCGAGGGTGCGGCGCGCGGCACACGCGCCCAGATGATCGGCCCGATCGACGTGCCGCATGAATTTGTGTTCGTGCCGGATGTCGGCCCGGTGGTCGAAACGCTGACTCGCACGCCGCAGGCTTACGGCCGCTGGCTGCATCTTGCGGGCGCCGGGACGATTACCCAGCGCGAAGTAGCCACCAAAGCGTATGCGTTAGCGGGACGCGAACCCAAGCTGATGGTGGCCGGCAAGCCGATGCTGCGCGTGCTCGGACTGTTCAATCCAATCATCCGGGAAACGGTCGAGATGAATTACCTCGTGAGCGAGCCGCTCATACTCGAAGACAGCGCCCTGCAAGGTTTGATCGGGCCCATCAGGAAGACTTCCTATGAGCAAGGCATTCGCCTCGCCTTCGAGGCGGCTAGAGATGCGCTGAAGGTGGCCGCCTGAAGGTCCGATACGGCGGCAGGCTGTGCGAGTAGTTGCCTTGGTGGAGTGGCGCTTTGCTGGATACAGCCCCACCGCTTACATGCCTGCTGCGTTGCCCGGCGGAAAGTGTCCGCTCTTCAGCAACACGGGCGTGCCGTTGCTGATCTGCAAATGCTCGCGCGCCACCGCCTCAATGCGGCCGCGCCCCGCGTCGAAAGCACGCATCCAGCCTTCCCGGTCTTCGGAGCATGCGCCGAAATGGTCCTCGAGCGCTTCGACCGAGATCGCGCATGGCACGGCCTCGCCATCGACCAGCGCCGGAAATACGACAGTCAGATTGGAATCGCGGTAAGCGGGTGCGTCCGCGGGAAACCGAATTTCCATGGTCGCCTCATCAGAAGAATCCGTCGGAAAATCAGGCGCCGGCCAAAGCGGCGGCGCGGTTCGGATCTGGCGGTTATGGTACTCGCCCGAGCGGACCGCGGTCCACCTTTGAGGTCCACCTTTGACGCCGCACGTACCGCAGGTGTCCCACTTACCGCAGATGCCGCAGGCGCCCCATGTCAGACCGCGCGATGCGCCCGTAACGCGACAGGCACGTTCCGTGCGTGGGGGGCTAAACGGAACCGGCTGGGATCAGAATGCCCTGAACACGCCTGAGCGGCGCGTCCCAGCCCCTACGCCCTTGACCGCTGGAAGCAGCGACGACGGCTCACTTGCGTTGCTGTCCCGATTCGTCTAACAAGGACACACCATGAAGCAATTTGCCCAGCGCCTTCACCCGCTTGGCCACCTCCGCGCCGGCATGACAGCGTCCGCCGTTGTGCGCGGGTTCGTGCGCATCGGCGCGCTGCCCGCTGCGGCGGCCGCGTTGCTCGTGGGCGGCTTGAGCGGGTGTGCGTCGTCGAACACAACCTCGCTGATCCATCTGCCGAACGGCGAAACCGGTTTCGCGGTGAACTGCAGCGGGGCGGACGCCAGTTCGAGCTGGGCATCGTGCTACGTCCAGGCAGGCCAGGCTTGTGGCCCCACCGGTTACGACATCATCTCGAAAGACAACGACCAGGGCGGTGCAGCCGGCGGCAGCGTAACCAACGTGGTTTCAGCGAACGTGAAGAATCGCTCGATGGTCATCCGCTGCAAATAAGGCGCACAGCGTATCAGTGCGCCTGCATCTTCGAAAACAGGTTCAGCACGACCACGCCGGAAATGATGAGGCCCAGTCCAACGATGGCAGGCCAATCGGGCACCTGGCGATACAGCACGAGCGCAACGAGCGTAATCAGCACAATGCCGGCGCCGGACCAGACCGCATAGACGATGCCGACCGGAATGCTCTTGAGCGTGAGAGAAAGACAATAAAACGCTACGCCATATCCGAGCACCACAATCACGCTAGGCAACACGCGGGAGAAACCCTCGGCCGCGCGTAGCGCCGAGGTAGCAACAACTTCAGCGACGATGGCGATCGCAAGCAGCGCATAAGGAGGCACGCGCATTGGTTCAGGCCTTTGCAAGCGCGAGCTTGCTGTAGTCGTGACCGAGATGCGCGCACAGTGCTTCGACAACCAGTTCATGATCGGCTCGTTGCGGCAAGCCGGACACCGTGATCGAACCGATCACGCCCGCACCGGCGACCGTCAACGGAAAAGCACCGCCGTGCGAGGCATATTCATTGAGCGGCAAGCCGTGCTTTTCAGCGAGCGTGCTGCCTGCCTGCTGCATGCGCAAACCGATCGCATAAGAACTGCGCCGGAAATGCGCGACCACGTTCCCCTTGCGACGCGCCCAATCGGCGTTGTCAGGCGTGGCGCCAGCGAGCAGGCTGAAGAAGAGCGGCTGACCGAAGGTGCGCACGTCGATAGCAAGCGCGAGTCCGCGCGCCTTGCCGAGCTCGTGCAGATAGGCGCCGACCTGCCACGCACGGTCGGCGTCGAAATGGGGGAACACCAGCGTGTTTTCCTGAGCAAGAACCGACTGCAGATCGTGAGCGATGTCCATGGGCCGAAGAAGAACAGGAGAAGGATGCGCCTGCGCAACTCGCGGGGCATCAATGCCTATCCCTTGAGTAGCGACGCAGATGGAAAGCGGATTCTAGCGCAGCGTCGACGCGAAGCAGTTGCGATCTTGCGGCCGGATCTGTTGCGCTGCTGTTGCAACGCGTGCACGGACCATGCAGGGACACGCATATCACCAAGGGCATCAATACCGGGAACGAACAGTGCGACAGACCGTGCGACACACAGCGATCGAATACGCCCTCACCCGCATGTTGAAGTCTGTTCTTAAAAAGGTATTGCACGGGCCAGCCGTTTGGCCTATAATCTTTTCTTCGACGGACGCGGGGTGGAGCAGTCTGGCAGCTCGTCGGGCTCATAACCCGAAGGTCGTAGGTTCAAATCCTACCCCCGCAACCAAGCAGCGAATCAAAGTAGCTCACGTCGAAAATCATCAAGGGCTTGCCGGATAGGCAGGCTTTTTTGTTTGCTGCTCCTGTTCACGTCAGTCGTCTCGCAGGCCCTCTTTGAGTACCGCTTGCTAATCACTGGCACCGCGCATTAGCACCGCGCACTAGCACCCCACACTAGCGCCGCGCTCATCCGTACCCCTGATACTGCATGGCGCGCTAAAAATCCTCTACCATCGCAAACAACGCCGTCACGCCCGCCGTACTTAAAATCAGCCGGTTCCGCGAAAGCAGCGCCTCCAGCAACTGGTCCGAGAACACCGACGTTCCGAGCCCGCACAATGGAAAAATGCAGATGCCGCTCGAAAAATCCGCGGCGGTGGCTTTGCAGAAAAAGGCTCGCACAGGATGCACTCCTCTTGCTGAACCCCGCACCGGCATACGCAGGCGTTTGACATAGCGGGCCCACGACCAAGCCACCGCAATCACGTAGGAAAATCCATCAATCTGTAGTCCGAATGGAAACATGCAAATAAAAAGTCACGCTCAAACGATGTTAAATACCTTGAGCGACGCTGCGCCCGCGCCGATCACGGCGCCCACCGTATGCAGGTCAACCGAGCGATCAATCCAGCCGAAGAAAATACTGGCAGTGAGTGCTCCAACCGCAGCGCAGTTAGTGATAATCCGAAGCCGATAGAAGATGTTTTTCTTTCGCATGACGCCTTGCTCCTACTGTGTTTTCAATGCTTCAAACCGACGCGATTCAATAGCGTAGCAATCCTAACGCAAATTTCATCACGTTGCTAAGCGCTTCCGTCGAATTAGCCATTCGGCCGGGCGTGCATCCCGGCTCCGCGTCCCTCTCTGTGCCACGGCCCCGATCCGTCGCACAGGCGCCCATCTTGAAAGCTCGCCCTGGTGATAAACTCCTACCACCATTCTTCGTCCCCTTCCTATGAAATTCTGTTCTGTCTGCGGTCACCCGGTCAGCCTGAGCATCCCGCCGGGCGACAATCGCGAGCGCTTTGTCTGCGCCAGTTGCGGTACCGTGCACTATCAGAATCCGCGCAATGTGGTCGGCACAATCCCGGTCTGGGACGACAAGGTGCTCCTGTGCCGCCGCGCGATCGAACCGCGCTACGGCTACTGGACCCTGCCCGCCGGTTTCATGGAAATGGGCGAGACCACCTCCGAAGGGGCTTCCCGCGAAACCCTGGAGGAAGCCGGCGCGCGCGTCGAGGTGCAGAACCTGTTCTCGCTGCTCAACGTGCCGCACGTGCACCAGGTGCATCTGTTTTACCTCGCGCGGCTGCTCGATCTCGACCTCGACGCCGGCGAGGAAAGCCTCGAAGTGAAGCTGTTCGAGGAGCACGAGATTCCGTGGGACGACATCGCGTTTCCGACGGTCGGGCAAACCCTGCGCTTTTTCTTCGCTGACCGCCGCGCGGGCAGCTACGGTCTGCATACCGGCGACATCTTCCGCTCGCTGCGCGAAGGCTGAGCGGCACGCGCATGGTTCCCTGGCTCGGACCCGACGATCCGTTCCCTGCCGTCGAGCGCGCGCTCGGCGCGGCAAGCGGTGCGCCGGGCCTGCTCGCCGCCAGCGCCGACCTGCTGCCCTCGCGCCTGATCGACGCCTACCGGCGCGGCATCTTCCCCTGGTATTCGGACGGCCAGCCGGTGCTCTGGTGGAGTCCCGATCCACGCATGATCCTGCGCCCGGCGGAATTCAAGGTTTCCCCCTCGCTGCGCAAGACCTTGAAGAAAGTGCTGCGCGAGGACGCGTGGGAAATCCGCGTCGACCACGATTTCGCGGCCGTGATGCGCGCCTGCGCTCTGGCGCCCCGCCGCGTACAGCGCGGCACGTGGATCACCGCCGACGTCGTCGAAGCCTATTCGTCCCTGCACCGCACGGGCGATGCACACAGCATCGAAACCTGGTTCGAGGGCGAGCGTGTGGGTGGCCTGTACGGCGTGTCGTTCGGGCGGATGTTCTTCGGCGAATCGATGTTTGCCGAGGTCACCGACGCGTCGAAAATCGCGCTCGCAGCGCTGGTCGGACACTTGCGGCGCCACGGGATAGAGCTGATCGACTGCCAGCAGAATACGTCGCATCTGGCCTCGCTCGGTGGCCACGAGATCCCGCGCAAGATGTTCATTGCGCACGTCCGCTCGACCGTCGACGCCGAGCCGATCCCCTGGCGCTTCGGCAAGACGGTGCTGGAGGAACTGCTGTCGAAACCCGCGGTGGCCGGTTCGTGATACAGCGGGTCTCGCGGCGAATGGCGGCCGCTATTAGGGTTCTTTCCTTTAGAGGGGGCAGAACACAGCCTCCACTCATCCCCCACGCCCCCAATATGCCCCTTATCACCACGCCGCAGTGAACCCCAAAGCTTTTTGTGCCATCAGGCTTCACCCGAAGAAACAAATCGTGGCGCTCCGCAATATACTTGTCATTAATGCCGGGTCCGGCACGCATGACCGAAACGCCCCAGCGGGGCGCGCCGCCATTGAAACGAGTTTGAAAGACCCAAAGACGCTTCGAGAGCTGCCAACGTGACGCACCCCAACGAGCTGCCGCTTTCACCGCTTTCCGCGCTGCAATTTTATGCAACGGCGCCGTACCCCTGCAGTTATCTGGAGGGGCGCGTGGCGCGCTCGCAGGTCGCCACACCGAGCCACCTGATCAACTCCGACGTCTACACCGACCTCGTCAAGGCCGGCTTCCGGCGCTCGGGCGTGTTCACCTACCGCCCGTATTGCGACGGCTGCCGCGCCTGCGTGCCGGTGCGCGTGCCGGTCGACCAGTTTCTGCCAAACCGCACGCAACGCAAGGTATGGAAAAAGCATGGCGGCCTCGTCGCCACGGTCGCCCCGCTGCACTACGACGAAGAACACTACGCGCTCTATATGCGCTACCAGTCGGCGCGGCACGCCGGCGGCGGCATGGATCGCGACAGCCGCGACCAGTACGAACAGTTTCTGCTGCAAAGCCGGATAAACTCGCGCCTCGTCGAATTCCGCGAGCCGCTGGCGGAACACCCAGATGCCCCCGGCCTGCTGCGCATGATCAGCATGATCGACATCCTCGGCGACGGGCTTTCCTCGGTCTATACCTTCTTCGAGCCGGATCTGCCGCACAGCAGCTTCGGCACCTACAACATCTACTGGCAGATCGAACAGGCGCGCAGCCTGCGATTGCCTTACGTCTACCTCGGCTACTGGATCCGCGAGAGCCAGAAAATGGCCTATAAGGCCAATTTCCGGCCGCTGGAAGGCCTGATTGACAGCACCTGGAGAACGCTCGATCCGCACAACCTCGAGTTGCCGCCGGTCGACGCCGCCATCCAGGGCCGGCGCGGCCCGGTCCGGCTGCAGCCGCGCTGAGAACACAGGGCAAACAGTGAGGCGAACCCAAAGCGCATCGCCCGCGCCTTGACCTTGCATCCCGCCGCGCTCCCTGCCGCCTCGTTAAAGCCGGTAAAATGCCGGGTTCCCATTTTCAAGCCGACGGCTTTCGTCCCGTGTTCAGTTCCCTCTACCCGCTCGTACGCGCCCAACTCTTTCGCATGGACGCGGAAGACGCTCACCACCTGACGTTGCGCCTGCTCGGCGCAGCCGGCCGCACCGGCATCGCGGGCACGCTTGCGCCGCATGTGCCCGACGCGCCGCGCACGGTGATGGGGCTGACTTTCCGTAACCCGGTGGGACTCGCTGCCGGGCTCGACAAGGACGGCGCGTGCATCGACGGGCTGGCTGCGCTCGGCTTCGGTTTCATCGAGGTCGGCACGGTCACGCCGCGCGCCCAGCCGGGCAATCCGCGGCCGCGCATGTTCCGGCTGCCACAGGCAAACGCCGTGATCAACCGTATGGGCTTCAATAATGCCGGGGTCGACCAGTTCGTCAAGAACGTCCAGGCCGCGCGCTATCGCGGCACGCTCGGCCTGAATATCGGCAAGAACGCCGACACACCGATCGAGCGCGCCGCCGAGGATTATCTGTATTGTCTCGAACGCGTCTATCCGTTCGCAAGCTACGTGACGGTCAACATTTCCTCGCCGAACACCAAGAACCTGCGCCAGTTGCAGGGCGCGGGCGAACTCGACGCCCTGCTTGCCGCACTCAAGGACAAGCAGCAGCGCCTCGCCGACCTGCACGGCAAGCTCGTGCCGCTCGCGCTGAAGATCGCGCCGGATCTCGACGACGAGCAGATCAAGTCGATTGCCGATACCCTGCTGCGCCATCGCTTCGAAGGCGTGATCGCCACCAATACGACGCTCTCGCGCACCGCCGTCACGGGACTGCCGCACGCCGAGGAGACCGGCGGACTGTCGGGCAAGCCGGTGTTCGACGCATCCAATGAAGTGATCCGCAAGCTGCGCGCCGAAGTCGGCGAGACGGTGCCGATCATCGGCGTCGGCGGCATCTTCTCCGGTGAAGACGCGCGCGCCAAGCTCGCCGCGGGTGCGTCGCTGGTGCAGCTCTATACCGGCTTCATCTACCGTGGACCGGCGCTGGTGGCCGAGTGCGCACGGGCACTGGCGTAGACTGCGGGCGTGCCCGCCCGGCCAGGTTCAAGTCGGGACCGAGCCAGGTTATATAGGCATAAACAAACAGTATTTAAGTGCCGATAGTCTGTTTTGTTATCCTTTCCGCTGTTAAAACTGCCCTCCCCGGGCGATAAACACGAATAAAGGAAGGAACCGATGAAATTTGGCTTGCTGAAAAAAATCCTGCTGGCGGGTCTGATTGGCGCCTCGCTCACCGCCACGGCCGCCCACGCGGAGGATCTGCTCGATCAGGTCAAGCAAAGCGGCACGTTGCGCATCGGCCTCGAAGGCACGTTCCCGCCGTTCAACTCGAAGGCGCCGTCCGGTGAGCTGGTCGGTTTCGACGTGGATATCGCCAAGGCGGTCGCGGCGAAGCTCGGCGTGAAGCCGGTGTTCATCACCACGGAATGGAGCGGCATCATCGCGGGCCTGCAGGCCGGCAAGTTCGACGTGATCGTCAACCAGGTCGGCATCACGGATGCCCGCAAGCAGGTGCTCGATTTCTCGCCCGGCTACACCTTCTCGGCGGCACAACTGATCCAGCGCAAGGACGACTCGCGCCAGTTCAAGTCGCTCGAAGACCTGAAGGGCAAGAAGCTCGGCGTGGGTCTCGGCACCAACTACATGGATATGGCGAAATCGGTGCCGGGCATCGACGTCAAGACCTATCCGGGCGCGCCCGAATATCTGGCGGATCTCTCTGCCGGCCGTCTTGACGCCGCGCTCAACGACCGTCTGATGCTTGCGTATCTGCTGAAGACCTCGCCGCTGCCGCTGCGCACCGGCGCGATGGTCGGCACCGGCACGCCGTCGGGCATTCCGTTCAAGAAGGGCAATCCGAAGTTCGCCAAGGCGATCGACGACGCGATGACCCAGCTCGAAGCGGACGGCACCTTCGCGAAGATCTCCGACAAGTGGTTCGGCATCGACGTGACCAAGCCCATCGCGAACTGATCGCGCCGGCTGAAAGACCTCACGCAGACCCGACCCGCAACACAAGGCGGCATCCTCGTGATGCCGCTTTTTCTTTGCAGCGACGCGAGGCTGCACCGCTCCCGTCAAGCGCGCAGTTGCATCCTCTGCCCATGACCCGTTTATGATGTGCGCTTTGCTGCGCACAACACTCACCGCCCATGTCCACCACTTCCCTGCTCGTCCAATCGCTTCCTGTGCTCGCTCAGGGCGCTGTCCTGACGGTCAAGTTCGCGGTTCTGTCGATGATCTTCGGGCTGCTGGCGGCCAGCGTGCTCGCCGTGATGGGGATCAGCCACAACCGTGCGTTGAACTGGATCGCGCGCGTCTATGTGAGCCTCATGCGCGGCACGCCGCTGCTGGTGCAGATTTTCGTCATTTACTACGGCTTGCCGAGCCTCGGCATCTCGCTCGATCCGACGCCCGCGGGCGTGATAGCCCTGTCGGCGAACGTCGCGGCCTATCTGTCGGAGAGCATGCGCGGAGCGATCCTCGGCGTTCATAGCGGCCAGTGGCTGGCCTCCTATAGCCTGGGCCTGTCGCGGCGCCAGACCTTGCGCTACGTGATCGCGCCGCAGGCGCTGCGCATTGCCGTGCCGAGCCTGTCGAACAGCCTGATCAGCCTGATCAAGGACACCTCGCTGGTGTCGGTGATCACGGTGACCGAATTGTTGAGAAGCGCGCAGGAAGTGATTGCGTCGACCTATCAGCCGTTGCCGCTGTACCTCACGGCTGCCGCGATCTACTGGGTGCTGTGCCAGGTGCTCGAATGGGTTCAGCACTGGTACGAGCAGCGGCTTGCGCTGCCCACGCGGCATTGAGGCGCGCGGCAGCGGACATGATTCGGCGAGCGGCGTGAGCCCGCTGCCCCTGCCTAAGCCTGCGCGCCACGCAAAGCGTGCTTCACGTGTCCAGCCTACGTAGCCTGCCTGACGTGCCTGGCCTGCCGGGCGTGCTTAAACGTGCTCAGCGCGCCGCCAGCGGTGCATCGAGCCGGGCGCCGAAGCGGCTAAAGCGCGGCTCGTAGTAACGGTCCGGATCGAGCGAGAACGCGACGCGGCGCGTGCGCCCCATCAGCTCGCCACGCGGGAAAAAGCCGAAGTAGCGCGAGTCGGCACTGTTGTCGCGATTGTCGCCGAGCATCAGATACTCGCCCGGCGGCACAGTCACCGGCCCAAACGAATTGCGCGGACTCGGCGACTGCGGCGAGAGCCGCACCGTATGCACGACGCCGTCGAAACGCTCGGTCAGATAATCCCCCGGCGAGGCCGCGTCGCCCGGCAGCGGACCGAACTTGAGCGGCTGATAGTCGGCGCGTACGCCGTTCACATACAGCACGTTGTCGCGCATCGCCACGCGGTCGCCGGGCAGGCCGATCAGCCGCTTGACGATCAGCTCGTGGGCCGCCGAAGAATCGATGGTGACGATGTCGCCACGCTGTGGGTCATGCAGATGCGCAATGGCAATGTGCGTGAGCGGCACGCGCAGGTCGTAGGCCATCTTGTCGACGAGGATGCGGTCACCTTCACGGATAGTCGGCAGCATCGAGCCGCTCGGCACCACGTTCCAGTCGGCGATGGCGCTGCGGAACAGCACCATCAGCACGAGAAACGCGACAAGACTCTTGTTGTCGCGCCATAGTTTTGCAAGCATGCGCATCGCAGACAGCTCCAGCGGAAGGTAATCGAAAGCTTTGGCTACGCCGCGGCAGCGCAGCCGTGCAAATCGTACCACTGCGGCACACAGCGGGCGCCACCGCTGCCAGGCGCGCGCCCTGCGCTCCTGCGCGCCCCGCCGCTCGTCGCCTCACGCCTCTTCCATCGCCTGAACCGCCTATCCAGCCAGCGCCCGTCACTCCCCCGCGAAGCGAAGCCCCAATGCCGCACGCGCCGCATCGCTCATCGAGATCATCTGCAAGGATTTCGCATGCGGCATCACCGGGCTCTCCAGTTGCCCCGCCCGGATCAGGTCACAGAAGTGCGCAGTCTCGTAGTTCAGGCCGCCGCCTTCGAACGGCTCATGCAGTTCGACCACCCGGCCGTCGGCATAGCGCAGCGTTGCACGGACCGGGTTCCACCAGTTCTCATGGATCGTCACGTGGCCGCCGGGCGCGAGCAGGAGCGCATCGCCCTTGCCGTGCAGATCGAGCCCGCAGAACAGTTGCGCGATGCCATGCTCATGCTGGCTATTGAGGCTCGCAAAGGTATCGACGCCGGTCGGCCCGAGGCGCCCGAGTGTCTGCACCTCAAGCGGCGCGCCGAGCCAGTCGACGGCCAGAAAGATCTCATAGATGCCGATATCGAGCAGCGCCCCACCGGCATGTTCGAAGGAAAACGAAGGATGACCGGGCGGCACGTTCGCAGCCGAGCAACCGGCTCGCACAAGGCCTACAGGGCCGATCGGATCGGTGTCCAGATGCGCGCGCAACGCGCGATACAGCGGATAGAACGGCGGCTTCATCGCCTCCATGAAAAGCCGTTGCGAACGACGGGCCGCCTCCAGCACGCGTTC
This sequence comes from Burkholderia sp. 4M9327F10, assembly GCF_005503145.1. Taxonomy (GTDB): domain Bacteria; phylum Pseudomonadota; class Gammaproteobacteria; order Burkholderiales; family Burkholderiaceae; genus Paraburkholderia. The sequence continues at coordinate 36,872 of NZ_SCNV01000033.1, read as the reverse complement.
GAGCTGGACGGCGTTGATCGTGGCCGGCTTCTCGCACAGCACATGCAGGCCTGCTTCGAGCGCGGCGATCGCGTAGTCGGCGTGGCTGTCCTGCAGCGTGGCAATGTACAGCGCGTCGACGCCGCTTGCCAGCAGCGCCGCGAAGCTCTCGCACACCGTACCGCCGAATTCCTGAGCGAACGCTGCGGCCAGTTCGGCGCGGCGCGACCACACGGCGGACAGACGTGCCGCGGGCACGTGCGCAAGACCCTGCGCAAAACGGCGCGCAATGCGGCCTGTGCCGACGATGCCCCAGCGAATCACGCGAAGATCGGATGAGAAAACTTGTTCGAGCGCGCCCCCCGCGGGGGCGGCTTCCAGGGAATGGTTCATTGAACGTTCGAGTTCCAATGCAGTTGAGACGAAGCTGCATTGTCGCTCAGGTCGGCACACTCCCGTATGCCCGCCCGTGGCGATGCCTATGCCGTCATGCAGGGCCCCGCGCCGCCAACGCCCTCAACCATGCACCGGCCGCTCGACCGCAAACACACTGCCGATCTCTTCCGCGGTGTAGTCGATCAGTGCGAGCGAAGCCGCTTCCGCAGCCGCCGCATCGCGCCGCTCGATCGCCTCCACCACGCGCCCGTGGTTCACCACCATGGCCTCCCACGCGCCCGCCTTGGCCAGCACGATCGGATTGGCGGCCGCAAGTGCGCCGCGAATGATCGCCGCCATCTGCTGGAAGAACTGATTGCCGCTCGCCACGACGATCCGCGTGTGCAGCAGCTCATCGGCAGCCTGGTAGCCCGCCTCGTCCGGCCGGATGGAGCGGAAAGCGTCGAAGGCATCGCGAATCGCCGCGATTTCCGCCGCGCCGCCGCGCGAGGCCGCCTGAGCGCACGCCCGCGGCTCGATCAGGATGCGAAACTCGATGACGTCGCGCAGGAACATCGGATCGGGCTTCGCACGAAAGCGCCAGTTCACGACATCCTCGTCGATCATCCTCCAGTCGCGCATCGGCCTGATGCGCGTGCCGATCTTCGGCCGCACATCGAGCATATCGCGCGCAAGCAGCATCGACAGCGCTTCACGCATCACAGTTCGACTCACGTCGAACTCTTTGGACAACACGTCCTGCGGCGGCAGCACGCCGCCATACTTCTCTTCGACGATGCCCGTAACGAGCCCGTCCATGACCTTGCTGACCAGCGAACGATCCTTGTTTCCCTGTTCCATGACACTCTCCCCGAAGCGGGTGATCCCCCCGCGTAGCCTGTTAATCAAGCGGCCCTCGTGTGTCGTTTTATGTGGTTGTTTTGTTGTATTAATCGATACGTTGCTTGCTTCAATACAGATGCGCCAGTTGGGAAACGTCCTGACAGGGTTATCCCTCTGAAGAATTGTTTCGTTCATGTAACGTGCGGCCGGATGCGCGCCTGCAAGCTTGCATGACAAGCGTGCGCGAGCCCGGTGATTTGCATCGTGCGACGACGCACGCAAGCTCACCAATTGGCGTATCTGCAACGGCTTATGTCCGGCAGCGCACTCAACGCTGCGCAGGGTCCGGCGCGCCACTCGCTGCACGCGCGGTTGCAACCGCTTGAGAGCGATCGCAGCGCGCCATCGCAACCGAGGCGTAGCGGCCGCCAAAAAAGACCAGAGGGGCGTGCTCATCGAGCGAGAACACCAGCACCTCGCCGATAAACAACGTGTGATCGCCGCAGGGATGACGGTCGACCAGACGCGCGGCGAAGCGGGCCACGGCATGCTCGAGCAGGACCACATCGGGCAGGCCGTCGACCACGGCAAAGCGCGGCGCGAGTGCGCTCTGCGCATCGCCGGCGAAGTGCCGGCTGTGCGATTCCTGTTGGTCCGAAAGCACGCTCACGCCGAACAGGCTCGTCTCCATCAAGCGTTGATGCATGCGGGCGCGATGTCCAACCGAGACCACGATCAGCGGGGGCTTGAGCGAGCCGGACATGAAGGCATTGGCCGTCATCGCATGCAGGTGCTCGCCGCTGCCGCTCGAGATCACCACCACGCCGGTGGCAAAGCGCCCCAGCGCACGCCGGAAACAACGCTCGTCGAAGCCGCCAGCGGATGCAGGCAATGAGCCTTCCAAAGCGGCAGGCTCACTGACCGGAAGTACCCTCGCGTTCATCGCCAGCCTCCTCGGCGCGGCCATATTGATCGTCGAAGCGCACGATGTCGTCCTCGCCGAGATAGCCACCCGATTGCACCTCGATGATTTCGAGCGATGTCTTGCCCGGGTTCTCGAGCCGGTGCGTCACGCCGAGCGGAATGTAGGCCGATTCGTTTTCCGACAGCAGGAAGTGTTCGTCGCCGCGTGTGACGCGCGCCGTGCCGCGCACTACCACCCAGTGCTCCGCGCGATGATGATGCATCTGCAGCGACAGACGGCCGCCGGGTTGCACCACGATGCGCTTCACCTGAAACCGCTCGCCACGATCGATCGAATCGTAGAAGCCCCACGGCCGTTGCACCTTGCGATGCTCCTGGACCTCGACCCCGTGTTCCGCTTTCAGACGGCTGACAATAGCGCGCACGTCCTGCACGCTATCCTTGGCGGCGACCAGTACCGCATCCGCGGTCTCAACCACCACCACGCCGGTAACGCCGACACAGGCGACCAGCCGGCCGTCCGAGTGGGCGAAGCTGTCGGTCGAGCCTTCGAACAGCACCCGGCCGCGCGCGACGTTGCCCCGCGTATCTTTCTCTGATACCTGCCAGACGGCATCCCATGCGCCCACATCGGACCAGCCTGCAGCGAGCGGCACGACAATGCCGGGCAGACCCGCGTCGGTGGCGATCCGCTCCATCACCGCATAGTCGATCGAGTCGGACGGGCAGGCCGACAAGGCCACGCGTTCGAGATGAAGCGTGCCGTCGCCATCGGTCAAGGCGTGTTCGAATGCCGCGGCGCACGCCGTGGCGATGGCCGGATTGCACTGCTCGATCGCCTCGAGCCACACCGAGGCGCGCACGACGAAGATGCCGCTATTCCACCAGTACTCGCCCGACGCCACGTAGTGGTCGGCCAGTTCCTGGCCGGGCTTCTCGACGAACCGTTCAATGGCACGGGCGCCGTGCCGGCCCAACTCGGCACCGGTGCGGATATAGCCATAGCCGGTCTCGGCGCGCTGCGGCGGCACGCCTAGCGCGACGATTGCGCCGCCGGCCGCAAAAGCCACCGCCTCTTTTAGCGCAGACGCGAACGCGGCCTGATCCGCAATCAGATGATCGGCGGGCAAGGCGACGATGATCGGGTCGGCGCCGTCGGCCGCCGCGGCGCGCGCCGCAAGCGCCGCCACGCTCAGTGCGGGCGCGGTGTTGCGCGCCACCGGTTCGAGCAGCATGCGCACCGGCCGGCCGGTGCGCGCGAGTCGCTCGGCCGTCTGCGCACGCAGTTCCTCGTTGCACACGACGAGCGGCACCGCCTGCGTCATCGGCAGGCTGGCAGGGCCAATTAGCCCACTTGCGGCCTGGGTCTCACCGGCACGGGCCGCCCCAGCATGGGCTGCCCCACCAAACACACCGTCGAGCCGGTGCAAGGTCGCCTCGAGCAACGACTCGTCACCGGTCAAGCCGATGAGCTGCTTCGGATAGCGCTCGCGCGACAGAGGCCAAAGCCGCGTACCCGAACCACCGGCGAGAATCACAGGCTGCACGGTCAGCCTCACCGCGAGCCCATGTTCATGGTCCGGCTGGACAGCCGGATCAGCCGAAACAAAGGCGCCGACAGGCAACACAAAATCGTTCATTCACGGCTCTCCAGAGGCAGTACGGGCAAGGCGCAGGCGGGGAGATCCCGCGCGGCATGCGCAGCCCATCCCGTGGCCGGCATCCAGTTCCGAAGCCGGCATCCGGCGGCGCCTTTCCCATTGCACGTCATGGATCATTGAAACAGAGCGAGGGCCGGCGAATCTGTTCGTGGGCACACACTGCGCGCCGCGGCGGCTGTGCTTATCTGCGCCCATCCAGCGGCAACAGCTCTGCTGCGGAATGCGCCGGCATGCGCCGCGCGCGCTGCGACGACATCTTGCGCAACAGCCGCAGCACCGGTCGCTCCACCAGCAGGTGGAACACATACGCGACCAGCAGCGCGATCGCGAAAAAACCGAACGAGACAAAGATGCTGTCGGGCTTGACCGAGTGAAACAGCCACGAGACCAGCAGCACAAATACCGGCAAATGCACGACATACAGCGAGTAGCTGAACTCCCCTACCTTCTCGAAACCACGCGTCAGCAAAGAGCGGCCCACGCGCGCCTGCAGCACGAGCGGCAGGAACAGCGCAAAAGCCAGCGCCCACAACTGAAACGCGCTGTACTGGGAGTCGAACGACACGACGCAGCCGGCCGCCAGCAAGGCCGCCGCCGGCACCGCGAGACGTATCGCCGGCGCGCGCTTGCCGGCGATCTGCCACTGCGCGATCCATGCGCCGAGGTACCACGACAGCCAGTACGACGCAAACAGCGTGATGCCTCGCCGCTCGAACAGCGCATACGAAACCAGGTTCAGCACGGCGATCGAGGCCAGCGTGCGATTGCAGCCGAGCCGGCGCTGCAGCGCGAACAGCAGCGGGTACAGCGCATAGAACTGGATCTCGAGCGCCAGCGTCCACAATGCGCCGTTCGATCCAAAGGCTGGCGCAGCGATCCCTTGCAGCGCCATCAGGTTGGCGACCAGGGTGGTGAGACTCAGATCGCGCAGCCGGTCATTGTGCGGGATGAAATGCAGGCTGACGGTATCGAGCGCGAGGGTCAGCAGCAGCGCGCATAGCAGCACCGGATAGATGCGCACGAAGCGGCGCACCAGGAAGTCCGCCGCGTCCAGCCGGTAGCACGGGTCGCGCGCCAGCTTCTCCGCATGGCCACGGTGGATGCAATAGCCGCTGATCACGAAGAAGACCGGCACGCCGATCGCCCCCCACACCATTGGAATCGTCAGATAGGCCAGCACGGAATCGAGCGACAGCGCGACGTGCGGCATATCCGAGTAATGCCGGATTCCCACCCACGCAATCACGCGGCAGTGAAAATATGCGACCACCATCGCTGCGATGCCGCGCATCATCTCCACGTTGCGAATGCTGTCGTCCCGCTCGCCGTTCATTTGTCCGCCAGAATAAAGTGATGCACCGGCTTGCGGGCAATAAAGTAAAACCACCATGCGTCGCTCGTCCTGGTCTCGGCGTAGATACGCTTGCCGTCGCCGCTGCCGAACACCGCATCAATCTGGAATCCGAACGATGCCAGTTGCCGCCGCTGCTCCGGCAGTGTCGTATAGACGATCATGATGCGAAAGAAATGGGCGGCAGCAGCCTTGACCGAATAGCCCTCGTAGTCGCGGCGGCAGCGCAGATGCCGCAGGCAGTGATAGGCCGCCGGCGGAAACAGCCGCAGCATGCGCACGAGGCGCCAGCCGAGGCGCAAGGGATTGCGCGAGAAACGCGGCCGCAGTTGCCAGATGCTTTCGCGAAACGCCGGACCGTCGCGATTGTGGCTCGAGAACAGCACGAGGCCGCCGGGCCGCGTCACCCGGTACATCTGCTCCAGCACGCGCTGGCGGTCCTCGTAGCTGACACAATCGATGCCGTTCCAGCAGAACGCCGCGAGCGCGTAGTGATCCGACTCCAGCCCCGCCATGTCGCGCGCATCCATCAGCCGCAGATCGAGGCCCGGGAAGCGCTGCCGCGCCTCGTCGAGCATGCGCGGCGAATAGTCGATCCCGGTGTAGTCGGCGGAGATCCGCGTCATCAACGGCACGGTGAGTCCCGCGCCTACACCGATTTCAAGCACAGGCTGCCCGCTGCACTCGCCGGCTACCCAATCGAAGGCCGCAGCGAGCCCAAGGTCGATCCAGGTCTTTTCGATCGTGAAGTCGCGCGAGGCGATATGCGACTGCCACGCACGCTGGTAAATCCGGTGCAGTGGCGCCGGCATGGTCATTGACGCGCCTGATCGAGACCGGCAGCACACAGAGCCGATCCATCCGGCACGGCCGCGCAAACCGCCACACTGAGCGGCGCCGGATGCGGCACTTCGCCGTGCGGCGCCGGCGCCGCGACAAGGCACTCGAATAGCCACTGCTGCGCGTCGGTCATCGCCGCCTCGCGCGCCGCGCGCGTGAACAGCGCGTGATCGAGCTTCGGCAAGGTCGTGGCGCGCACCTGCGAAAAACGGCGCAGCCCGCGCAACTGCGCGCCGAACTCGATCTTCAGTTCGTCGAGCCCAAGGTCGTACTCGCCGAATACGAGCCGCACTTGCGCCCCCTTCGCATCGATGCGCTGCAAGAGACGTTTCGCCTCGTTCGGTGCAATGGAAATTCCGAGCCCTGCTTCGAGCAGATCGGCTGCGCGCACGAACAGGCTGCGGCCGAGCCGTTGCGCGAGACCGCGTATCACGCGCCATAGCGACGACTCGCCGCGCAACACCTGCAGCCACTTGGCAAGACTCATGGCCGAGCGCCGCAATACACGGTTCGATGCGAGGCCTGCGGTGCCCGGCGTACGCGCCGCGCCATCCCAGATGAACTTCTGCAGGTTCACGCCGAAGCAGCCCGCGATACGTGGATGATTCGCGCATGCATGCAGGCCGTTAAACGCGCCGCCGCACACCCCAAAGGTGACGATGCGTTCGTGTCCGCTGCTGGCCAGCCAGTCGGCGCCGGCCATCGCATCAGCACACGAGGCTTGCGAATAGATGGTGTCGAGCGTCACCGCCTGGGCGAGCGGCGTGCTGTCGCCGAGACCGCCCAGGTCCATGCGCAGCGAAGCGATCCCCTGCGCCGCGAGACGGCGCGCGAACAGCACAAAGATCCGTCCGTCACCGATATGGTGGCTCGCACCGGTATTCAGGAACAACACGGCAGGCGCCCCCTCGCAAGGGACATCGGGTTGACAGTAGATGCCGAAGTAAGCGCCGAAGACAATCGGACGTTCGACCGCGTGTTCGCTTGCGAGCCTTAAAGTGGAAGACTCGGTGGAAGACCCCGTGGACGATTCATCGGCACAAGCATCGCCATGAACTGCGGCAACAGCGCCCGCCTCAGGCGCAGGCGTCTCAGCCAGCCACTGCGTGAGCGCGGCAAAGGCCTGTACCGGCTCTTCGCTGTACAGGGCCTCGAGCAGAAACCGGTCGGCCTCGTCGAACCCTTGCTGTTCGACCTGTACCCCGTTCGCGCGGTAGTGCGCCACCAGTGCCGCGGCGCGGCTCTGATCGTTCGCCGCGAGCATCAGCACGCGGCGCGCAGGAGCGGTAGTGTCCGCACGTAGATCGACCGAGCCAAGTTGCGCAATGTCCTCGCCATGCAGGCCAAAACCGAACGCTTCGACATACGCGGCAGAATCCGCAATCGGCTCGGCGTTCATACCCGCAGGCGTGCTCAGCCAGCTCTGCCGATGCGCCCGCAATTCGCGCAGATAGTTCTTACCCGAGAGCGCCGGCGAGAGCAGCACCAGAGCGTCCACCTCACCCGAACGCTGCGCCGCGAGCGCCGCCAGCGTGCCGCCCAGGCGCAAGCCGCATAGCGACACCCGGGTCACCCCGGCCGACTGCCTCAGAAAGCGCATCGCCGCGCCGATGCTGTCGAGCCACGCCGCCACCCGGCCCGGCTCCTCTTCATCTCCGAGCGAGTCGCCGCTGCCCGGATAGTCGAAGCGCAAGACCGGCAGGCCCGCTGCCGCGAGACGTTCCGCGAGCGCTCGCCAGCCGCGGTGGGTGCAAAGCGCGTCATAGCCGAACGGATTGCACAGGACCACCCCATGTTGCCCCTCGGCTGGATGAAGCCAGCCAACACAGCCGTCGAAGACGACAGGTTTCATTTTGTGTCCTTGTGCGAGAGCGTAACCGGATCGAGGCGCCTGGGAACGAGAGTCCATGGCGCGGTCGGATCGGCGTCGCCGCAGTTCGCCTCTGCGAATGTGCGAGTACGAAATCGGGTCTGTCAGGTATTTGTCGGAATTACATCAAACGCGGCTCGGCCTATCTGTACGGCCGCCCACACTGTGCACGGCAGCCGCGTTGCACAATCGGGACCATCACCCAGCCCGTGGTTGTGCGAGCGCCTGCCCGTGCCTCACGCACACCAGCGACCCAAGAGCAGCACAGCACGAGTCCGACATGCTATTCAAAAGCAAGGGCGCTTCGTTGCCGTCGATGGACCTCAGCGCATCGTCCGCGAATGCCGAGGGCCGGCACGCGGCCGTCTCCTCCTCCGCCACGGCACGCTTGCGCGACACCGCCGCCGACTGCCCCGCGCCCGCGGCCAATGCCGCGTTCGCCGCGGGCGCTACGGGCGCCTCGATGCAACTGCCTGCGCTGCCTGCCCCCGGATACCGGCCCGACGTCGATGGCCTGCGCGCCGTCGCGGTCCTCTCGGTGCTGGGATTTCACGCGTTTCCTGCGCTCGTACCGGGCGGCTATGTGGGCGTCGATCTGTTCTTTGTGATCTCCGGCTTTCTGATCAGCTCGATCATTTTCGAAAGCCTGGAAGCAGGTCAATTCAGCTACGCCCTGTTCTACGCACGGCGTATCAAGCGGATTTTCCCGGCCCTCGCGCTGGTGCTCGGCACCTGCCTCGTGTTCGGCTGGGGCGCGCTGATGCCGACCGAGTATCAGCAACTGGGCAAGCATGTCTTCACCGGCGCCACCTTCATCGCGAACCTCGCGCTGTGGCGCGAATCCGGCTATTTCGACAACACCGCCGCCACCAAGCCGCTGCTGCATTTATGGTCGCTCGGTATCGAGGAGCAGTTTTATATTTTCTGGCCCGTGCTGGTCGGCTTCGCGTGGAAACGGCGGCTGGGCTTTCTGGCGCTCACGGGCATCATCGGTGCGGCCTCGTTTGCCGTGAACCTGCTGACGGCTCACGCCGATCCCACCGCCGCGTTTTATTCACCGTTCTCGCGTGTCTGGGAACTGATGATCGGCGGCACGCTCGCCTATCTCGTCCTCCACAAACAGCACTATCTGCCCCGGCACGGCAATCTCTGGTCAGTCGCCGGCGCCGTACTGATCGGCGCGGCGCTCCTGCTGTTCGACAAGAACGATGTATTCCCGGGCTGGCGCGCGCTGCTGCCTACGCTCGGCGCGTTTCTGATCATCGGCGCCGGGCCCCATGCATGGCTCAACCGCCATCTGCTGGGCAACCGCCTCGCCATCGCGATTGGCCTGATCAGCTACCCGCTCTATCTGTGGCACTGGCCGCTGTTGTCATTCGCCAATATCGTAGACCCCGGCATCGTCTCGAACGGAACCAAGCTAGTGTTGCTGCTGGCGAGCGTGATACTCGCCACGCTGACCTATACGTTGATCGAGCGTCCGCTGCGCCGGTGGAAAAACGACACGCTGAAAATCCCCGCCTTGTGCGCGCTACTGGCCGCCCTCGCGGGGCTCGGGGCGAGCCTGTATTACCGCGACGGTCTGCCGTCGCGCGCCGTCGCGCACAACCCCGGCATCACGCAGGCCGCGCTCGACGCTTCGATCCGTGATCGATACATTGGCGAGCCTTGCCATCTCGCGTCGCGGCAGGCCGACACTTTCTGCAAGGCCTACAACGCGAGTGCCGGCGGAGCGCCGCTGGTGGTCTGGGGCGATTCGCATGCGGGCGCCTGGCTGCCGGTGTTTGCGAAAATCGCTTACGAGCATCACCTGCGGCTGATGCTGTTCTCGCATCCCGGGTGCCCGCCTCTGCTCGCCACCCGCCGCAGCGACGGTGCGGAAAGCGGGGAATTCTGCGCGCGACTCGGGCTCGCCGAGCCGATCGTCGCCTCGATACACGAACTGAAGCCGGCGGCGGTGTTCCTCGTGGCGCGCTGGAGCCTCTATAGCGACGGCTGGATCAGCGACGGCCAATTGCAGAAGGCGACCCACTTCGTGACCACCGATGCAAGCAGCGACGCCACCCAGGCCAGCTCGCGCGCCGCGCTCGCGAGTCAGCTTCCGGCGACCGTCGCAGCGCTGCTGAAGAGTACGCCGCGCGTGGTGATCGTGCAGAATCCACCGGTCTTAAAGGGCTATTTGCTGCCGAGGGCGTATACCCACCCCGCTCTCGTCGAACCGGCCGCGGCCGAGACCCACGCGCTCGAAGCGTTCAATCGCGCCGTCGTCGCGCGCGAGGCGAACACGCCGGGCGTGAAGATCCTCGATCCGATGCGCGTGCTTTGCAACGGCCCAACCTGCCTCGCGGTGCTGAACGGCGTGCCGCTCTACGAAGACGACAACCATGTGAGCGCCCAGGGAGCCATCCTGTTCGAGCACGACATTGCCGGCCTGCTGTGACATGGAAAAGACCCTTCTCAAGAATATCGTCATCAACTTCGCAGGGCTGATCGCGCCGACCCTCGTCTCGCTCGCGACCGTGCCGGCCTACATCCACCTGCTGGGGGTGGAGCGTTACGGCGTGATCAACCTGGTGTGGGCGCTGATCGGCTATTTCAGCCTGCTCGATCTGGGCACGAGCCTCGCCACCGAAAACCAGATCGCCAAGGTGCGCGACGCCGGGGACGATTCGGTCGAGCGGATTTTCTGGGGGGCGTGCTTTCTCAATCTCGCCACCGGCATCGTGGGCGGCGTACTCGTCTATTTCGGCGCGTACTTTTACATGGCCTACGGCGTGCATATTGAGCCCGCCTTCCAGCGCGAAGTGATGGCTGCCTTGCCATGGATTGCGATTGCCGTGCCGCTTGCCAACGTCACCTGGGTATTCGCCGGCGCGATTACGGCGGTCGAGCGCTTTGCCAGCTACAACACCAACCAGACGCTCGGTACGATGCTGTTCCAGCTTCTGCCGCTCGCCGCGATCTATTGCTTCTCTGCCTCGCTCGCAGTCGTGATTCCCGCTGCGGTGTGCGCGCGCCTCATCGCCGGCGTGATGCTCGGCGTCGCGACGTTTCGCGCCCTCGGCATCAAACGGGTTCGCAAGCCCGAGCGCAAGGTCATCGGCGAGCTGTTCGGCTATGGCAAGTGGATGCTGCTGTTTTCGGGCGCCGGAGCGATTGCCGGCTCGCTCGACCGTGTGCTGGTCGGCGCGATCCTTGGGGCGCGCTTCGTGACCTACTACGCGACGCCGCAAAACCTCGTGCAACGGCTGAACATGCTGCCGAGCGCGATGCTGCGCTCGCTGTTTCCGCGCCTGTCGGCCGCCTCGCGCAACGAGGCCGATGCCCTTGCACGCGATTCGCTCGCCTTTCTCAACGGCGCGTTCACGCCCTGCATGATCGTCGCCCTGTTCGCACTCGGTCCGTTTCTCACGCTATGGCTCGGCGCACCGCTTGCCGCCGCCTCGGCGCCGGTTGGACGCGTTCTCGTGCTGGGAGTGTGGCTAGCCGGCCAGTCGGGGATTCTCGGCATCCTGATTCAGGCCCAGGCCAATCCGGCCTACGTCGCGCGGGTGAGCTGGCTGCAACTGCCGGTGTTCGTCGCCGCGCTCTGGTTCGCCACGCACGCCTTCGGCGTGGTGGGCGCCGGCGCCATCGTGGTGGCAAAAGCCTTGTTCGACTATGGTGCCTATCTCTACTTTGCGCGTGTTCACGTGCGGGTCATTCTCGGCAACATGCTCGCGCACCTGGCGTTCCTGCTGGCCGCGCTAATGCTGGCAGCCAACCTCAGCGGGCTGCCGCTGATCGTGGCTGCCGGACTCGCGCTCGCCGGCGCCAACCTGGGCTGGTCGCTATACCGGTCGCGCGCGTTGCGAGAACTGCTGCACAAGCTCTGGACGCGGGTCTCGCTGCAGGCGAACTGAGGGCGAATTGAGGGCAAACTGAGAGCCGAGCAAAGGCTAAATAAGGACTAACTGAGGCCCGCGCCGGCACACCGCGCCGGCTCGTTGCGCGGGCCTCGCCATCCGTACCAGGCGAAGCACTGTTCAGCCGAGTCCCGATACCGACAGGCTGGCTTCTCGAGCGAACGCCTCATTGTCCGCCCCGCAACGGGCCGCCGCCAACACGGCCTGCACGACCTGATCGACCGATGGCCAGCTGGAGCCGCCTTGCGCCTGCGTGCCACGCTTGCCGCGCTCCTCGCCCGGCGCAGGCTGCGACGGCGCCACGCTCATATAAGGAGGCGGATAGCCCCACACGGCATCGTGCGCGGCGGCATCGGCGAAGGTTCCGCCGAGCACGGCGACGGTCGGACGGCGAAAGGCCGCCGCCACGTGCAGCAGCATCGACGGATTGGTCAGCACCACGTCCGCCTGCTCGGTCAGCGCGAAGGTGCCGCGCAGCGAGATCTGGCCCGCCAGCGAACGAATCCTGGCCGCCGCCCCGCTCGCGGCAATCACCTCTTTGGCGCGGACCTGATCAGCCGGGCCCCCGACGATCACCACATCCAGCTGCCGCTCGACGCAGACCCGCGCCAGCTCGCCGAGCGCCGCACCGAGCGCGTTGCTCGACCAGGTCTTGACGCTGTGCCCCGCTGCACAGCCAACCAGCAGGCGCAGCGGCGGACGTTCCGGGTGCGCACCCGCGCGCCAGATCTGGCAGGCCTCGGCACGTTCCGCCGCCGTGAGGTAAAGCTGCGGACGCGCCTCGGGAAGCTCGCTTGCGCCAAGCAGTTCGGCCTGGGCGAGCGCAGCCCGTGCGACATGCACCTGCGGCGAGAAACGGATGTACTGGTCGCAGGCGCTCCAGCCGCCGCGATAGCCACGCACGCCAACCCGGTAGCGCACACGGAGCCGCATCATCAGCAACGCGCCCACGTGACTGCCCAGCACATCGATGCCCACGTCGAAGCCGCCACGCTTGCGTAACCCCTCGACCTGGGCAGCCCCCCAGATATAGCGAAACACATTGCGCCACGACTGGTCCGCCACGAACTTGTTGTTCCACGGCGCGTCGACTTCGACAATCTCGTCGACATAAGGATTGTTTTCGACAATCGCGCGCCCCCAGCTGCCAACGCCGGCGATGATCCGGCTCGCGGGAAAGCGGCGGCGCAACGCCTCGAAGATCGGCGTGGTCGTCAGCAGATCGCCGAAGTCGTTGGGGCGCAGCACCAGAATCTCATGCGGCGGTTGGCGCGCCGGATCGCGACCGGAGCGCAGCAGGCGGCCGAGCGCCCAGACCGGCACTTCAAAAATCGAACCTTTCCATCCCATGTTCTTGCTCCTGGAGAATGCGTTACGTGATCTCCTCCATGCCCCTGTGTTGTAGTCTGTCTTTCAGCGGGCGCTACGCGCCCGCCAGACGTTCGACATCCTGACGATAGGTACGAGCTGGGACAGCGCGTGGCGGCGCGCGAGATACAACGTCAGATGGCCGAAATAGATCGACACGAATGCCGCGCACCTGAGCAGGCTCGGCTCGATCACGCTATAGCGCTTGACGCCGATATAGAGGCGTGCAGCCTCGCAGTTGACCTGATAACGTGTCAGGCCGCCTGCGGCCTGCGAGGCTTTGATCGTGTGCAATACGCCGCCGCCGGGCATGGTGTCGCGGGCGCGCAACGCAGGCACCAGCTCGATCCTGTAGTCGCGCCGCAGTGCGCGCAACGTCAATTCGGCGTCTTCGCTGCCGAAGAAAATGTTTTCATCAAACATGTCGTGACCGAACAGCGCCAGCGGAAACACCGAAGCATGCAGGTTGATGCACTGCGGCTCGCCGCCTTCCATGAAATACCCTCTGAAAGACAGGCGCACCGGCCGGCATTCATAAAGGTTCGGCCCACTCGATGCGCCGCCCGTCAGGATTGCCGTGTCGCGCGGCCCCCTGCGCAGGCGCTCGACGTTCGCACGCGCCACCGCAAAAAAATCGCTGCTGACCTGGATATCGTCATCGACGAAAGAGACGTGGCTGCAGTGCGGCGCATTCGCAAGGCAGTAGCGAACCGCGTTGTTGCGGTTCGCGCAAACACCGCGGCACGGTCCGGCGAGATACACCGCGCCGGGCCGCGCCGCTACAATGGCCCGGTTCGCGGCGCGTGCTGCCGCATCGGGTGAATCGTCGCTGACCACGATCGCGGCCGGCGGAGGATCGCAGCGCAGCAGGTTGTCGAGGCAAGCCGCGAGCGCCCCGGTGCGATTCATCGTCGTCACGCAGACGGCGAACTGCGGCTGCGCTCGCGGCGATTGCTGCTCCTGTGCCTGTCGCGGCTGAAGTAGCGTGCCGTCCATCAGAGCATCCCGCGGTGCGACTCGGTGGCCCGCACCCGTGCCGGCTGCGGGCGGGGATATTCGCCAAGCGCGCGATCGTAGAGTTGCAGATACGCCTCGCACACCCGCTGCACCGAAAAATCGTCAAGGCTGTGCTGGCCGCGCGCCGCGAGATCGGCCCGCAACACGGCATCGTCAAGCAGGCGGCCGATTGCGTCTGCAAGCGCGTCGGGGTCCGCAGGCGGAACCAGCAGTGCAGCCTGCTCACCGCCAACCATCTCCGGATTGCCGTCCACCCGGGTCGCGACCACGGCACAACCCGCCTCGCGCGCTTCGCACAGCACGAGACCGCCGGCTTCCTTGTGCGAAGGCAGCACGAAGATGTCGGTCTCAGCCAGATATGCGGCGGGGTTGCCGACGAATCCCGCAAAGTGCGCGTGCCCTTGCAGCCCCAGTTCCTGCGCGAGCGCTTCCATCATGGCACGGTCAGGACCGTTGCCGACCAGGTACAACGTCGCCTGCGGAAAGCGCGGGCGCAGGCGCGCAAACGCCCGCAGCAGATCCTGAATGCCCTTGCGTTGATACATGCCGGCGACCGTGGTGATCGAAGGCCGCTGCAGGTGCGGCGAAGGCGGCAGTGGCATGCCGGCCCGACGCGGCGTGCCGACCGTGCCGTTGCGCACCACCGAAAGGCGCTCGGCCGGTACGCCGCGCAACCTCATCGACTCCGCCACCGCTTCGCTCACCGCTACCACGCGATCGGCGAAACGCATCAGCGAGGCGGTCTTCGGAAATTCGTTGTGGAGCGTCGCCACCAGCAGATAGCGGCGGCGCAGCACGCTGAAGCGCGCCAGCAGCGTGCCGGTCAACATATGAGCATGCACGACGTCGGGGTCGAAGCGTTGCACGAGCCGCCGGAATCCCAGCAGCATGGCTGGCGCGCGCCACGGATCGCGTGACTGGGCGAGGTGCACATGGCGCACGCCGTGGCGCGCCAGCAGTGTTTCGAATTCCCCCCCCGAGGACGCCACCACCACATCGTGACCGGCCTGAGCCTGCATGCAGGCCAGGTCAATCATCATGTTAACGATGCCGTTGCCAACGAGCTGAATATGATTCGCCAGATGGATGATTCTCATGGAAAGCTCAGTCCAGTCGTTAATGGTTCATAGCAAGGTAATGGCGGGGTCCCAGCCGGGCTGCAGGCGCAACGCGGACAGCCTCACCGCCGCGCCATGGCCAGCAGTCCGATAGTCGACGCTGCAGCGCAACGCGTCTGTGCGGCCGCCCGCAGTTCGAAGAGACGCACAACGCAGGCGGCCGCTCAGGCTGCGACGTAAGCAGCCGTGCGACGCTCGCCGAGTGCTTCGCGATACACATCGGCGACTTGCGCGGCGATCACCGGATAATCGAAACGCGCCTGAGCATAGGCGCGGCATTCCTGCGCATCGGGTAAGGGGCGCTCGCCGAGCAGCGCATCCACAATGCCGGTGCCAATTGCGTGAAAGCCCACCGAAGGCAGCACGAGGTGTTCCGACAATGGCGCCACCGCCTCGGGCAATCCGCCCACCGGTGTCACCAGCACTGGCGTGCCGGTGGCGAGCGACTCCGCCGTGGTGAGGCCGAAGCCTTCCAGCGCCACCGTCGGCACCACCGTCACGTCAGCGCTGCGATACCAGAGCGGCAACGCCGCATCGGTGACGAAGCCGGCGAGCTTGACGTGCTCGGTCAGGCCGCGCGCCGCGATCCTCCCACGCAACGCGGCTTCGAGCGGCCCCTTGCCGGCAATCGTCAGCAGCACATCCGGCACGGCCTGCTTGACGAGGAACATGGCGTCGATCAGATCTTCGAGCCCCATGCGCGACACCAGTCTGCGGATACAGAACAGTTGCGGCCGGTCATTGGGCAGGCCGAGCGCGGCGCGCGCCTGCTGCTTCGTCACGCCGATATCGAAGCACGCCACGTCGACACACCCAGGCACGACGCGGATCGACTCCTCGTGCACGCCATACTGCTCGTGCAGAATCCGCCCGAACGCACGTGAGAGCACGATATGGCGCGCCGCGCCGCGATACACCGCCCACTCGATCGCGCGGCGCACCGCCCGCGAGGCCCGCCGGCGTCCGTCAAGCGAGGTCTCGTCGGCCCAGGGTCCATGAAAATGGACCACCTTGGGCACCCCGGGGAACACCCCCAGCGTCGGCGCGGCATACAGCGCGAAATGGCTGGCGACGATATCGGGGGCGCGGACGCGCTTGAGCTTCTGCGAGTGCATCCGCGCATGCCACAGCCGCACACCCAGCGATTGCTGCGCACTGGCGAAGGTCTGGATCACCCCGCTCGACTCAGCGAACACCTTCGGGCTACCGGCGACGAGCCCGCGTACATCGACGCCCTGGGTCGGTAGAGACTCGATCAGCGCCATGAAGACGCGATCGAGCCCACCAGGCCGCTCGCGGAACCAGTGCATCCCGATCTGCAACGAATCGATACGCGCGCTCATGATTTGGCCGACACGGCAGCGCCGGACAGACGCGCGCCGGAACTGGCGCGCCTGCTGGCGAGGTCTTCGTAGAGCGACAGATAACGCGCCGCCATGCTCTGCCATGTGAGCGACTGCGCCAGCTCGCGCGCGGCAGCGCCCATCGCGCGCGCCTCCATGGGGTGCTGTGCAAGATGAACTATCGCCTGCGCGAGACCCGCGATGTCTTCGGGGCTATCGAGCACTACGCCACAGCGGCTATCGATCACTTCCGCGCCGCCCGCAGTCGCTACCGTCACGACAGGCAGCGCCGCCGCCAGGGCCTCGAGCATCACGAGACTCATCGCCTCATAGCGCGAAGGAAACACAAACGCATCGACAGAACGCATCAGGCGAGGCATATCCTGCACAAGGTCGAGAAAATGGACCCGCGCACCGACGCCGAGCGTCGCGGCAAGCGCCGGGTAAGGGCTGTTGCGCAAAATCCCGGCTACCGCGAGATGGACATGAGGCGGCGTCGAAACGAGCGCATGCAACACCGCATCGAGGTTCTTGCGCGATACCCGCAGATCGCCGGCAAACAGCAACATGAACGGCTCAGCCGGCAGACCGAACGCCTCACGCGTCGCCACCCCCGGCGCAAACTCGTCCGCGTCGACACCGTTATGGATCACCTGCATGGTGCCTGCATCGATGCCGAGCGCGCGCACTTCCGCGCCGACCTTCTGCGACACCGGCACCACGACGCGCGAGTGGCGAAACGCCCACTTCTCGCACAGCGCATTGAGCCGCGTATAGGCGACCTGATAAGCCGGATACCACCCGCCCGCCACGCGAAACGGATAGAAGCCGCAGCGGTACCAGCCGTCATGCACGAAGTGCACGGTGTTGACATCGGCCCTGGCCCACGCGATAAAACCGTTTACATGCACTACATCGAACTCGGCGCGGTGCGCCCTGATCCACGCACCGCTACGTAGTGCGAATATCTGATACTTGGCAAGCCGGGTGGGCAGCGCACTCTCCGCGATCTCGACAAAACGCAGACGCGGACAGGCAAGCAGATCGCGAGCCATCTCCGACGCCACGATCGTCACGTGATGGCCGGCGGCAAGCGCCGCTCGCGCCACTTCGTAATTCACCCGTCCCTGCCCGTCGTTGTTGCGGACCACATGTGTGACGATCAGCACACGCAGCGCCTCACCCCTCATGGCCGCACCCGTACCGGAACCGCAACGCCAACGGTGGCCGCAGAGGCAGCCGGCGGCAGCAAGCCGTCCCGCTTTTGCCGCGCATAACGCACGCCGATTACGGGCATCAGCACGCCGATTACAAACACCATGCCCGGCTCGCCCTGCAGGGTATTCGACATGACCATCATGGCAAAGATGGAAAGCGCGACGCCGACGCCGGAAATCGCGAAGCGGTCCTTCGACTGCGCAAGGCTCGCGATAAACGCACGCCAGATCAGTACGAACACTCCCGTGCCATACAGCAAGGTACCCGGCCACCCCATCACGATGCACACTTCGACGATGCCGCTGTCGATCGAGCCGCTGACCTGGCTCGGGTCGTCGGCGAGCTTGGCGCCGAGGCCGACTGAGCCGATTCCCTGCCCGGCAATATCGGTCAAGGCGATCGAGACGAAGTTCGTGTAGAAGACCGAGCGCGCCTGATAGCTGTTGTCCTGGTTCAGGTTTGTGATCGATTCGAGACGCGTCATCAGGCGTCCGGAGACCGCATCGATCATCGTCAACGGCATGCAGAGCCCCACCAGGCAGATCACGCCGGCAAGCAGGCGCAAACGGCTTTTTCCGTCCAGCATCGCAAGCGGATAAATGAGACCGATCACCATGCCGCCCCAGGCCGTGCGCACCGAGGTGAACATCAGCGCCGGCACGCCCACTGCAACCGAGGCGAGGCGCGTCTTGCCGCGTGCGGCCAGCGACATCAGCAGGCCGGCCATAATCGTGATGGCGAACGGACCGGCCGAGTTCATCGTGCTGGAAATACGCAGGCCGAACGGCACCGGCGTGCCCTCCGAAGTGCCCATGTTCGAGCCCACCATCCAGAACACAGTCCACGGCGGCGGTGAAATGAACTGATAGATGCCATAGGCGCCCAGCACGAACGTGCCATAGACAAAGGTCTTCAGGAGTACCCGGTGATAGACCGGATACTCCTGCCAGGTCGCGATCAGATGCACTCCCATCGAGACCGGCAGGATCCAGTTGACCAGCGTGTATGCCGCCGGCGCGAGACCGACCCGCACGAGGCCGATCACAAACCCATAGAAAATTGCGACCAGCATCAGCATGAGCGGCAACGCGCGGCGCTGGCCCAGCATGCGATGGTGCGCGAGCACCGAGAGCCCTGAAATCGCCGCGGCCAGCAGCGGCGCGAGCATCACCGGACTCTTCGGATTAAACGCGCCGTTGAAAAAATCCGCGAAACGCCGCACCTCGGGCGTCAGAAAGTAGAGCCAGCAGACGAAACCGAGGTAATGAGCGGGATAGCGCCGGTACAGATAAAAGGCGATCACGGTCGACATCACGGAGAACGAGAGCTCCAGCACCTTGCCCTGGTGCGCGACGATCAGCAACAGCGTGACCACGAACATGCCGACCGGCAGCGCCACCGGCCCAGCGAGGCGCCCCGCCGAGCGCCGCGCGCCGGCATCCCGCGCGGCGCGTGGTAACGGCAAACCCGAAGCATGGATCATTGGGAGCCCTTGATTGTGAGCCCTTAAAGCAGCTCGAATGTGCTGGCGACCGGCGCCGCACTGCGCTCGCGGCGCCAACTGCCGAACCCGCTGCGCGTACCCCGCATCTGGCAGGTCAGGCCGATGAACGGCACGCCATGTTCGAGAAACGGTCCTTCGGTCTTGCGAAAGCCGAACTGTTCATAGAAGCCGCGCAGGCTGACCGGCGCGGTCACCCGCACGAGACGCCCGGCCCAGCGCTCGGCAATCGCCTGCAGTACCCGCTCGATCAGCATTTCCGCCGTACCGTCGCCGCGCCGCGCGGGACTCGTCAGCACCTTGTCGATCACCACCTCCGGGTCCTCCAGGTCGCCTGGCTGAATCCGCGCGTACGCCATCACCGGCATCGGCCGGGACATGTCTTCCACCGCGAAAACGTGCAATGCCTGCTCGTCGTGCCCATCGGCATCGAGGCACACATGGGACTGTTCGACTATGAACACCGCACTCCGCGCACGCATGACCAGATACAGCTCGCGCGCCGTGAACTGCTCGAATTCGAGCGTTTTCCAGTTCATCAGGTTTCCCCTAGCGATTCACTCGACGGGGCATGCCCGCCGCCATGACTGCACGTTACCGCTACCGACCCTTGAATCTCCGTGCGGAAGCGCACCGACGATGCTGCGTCGCGATTAGTTAAATACGGTCAGCCGGCACCGACTGTCCGAACCTGCAGGGCTCGCAGCAACCGGCAACGCGACCGCCGCGGCCTCGACGGCGCGACGACTCCAACCAGAAGCGGCTTAGCGACATCATTCCGAGGGGGCGCCTTCCCATGAAAACAGCATTGCGACGCATTCTTTCCGAGTCCGCACGTCTCGACGTTGCGCCCGAGACCCTCGCGGATGACGCCGATCTCTACGCAGCAGGCCTCTCGTCGCTCGCAACCGTGCATCTGATGCTGGCGATCGAAGACGAATTCGACATCGAGATTCCCGACCGCATGCTCACGCGCCGGCTCTTTTCGAGCATCGATTCGCTTGCTGCCGCGGTGACCGAACTCCAACAGGCAAAGGCGGCGGCATGAACGCGCCCCTGCTGCATGACACCGTCGCGCTCGACGGTGCACGCGCTGAAACCGCCGCGGCCGCTCCTGCGACGTCCGCGCCGGCCTCGGCGCCGACGCCGTTATCCGCGGTCGAGCCGGAAGCCGGCTGGCGCGCCGCCGCCCAGCGCGTCGCCCAGATCGCCGCGCAACATGCGGACGCCGTGGATCGCGACGCACGCTTTCCCACCGAAGCCTTCGACGCGTTGCGCCGCGAACGGCTGCTCTCCGCACTGGTGCCGGCGGCCTTCGGCGGCGCCGGACTGCCGCTCGCCGATGTGGCCGCCATCTGCGAAATCCTCGCGCAAGGCTGCGCCTCGACTGCGATGGTGTATGCGATGCATCAGATCCAGGTCGCCTGCATCGAAGCGCATGGCAGCGCCTCGCCGTGGCACTGCGCGCTGCTCGCGGAGCTGGTCGACAAGCAATGGCTGCTCGCCTCCGCGACCTCGGAGGAAACGATCGGCGGCAATATGCGTACCAGCGCGTGCTCGGTCGAAATCGACGCTGAGCGTCTGCGCATCGAAAAACTGGCGCCCACCATTTCGTACGGCGCCCAGGCCGATGGCATTCTCGTCACCGCGCGGCGCACTGCCGAGTCCGCCGCAGCCGACCAGGTAATGATCGTCGCACTGCGCGACGAGACCACCCTGGAAAAACGCGGCGGCTGGGATTCGATGGGCATGCGCGGCACCTGCAGCGAAGGCTTTCGTCTCGTCGCGACGGGCCGTGCCGAACAGATCCTGCCGACGCCGTTTGCCGAGATCGCCGACCAGACCATGCTGCCGGTCTCGCACACGCTGTGGGCCGCCGTCTGGACCGGCATCGCCACCGACGCGGTGAACCGCGCCAAGGCGTTTTTCCGCGCCCAGGCGCGTGCCAAACCCGGCTCGGTGCCACCGGCAGGCTTGCGCCTGGCCGAGGCCGTGGGCCTGCTGCAGATGATGCAGGCGCGCCTTGCCATCGCGCTCGACGCCGCCCGCGCCGCGCACCACGCCAAACTGGGCGCGTGCCAGGCCGATGTGCCGCTGTCCGCGCTGCTTGGCTTCGCCTCCGACATGAACACGCTGAAGACCAGCATTTCCACCACCGCCCTGCAGGTGGTCCACGAAGTCCTGATGATCTGCGGCATGGCCGGCTACAAGAACGGCACCGAGTACAGCGTGGGGCGGCATCTGCGCGACCTGTACTCGGCCCCGCTGATGATCAACAACGACCGCATCGCGCAAAACACCGCGAGCCTGTTGCTCGCGCAGCGTCCGGGCGCACCGGGGAGAGCCTGACATGAACACGATGACCGACACCGCCGCCCTTGCCGCCGCGCAGGCAGCACAAGCCGACTCCGGGAGCAACGCCGCGCCGGGCTTTCGCGATGAACTGCTGGCGAAGGGCATCCTGATCGATACCGGCGAAAACGGCCTGTACGGCCGCAGCCAGGTGTTCGAAGACGTGGTCGAGCGCCTGAATGTGGCCATCACCCATCTGGGCGCCGACCAGCAGCCGGAAGTGCTGCGCTTTCCGCCCGCGATGCGCCGCACCGACTTCGAGGACAGCGAATACCTGAAGAGCTTTCCCAACCTCGCCGGCACGATCCATTCGTTCTGCGGCAACGACATGGGCCACCAGCGCCTGTTGCGCGCGCTCGACGATGCGATGAGCGAGCGCGACGACGAGCGCAGCGACGCATGGATGGCGCAGCAGCAACCCACCCGGGTGGTGCTGACGCCGGCCGCCTGCTACCCGATCTATCCGGTGATGGCGCGGCGCGGCCCGCTGCCCGCCGAAGGCCGCACGATCGACGTGCTGTCGTATTGCTTTCGCCACGAACCCTCGCTCGATCCGGCGCGCATGCAGATGTTCCGCCAGCGCGAATATGTGCGCCTCGGCAATGCCGAACAGGTGATGGCGTTCCGGCAGATGTGGATCGAGCGCGGCTCGGCGCTCGTGACGATGCTGCAGTTGCCGGTCGACGTCGACCTCGCCAACGACCCGTTCTTCGGCCGCGGCGGCAAGATCGTCGCGGATAGCCAGCGCGCCCAGGCACTCAAGTTCGAGTTGCTGATCCCGGTCGCCAACGCCGACGGCAAGACTGCCTGCCTGTCGTTCAACTATCACATGGATCACTTCGGCGCGATCTGGAAGATCGAATGCGCAGATGGCTCGGTCGCACATACCGGCTGCGTCGGCTTCGGCATGGAACGCATCACGCTCGCGCTGTTCCGCCATCACGGTCTCGACGTCAACGTCTGGCCGGACGACGTGCGGGCGCTGCTGTGGGGCGATACCAGGGCACGCGTCGCTCAGGGCCTCGCAGGAGGCGCCGCATGACGCCCCCGCTGACGACCTCGCTCAACGGCACCCTTCGCGCACCCGGCCCCGCCAGCCCGATGCGCTCCCACGTGCCGCATGCGCTGCACCAGGGCGACCGGGTCTGGCAGGAGACCAACTGCTACGTGGACCTGTGGATCGAACTGCTGCACGGCTTCGGGCTCGATCCGCGCGCCGCCTTCGCGTTCACCGCGACGCAGGACTTCGAGGGCGACCAGTTCACGTTCTTCAAATTCCCGCTCGAGGATCTCGAACGGCTCTACGGCACCCAGGTGCAGGAGCTGGCGATCTACGATTCGCTGGAAGAGCGGGTGCTGGCGCAAACGCTGCGCGGCCATACGGTGCTGGTCGAGGTGGACGGCTACTACCTGCCGAACACGCGCGCCACCTCGTACCGCCGCGAGCATCCGAAAACCACGGTCGGCATCGACTTTATCGATCCCGTCGCGCGGCGTCTCGGCTACTTCCACAACACCGGCTATCACGTGCTGGACGGTGAAGACTACCAGGGCGTGTTTCGCAAGCTCCCGAAGTTCACGGGGCAGGCCGATCTGCTGTTTCCCTACGTGGAGTTCGCCAAACAGGTGCGCCCGGCGCTGCAAGGCACCGCGCTCGCCGAGGCGTCGGCGGAGCTGCTATGCACCCATCTGGCCCGACGCCCGCTGCGCAATCCGATCACGCAGTGGCGCGCCGAGTTTCCGCAGCAGCTCGAGACCCTGCTTGAACGCGGCGAGGGCTTCTTCCATCTGTACTCCTTCAACCTGATGCGGCAACTGGGCGCGAACTTCGAGTTTCTCTCGAAGTACCTGGTGTGGCTGTCCGTGCAAGGCTTTGAGATTCCCGCACAGATTCCGGCCGCGGCGCAGAAGATCGCCTCGGAGTCGATGGTGATGCAGTTCCGTCTCGTGCGGGCCATGGCACGCGGGCGGCACGACCTGTGCAGCGACTGCTTCGACGTGCTGGAGCGCGCGTACGACGAGACCTTGCCGCCGCTCGCCGCGCTCGCGTTCTGATACGTCAACCAACCGGACTCCCTGTGCGCGCCTTGCCCATCAGCCCGCCTGAACGGGTGCGCGAAACGGCGGCACAGGGTGCGCTCGTGTGCGAATCCGCGTGCGAGTCCGTGTGCGCCTGCGAGTCCGCGCTCCCCGCGGCTACGGTCTGGCCGCGTCCCCTCGAGCTCGGCTGGCAATGCCTGAGCACGTCCCCGGACGCGTGCGCGTCGCCTGCCGACTGGCCCGCCGACGGCTGGCTCGCCGCTCAGGTGCCGGGAACGGTCGCCGCCGCGTGGCGGGCCGCGGGCCGGCTCGATGCGGACCATCCGCCGGCGTTTGCCTTCGACGATCACTGGTACCGGCTCACGCTCACCGGGCACGGTCCGCAACGCTTGCGTCTGCACGGTCTCGCGACCCTCTCCGAGGTGTGGCTCGACGGCGTCAAGCGGCTGGATTCGGATTCGATGTTCGTCGCCCACGATCTCGACTTCGAACTGAACGGCACGGCCACGCTCGCCCTATGCTTCCGCTCGCTCGCGCCGCTGCTCGCCGCGCGCCGCTCGCGGGCCCGCTGGCGCCCTCGCCTCGTCTCGCCGCCGGGCTTGCGCAACGTCCGCACCACCCTGCTCGGACACATGCCCGGCTGGTGCCCGCCACTCCAGGCGGTCGGGCCGTGGCGCCCGATCGAGCTGCTCGGCGACGCCCCAGCGGCCTTCGACCGGGTCGACCTCGCGAGCCGCGTGGACGGCGACGACGGCGTCGTGTCGCTGACGCTGCGTTTCCTTCACCCGCAGAGCGGCGCCGTGCCGGATGGCGCAGACGTGACTGCAACCCCGGCAACCCCAGCCACCTTGCATTGCGGCACGCTTCATTCGTCTGCTCTTGTGTGGAGCGATGCTTACACGCTCACGGGCGAGCTGCGTGTGCCACATGCCGAGCGCTGGTGGCCGCATACCCATGGCGCGCCCACACTACATTCTGTCTGCCTCGAACTGGACGGCGAACGCTTTGAACTCGGCGAGGTGGGCTTCAGAAGCATCGAGGTCGACCGCGGCGCGGACGGCGAAGGTTTCGCCTTGCGCGTGAACGGCGTGCGCGTGTTCTGCCGCGGCGCCTGCTGGACCAGCGCCGATCTCGTCACGCTCGCCGGCACCGCGCAGCAGCTCGAACACGCATTTGCCCTCGCGCGCGATGCCGGCCTGAACATGCTGCGCGTGGGCGGCACCATGGTGTACGAAGCGGATCGCTTCTATGCGCTCGCCGACCGCTACGGAATCCTTATCTGGCAGGATTTCGCTTTTGCGAATTTCGACTACCCGAACGACGCGGCGTTTATCGACTCGGTGCGCCGCGAGGCCCACCAGTTTCTCGCGCGCACCCGCCGCTTTGCCGCGCTTGCCGTGCTATGCGGCGGCAGCGAAATCGATCAGCAGGCGGCAATGCTCGGCCTGCCGCCTTCGATGCGTGCACAACCACTTTTCACGGAATGCCTGCCGGCCCTCGCCGCCGAGGAGCGGCCGGATGTTCACTATGTGAGCCATTCGCCGGGCGGCGGCGCCTGGCCGTTTTCGACCCGCACCGGCATCACCCACTATTACGGCGTCGGCGCCTATCAGCGCCCGCTCGACGACGTGCGGCGCGCCGAAGTCCGCTTCGCGGCGGAATGCCTCGCCTTCGCCAACGTACCGGACGACGCCTCGCTGCATCGCGACCTTGGTACCAGTCATGTTCACGACCCGCGCTGGAAGGCCGCCGTGCCGCGCGATCCGGGCGCCGGCTGGGACTTCGACGACGTCCGCGAACACTACCTGAGCACGCTCTACGGCGTCGATCCCGCCCGCCTGCGTTACGAAGATCCGCCGCGCTACCTGGAGCTTTCGCGCGCCGTGGTGGCCGAGCTGATGACGGACGTATTCGCCGAATGGCGCCGCGCCGGATCGCCGTGCGGCGGCGGGCTGGTCTGGCAGTTTCAGGATCTGCGCCCCGGGGCCGGCTGGGGCATCGTCGACTCGAGCGGCCGTCCCAAGAGCGCATGGCACGCCCTCGCGCAGGCATGGCGCCCGGTGCAGGTGGTCATCACCGACGAGGGCCTCAACGGCCTCGATCTGCACCTCATCAACGAGACCGCCGAAAGCTTGCCTGTGCAACTTGAACTGGTCTGTCTGCGTGACGGCGCCGTAAAGGTTGCAACAGCAACCATCGCGCTCGAACTCGCCCCGCGCAGCACCCGGCGCCTCGCCGCGGCGGACGTGCTCGGCCAGTTCTTCGATTTCACTTATGCGTATCGTTTCGGCCCGCGGGCCCACGATGTGACGATTGCCACGCTGCGCGATGCGGGCAGCGGCCAGATTCGTTCGCAGGCCTTTCATCTGCCGGAGCGGCGGGTTGCCGAACGCGGCGACACCGGTCTCAGCGCGACGCTCGAAGCCACTTGCGATGGCTGGCAACTGGTGATCGAAGCACAGCGCTTTTCGCGTTTTGTGAACGTTGCAGATCTGCACTATCGCGCGGCCGACAACTGGTTTCATCTGCCGCCCGGCGAGTCGCGCACGATCGCGTTGCTACCGATGAGCGTCGACGAAAAGCGCACTGCACCCGCCGGCGAAGTCCGCGCGATCAACCACAGCATGCCGGTCTTCTACGGCTAAACCCCACCCGCCGTTTCCCCGTCACGCGCCCAACGTCCGGCACTTCCGCCTGCTTGCCCAGGCGCTTCCTGTACGCCTCGCAAGCCGCTTTGACAGTTGTCAAAAAGCTGTTCCGTGCGCCAGCCCACCTAACCTGTTGAACACATATGAATCAAATCTGAGTCATCCCGGACACGCGCGCCAAGCGGCTATACAGCTTGCGTTTCAAACCGCAAATACCTCATCCAAAATCTCTGTCAACGGCGGTTAACCCCATCCGATCAATAACTTGCATTAATTCGCGTGGCCCGTGTGGAACGCCGGGCAGCCATGTGGCGTCGTGCAGAAATGAAACAAAAATGCATGTTTTGCCTCGTAACGCGCCATCCCATACTTCGCTGCGCCGCACCAGTGCTTGCTTTCGACCGCCTTGGCACAGTCCTCGCTAAGTGAGAAGCGCAGCACTGGCGCCGACGCCAACAACCCCTACAACCGACGGCGCAAAAAGGCCATACGGGGCCCGCACTGCTTGTCCATAGCCGCTCGCCAGGCGGCATACACAAGGGACGCAGCGACGGGTAAAAAGACCAACGAGCCGCATCAGCGGCTTCGTGCGAGGACCGATCATGTTAACGCTCCAATCCGATCTGCACGGCAATCATTTGCTCGGCGCACTGCCATCGCATGAGTGGCAAGCACTCGCCCCTCATCTCGAACTCGTCCATCTGCGCACCGAACAGCTCCTGTGCGACTCCGGACAACGCATCCATCACGTCTACTTTCCGACCACCGCGATTATCTCCATGCTGTCGACGATGGAAGACGGCAGCTCGGTCGAGATCGCCGCAGTCGGCCGCGAGGGCATGACCGGCGTGCCGGTCCTGACCGGCGGCGAAACCATGCCGAACCGCGTGCAGGTGCAAAGCGCCGGCTTCGCCTACCGCATGACCTCGCAGTGCCTGAAGCAGCAGTTCCTGCGCTCCGACCTGCTGCGCCGCCTGATGATGCTGTACATGCACGCACTGCTCACCCAGGTCGCCCAGACCGCCGCGTGCAACCGCCATCACTCGCTCAACAAGCAACTGTGCCGGTGGCTGCTGATCGAAGTGGACCGGGTCGCCTCGAACGAGCTGACCGTCACGCAGCAACTGATCGCCGACATGCTCGGGGTGCGCCGCGAGGGCATCACGGAAGCGGCCGGCAAGCTGCACGACGAAGGCCTGATCCATCACAGCCGCGGCCACATCAAGGTGCTTGACCGCGAGGGTCTGGAAGCGCGTGCATGCGAGTGCTACGGCCTCGTCAAGCGTGAATTCGACCGCTTGCTGCCGCGGCTGCATCAGGCCGAAGCCGTTAGCTGAACCACGCCGGCCTCCAGGGTACTGACACCATGCTGCGGAATATTGCGCGCTGCCTCGACGCGTTGTTCGTGATTGCGGGCGCCCTGCTCGCTCACTGGATGCGCTTCGACACCGCAAGCGCACTCGCGGATACCGAGCGGCTCCTGATCGCGTTCAACTGCGTGCTGGTGCTGCTGCTGTTCCCGGTCTTCGGCATCTACGAGACCTGGCGCGGCAAGTCGCTGCCCGAGATGCTCGCTCGCGTCTGCGCAGGCTGGTTCTTCGTGGTGGTGACAGGCCTGCTGCTGGTGTTCACGCTGCACCGCATGGATGCGATGTCGCGCCTGTGGTTTGGCTATTCGACGCTGATCTCCGGCGTGCTGATCGTCGCCACCAAACTCGCCGCCCATCTGCTGCTGCGCCTCGCGCGGCGGCGCGGCCTGAACTACCGCAGCGTCGCCGTGGTCGGCTCGCCCGGCTTCGCACGCATGCTGCTCGCGCATCTCGAACAGGTGCCGCAAGCCGGCTTCAAGCCGGTGTGCGTGTTCGACACGACCCAGTTCGAGCCGGGCGAAGACGGCGAGCCGCATGAGGCCGGTGAGCGCATGAGCCGCCTGCCGGTACTGAACGATCTGAACGCGTTCGCCGCCAAGGTGCGCGCCGAGCAGATCAACGAAGTGTGGCTCGCGCTGCCGCTCTCGGAAGAGCGCACCATCTACCGCTTCACACGCACGTTCCAGCACGATTTCGTCAACCTGCGCTTCATACCGGATACGCGCAGCATGACCCTGTTCGGCCATTCGCTGGTCGACATCATGGGTCTCACGACCATCAACCTGACCGGCACGCCGATCTCGCCACCCCAGATGTGGCCAAAGCTGGTGTTCGACCGCCTGTTCGCACTCGCAGCGCTGCTGGCGCTGACGCCGCTATTTGTGGCGATCGCCATCGCCATCAAGGCGACCACGCGCGGGCCCGTGTTCTTCGCGCAAAAGCGCAAGGGCATCGACGGACACACCTTCAACATCTACAAGTTTCGCTCGATGACCGTGCATGCGGAACACGGCGGCCAGCTCACCCAGGCGACCCAGGGCGATGCGCGGGTGACGAAGATCGGCGCCTTCCTGCGCCGCACGAGTCTCGACGAGCTGCCGCAGTTCTACAACGTGCTGATGGGGCAAATGTCGGTGGTGGGACCGCGCCCGCATGCGCTCGAGCACGACGATCTCTACAAGGATCTGGTGTACGGCTACATGCACCGCTACCGCATCAAGCCGGGCATTACCGGCTGGGCCCAGGTGAACGGCTACCGCGGCGCTACACACAAGGTCGAAAAGATGGAGGCGCGCGTCAAGTTCGACCTCTTCTATATCCACAACTGGTCGTTCTGGTTCGACATCAAGATCGTGTTGATCACCTTGGTGAAAGGCTTTGTCGGCCGCAACGCATATTGAGTCCTACGGGAGTGCTACGGTGAATGGGGCGCAACGCCTGTCCGTAATCGTGCCGACCTATCGCCGGCCGGCCGACCTCGCGCGCTGCCTCGCGGCGCTCGAGGCGCAGTTGCGCCCGGCCGACGAAGTGATCGTCGTCGCGCGTGCCGACGATGCCGCGACCCAGGCCTTGCTGCGCGAGCGGCTGCGGCGTCCCGGCAGCGACGCGCTGCGCGTCGCGCTGGTTGGCGAGCCAGGCGTGGTGGCGGCGTACAACCGCGGCCTGCAGGCCGCCGGGGGCGAGCTGATCGGTTTCACCGACGACGATGCGGCGCCGCACCCCGACTGGACCCGGCGCCTCGTCGACGGCTTCGAGCGGCATCCCGAGGCCGGCGGCATCGGCGGGCGCGACATCGTGCATGAGAAAGGCACGGTGCTTGCCGGCGCGATGCGCCGTGTCGGCCTCGTGCGCTGGTATGGGCGCGCCATCGGCAATCATCACATCGGCTGCGGCGAGCCGCGTCCGGTGCATGTCCTGAAGGGCGTCAACATGGCCTTCAGGCGCACGGCAGTCGAAGGGCTGCGCTTTGACGAAAGACTGCGCGGGACCGGTGCGCAGGTGCATTGCGAAATGCAGTTCAGCCTCGATGTGAGGCAGCGCGCATGGGAACTGATCTACGACCCGTCGATCCTCGTCGAGCACTATCCGGCGCCGCGCAGCGACGAAGATCAGCGTTTCATTTTCAACCATGCCGCCTTCTATAACGCGTCGTTCAATTTGCGGCTCATCATGCGCGATCACCTGTCCCTGCCGGGGCGGTGCGCGTTCGTCGTCTATGCAACGCTGATCGGTACGCGCGCGGATCCGGGGCTGGCCCGCGCGCTGACCCTCGCCATCGGGGGAGCCGGACCGGCGCTCGCCTTGCGCAAATGGTGGATCGGCATACGCGCGCTGCGCGGAGCCTGGCAAGAAGCAAAACGCTAGGCGCGCTACAGCGCAACATGTAACGCGAGGGACCATAACCATGATATCCAGAACGATTTTGACGGGGTTGGCTGCACTGTCGTTGGGTCTGTGTTCGGCGTGTTCGTTTACGCCGGGCGCGTTCCTCGACAACAGCAATCTGCAGGATCCCCAGGTGGCGCAAAAGCCGACTCCCGCCGATATGGTGCAGGTGCAACCGATCGACGCGGGCTACTTCAGCCACGTCTCGCTGCAGACTACCCCGGCAGCGGCTTGCCCGCTCACCTGCCTGTCGCCCCAGACGCGCACGCAGTACGAATACCGGATCGGCCCGGGTGACCAGTTGCAAGTGATCGTCTGGGACCATCCTGAGCTCACCTCCCAGGGCGGCAGTGCCGCCGGCGGCGTGCCGCCCTTGCCCACGCTGCCAAGCGCGGGCGCGGGTGCGGCCGCGGGCGGCTCATCGCTTGCCGCCACGCCTTCGACCAGCCCAGCCGCCACCGGCGGCGGCGAGCCCGGCGGCCTGACGCTGCGCGTGGCCGCCAACGGCACCGTATTTTTCCCGCGGGTCGGCCGCATCAAGGTGGCCGGCCTGACCGCCCAGCAGGTGCAGGAGCGGCTCACCGCGGGGCTCGCCAAAACGATCCGCGGCCCTCAGCTCGACGTGCGCGTGACCGGCTTCAACAGCAAGCAGGTCCAGGTGCTCGGCGATGTGCGCACGCCTCAGGCGCAGGCCATCACCGACGTGCCGCTGACGATCATCGACGCGCTCAACCGCGCCGGCGGCGCCCCCCAGGACGCCGATCTGCAGAACGTCGGCATCACCCGCGACGGCAAGCGCTATCAGATCGACGTGGCGTCCATCCTCGACGACGGCAACGTCAGGCAAAACGTGGTGCTGCAGGACGGCGACATCATCGATGTGCCTGACCGCACCAATAGCCGCGTATTCGTGCTCGGCGAAATCTCGAAGCCGTCGATCGTGCCCATGAACCGCGGCAAGCTCACGCTCGCCGATGCGCTCACGAGCGCCGGCAGCATCGACAGCCATACGGCGAACCCGCACGTCATCTATGTGATTCGCGGCGTCAATCCCGAGCCGGGACCGAACGGCACGGTAAAGACCGCACTGTCGAAGCCCGACGTGTTCCGCCTCGACATGACGCAGGTGGACGCGTTGATGCTGATGACGCAGTTCCAGTTGCAGCCGCGCGACGTGATCTATGTGCAGATCGCCAACTCCGCGCGCTTTAACCGCCTGCTCGACCTGATCACACCATCGCTGCAAACGCTGTTCTTCACCAAGCAACTTGCACCTTAACGCCGGCTAGCGAGAGACCAATAACATGAGTACCTATGACATGCCTGAATTCTCGCCTGCGCCCGGCAACGACGAAGACGAGGTAATGCGCGATCTGTTGCGCATGGTGATCGAACAGATCTGGTGGGTGGTGGGCATCGCGGGCGGCGTGTTTCTCGCCGCCGTGATCTATGCCCACACCGCCACGCGGATCTACTCGGCCGACGCGTTGCTGCAGGTGGAATCGACGTCGCCGAACTCCTCCAGCGTGGCGGCGCTCAGTTCGCTTTCGGCTGCGGGCAACAGCCTGCATACCGATGCCGAAATCGAAATTATGAAGAGCCGCGCGGTGGTCGAGCCGGTGGTCGAGCAGTTCAAGCTGAACTTCAGCGCCGGGCCCAACGTGATGCCGTATCTCGGCAAACTGTCGGCGCTGTTCGCGCATCCTGGACGCCCGCTGCCGGCATGGTTCGGCATGCGTTCGTATGCATGGGGCGGCGAGCAGTTCAACGTCGATTCGGTGAACGTGCCGAAATCGCTCGAAGGCGTCACCCTCACCCTGCGCGCGCTCGGCGACGGCCGCTACGAGCTGCTCGATCCGCAGCAGCAGGTGCTGCTCACCGGCACCGCCGGCAAGCTCGCCGAAGACAACGGCGTGTCGTTGAAGGTCACGCAACTGGTGGCGCGGCCCGGCACCGAGTTCTTCGTGACGCGCGCCAACCAGCTGGATGCCGTCATGAGCCTTGCCGGCGGCCTGCAGGTCGCCGAAAAAGGCCGCGACACCGGCGTCGTGCAACTGTCGTACATGGGCGTCGATCCGAAGTTCATCACCGCGATCACCAATGCCGTGGCGGACTCGTATCTGCGCCAGCGCACTGAGCGGGCCCAGGAGGAAGCCAGCAAGATGCTGACCTTCCTCAACGGCGAGCTGCCGCACCTGCGCGCCGAACTGAAAAGCGCCGAAACGGCGCTCTCCGAGTATCAGGAACGCGTCGGTTCGTTCCAGCCGACCCAGGAATCCTCCGTGTTCCTGCAAGGCGGGCTGGAGTACGAAAAGCAGATCGCCGGACTGCGCATTGCGCGCGCCCAGTTGCTGCAGCGCTTCACGCTGGATAGCCCCGAGGTGCAGTCGGTCGACTCGCAACTGGCCGCCCTCACCGCAGAAAAGGCCCGTTTCGAAGACCGTTTCAAGACCCTGCCGGGCTCGGAACGCGAAGCCGTTTCGCTGCAACGCGATGCCAAGGTTGCCGAAGAGATCTATGTGGCGCTGCTCAACAAGACCCAGGAGCTGTCGATTACCCGGGCCGGCACGATCGGGAACGTGCATATCGTCGACAAGGCGCTGGTGCCCGCCGATCCGATGAGCCCGAAAGTACCGCTGATCGTTTCCGCGGGCGCGGTGCTGGGCATCATCGCAGGCGTCGGATTTGCCTTCTGCCGGCGCACCTTCTTCGCCGGCGTGGCCGATCCGGACATGGTCGAACGGCGCTTCCGCCTGCCGATCTTCGGCTCCATCCCGATCAGTGCGGAACAATGGCGCGGCGATCAACTGATCGCCAGCAGCCGCCGGCCGGCGCTGCCGAACGGCACGCGTACAGCCAACCTGCGCTCGCCGTCGCTGATGCCCGCGCTGCCCTCGGGTCTCGCGCGCCTGATCCGCTCGCGTGCCGCCCGCTCCGCCGCGCCGGTCACGGCCCAGGAGCCGGCAGCGCCGGTAATGCCGATGCCGCACGGCGCCCACGTGGCGCGCCGCTCCCTGCTTGCCAAGACGCATCCGTTCGACCGCTCGGTGGAGGGGCTGCGCGGCCTGCGCGCCACGCTGCAGTTCGGCCTGATCGAAGCCAGCAACCGCATCGTCGCCTTCACGAGTCCGGCCCCGGCCGACGGCAAGAGCTTTCTGTGCGCGAATCTCGCCGCGCTGTTCGCGGAGTCGGGCAAGCGCGTGCTGCTGATCGACGCCGACTTGCGCCGCGGCCGCCTCGCGCAGTATTTCGGACGCTCGCCCAATGGCGGGTTGACCGAATTGCTGACCGGCCAGGTAGACCTGAAAATGGCGGCGCGCGAGACCGGCGTCAACGGGCTGCACTTCATCGCGGCCGGCGCCTATCCGCCGAACCCGTCCGAGATCCTCACCTCGAGCCGCTTCGCCGAAATACTGCAGCGCTTCTCGGAGCAGTTCGATCTGGTGATCGTCGACACGCCGCCGCTGCTCGCGGTTGCCGATGCCGCGATCATCGCCAACCTCGCCGGTGCAACCGTGCTGGTGATGCGCGCCGGGGCGCATACGGAGCGCCACATTGGCGCCGCGCTAAAGAAGCTGCATCGGGCGCGCGCCCATGTGATCGGCGGCGTGATGAACGCCATGCAGGTGAAGCGTAACGGCCGCTACGGCACGTATGACTACGCTTACGCGTATTCGTACACGTCGGGCGATCCGGGTGCGGATCACCACGTTTGAGGATGGCTTGCGGGCGGGCTGGCAGCTTACGGGACGCGCGGTTTCAGCAGGGTCAGCGCGAGAGTCAGCGTGGCTGCCGCCAGGCCGACGATCTGCCAGGTGTTCGACGCCCCCGAAAGAGCCGGGAACGCGACACCGGCCGCCCGCATGGCGCCGATCAGCAGCGGAATCCACGAGATGCACAGGCCGGTCAGTACGATCAGTCCGGCGCGCACCGGGATGGTTTGGAGAAAGATAAAAAAGCACACGAGGGCCGGGAAAAAATCGTATTCCTTCATGCGCGGATTGGCGAGCGTCAACACCATGTAGAGCAGGAAGAACGCCGCCCCCGATGCGCGCTGCACGCGGGCCTTTCTGACGAACAGCAACATGGCCAGCCCGAGCAGCAGCGCGGAGGCGATCACGTGCAATGCGAGCGCGAGCCAGTGGTTGTGAACGATACGCATGAAGGTCGCGAAGAACGAATAACCGTAATCGCTCTTGCCGAGCGCCTCCTCGTTGAGCGCCGCCATGAAGGCCGCGTAACGCTGCGGATCGGCATGCGCAAGCAGCAGCCATATCATGGCGAATAGCGCCAGCCCGGCGGCTGCCCTCACCCACTCCACGCGCTTGCCGTCGGCGAGCAGCGGCGGGATCAACAGATACAGCAGGAAATACGGCTTGATGAGCGCAAGCACCAGCACGAGCGCAACCAGTGCGTAGCTCGCGAGCCGGCCACCCTTGCGTTGTCCCATCAGGAATGCCGCAATCAGCGTGAGATGCATGAAGGTCGTGAGATTGCCGGACAGGACCGCCGTGACACCGACCCCGCCGAACACCGCGGCGGCCAGCAGCGACGACACACCGCGCCACACTCCAGCCGAACCGGACGCGTGCATGGCCTGGGGCGGCATCCACTGCGCGTTGGTGCGCAGCCAGAGCAGGACTTCGCGGCAAAACCAGCCGAAGCTGAGCAGATACAGCACCACTAGCGCAAACCGCAGGGAGACGAGCCGGTTCAGCCAGGCGAGCGCGTCGAGCACCAGAGGATGGTAGACGAACGGCAGGCCGGCATCGCCGCGGTATGGGTCGAGGCCTTGCCTCAGATCGCGTAGCGCCCGCTCATAGACCGACAGGTCCCAGAAGAAATCGTGACTCGCCACGCTGACGAGATAAACGAGCAGCATGACGGCGCAAACGCCGGTTATCAGGCGTGGCCCGGCTGCCCAGCGGCGATTGGGGATGTTCAATGCGCACCTCTACGTTTAGCGAAACCGGAGCACGGCGCGACGTGCGGGGATCGCATTGGCGGACCTCAAGGGCCGGTAGTCAGATCCAGCGCGGCTTGACTGTGTGTCTTGGGCGCGGCCTGACGCGCCGGTACCGGTGCGCTCGCCGGCGCCAGCGCCCGCGACACATAAGCTGCGAGTCCTCCGCAAACCAGCAGTGCTGCGCTGACATCCACCATGCTCAGTGCGCGAATTTCGTCGCCGTAACCGAACAGCAGATAGAGCGGAATATTGATCGCACACACAATCAGCGCATGCTGCCGTGCGGCCGGCGGCAAGGCGGGCCAGCCGGCTCGCACCACCACGAACGCCAGAAACAGCAGCAGGATATTGAAGCCCTTCGGCAAGAGGATTCCGTAGGTGTATTCGCCGCGCAGGTAGTTACGCGGATCGGCCAGGAAGCGCAGGTTGTCCCAAAGGTGGAACTGCGCGAGATCGCCGGGGTTGCCGGCATAGTGAAGCTTGGTCGCAAAGTTGACCGCAGCCGCAAGCGCCATGCACACGCCGAGATACGCGATCGCCCGCGATCGTGCTACGCGCGCTGCCACGAACGGATACAGCGCGAGCAGATAAAACAGGAAAGACTCCTTGTTGAGGGTAGCGGCGAGCGTGAGCGGAATCAGCCACAGCAGCCGCCCGCGCACAGCGACCCAGACGGCGAGCGTCATGAAGCACAGTTCGGGAAAATCCCAGAAGTTGCCCGCCGGCACTGCGAGCGCGAACACGAGCGGCGCGAGCGTCGCCGCCACTTCATTGCCGACCAGTTGCAGGCAAAGCAGGCGCAGCATCAGCATGGCGCCCAGCAACGCCATGAACACCATGCCGTACACCAGGTAATAGCGCAGCGCGTATTGCGGCCTGGCGGCGTCGGTGGCCCGCGCAAAGGTATTGGCGAGCCAGTTGTGCTTCGGATAGTCCTCTTGCAGATGACCGATGAAACGCGCCTTGACGCTGTCCGGGAGTGCGCGGTCGAGGAGATTGGCGGCCGTGGGCAGCAACTGGCGGTAGACGTAAGGACGATCCGCTGTGCCGTCCAGCATCAGGATCATGGCGTCGTTGGTCGAGTCGTCGCGTAGCGCGTACTTCGCAAAGAAGCCGCAAAACGACGCACTGGCGACCAGCGTGTAGACGCACAGGAGTACGATCCAGCGCGTCGTGGCACGCGGCAATCCAGGCAAGCTCATCATGGTCTCCGTGCGGCACAAAGGTGTGGCCGCCTCAGCGCATGCTAGGCGAAGCAGACCCGCCGCATCGTTCGATGCCGAACACTGGCCCATGTGGCGGTCATCGGGCCATATGGGCTGAGATCGGTTGATCCTGGTTGATCCGGGTTAGCACCCGCAGTTGCCGCTCACCGGGCGTGTCAGCGGACGCTGCCGGCAATGGCCTGTTTCATCCGCTCGAGATAGGCGTCGACGCAGAAGTGCTGTTCGACATCGATCAGCGCGGCGCTGGCGAGTTGTTGTGCAAGCGCGGGCGTGGTCCGCAACATATCGATGGCCTCGGTAAGCGCCTCGACATTGCCGGGCGGCACCAGCCAGCCGTTCTTGCGATGCCGGACGATTTCCTTCACCCCGCCGGCCGCGGCGGCGATCACCGGCCGGCCCGCGGCCATCCCTTCGATGATCACCCGCCCGAACGGCTCCGGCTCGGTCGACGTATGCAGAATCACGTCCACCGCCTTCATCCACGCCGGCATGTCGTCGCGAAAGCCGGCGAACTGCAGCCGCTCGCCGACGCCAAGACGCGCGGCCTGCTCGCGCAGCGACTCGGCATACGC
>NZ_SCNV01000032.1 GCF_005503145.1 Burkholderia sp. 4M9327F10 | reverse complement strand
ACGTCGATCACTCCGTTCCCCCGCCCGTTGCCGAGCAGGTCAGTGTTCTACGTGGGTCAATATTCGATGCAAATTACTGCGTAGGGTGGGTCAGGATTCCGCGCAAATCAACACCCGGGCACGATTCTGACCGAACTCGTGGCGAATTCCATAATGTCGAGTGATGTTGCTCGCCGAAACATTCTTGCGAGAACACCGATTGGTCGCTGTGGTGAGCCGTCGGAAGTCGCCAGCGTGGTGTCCTTCCTAGCCAGCGATGACGCATCGTACATCATGGGTCAGACCGTCTACATCGACGGCGGCCGCAGCATCGTGAACTATATGGTGCCGGTAAAAGAGTAAGGCCTTCTCGGCGCTCTGCGGATAGTGTCATCGCAAGCTAAGCGCCACGTCACGCTGCCTGGGGCGTAGCTTCAGGCAGCGTCCACATCGGGCATGTCCATCGGACGTAGGCGATCAATCATCGACGCCTCGTTGGTGCTGGAACCGTCTACTGCTGTAGTGGTTGCGAGGCAAGGATCATGCGCTGCTCTGGGGCTGGCGAAAACGAGAACGGGGGATTTCTGCGGTCGCAGTAATTTCGATCAGCAATTCCGGATGGTACAGACGCTCGATCTGAACGGTCGTCGTGACGGGATAAGAGGCAGAAAAGAATTCTTTGCGGATGTCTCCGGTAGTCATGAAAGCCTCGATGTCGGTTGCGTAATGGACGAGCGAAATCACATCGGCCATCTGTCCGCCCATCGCCTCAAGAACATCTCGAATATTCTCCAGGGTTTTCCGAACCTGAGCACGCATGTTGTCCTGTCCGACAATCTGTCCTTGTCGATCGAGTGACACCTGCCCCTTCAGATGAACGATCTGTCCTTCGCCTTGGATGACGGCCATCGAGAATGCACCGAAGGGCGACCAAATCTTGCTCGGATTTACCCCGTTGACCATTTCAAAGCTCCTTCGTCGGTTCTTCGTGCGTCAATCCTGGCATGGCCCAAGGCAGCAGTAAAGTGTAGTAGTGTGCGGTCGTTGCGCGCGGCAGTTTAACGAACATCCAAGCGATATCGCAAGGCCTTGCCGAGTAGACTTGACAGCACGACAGTCGGCAAATACTCGACCATCATGCGTTCGATGACGGCGAGCACGCGGGCACCATATCGCGCACGCAGCGGCTGCCGACGTTCAGGCGCCCACTTCGCGCTCCACGCCTCAGAGGTGCCGAAATCACTTGGCCGTCAAAGCCGCGCCTCTTTTCATACCGGGGCTCGTGAAAGATTAAAAAAAATGCGACAAGTCGCGTCGGCGTGCACCGTAGGATTCGAGCGAGCAGCGGAAAGCTCGTTGCACGGGGTAAATGCGTGCGCAGATTTTAAGCCACTAGGCGGATGGTGATTGGTGCTGTTGGGAATTCAGCGCTTCGGCGGCGAGAGTGTGCGGCTCAGACTCGACCGGGAGCGAAAGAGCTCCACGATCAAAGTCTGCTTACCCTTGCGGAGCGCACGTGCTATCAAAACATATGTGCGAGAACAGAGCCTGCTTCATAGTAGCCCGCCCGGACACCGCGTAGGGAGGGCAGTTCAGGCTCCGTCTTGTCGAGCGGCAGGGGCTGCAGGCTCGGGTTCAGTATGCGTCCCGCCATAATCTTCCCGAACATCGTACCGGTACCGATTCCTCGACCGTTGTATCCGTGGAAGCTGATAACGCGTTCGGCCAGCTCGTGATAGCGCGGCAAATGAGACGTCGTCATCGCGATACGACCAAACCACTCGTTCTCGAACTTGACGTTACGCAGCTCTGGGTACATCTGCTCGAGCATCCGCTTAGCGTAGCGAGAGTGCACGCTAGTGCCGACGTTGCGAAGGGCACCCAAGCTTCCGAATATGAGGCGACCCGCTGCGTCCGTCCGCAACGAGGTAATGACCGTACGGGTGCAGATCAAACCCTCGCCGTTACCCAGAACGCGACGCTTGAGTTCTGAAGGCATAGGAGCCGTCGCGCACTGAAAGTAGGACAGGGGAATGAATTCGGATTGCAGCGCCGGCCAAAGCGAGCCAGAGTACGCGTTTGTGGCAACGACAACCCAGTCGGCAGAAACCGATCCCGAATCCGTCGACAACTTCCACTGGTTACCAACTCGCGTTGCGCTCTTGACTTCGCTGCCGGTGTAAAGCTGTGCTCCAAGCCTGGTCGCGACGATCGCAAGTCCACGCGTATAAGACAGGGGCTGAATCGTTCCGGCGCGTTCATCCAGGAGCGCTCCTGAGAAGGAACTACAACCAGTGCGACGCGCCGTTTCCTGCGCATCCAGAAGACGAACCGGTGCGCCTCGCCGACGCCATTGTTCTTCACGGTCCCGAATCTCTTCAAGGCCGCTGGATCCGACTGCGCAATGCAGCGTACCCTTGTGAACCGCTTCACATTCAATTCCATGGCGCTCGATGAGATCGAATACCAGGCGCGGTGCTGCGCCCAATACATCGATTAGGCGCTCGCCCGCTTCTAGCCCAAGCACTGAGCAGATATCGTCCGGCTTGACCCACATACCGGGGTTAACGAGGCCTACGTTTCTCCCTGACCCACCGAAACCGACCTTGTTGGATTCGAGCACTACGACCTTCGCGCCTTGCGCGGCGAGGTGGAGCGCAGTCGAAAGACCGGTGATGCCTCCACCGATTACAGCAACGTCGGCCGTCAGTTCATTGGTCAATCGAGGAGCGACGGGAGCACTGATTGCCGTCCGCTCCCAGAGGCCATGCGTGTTGTTGTCATTGAGCATGACTGAAAATCTCCTTGATGTTCAACGTACCAACAATAACGGTACATATTTCACGATCAAAGAGACAAATTAGTACGATGTCATGTCGAGTAGGAATGGCCCCATACAACGCAAGCAGACATCTGATGGAAACGCAATATCATTCGCTTGAAGAGTCACCGTGGCGCTTGCGGGCGCGCTCCGGATAGGGGTCCGGGCCACGCTCATGGAGATAGGTTTGCTCGGTGTTGGCCTCCTTGGCTAGCCACTCACGAAATTGGATCATCGTTGGGTTGTCGCGGCGGTTGTGGGGCCATACGAGATGGTATGAATTGTCGGAAGGCGTCGCCTTGTCAAACAGAGGAATGAGCTCTCCTCTTGTCACTTCGTCCTGGAAAAGGAAAGTTGGAAGCAGGGCAACGCCGAGGCCGGCTCGCGCAGCAGATGCCATCGCGTCGAATTGGTCGAAGAGTGGGCCGTTTACGGAATCGTAAAAAACGCCATTGGCAAGGAACCACCGTTCCCAAGCGTCGGGGCGAGTACGTAGGATCAGAAGCGGTGCCGAGAGTAGATCTTCCGGAGCATTGACGCTGTGGTTATTCAAAAATGATTGGCTTGCGAGCGGCGCTACCGCCTCACCCATTAGAGGGAGCGATTCTGCGCCCATCCAGGCGGGGTGCCCGAAGTGTATTGCAGCGTCGAACGGCTCCGCCTCGAACTCGAAAGGCTTCGTGCGTGTAGAAAAATTGATGATGACGTCAGGGTGTTGCGCAAAAAACGTCGGCAGCCGCGGTATCAACCATCGAGCTGCGAAGGAGGGAAGCACGGCTAAGTTGAGCGAGGTCGCTTTAGGGCTCGCCCTGATAGCCATCGAGGCGTCCCCGATGTGTTTCAGCGCTTCCCGAATCTCCCGGGCGTAGCTCAGACCCGCCTCAGTGAGCTTGACGTTCTGACGCTCCCGTACGAAGAGATCGGCTCCTAGTCGTTCCTCTAGAGCGCGAACTTGACGGCTGATCGCGCTCTGGGTCAGATTGAGTTCGATACCTGCCTGGGTGAAGCTTCCAGTGCGCGCTGCGGATTCGAATGCAGCAAGCATCGCTGTTGGGGGGAGAAACCTTCTTGGAATAGCCATACAGACCCTTGGCGCAGTGGCGATAGTTAGCGATGGGGAAGGATCAAATATCGCTCAAGGGCGACGCGGTAGCAAGGGGGGGGGGACTACCGGTCGCCCCACAGATGCGGCTACG
Source organism: Burkholderia sp. 4M9327F10 (assembly GCF_005503145.1). Lineage (GTDB taxonomy): Bacteria > Pseudomonadota > Gammaproteobacteria > Burkholderiales > Burkholderiaceae > Paraburkholderia. The sequence continues at coordinate 92,755 of NZ_SCNV01000032.1, read as the reverse complement.
TCATTTCGGGTTGATTACGTCCAGCGGGACCCAGGCGCCTTGCTCGCATTTGTAGACCGTGACGACTGCGTCGCGCAGGTCGCCGTACTTGTCATAGGAAAAGTGATCGGTCGTGACGCCTTTCATATCAATCTGGGCGAGCTTGGGAAGGTAGACGTTTGGATCCGAAGAATTGGCCTCCGTCATCGCAGTCATCATCGCGGTCGCGCCATCGTAACTGTACGGCGCGTAGGTCGTCGGCTTTGTTCCGAACTTGGCTTCATATCTCTTCGTGAAGCCGGCGCCACCAGGCATCTTCTCCAGCGGAAGTCCCGCCAGTGACACGATTGCACCCTCCGAAGCTTGACCTGCAACCTTGATGAAGTTGTCCGTCTTCGACATCTCACCGGATGCGAAGGTTGCCGTCATCGCCAGACTTCTTGCCTGTTTAAGCATCGGAGCAGACTGCGTATCGGCACCTGCGTAGTAGACGAAATCCGGGTTCTTCCCCTTGAGCAAGGTGAGGATCGACTTGAAGTCGGTCGATTTGTCGGTGGTGAACTGATGGTCGATGATGTTGCCGCCGGCCGCTTTGACGGCTTTTTCGAACTCCTCCGCAAGGCCTTGGCCGTATGCAGTCCGGTCGTCGACGATAGCGATTCGCTTCGCGTGCAGCTTGTTGACGACGTATTGCCCCATGACGCTGCCTTGCTGTGTATCGGACGTCATCATACGGAACGTGGTTTTGAATCCCTGCCGCGTGTATGTCGGAGCGGTGGCCACCGAAACTTCAGGGATGCCGGCTCGATTGTAGATTGCGGAAGCAGGGATAGTGACACCAGAATTGAAGTGACCCACCATCCCCTTGATGCCATCGTCAACCAGCCGCTGTGCCACGATGGTTCCTGTTTTCGGATCTCCTTGGTCGTCTTCCTTGTCCAGGACAAACGTTGTGATCTTGCCGTCTACTTTCGGGTGGGTCGCATTGAAGTCCTCAATCGCGAGCAAGACGCCTGATTCATAGTCCTTCCCATACTGCGCCTGAGGCCCAGTCATGGGTGCCGAGAACCCAAGTTTTACGGTTTGCGATTGCGCTTCGGCGGCGGGACTGCAAGCGATAGAGATAGCGGCTCCCACGCTTACCAGGAGCAATTTCGAGGTCTCACTTTTCATAGCATCATCCTTCGTACATTCATCATGAGCAGGTAAGCCACGATGCAGTCGTCGTCTGTAGTTCGTCGTGTTCACTGCATCTGGAGCAATCAATTTCGACTTGATGTGGTGTGTGGTCTCCTCGCGATATGACGAGACGAACTCGTCGTTGGAGATGTAGGCTAAGTTTTCATAAATTGGCTTGAAATCGATATTTTGGTATCAGGTCATGATTGTTCGGAATGAGCGCCTGAGCGACGCTGTGGAACGGGACCTAGCCTCTCTAGCGGTAACTTATTTGGAGATTCGTGGTTTTCTCTGGACAGCCCGCGGCGGTTGATTTGGCGCGCCGCGGATCGGGAAGGACGCGTTGAACTGTGGCCGGCGCAGGGGATTCGGAGGCGTCCGGAGGCAATCCTCGACCCTTCGTGAAGAGAGGGATTCCAGAAACTCATGACCTCCGGAGTTATTGACGCTTTACTGCTCAGATATGGCTTTTGATAATTCGATAACGAGGCCCGAAAAGACGCGCCGTAACGCACTCCTAATTCGCAGCGCTAGCAGTTGCGGACGTTTCCGCAAGGGTGAGGGGGCGCACAACAGTGACGTTCTCAACGAACAACACGTGACCGGTGAATACTCGGGTTAATCCCTATGCCTACGTAATCGAGATCATCTTGAGCGAAATTCAAAAGCAATTGGAATCCCTCGGGTTCGTGCTACCCCAGGTCAAGCGCGGTCCCGCAACCTTTGAGCCGTTCTCGATCGTTGGGAATCTGCTGTTCCTGTCTGGACAGGGAGCTCGTAACGCAGACAACACGCTGCGGAAGGGAAAACTAGGGGCGACATACAGCGTAGAAGAGGGCGCTGAGGATGCCAAAACTATCGGTCTTCAGCTCCTTGCGACCGCTCAGGCTGCATTGGGCGACTTGGAAAAGATTGCGCAAGTCGTGAAGATTCATGGCATGGTCAACGCAACCCCTGATTTCGTCGACCACCCCAAGGTAATTGACGCTTGCTCTCGACTATATTGCGAGGTGTTTGGCGAGCGCGGCAAGCATTCTAGAACCGCGATGGGAGCTGGATCACTGCCCGGCGGTATCGCGGTTGAGATCGAAGCAATCTTCGCTTTGAAATAGGATGGGCAGGACGATCCTGCACCACCTTTAAAAAGACAATGCCAAATCTGGAGGAAGTTATGGATACTAGCCGGTCTGACAATACGGTTGTAGTTCAAGCCGATCACTTCGTTGATGGCGCTACGGGTGCGGTAGTGCCGCCGATTCATCAGTCGACAACGTTTACTCGCGATGACGAATATGAGCTTATCGGCGGGATTCGCTACGGTCGTTATGGGAATCCGAGTTGGACTCACGTCGAGCAGATGCTTGCAAAGCTTGACAACGGCGCGGACGCAAAGATTTTTGGCTCAGGACTCGCCGCTTGCACCGCATTGCTCGAAACCGTGAAGTCCGGGGAGCACATCCTCGCACCGCAGGTGATGTACCACGGTGCGCAAAAGTGGATGCGAAGAATTGCGGAACGCCGAGGTATCGAACTCAGCTTCTTCGATCAAACGGTGCCGGGCGCACTTCAGGAAGCTATTCGTCCGAACACCGCCGTTCTGTGGATTGAGCCTTCGGTAAACCCCACGTGGGACATCATTGACATCGCAGATGCAGCCGACGCTGTTCATGCGGTTGGCGGCATTCTCTGTGTTGACGGAAGCGTTTGTCCTCCGGCGACATCGAAGCCGCTCAACTTGGGCGCAGACATCGTTTTTCACTCGGTCTCTAAGTATCTCAATGGTCACAGCGATGTTCTTGGTGGCGTGTTGATTACCAAGAAACTCAACGAGCGATGGGAAGAAATCGGTTTGATCCGAAATCTTTCTGGGGGAGTGCTAGGGAGCTTTGAAACGTGGCTCCTCATCCGGGGGATGCGTACTCTGTTCGTTCGTTTTGAGCGGGCATCGAGCAACGCACTCGCGATTGCCCAACACTTCAGCAATCATCCGTTGGTCGAGCGCGTACTGTATCCTGGTCTTGAGAGCCATCCCAATCACTCTGTTGCAAAAATGCAGATGACGAACGGCTTCGGCGGAATGCTCTCGATACTGGTTAAAGGCAATGCAGAGCAAGCACGAAAGGTGTGCTGTGCTCTCAAAGTGATTTTGATCGGCGCGTCGCTTGGTGGAGTGGAGAGCCTCGTGGAGCACCGCGCGTCCGTGGAAGGCCCCGATAGCGTCGTCCCGAAGAACCTCATTCGTTTTTCGATTGGGATTGAATCGGTGGATGAGTTGATTGCCGATATTGAGCAGGCGTTGGACGCAGTACTCTGACTGTGCGCAGCCACGTGGTGCGGAGAGGGACCCGGGCGCTTGTGCCCAGGTCCCCTTGTAGCAATGACTGTCAGTCGCGCTTGGCGATACTTGCTGGGGCGTTCGCGTGATGAAAGTCCGATCCGATGTCGCGAATGTCGGCAACCAGAACGTCGAGCGCCTGCTGACTTACGTGAACGGTCGATGGGGAGCGGACCGCGTGGGAGCAATGGTCCGTGTTCCACCCGACCTTAAGACGTTCATCTGTGGAAGCGTTACTAGGGCGGAGATTGCCTGCGCCTTTCGATTGGCTTTGTTCGATCGGTATGTTGCGCGATCCGAGTTTGGTTTTCTGCCGACGCAACGAGCTATCGGGGCAGGAAAGCGTGTTCGTCTCGATCTGATAGAAGTGGAATCTCTCATCCCGCCAATTGAAGGCAGCGAGTTTGAATATGGGCAGATCTTTTGGCGTTTCCTGAGTTCCATTGGTTTTCGCTTGAGCCGGGACTCCGTATCTGATGCGCCCAAATCCTTGAAGGCTCGATATCGCATTATTTGGCAGCAGCAGTGCTTCGCGTGGTTTTTGGTTAATGTTCGGTCGGGTGGGACGCATGCCCAGATGACCGGACGCAAGGCCGGTGATGACCCTGTGGTTCAAAAACAGCCGACCGCCGCTATCTATGAGACCTCCTTGACCCATCTCCACGAGCTTGGCGTGCTGCCGGTTGAAGATGCGGAGTATCTCTTGCATGCGGTACTTGAGCTTCTTGCTTCACCCCCTGGGTCATTCAGCGCAGGATGCGGCAAACAACCTTGCGTCGAAAGCGCAACCATTGCTGAGCGAGCCTATGAAATCACAAATGTGGCTGGCGATGTCTTGGATACTCGTGTCCCCGACTACCAGGTTGAATCTTTGGACGAATTCAGAAGCTTGAGCGGCTCTATGCATGCTTGGACGCCACGAGGCGAATGTTAGAAATTGGACAAGGAAAGAACCTGAAGGCGGCCTTCTAGAAGCGCGAGTCCGCCTGTAAAGATGTGGGTGGGCGCGGCCGAAACTGAGGAGGACGCGTGCCAACTGCTGCTGGTCCGACCTGAGATTGGCGTCCTCGGACCAATGAGATGTATTAGCCGGGACTCCGGAAACGGTTGCTCCGGGCTCGAAGGTCTCGCGCACTATCGCAAGCTTCTCCTCGACAGAGCGCCGCCGGCACTGCTCGGGCTGGGTCAAAACTTCAATAGGTTCCACGTTAGAGCTAGGCTTAAACGTAGGCGTAACACCACCTCAAAGTTTAAGCGTTACCTCGTGTCCGGTTTTCACGGGGGTCGGCCCATAAATGCCGGGTTCTATGCTAGCGCGCTCGAACCTCTACCGTTGCCGTGCGCGGCGATTTCATTTCATCAGTCGCGAGACGAGGCAGACGTAGGCAAAGAAAAACGTTCGAGGGGCAGGCCTGATGGCGAACTCGGCGCTGCGGGACCGTCGGCGGCAGGCATGGCCCAGCGACGGAGTAATCGCAGACCGCCTTGGTTGGGACAACGCAAATCGGCTAGGTTCGACCGTGACAGTTTGCGATCAGGTCGCAATGGCAGAGAGCGTTCGCCCGCGCGTCAAGCTAGCGCCGCCGTTGGGGGCGCCCGGTCGCCGAGCCTGTTTCTGTGCCGTCCGGGCCAATCCGGGCGCCGCGGCTCGCGTCCGGCGCGATGGTGCGGTGAAAGCGTTGGCACGAATGGTTCAGTCTCGGAAACGGCCGACGTACCTAGGTTCGACCGACTATCGCTTTTAGAACGGCCGAGAGCGCGCGTTGGACAAGGGGCCCGACCGTTATGGAAGCGATTTTTTGAATTTGGAGGCTATAGTAAAAACAGATACTTAGCGAGGGCTGTCTCGACCGAGTATATTTTTTGCGATCACAGGTCGACTGCAACTGAACAGCAACACGCGTTCACTCAAACCGCCGGAAAGCCGCCGCTCCCCGCATTTCGCTCAAACGGATACTTTTCCCCGGTTGCCGGAGGCCGGTGCGTAGCAGTCTTCGGGAAACCTGGTCGAGGCCTGAAGATGATCCTTAGCAAAGCCGTTGCTAGGCCAAGGTAGCCGAAAGCGGTCAGTTGACATTCAGGGGCAGAACAGAGCAACATACGCGGGCATCAATGCCTTCGTCGCCCATGATTGAGGCGCATCGATGGTTAGTGGTTGAGCGTATGCGTTCTCTTCTTGACAGCAAAGTCCGTGTGCAGCGCTCATCCTGGGTGTGCCGCGGCTTTTTGGAGGCACTGCCCGATGCTCATTTCCTCACGATACCTCGTCAGTGTAGCAATGCTCGTCGCGCTCGTACCGGCGATAGCAAATGCGCAAACCCAACCGGCGACAGCAGCCACTGCCGACGCGATCGACCCGCCAGGCACGAGCGCCGCGGCGCTCGGGCTGACTGACCTCACAGACGATCTCTCTCGCCAGGATCTATTCGCAGAAATCCGCGAGGCCGACGTCGCAGCAGATTCGTCGGGTACAACGGCGTCAGCGCAATACTTCAACCTCTATGGCCCATTTCGCTTTCCCAACGACGTCGACTTTGACACGGCACTTAACGAACCGCGAAAGGATTCACTCTTCGGCGTAGACATCAGCCACTATACCAACTCGGCCTTTCCGATCGAGCAGTTGCGCACGCGTAAGATTCGCTTCCTTTACATGAAGGCCACGCAGGGTACGGGTTCGCTCGACTCGAAGTTCGCTGGTTTCTGGTCGCGGGCTGGTAAGTTGCCGAAGGGAAGTGAGGTCCATCGGGGTGCCTATCATTTCCTCTCTAGCGGCGATCCTCGCGTTCCGGCGGAGGATTGGGGGCGCGCCCAAGCGGCAACCTTTATCAAGGTCATCAAGGCAAATGGCGGATTGCTTCCTACCGACATGCCACCCGTCGTCGACCTCGAGTGGGACAAGGCAAGTAAGGACGGCCCGGACCGTTGGCAAGGCCGTAAGCCGGCCGAGATCATCGCAATGACCAAAGCCTACCTGACTGCGGTGGAAACCGGATTACACCGCACCCCGATGATCTACACCGCGCGATCCTGGTGGCGCGAGCGCATAGGATCGGAAACCGAGTTCGCAGCGCTCTCCACGTATCCGCTATGGCTCGCGGACTATTCGAAGACCTCGCGGGCGAGTGAGGTTCCGACGACAATTAACGGTGTTCGCTGGGCACTCTGGCAATATACCGAGGCGGCGACTATGGCGATCGGCTTCAACGGTGCCTTCGACGCCAACATCTTTAAGGGAAAAACTGACGCCTTCTACACGTCATTAGGCGTGGCGGAGTTTCAACAATGAAGCTTCGGGTCGCCCGTTTGTGGCTGCTGCGTAGCGGGCTCACATGGCTTGTTTGCCTGCTGACAAGCGCCGCAGCGCAGACGCCTCCCTTTTCAGGCACATGTGCAAATGGCGCCCCGGCGCGCGAGGAGCGCTTCTGCCGGTTTTTCGTGCACTTCAATTCGGATGCCAATGCGCCACTCGACACTCGGATAGCTGACGCAGTCGGCGTCAAAACCGCCGCCGAAACGCGCTCGATAGGCCTCATCATCGCGATCGATAAATATCCGAACATGCCCGGCCATGACATATCCGCCGCGGCAGTGGACGGGACTCGACTCGCGGACTTTCTAGTCCGCGAGCAGAAGTTCGATGAAGTGATCGTTCTCCGCAACGAGGACGCGACTGTCGACAACATCAACTATTTTCTCGAGGACTATCTCGTCAATCGCGCCGCTGAATTTCAAAAGAAGGCCCGGCTTTTAATCGCTTATTCGGGCCATGGACGCTACGGCAAGTCTGACGGCACGGCCGACACGATGGCGGCGTTCGTTCTGGGAACGGCAAGCGACGTTAATGGTTCGATGGGCATGTACAAGATGCAGGAGTTTGCCACGGACGTTGAGAATCTGGCCGGCCGCTATTTTCATGTCCTCACGCTGATCAACGCATGCTATGGCGGAGGTTTCTTCAGAGAAGGTTCTCTGGGTGGGAACCCCGACGCATTCGCGAAGCCGGGTTCGTACGCCATTACTGCTGGCTCCGCGAATGATCTTGTGCCGGCACTCGACTCTTCGCGTGGCAGCGTCTTCTTCGATCTTCTCATCGATGGCGTTACCCAGGGAGTGGCCGATCCGCTCTATTGGGATGCCTACAGCACGGTTTCCATCGACGGAAGCAAAGTACAGCAGAGCGGACTGACACGCACGTCCGCACTGACCACTTATCTTACGAGTGCCTATACCCGGATCGCTCACGAGCGCGCATCGTCTGATCCGAATTTTAACCTTAGCGATCCCTGGATCGGACCTGCACAGTCGGGAGTTGCGTTAGGCGGTTTCTTCTTCTTGTCCGATCGTGGCAGCGGCCCCGCGATGGCTGCGGCGGATGCCTATAATGGGCCGGATACCGCGCCAACCAACCCAACGGACAGCGCCGGGAGCTTTGGGCTCGGGAATGACGTCGCAGGTTCGGCTTTAGCTGGTGATGCGATCTCGAGCGCCCCCATCCCGGCAAAAAAGGGATCTGCTTTAACTGGCGCGCCGCCACCAGTGAACGTTGGCCTATCGCCGGTTTCGGCAGTGGAGCCACGCCAGGCCTCAATAGCTCTGCCGCCTGGCCCGGTCAGCAGTATTGTCGGTCGGCCGGACATCAAGATATTCAAGGCGCCAGATATCTATCCCATGCAGGGATATGACTTCTCATCCGCAGACGGGAAAATCGATTGGCAAGCGTTTGCTGAAATGCCACGCCCTAGCTTCATCTATGCGCGTGCAATCGGTTGGGGCGGACCAGATACCACCTTCCCTGAGCGCTGGTCGCACATCAAGGCGCTGGGAATCGATCGGGGCGCCTATGTTAAATTTGACTTTTGCCGTTCCCCCGTCGCGCAATTGGCTCAACTTTCCCGCATCGTCCCGGTCGATCGCGAGGCGCTACCCGTCGCGATCGAAGTCGTGAACCCCGAAGGCGAGGACAGTCACCAATTGGCCTGTCTCAACGCCGCTGGGCTTGAAAGCGCCAAGGCTGCGATTCTTAAATTCGCGTCCGATTTGCGGACGCATTACGGCAAGACACCCTTGCTCTATGGCAATCGCAACAATCTCTCAACATTCGTCGACGAGCGTAGCGACGAGTTCATGATCTGGCTCGGTAGCTACGGTGCTTCGGGGACCCAGTTGCGTGGCCGAAACCCTTGGACGCTTTGGCAATATTCAGGAACCCTCAACGTGAAGGGTGTCGGTCCGAATACGACCGGCGAGGTCTTCTTCGGAACCTCCGAGCAATATGATCTCTTCAAGAAAGGGCAGTCCAACGTTGCGCTGGACGCGGTGCGTTAGGCCGTGCGCGGTCGATGGGCTGTGCTGATCCGGCGCACCTGCACAGACCAAGTGGCTGAATTTCGTAAGACTCCAGTGATTCACGGCGGAGTTTCTTCGATGGCTCCAGGATTCTGCTTGCGTCCCTCGGCTGTGCATGCGCGTGGCTGCGCCTCGAGTGATCTGGCGGCCGCTTATCGAGCCGGTATCGGCGGGTCTTCTTGCGCGAGCCGGATCAAGATGTCAGCGAGTGCGCGAATCTTTTTTTGTGCGGAGCGTTGTGAGGGAAAAACAAGGAAATAGCCCAGACCGTTTTGCACAACCTCGCTGAACGGCATGACGAGAGCTCCCGCCTCAAGGCGGTCCTTCGCCATCCGAGGGTCGCCAATTGCAACGCCATGTCCCTGTGCCGCAGCGGTGAGCGTTAATTCGAGGGTATCGAAGACGAGTCCGCCACTGATGTCGGTTTGGGTCGCTCCAACACGATCGAGCCAGCATCGCCATTCGCCGTGGCCGTGTCCCGGGTGGAGCAACTTGATCCGAGCAAGGTCAGCGACCGATTTCAGCGATGCGGCCAGTTCGCTCGTACACATCGGCGTCAGGCATTCTTGGAACAGCGGTATCGCGTCCATGCCTGCCCAATGTCCAGATCCACGCACAACCATGGCGTCGACGTCGGGCGCAGTGAAATCCGGCGTATCGTCTGCCGACGTATAGATGCGCAATTCTGTCCGAGGCAGGGCGAGATTGATCACTTGCAGCCGTGGCAGCAACCAGCGAATCGCAAGCGTGGACGGTAACCTCAGGGTGAGATTTGTCGTGGAACGAATCCTGGACGGGAACGACACAGGTCAGGCAAGTTAAGGTCGACGGCGATCGTTTGATCTACACGACTCCACCGTTTCGCTTCTTTGTTGACGGCAAGATGAGCGTTGTCACCTTGATATGGGAGAAAGTGAAATAGACGCGAGGGCGCCGGGCTAACCAGGAGCGAGGTTTATCGTCAACTTGTTCAGGTGGAGCAAGATGGCGAAGTCCGGCGACTCGATGCAACGCTCTATCGTGGTGGGGATTGAATCCGAGCTTGGAGTGAAACCAAGGCCACACGGAGCCGCTAAATTTCATGGCTGAACTCTCCGGCGATTACCGATCACGAACGCGCCCGAAATTGACAGAGAATAGCGAGCTACTGACTTTATTACGCAGCGATATCTCCGGACCACGGTTCTATCGCTTCGTGACTGACTTTGCGTTTGTGTGGCCAGGGCGGCCCTAAATCTTCTCGATCAATGACTTACAGTCCGTTCCTTAGGCTGATTTTATTCTCGCGGATCACGTCAATTGCTGCGTCGCCACTGTCCGGGCCCCGATCCCGTCCAGCGCCGAAAGGCCCGGTGAAATGGGCTAAGGCCTGCGAACCCCAGATCATGCGCGATGTCTGTCAGCAACCTGTTTGTCTCGCGGACCTGCTGCATCGCGATGTCGCATCGCACAGCATCCAGCAGTTCGGTGAAGCTGGTGCCGAGCGACTGAAGCCGGCGTGCCAGCGTCCGCTCCGTCAGGCCGAAAGCCGCGGCTGCCTCTGCGCGCGTGGGCAGCGGAGGGCCGATGTGCGCATGCAGCCACGCCAGTAGCGCCTCATTTGCAGCCTGGCTGGATTGCATCGTTTGCAGTCTGTTGCTCGCCAACTGCTCGTGGATATGTGACAACTGGGCGTTCCCCTGCGGTAGCGGGCAGTCCAGTACGGCGTTGTCGACCAGAAGGCCGTTATAGGCCTGCTGGAACTCAACCGGGCAGCGGAATATCTTGCGATAGCCGGCAAGCGGACCCAGGCGCTCGTGGCTGAAGTACACCCGCTGAGGCGGTGCGGGGTCGGGATGGACCCAATGCACAGCGGTCACCATCGCGGACAGCGCCGCTTCTATCTGGTGAGGACTAAAGGCGAGATTGCCCTGGACCGGATGGCAGATCAGCCAGCTTGAACCGGTGCCGCCCAGCAATTGCAGACGGCCGCCATCGGATATCAGGCTTTGATATTTGCGCACACCCATGAGAGCCGCCCGTACCTGCGCGCCTGCGCTGACTGTGCCCTGCGTGCCGACGCCAGTTAGCATGCTGGCCGGCAAACCGCTGCCGGTCGTTGCGTACGTATAGAACTGGGCTTCGAGATACTCAAGGTTGAGCGCGAAATTGAGAATCTCTTCATCTGACGGCGCGGTGGTCTGCGCCATCGAGGAGATGCCGGACCCGCCGCCGCAGGCGCTGATCAACGTACCGCCGACAAGACCGAGGCCCAGTCCGCCAGCATTCCTGAAAAATTGCCGGCGCTTCAGGCGCCTCTCGACCCGACGGTCGAAAACATCCATAAGAGCTGCTGAATCAGCCTTGATGTCGGACATGGTCATGCTCCTCAGAAAGTTCGCCGGAACGCCGCGAAACACGTGACGCTTGCGCGGAGGCAACAGGACAACTGCGCGATGCACGGATGCAAATCGCGGACGCGAGGGCACACCGTTCTTCGGTGAAGTGCCGGAGAACATTAGATCGGCTAAACGAGCCCTCAGAGCCCCATACGAATCGGATTGGTTGTCGGATGCATGTCGATCTGAAAAATCGTCAATGGTGTTTTGCAAGAGCCTGAAAAAGCTGGAAGTCACCTGCACCAAAACGCTGACCGCGAACCGCGTTTCCTCGATCATGGACGCCTTGTGTTCCCGTTCGCGCATCCAAAGCGCCCACCATTGCGTATACATATCGGACTGACCGCGAAGAAGCGCCAATACGCGTTCACAGCCCGCGTCCGGTCCCAGAACGGCGAATACGCAAACGCCCCAACAGACAAGGAGGAAGACATGCCACCGGCAATATGCGCACTGAGCGCCTTCGTTCTGCTCGAAGTGCTCTTTACGGCTGTCTGGGCATGGCAAATAAAAAGCCGCAATGCCGGCATGATCGATCCCGTATGGGCCTTCTCTCTCGGGGCGGTCGCATTGCTCTACGGGTTCATGGGCACCGGCAGCGGCTCAAGCCGCACGCTCGTGGCGTTGGCTGGCGCACTGTGGGGCGCGCGCCTTGGTACGCATCTGTGGCGCCGCAACTGGAGGCAGCCGGAAGACGCACGATATCGTCGCTTCCGCGAAGAATGGGGGCCTTCAGCCAACGTCCGGATGTTCTGGCTATTCCAGCTCCAGGTGCTGGTTTCGATGATCCTGTCGCTCGCGTTTGCCGTGCCCAGCTATCGCTCGGATGGGCCCACACCGTTCTGGATCATTGTCGCGTTATCGGTTTGGGTCATTTCGACCGGAGGCGAGGCATTGGCGGACCGCCAGCTTTCCCGATTTGGCGCGAAGCCTGGAAATCGCAGCGCAGTCTGCCGGGATGGTCTATGGCGCTACTCGCGGCATCCGAACTATTTCTTCGAATGCATGCATTGGGTCACCTATATCGCACTTTCGATCGGCTCGCCCTGGGCCTGGCTGACGCTGGTGCCGCCACTGCTGATGACGTGGTTGCTGATGAAGCTCTCGGGTGTCCCGCTCCTTGAGCAGCGGTCGCTGAAGACGCGACCGGGCTACGAGGAGTACATGCAGGTTACGAGTCCCTTCGTTCCGTGGCCGCCGCGCAAGCGGCCGCGCAGCCGTGTCTGAACGTCACCGCCGGCGATGACGCGCGCGAAGCGTGTTGTCACTTACATGGAGATTCTGAAATGCCCGTTACATCCACAGAATCGTTGTCCGCGACTGCACATGCGGGCACGGATGAAGGCTTACTGATCCGGTTGTGCGAGGATGGATGGTTACCGGATGGCATGGTGCGAGCGGGCATGCGCCGATTAATCCGGCAACGTCTCGTTGATGAGGGGCGCGACGATGGCGAGCTTTGCGCACGCCGTTTCGGTGCGCTGATCGACGAGCTCCGCGCGAGTCCGATCGCCATCGCAACGGACGTCGCTAACAGCCAGCACTATGAGGTGCCGGCTTCGTTCTTCGCCGCCCATCTTGGCCCGCACCTCAAGTATTCGTGCTGCCTCTATCCGCGCGGCACGGAGACGCTGGCACAGGCTGAGGAAGCGATGCTGGAGCTCTACGCGCAGCGCGCGGAACTCGCCGATGGCCAGCACATTCTCGATCTTGGCTGCGGCTGGGGTTCCCTGTCGCTGTGGCTTGCGGCGCGCTATCCGAAGTCGTCGATCGTTGCGCTGTCCAATTCGCGAGGTCAGCGTGCGTACATTGAAGCGCAGGCCGCCAGCAAGGGGCTGAAGAATCTGACTGTGGTGACCTGCGATATCGCCGATGCCGGGCTTGCCGGAATGCCGGTCGACGGATCTTTCGATCGCGTCCTGTCAATCGAGATGTTTGAGCATGTGAAGAACTACGGTGCCTTGCTGGCTCGAATTGCGGGCTGGATGCGCCCGGGTGGGCGGCTGTTTGTCCATCTGTTCGCCCACCGCATGCTGGCCTACCACTTCGAGGTGCGAGACCGCGGCGACTGGATGTCGAAATATTTTTTCACGGGCGGCACGATGCCGTCTGAGACGCTGCTGCTGAACTTCCAGGACGACCTTCGGATTACGCGTCGCTGGTGGGTGAGTGGTACCCACTATGCATGTACCGCAAACGCCTGGCTGGCCCGGCTGGATGCGGTGCGCGCGTCCGTGATGCCGATCCTGGTCGAAACCTACGGTGCGCGGGACGCCGCGCGCTGGTTCCAGCGCTGGCGCATGTTCTACATGGCGGTCGCCGAGCTGTTCGGATACAGGCGTGGCAACGAGTGGGGCGTTGCACACTATCTGTTCGAAAAGCGCTAGAAGCGCGGAGCGCGACGCAGCCGCAAACCGATGGCTATGGGGCGGGGTGCATTCCGTCCCACCGTCGCGCAAGCCACAGCATGCCCGGAAGCAGGATCGACCAGCCGAGCGCCAGTGCGAGCAGTGCAGCGTCTGTCTTCGCGAACTGGACGGCGCCGAGGGCCGCGCCCGCACGGAATGACAGTGGACCGGCGACTAAGCCCGACAGCGCCGCAAGCAGCCAGCGCCGGCCCAGCCAGACAAGGAGGACATTGAATTGAACGGCGAACAATGCCCACAGGCCCGCCATCCAGTACGGCGCCGTACCGGCGATCACGATTCCGTTCGGGTAGGCAAGCAGCCCGGCGTGCACGAGGACGCTCTCCCACATCCAGCCGATCAGGGTGGCCACACCGACGAGCCGCGCCTCACGCCACGGCCGGATCGCGTTCGCAAGGTGATAAGCCACGACGCCGGCAGCGAACAGCACGCCAATCCACCCTGCGCCGCGTGCGGCACTGATTACGCAGATGAACCAGCCGGCCTGGCCCAGGACCACATAACGCAGTATCGCGGACCGTTGCTGTGATGGCCGCCCGTCGGCCGGCGCCGGTTCAGTCGACTCTCCCGTCGAAGCGGTTTGCTGCCCGGTGTCGTGCGAGTCTGTATGCATGATTCGCTACCGCGACTGCCATTTGTGTGTCACCGCGCGCCCCCAAGTAGCTGGCTGCGCAGCCGTTGTGCACGAGTCTGCGGATCAAGCCAGATGCCGAAAAAGGCCCGCGCGAAGCCGGGGTCGTCGATCTCGGCCGTGAGTTGGCCGTTTGCGTAGAAACGGGCGCCTATCCCGGGCAGGAATACGCCGCACAGCGAATCGCCCGGCGCGACATCGGTAAAGGCACGCAGCATGTCCTCGCGCCAGCGCGCGAGTGTATCGGCCGGCGGAGGCGGGACCGCCAGTCGCCGGATTTCATCGACACCGGTATCCGTCAGGCGCTCGCGACTGATGTGCCGCTCGTAGATGAGCACCAGTGCGAAGGGCGTGCTGTAATCAATCGGCAACTGCCGGCCCCAAAGCTGCGCGTCATACAGGCAGAAGCCGAGCAGGCAGAATTCGCCTTCACCGAGCAGTCGCGCCAACGGGACTTCATCTTTCCAGCTTCCCCACGCCGGGGCACAACATAGCGCGAACAGCCACACGGCGAGCGCACGCATGTCAGGCTGCCGGTGAAACGACAAAATGCATCACATCCGTGCGCCCCTCCAGAAAACCCGCCTCGCAGTACGCGAGGTACAGTCGCCAGGTGCGGATGAATGTCTCGTCGAAGCCCTGCATGCGCACGGTGTCGATCTGGACTTCAAACCGCTCCCGCCAGCATCGCAGCGTGCGTGCGTAGTCGTGACCGAATGCCAGCGAACGCTGCGCACGGAGTCCGGATCGGCTCGCTGCGGCAATGAACCGTTCGGGTGAAGGCAGCATGCCGCCGGGAAAGATGAACTCGCGGATAAAGTCGCTCGACGAGCGGTACGCGCAAAAGCGTGCGTCGCCAATGGTGATCGACTGCACGAGTGCCTTCGCACCCGGCTTGAGCCGCTTGCGCAGCCCGTTGAACCATACCGGCCAATAAGACTCCCCCACCGCTTCGAACATTTCGATGGAGACGACCGCGTCGTAACTCCCTCGCAGATCCCGGTAGTCAAGCAACTCCAGTTTCACCCGGTCGGCGACGCCGGCTTCGTTCACGCGAATCTGGGCGGCTTCAAGTTGCGCGGCCGAAATCGTGATGCCGTGCACATGAATGCCCTGTCGTGCAGCGTGAATGGCGAAGGCGCCCCAGCCACAACCGATCTCGAGCACGTGCATGCCGGCGCGCAAACCAAGCGTTTCGACGATGCGTTGATACTTCACGGCTTGCGCATCCTCGAGCGGCAGGTTCGGATTGCCGTCGAACAGCGCGCCCGAATAGGTGAGCGTTGAATCGAGCCACAGTGCGTAAAACGCATTGCCGAGATCATAGTGCGCGTGAATATTTCGCCGGCTGCCGGCATGCGTGTTGCGCCTCAATGCATGCCGCAGGACGTACCACACGCGCGCGGCGGGGCCGCCGGACACTGTGCGGGGCAACGCGTCCTCGTTGCGTATCGCGAGCCGCAGCAATCCGACGAGATCGGGTGTCTCGACCCAGCCCGCGCGCCAGGCTTCGGCAAATCCGATGTCACCGGCGCGCAGGATCGCTGCGCAGGCGCGCCAGTCCGTGAGCGTGAGCCGGGCGCCTGGCAGCGCATGAGGATCGCCGTAGATGCGCTGCGCACCGTCCGGGGTCGAGAGCGTGAGGTGGCCCACATGCAGCCTCTCGAGCAGTGCTAGAAAGAGGCGTGCGGCGACCGGGGCGTTCCGGTCCGAAACAAAGGTTCGCAGGAGTTTCATCGCTGTTCCTGTTCTCGTGACCGGGAAGCGCTGGCAACTGCCGGAGGAGCCGGGTTGCTGCCATGATACGGAGTCCGTCTGATCCACAGTCGTATAGCCTGCCAGTGAATTCGTGCGACGACGGCGAGCGTGAGCCAGGGCTGGCGGACGAGCGCGCGCATCGCGCTGGCGCCCGTCAGGGGCTGCTTGCGCAGTGCGATTGCCGTGCGGATCACGAGCCCCTGTGGGTCGTGGTAGTCGATCGCGATCGACGAGCCGCGTTCGCTCTCCCGGACGCGGAACATGTAGTGACCTTCGACCCGGCAGAACGGCGACACGTGCAGCACCTTCTGGCACGGAAGCACGGTTGCCGAACCAATCGGGGCATTGTCGGCTGGGTGCAGCAGGTAGCAATGCCGCGCGCCAAACGTGTTGCGCACTTCAGCGAGCAAGGCACGCAGGCCTCCGGTCCTGTCATGGCAGTACCAGAAGCTCACCGGATTGAACGCAAAACCGAACACGCGGGGAAACGTCTGCAGCCAGATGTCGCCGTCGATGGCGATGCCGGACTGCGCGAGAAGATTCAGGAGCCATACCCGAAGATCGCTGCCGTCGCACGGACCGTAATCGCGCAGGTACAGGCTGAGCGGACCGAACCGGTTGATCCTGAGCCACCAGCGCTCGGTCGTCATGAGGCGCGCGAGATTCAGACGGACGCAGAACACCGGGTACACAAACCGGTTGCGTACCGGCCGCAACCGTTCGTGCATGACACGGCCGGACATCAGCAAATCCTCTGCGGGCAGGCGAGCGTTCATCGCAGTGAACTCCATGCCGGCTGGATGCCAAATTGTTTGGCCACATTAAGCGCCGACCTGAGACCATCTTCATGAAATCCGTAGCCCGTCCAGGCGCCGGCAAAAAAGGTGCGGCGCTCGCCCTGCAGATCGGGCAACCGGCGTTGGGCGATGAGCGCGGCGTGATCGAGCAGCGGGTGGTCATAGACGAACTGGCCCAGTTCCGTGCCTGGCGCGGGCTGCGTCGACGGGTTGAGGGTGACGATCACGGGACGGCGGAAGGGCAGCGGCTGCAAGCGGTTGATCAGATAGCTCACGCAAACCGGGGAGCTTGCCGCGGCACCGCGCGTCGACATGTAGTTCCATGCCGACCAGACACGTTCACGCCGCGGCAGCAGCGCCGTATCCGTGTGGAGCACAGCGACATTCGGCTGGACCCGGACCGATCCCAGCACGCTGCGCTCATCGGCGTCGGAGTCGGAAAGCAATCGCAGGCTGACGGGAGCGTGGGTGGCGAGGACGACCGCGTCGAAACGTTCGGTACCTGCTGCGCTCGCCAGGTACACGCCGTTACTCTCGCGGCGGATTGCCAGGACCGGGGTGCCCGTTCGTACATCGCCGAGTGTCGAAACGAGCCGGCGGACGTACTCACGCCCGCCCCCCACGACGGTTTTCCAACGTGGACGGCGATTGACCTGCAGCAACGCGTGATTCAGGCAGAACCGCAGGAATGTCGCCGCTGGAAAGCGGAGCACGTCGGCCGTCGCGCAAGACCAGATCGCCGCGGCCATCGGCATCAGGTAGTGATTGCGGAATGGTTCCCCATAACCTCCGGCAGCAAGCAGTTCGCCCACCGTGCAACCGCTTTGCGTGGCGTAGGCGAGTTGCCGCTCGGCCCCGCTGTTAAAGGACAGGATGTCGCGCAGCATGCGCAGAAACCCTGGTGAGAGCGCGTTGCGCCGCTGTGCAAACACGGTGTTCAGGTTGGTTCCGGCCCACTCGAGCCGTCCCTCGTCCATGGATACCGAGAACGACATGTCACTTTCATGCACGCCGACACCAAGTTCGTCGAAGAGCGCGACCAGGTTCGGATAGGTGCGGTCATTAAATACTAGGAAACCCGTGTCGACTGGATGGGTGATGCCGTCGAGTGTGACGTCGACCGTATTGGTGTGGCCGCCGGCGCGGGAGTCGGCTTCGAACAGCGTAACCCGATGCTGTCGAGCGAGCAGGTACGCGGCGCCCAGGCCCGCTATTCCGGCGCCGACAACGGCGATACGCCGACCTGGCGTGAGCAGATCCGCGGGCATTGTCATCGACCTTCTCCGGTAGGCGGAGTGCGCATGGGGACGGTATTAAGTAAGCACCATGTCGCATATACGAAACGAGGGGCAAACCGGATGCATCCGATCGAAATATTTCTGATCGGCAGTGCGCAAGCTTCTCGATGAAAGCAATCCTGAGCCTGGGTTGCTATTTAGTACGCTGAGGTTGTGTGCCGCGCCACGCAAGCAGGCCCGGGCCGGCGTAGGCTTCGGTCCCGATGGGGGCTAGGCCTCGGGACCACGGCTGGAACCGGCTTCTTCGGCTTGTGCCAGCAGCCATTCGAACGTCTGCTCGACGATGGGCGAGCGCGATGGCCCAGCCACGCGCGACAGCCACCACGTCAGGCCCGGCAGGCGCGGGTAATCGGCCAGGATGGTCAACGCGCCTCCATCAATACTCCCTTGCGCCACAAACCGGGACAGGCAGGCTATGCCACGCCCGCGCAATACCGCATCCAGCACCAGACGCTGATCGTCATAGATCGCGTTCATGCGATAGCCTGAAAGCTGTTCGCGGAAAATCGGCCCGATGCTCTCGCTGGTCAGGTTCTCTTCCAGACAGATGAGGCCCGTATGCAAATGATGTTTGGCGCGCGGCACGCGGGCTAGTTTCGCCGCGAGTTCCGTTGCACACACAGTCACCCACTCGTCCTGCAGAAACGGTACTTCCAGTAGGCCGGCCTGTTGCATGGGCCGCGCGCCGATTGTCATATCGACGTCGATCTCATCGACATAGCGAGCGCTTTCGTCGGTGGAGAGCAGCGGGCATAGACCGGGAAGAACCTGTTGCAGTTGATCGAGACGCGGTTGCAGCCAGCCATGCAGCAACGGCGCGGGACACACCAGCACGACCAGCCCGGGGTCGAGATACGTGGCAATCCGTCCGAGTCCGCTGCGCAGCGTTTCCATTGAGCGCTGCACGCTTCGCTGCAGCACTTCGCCGGCAACCGTCAATTCCACGCCGCGGCCAATTCTGCGAAACAGCGGTTGTCCCAGTTGCTCTTCGAGTTGCTGGACCTGGTGGCTGATCGCCGATTGAGACAGATGCAGTTCGTCGGCCGCGCGGGAGAAGTTGCCGAGTCTCGCAGCCGCTTCGAAGCCCATCAGCAACTTCAGGGAGGGGACGCGTTGCATCGAGGTATGAGAGAAATTAATTAATTTAGTCAAAAAACATCACTTTTCATCAAGTTTAACCCGTATCACAATGGCTCACCACCTGACGATGGAAACCGAGGAATGACTCGCTTTGACGCTCGCCAGGATGGCTACCGGATGCCCGCGCGAGGTTTTCGTTTTTCCGAAATAAATAAGGTGTTTTTCATGACGACAAGACGTCATTTTTTGAAGCGAGGACTCATGGCCTCCGGCGGCGCACTGTTTTCCGGTGCGCTGGGCAGCAGCTTTTTCAATACGACGGCGCTCGCGCAGAGCGCCAACTGGCGCATGCCGGATGAGGGCGACGCCCATGCCGCGACCTGGATGGCATTCGGTCCTGATGAGGAAATCTGGGGCAGCAAACTGCTGCCCGTGGTCAGGGAGAACCTGGCAGGCATTGCGAAGGCCATCGCGGCGCATGAGCCGGTAAAAATGCTGGTGCGGGAACAGGACCACGATCTCGCCGCGCGCCTGTGCGGCGCCGCGGTCGAGTTCGTACCTCAACCCATCGACGATCTGTGGATGCGGGATACGGGCCCCGTGTTTGTCAAAGGACCTGTGGGACAGCTCGGTGCCGTGGGCTTTAACTTCAACGGCTGGGGTAACAAGCAGGAGCACGAGCAGGACGCGCAGGTCGCGGCCTTCGTTGCGCGTCGAGCCGGAGCGGACCTGCTCGAAACGCGTCTGGTGCTGGAAGGCGGCGGCATTGAAGTAGACGGCGAGGGCACGGCCATTGTCACGCAGAGTTGCATCCTGAACGCCAATCGCAATCCTGGCCTGAACAAGGCGCAATGCGAAGCGGAATTGTCCAGGCTGCTCGGGGTGCGGAAAATCATCTGGCTGCCAGGCGTTGCAGGCAAGGACATTACCGACGGCCATACCGACTTCTACGCGCGCTTTGCGAGCCCGGGTGTCGTGGTTGCCGGATTCGATCCCGATCCCTCTTCCTACGATCACGCGGTGACAGAGCGCCATCTGGATATCCTGCGCCAATCCATCGATGCGAAAGGCCGTCCGTTGAAAGTCATAGTGCTGCAAGGCCCGACAACCGTGCGCCGGAAGTATGAGAACGGCCAGTTCGCGGCCGGCTACATCAACTTCTATTTGTGCAATCACGCGGTAATCGCCCCGGAGTTCGGCGACAAAAGCGCGGATCGCAATGCGCGTGATGTTCTCGTGGATCTGTTTCCGGGCCGGGACGTGATCCAGCTGAACATCGACGGTATTGCCGCCGGTGGCGGGGGAATCCACTGCACGACCCAGCAGCAACCCAGCTAACACCGCTTGCCCGTTTGCGAGCCGCCAGATGGTGGCTCGCCAGCGGTTCCTTCCCAGATATTATATTTCCGACTGCTAATTAATTGAATTCCACGACGAGCAGATTTATGCCGATGAGACGCCGCAGCTTTATCAAAAATTCTTCGATATTGTGAGGGATGTCCTTGACGGGCAGCCTGGCCGCATACGGCGACCTATATGGCGTTTGCCAACAGGATCGACGATTTCTGGACCTGCGACAGCGGCTGCGTGTTCGTCAAGGACACGGCAGACAGAACCTGACTGCTGGCATCTAGCAAGCAGTCATTGACTCGGCATGAATTCCAACCGCTATTGCATGCGACTTCGGCGACATATCAATTTGCTGCCACGCCCGACATAATGAGAAAATTGCAGCGATCAAACCTTTAGTCATGGAAGGCGAGAGCATGATGAAGAAGGCGACCCAAGCGCACGATTACCACGTTCAGGCGGCCGCCGGGCTTGAGTTCAACATGTTTGGCAAATGGGCGAGAAAGATGGACACGCTGCGGGGTATCTCTCCGGCAACGGCCAAGGCGCTCGCCGTCGTGTTAGTCATACTCGTGTTTGCTCTGGACTATTACACGGCTGCCGACATCAACCCTGCGGATTTCTACGCCTGTGTCATTATCGTTCTCGCCTGGACCCGGTCCAATCGCTGGTTGTGGGGCGGTACTGCGTTGGTCGTGCTGCTTGCGATTGCCGGCCTGACGCTTGGAAGTAGCCCGGTAGGACATCCGCATATCAACTGGGTAGACTGGACCAATCGCTTTATCACTGCCTGCATGTTGATAGTGACCGCAGGTTTTGTCCGGATTGGAGTCCACCTAAGCCAGCAAGTCGAAACAAGTGAGCGGTTACTGGTAGAGGTCGCCGCCCGCGAGCGTGCCGAGGAGGCGCTTCGGAAGCAGAATGCAAGAATCCGGCGGCTGGTCGATTCGAACATCATCGGTATTTTCTTCTGGAAGATCGACGGCGCAATTACTGAGGCAAACGAAGCGTTTCTGCAAACTTTGGGTTATTCGCGCGATGATTTATTGTCGGGGCAACTTCAGTGGAGTGATCTCAATCCACCTGGATTCCGCGCTCTCGACCTGCGGGCGATGGACCAGCTCAGACGAACAGGCAATTTCCCACCCTACGAGAAGGAGTATTTTCGCAAGGATGGCGCTCGCGTTCCGGTACTGGTCGGTGGCACATATTTCGAAAATTCAACCGAGGAAGGCGTCGCGTTTGTGCTTGACCTGACCGAGCGCGTTTGCGCCCAGGATATGCTGCGGCGAGTCCAGGCGGATTTCGCGCATGCCGCGCGGGTCTCGATGCTCGGCGAACTGACTGCGTCGATCGCCCATGAGTTGCGGCAGCCGCTCGCCTCTATTGCTGCGAACGGCACGGCCGGATGCCGCTGGCTTGAGCGCGAGACGCCCAACGTTGAAGAGGCGCACTGCAGCTTCACGCGCGTCGAAGTCGAAGTGCAGCGTTGCGTCGACATCATTGGCCGCATTCGCGCAATGGCGCTGCGGCGAGAGCCTGAGCATGCGTTGGTGTCACTTGACGAACTCATCGACGAGGCCCTTCTGTTCCTGCGTTACGACGTTGAAGCGCACGACATCACCGTTTCGCATGTACGGGCTGCCGGTGCCCCCGGTGTGGTTGCCGATCGCATCCAGCTCCAGCAGGTCATTGTCAACCTCGTCCTGAATGCCATCCAGGCAACGGAGCGGGCAGCGAGGGCCGAGCGCAGGATCACAATCAGGACGGCACAGTCGGATAGCGCCACGGTGTGCTGCACTGTCGAGGACAGTGGCCTGGGGATCGCTCCGGAACATTTCGCGTCTATCTTCAAGAGCTTCTTTACCACCAGAGAAAACGGAATGGGCATGGGCCTGTCCATCTGCCGTTCGATCGTAGAAGCCCATGGTGGATGCATCGTCGCGGACAACGCCTCCGTTCATGGCGGTGCACGACTGTCCTTCACGCTTCCTATCGCCAACAGCATCGCCTGAATTGGCCGAACAGGGGCCAACGCTTCACGAAGGACTTTGCGTCCGCGAAGCCAGGCCGGGCTTGATCTTCTCAGACGGGTGAAGTGCCAACCGGTCAATATCGCGCTGCTGTTCCTTTGCCTTCGCGAGCAACCAACGATGAAAGGCGCGGCACTGCGGACGATCGAAGGTACTTTCGCGCCAGGTCAGAAAATATGGCCAGGGCAACGGAATGGCGGAAACAACGGGCATCAGGAGCCTTCCCGCCACCAGGTCGTCCGCGACCATCGAGCACTGGGCGAGCACGAAACCGTGGCCGTCGATGGCAGCCTGAATGGCGACGCTCGACAGGGAGTGCACCTGATGCGGCTCGTGCAGTGCGGCTGTCTCGACGCCGTTCGCGGCGAACCAGTCGCGCCAGGACGGCGGCGAAGCGAACTTCGGCAGCCAGTCAACCGCAATCAACTCAAACGCGGCGAGATCAGCGGGCTTGAGCGCGACCTTGCCCTTGCGCGGCAGGATCTGCGGGCTGCAGACCGGCACGACGCTATCGCGGAACAGTTCGATGGAGGTGCCTGCGTCGTCGATGCGATCGCCGTAGCTGATTCGAAAGTCGATCTCGTGGGCATCCGGCGACGGCTCCGCATGCGAGCCATCCAGATAGACGCTGATCTCCGGATGCGCCTTTTGCCAGGTATTGATGCGCGGCGCAAGCCACTTTGACAGCAGCGAAGGCAACGCGCTGACGTTGAGGCTGCGCACGTTCTTTGAGCGTTCTATGTCGTCCTGCGCGATGCGCAAGGTTTCGAACGCCGCGAGGCAGCTCTCATGATATCGGCGGCCCGTCGCGGTCAGGCGCATCCGTTTCCCTTCTTTAGTGACGAGCTTCGCACCGAGCGCATTTTCGAGCAGCTTGATTTGCTGACTGACCGCACCGGGAGAGATATCGAGCCGGCGTGCCGTCTCGACCAGGCCGTCGCAACGGCCAAGGGTTTCGAAAATCTGGATCGCGCGAAGCGGTGCAAGCGTATTCATATCGACTGTGATCGAGAGAAACGGTTTAGAAATTCTAAAGTAAATCGTACTTTCTAACTGCTTTTCTTTTCCATTTTGGCTTTCTACAGTCAGTGCAAAGGCTGTGCGAGGAAGCGTGCAGGCCCGATGGCAAAGAGAACAGGGGAGCAGCGATGTTCGTCAGAAACGCGTGGTACGTCGCGGCGCGCTGCGCCGAAGTTCAGCATTGCCTCATGCCGTTGACACTGCTCGGCGAACGGGTGGTGCTGTTTCGCACGCCGGATGGGGCCGTGGTCGCGCTCGAAGACGCATGTCCGCATCGCAAGCTGCCGTTGTCGATGGGCCGATTGCTTGGCGATCGAATCGAATGCGGATATCACGGGCTGACCTTCGACTGCACCGGGGCATGCGTGCGTGCACCGGCTCTCGCGCGCATTCCGCGGGCGGCGCAGGTACGCAGTTATCCCACCGAAGAGCGGTATGGTCTTGTCTGGATCTGGATGGGCGAGGCCGGACGCGCCGACGCGGCCCAGATTTTCGATGTTCCCGAATGGGGCGATCCGGCATGGGGCTTGAACGAAGGCGACGCGATGACGGTGGCCTGCAACTATCTCTACGTGACGGACAACCTGCTGGACCCGTCGCACGTCGCATGGGTGCATCCCGGCTCGTTCGGTAACGCCGCGTGTGAAGCCGAGCCTTTGAAAACCGTTGCAAGCGATGCCGGCGTGACCGTCTCGCGCTGGATGCGCGATGTGGATGTCGCACCGTTTTACGCGAAGTTCGTCAAATTCTCGGGACGCTGCGACCGCAAGCAGCACTATGAGGTTCGGTTTCCCTCGCACGCGATCATCAAGGCAGTCTTCACGCCGGCGGGTACGGGTACTGACGACGGCCCGCAGCACGACCACGTGTTCCTGATGAATTCATACAACTTCATGACACCGATCGATGAGTCACATACGCGCTACTTCTGGTTTCAGATGCGCAATTTCGACCAGCAAGACGAAGCGGTGTCGCGGCAATTCAACGAGGACGTGCGCCACGCTTTCGATGAGGACCGCGTCATCCTTGAAGCCGTGCATGAAGGCATGGCAAAGCGGCGCACGCCGAATCTCGACCTTGGAATCGACGCTGGGCCACTCAGGTTCCGTCGCGGTGTGCAGCGGCTGGTCGATGCCGAGCAAGCGGCCCTGGAACAGTCCGGCACGATTCGGGAGCCATAATGAGCACCACTTTTCTTGACACTGCGAGTTTTGCCAATCAGCGCGAGCGCTTTCTCGAGGCCGCTGGACGCGTCAAGGCGACTCACGTGACCTATCTTCACCCGATGCGCGGACCATACGGCGAAGTGCTTTCCACGGACGTTGCCATCGTCGGCTCCGCCAGCGCGCAAAAGCGGCTCGTGCTGCTGTCGGGAACTCACGGTGTAGAGGGTTATTACGGCTCCGACAGTCAGATCGCGCTACTCGATACGCTGCGGGACCACGCCTTGCCTGAAGACACCTGTGTCGTGCTCGTGCACCTCGTCAACCCATGGGGCACGGCGTGGTTGCGCCGGGTGAATGAGGACAACGTCGACGTGAACCGTAACTACATCGACTTTACTCACGCACTACCTGCGAACACCGCATACGAAACGCTGCACGAGATCTATCTATGCCGCGATCTCGACGGGCCGGAGCGTCAGCACGCGGATGAGCAACTCGCCATGCTCATGCGCAATCTTGGTGAAGCACGCGTGCGCAACATTGTAGAAGCGGGACAGTACCGGCATCCGGACGGCGTCTTCTTTGGCGGCACACAGCAGACGTGGACGAACCGCGCTGTGCGTCAGATCATGCAGGCACATGTCGCCGATGCGCGCACTGCCATCGCCTTCGATCTGCACACCGGCGCGGGCGCATACGGACATCCGATGCTGATGGCAATTGCCGAACGTGAGATACCTGCGCACGATATCGCGCAATCGCTATATGGCCCCTGGCTATACAGGATCCTCACTGCGGCGGACGCGTCTTCCGATAGCGGCGTCGCGGCAACGGCGACCGGCTATACCTCGCAGGCGCTGATCGATCAGCTTGTCGACGTGGACCTGATACCGCTCGTGATCGAATGCGGCACATACGACGGTGCGCGCGGACACACGTTGCTGCGCGACGACCACTGGCTGCATCTGCACGGCGATCCTTTCGACGCGACGGGGCGGCGCATCAAGGCCGCGCTGCTGGAACACTTCTATCCCGCCGATGCCGACTGGCGCGGCCTGATCGCGCTGCGCACGCGGCAGATCTGGCAGCGGGCACTCGACGCACTGGCGCAGAGGTAGTCCGCGAAGACTTTCGCACGACACGGTTCTTTCACCCCACACACCGGCGGCAAACGTCCGCGGCGTAACACACGAACGGGAGCGCATATGAAACGCATCATTCTGGGTGCCGTGCTGGCGATTGCCGCACTGGCCGCGCAAGCAAAGGATATGACGGAGTTACGCTTCGGCGTCGACCCGACCTACGCACCGTTTGAATCGAAATCGCCTTCGGGGCAACTCGTTGGTTTCGAGATCGACTTGGGCAACGAAATCTGCCGGCGCTTGCAGGTGCATTGTGTATGGGTTGAAACAGGTTTCGACGGCATCATTCCTGCCCTGCAAGGCAGAAAATTTGACGCGATCCTGTCGGCCATGTCGATTACGCCAAAACGCGAGGAGCAGGTTGCATTCTCCGAGCCGCTTTTCAACACGCCGAGCCGCCTGATCGCCAAAGAGGGCTCCGGTTTGCTGCCAACTGCCGAGTCGTTGCGGGGCAAGGCCGTGGGCGTCGCTCAAGGTTCGACGCAGGAAGCGTACGCGAAAGCCTACTGGGCGACGGCGGGCATCAACGTGGTGTCGTACGCGAATCAGGAACAGGTATATCCGGATCTGCGCTCTGGCCGCATTGATGCGACGTTCACGGATGCTCTGGCAGGCATCAACGGCTTTCTAAAGACCCCGCAGGGCAGCGGTTACGGCTTTGCCGGCCAGGATGTCAGCGATCCGAAAACACTGGGCAAAGGGGCGGGCATTGGCTTTCGCAAGGACGATTCTGCACTGCGCCAGAAGGTCGATCAGGCGATTGACTCGATGCTGAAAGACGGCACCTACAAGCGCATTGAGCAAAAGTACTTCGACATCGATATTCACGGAAGTTGATCGCAACAAGCGTACTAGCTGTAAAACGCCGAGGGTGCAACGCCGAAGTGCCGTTTGAACATCGCCGCAAACGCGCTCTGGCTTGCATATCCATGGTCAAGTGCGACATCGACAATCTTCTTTCCGTGAGCCAGTTGTTCCAGTGCCAGCAACAGCCGTACGTGTTGACGCCAGCGCCCGAACGTCATCCCTGTTTCGCGATGAAACATCCTGTGCAAGGTCTTCTCCGCGATGCCAAGTGCTGCCGCCCAATCCGCGACGGCATGAGGCTGATCCGGAGAGGCCATGATCGCATCGCATATCGTGCGTAGCTTCGCATCGGTCGGCCATGCGAGATAGAGCGGCAGTCGCGGAATCGCCGCCAGCTCGGCGAGCAGCAATTGCATCAGCAGGTCGTGGCGGCTGCCACGCGCGTAATCGAGCGGCACGTCGACAGCGGCAAGGATCAGTTCGCGCAGAAGCGCATGAACCTCCACCACGCAACTGCTGCTCGGCAGATGATCGACCGTACCCGGTTCGACGAATACCGTGCGCATCCTGACATTGCCGCTCATGCGGACGGTATGGTCCAGTCCGGCATCCAGCCACACGGCACGCGTGGGCGGCACCACCCAGCGTCCCGTCTGCGCCTCGATCAGCATGACGCCCTCGACGGCATAAAGCAGTTGCGCCCGGCGATGCCTGTGCAATTCCACAAGGGCGCCGTGCGGGTAGTCCGCAGCCAGCGCCGCGACCGGCATCGGTGTGCGCTCAAAAGGAACATGGACGTCATGTGGTGGGCGCGGGATCATGGCCTGACATTTTTGCGATAGATCGGGTCATTTTAGCGCGAGACGGACTGCGTGCCCCGCAGCATGATGAGGCTCCGTTTATTTTCCAGGGAGCGCTCCTTCATGCCGGGTCTTTACTTCCTCTTTCCACTCGTCGCGATACTGCTCTGGGCCGGCAACGTGATGGTGTCGAAGCTGTCGGCTCATACGATTGATCCGACGGCCATCACATTCTGGCGCCTCATGCTTGCTGTCGCGCTGATGACCTTGTTCGTCCTGAAGCCGGCGTGGCGCAATCGCGCGGCTATCGTGCCGCAATTGCCGAAGCTCGCTTTTCTCGGCTTTCTTGCGATGGCGCTGTTTCAATGCCTGTCATACGAAGCAGCGAAGACCACGACGGCGACGAACATGGCGATCCTGACCTCGCTCGTGCCACTGCTGACAATGCTTCTTGCTGTGCCCTTGCTGCGGGAGATGCCGACCATCGGGATGCTGTGCGGCGGCGTCCTGTCTTTCGGCGGCCTGGTCTATCTGATCAGCGCTGGACATCCCGTTGTGCTTTTTACCGGCGGTGTGCATACGGGCGATCTGTTGATGCTGACGGCGGCGCTTGCTTATGCGCTGTACGGTGTCCTGGTGCGCCGTTGGCACGTCGGATTGCCATCATGGCAGTCAACGTATTTGCAAGCCATCGCTGCATTGGTCTTTATGCTGATTCTCGTACTGCGATTGCCGGCCCAGGCGGCACTCCCCAATCGAGCGAGTTTGCCGTTGATTGCCTACGCGGGGACGCTTGCCTCGGTCGTATTGCCATTCTTCTGGATGCAAGGGATCAAGCACCTGGGCCCTAACCACTGCAGCCTGTTCATGAATCTGCTGCCGGTTGCAACAGCCATGATTGCTGTCGGATGGTTTGGCGAACACCTGCATGTGTACCACCTCCTCGGTGGCGGCGCCGCACTCATTGGGGTGTCGCTAGCGCAGACGATACGCCGGCCGTTGTCGGTGTAATGCGTGGTGAGCCTTCATGTCTGGCTTTTATTCGACACGCCCGATCGATTCGGCCGTTGTGCCGTTCGGCGCCGGGCCTGTTCCCGCGCGAAGACCGCCGGCGTGCAACCCACGTGACGCTGGAAGCGCTTGGTGAAATGGCTCTGGTCGGCGAAGCCCGTGGCTAGTGCAATTTCCGCGAGCGGCAAGGCGGTATCGGCAATCAGCGACTTTGCACGGCGGATTCGGCACTGTTCCACAAAGCTGATGGCCGTGACGCCGATCGTTCGTTTGAACAGGCGGCTGAAGTGGAACCTGCTGACGTTCACGACCGCCGCCAGGTCTTCGAGGCAAATTGGCCGGTCCAGGTTGTCCTCGATGAATTCCGTCAACCGGGCGACTTCGAGCTTGCCGAGTGGGCTATCGTGCGCGGTCTCGGTGGCCTCGAAAGCGTTGTAGCTCCTGAGCATGTGAGCCGCCAGCGCGGCCGAGATCGAGTCGACAACGAGCACCTGTGCGGGATGTGCCGCCATGTTTATTTCGGCGACAAGGCATTGGGCGAGCCGCTCGATCACGGGGTCGCGCGCCAGAAATACATTGCGAATGTCGACCGGAACGCTTTCGCGACCGAGTTGCTCCGCGGCGAGCACCACGAGCGAAGGGGGAACGCGCATCCGGACGGAGTGCCCTGAATCGCCTTCCCAGGTCGAGTCGCAGCCGGCGGGCATGATGTAGGAGGTGCCCGCGGAGATCGTGCCGCTATGGACGGTGCCGTCCCGTGTCTGCACCAGTCTGGCGCTGCCGGAAGGGCAGTAACCGATCAGGTGATGGTCCAGGCCGGCATATTTCTCCGAGCAGCCGAAATAGGGGCGATGAACGTCGACCGTCACCCCCTTCCAGCCCCGTCCGCGGGTGGTGGCGAGCGGTTGCTGCGGACGCGCATGCAGGATCTCGTCGATCGAGATCAGCCGAGGCCGGCCTAGGGGGAGCGGGGCGGTTTCTGAGGGTTTCGCTTGACGGGGCGCAAGCTGGCCGTCGCCGCGCCTTCCCGGGGATTCGAACGCAGTGGTCATCAGTGCCTCTGTTCAGTCAGATCCGAAGTTGCACGTAGCCATTCGCATCTGCACAGTTTGGCACAACCGGAGAGGTGTCGCTGAAGCGATAGAGTTCCGTCCTCGCCGGAGAACGGCGAGGGCTGCCATGTCGGCCATGAATGCCGGTACGCATCTCGGCGCGACGATAGCGGCTTAGGTCTTACGAAACGGCCCTGCGTCGGCAATAGCGGCATCCAGCCTGCGTTTCAGGGAGAACGCCGATACGACCAACGCTCGATCAGTTGATCCAGCGACAGCGCGCCTGGACCGATTGCCATGATCCCGACAGCAAGCGACGCCCAGTAAAGATGGAAGTTGGCCCAGCCGTCGGGAAAGACAAGTTGAATGACGCCTGTCATCACCAGCAGCGCGAGTGCCGTCAGCCGGGTCGCGAGTCCGAGTATGAGCAGGCTAGGCAGCGCGATTTCGGCCACGGCAACCAGCAGTGCGACGGTATCAGGCGCGGGGAATGCATACGCCGCGCCGAACAGATGAACCTTGAACTGATTTTCGAACAGATAGAGCGTGGCCGGAGAAAGTGACAGGAATCCGTCCCATCGCGTGCGGCCGGATCGCAGGAAAGGCAATGCGAGTGCGAGCCGCAGCAGGGGCGGCGCGATCAACCATGCTATCTCCTGAATCCGGGCGAGCACCACGCGGATCAAAGGGGCGACGCGATTTTTAGCCACGGGTGTGAACTGGTTCATGCATCCCTCGCAAACGGCAAATAGCCCGATCTGTCTTCGAGGCGCCATCCGATGATTGCGTCGACAGTGAACAGTTGGCCGAGCACGTGCGCCAGACTGAAGCCCGGATCTGCGTCCTGTGCGGACGATGTGGATACCGCCACCGACGCGCCGCCCGCGAGACACTGGATAAAAGTCGCCGCGCCGGCCGTCACCGTTCGAACCTCGACTTCGGCGTCGGGCCGGATGACGAGGGCCTGCTCGCCGCCGCGAAAAATATCGATTGCAGCGGGGCTGCCGCCATCGAGGTTCATCCGCCACAGGTCGACGACCGGAAATGGCGAGCGCACCACGCGAAGCGATGGATGCAGCGTCAGCCTGAGCTCTGGAAGGCACGATGCCTGGATGGCGCCAAGCTGGTCAAGCGCGATGGGGGCCGATTCCTCTGCGTGATACGCCTCCACCCATGCGCGTTCGAGCCGCGCGACGTCAGCCAGATACGGCACGCTTTTCGCCGGCTCGAACGCTTCAATGAATGCGGCGAACGTTGCCCCATATTCGAGCATGACGGGCGAGACCGGTGGTTCGAGTGCGACATGGATGCGCGCCATTGCCGCAAAGAACTCGTCGCCGACGATACGGCACACCGCAGGAAACGCCGCTTTGAGCGCGTCGATCAGGCCGGCAAAGATATTGTTCCGATAGACATTGAAGCGCCTGACGTCGCGTTCGCGATTCGGACCGACGACGCCGTGCGGGATCGGCATCGCCGGATTCAGTAGCGCGGCCGCGAAGTTCTCCTGCCAGTCATGCGGGTAGCCGCCGGGAAGGCTTGCTGCATGCGCATGATGGGCCTGCGATAGCGGTGCGGTTCGAGCGGGTTGACAGGATGTCATCTCGTCCTCATGAGCGCAACGGTCGCTGCACGACATTCGTCCACAACTGACGCAGGCTGTCGACACCACCGGCCGTCGAACTCCAAAGCGTCGTGTCGCTCACGAGCAGGGTGCCGTTGAACGCGTCCGGACGCGATTGCAGAAGGGCATCGAATGTCGATCGTTCAAGCGTAAAAGGATGGGGCGGAGCGCCAAGGTCGATACGCTGGCGAGCGAGGACGTCGAGTTTGTCGACTGCGTCGCCGAGACGTTCCAGTTGCGGCAGATGCGGGTGCAGATTGAACGTGTCGACGTGCTTCAGGATGCCAAGGCGGTCGAGGCCCTGGTCAATTTCGACCGGCGACGGGGAGCCGTCCGGTTCCGCTCGGGGCCGCAGTCCGAAGCGGTTTTCGACTGGCACGCCGAGACCCGCGAGCAATGAGCGGGCGAAGCCGCCGAACCGTTGCCGAGGCGGAATGGTCTTGTCGCCGTGGTGTTCGAACTCCACCGTCTGGCGCTGCAACGGGTCGCTTTCACCGATACTATCGACATCGCCGATGTCGTGGTGCGGGCAGACAAAAGCGAGGTGGTCAGCGTGCGCCAGGAACGCCCGAACCGCCTCGATTTCGCCACTGTCGGCCTTTTGAGCCGTGCGCAGCGAGTCGAAGCTGATCGCGATCAGGGTATCGACGCCTTCGAGCGTGCCCGCGTCGAGCGGTGTGAGCGTCCCATCGTCCGCAACCCGCTCGATGGTCCTGACCGCTTGCCCAGTGAGTTCCGCCGCCAGTTCAATGAACGCGGTGAAGTTGCGCTTCATGATGTGATCGAGAAATCCCGCGATGCTCTGGTCGAAGCGGTCCGGGTCGGCATATTCGTGGAATCTCGGAAAGCCCATCCTGCGACTTTCGAACAGCGCGGGGAAGCGATCCTCGATCACATGGAGCGGTGCGCCATTCTCGCCGGGCCGGCTCCACGCGTAGTAGACAAGAACTTTTCTTTGGCTCATGGGATGGATACCTCGCTTGGCTGATGAGGCGCAGTGGTATAGGGCGGCGGGCTGGCGTCGGGTTCAGCACCGCCGGAGTGTGCCGCCGTTTGCATGATTGCCTCGGCGCGCGCGGCTTCTGCTGCAAGAACGCTCCAGTCCGGCAGATTGGTGTCCCATTCGATCAGGGTGGGGAGTGGGCCGGTTGTGCGTACGGTCCGGGCAAACAGGTTCCATACATCGTCGGTGACGCGACGGTCGTGCGTATCGATGAGGAGCGGACGCCCTCTATCATCCGACTGCCGCGCGTGACCGGCCAGATGAATCTGTTGCACCGCGTGGAGCGGATACGCATCGATATACGAAAGCGGGTCCCATTGCTGGTTGACCGACGCAACGTACGCGTTGTTGACGTCGAGCAGAAGACCGCAGCCCGTGCGTCGCACGACGGTGGCAATGAAATCGACCTCCCTGTAGGTACTTTGTTCGAAAGCGACGTAGGTCGAGGGATTCTCGAGCAGGATCTGGCGGCCGAGTGCCTCCTGCGCGTGGTCGATATGCGCCACGACGCGGGCGAGACTTTGCGTGGTATACGGCACCGGCAGCAGATCGTTGAGAAAGCCGCAATCGTGGCTCGACCAGGCGAGATGCTCGGAGAACAGCCCGGGTGCATAGCGCGCGAGGAGGGTTTGCAAGCGTCCAAGATGAGCCGGATCGAGCGGACGGCTACCGCCAATCGACAGGCCCACGCCGTGAATGGATAACGGATAGATGTCACGAATCGCAGTCAGGAAGCGGTGAGGCGGCCCGCCCGCACCCATGTAATTTTCGGCATGCACCTCAAAGAAACCGATATCCGGTTTGGCCTCGAGAATCGCGCGGCAATGTTCCGCTTTAAGGCCAACGCCCGCGCGAGCAGGTAAGCTGCGGTGGCCGGGGAAAGGCGACGAATCTGACATGTCCGGTCGACGAGATGGGTGATACAGCCGGCCCGGGCCTCTTGCGAGACCCGGATGTCGAAGCAGATCAGGCCTTGGGAGAAAGGCTGCCCGGACCCTTCGGAGTGGAGATGCTCACGCAGGTGCCCTTGGGTACGAGCCGGAATGCGTTGCCCTGGTAGTCTTCGGAACTGGTTCCCGCGCAGGTCGTGCCTGCGCCCGCGTAGCAGTCGTTCTGTCCTTTCAGCGCCGTGCCGAAGCACGGTTCGACCTTGCCGGATTTGACGAGCGCGGTGTGCTCGGCCTGAATCTTTTTCTGCGCGTCAGTGAATTCCTGTGCACTCGCCGGGTTGGCGATCACGGCGAGAGCCGTAGCGAAAGCACCGGCAACCAGGGTGGTCATTTTGTAGTCGGCCATGCAGGTTCTCCGAATTGAATGGGAGTATTGATTCTCCGGAGTCTGACGATTGACCGCCGCTCCGAAGTCAGGATTCGAAGCGGCTAATTGATGCTTCCGCTTCGGCCTGATCGCGATGATTCGTCACCGCACACTCAGCATACGAAAACGGCGCCTGCCAATGCTTGTATTGTCTTGCGCAATCTGGTCTTGGATTGCGACCGGATTCCCCGCTGATAACGGCCGGATGATCTCGAGAAGCGACGGCTTCTCACAGAGGTGCTTGCTGGAGCGGCTTCGTCAAGCCAGCCGGGGAACAGTATCGCTCGATAAATGCCGGAGAATCAGCGTTGCGCAATGACCTGGCGAAGCAAGCGGATCCCAAACATACGCCACGCTCCCATCGCGTACCTCAATGACAATCGGACGGTTGCGCGGGATCCGGCCTTGAGCTGTCATGGGCAATTGCAGTTGCTGGCACAAAACCCGTTGCGAGTCGCTCAGCAATGGAAACGGCAGCCCCAATATCTCGCCTACCAGCTTCTGTACCACAGGGGATTGAGTGGTGACCCCGAAAAGCTGGATGTTTTGCGACTCGAACTGCTTGTATAGCTGACCGAACGCAAGGAGTTCCTGGAGCCCTCCAATGGCGGACTCGTCCACCTCCGAAGGCCGCGGCAGCGACTCATCCTGCGGAAGGACGAAGGGCGTAAAAATCAGCAGGGCATGAGGCAATTCACTGGGATCACAGATCCCTCCAGCCGTGGAGGGCAGACGCAGGGCTGGCAGGCACAGGCCTGCTATTCGGGGGATATTCACAATCTGATCCTGTGTACGTGCAACAGAGCAAACATGTACATCAACAGGAGGCCTCCGAAGAATCCAATCAACATCCCAACGATCAGCATCATTGCCTTCCTGTCTAGAACACGGCGACCGGCCCGCACGGGTGCCGGTCAGGAAAGATGATGACGGGGAAACATTGTCGGAACATTATCGGCGTCGGGAACATCGCAAATGCCCCTCGCCCGGCGCGTCCGGGGCGTCCGGAGAAGGCGGCTTACTGAAGCAGGGCGTTTCCGTGGCGGTCGAAAACGTCCTTGCTGGCCCCAGCGCGCGGCAGACTCACGCGAATGCCCGTGCCGTGCTTGGGCGGTTCGAAATAAGTCGCACGGCCGCCGTGCATGATGGCGATCTCACGCACGATACTCAGGCCGAGACCCGCCCCTGAGCCGTGGCGCGCGTAACGTGAGAAAGACTCGAAGACCTGATCGCGCCACGCAGGCGGGATGCCCGGGCCAGTGTCGGCAAACTCCATGAGAACGTAGCCGGCCTCGGCCTTCACGGTCACGGTGAGCATGGTTGCCTCGCCGCCGTGCCTGATCGCGTTCTGCACCAGATTGACGACGATGCGTCGTAGTGACGCGGCGTCGCCGGAAACGTCGAATTGCTCGCTGTCGCAGATAAATTCGACGTCGTGACCCGCGCTCAGGACAACGGGTACCAGATCGCCCAGGGTTTCGCGGACCAGGGCGACGAGGTTCAGCGGTTCCATGCGCAGCGCCGTGCTTTTGAGTGCCTGGAGGTCGAGTAGCGCGTCGCTCAGTTCGCCAAGACGCGCTACGTCCTGCTCGAGCTTCACCTTCAGCGGTCCGTTCTCCAGCGCGTCCAGGCGTGCCCGGATGATGGCGACCGGCGTACGCAGTTCGTGCGCAGCATTCGCAATGAAGCGGTCCTGCTGCGTCCTTCCGGCATCCAGGCGCTCGAGCGCAGCATTGAACGCGTGTACCAGTGGCGCAATGTCGCGCGGCAATCCGTCGACAGGCAGGCGCAGGCCGCGACGGTCAATGTCGACATAGCGCGCGAGCTGCACGACGTCCTTCAGTCTGCGCAGGGCCAATGCCACGACAATCGGAATGGTGACGATATTGATGAGCAGCAGTGGAAGAAAAAACGGCAGCTCCAGATATCGAAGCACCGCGAGGCTGGCGCCTTCCCAGGCGCGCATCAGCGGACCGCCGCCATAGGCGATTTGCACTTCGCCCAGCTCGGTGCGCATGGTCTTGATCTTGCACGAGAGGTTGTCGTGCTCATTGATATCCGTGATGTCGGCGCCGTAAATACGCGACATCGTGGCCACTGCCGACGTACAGGGCGCAGAGACGCGACCGGTGCTCACCTGGTCGCCGCCCTGATCGCGCACGACAAACCACAAGCCTGGCGATGTGCGTTCGAGCGATTCGAGCTGTGGCGTGCGTTGCAGGACAAGATGACCGTCGGGTGCGCGCGACACGGCTGCGAGGATGACGCCGTCGATGCGTTGATCCATCACGGAGCCGGAGAGATCCCACTGCAGAAAGTTGGTGAGCGTCAGCAGTCCCGATGCAACGGCAACCGCTAACAGGGTTCCAACCAGCGCGAAAGAAATGCGCTGCGTGATTGACAGATTCGTGAGATAGCTCATTCAGTTGTGGAAAGCAGATAGCCAATGCCGCGAACCGGCCGGATCTCGACCCCGGCGTCGTGCAATGCAAGCTTGCTGCGTAGCCGGGAGATATGAGCGTCCAGCGCGTTCGACTGGATGTCCTCATCGAGGCCATAGACACGCGCGATCAACTGATCGCGCTGCACCGTCTTGCCCGCGCGCTCGACCAGTGCTTGCAGTGCCAGCAATTCGCGCTTTCGCAGGCCGAGCGCTTCTCCGCGAACGGTGGCGGTGAGCGAGACGAGATCGATTTCGAGCGCGCCCACTGTGACTCTCTGCGTCCGTATGGCCGGCGCACGTCGCGCGAGCGCACGCAGGCGCGCGGTCAGCTCGTCCATTGAGAAGGGCTTGACGAGATAGTCGTCTGCGCCGGCCTCTAGCCCTTCGACGCGCGCCGCGATTTCGCCGGCCGCGGTCAATACGATCACGGGAATGCCCGGCGCGGCTGCGCGCAGATCGGGAATGACGCTGAGTCCGTCGCCATCGGGCAGGAACCGGTCGAGCAGCACCACCTTGTACTGACACTCCCGGATCGCGTAGCGTGCCTCGCTCAGGCTGGCCACGCAATCGACGGCGATGTTTCGCTTGCCCAGCGCGTTCTCAATTGCCGAAGCCAGTTCCGCTTCGTCTTCGATGAGCAGGATGCGCATGGGGTGCTGGGCGGTCTATGGTTGTAAAGACTAGAGTTGACCGCCCAGTATACCGCGATGGAATTACACCGAACGCTCGATCGCCCGCCCAAGCAGTTCCAGGCCCAGCTCGATCTCCTCCTCGCGGACGGTCAACGGCGGGGCGATGCGGAACACGCCGCCCATCCCAGGCAACTGCACGATGTTCATGCTGAGTCCCAGGTTCATGCACTCGCGGGTGATCTTTGCGCCAAGCCCATCCGCCGGCTCCTTCGTGCGGCGGTCCTTGACGATTTCCATACCCAGAAGCAGCCCTCGTCCGCGAATGTCGCCGATGCATTCAAAGCGCTCCATCAGATCCAGCAGGCCGCGCCTGAGCCGCTCGCCCATCAGGTTCGCACGGGCGACCAGACCCTCGCTCTCGACCACATCGAGCACGCGCAGACCGACCGCGGCCGGAAGCGGATCGGACACATGGGTCGTATAGAACAGGTAGCCCAACTCATGAGCACGCTCCTCTATCTGCGCCGAGGTGACGACGGCCGCGAGCGGAAGACCGGCGCCCAGCGTTTTCGACAGGGTGAGAATGTCGGGCGTCACACCATCGCGCTGGCACGCGAACATCGTGCCCGTGCGTCCCACCCCGGTTTGCGCTTCATCGAGGATCAGCAGCATGCCGCGCTCTTCGCATTTGCGCTTGAGGGCCGCCATGTAGCCTTCCGGCAGTTCGATAATGCCGCCGGAACTGAGGATCGGCTCGGCAATGAAAGCCGCGAGATTGCCGCTTGACTGGCGATCGATGAGATCGAAGGCATAGTCCAGCTCCGCCAGGTAATCATACGCGCCATGGCGTTCGAAACGCGGACGGTACAGGAACGGGGCGGGGATCGCGAACGAGCCGACGGCTGCCGGGCCAACGCCCTTGCGGCCGGCGCTGTAGGTTGCAGAGGCAGCAGCGCCCGTCATGCCGTGCCAGGACTGCGCAAAACCCACGATTTCATATTTACCCGTGACGAGCTTCGCCATGCGAATGGCGGCCTCGTTCGACTCCGCGCCGGTACTGAGTAACAGCGCCCGGTCGAGCCCGTCAGGCGTAATGTCGGCGAGGCGGGTCGCCAGCTCGACCACCGGCCGCGACAGCATCCCGCTGAAGAGGTGGTCGAGCTTGCCGGCGTATTCGTTGATGACCGACACGATTTCCGGGTGGCTGTGCCCCAGCACCGCGCTCATCTGGCCCGAGGTGAAATCCAGGATCGCGCGGCCGTCTGCGTCATAAACGAAGCTGCCCTGGGCGCGCTCGATGATCATCGGCTCGAAGGTGCCGCCATAGCGGATCAGGTGCTGCCTGGCGTTGCGCCAAAAGCTTGCGTCATGGTTGAGGGACACCTTGCTTCTCCTTGGCTGAGGGCGGGAATACCTTGCAGTCTAGAGGGCTCTCTGCTTTCATAGAATCGAATACTTCTTATCGAAGCTAGAAACGAGCCTAATATCTTGAGTCTTTCACTCGAAATCGATCTGCTGCGGTCGTTTATCGTCATTGCCGAGGTTCGGGCGCTGAGTCGTGCGGCCGACCGGGTCGGCCGGACGCAGTCCGCGCTGAGCCAGCAGATGAAGCGGCTTGAAGAAATCGTCGATCAACCGCTGTTCCAGCGCACGGGGCGTGGGGTCGTGCTGACGAATCCCGGTGAACGTCTGTTGATCCACGCTCAACGCATTCTGCGGTTGCACGACGAGGCGATGGCGGATCTTTCGGGCAAAGGGTTGTCGGGGACAATCCGCTTCGGCTGCCCGGACGATTACGCCGCGGTCTTTCTCCCGCACTTGCTGCGCCAGTTCTCGAGCCAGCACCCGCATGCGCTGGTGGAGGTGATTTGCGCGCCCACCCCGCGATTGCTGGAACAACTGGACATGCATGCGCTGGACCTTGCCATGATCTCGTTACCGGAGGACGCTCCGGGTGACGACATCATTCGCCGCGAACCGCTGGTCTGGGTGGGCTATCCGGGACTGGATTCCGCGCATTTCGACCCTTTGCCGCTGGCGCTTTCCGATCCGGACACGCTTGACCATGTGGCGGCCTGCGAAGCGTTGCAACGCGCAGGCAGGGCTTACCGCATCGCCTATGCGAGCAGCAGTCTTGCCGGTCTCACGGCACTGGTCCGCTCGGGACAGGCGTTTGCTGTCATCACGCAGACGGCCGTCGCTGCGGATCTCACCATACTCAATGGCGATCCTGCGCTCCCACCGTTGCCCAGCATAGGCATCACGCTGAAGTTCGAGCGGAAGCGTCCCGCTCACCTGACCACAGTATTCGCGCAGCACATCAGGCTTACATTGCCGTTGTTGTGAGGGAGAAAATCCATGACCGGTTCGACACATGACTCGTTCGACTTTCGCCGCCAGCGCGCAATCGGCATCGCCGGCATCGCGGTTGCGTCGCTGCTTGCCCTGGGGATCTGGCTTGGCATCGACTATCTGGTGTCGCCGCTGCCAGGCATGGACAGCCTGGGCGCCCGCATGCTGCTGACGTTGAAATGCTGCTGTGTTGCCGTGCTGTTTTGCCTGGTGACGGGCGTCGAAGCCGTGGCGCACGAGAGATTGACCTCGCCTGCGTTCGATCCTCTGGTGGGCTTCGAAACACGCCGGCTGCGCGTCAATCAAAGATATCTGCAGAACACCGTGGAGCAGATCATCGTGTTTGCGGTGTCGCTGTTCGGCCTGGCCGCGTATTCCCCCGATGGCTCTGCGATGCGCGCGGTTGTCGCCACCACTGTGGTCTGGATCGTCGGTCGGGCCGCGTTCTGGATTGGCTATCATCGCAGCGCGGCGCTGCGGGGACTGGGCGCGCCAGGCATGGCAGTCAGCATGATTGTGCTGCTATACGTCGTGAGCCGGTTCGGACTCGAGATCGCGGGGGTGGCGGGGGCAATTGTGCCGGTGGCGGTATTTTTCGCGGTGGAAGCGGTGTTGTTCTGGGGGACGCGTCCGGTGGACGATGCCTGATTCCATCATTCCAGCGGAACAACCCCATGCCTCATCACGCTACATGACACTTCATTGAGGTACCATCGGGCGCGATAACCTGATCCTGGCCCTCCCGCTGCTGACCCATGCTTTCAACCTCAAGTACCGCCCTGATGACGTTTGGTTGCGCGCTCGTGCTCGTCATGCCGGGGCCGACCAACACGTTGCTCGCCACTGCGGGTCTGAGGTGGGGCATAAGGCGCTCGGCCCGTCTGACCGCCGCCGAATTTGCCGGCTACCTCGTGTCGATTTCATGCTGGGGATATCTTCTCTCGCATGCGGCGACCTCGCTGGCCTGGCTGCCGGCCCTCCTGCGTATCGCAAGCAGTCTGTATCTTGCCTACCTCTCGGTGCGCATGTGGCAGACCGCGAGTTCGTTTCCTTCGTCCGCGCAAGGGGAGATCGGCCCGCGCGTGCTCTTCACCGCCACATTGCTTAACCCGAAAGCGATCCTGTTTGCCGGCACGATTTTCCCGGCGGCTGCGTTCCACAGTCTGGCTGCCTATCTTGAGGCAATGACGATCTTCACTTTGCTGCTGATCCCGATTGGCCTTGCGTGGATTGCATTTGGCGCGGAAATCGGCAGCGGCCGGCGGATACGGATCAATCCGGTCCAGGTGCAGCGTTGCGCGTCGATCGTGCTGGCGGCCTTTTCCTTGTCGCTTGTGTGGGCCGTATTGCACTAGGCGAGCCGTTCGTTCTTCGACACGGCGCCTGCCCGACGGCCTGCGGGCCGTTCAGTCGCTACCGGCTCGGATGCGAATTGACCGCGTTGATGATATCGGTAAGAAACCAAGGCAGGATCAACTGCGTGTTGGGGTCGCTCACGCCGACGGTGAGCCTGGGCTTATCCGTGGATTGCGCGTTGGCGGGCTCGGCCGCAAGCGTATTCTGCTGCGGCGATGGCGCGACCGCAGTGCCGGCATATGACCACGCCGGAGCGCAGAGAGCGGTGAACATGAGCAAACCCGCGGCAAAGCGAAGGGGTGTCATCAGCGTATCTCCAGTAAAGGGTTGGGGGCCGGCTGCCATCGGGCATGCATCACATTGATGTTAGCACCGTGGTTGTCGAGCCTGCAGATCGCGCCGGCGCCCCCGCACCATGATCGTGCCCCTCTTTCGGGGCAGGGTCGTCAGCGGCCACCTTGCGTGATCCCATGAATGTTTGAGTAAGTAACGAGTAAGTCGTTCGGTTTTACAGTCGATTCCGCTTTTTTCCTCCACCTCAGGAACGACTGTGAAAAATACGTTTCGCCGCGAGTATCCGTTGCTGCTGGCCTTTGCGTCGGTCCTTTTCTATTCAGGCGGTGCCTGGGCGGATGGCGTGGCTGAAGACCCAGCCGCGGCAAACGACTCGGGTTTCACCGTGCTTGGCAACGCGACGAACGTGACCCACTGGGGGCTGGGCATCGGCGCCGGTGTCGCTGCGTCGCCATACAAAAGCGGCAGCGCCCGGTTTTCGCCGATACCGCTAATTTCCTTCGACAATAAGTGGGTTCACGCCTTCGGCACGACGATCGACCTCAAGGTTGCCAGGTGGGACGACGTCAGCTTCATGTTGCGCGGCACTTACGCCATCGGCGATGGCTACAGGAACTCGGATGCCCCCATCCTGAACGGCATGGAGAATCGCAACGGCACGTTCTGGTATGGCCCGGCGCTCGCCTGGGAAACGGCGTTCGGCACGCTGTCGGGCGACTATCTGCTGGGCGGCAACCGGGGTGAACGCGCCAAGATCGACTTCAGCAAATCCTTCGATTACGGCCATTTCTCATTTGCGCCGCATGTCGGCCTCGAATGGCTGAGCAGCAAGTACGTCAACTACTATTATGGCGTGCGAGCATCGGAGGCGGCAGCCGGACGCCCCGAGTACACGGGCAAGGCAGCCTACGAGATGTCGCTTGGCGCGCGTGTCGGCTACAAGTTCACGCGTCAACAGATGGCGATTCTGGACTTTGGTGTGGCGCATGACACCAGCGGCGTGACCGACAGCCCGATCGTAGGACGGAAATACATTCCGCAGGCCAGACTCGGCTACATTTATCAATTCAAGTGAGCACAGCGCCATGTCGCGAGTTGCAATCGTCGAGGACCACGAACGCCTGGCGCAGATGGTGCGGCAGGCATTGGTGAGTGCGGGAATCGAGGCCGATCTGTTTCACAGCATCTCAGAGGCCCGATATGGTGTGAGCCGGGGCGGCTACGCGGTGCTGATCGTCGATCGCGGCCTGCCGGATGGCGACGGTCTGGCCTTTTTGCGGACCTTGCGCACAGCCGGTCAGATGACGCCTTGCCTGATGCTGACCGCACGCGACGCGCTGCATGACCGCGTGGACGGACTCGAGAGCGGCGCCGACGACTACGTGACCAAACCGTTTGCCATGAGCGAACTCGTGGCTCGCGTACGGACGCTGATGCGCCGGCCGGCGGCACTGACTGCGCTGGTCGCATCGTTCGCCGACCTCACCGTCGATCCCCAGCAGCGCGCGCTGCGCTGCGCCGACCATTCGATCCCGCTCGCGCCGGCTGAACTGCAGATCATGCTGAGCCTCATCAACGCGGGCGGGCAGACCGTGCGACACGCGGCGCTGGAGCATGCCGCATGGGGTCTCAACGAAGCGGTGACGCCCAACGCGCTGGAAGTCACCGTACACCGGCTGCGCAAAAAGCTGACCTCGGTCGGCACGACGATCCGCCTCGCCAATATCCGTGGCGCGGGTTTCGCGCTTCAGGCGAGCGCCGGATCGTCCGGCGTACCGTCGGCCTGACGCGGCTGATTCGCCATGCTGAATCACTGGGTCCGAAGTCTTTCCGCGCGCCTGTGGGTGACGAGCATCGTTGCGCTGGCGCTCACGCTGGCCGCGCTGACCATGGCTGTCACCTACGCGTTCAATCACTTTCCGCAGCAGATGCTCGGTCTGCACGAGCAGATGGCGCAGGCGCGCGTGGTTGCGAACGGTGTCCGCTTTGATGCAGCCGGCCGTCCGGTCTCTGTCGAGATGCACGACGCGCACGCGTGG
The DNA here is from genome assembly GCF_005503145.1 of Burkholderia sp. 4M9327F10. Classification (GTDB taxonomy): domain Bacteria; phylum Pseudomonadota; class Gammaproteobacteria; order Burkholderiales; family Burkholderiaceae; genus Paraburkholderia. Next base: position 50,104 of record NZ_SCNV01000032.1, on the reverse strand, counting down.
ATTTTCGACGTGGCGCCCACCGAGATCAGCTATCGCGTGCTCGACCAGCAGGGCCGTGTGTTACTTGCATCGGCCGGGGCGCAGGGCGATAAACCGTGGGTGGCGGACGAGCTCTCCAGCGCCGTGGACAAGAGCGAGCGCGTGGAGATCGGCGGCCGGCCGTTCTACATCACGACGCTCGAAATCCGCCATGAAGCGGCGCTTTTCTATGCGCAGACCGCTACCAGCGGGCGTCTTGTCGACGCAATGATCGGCTCGAAGATTCGGCCGATTCCGGTCACCGTCAGGGACATCACGCTCATTGCAGCAATCATTTTCGGGTTGACGCTGACGGTGACCGTGCATCGGGTGTTGAAGCCTCTCAGGGAAGCGTCGCGCGCCGCAGCATCGATCACGCCGCGCAACCTGACGACACGCTTGTCGCTGCAAGGCGTGCCGAGCGAAATCAAGCCGCTGATTCATGCGTTCAACGAAGCGCTGGGCAGACTGGAAAACGGCTTTGCCGTGCAGCAGCAGTTTCTCGCCTCGGCTGCGCACGAATTGCAGACGCCGCTTACCTTGTTGCGCGCGCAGATCGAGTTGCAGCCGGAGATCAAGGAGAAGGAACAGCTGTTCCGCGAGATCGACCTGCTGGCGCGCCAGACCCGGCAGTTGCTGCAGCTGGCCGAAGTCAGCGAAGCGCAGAACTTCAGCTTCGGCGAGGTGGACACGGTCGAGGTGGCGCGCGATGTGCTGGCCTACCTCGGACGCAAGGCCGACTTGAAGCGTATCAAGCTCGAACTCGAAACAGGCGATGCATCGGTATCCTTATGGGCGGACAGGAGTGCGCTGTTTATCCTGCTGAAGAACATGGTCGAAAACGCCATTAACGTTTCACCTGTTGCCAGCTGCGTATGGCTCGTCGTTGGCGCGGCCTCGATAGAGGTGCGCGACGAAGGGCCGGGCATCCGGGCGGAGTACATGCCGTTGCTGTTCAAGCGGTTCTGGCGTGCGCCGGGCGTGACGCACGATGGCGCGGGCCTGGGGCTTGCCATCTGCAAGGAAATCGCGGTCGCGCACGAGTGGCGTTTGACGGTGAGCAGCCTGAGTTCGGGTACGCGCTTCGTCGTCCAGTTTTAGGCGGCTATCCCGGGGCGCATGCGGCCCGGTGCCGTTGGCCCCGCTTCAGTCTTCTGCTTTCAGCCTCGGCCTTAGCCTTGCGCCGCCGATATGTCTGTCGACCGCGCTCGCCGGTCATCTAACCTCGACCGAAACAAAACTGCGCGCGTGGTTCCGCTGGATCAACACGGCTACCTGTTTGCCGGCCTTGGCCTCCAGCGTCGTCACGTCCGCTTGCGTTTCGACCAGCGTGTCGTTGAGCGAGAGGACGATATCGCCAGGCTGGATGCCGGCGCTTGCCGCCGGACCCTTGACGCCGTCCACCATCAGACCGACAGCCAGATCGCTGGCGCGCCGCTCGTCCTCATTCAGTGGATGCATGCTCAAGCCCAGGCGGTCTCCTGCGCTGGCTTCGGCCGGCGGCGCTTTGGGGCTTTCCTTGGGGCTGTCCGTTGACGCGCCGAGCGTGACCGCGACGGTCATCGGCCTGTGATTGCGGATCAGCCTGAGCGTAGTCTTCGTTCCGGGCGGCAGGCTGGCGGCGTCGTCGCTGAGTTCGGCCGAGTGATCAATCTCCTTATCGCCGATCCGGATGATCACGTCGCCGGGCTTGACGCCACTCGCGGCAGCCGCTGTGCCGGGCGCGACGGAATTGACCAGCGCACCGGCCGGTCGCGGCAAGCCGAAGGCTACCGCGAGGCCGGGGCCGACGTCCTGGACCTCCACACCGAGCCCGCCCGGAGCGGGCGCTTGCGCGGCCAGCGCCTGTGACCGTACCTTGGCCGCCACGTTGATCGGGATGGCAAACGCCAGGCTGGGAGACCTGTCCTGGTCCGCGTAAATCTGCACGTCGATACCGACCACCTCGCCGGCACGGTTGAACAGAGGACCGCCCGAGTTGTTCGGGTCGGCGGCCAGGTCCGTTTGAAAAAACGGAAAACTGCTGCCGTCCTCGAGCGTGCGAGAGGTGGCGCTGACAATGCCGGCGGTGACGGTGTTTTCAAAGCTGTCGGGCGAGCCGACGGCAAGCACCGACTCACCGACGCGCACGCGTGAGGAGTCGCCGAGCTTGACGGTCGGGAGCTTCGTGGCATCGATCTGGATGACCGCGACGTCGCTTGGGATATCGACCGCCAGCACCTTCGCCTTGAACTCGCGGCGATCGGTCAGCTTGACCGTTACTTCGTCGGCTTGATCCACCACATGAGCGGTGGTCAGGATGAGGCCGTCAGGGCTAACAATGAAGCCGGAGCCGCTACCCGTGATAGCGCGTGCCGAGCCGCCGTGAGACGGCTGGGATGCGGGTGCGACGTGCTTGACGAAGGCGCGTAAAGGATCGTCGGCATCGATTTCAGCGGGAGCGGATGCCGACGCTTGCTGCCCGGGTGTCGGCGCACTGGGCGCCGTCGCGGCGGGCGCCGATGCGCCAGGCTCCGTCGCGTCGGACGCCGATGTACTGGACGCCGTGGCGCTGATATGCACCACCGCGGGTCCGTATCGCTCGACGATCGTAGGGAAGTCAACCGAAGCCGAAGGATTCGCTGCCGGTACCCGGCTTACCTTGGCAGGAGGTGGCGCGGCGACTTCCGCGGCGCTCGCCTTCGGTTGCAGGCACGAGTAGGCAGAGACAACTGCCGCGATCACGGCAGCGTAGAGCAGGGTGCGGGCACGAGTGGGGTGAAGCACGGTGCACCTCCATGGCGGTCGAAATGCCAAGGTCGGGCGTGTGATCCGTGCCGATCGACAGACGAACGCACTGAATATACCGAGTGCGTCGGTTCGAATGTGCGCGGCCCCCGCCTACTCTGATTTATAGAAGAGAGGCAAAAAAATTGCAGCGAGTGCTAATCCTGGGTAGAGCCGCGACTGGGACTGCAACGTGCTGCACCCGGTTCCGAAACGACGACTCGCGTGCAGCAGCGCATCGGTTTGACGCGGCGCTGGATCGACGCTGGTTTAGCGCTTGCCGCTTTGCTTGCCATCCGTCGCCGGTGTCGAACAGCCGTTCGACACGATCTCCATCTGCTCGACGACGGCGTCGACGAGTTCGCGCGAATCGCGAAAGCTGCCCGCTGCGAGGCGCGTGAGACGGCTGTCGATAAGCAAGGACGCGAGTCCGTGGACGTACCCCCACACGGCGGTCATCGCCACTGCCTGCGAAGCGCTGAGTTCGGCAAACGCATCGTGCGCGCCGGACGCCTCGTGCAGCGACGGATCGAAGACGCCGGCGAGACCGCGCGCCGACATCCGTCGCGCTTCCACTAGCGATGGCCGGTCGTGATCGAGCAACTCGTTGCGCGACATCAGACGGAACAGATCGGGATTGTCCAGGGCAAAGTCGATATAGCCGCGCGCGACCGCCTTGCCGCGCGCCTTCCCATGCGGCATGTCGCCAGCGTGATCGGCCATGGCGGCAGCGAGGCGCCGGTGGCCACTCGCGGCGAGTTCGCTGAGCACGCCCGCCGTGTCGCCGAAGTGATGTTGTGGCGCCGTGTGCGAGACACCCGCTTCGCGGGCAATCGCCCGCAACGTGAGGCCGCGCAGACCGTCGCGCCGCAGGACCGCCTCGGCTGCCTGCAATAGCGCGTCGGGCAACGAACCATGATGGTAGGGCCGCGCCGGTGTCTGCTGTTTCGCGGTGCGGTGCGCCCCGGACGGCGCCGCGGGATCTGCTGAGGTCTTCTTCTGCATGATGGGGGCCGACGGCCCGATTGATTTTTACAATGGAAAAATATCTTGACCGGATTTGGTGGTCTAGTCAAAATCTTTCCATTGGAAACATTGCGACCGCATGAGACGGAAGCGGTCTGAGCGAACGAAACCGGAGGCTTCCATGGCTTTGCCTTTTCCGACCGACGACCCGTTTCTCACCGGCTACTACGAGCCGATTCACATGGAATGCGACGCGCCCAATCTGCCGGTAACCGGCGAGGTGCCAAAGTCGCTGCGCGGCACGCTATACCGCAACGGACCGAATCCGCAGTTCGCTCCGCGCGGACGCCCGCATCACTGGTTTTCGGGTGACGGCATGTTGCACGCCTTTCACATTGATGAAGGACGTGTCTCCTACCGCAACCGCTGGGTTCGTACACCTAAATGGTTCATGGAGAATGCGAACAAGGAAGGCATGTCCGCTTCGCTCTCGCACCGGCACCTGACAGACCCGGCCTTGCTCGAACTCAACTCCACCGTGGCCAATACCAACGTCATCTGGCACGGCAACCGCCTGCTGGCGCTCGAAGAAGCGCACGCGCCGTTTGAAGTGGATCCGGTCTCGCTGGAGCCGCGCGGATACCACCGCTTCGAAGACAAGCTGCCGGGTGCGATGACGGCGCACCCTAAATGCGATCCCCTTACCGGCGAGTTGATCTTCTTCGCTTATGCAGCGGGCGGCCGCTTTACCAGCGATCTCATGCTTCACGTAGCGGATCGCGAGGGAAAACTACAGCGCAGCGTCCATCTCAATGCACCATTCCCGAGCATGGTTCATGACTTTGTCGTGACTCGGACACACATCATCTTCCCGGTTTTCCCGCTGACCGGCTCGATGGAGCGGGCCACCAGCCAGCTTCCGCCTTACGCCTGGGAGCCGGATAAGGGCACGCATATCGGCGTGTTGCCGCGCAACGGCACTGCTGCTGACGTGCGCTGGTTTACGGGCGAGCCCAGCTTTGTGTTCCACGCCATGAACGCGTTCGATGATGGCCGGCACATCGTCTGCGACATGATGAAGTACGATACGCCCCCTCTCTTTCCGCGGCCCGACGGCTCGCCGGTGAGCAGTGAACCGCCGGCTGCGCGACTCGTGCGGTGGACGTTCGACCTGGCCGGCGACACGGCAAGCTTTAGCGAACGGCTGCTGGACGAGCGGCCCGGCGAATTTCCCCGTCTGGATGAGCGGTTTGCCATGTCGCAGTACAGGCACGGCTATTTCAATTCAGCCCCGGTGACGGACGGCGTCAAGGGAGACGCGGCCCGAGGGGGGCTCGCTCATATTGATCTGGCAACCGGCCGCACCGCCGAATGGCTGCCGCCGAACGGCGACTACTGTAGCGAACCGGTCTTTGTGGAACGCCACGCCGACGCACCGGAAGGTGATGGCTGGCTGCTAAGCGTTATCTGGCGCGGCGGCGAGAACCGCAGTGACCTTGCGGTATTCGACGCCGCCGACATCGCGATGGGCCCGATTGCGCTGGCGCATTTGTCCCATCGCGTTCCGGCGGGCTTTCATGGCAACTGGCGCAGCGCCTTGAATTGAGCGCTGCGTGGCCGGTGCCTAGTTGCCGGAAACCGTAGCTGCCGGCGTCTCAACTGCCGCGGAAAGTATCTTGAGCGACTCCCAATGCGGGTGCAGGAGCTTTAGCACTGCGAGGATCGCGCTGTTGGTGTTCTGCGACACGGTTACCAGGTCGCTCCCTGTTTGAACCGCTCTCTTGCCGTGCTGGCAATACTGATATTCGACGCGAACCGTTACTGACATGATTACAATTTCCTTGCTTTTAAGACTGAAACTTTGAGACTGACCGAGCCGGCGGCCGCGCACTCCGGGCGGCGCCAACCGATAACAGCAGGGCGTTCTACTTGAGCAAAAAACCACCTCGGGCGCTCAAGCCTCCTTTCCCTGAATCGGGTTCCCTTGCCGGGACAATAGAATGCCGTCACCCGATCCGGGCTCGGCTCGCGTGACGAATCCGCAGTCGAGCAGGATCTGGCAGAAGGCCTCAGGGGAGCAGGGCGTACCGGCCACTTCGCTCATGCGGGTGAGAACATCGGAAAACGAAGCAAGAACCCGCCAGCTGTCGAAGTAGGCGTGCAGTTGCGGCACCACCTCATTGCCCAGATTTTCCCAGCGCACAGAAAGCAGACCGACGGTTCCGCCGCCTTCCACCCGATAGAGACCGAAGGTTACGGCCGAAACAACGCCCATCACCCTGCAATAGGAAGCGCTGTTCCGATAGAACTCACGCCGAAGTTGCTCATTGCTGTCCATGGTCTCTTCCCGCTTGAGCTTTTGTGGTTACAACCCGGATAACGGCGTGCCGATGGCGATCCTTGAGGCTTGCGCGATCAACGACCCTGACACCGGGCGTCTGCAAAGGGATTCGCGTAAGCGGACACGGCACTCGCTATGAGGCGCATGCTTAATAGCCGTGTCGGCGCTCCCTGCATTCTCTGGGTTTATGACAAATTGCTTTCATCGGGGCGGCTTCAAGGGCGGCAATACGGATCGTGAAACTTGCGTTGGCGGATCAGGCGGACACGTGCGAGGATGCAGCGTAAGCGTCCAGCAACCAGGGTCTCGAGTTGCCGGCCGTTGAGCGGCAATGCGCGTTCACGAAATGAAGTTCTGGAGTCCGCCCTATGAGTCGTATGGAGTGGTCCGGTCATCTGCAGTTGAACAATGAATCCAGTCGGCACAGTCGTCGGAGAAAATTCACGGTTTATTCATAAGGAAACCTAAGTGAACTCAGAAGTCGATGTGTATGTCAGAAATCTGAAGGCGGTTCAGGATGAGCTGGCGCGGCGTGAGGCCGAGCATCAGGCGGCTGTGGCCCACGCAATGCGTGCTTTTGTTGGCGGCGCGAAACCATTGATTGGCGTAGCGGACGGCGACTCCTGGTTCGACTATCCGCTGCCGGTCCTCGACCCTAAGGATGTCAGAGACAGCTTGACCGAGCTCGGCTCTCCCAAGCCGATCATCCTTAAGCTTGCCTATATAGGCGCTGCGACAACGGCTCTACTTGGCGTCGAAAAAAGGAACCGTCTCATTGCGGCGCTCAAGAACCCGCTGAATGGACCCATAGATTTCATCATGTTCTCCGGCGGTGGCGACGATCTGGTTGGTAACCAATTTCGCTTTTGGCTCCGCGATGCCAGCGCGGCGCATGGGGATGCGCTTGGCGGAGTGGATCACGAACTGCTTGCGGATATTCTCGGCGTGGTACTCGCAGCCTATGCCGACCTTGCGCAGATCCGGCAACAATACGCGCCTCAGGCGCTGCTGCTGGTGCACGCTTATGATTTTGCCATTCCAACTGGCATTGGTGCGTGTCCGTCAGTGGGGCCCTGGTTGAAGCCGTCTCTCGATGACCGCGGGTGGACCGGACTGGCGGATGGCTCGGACATCGTGCGGCAAATACTGATCGAGTTCAAGCAGCGTCTCCAGGCGTTCTGCGCGACGGTGCCCAATGCCGTATTGGTCGACACCCAGGGAACGCTTGCAGCGGACCAGTGGGCGAACGAGCTGCATCCAACACCGGAAGGCTTTCGATTGATCGCGGAGAAATTCCGGGCGGCTTTGTCTTTCAGGTTCCCAGGGCGGATTTGATCGTACCCGGCTAAACCGGATTGATTTCATCCTGATTGCGCCGTGTCGTGCGAGGGCCGAGAGCACGTACCGTGACGGCCACCGTGAATAGCGCCGCGGCGATGATGCCGAACATGGCGCCTGCTCCCTGGTGGCTCAAAATCGGCAGCAGGACGAAAGGCAGAATGCCGCTGACAATGCGCGATAGCGAGTAAGTGCTGCCAATTGCAGTGGAACGTACGCTGGCTGGAAATATCTCAGACTGGTACACATGGTATGCATTGCTGAACACATTCGACGCACAGGTCGTCAAGAAACCAAAGCACACGATCAGCGCCGAACTGTTCGAATAGGCGAAACACAAGCCGCATGCAGCGATAGTCAGAATCGACCCGATCACCAGCGTCCGCCGTTCGATCCAGTTGAGCAAAGGAATCGACAGCAACGATCCGATCGGATAACCAAGAAACGAGAGCGCAATAAACAGCATCCCGTCGGTGACGTCATAGCCACGGCTCTTCACTACCGTGCTGGCTAGCGTGCCAAACCCGTAGTAACCGAATCCCTGCAACAGATGAAAGATGGTCAGCATCAGATAGCGTTTGCCGTAGGGCGCGCGGCGCAGCAACGTGATCCGCTCACCCAACTTCAGCGGGTGTTGGTTTGTAGTCGCTTCGGGTGCAATGCCTGGGATCGCGGTCCCCGCACTTTCAGCGAAGCGCCGCAGCATGGCATGCGCCTCATCCGTGCGTCCCTGAGCCAGAAGCCAGCGCGGGCTTTCGGGCAACCTGTGCTGCACGACCAGCACCATCACCGCGCCGAGGCTGCCGATCACCAGCATGATTCGCCAGCCCGCTACCATGCCGAAGTGCATGGGGTTGAGCCATAGCGCCAGGAATCCCACCAGCGGCACGGCGACATACGAAGTGGTGTAAGCCCACGCGGCCAGCCGGCCGCGGCGCTCCTTCGGCAGAATCTCCGACAGGAAGCTATCGGCTACCGGATAGATTGCTCCCACGCCGATACCGGTGAGTACGCGGCAGATGACGAGCATCCCGGCATTCACGGAGAATGCGCCGACTAGCGAGAAGGCGCTATACCAGGCCAGGTTGAACAGGAACGCTTTGCGCCGGCCGATACGGTCGGCCATGCTGCCCAGAAAAATCGAACCGAAGAACATGCCGATAAAAGCGGAGGCGAGCAGGAACTTGAAGTCGGTGCTGTGCCGGTCGATACCGTATTCGCCTTGTAGTGCCGTGCCGATCGAGCTGACGAGAAAGATCTCGTACATGTCGAAGAACAGACCGATGCCGATCACCCACACGACAAATCGATGCAGCGACCCCACGGGCATGTTGTCCATCCAGCCACCGAGCGTAAGAGCATGGGCGGGCTGCGCATCTGCGGCGATGGACGTACCTGGGTCTGACGAATGGGATGCCGGCTGGGCGGGTGAGCCGCTGCCCAGGTCGAGTTCGTTGATGCTCATGGTGTCTCCTAAGTTGACCAGAGCCGGCGCTTTAGCGCGTTACTCGGGTCCCATGCGAAGCACTCGCTCCGATCCCATGCAAGACGGTTGCTGAATAGACCGGATGGTGCTGCCGTTCCGCCCACGGTTCTATGCCTGGTGCGGTCAAGACGACGCTTTCAGTTGCGCCGCCTTAAGTTTTCAAACAGATCGAAATGGAGCCGTTTGCGTTTGAGCGCCGGCTACCGTGATGGCGCCTCAAATGCAAAGAACCACGCCGGACTCTGCTCCGGCGTGGCGGGCCGCGCTATTTCAGCCCAGGAGTTCGGAAATCTCGATCAGATTGAGATCGGGATCTCGAACATAGACGGAGCGGATCTTCTGGGTTGCGCCGGTGCGTTCGACCGGCCCTTCGATGATCGGCCATTCAACCTGATTCAGGTGCCTGATGACCTCGTCGAGCGGAACAGCGGCGATGAAGCACAGATCCAGTGCGCCAGGCACAGGGACGTGCGCCTTGGGTTCGAATTCCGCCCCTCGAACATGAAGATTGATTTTCTGGTTGCCGAAACGAAACGCGAGACGCCCCGCGCCGAAGGTCTCCAACTCCATCTGCATCACCTTCGTGTAGAAATTCCTGGTCGCATCGGGATCGACACACGTGAGGACTAGATGGTCGAGATGGTCAATCAACGGCATGTTCAACTCCTTGTCTAACTTGCTGCATGCATCGTGGTCCAAATTTGCCGACGTGATAATGGATGGATTCTCAAGCGGGGTTTCCTGCCGGGAAAGGCTCCGCCATCATGGCGCCCCCGGGGTGGCGCGGCGGCAGCGTGGTGGTTTACCCGGTTACTTGCCTGTCACCACATTGCGCGGATTGCCGGCCTGAAATGCTGCGATGTTCCCGACAAGCTGGTCGGCAAGGGCCTGTATCGCTTCGTCGCTTGCCCACGCCACGTGCGGCGTGAGCAGGAAGCCGGGGTGGCCAAGCACTTCCTGAAATGGATGGCTGGCGGGCATGGGTTCCTGCGTGACGACATCAAAACCGGCTCCCGATATCAAACCCGATTTCAGTGCCGCCACCAGCGCGGCCTCGTTCACCAGACCGCCACGTGCGGTGTTGATCAGTAGCGGCTTGCGCCTCATCTGGAGAAACTCGGGCTCGTCGATCAGGTTGCGTGTAGCAGCCGTAAGTGGGCAATGCAACGACAGGATGTCGCTAGTCTCAAGCACCTCGCGCAACGGCGTATACAGCGAACCCATGTCGTCGCGGCCCTTGTGCGCCGAGAACAGAACGCGGAGTCCCAGGGCGCGGCCGATATCGGCAACCGCCCGTCCCAGTGCTCCGTCGCCGATGATGCCTAGCGTCGAGCCGCGCAGATCCCTGATCGGAAAGTCGAAGAAACAGAACTGGTTCGCCTGCAACCAACGACCAGCGCGTACAGCGTCGCGATACGCCACCAGGCTGCGCCGCAATGCGAAGATCAATGCGAACGTATGCTCCGGAACGGCGTGCGTGGCGTAGTTCTGGATGTTGCTCACCACAATGCCGAGTTCGCGACAGGTCTGCAGATCGACGTTGTCAGTTCCGGTCGCCGCAATAGCGATCATCTTCAGATGCCTGGCATGCCTGAGGTCTGCTGCGTTCAGACAGACTTTGTTTGCAATGACGATATCCGCGTCGGCGATTCGTGCGGCGATCAAGTCGGACGGTGTCTGCTCGAACACCTCGAGCGAATGTGCGAAGGGCAGCGCCTTGAGAACAGTTTGCGGCGAAATGGTGGCGCGGTCGAGAAAGACCACCTTCAAGGGAGTGTTTGACATGAGCGATCGGAAGTAGGGCTTATCACGTTTGGGCGTGTGTGAGAGACGCCCCCCATTGTGAACGGCGCCTGCGCCTGCGGTTTTCTCGATCCTCAACAGGGGTTTCCTCGCGGGAAAGAAGCCGGTTGGCGGCATGCGTCAAAATGCCACGCTGCTCGCTGGCCGGTCTGGATATGTCCGGCTCGAGGTGATAGACTTCGGCGCGTTATTGCGCCCAACAACATGACCTTCTACAACCGCAAATACCTGACCGCGTGGCTTGGCCTGATCGCCATGTGGCTCATCGTATTCGCGCCGATCGTCAGTCAACTGGTCGTCTCAGCTCAAGCGCACGAACCCATTGCCGCGCTCTGCTCTGCCGATCAACCTGGTACTCCGGACCATCAACAAGGCACTGTCGATTCGCTAGCCGCCTGCGGCTATTGCGATCTGCTGGCGGGTCATATGGCGGTGCCCTCGATTCCTCCCGCAGCACTTCCCATGATCGTGCTCGTCAGCGTGGCCGCCGCGCCAGTGCTGAGCACCCGCTTTACGCCGCTTGGCGCCTTTCCTTCCGGGCGCCCACGCGACCCTCCTGCTGTTTCCTGATCGTCGTTATTGCTGCTGGCCGTGCCTGTCGATGCGCCCGTTGAAGGCGCGCGCGGCCGCTTGTCCAATGCCTTCAGGAAATTTTCATGTTCAACTTCGCTTTGCGAAGCCGGCCCCATTGCGCCCGCAGAGGGGCGCGTCACGTCTCGCATATCACGCTCGGCCTGCTGCCGCTCGCGGTTGCTCCTTCGTTTGCTCAAGCACAGAGCACGTCTAGCAATGTCACGTTGCCCTCGGTCACGATCACCGCTAGTGCAACCGCTCCGGTCGCAGTAGTCGACCCCAATCTTCCTGCGACCGTCGAGACGGTGACGCCGGCGCAATTCCAGAACTGGAATGTGGTGAACAGCGAGGATGTGCTTCAGTACATGCCCAATCTCGCCGTGCGCAAGCGTTTTATTGGCGATCTGAATTCGATCATTGCCGTTCGCGGCACGAGCAATAGCCAGAGCGCACGCGGGCTCGTTTACGCGGACGGCCTGCTGCTAAGCAATCTGCTCGGCAACAGCTATTCGTTTCCGCCTGAATGGTCGATGGTGACGCCTGATGAGATCCAGCAGGTCAGTGTCATTTACGGCCCGTTTTCCGCGGCTTATCCGGGTAACTCGCTGGGTGCAACGGTGCTCATCACCACGCGCATGCCAACGAAGTTTCAGGCCGAGGCGGACGTCAAGGGATTCACGCAGCATTTCAACCTGTTTGGCGTGAACGGCAACTTCAACGGGAGCGAGACGAGTGCTTCGATCGGCGACAAGATCGGCAATTTCTCGTACCTGCTCGACGTGAACCACCTGGAAAACACCAGTCAGCCGCTGCAGTTCGGGACGCTGGCCAAATCGAACACACCGGCCAAAGCCAGCGACATTCCTGTAACGGGTGCGTATTTTTACAACAACCAGACCAACACACCGACCGCCGTGCTCGGCGTGAATGGTGAGGGCATAGAGCATTCGATTAACGACCAGTTCAAGCTGAAGATGCAGTACGACTTCACGCCGGCACTACAGGGCGGCTTCACGCTCGGCTACTGGCACCACAGCTATAACAGCCAGACCTCGACCTTCCTGCGCGATGCCAACGGCAATCCCGTCTACAGCGGCAACGTCAACATTGGCGGCTATGAGTATGCGATTCCCGCGGCCGAGTTCGCCCCCAGTGCGGGCTACAGCGAAAACTGGCTGTACGGTCTCACGCTCAAGACGCGCAATGCGACAGGCTGGAACGGTGAAGCGATTGCCTCCTATTACGACGTCGGCAGCAGCGTGGCGCGCACGGCGAGCTCGGGCGCGCCGGGCAACGGTCCGGGAACCGTGACGTTCGGCGACGGCACGGGCTGGAAGACCCTGGATCTGAAGACGACCTATACGCCTCCCGTACCCGAGGCGGGTCTCGCGAATCACGCATTGACCTTCGGCTACCACTACGACAATTACTTTCTCGACAACACCACCTACAACACGCTCAACTGGCAGGACGGCGCGGGCACCCGCTTCGCGAATGCGTTCGCGGGCAAGACGCAGACCCAGGCGCTCTACGCCCAGGACGCGTGGCGTTTCCTGCCGCGCTGGAAGCTGGTCTACGGCGTGCGGTATGAAGACTGGCAAGCCTACGACGGGTCGCAGGCGCTAGGCGCCACGCGCTTGCCCTATAGCGACGTGAGCGACCAGCACTTCTCTCCTAAAGCCTCGCTGTCATTCGACGTGAGCAACGATCTGACCTTGCGTGCATCGATCGGGCGCGCCTATCGTTTTCCGACCGTCAGCGAGCTGTTTCAAGGACAGATCAACGGGTCGTCGATCATCAACAACAACCCGAACCTGAGACCGGAAAACGATCTTTCCAAAGAGCTCACGGCTGAATGGGCGCACTGGAACGGACTGTTTCGCTTCACGCTGTTCCAGGACGACGTCAAGAACACGATCTTTAGCCAGACCGATACGACGGTCGTACCGAACGTCACGAATTTCCAGAACATCGGCGAAGTACGTTCGCGCGGTATCGAGACAAGCTACGAGGGACAGGACGTCCTGGTGCGTGGGCTGGATCTGATGACGAGTGTGGCCTATACGCAATCGAAGATTCTCGCCAATGCGCAGAACCCCGCAACGGTCGGCAAGTATTTCTACCGCATTCCGCTGTGGCGTGCGGACCTGGTTGCGAGCTACCACCTTGACGAACGCTCGACGCTCACCGCGGGCGTGCACTACTCGGGGCGTCAATACAACACGTTGACGAACACGGACACCAATCCGGATGTCTTCGGCGGCACCAGTACCTATACGGTCGCTGACCTTAAATACACGTTCAAGCCTTCGAAGCTGAGCGAGATCGGCGTAGGTGTCGACAACCTGTTCGATGAGCGCTACTTCGTCTATCACCCCTATCCGGGCCGCACGTTTTACGTCGAAGGCAAGCTGCGGATGTGAGCGGTCTACGTTATGCCTATCAGGAGAATTGAATGTCCGTGACCACGACCAATCCCATGTCCCCGGCGCGCGCTACGGCCGGCTCTGGCTATCGCACCCTATGGCGGTGGCACTTCTATGCCGGTCTCTTCGTGATGCCGTTTCTCGTGATCCTGGCGATTACCGGCACGATCTACTGCTTTCAACCGCAGCTTGAACCGTTGCTGTACCGGGAGCGCCTTGTCGTCGAACCGCAAAGCACGCCGAGGTTGACCGAAGACGCGCTGCTTGTCCGGGCAAAAAAGGCAATGCCAGAAGGTGCACGTGCGGCGACTGCCGCGATCAACATGGACCCGGCACGCAGCGCCGAATTCGTGTTTCGCATGCCGGGCGGCGAAAAGCAAAGCGTTTATCTGAACCCCTACACAGGGGATGTGCTTGGCACCTTGAGCGTTGAGCATCGCTTCATGCAGGTAGACCGGATGCTGCATCGCAAGTTGCTGCTCGGCAAGCCGGGCGAGCTGTTGATGGAACTGGCGGCCTGCTGGACGCTTGTCATGATCGGCACCGGCATCGCGCTGTGGTGGCCGCGCGGGACGACTACCCTGCGCGAGGCATTCTGGCCGCGCTTTGCGCTCAAGGGCCGGGCGCTCTGGAAAAGTGTGCATGCGGTAATGGGCATCTGGCTCGCGCTCGGCGCCCTCGCATTCGTGCTAACCGGGTTGCCGTGGTCCGGTTCGTGGGGCAAGCAGTTCAAGGCGCTGGCGACCAGCGCCAGTCTCGGCGCCCCGGCCGGCTCGTGGGGCGGATTGCCACTGCAATCCACGTTGCCGGGGGGCGAGGCAAAAGGTGTTCCGGCTCACGCCGCCCATCATGATTCGGGCATGGAATCGATGCCGGGCATGACGATGGACGATCTGCCATTGCCCACCACGCCCTGGGCGGTCGGTAACGTGCCTGTGCCCAACTCGCGCAGCGACGAGGGCGAAGGACGCTTTTCGCTGGATCGCGTGATTGCGCTGATGGGGACGCTTGGAATCGCGAGTGGCTACGAAATCGTGCTGCCCGCCTCCGCAACAGGGGTCTATACCGTTTCCTACTTTCCGTCTGACCCAAAGCAGGAGCGCACGATCTATATCGACCAATATAGCGGTGCTGTGCTTAAGGACATTCGCTATGGCGACTACGGTGCGGTGTCGAAGGCCGTCTCTTATGGCACCTCACTGCACATGGGGCGCTATTTCGGTTTGGCTAACCAGATTCTGTGTGCGTTCATTTCGCTGGGTCTCGCGGGCATGGCCGCGACGGGTTGCGTGATGTGGTGGCAGCGCCGCCCGGCACGCTCGCTGGGTGCACCGGGCCGCGAGCGCGCCGCGCCACCCATGCGTGGCTGGAAGACCGGTCTCGTCCTGCTGGGCGTGCTATTCCCTTTGATGGGGGCGACCATGCTTGCCGTCTGGTTCGCCGATCGAACCTTGTTCGGACGGGCCGCACAACATACGGCTTCCTGACTGTTCCAGTGGCGATGGAGATCGCCCCCGACGAGTTGCCTTCACCATGACAGGACAATGCCATGAGCGATCAATGGATCAACGAACGGCTGACGCAATTGCGCAGTCATAAGGCGCTGAGCGACCATCAGCGCATGCTGTTGCTGCTGGCCGACAAGCCGGTGCGCACCGAGGACGAAGAGCGCAAACTGGCAGCGCTCATCAAGGCCGAACGCGCGGCGGAGCGGGCGCAAAAGGCACGCGCCAGCGCCTCGCGCATCATCAATGCGGAGAAGCTGGCCGAGCGCAAGACGAGGGATCAGCGTTCGATCCTGAAAGCGGCGCTGGTCGACTGGGCTGTGCTCGAAGGTCGCGACCTGGGCGAACTGCTGGGTGCGTTGCTGGAGTTTACCGAAAGCGGCATGGCTGAGGATCGGGCCAGGTGGAAGCAGCAAGGCGACACCCTGCTCGCCAAACGCAATTACATTTCGCCTGCACAGCATTCGCCGCATCGCGGCAAATAATGGACGAACAGGACGGGCGCTTGTGCGGTGCGCGGGCGCTTTTTGTCTAATGAATGATCTCGATGCGCAATCGTTTGCGCGATGGTCGCAAACCCTGGATGCCTTCAAAAAGCCGCGTAAAGATGTTGTGCGGTACTGAACTTTGCGCGCTGCGGGCCGATAACCAGTCAAGAGGCGGGAGCGTTCGATCGGTGTCGTGAGCGGCATCAGCGCGCTGTGCCCGGAAATCGAACCCGGAGAACAAGTTGATGGCAACAGATCTGCGCGTAACGGACGAACGCACGAGCTTGACCAGCTCGAATAAATTCGAGTTGCTGTTGTTTCGTCTTGGATCGGTCCCCGATAGCGATGCTCACGAGCTGTACGGGATCAATGTGTTCAAGGTGCGCGAAATATCCACGATGCCGTCGGTTACGCCGATTGCCGGTGCATCCGAGTACGTCATGGGTGCGGTCGACATTCGCGGGCAGATCATTCCCGTGATCGACCTGCCGCGACTGATGGGTTGCGAGCCGACCCGCGGCCGCAACATTCTGCTGGTGACCGAGTTCGCGCGTTCCACGCAAGCGTTTGCGGTGGAGGAAGTGGATGACATCGTGCGGCTCGAGTGGAACCAGGTGCTGACCGCCGAGGGTGCGGCCGCCGGCAAATCGATCACAAGCATCGCACGGATCGACGGCAACACGGGCGACTCGCGTCTCGCGCAAGTTATCGATGTCGAACAGGTACTGCGCGATGTTTTCCCGGCGCAGCACCCGGCCGTCGATCCGAATTCGGTCGGCGCGCACCTGAGTATGCCGGTCGGCGCGAAGATTCTCGCCGCGGACGATTCGGGTTTTGCACGCAAGCTGATCGAACAGGCCCTGGGCGCGATCGGCGCCGAGTACATCATGGCGAAAACCGGCGAGGAAGCATGGAACATGCTGCAGCAGATTGCCCAGGACGCTCAGAGTGAGAAAGTGCGTGCGCGGGACAAGATCGCCCTTGTGCTGACCGACCTCGAAATGCCCGAAATGGATGGTTTTACGCTGACGCGGCACATCAAGGGCGATGCGCGCACGCGTGACATCCCGGTGGTGATTCATTCGTCGCTGACCGGTGCGGCTAACGAAGCGCATGTGAAGAACGCCGGTGCAAACGGTTACATCGCCAAGTTTGCAGCGGGTGAACTGGCTCAGGCGATCCGCCAGGCGCTTGCCAGTTCAACCGGAGAGTTTCAGGTGCAGCCTGCCTGAATGGGCTAGCCACGTCCACGTATAACGTAACGTGAGCCTGGCGCTCAATTGAGGTCGCAGGCAACGCGGCGGCCTCAAGCCAGATGAAGATGATCTGCCGTTCTTGAAAGAGGAAGAGGGTGTTTGCAACGCTGCGAACACCCTCTTCACATTTTGGGGGCGAAGCTTTCGGTTAAGCAAGGCAGACGCAGGGGGAGCGTCAGTAAGTGAACGAGCGTCATATTTCTTTAGCGTGACCCTCGCATACTCCGGCCGGCATCGGTTTGTCCGACGGCCTGTTTCAATACCTGGCCGTTGTTTTGCCAGGCCTGGATCGACTACCCGGAACCCTTATTCCAATAGCCCCACCGGGAGGATCGCGCTGCATCTGCGCCAAGGCATTCAAGAACCGTGCGCAGCGCGCCGTTAACGCAGGGGTCCTACATTCTCGAGCGGTGTATGGTGAAGCTGAAATCCATTCGCGTATGGCGCTGGAAGGATCGCCGAAGCACCAACGTGAAGGCCGAACGACGCTCCGTTGCCAAAGAGGCGGCGCGCAAAGCCATTACGGTCGTTGCGGTGGCATTCATATTGACGGCGATTGCCCTTAGCACGTTCCTTGCGCTGCGCCAGACCCGGGAGCAGGACGAGGCCTTGCGTACGCTGCATGCATCTGGCCGTCTGAAGCGGGATCTGGACCAGGTCCAGCAGATGATGCTCGACGAGCACGGGGAACTCTATACACAGATCGAGACGCGGCCGTTTTACAAACGCGATGCGTTTACCTTTCCATTGCGCGGGCTTCTCGAGCTGACTGGCGACGCACGCGAAGGTTGCCGCCGGAACGCAAACTGCCTTTCCCACCTCTCCGACCTCGACGATATGCTGCGTAAGCTCGCCGACCGGAGCAACGTGCTGGCCGCGCGTGTCGCCCGGCACCCTGGCAGCGTTGGTGTTGGGGATCCGGCGCTTGGTGAAATCGACGCGTACTTCTATAGCGTGCTCGAACGCGTCGTGGACGTACGGATGGGCGCGGACGCCACGGTGGATTCGATCGTCAGCCAGTCTTCGACCGATTCGAAGTGGGTGTCGAACGCGCTGATGGACTGCGGCTTGACGGCGGCAGCATTGCTCCTTGGTCTGATTCTCTGGAATGCCCGCATTGCGGGCAGGTTGCGTGGCGCACTGCGCCTTGCAGAAACGGCACGCGAGAAGTACCGGCGCTTCTTTGACGAACACCCGCTGCCGATCTGGATCTTCGACGACGCTTCGCTCGATATCGTCGCCGTGAACGGCGCGGCGCAGCGGACGTATGGCTACACCGAGGCCGAATTGCTCGGCATGTCGTTGCGCGACGTGCGGCCCCCTGACGGCCTGGGGCGTCTCTACGAGGCGGTCGACACGAAACGCAAGACAAGTGTTTCCGAAACGCAGTCGGTGGGTATCTGGGTGCATAGCACCAAGTCGGGCGAGCATCGCTCAATGGACGTCCACCATCTGAGCGTGGAATTCGACGGCCGGCCCGCCACCATGTCGGTCATGGTGGACGTCACGGTCGAAGTGGTCGCCCAGGCTGAGCTGTTCAAGTCGAAGCAGACACTCGAATACATTCTCGACCATATCCCGCAAGGCATTGCATGGAAGGATGCGCAGCATCGTTACGTGGGGGGGAATGAAATCTATGCCCGTGACGCGGGGCTGACATCGCGCTTCGAGCTGATCGGCAAAACAGACCGCGATCTGCTGTGGGGCGACGATGCTCGCGTCGTGCAGGAAGAGGACATCCAGGTGATGGCGGGTGAGTTGAGCAAGCGGCACTTCGAGCGCAAGGCGTTTGCCGTGGACGGCTCGCCGGTCTGGATCTCCGAAACCAAGCTGCCGCTGGAAGACCAGAATCGCGCCATCATTGGGGTGCTGACCGCCTACGAAAACGTTACCGCGCGGCGCGATGCCGAGCTGGCGCTGCGCCTGCAAAGCCGGGCCATTGACGCGAGCATCAACGGCCTCATGATTGCGGAGGTCAAGCAGAGCCAGCATGTCGTGATGTTTGCCAACGCGGCGTTCGAACGGATCACGGGTTATTCGTCGGGCGAGGTGACCGGTATCGATTGCGAGGACCTGTTTGCACTGGTGGGTGACGCATCCCAATGGTCGGCCGTGCGTCATGCAATGAGCAGCAACACGGAAGCGAACGTGACCTTGCTCTGTACCCGCAAGAGCGGCGAGCGCTTCTGGAACAATGTCCTGGTTGCGCCGGTGCGCGACGACAATGGCCAGGTGACTCACCATGTCGGGGTGATGAGCGATGTCACCGCGCTGGTGGAATACCAGACCCGGCTGCAACATCAAGCCCGCTACGACGCGCTGACCGAGTTGCCGAATCGCAACCTGCTTGACGAGCGCCTGGCGGAGGCCATCGGACGCGCTGCGTTAACCAACGGTCAGGTGTCGGTGCTGTTCCTCGATCTTGACCGCTTCAAGGAGGTCAACGATTCACTCGGTCATCGCGTGGGCGACGCGTTGCTGACTCGCGTGGCCAAGCGCTTGCAGCGCCTCGTGCGGGCGAACGATCTGGTGGCACGTTATGGCGGGGACGAATTCATCATCGTCGCCGAGCGTACGGACGGTGCACAGCTCATTCCCATGCTTGACCGGCTGATCGTGGCGATGCGCGAGCCGTTCCATGTCAGCGGGCAGGAACTCTACGTCGAGGCCAGCATTGGCATCAGCACCTATCCGCAAGACGGCCGCGATGCCGATACCCTGATCCGCAACGCCGATGCAGCCATGTACCTGGCGAAGTCGCGCGGCCGCAATGGCTACCAGTTCTACCGGCCTGAACTGAACCGCGCGGCCGCGCAGAAATTGCAGCTCTCGACCAAACTCAAGCGGGCGGTCAAGGCACAGGCGCTGGCCGTTGCCTATCAGCCGCAAATCGACATGCAGACCGGGCATGTGGTCGGCGCGGAAGCGCTGTTGCGCTGGAACGATCCCGAACTTGGCGCCGTGTCGCCCGCGGCTTTCATTCCGATCGCCGAGGAGACCGGCTTGATCCAGGGGATCGGCGAATGGGTCTTGCGCACCGCGTGCCGGCAGGCGAGAGCGTGGCGGGATGCGGGTCTGCCGCCGATCCGCGTATCGGTCAACGTCTCGCCGCTGCAACTGGAACACTCCGATCTGGTGAAAGTGGTGCGCTCTGCGTTGGCCGAGGCCGATTGGCCAGCCGAGATGCTTGAACTCGAGGTGACGGAAGGCGCGCTCATGCGCAACGCGGATGAGGCGGCGCGCGTGCTGCACGATCTGCGTGAGCTTGGTGTCAAGATTGCCATCGACGACTTCGGCACCGGCTATTCGAGCCTCAGTTATCTGAGGCGCTTCAGTATCGACCGTATCAAGATCGACCGTGTCTTCGTTCAGCAGATTGGCCGCGATGATGGCTACGAGGCGTTGACGCTCGCCGTCATTGCGATCGCTAATGCGCTCAAGTTCGATGTGATTGCGGAGGGTGTCGAGTTCGACATTCATCGACATTTCCTGATCGAGCATGGGTGCGTCGAAGGACAAGGCTTCCTGTATAGCCCGGCGGTTTCCGGTGAGGATATTGCCGACATACTGCGTGCTACGGACAGTCAAGCCCTGAAGGTGATTGCTTCGGAGTAGGCCCTGGTTTTTACGCCAGGCACGAGCAACGTCAATCCGACGAGAATGATCGAGGCAGCCGTGGCGAGCCAGTAGACAGGCAAGAACGAACCGAACGCGGTTTTGCAAAGGCCACCGACTATGTTTCCCGATGCACCGCCTATGCCAAATGCCGCCTCGCAGATTCCGCATACGATCGCGGCGAGGGCAGGCGTGCTTGTTTTGCCGACATACGCGTGCAACAGGCCGAAAATTGGAAAGAACGAAAACCCGAACGCAATGGCCGCGACGACGAGGGCATAACTGTTAGGGCGCGAGGCTGCTATAAGCGACGCGCAGAGCAACAGCACGCCTGCGCTAACGAGCGCAGTTCGCATGCCGTCGCGCTGTGGCTGCGAGACTGGATCATGAGCGTTGCTCATGTCGCCGATCATGCCCAGCGCAAGGCCGCTCACCGCGCCTACGAGACCTACCAGCGCCCATGCGTGGGCTGTGATCGCGACTCCAAGATGCAGGTCATCGTGGGAATAAGCGGAGAAATAGGTGATGAAAGGAACGCCGGCAAAACCGCATAGCAAGGCGATGACATACACGAGCAGATACCGTCGCGTGAGAATCTGCCGACCGCTTGCAGCGTCTTGCGGTTGTTGCGCGTGACGCTGCTGCGGTTGGGCGAGGCGTGTTTTCAATAGGTCCAGCCTTGCGGACACGCTAAAGAGCGTGGCACTCAATGCCCCGGTCAGGAGTGCACTGACGAGCCACACCGAGCGCCAGCCCCACGAGGACAGCAATGCCGGCACGATCAAACCGTTCAGCAGGATGCCGTAGTTGGTCCCGCCGGAGATGACGCCTATCGCCTTTGCCTGGTGGCGCTCGTCGATCAGCGGTGCGATCAGCACCATCATAGGCACCCATGTCGCCGCTGCGCAGGCGTTGAGTGCGATGAGCAAACCTCCCATCACCCAGACCTGATTGGCGAACGCGAGACACGCGAGGCCGGCGCATGAAAGCAGCGTCGCGATGAGTACCACTCTCGCAGCCCCAAAGCGGGCCGCGGCGAATCCCGACAGAAGCGCCACGGCGACGTTGGCCAATTGCCGTGCGCCCGCAATGAAACCGGCCTGGGTGTAGTCGAAGCCGATTGCGTGCTTCATTTCGGGCAAGACCACAGGAAACAGATAAACACCGAATCCATAGGTGGCGCCGATGACGGCGCTCAGCAACAAGGTGAAGGCGAATTGCTGAGAAGCGCGGGGCAGCTTGTCCATCGCGGGTACCGGAAGAGGTCACATGGTTCATTCTCAGTGACTCGCCGCCATGATGGAAATGATTTAATTTACTATGATTGATTAAATCACTTCATCATTTGCCCATCATGAACCTCGATCCTGCGCTTCTGCATGCGTTTGTCGCTGTCACGGATGCGGGTGGCTTCACCAAGGCGGCACGGCGGTTAAACCTGACGCAATCTGCTATCAGCCACCAGATACGCCGGCTCGAAGAGGAGGTGGGACGGCCGCTTCTCTACCGGACGACGCGCAGTCTGACCTTGACCGAAGACGGTGAGGAATTTCTGCGCTATGCGCTGCAGATTCTGGATGCGATGGAAGCGGTCAACCGGCGCTTCCGCTCTTCGCCCGTCGTTGGAAGTGTGCGTTTTGGGGCACCGGATATTTTTATGGGTGAGCGGCTGCCTGTGCTGCTCACGCAATTTTCGCGTGCATACCCGAATGTGCGGCTTGATGTCAGCGTGGGTATGAGCCTCGATTCGCAGGCGATGGTCGAAGCGCACGAACTGGATCTGGCTGTGGTGCTGGGTGCGCGCCGGCAGGTCGAGGGAGACGAGGAGGGGGAAGTGCTGCGGCAGACGCGGTTTGTGTGGGCGGCAGCAGAGACGTTTGAGGTGCGAGACGGTGCGTCGTTGCCATTGGCGTTCTTTCCGGCGCCTTGTGTTAACCGGCGAGTGGCGATCGAGGCGCTCGAAGGCTTGTCGATTGACTGGCATGTTGCTTTTACTTCGTCGAGCCAGTCGGGGATTCGGGCGGCGGTTATGAGCGGGCTCGCTATTACGCCGTTGACTTATGACGACCTGGAGCCGGGTATCGCGGTTATCGACGGGCGTTACGGTTTGCCGCCGTTGCCGGAAGCGGAATTCAGGCTGCTTTGGGGGAGAGGGGACAAAACCCTGGCGGTGCAGGAGTTTGGCCGGCTCGTGCTGGATACGTCGAGCGGGCGTCCGTTTCAGACGCGAGGGATGGGGGTTGCGTGAATGGTGCTAACGCGGTAGACGTGCGCGCCATGCTTCATCAGACGGCGACAAACAACACGCTATGGAGTCCTATTTAAAATACTCACTGGGTGCGACCCCGAGCAACTTGCGAAACATCGCTGTAAAAGCACTAGGACTCTCATAGCCATGCTCCAGCGCGACTTCGAGAACCGACGCCCCAGTCGCGAGCTGCGGAAGGCTGAGCAGGACCCGCGTATGACGGCACCACGAGCCATGTGTCATACCTGTCTCCCGCTGAAACGCACGGGCGAACGTGCGTGGATTCATTCTGGCTCGCTGCGCCCAACCCTGCAACGTGGCCTCTAGCGAAGGCTGTGCGATCAATTCCGCGCATAGCTCGACGAACGCCGGATGACGCGGCATGGGCACATGCAGCAACAAGGATTCGGCTATGCAGATTTCATCGAGAATCAACTCCAGCATGCGCTGTTCACGATCGCTGTACATGCTGGCCGGGCGGATGCCGACGGCCGTCACGATCAGTTCGCGCAGTAACCCGCTCACCAGAATCACCCTGCAACTGCTGGGCAGGTTGTCGCGCGCATCCGCGGCAACGTAGACCGTGCGCATTTGCACGTCGCTGGCAATTTCAATCTCGTGCCGCACGCCGCCCGGTACCCAGACGGCGCGGCCGGTCGGCACGATCCAACTGCCGGCTTCCGAACGCACGATCATGACGCCCGAGATGGCGTAGATCAATTGCGCGCTGCTGTGCGTGTGCGGTGGGAAGCCACTGCGGGCGGGCTGGTCGGTGGCGAGCACGGCGACGGGGGCGAGTTCGAGCGCCTTCTGGCTTTCGACAAAGCTGACGGTGTCTATTTCGCGACGATGCATGGCATTTCTTCGAGAGATGATCGGTTCACACGACTCTACCATTTGTCTCTCCGAGTCCACAGTCGAGCATGAGTCATGGTTTTGCCCGGAATTCACCGCAGCTTTGTTTCGTTTGCGAGGCTCAACGGCGCGCGTTGCCGGATACCCGGGTCGCGCCGCTTCGCACACGTCGGTCTGGTGGTGGCCAGCATTGCAGCGATTACCCTCGCGGGTTCCGGTTGTTCGCTGCAAGCGCCGTATCGCGCGCCGCAGCTTGCGGCCGCGGCGTTGGCCCCGTTCGCCTCGGCCGAGCATGCCCCTGTTTCGCAGCAGCCTTTGCCTGACGACTGGTGGCGCCTGTACCGCGATCCAGTGCTGGACGGGTTGATCGAGCAGGCCCTTGCGCAGAATCGCGATCTCGCCGTGGCGGCCGCGCGACTTGCGCGCTCGCAGGCCGTGGTGAACGAAGCCGGCGCTGCACGCTTGCCCGATACGCAGCTTGCGCTAGGCGGTAACTACGGCAAGCAGAATGCCGATCAGATCGTCGCGGCGGCGCGACGCGATTCGGCAGACACGCGCTGGGCATATGCGCCGTCGCTGGCTGTGTCGTACGAAGTCGACCTTTGGGGACGCGTACGCAATCTGGTGGCGGCGGCCCGAGCCGACGCCCAGGCGCTGCAGGCGACCTCGGACGCGGTACGCGTCGCGGTCGTCGCATCCACAACCGATGCGTATCTGCAAGTGTGCTCATACGGCGAGCAGATCGATGTTGCCAACCACTCGCTTAAGATTGCCCAACGCGTAGTCGAGCTGACTAGCCGGCAACGCGATCGCGGGCTCGTTTCCGATCTCGAAGTCACGCGGGCTGACGGTTTTCTCGACGAGACCAGGGCGGCGCTTCCAACCCTGGAAGGCAAGCGTCGCGCCGCGCTCTTCGAGTTGGCCGTCCTGCTGGGCCGGCCGCCTGGCGAATTCCCGGCAACCGCCGCGCAGTGCCATGTCGCGCCGGTGCTCAAGCAGCCATTTCCGGTCGGAGACGGCGCCGCGTTGCTGCGCCGCCGCCCCGATCTGCGTGCTGCCGAACGCATGCTGGCCGCGGCCGATGCACAAGTCGGCGTTGCACTGGCCGATCTCTACCCGTCCATCGTGCTGGGCGGCTCGGTCAATCTCTTGTCGACCACGGGGAGCGTCGCCTCTCTCGGCGATCAATACGCGATGAGCTGGGGCGTTGGCCCGTTGATCAACTGGCGTTTTCCCAATCTGGCCGTGAGTCGCGCGAGGCTTGCCGAAGCGAAAGCGGATAACGCCGAAGCGCTGGCGCGATTCGAGAGCAACGTACTCACCGCGTTGAAGGAATCCGAGCAGGCGCTGACCTTTTATGGCGCGCAGTGGCAACGCCAGCAGGCACTACAGGCTGCGCGAGCTAACGACGCTCGTGCGCTGCATCTCGCGGAGCTGAATTACAAAGCGGGTGCGCTGGATTTTCTCGACGTGCTCGACGCCGAACGCAGTCTCGTCGCAACCGACGCAGCGCTTGCCGCCTCCAGCGGGACGCTGGCATCGGATCAGGTCGCCGTTTTCAAGGCGCTTGGTGGCGGCTGGCAGCAGTAGCTTCATCGCGCCGTGCGCGAATGCATTAGCGGACCTGCTGAACGGCCGCTCTTACTTTTCCATCAAGGTCTTGATATGAGTACCACTGTTGTTCCGGGGAAGGCTTCACCGTTTAGCAGGAAAAATCTGGTCTTGGCGGCTAGCGTCGTTGCTGGCGTTGCAGTGGCCGTGATGGCGCTGCGCTGGTGGAGCGTCGGCCGGTTTATCGAAAGCACCGACGACGCCTATGTCCGCGCGGACGTGGTGACCGTGAGTTCGCGCGTGCCCGGCTATGTGACGAGCGTGGCTGTCGCAGACAATCAGCCGGTGCGCCAAGGGGATCTGCTCGCACAAATAGATAGCGCCGACTACGCTGCTAAGGCCGCCCGGGCTCGGGCGAGTGTAGACGCTGCGCTCGCGACGTTGCGCGCGGAACAGGCAAACGTTGCGACGCTCGATGCGCAAGTTACCCGCGAAAGCAGCCTGACAGCGGCAGCGCAAGCGGATGTCGCCGCGGCGCGAGCCGATGCGGGCCGCCGCAAGGCTGACGACGAACGCTACAGGCAACTCACGGCTGAACAGGCCTCGAGCGAGCAACGTTGGGAGCAGGCGCATGCCGCAGCACTCACGGCCGATGCTCTGCTCGCCAAGGCCGATGCGAGCGTCGAGGCACAGCGCGGCGAACAAGCCGTGCTGCTCAAGCGCAGGATGCAAGGCATGGCCGCGATTGCGCAGGCACAGGCGCAGGTAGAGGTCGCGCGTGCCGCTCTGGCGCTCGCGCAGCTCGATCTCGATCACACGACAATTCGCGCGGCCAGCGATGGCGTAGTTGGTCAGCGCACCGTGCGCACGGGGCAGTATGTCGAGACGGGCCAGCCGTTGCTCGCTGTCGTGCCGCTGCAGGACGTTTACGTGATCGCCAATTTCAAGGAAACCGAGGTGGCGACAATGAGCGCCGGCCAGCCGGTCGAGATCGACGTCGATAGCTATGGCGGGCATACCTTGCACGGCCGCGTGTTGAGTATTGCACCCGGTTCGGGAGCCCAGTTTGCGTTGCTGCCGCCCGATAACGCGACCGGCAACTTTACCAAGGTTGTGCAGCGCATCCCCGTCAAGATTGCGGTGGACGCCGGGCAGCGCGAGGCAATCGCCCTGCGGCCAGGCATGTCGGTCGTCGCACGCGTTCATACCGGTACACAAACCTCCGCGAGTCGTTCATGAGCGCTACCACTACTGCTGCCACGACTCATGAGCCGGTGTCGTTGCGTGCCTGGATTGCGGTGCTCGGTGGCGTGTTTGGCTGCTTCATGGCCGGTATGAACGTGCATGTCACCAATGCTTCGCTACCCGATATCCGTGGTTCGCTTGGTGCGAGTTTCGAGGAAGGTTCGTGGATTACCACGGCGTATCTGGTTGCGGAAATCATCATCATTCCACTGACCGGGTGGCTCGTACAGGTGTTTTCGATCCGACGCGTGATGCTGGTCGGAACGAGTGGGTTTCTGGTCTTCTCGCTCGTGTGTTCCGTAGCGCCGACCATCGACGCCATGATCGTTGCCCGTGCGTTTCAAGGCGCGTTCGGCGGTGTGCTGATTCCGCTCTCGTTTCAGCTGATCGTAACGAAGTTGCCACCAGCGCGGCATCCGCTCGGTATGGCGCTGTTCGCGGTTGCCAACAACGTCGCGCAGGCGGCAGGGCCCTCCCTGGGCGGCTGGCTGACCGACATGTATTCGTGGCGCTGGATTTTCTATTTGCAGATTCCACCCGCGCTCGTTCTGCTGGCGGCGATCGGTTGGGCGATCAAACCTGAGCCGGTGCAACTGGACCGGCTGCGCAGCGCGGACTGGCTCGGCATCACGACGATGGCGATCGGACTCAGTGCACTGCAGATCGTGCTGGAGGAGGGTGGGCGCAAGGACTGGTTCGGCTCGGGTTTCATTACGAACATGTTTCTGGTTGCGGTCGTTGGGCTCGCTGTCTTTGTGATTGTGCAGCTTCGTCGCGATGAACCGTTTATCAATCTTCGGCTGCTGGGGCGTTATAACTTCGGTATTGCGAGTCTGATGCAGTTCCTGTTCGGCGGGGTGGTGTTCGCGGTCGTGTTTCTGGTGCCAAACTATTTTGCCGAACTGCAGGGCTACAGTGCCCGCGATATCGGCGTGATGATGGTGCCGTACGGGCTTGTGCAGTTCGTCATGTCATTTTTGACGCCGCCTCTGATGCGCCGCACCAGCGCTCGCACGACGATCATTGCCGGCTTTGTGCTGGTGGCGATCGGATGCCTGATGAACATTCATCTCGACGTGGATGCTTCTGCGAACGTGGTCGTGCCGTCGCTGATCGTGCGCGGAATCGGGCAATCGCTGGTGGTCGTCGCGCTGGGCGTGATGGCGGTCAACGGCATCGAGAAGAGCCAGCTCGGATCGGCCTCGGGTCTGTTCAGCATGGTGCGCAACCTGGGTGGCGCGATCGGGATTGCGATCGCCAGCCAGATCGTGGTGGAACGGGAAAAGCTGCACGCCGCGCGCATTGGCGAAGCGATTACGCCGTTCAATGGGGCGTTTCAGGAGCGCATGATCGATATGGTCAGGGTGCTGACCGGTAGCCATGTTGGCCGGGGCGACGCGCTGGCTGCCGCGGGGCTCGCCGGCAGCCGCGAAGCGGCGCTTGGCATTATCGATAAGGTGATTGGCCGCGAGGCGCTGTTGATGGCTTATAGCGATACCTTCCTCGTGGCCGGTATCGCGATGCTTGGATGTACGCTCGCGGCGTTTGCGTTGCGAGGGAGGGGAAGCTTTAGCGCCTCGCCGTAGCCATCCCACTGCGCTTCGGTACGCGGACCCGCAATCGCGCTGCCGGTGTCAAGTTGGCATATGCCAACATATGGGTAAAATATCGGCATGTTTCACCCGCTCCGGGAACTGTCATGCGCACCGTTTCCATTTTCAAGAACAACGCTAGTCAGGCCATCCGCATTCCCAAGGACATGCAGTACGAGGGAGTGACTGAACTCGACATTCGGCGGGATGGGGATACGCTTGTTTTGCGTCCTGTTCGTCCCAATTGGTCCTCGTTCGCGAGCGAGCCGTTGGCCGATGCCGATCTCCTTTCAGATCGCCCACCGGTGATCGAGTCGGGCCGTTTCGATCTGACGGAGAGTGATGACGAAGGTTCGGAGTCGAGCCAGTGACGCAGATTGACATGCTCGACACGAACATCTGTTCGTTCATCATGCGGGAGCGTCCGTCGAAGGTTCTTGCGCATCTACAAGACTGTGTGGATGCTCAAGAGTGAATCGTCGTGTCCGCCATTACAGACGCCGAAATGCGTTTCGGTGCGGTTGGTAAAAAGGCGTCGCCCAAGCACGGTACCTTGGTCTCCGCTTTTGTTGCTTGTCTTAATGCGCTTTGAAGATTGGGCCACGTCCGAAGATAGTGGCCCGACTTCCAGTTAGCGCCGGCGATTTGCCGCGCCCCTTAACCTGGCCGATTACCCGACCACCCGCCGCCCCTCAACCGGATACCCCGGATCGGTATACCCCGGCGTCGACGCATGCCCCGGCACCACCAGGCTATCGACGAACTGCTCATCTTCCGAGGTGAGCGAAAGCTTTAGCGCCTCGCCATAGCTATCCCACTGCGCTTCAGTCCGCGGACCGGCAATCGCGCTGCTGACGAACCGGTTTTTGAGCACCCAGGCGAGCGCAAACGCAATCGAAGTCGTCCCGCGCTTCGCCGCATGTTCGGCAACGGCCTGGGCGATCCTCAGCGACTCCGGTCGCCACTCGGTCTGCTGGATACGCTTGTCGCCGCGGCCTGCACGCGAATCGGCCGGCGGCGGGGTATCCACACCATATTTGCCGCTCAGCACGCCACGCGCCAGCGGGCTATACGGAACCACACCCAGTCCATAGTGAGCCGCAGCCGGTAGTTGCTCGACTTCAGCGGTACGGTCGACGATGTTGTAAAGCGGCTCGCTCGCGACCGGCCGATCCATGCCGAGCTGATCGGCAAGGCGGACGATCTCGGCGATGCGCCAGCCACGGAAGTTCGATACACCGAAGTAACGGATCTTGCCTTGACGGATCAGATCGCCAATCGCGCGCACCGCTTCTTCGAGCGGCGCATCGGTCAGCGCGCGGTGAAAGTAGAGGATGTCGATATAGTCGGTGCCGAGCCGCTTCAGGCTCGCGTCAACCGACTGCACGATCCACTTGCGCGACTGACCCTGTTCGTTCGGCCCCTGCGTGGCCGGATAACCGAACTTGGTCGCGACCACCCAGCTATCGCGCCGCGAAGCGATGGCGCGTCCGACGATCTCTTCCGAACGTCCCGCGTGATAGACGTCTGCTGTGTCGATGAAATTGATGCCCTGATCGTAAGCCTTGTCGATGATGCGCTTCGAGGTGGCCTCGTCGGTCTCGCCGCCGAACATCATCGCGCCCAGGCACAGGGGCGAAACCTTGAGGGCGCTGCGGCCCAGATACCGGTAATCCATTGAGAGTGCTCCGTGCAGGCAAGGCCTGCGTTAGATCGTGCTGAAACAGGCCGCGCGGTTCGATCCGCTCAAGCCTCGCGCGCCTCGAAGACGCGCTTGGCAATCGGCCATGCGGTGGCGGCAGTCGGCCAGCCTGAATAAAAGGCAAGGTGGGTGATCAGTTCGATCAGTTCGTCGCGTGTGATGCCGTTGTCGAGCGCCTTGCCGATATGGAAAGGCAGCTCGTTCGTGCGATATAGCGCGACAAGGCTGGCAACGGTGATCAGACTGCGCTCGCGAGGCGAAAGTCCGGGACGTTGCCAGACGTCGCCGAACAGCACTTTGTCCGTGTATTCCGCCAGCGCGGGTGCGAAGTCGCCAAACGCTTCACGCGCTGCGGTGGGTTCTTGAGCCATGACGTTCTCTCCAACTTGGGTCGGGATGGTGATGAGTCGCGCAGGCGTCTTGCACCCGCGCGGCCGGTCATCTGCAAAGTCGAATTTACAGAGTGCGGCCAGGCGCGACTAGACTGTAGAATCGGCATGCACCTATGAACTGGGCTCATCAATGGCACGCGAAAACTTTAACGACCTGCTGGCGTTTCTCGCGGTGGCGCGCGAACGCAGCTTTACCCGGGCGGCGGCCAGGCTTGGGGTGTCGCAATCGGCGTTGAGTCACACCATCCGCGCGCTGGAGTCCCGATTAGGCCTGCGCTTGCTCACGCGCACCACCCGCAGCGTGGCACCCACGCCGGCCGGCGAGCGCCTGCTCGCCACAGTGGGACCTCGCTTCGAAGAGATCGACGAGGAACTGGCGGCATTGAGCGAGTTGCGCGACAAGCCGGCCGGCACGATTCGCATCACCGCTGACGAAGTCGCCGCTCGCGAAGTGCTATGGCCGAAGCTTGCGCGCGTCCTGCCGGACTATCCGGACATCAAGGTCGAGATCGTCATCGACTTCGGGCTGACGGATATCGTCGCGCAGCAGTTCGACGTGGGGGTGCGCCTGGGCGATCAGGTGGCGAAAGACATGATTGCGGTGCGCGCCGCGCCGGATATGCACATGGCGGTGGTCGGTGCTCCATCCTACTTTGCGAAGCACGGTCGTCCTAGAACACCGCAGCAGTTGACCGAGCATAGCTGTATCAATCTGCGGCTACCCACCTACGGTGGTCTGTATGCATGGGAGTTCGAAAAGGCGGGGCATGAGCTGAAGGTTCGCGTGGAGGGCCAGTTGGTGTTCAATACGACATCGCTGATGCTGGAGGCGGCGCTCGACGGCTGTGGTCTTGCGTATGTACCGGAAGACGTGGTGCGGCCTTATCTCGACGACAATCGCCTCAAGCTTGTACTCAAGGACTGGTGCCCGACCTTCCCAGGCTACCACCTCTATTACCCCAGCCGCAGGCAGTCCTCACGCGCGCTGGCGGTGTTGATCGAGGCCTTGCGCTACCGGCCGTGACGCCCGCGTGCGGCGTTGCCGGCGAGGCTGGGCAGCTTGCCGGAACGCGACACGATTTCGTGGCATGATCTCCTCCACCTTCACACCACTGCTGGAGCGTATGTCATGGCGACTTATATTGTCTTCACACGAGAAAGCACGCAGGATCAGGCTGAGCTGGATATTTACCAAAGCAAGGTTGGTGCGACCTTCAAAGGTCATCCAATCAAGATACTTGCTGCCTATGGACCGCAGCAGGTGCTCGAGGGCGATGCGCCCGAGGGTGTGGTGGTGGTTGAGTTCCCGTCCACGGAGGCGGCACGCGCCTGGTACGACAGCCCCGAGTACCAGGAGGTCGTGAAGCACCGTTTCAAGGGTTCAACCTATCGCGCTGTACTCGTCGAAGGCGTTTGACGAAAACGGACAGGTGCGTTGCGCCGCTGTGCCGGCTGTTCATCCAGCCTGTCCACGCGGCGCAGCCTCAGTTCGACAAATGCAGGTTCTTCGCCAGCACCGTACCCGTCTGCGGGCTGATCAGCCAGACGGCGCGGACATGAGTGTATAGAACCGACGTGCGGGTCGTGATATCGGTCGGCTCGTCGTCGGTGGGATCGCTATGTTCGCGCTGCTCGCTCAGATAGGGCGGCGCGAGATCGCACATCAGCGCAATGGCGAAATCGCCGTCAACTTTGGCGAAATCAGCCGGCGAGAGCGAGAGGTGGGCACGGACCTTGGTCTTGCTGGATTCGCCAGGCTTGAGTTCAATCAGATCGATTCGCTGGATATATCCCTTCGCTTTCGCTTCCGCGGCTACCACCAACCCCCGGCCGCTCGGTCCGATCACGGTTTTCTTGAGCGGGATCACGCCCGGCGCTTCCTCGTCCGCCAGATCCGCGTTGACTGTCAGCGAGTGGTTTTTCGAACGGTACAGCACGCCATAGGACACGGGGACGACGAATACCAGTTCACGGTCGAGATTGACCTTCGCGAGGTCGAGATCGTGCGGTACCTGGCGAGTGGGAATCAGGTCGCGCAGACGCTCGGTCAAGGTGGGCGAGCTGGCGTGAATGCGTCCCGTCGCCAAGGTGTCTCTGACGGCGCCGGCGTCGTCGCCGACAATAGGCCGCTGCGCCAGCAGTGCCGCAGCCTGCGAGGTCTGTGTCTGGCTCGCGGCGTTGGCGGCGGGAACCTCTTGCGAGGAGGCCGCGTGCGCCAGCATCTGAACACACGTCAGGGCGCAGGCGGCGCTCAGGTGAAGCAGTCTGGGTTTCAGGTTGGACACGTCTAAGCCCTCCGGGACGACCGCAGTCTAGCGCAACGGCGTACCGGATGGTTGGGTCGTATTGGCGGTCACGCTTACTTCACTGCTCCCAGAGCGAGACCCTTGACGAGATACCGCTGCAGCCACGCGAACACCACGGAGACCGGCAAGGTCGCGCACAAGGTCGCCGCCATGACCAGATGCCATTCCACGACGTACTTCCCTGCCACCATGTCGGTGACCTGCACGGTGAGGGTCTTGTTCTCCGGCGAACGAATCAGCGTATAGACCACCGCAAACTCGTTCCACGCGTTGATAAATGTGAAGATTGCCGTGACGACGATAGCGGGGACGGCCAACGGCAGAAACACCTTGAACACGGCCTTGGCGCGGCCGCATCCTTCGAGCCATGCTGACTCTTCGAGATCGCGCGGCACAGTTTGAAAGTAAGACGACAGCATCCACACGGCAAACGCGATGTTGAACGCCGCATACGAGACGATCACCGCGAGCTTGGAGTCAACCAGGTTGCCGTCGCCATAGGGAATCATGGCGGCGAGGCGGAACAGGCCGACCACCAGCAGAATTGGCGAGAGCATCTGCGTGACGAGCAGGAACTGCCGGTACAGGCCGCGCCCCTTGAACGGAAAGCGCGCGAGCGCGTAGGCCGCGGGCACGCTGACCGCCAGCGCAAGCGCCATGGAAAGCAGGCTGATTACCACGCTGTTGCGCAAGGCCACGCCGAAGTTGGCGGCCTGCCACATATCTGCGAAGTTGCTCCATTGCCAGTGCACCGGCAGCCAGCGGGCCGGGTAAACGAAAACCTCATCGGCCGGTTTGAGCGCGGTGAACAGCATGATCGCAAACGGGAACAGCACGAGGACGATCAGCGGAGACAGCGCGAGCCAGCACCATAGCGTGCGTTTCAGTTTGGTGCTCATGCGTTTTCCCCTTCCTTCGCCGGCTGCATGCGCAGATACAGCATCGAAAACACGAACAGCATGATCAGCATGATCAGCGACACCGCTGCCGCCTGGCCCGGACGCCCCAGCCGGAAGCCGACCTCATACAGATAGGTGACGAGAATATGCGTGCTCTCGTCCGGGCCGCCTTGCGTCATGACCCAGATGATCGGAAACGAGTTGAAGACGTAGATCACATTCAACAGGATCGCCATGTTGACGAAAGGCTTGAGCAAGGGCAGCGTCAGCTTGCGGAACTGCTGCCATGCGCTCGCGCCGTCGATGCGTGCCGCCTCGTAGATGTCGCCCGGCACGGACGACAGGCCGCCCAGCAGGATAGTGACCGTAAACGGAATCGACACCAGAATCCCGACCGCAATTTCCACCGGAAACGCGAGCTCCGGCGTCGCCAGCCAATGAATCGGCCCGTTGATGATGCCGAGCCGGTGCAATGTGACGTTGACCATGCCGTAGTCGTCATTAAAGGCCCAGCGCCATACCACGGCGGTCATCGTGAGCGACACGGACCACGGCAGCATCACGATAGTGCGCGCCACGCCGCGTCCATAGAAGTCCTGGTTGAGAATAAGTGCGACCGGTACCGAGATTAGGACGGTGCCGCCCACGACAAAAAACGTCCAGTAGATCGTGCGCTTGAGCGCGCCGAGAAATTCCGGATCTGCGAACACGGTGTAGAAATTCGCGAGGCCGGTAAAGTCGCGAATTGCGCCGAAGCGCGAGACATCGTGCAGCGACTGATACACGATGTTGAAAATCGGATAGCTGATGATAAACAGCGCCAGGATCAAACTCGGCGCAATCAGCAGCCAGGGCGCCGACAGGCGCAGGGAAGCAGGACGGCTCATGCGTGCTCGGTCGTAAGTAGCGCTTGAGCCTCGACCCGGCTTCAATGTTGCCTCGAGGCCGGCGCGACGGGATGGGCCGGATACAACACGGTGCGCGCCGCCTGACAGCAGCGGCGCGCACCGGTCTACATTAACGCGGTTCTACGTCAACTCGGCGTTGACTCAACGCCATTACTTGCCGAGCGATTGATTCGCCTTGTCGGCCGCTGCGTTCAAAGCTGCTGCCGGCTGAGCCTTGCCGAGATAGATCGACTGCATGGCGTCCGACACAGCCTTCGCGGTGTCTTCCCAACCCGTAATCGTCGGCGCAAAACGCGCGCTCGGCAGGAGCGCGATGAACGCCTTCGTGTCAGGATTGTTGAACGCCGGGTCGGTCGCTTCGGCCTTGGTGGTCGGCAAGAAGCCTTCCGTGTTGGTGAACTGCACACGCGGCTCCTTCGTGAACAGATAGTCGAGGAACTTCCAGGCGCTCTTCTTCACCTTGGAGTTCTTGAACATCACGATCGAGTCCGTCACCGCATACGTGGCGTGAGTCGTGCCCATCGGGATCGGGTCGATGCCGTACTTCAGGTTCGGCGCTTCCTTGGCGATCTGCTTGGAGAGGAACGGCGCCGAGATGACCATCGCCACACGGCCCTGCTTGAACAGGTTCTGCACGTCTTCGCGGCTGTAGCCCGTCACGCCCGGTTCGGTCAGACCATCGTCGATCAGCGTCTTGTACAGCGTCGCGGCCTTCACGCCAGCCGGCGAGTTGAACGCTGCCTTGCCGTCCTTGCCGACGACTTCGCCGCCGTAGCTCCACAGCGCATAGTAAAAGTAGACGTCCGTTTCGATTTCCTTGCCTTGCAGGCCGAAGCCGGCAATGCCTTGCGCCTTCAGTTTCTTCGAGGCGTCGATCACGTCATTCCACGTCTTCGGGCCGTCCGGATAGCCGACCTTCGCCAGCAGATCCTTGTTGTAGTAAAGCGCGCGGGCCGATGCGGCGATCGGCAGGCCGTAGACCTTGCCGTTGATCTCGCCCGGGGCGAGGAACGGACCGATGAAGCGGTTCTTGAAGCTGGCGTCCATGTAGCCGTCGAGCGGTTCGGCCACGTCGTCCTTGACGAAATCGAGCAGCCAGCGGGTGCCGACAATCGCCAGGTCGGCGTTGGCGCCGCCGGTAATGTCCGTTTGCAGCTTCTGTTGCAGCGTGTCCCAGCTCACGTCCTCGATCTTGATCGTCGTGCCGGGGTTGGCTTTTTCGAATTCCTGAGCCACTTTTTCGAAGTACGGTGCGGTCGCATCGCTGTAATGGGCGACGGTAACGCGGACCGTGTCGGCGTGCGCCGCGACGGCCATACCTGCAAACGCAAGCGCCACGGCAATCTTGCCGAGCGCGAAGGAAGCACGGGCTTGCAACGACATTTCTCTCTCCTGGGGTGGTCTGCTGCCGTCGCCGGCCGCTGGGTTGTTAAATTGTTTGAAAAAATCCTACATGACGCAAAAAAGCTTGTCACGTAGGGACTACGATATTTTTTATCGCCGCGTTTTTTGCCTAAGATGCTGTAAAGAAGGCGTATTTTGTGCAGTGCGGACGCAGGCAGTATGAATGGCGGTGCGCCTAGGATAGGCTTGAAAAGCGTGTCGTGTTGGAAATTTACAAGACGGAAAGCCTGTGCAGTGCGGCCTGAGAGAGCGTAGCCGGGGCGTGGTGCAGCGCCCCGGCGCCGGCAAGCAAAGTGTGAGGATAGACATGAAGCGAGTGGTTTTGGTCACAGGCGCCTGTGGCGGGATCGGTAGCGCGCTGTGCCGGCGGTTTGTGGAGCAGGGCGAGGCCGTGCTGGCGCTCGACATCAACGCAGCGGCGCTCGATGAGCTCACCGCTGCGCTCGGTGCGGCGCATGTCACGCCGGTGGTCGCTGATCTGGCGGACGCGGCGGCGGTGCAGGAGGCCGTGGCGCAGGCGGTCAAGTTGCGCGGGCCGGTCGACGTGCTGGTCGCCAATGCCGGTGCAGCCAAAGGGCTGACGCTGGCGACAACCGACGCCGCAAGCTGGCAGCGCGACGTCCACCTCAACCTGAACGGCACCTACCACACGGTGGAGGCGGTGCGGGCGTCGATGATCGAGCGGAAACAGGGCGTGCTGGTGCTGATCGGCTCGGTCAACGGCATGGCGGCGCTTGGGCACCCGGCGTACAGCGCGGCGAAGGCGGGCCTCATCAGCTATACGAAAGCGCTGGCGCTGGAGTTGGGGCGCTACGGCATCCGCGCGAACATCGTGTGCCCGGGCACCGTCAAGACCCAGGCCTGGCAGGCGCGGGTCGACAAAAACCCACAGGTCTTCGAAGACCTCAAGAAATGGTACCCGCTGCGCGACTTCGCTACACCGGACGACATTGCCGATGCCGTGCAGTTTCTCGCCTCGCCGATGGCGCGCGTGATCACCGGCGTGGCGCTGCCGGTCGACGGCGGCCTGATGGCCGGCAACCGGCTGATGGCAGAGGAACTGACGCTCGAGACGCTTTGATCCAGTGAACGTGGTGCAACCGCGTGACGGTTGCGCCGGATGACGATGAGGACAGCATGGCAGCAGTGCAACTGAGCGGCATTTTCAAGCGTTATGGCGACACCCAGGTGGTGCACGGCATCGACCTGCATATCGACGACGGCGAATTCGTCGTGCTGGTGGGGCCGTCGGGTTGCGGCAAGAGCACGCTGATGCGCATGGTGGCGGGTCTCGAAGAGATCAGCGGCGGCGATCTGATGATCGGCGGCACGCGCGCCAACGCGCTCGCGCCGCAGCAGCGCAATATCTCGATGGTGTTCCAGAGCTATGCGCTGTATCCGCACTTGAGCGTGTACGAGAACATTGCGTTCGGGCCGCGCATTCGCAAGGAAGCATCCACGAGTTTCAAGCCGCGCATCGAAGCTGCGGCGAAGATGCTGAACCTCGGCGGCTATCTGGACCGCTTGCCGCGTGCGCTCTCGGGCGGCCAGCGCCAGCGGGTGGCGATGGGCCGCGCGGTGGTTCGTGAGCCGTCGCTATTCCTGTTCGACGAACCCTTGTCGAATCTCGATGCGAAGCTGCGCGTGCAGATGCGCACCGAGATCAAGGCGCTGCATCAGCGTCTGAAGAATACGGTGATCTACGTCACGCACGATCAGATTGAAGCGATGACGATGGCGGACCGGATTGTTGTGATGAACGCAGGCCGTATCGAGCAGATCGGGCGGCCCCTGGATCTCTACGATCGCCCGGCCAATCTGTTTGTCGCGAGCTTTCTCGGCTCGCCTGCGATGAATTTTGCCGAAGGCGTGCTGGTGAGCGGCGCGGACGGTCTTGCGCTGAAGCTCGCCGACGGCAGCGAGGTGGCCTTGCCGCAAACGCCGGCGCCGGCGTCTGCGCAGGCCGGCGCGAAGCTCACGCTGGGCGTGCGGCCCGAGCACATCGAAACAGTGGCGGCACCCTCGGATGTCGTGATGGAAGTGGAAGTGGTGGAGCCGACTGGCGCCGAGACCCACTTGTACGGGAAAATAGGCGGCAGCACGTGGTGTGTCACGACCCGCCAGCGTTCGTCGATCGAACCCGGCCAGCGCGTGGCGTTGCGCCTGCCGGCCGAGCATGTTCATCTGTTCGATACGGAGAGTGGACGCAGGCTTGCCTGATACCGCGTGCGGTTGCCGTGAAGAGCGCCCCCAAACCTGGCGCTTCGCGCCAGGCCCCCGAGGGGGCAAGCAAACTTGGGGCGGCCCTGCGTTTGCTTGCGACGCCAGACGCGGATTCCAGACCTTGAACCCATAAGGAACACACGGGTGTCCGCTCAGAACCTGATTCCCCACATACGCGGCGCATTGACCGAACTACGCCCAGCCGAGCGCAAGGTCGGCGAGATGGTGCTGAGCGACGTCGACTTTGCGATGCGCGCGAGCATCACCGAGCTGGCGCAGCGTGCGGAGGTCTCCGAGCCTTCCGTGACGCGCTTTTGCCGGGCGGTCGGGGCGAACGGTTTGCGCGACTTCAAGATGCAGTTGGCGCAGAGCGTGGCGGGGGGCTTGCCGTATGCGTCGACCGCCGTTGCGCGCGACGACGATGTTCAGACCTTGCTCGACAAGGTCGGTGAAGCGGTGGTCGAGGGCATCACCCATGCACGCGGGGCGCTCGACCCGGTAGTGGTGGAAGCGGCGATTGCCGCGTTGGCCAATGCGCGCCGCGTTTATGTGTTCGGCGTGGGCTCCGGTTCGGGACTGGTGGCGCAAGATGCGGCGCTACGGTTTCTGCGCCTCGATATTGCCGCCAGTGCGTTTACCGATGGCCACTTGCAGCGGCTTTACGCGGGCTTGCTGGAGCCGGGCGATGTGGCGCTTGCGATCTCGCACTCGGGGCGCAGTGTCGAGGTGAACGAAAGCATCCAGATTGCCAAGGAGCGTGGCGCGACCACGATTGCGCTGACCAACGCCGGATCGCGGCTCGCATGGCTCGCGGATATTCCGCTGCTGCTGCGCGTGCCGAGTCCGATTGATCCGAATACGCCGGGTGTGTCGCGGCTCGTGCATCTGTGCATCGTGGATGCGCTCGCGATCGGCGTGGCGCTCAAGCTTGGGCCGAAGACGCTGGAGAAGATGCGGCACGCCAAGTCGCGCCTGTCACATGAGCCGGAACCGGCTGCGGGCGAGTCGTCGTCCTAGCAGGACGTGCAGCCTGCTTCGCGCAGGAAATGCGTGAGGGTTTCTTCGATCACGGAACGGGCCAGTCCCTGCACGATAAACACCAGACGCGTCGAGCGATCTTCATCGGGCCATTGCTCGAGTTTGAGTGGTTCGTGCAGCAACTGCTGCACGCCATGAAAGACGACCGGCCGCGACTCGCCGATGAAGTTCCCGATGCCCTTCACCCGCAGGATGCGCTCGCCGTGATAGCCGAGCAGTACCGTCAGCGCGGTCTCGAGCGCGTGCATCGGTAGAGGTTGCGCGTAGCTCAGGCAAAAGCTGTCGATGTCCGGATGACTGGCGAGGCTTGCCGCTGCGGTGCGCACCGGGCTCATCAGCTTGCGCGGTGTCGCGGGTTCGGTGCGCAGCCATGGACGTAATTCGCGCGGTGTCAGGATATCGAGCAGATGCGCGGCATCGATTTCGCCGTTGCGTACCGGCATCCTTGGCGCGCCGGGGTTCAGCGTTTCTAATGTCGCTTCGAGTTCGGCCAGCGCCGCTGCATCGACCAACTCCGCTTTGGTCAGCAATATCCGGTCTGCCACAGCCACCTGCTGGCGCGACTCTTCATGGCGAACGAGTTGTGCCGCGCCATGTTTCGCGTCCACGGTCGTGACAATGCCGTCGAGGCGCACGCGTCCTTCAAGCGCCGCGTCGCCGAGCAACAGCGAAATCACCGGGCCGGGACGCGCGAGTCCGGTTGTCTCGATCAGCAATCGCTCGAACGCGGGAATCTCGTCGCGCACGCCACAGCACAGGCAACCGTTTTCGAGCAGAGCGATGGTTTCGTCACGCGAGGTCTTGACGAACAGATGGTCGAGACCGATTGCGCCCAGTTCGTTGATGATCACCGCGCATTGTCCGAGTGCCGGTTGTGGCAACAGGCGGTTGAGCAGGGTGGTCTTGCCCGAACCGAGAAAACCGGTCAGAAGCGTGAGGGGTATCGGCGCGGGTTGCGTGGTGGCAGTCATTGCAGTCATAGACGTCGCACGGGCTGGCCGGCGCCTAGATAACCTGCAGGTCTTTACCGACGACGATTTCCCCGGAGAAATGCTGACGCACGTCGGCGGTCCACATCTCGTCCGTTATTGCGGGGTCGCCGCCCGGCACGAAGTGGCTCAATACGAGCGTCTTCACGCCCGCCGCTGCGGCAATCTTGCCGACCTGTTCGGTGCTGGTGTGGCTCTTGACGAGGTGATCGAGCAGGGTTGGCGCGTTGTCGACGGTTTTCATCAGCTTTTGCAGCGCCGGCAGGTACATCACTTCGTGCACCAGGACGTCGGCGCCTTTGGCGAACTCCGCAAGCGGCGGGTAGTACGTGGTGTCGCCGGAGAACACGACCGTGCGATCACGGGTCTCGAAGCGGTAAGCGAAGGCTGGCTTGATCGTGTAGTGATCGACGAGCATCGAGGTGACCTTGACACGTTCGTCTTCCATCACGAGGCGCGGGCCGTCGAACTCGTGAATGTTGATCAGCGGCCGGAATGCCGGCCGGCCCTCCTCGCGCATGCGGACTTCCAGGTCGATCGCGTTCATGTCGACGAAATCGTCGATCATTCGCGTGATGCGCGGCGGTCCGTATAAGTTGACGGGTGTGTGCAGCCCGGTGGCCCAGGCGAGGAAGACGAGATT
This sequence comes from Burkholderia sp. 4M9327F10, assembly GCF_005503145.1. Lineage (GTDB taxonomy): Bacteria > Pseudomonadota > Gammaproteobacteria > Burkholderiales > Burkholderiaceae > Paraburkholderia. The sequence continues at coordinate 9,528 of NZ_SCNV01000032.1, read as the reverse complement.
GCCCAGATCGGCGTTGTGGTCCGAATGATGGTGTGTGAGGAAGATGTCACGCAGGCCCGGCAGTTTGATGCCGGCCTTGGTGAGTTGCAGCGCGACGCCGTTGCCGCAATCGACCACATAGGGCTGGCCGTCTACGACCAGCACGTTTGCTGGTGCAGCGCGCAGGTCGGACGGAGTGGGGCCGCCTTTGGTGCCGAGCAGGATCAGGTGGGTGCCTTGGGGCGGATGGGCTGTGGCGAGCTGGCCTGTGGATGGGGCGGTGGCGTTGGCGGCATTCGCAGGCGCGGTCGCTGCATTGGTGCTGGCTGGCGTCTGGGCCTGGGCGTCCTTCAGCCACGGCAAGGCGGCTGTGCTGCCGGCCGTGACGGCAATGCGCATGAAATCGCGGCGGGAACGTCCGAACGGCTGATCGCTCATGGGGTATCTCCTGGGGGGCTATCTGTTAACCGCTGCCTTGATCCGCAGGACTCGGGCTGGTCAGTCGGGAAAAATCTTTCCGCATAGTAGCAAGCCTGGCTGTGCTTGCGGTCAGCGCTTCGCGTTGCTCGCTCACGCGAATGATGGCCCATGTTGCGCATGCATCATTAGCGGCGCTATCGCAAGGCAAAGGCCGCCTAACCCGCGTGCTCTCCCGCAATCCACCCAAAGCGCCGCGACAGCCTCTGCGTCGCCGCGCTCAAGATCCGCGCCGGGTCGCCCGTCACGGCGTTGTCGAAACTGCCGCTCGGCCCCATCAGCGCGAGCACGAGGCAGATGCTGCCGGTGTGGTCCAGCACCGGCGCGGCCAGCGTATCGATGCCCGGCACAGGGCGGCTCAATGCCGTGTCGATGCCGTCCGCGCGAATCCGTGCGAGCCGTTGTGCGTAGTGCGGATCGAGCGGCGGGATGGTGTCGCCTGCGCCCGGCTTTTGCAGCAACGCTGTACCGTCGGTCCCCGCCAGGCGCAAATGATCCTGCGCTAGCAGACGGTGACGCACATCGTCGGCCACATACGCGGAAAACACGCGCCCGATAGCCGTGTTGACCAGCGACATCACGGTCCCCACCCGCAAGCTCACATGCAGCGGCCGCGCCGATTCCTCCAGGCGCACGACGGTGGGCCCGAGCGGCCCGAGCACTGCCATGGCGACGCTCATACCTGTCGACGCAGCCAGTTCGACGATCTCCGGTTCCGCTTCGCGCGTCGGCGATAAACGTTGCAGGCCGATCAAGCCCAGTTCGAGCGCCAACGGCCCGGCTTCGAAACAACCGGCAGCATCGCGGCTCAGCAGGCCGATTTTTTGCAGACTGACCAGGTGTGCGAACGCCTTCGCCGGCGGCATGCCCGCCGCGGCGGCGAGATCGCGCAAGCTGAGCGGGCGGCCTGCCGCGACCAGCGCGCCAAGCAGTTCGCCCGTGCTGTCGAGCGACTGGATGCCACGCTGTTGCCGGGCTTCTGATCCAGAGGCAGAGGATAGAGAGGAGAGCGTATCGTTCACGGCTATCAGGGAGCGGGGCTCGGTGAGGTGGCTGCAAGTTCGGCACTGATGTCCCGCACGGTGGCCTGTAGGGCACGTGCGGTCGGCCCGTTCCATTTCACGTCGATCGAACCCGTTGAACCTATCACGGTGAGCGCGAGACAGAGCACGCCCGACGCATCGAGCACCGGCGCGCTCAGGCTGCTGATCCCCGGGCTCGGCGCGTCGACGCTGCGTTCCAGGCCGCGCTCACGCAGCGCCGCCAAGGTCGCTTCGAACGCCTCGCGTCCGGCGGGTTCGGTCATGCTTTGTCCGTGCTGGCTGGACTGATTTATCCACATGGCTTGCACCGTCTCCTCGGGCAGATAGGCGCAGAACACACGCCCCGTCGAGGTGGCCGGCAACGACATGACTGTGCCCACGTGCAGATTGACGTGCAGCGGAAAGCCGCCATGCTCGTACCGGACGATGGTCGGCCCTTGCGGCCCGGCAATGCAGATTGCCACGCTAAACCCGATCGCCTCCGCAAGCGCCGCGACGCGAGGCACCGCGGCGCGAAACGCCGGCTGGTGCTCGAGATGCAGCAGGCCGAGCCTTAGTGAGAGCGGCCCTGGTTCGTAGCGGCCCGTCAGTTCGTCGCGCTTGATGAGGCCAAGGCGCGTCAGGCTCACCAGATAGGTGTGCGCCTGGCCGGGCGTGAGCGCGGCATTGGCAGCCAGATCCGACAAGGCGAGCGGGCCGCGCGCCTGTGCCAGCGCGTGCAGCAGTCTGCCGCCCACTTCGACGCTCTGAATGCCGCGCTGCGGTTTGCCGCCTTCGGCCGTTGCCGCGCCGGCGCGCGGACTGGCTGCAGCCTGCGTGCCGCCCGTTGCGCCTGCAGGGTCCTCGCTGCTGTTGCTCTTGCTGTTTCCGCGCCTCGCGGTCAGTTTGGCTGCTCTCGTCACACCCGCACTCATTCCTGAAAAGGGTCCATGTTAAACGAAGCCCGTTCCGCCCCGGCCCTCGTCTGACGCTGCATTAGTGTGCGTGATGAATTTGTGTATGGCAACATGATTCGCTATTGACAAATAAATCTTGCCAGCCATAAGATGCACTCACCCCGGCAAACCGCCGCAGTCACAGAGTCAGAAACGGGGCGAGACATTTCCTGCAATACAGCCTGCCTGCGCGCCTCGTTCCGAGCGGCGCTCGCGCGGGTCGTCTCGCCTCACATCCACCTTTTGAGGGAGACAAAGCATGGCCAAAGCATTCGCATCCCAAGCCGATCTGGAAGAAAAGAAAGTCACCTGGACGCAACTGTCCGAGAACGCCTACGCCTATACGACCGAGGGCGACCCGAATTCGGGCGTGATCATTGGCGACGACGGCGTGCTGATCGTCGACACTACGGCCACGCCCGCCATGGCCCAGGATCTGATCGCGAAGATCCGCAGCGTGACCGACAAACCCATCAAATATGTCGTGCTGTCGCACTATCACGCGGTTCGCGTGCTCGGCGCGTCGGCGTATTTCGCTGAGGGCGCGCAGCAGGTGATCGCGAGCCGCGGCACCTACGAGATGATCGTCGAGCGCGGCGAGCAGGACATGAAGTCGGAAATCGAACGCTTTCCGCGGCTGTTCGCCGGCGTCGAAACCGTGCCCGGGCTTACGTGGCCGACACTGGTTTTCGAGCGCGAAATGACCTTGTTCCTTGGCAAGCTCGAAGTGCGCATCGCGCATCTGGGCGCCGGACACACCAAGGGCGACACGATCGTCTGGCTGCCGTCGCAGAAGGTGCTGTTCTCCGGCGACCTCGTCGAATATGACGCCGCCTGCTATTGCGGCGACGCCCAGCTTACCGAGTGGCCGTCCACGCTCGAAGCGCTGCGCGCGCTCAACGCCGAAAAGCTGGTGCCGGGGCGCGGTCCCGCGCTCACCACGCCTGCAGAAGTCAACAAAGGTCTCGATTACACGAAAGACTTCGTCACAACACTGCTGCAGCAAGGCCGTGAAGCCGTCGAGCAGAAGCTCGACCTGAAAGCGGCGATGGCCCATACGCGCAAGGCGATGGACCCGAAGTTCGGCCATGTCTTCATCTACGAGCATTGCCTGCCGTTCGACGTCTCGCGCGCGTTCGACGAGGCGAGCGGCATCACCCATCCGCGCATCTGGACGGCGCAGCGCGACAAGGAAATGTGGGACGCGCTGCAGGCCTGATAAAAAACGTGGCACGCAGAGAGGGATGGAGACACAAGATGAGTATCAACTACCAGGCGCTGTCGTTCGAGTATCAGCCGTGCCGCGAGCAGCAGGGCGGCGCGCAGGCGGCGGTGTATCCGGTGATCGTGGTCGGGGCGGGGCCGGTCGGCCTCGCGACGGCAATCGATATTGCGCAGCAGGGCGTGCCGGTCGTGCTGGTCGACGACGATTGTTCGCTGTCGAGCGGCTCGCGGGCCATCTGTTTTTCGAAGCGCTCGCTCGATATCTTCGACCGGCTGGGCTGCGGCCAGCGCATGGTGGACAAGGGCATTAGCTGGAACGTCGGCAAGGTGTTCCTTAAGGACGAGCTGGTGTACACCTTCAATCTGCTGCCTGAGTCCGGCCACCATCGTCCTGCGTTCATCAATCTTCAGCAGTACTACGTGGAAGGTTATCTGCTGGAGCGTGCTCGCGAACTGCCGAATCTCGAGATTCGCTGGAAGAGCAAGGTGGTGGGGGTGCAGCAGGAAGGCATGGATGTCACGCTGACAGTCGAAACGCCTGACGGGCGCTACGCGCTGCATGGCCGCTATGTCGTGGCTGCCGACGGCTCGCGCAGTCCAATGCGCAGCCTGATGGGACTCGACAGCCACGGCCGCACCTTCAAGGATCGTTTCCTGATTGCCGACGTGAAGATGGAAGCGGATTTCCCGACCGAGCGCTGGTTCTGGTTCGATCCGCCGTTTCATCCGAATCAGTCGGTGCTGCTGCATCGTCAGCCGGACAACGTTTGGCGCATCGACTTCCAGCTAGGCTGGGATGCCGACCCGGTCCTCGAGAAAACACCGGAGCGGGTGATTCCGCGCGTGCAGGCCCTGCTCGGTCCAGATGCAAAGTTCGAACTGGAATGGGTCAGCGTCTACACATTCTCGTGCCTGAGGATGGATCGCTTTCGCCACGGCAACGTGCTGTTCGCGGGCGACTCGGCGCATGGCGTTTCACCGTTCGGCGCTCGGGGTGCGAATAGCGGCGTACAGGACGCGGAGAATCTCGCATGGAAGCTGGCAATGGTGCTGGCGGGCCGCGCGTCGGACGCGTTGCTCGACACGTATGCGAGCGAGCGCGAATATGCCGCCGACGAAAACATTCGCCACTCTACCCGCTCCACCGATTTCATTACGCCGAAAAGCGCCGTCAGCCGGGTGTTTCGCGATGCCGTACTGAAGCTGGCGCGCGATCATGCGTTCGCGCGGCAACTGGTGAACAGTGGGCGCTTGTCGGTGCCGGCGGTGTTGCGCGACTCACCGCTGAACACGCCGGACAGCGACAGCTTCGCTGGACAGATGGTGCCGGGCGCACCGTGCTGTGACGCGCCGGTTCATGTCGCGGGGCAGCCGGGATGGTTGTTGCAGCATGTGGGGCAAGGCTTCACGGGGGTGCTGTTCTGCGGCGCGAATGGCATCGACGCGGCGGCGCGCGAAGCGCTCCAGGTTTTACAGCACGGGCCGATTCCATTGACGCTGGTGCAGGTTTCAAGTGCGGGTGCCGAAGTGAATCAGAAGGCGCAGGGAGAAGCGCGGCCGGATGCCAAGCTTGTGCAGGACAGCGAAGGCCTCGCGCGCATTCGCTACGATGCGACGCCGGGCACCTTCTATCTGATTCGTCCAGATCAACACGTCTGTGCCCGCTGGCGCACGCTGGATGTAGAGAAAGTCGAGCATGCCCTAAAGCGCGCGTTATGCGTGGCCGGCTCGGCGTAGGCGCACCAAAGGCAGACACAACCATGACTCTCAACACGCAACCCAATCTCACCCGCCCCGACGATTTCTACGAAGCGTTGATCGACATGCACCGTGATTTCGACGATGCCCAAAGTCAGTCAGCCAATGCGCAATTGATCCTGCTGCTGGCGAATCACATTGGCGATCACGCGACCTTGCTCGAAGCCTTGCAGCATGCGCGCGCCGGCGTCGTGAGGGCCAGCGGCTGACATCGGGTACAGTGGCGCATCCCGCGCGTAGCGCCGGGCATGCGCCGGTCGTCCTCTCTAACGCAGACGTATCACATCGTTGACGAGCGGCTTCCGGATTGCCCGCGTGTCCGCGCCGCGGTAAGTCCTGGAAACGAAGCCTGACTCTGCAATGACGCGCATTCCTCTCTTCCCGGTGCCGCATGACGGCCCGCCCGATGTTCATGTGTGGCGGGTCGATATCCGCATCGACTCGACACTGGAAAGCGACACCTTCACCGCGCTCTCCAGCGACGAGCGCGCGCAAGCCAAGGTGTTTCGCCGCAGCGAAGACGCGCTTCGCTTCGCGACCGTGCGGAGCGCCTTGCGCGAACTGCTGGCGGGTGCGCTCGGCATGGAGCCGCATGCACTGCGCTTGACCCGCGATGCGATGAAACGCCCCTGCCTGGCCGATGCTACGCCGGTTGATTTCAACGTCTCGCACTCCGGCGCGCACGGCCTGATCGCATTTTCCACGCGCCGCCGCGTTGGGGTGGATATCGAGCAGCGCAATCCGCAACTAGACTGGCGCTCGCTGGCCGCGCTAACGCTCGCCGATAGCGAAACCGGCGTGCTCGATCGACTCGACCCCGAAGAACGTCTCGAACGCTTCTACGATGCCTGGGTCGCCAAGGAGGCGCTGCTCAAGACCACGGGCGTCGGCGTGGTGCGTGGCCTGCAACGCCTGACGGTGCTGCCGCGCGACGGCGTGCGCGTTGCCTTGCGCGATGACGTGCCGGACGAGGTGCACGGCCTTGCGGCGAGTTGGCTCGCGGCACCGGCCGGCTATGCCGCTTGCGTGGCGTGGTCGATGACGGCCCAAAGCCCCGGCTGAATCCCGCTCCCCCGGTAGGGGTATGGATAAATCGAATTGAGAACTATTCGCATTTGAGTTAGATTACAGCCTCCCAATGAATTGACGGAGGCGAACCGATGGCTGACGCACCCGCAGGCCAAGTCCTGCTGCTGGAACCGCGCCGGCCACCCCAGGCAGTCCACGCGACGCGTGACGACACTCGCGATGCGCCGCGCCGGAGCGCCCGTGCATCAGCTGGATGCGGTGGCGCCCTGCTGGATGTGCTGATCGAACATCGCCCCATGCTGGTCGCGCTGGCGGGCTCGTTTGTCGGATGCGGCAGTCGCGCGGAGGATGTGGTCCACGACGTGTTCGTGAAGCTCACCGCCTTTCCCAATCAGGATGCAATCCGCCAACCGGTGGCGTATGTCACGCGGATGGTGCGCAACGCTTCCATTGATGCATGCCATCGTCAGACGCTCGAAAGTGCCTGGCATGACGGCGAAGAAGTCGGCTTCGACGTGCCGTCGCCCGAGCCGGGCCCCGAAGCTGCGCTGGCGACGCGCGATGCGCTGCGCCATGCTTTCGATGCGCTCGCGCAATTGCCGGAGCGCACGCGCACAGCCTTCGAACTGGTGCGCCTGCGGGAAGAGACGTTGCAGGACACCGCGCGCACGCTGAACGTGTCGCAGACGCTGGTGCACTTCATGGTGCGCGACGCGGCGAAGCATTGCGCAGACTGCGCGCATGCGGGGCAACCGGGCCCGCGCTGCGCCAAGACCTCTGCGCGTGGCAAGAAAGTCCGTGCGACGGAGCTGAACTAGACAGCCACGCGATTCTGCCGCTGCGAGTGAAACGTCCCGCAGGGGGAATGTTGTCCATGGCGATTCAATCCCGGCACGCACGCCGCTATGATGGCAAGGATTGCAGCACACCTGCTGCGTCCTTGCCTGATTCAAGTCCGTGCCACGCTCGCCCATGCTCGCAGAACTGATTCGCTGGAAACGTCCGCGCGCCGATGCGCGGCATGAAACGCAAGCCGAAACCCCGAACCGGATGGAGACGCTGCTGCTAGCTGTGGCGCTCTCCCTGGGCAGCGCAATTGCCCTCGGACTCGCACGCTTTGCTTACGCGTTGCTGTTGCCTGCGATGAAGCTCGATCTGGGCTGGAGCTTTGCGCAGGCAGGCGCGATGAATACGGCCAATGCCGTGGGCTATTTGCTGGGGGCACTGACTTTTCCGCGCCTGTCACGACGCGCGTCGCCGGCGGCGTTGTTTGTGGCCGGATGTGTTGCGACCGCGCTATTGATGGCGGTGAGCGGCGTGCTGATCGATACCCATGCCTTGCTTACCTTGCGCGTGATCACCGGTGCGAGCAGCGCGTTGATTTTCATCGGCGGCGGTGTGCTGGCGGCGCGGCTCGCGTCGGCACGGCCACGCGATGCAGGGCTGGTGCTGGGCTTGTACTACGGCGGCACGGGCTGGGGCATCGTCGCTTCCGCGATCCTCGTGCCGTTCACGATCGTGCATGTGCTGCATGGCTGGCAATTCGCGTGGTTTGCGCTCGCGGTTGCCTGCCTCGCTTTCGCGGTGGTGGCGATCGGTGCCGCGCGCCGCATCGAACGCGACTATGCGGCAGTGACGAAAGCGGCTGCACAGCCGGCCCACAGCGATGCGTTGCACTGGCCGCGCTTCGGTCTTGCGCTAGCGGGCTACGGACTGTTCGGCGTCGGATACATCGGCTACATGACGTTTATCGTCGCGCTGCTGCGCAATGCCGGGATGAGCGCTGCAATCGTCACCAGTTTCTACATCCTGCTCGGTGCCGCGACCATCGTCTCGGCGCGCCTGTGGTCGGGGCTGCTCGACCGGATGCGCGGCGGTCAGGCGCTCGCGGTGCTCAACGGGCTGCTCGGCCTTGCGACCTTCCTGCCTGCACTGGCCACGCATCCCATTGCCGCGTTCATTTCGGGCGCATTGTTTGGCGCAACGTTTTTGTCCGCTGTCGCTTCCACGACCGCCTTCGTGCGGCATAACCTGCCCGCCACACATTGGGCCAAAGGCATCAGCGCGTTTACGATCGTGTTCGCGTTTGGGCAGATTGTCGGCCCGCTGGCGATTGGCTGGATCTCGGATGGCGCGGGGTTGGCGCGCGGGTTGGTCTACTCGGCTTTGTTGCTGGTCGCCGGCGCCGTGCTTGCGGCGTGTCAGAAGCCGGTGGGAGAGCGCCGAAGGTGAAGTCCGCCGGCCGCGGGAGGGTCGGCGGGGCGCTTCTTGCTGTGCCCCGGGCCTGGTGGTGCCTGCCATGCCCGGGGTTTTGCGCGCAGTGCTCGCTAGTGTTTCGGAGCGAGTGTCGTGGACAGCAAACCGCTACCACCGCTCGTTGAGCCAGTCAGTCCACCGAGCAGGCTCGTCACTGGCGAGAGCAGGGACGATGCGCCACTCGTGCCAGTGGTGCCGCCAAGCGCACCGGTGAGCGTGCCGGTCAGCGTACCGACCAGGTTGGTCACGGGAGCAAGAGGACCTGACGAAGACGTGGTTACGAGGCTAGTCAACGATCCGCCATGCGAGCCGCCACCCAGTACGCCGGTCAATCCGCCTAGCACGGTGGTGAGCGGGGCCAGCGGGCTGCTGCCTTGGGAGCCGCCCGAGACCAGCGAGCCGCCGCCTAGTGCGCCGGTCAATCCGCTGAGCAAGGTGGTGAGCGGAGCGATTGGGCTACTGCTGCTGCCTTGTGAGCCGCCCGAGAGCGGCACAAGTTTCAGGCCGCCGAGCAAGGTGGTGACGGGGGCCAGCAGGTTGTTGCCGCCGTAGCTGCCCGCTCCGACCGGGGTGCCGGAGTGGCCTCCCTGCGAGCCGTTGCCGACACCATTGCCGTTTCCGCTGCCGCTGTTGTTGCCGATCGTGATCGGCACAATCGGCACGCTGATCGCGCCGACGTTGACCACCAGGTCGACGATAGGATCGAGCAGCCCGCTGGTGATCTGGTTGCCGTTGCCTGAGCCTGAGCCGGAGCCCGAGCCGGAGCCACCAGAGCCGCCGCCATGGCCCGAGCCACCGGAACCGCCCGAGCCACCCGAGCCACCCGA
>NZ_SCNV01000031.1 GCF_005503145.1 Burkholderia sp. 4M9327F10 | reverse complement strand
TCTGAACCGCGGACGCGCCCGCCGGAAACTGCCCTTCTACTTTCATGACCACCTTCGTTCCTCCCGGCGTGAACCGCCCATTTCCGTGACTGCAGCGTTCTTGCTACGTCGAAACATTGTTTACTTCAGCCCAATTTGAGCACGCAACATTCTTTTTGGACTCCAGATGGGGCACACCGTACCACTCGACTCGAGCCTTGAGGCCTGCGCCTGAACTCCGATCCCGGGTTTCGACGGCGTCTCGCCGACTGTGTGCAAGGCGCGTGCCCGCATCGGACAGATTCTGAGTGGACCGCGGGGATGAGCGGAAGCAGCCAGTAATCTATCTGCGTAGAAGTACTAATAGACGGTATTTGACACATCCCCTTCGGTTTGGCACAGGCTGCGACGGCCGAAAAGATGCCCGAACGTCACACGTATTTCACAGGCCCGCATTAGTCGCGGCTGTGATTCCTGCGACGGAACGATATCAGTTCAAAATCAGGCGTCAAACTTTTTTTGATGGGGGCATACTGTGTTTAGAGGTGGCACTCTAATCGTGTGAAGTACATGGGAACCCTTTGCTTACAATATTGCAGGGTTCAGCCAAAAAAATCCTTTGTCTTCAACGATATGCGGAATGATGTTGTAAGCTTATCGAGCCTCGCGTTAATACTTATATACGGCGTGATGAAAAGCGGTATTGAGATTCGACGCTGCTTTAGGCGATTCTAAAGCAGGTGAGCGGTTGACTCCACCAGGAAAAAAACGTAGCGCGATGCGGGGGATTCGTGAGGGGCGCGGCGGGCTCGACTTCGGGGGAGAGGTCTGGGCAGAAGCCGGGACAGAGGCAGGGTAGAAGCAGAGGTATAAGCAGGGCAGAGGCAGAGGTAAAAGCCGGGATAAAAGCGGGGCCGACGCGAGACCCCGCCAGTGCAGTCTCGCGTCTCGCGGCCCATCGGCTAGCCCGCCGGATTCGCCGGGGCCGCGCCGGCCGGCGCCGTGGTGTTGCCGGCGTCCTGCGCATGGCTCATCGGCGCGCAGTCGCTGCGATACTCGGCCTGCAGCTTTTTCTCGGCCGCTTCCAGATCAGCGGGGTAGAGGTTGTCGTCGTCGGCGGGGTTGTAGCCCACGGCCTCCAGTTCGCCCAACTCGGTCATCAGTTGACGGTGCGTGACCTCGCCCTTGAGTTGCTTGAACGGATAATCGTTGCACTCCTGCGGCGTGAGATGCGGGGCTGCCATGGCCGATGCGCTGGCTGCGAGCAGCAGGGCCGTCAAGACGGTTCGAGTGGTGGTTTTCGTGGTGAGCTTCATGTCTGCATTTCTCCGGGTAAGGTCACACCGGCGAGAGCCACGACGGGCCGCCGGATGCAGACAGGCTAGGGGATGAGCGCTGGCGGACCGGCCTCGTAAGAATGAAAGTTGTTTCATTCTTACGCTGCGGCCGGCCGGGCCGGGAGCGAGCGTGCCGGCCGCAAACGCCCGCCTGTGGTGAGGCGGGGCGCCAACCTAAATATTTTTTAATGAAACCGATGTTTGACCGTTAAAAGCGAACGGGTAGCCTTTGCACATCGCTGTCCCCACGCCGTGGCGCCGCCCGGTCCCGAACTCAACCCGCAAGCCGAATATGGCATCATGTCCTTCTGCTGATAACCAGTCGCGCACGCCGCTCACCATGGCTGAGTTCGCTGCGGCGCGCGAAATCATCATGTCGCGAGTGCTGACAATCGAAGATGACGAGATCACCGCGAACGAAATTGTCGGTGAGTTGAAAAGCCGCGGCTTCACCGTGGATTGGGTGGCGAACGGCCGCGACGGCATGGCGCGCGCCATCAGCGACGAATACGACGTGATCACGCTCGACCGTATGCTGCCGGGCGTGGACGGCCTGACCATCCTCACCACCATGCGCAGCATCGGCATCCAGACGCCGGTGCTGATGCTCAGCGCGCTCGGCGACGTCGACGAACGCGTGCGTGGGCTGCGCGCAGGCGGCGACGACTACCTGACCAAACCCTTCGATCCCGAGGAAATGACCGCGCGCCTCGAAGTGCTGCTGCGCCGCAGTCAAACCCCGGCCACCCCGTTCGAGACGACGCTGCGCGTCGGCCCGCTCGAACTCGATCTGATCTCGCGCAAGGTCCAGCGCGACGGCGAAGAGATCGTGCTGCTGCCGACCGAATACCGCGTGCTCGAATTCATGATGCGCCATGCCGGTCAGACCATCACCCGCACCATGCTGTTCGAAGCGGTATGGGGCTATCACTTCGATCCGGGCACCAACCTGATCGACGTGCATATGGGCCGCCTGCGCAAGAAGATCGACCCGCCCGGGGTCAAACAGATGATCCAGACCGTGCGGGGCTCGGGCTATATCCTCGCGTGAGCAGACGACCTTGACGGACAATTCTTTCCCCGCGCAATCCGCCCTGGGGCGCCGCTGGCATTCCACCACCTTCCGCCTGATCACGGTCTATGCCCTGATCTTTTCCATTTCGGTCATGTCGCTGCTCGGCTTTATCGGCTGGGCGGTGACGGGCGACATGGAGCGCGAGACCGACGTCGTGATGGAGTGGCAGTTTATCTACTTCGATTCGATGCCGCACACCGATCTGGCCGCCGCGATCCAGCGCCGGCTCGAACATGAACGGATGCATGCGAACTATTACGGCCTGTTCACGGCGGACGGCCAGCATATCTCCGGCGATGTGATGAAACTGCCGCCCGATCTGCCGGTCGACCGGCGCGGCGTGACGCTCGAGCACACCTTGCAGGTGATGAGCGGGCAGCCGGCGCCGGTGGTGCGCGCCATGGCCGAGCGTCGCAAGGACGGCGAGATTCTCGTGCTGGCGCGCGATCTCACCCACATCCTGCGGATTCGCGAGACCATCATCAATGCGTTGATCGGCGGCGGAATTCTCTGCCTCGTGGCCGGCGTGGTCGGCGGCCTTGCGCTCAGCGTGCGGCAGATGCGCCGCCTGAAAGCGATTCGCCGTGTCACCCTGCGCATCGCCCAGGGCGACCTCGGCCAGCGCCTGCCGATCGGCGGACGCGACGAGATCGACATGCTGGCGCATCTCGTCAATCACATGCTCGAAGAAGTGGAGCGGCTGATGAACGAGGTCAAGGGCGCCTGCGACGGCATCGCCCACGACCTGCGCACGCCGCTCGCACATGTGCGGACCTTGCTCGTGCACGTCGCCGAGCGCGCCGAGCGTGTCGACGACGCAGCGCTCGCCGGTCTGGTGGAGCGCGCCCGCACTGAAACCGATGCGCTGCTCGACCGCTTTCGCGCCATGCTGCGGATCTCCGAGATCGGCACGCTGCAGCGGCGCGGCGGCTTTGCCGAGGTCGAGCTGAAGGCGCTCGTCGACGAAGTCGGCGAACTGTACGAGCCGCTCGCCGAAATCCGCTCGCTCGAGTTTGCGGTGGAGTCGGTTGCGGTCGAGGCGATTTACGGCGATCGCGCGCTGCTGTTCGAAGCGTTCAGCAACCTGCTCGACAATGCCTTCAAGTTCACGCAGCCGGGCGGAACCGTGCGGATGTCGCTCAGCCAGACGCCGGCCGGCCCGCTGGTGGAGATTGTCGATAACGGCCCGGGCATTCCGCTCGAAGAACGCGACGCGGTGCTGCAACGCTTCTATCGCGGCGAGCGCACGCGCCATCTCGCAGGCTCGGGGCTGGGGCTTTCCATCGTCTCGGCGGTCATGCGCGTGCATGACTTCACGATGCGCCTCGGCAACGCCGATCCTGGCACGCGGGTGCGCATCGAATGCTGGTCGAGGACGCTCGCATGACCGTTGCGTCTTTTCTTTCTGCTTGCTTGCCTGCTTCGATGGGAGGCTGAATGCGCATCCTGTTCGTCGCCGCGCAGCATCCCGAATCCGCGTGGCTATACAAAGCCTTGCAGGAGAGTGCCCATAGCCTGCAACGCGCCGACGACCTGCGCGACGGTGCGTTTCTCGCCACTCAGGAGCCGTTCGACGCAATCGTCCTCGTGTCGCTCGAAGCGGCCTCGTATGACGGCCTGATCGCGGCGCTGCCGGAATTCGTCGAGGTTGCGACGGGCGCCGCGATCGTCGTGGTGCTCGGCCAGTCGAGCGCCCAGGACCGTACCCGTACGTTGCGGGCCGGCGCGGACGCCTGCTTCGGGCAACCGTATTCGTTCATTGAAATGCACGAGCGCATGCAGGCGCTGCGGCGCAACGCCGTCTCGCGGGCGGCGCACGATCTGCCGCCCGCGGCCGCCGCCGCGAGCACGGCACTGACGCTCGACCCGCTCACGCGCGAACTGGTGGATGGGCAAGGGCGCCTCGTGGTGACGCGCCGCGAGTACCTGCTGCTCGAGTGCCTGATGCGTCAGCTCAATGCGCCGGTGCCGCGCGATCAACTGATTCGCTACGCGTGGCCGGAGAAGGACGATGTTGACCCGTCAAGCGTGAATCTGGTGGTATCGCGGCTGCGGCGCAAGCTCGCGCAGCATCTGCCGCAGGTGCACATCGAGACCGTGAGCCGCTACGGTTATCAGATCAGAACCGGGCCGCGCGAGGCGATCTGAAGGGCGCTTGACGGCGTCCGTTGCACTGCTGCGAAATACAGACAGCATGCGTCTGCGCTTGCACCGGATGCGATGTGCCCGCTTCAGTGCAAGCCCGCTCGAACAATGTCAGAATTCGTCGTCATGCATTCAGCTGGGAGTCTCCAGAATGAGTGATTCGATCTCTGACACCTTTGCAGTGGAGCGGCTGATCCAAGGCTTTGCCGCCCCTGTGTTGCCGCAGCACAGACCGGACCCCGCGACCGTCGACGTCGCGGACCGCAACGCCCGGCAGTGGACCAGCAGCGTGACTGGCCCACTCAAACCGGGCTCCGACGCGCATCGGCGCGAGATGTGCCGGATGTTTCGCGAGACCTTCAATCCTTACCGTCCATCGGTCATCGAATGGCCCGTGCTCGAGCCCGGTGCGCTCGAGCGGATTGTTTCCCTGCCCATCTGGGATATCGCCGTGCAGACCGAGGGCAAGGCACGGCTGCGTATGGCGGCGTATGCCGCCACCATTGACGAGCCAGACGTCCGCAACGCGCTTGCACTCAATGCATGGGAAGAAAACCGCCATAAGGAGGTGCTCTCGCGGATGGTGGCCGCGTACGGCATTTCGCTCGCGAGCGAAGCGCCTTATGTGTATCCCAGAGACGCCGAGTGGGCCTACCTGGTGACAGGTTATAGCGAATGCATCGACAGCTTCTTCGCCTTCGGCCTGTTCGAAGTCGCGCAACGCTCGGGGCTGTTTCCGCCTGAACTGATCGATACCTTCGAGCCGGTCATGCAGGAAGAGTGCCGTCATATCCTGCTGTTTGCAAACTGGGTGGCATGGCATCGCGCCCAACTGTCCTGGTGGCAACGTATCCGCTTCGAACTGAAAGTGGCCGCCGTGTGGGCCTTTCTCGGCTGGGAACGGATGAGCCTTGCACGCACGCTCGACGCTGACGGCAACGAGCACAAGCACGATAACAACTTCACCGTGAGCGGCGCGCAAGCGGTGTCTTCGGTCGATATCGGCGTACGCGAGCTGATGATGCTGTGCCTCGCGCAAAGCGAGCGGCGCTTTGCCGGCTACGATCGCCGTCTGCTGCGCCCCGGGACAATGCCCAGGCTCGTACGATTTGCGCTGCGTTTCATGCGTGCGGACAAGACAAAGTAGCGGCTTCAATTCGATGCAAGGTCCCGCGCTGGAGCCTGGTAAGATCGCATGCTCTTAACTGGACAGAGATCACATGCCGAACCATCAGCATCAATGGCTCACGACACCCATCAGCCGGGAGCTCTTGCGCGGCGCCCTCGAGATCGAACAAACCGGACGGGGGCTGATGCCGCACCGTCTGCCCGCTCGCGCACGCGCTCAATGCACGGACTCTCAACTGGCGATGGTCGAGTCGCAACCCTCGGGCGTGCGGCTCGCGTTCCGCACTCAGGCGACCGACATCGAAGTCGACGTCCTGCCGACCCGCTACGTCTATGCCGGTGCTCCGTCGCGGCCCGCCGGCGTGTATGACCTGCTGATCGACGGCCGCCTCGTTTGCCAGACGAGCGCGGACGGCGGAGACATTGTAACCGTCGACATGGCCGCCGGCACGGCTTCGAAACGCTCGGGCGCGCTCGACACGCTCCGGTTCAGCGGCCTGGGTGGCCACGACAAGAGAGTCGAGATATGGCTGCCGCACAACGAAACTACGGAGCTTGTCGCGCTACGGACCAACGCCCGCGTCGAGCCTGTTGCCGGCGACGGTCGAAAAGTCTGGCTGCATCACGGCAGTTCCATCAGCCACGGGTCCAATGGCGACAGTCCCACCTCGATCTGGCCAGCGCTTGCCGCCGCCCTTGGAGACGTGGAACTGGTCAATCTTGGCTTCGGGGGGAGCGCCTTACTCGACCCGTTCACGGCTCGAACGATGCGGGACGTCCCCGCCGACCTGATCAGCCTCAAGATCGGCATCAACCTGGTCAACACCGATGTGATGCGGCTACGTGCGTTTACTTCGGCGGTGCACGGCTTTCTCGACACCATTCGGGACGGCCACCCGGTCACGCCGCTGCTGGTTATCTCGCCGCTCTATTGTCCGATTCATGAAGACACGCCTGGCCCCGGGGCATTCGATATGAGTGCGCTGGCCGCAGGGAAAATATCGTTTCGGGCGACGGGTGACCCAGCGGAGCGTAAGGCCGGGAAACTGACATTGACCGTCATCCGGGAGGAATTGCGACGGATCGTTCAGCAGCGCGAGGCCGACGATCCCCATCTGCGCTATCTCGACGGCCTTGAACTCTATGGAGAAAGGGATTTCACCGAGTTGCCGCTTCCCGATCAACTGCATCCGGACGGACGTGCGCACCGTCGCATTGGTGAGCGGTTCGCGAGGCTTGCGTTCGGCCACGACGGACTGTTCTCCGTCTAGTGCCCCAAACCATGAGGCTCGCTAACGCTAAGCCAGCGGCCGCTCGCCCGGTTCAGCCGAGCGCCGCGGACTGCACGAGCGCGCCGATACCGTCGATTGCTTTTACCAGCTCTGCAGGCACGTCGTGCCGTGCCTGCAGATAGTCCGTTGCGTTGTACGAGAACCAGACGCGGCCGTCGCTGTCCTGCCACACCAACACCTTGAGCGGCAGATCGAGCGCCAGCGTGGGTGCGGCTTGCATCAGCGGTGTCCCGGCGCGCGGATTGCCGAACACGAGCAATTGCGACGGCAGCATCTCCAGTCCCGCGCGCTGCGCGTCCGCCGCGAAGTTAATGCGGGCGAACAGGATGATCTGCTTTGTTTCGATCAGTGAAGCGAGCCTGTCGGCAGCCCGCTCGACGGAGTGATTCGTCGGCACGGTGACGATGCCGTTATCGGCGGGGTGAGGGGACATGGGTTTCTCCTAAGATTGCCACAGCAAAGGGGAATGCGAGCGCAATGCGCGTCATCGATTGCCTTTCTACAAACGTTCGAGGCGCGATGGCCCGTTCGCGTCTTGAGTTTAGCTGCTGATTGAATAATGCGCTTCGGGGAATCAGGATGTCGGTAAGGTGGGGACGTTTTATCGCGATGTGCTGCGACCAAGGGGAGGCTACAGGGCGCAGCCTCGAAAGCTGCCCCCTTGGCGATCGTTCACGACCCTCAGTGCGAATAGATGGTCGAGTTGAGATAGTTGAGCTCACCGTCCTGCTCGGCATGCACCAGTTCCTGATAAACCTGGGCCCGCGTCTTTCCCGTATTGGCCTGAGCGTCCGGCGGCACCCATTGACCGTCCTGCTGCACGTCCGCGGATGAGTTCTGCGCCATTTGTGTGGCCGCAGCGGGTTGCTGCGGGGCCGGCGGGCTGGATTGTGCGAAGGCAGAAGCGGTAGCCGTAGTGCCCACCAAAGCGATGGCGATCATCAGTGATTTCATGTTAGTTATCCTTAACGTAAGCAGATTGACGGACTTCAGATTGATTGACCGAAGCGCGAGGCAAGAGAGAGGTGGGGAGTCCTTCGCTGCTTGGTTGATGAACAGGATAGTCAACCGGGTGTAGCGAATTGATGGTGTGCACGTGAAAAGAAATTCATCCGCCAGCACACAAGCGTCGCGCCGCTGCCGTGAACGCGCCATCGGCGGCGCGCCGTTGCCGGCACGTCGCCGCAAAGTTATCCGGATCGTGTCATTAACTTAAAAAAGCTTTCATTAAACGAGCAGATTTGATCACGGCTGTGTCACCCGCTGATCATAAATTCCCGGTACCCGCACGCTACGCGGGATGACGGTGCATCGTCGGCCTGCTTATGCGCGGCGATGCACGATCAACGGCTTCTCTCACCGGAATCAGATATGAATAAAGTAATGCTAACGACACTGGTCGCGTTGGCGGGAACGTGCACCACGGCCGCTTATGCGCAGAGCAGCGTGACGTTGTACGGCACGCTCGACACCGGGATCGACTATGTCAGCAACCAGAAGGCGACCGGCGGCGGCCACAACAACTGGATGATGGAAAGCGGCAACCTCAGCACTGACCGCTGGGGCCTGCGTGGCAAGGAAGATCTGGGCGGTGGCCTGAGCGCGGTGTTCGATCTCGAGAACGGCTTTAACGTCGACAACGGCAAGCTCGGCAACGGCGGCGATCTGTTCGGCCGGCAAGCGTGGGTGGGTCTGTCGAGCAACCAGTACGGCACGATGACCTTGGGGCGCCAGTACGACTTCCTGGTCGATTTCGTGGCGCCGCTGTCGGCAACGGGCTCGGGCTTCGGCGGCAACATTGCCGACCATCCGTTCGACAACGACAACCTGAACAACGACTTCCGCATGAACAATGCGGTCAAGTATCGCAGCGCGACGTATGACGGCGTGACGTTCGGCGGCGCATACGCGTTCAGCAACGCAGCGGGCGGTTTCAGCAACAACAATGCATACAGCCTGGGTGCGCAGTGGGCGGGCGGTCCGTTCAACCTGGCGGTGGCGTATTTGCAGGCGAACCAGCCGGGCGGCGTCAACGATCCGAGCAACACGGGCGGTGCGCTGAGCAGCAGCGACAATGACGCCACGCTGACCGGTGCGCGCCAGCGTATCTTTGGTGCGGCAGGCCGTTATGTGTTTGGTCCGGCCACGGTTGGCCTCGTCTTCACGCGCACGATGCTCGACGATCCGCACCAGATCCAGCAGGGCGGTTCATATGCAACGCTGAACGGCGAATTCCTGACCTTCAACAACTATGAACTGAACGCACGCTACGCGCTTACGCCGGCTTTCTCGCTGGGCGGTTCGTATACGTACACGGATGGCCATTTCAGCACGGCGGGCAGCGCCATTTCGCCGAAGTGGAACCAGTTCATGCTGCAGGCTGACTATGCACTGTCGCATCGCACGGACGTGTACCTGGAAGGCGTGTATCAGCATGTGACGGGTGCTGACGGCGTGGCGGTGCTGGGTAATGCTTCGGTGTATTCGCTGGCGGCTTCGGCCAGCAATAGTCAGACGGTGGTGGCGGTGGGGCTGCGTCACAAGTTCTAAGTGCATACGTTGCGCAACCAGTGCAAGCGCAGGGCTGAATGAAAGACGTCGCCGGAGCGATCCGGCGACGTCTTTTTGTTCGACCAGGCATAGTCAGAGCGATGCGCGGAGTGGGACGCCGAATTGCAGGGTGCCTGCGAGGCGCCCCGCAATTCACACAAACGCTAACCCGCATCCGCCAGCTTGCTCTCCCCCACCGGTTGCGCCCGCACCTGAACAGGCACAGCAGGCGCTGCCGCCGCCACCGCAGGCTGATCACCTGACCACCCCCCACCCAGCGCCTCGATCAACCCCACCGAAGCCAGCAAGCGCCGCGTATTCACGTTCAACGCAAGAATCTGCGTATTCAGCTCCGTGGTCTGCGCCGTCACTACATCCAGATAGCTGACCACTCCATCACGATAGCGCGACATCGAAAGATCCAGGGTGCGTTGCGCGTCGGTGAGCGCTTCGTTTTCCTGAGTCGCCTCATCGCCCAGATGATGCAACTGGGCCAGGTTGTCCTCGACCTGCTGGAACGCCAGCAGCACCGTCGCCTTATACTTCGCGCCGTTTTCCGCCAGCTTGGCGCGCGCCTCCTGCGTGATCGCCTCGCGACGGCCGCCGTCGAACAGCGTCATCACGAGACTCGGACCGATTGACCAGATCTCATTGGGCGCCATGATCCATGGCGACAGCGTATCGCTCTGGAAGCCGCCATCGAGTCCCAGCGAGACGTCCGGGAAGAACGCCGCCTTGGCGACGCCGATCTTCGCGTTTGCCTCAGCCACGCGCCGCTCCGCCGCGGCGATGTCGGGGCGCCGCTGCAGCAGTTCGGACGGCAGCCCGGTTGGAACGGACGGCAGATACGCGAGACCAATCGACGGCGCCAAACCGAACGACGAGGCCGGCACGCCCGTGAGCGAAGCGATTGCATGCTCATACAACGCGCGGCGCGCCTTGACGTCCTCGGCCGCCGCGCGCGCCGAAGCGAGCTGCGTCTGGGCGCGCGACACATCGAGATCCGAGGCGATGCCGCCGGCGTGACGGCTCATCGTCAGCTTCAAGGCGCGCTCGTACGTGCTGATGGTGTCGGCGAGAAGCTGCTGTTGCTCGTCGAGCCCTCGCAGGTTGAAGTACGCGTCGGCCAGACTCGCCTGCAGGCTAAGACGCACCGACGCGAGATCCGCCGCGCTCGCCTCGGCAGCAGCGCGGCCTGCGCTGACCTCATTGCGTACCTTGCCCCAGAGATCGAGGTCGTAGCTGATTCCCACGTCCACGGTGTTCGAGCCGTAGACGTTGGGTTGATTCGAGCCGCGCAAGGGACGGTTGTCGGATTGCCGGTTGCTGGATACGTCGGCTTCAGCGCCGATGGTCGGGAACAGCCCCGAGCGCGCCTGGGCGAGATACGCGTTGGCTTCGTCATGACGCGCAACCGCAGCGGCGACATCGGGGTTGGCCGCGGCCACCTGCACTTCGAGCCTGTCGAGCACCGGATCACGATACACCTTCCACCAGCCGTCGCGCGGCACCTGATCGGCAGGCCTGGCCAGTTGCCACGCACCGCTTTCCTTGAACGCCGTCGGAATCGCGGTGGGCGGCACCTGATAGGTCGGCGCGAACGAGCAGCCGCTAAACAGGGCGGCAACCGCCAGCGCCACGCAAACGGTGCGCTTGAACTTGAGCTCAACCATGAGCGCGCTCCGCCTCTCGATGATCGGCAAGCGAGGTGGCCGGCGCATTCGCGGCATGCGGGGTGGCGAGCCGCACCGCGTCGCCGTTTGCGATCGAGTCGGGCGGGTTGTCGATCACCCGGTCGCTGGCCTCGAGTCCCGAGCCGATCTCGACCTGGGTGCCCAGATCGGTGGCGATGGTGACGGGCTTGAGAACGGCGTGATCGTCCTTGCCGACCACCGCCACTTGCAGGCCGCTCTGGCGGAAGATCAGCGAGCTGGCCGGAATCAGCAGCGAGTGCGGATTGGTCGGCATTGAGAAGTGCACTTCGGTGTACTCGCCGGGAATCAGCAGGCCGTTCTGATTGTCGACCTCCAGTTGCACGAGCAGGGTGCCCGAAGACGGCGTGATCGAATCGTCGGTGTCGACAAGCTTCGCGTCGAACTTCATCCCGGGACGCTCCGGCACGGTCAGCGTCGCCGTCATGCCGGGCTTGATGGCCGCGGCGTCGCTTTGCGGCACGCTGACGTAGACGCGCAACTGGCGCGCGTCCGACACCGTGAAGAGTTCATGACCGTCACCGCCGCCCGCGTCGATCAGCGCGCCGATATCGGTCTTGCGCGCGGTCACGATGCCGTCGAACGGCGCAGTGATCCGCTTGAACGATTCGAGCGCTTCGAGGCGGTTCACGTTCGCCTGGGCGGCTGCCACGGTGGCCTCTTTGGCGGCGAGGTCGCTGGTCTTTTCATCGGTGTCCTGTTGCGAGACGGAGTCCTGCTTGAGCATCTCGGTCCAGCGTTTTGCGGTGGACGCCGCGAGCTTTTCGTTCGCCTGCGCATTCTGCAGATCGGCCTTGGCCTGCAGCAGCTGCTGATCGAGATCGGGCGTGTCGATCAGGCCGAGCAGCTGGCCGGCTTTCACATGCGTGCCGATATCGGCGTACCACGCGTGCAGATAGCCGGGCACGCGTGCATAGATCGGCGCGTTGACGAAGGCCGACAGGTGTCCCGGCAGGATCAGCGCTTGCGTCGCGCCCTGGCGGCTCGGCGTGTAAGCGACCACGGTCGGCACGGCCTGTGCGGCGGACCATGCGGTCATTTCCTGCTTGGCGTGCACGCGGGTGAAGATGCCGGTTGTCACGACCCCCGCGGCGGCGAGCAGCACGACGATACCGACCAGCTTCAGATGGCGCAGCCGCTTCGGCGAATTGATCTCGATCTCAGTGGACATGAAGGACTCCGGTTTCGGAAGTAGGGTGATCTTTGTCTTTGGCAGGGGGGTGCTTCGCCGCATCGCGACGGTGCACGAGGCTGAACACAACCGGTACGAACAGCAGGGTGGCGAAGGTCGCGCAGATCAGGCCGCCAATGACCGCGCGGCCGAGCGGTGCGTTCTGTTCTCCGCCGTCACCGAGACCGAGCGCCATCGGCGCCATGCCGATGATCATCGCCAGTGCGGTCATCAGCACCGGACGAAAGCGCGTGAAGCCGGCCTCCATCGCCGCGACAAGCGCATTGCCGGTGACCGCGAGCCGTTCGCGGGCGAAGCTCACCACCAGAATACTGTTGGCGGTGGCCACGCCCATGCAGAGAATCGCGCCAGTCAGCGCCGGCACCGAGAGCGGCGTATGGGTGGTGAACAGCATCCAGACGATCCCGGCGAGCGCCGCGGGCAAGGCGGTGACAATCACGAACGCGTCGGACCACGAGTGGAAGTTGACAACGATCAGCATGTAGATCAGCACGATGGCGCCGACCAGACCCAGCGAGAGTCCGAGGAATGCGCTGTTCATCGTTTCCACCTGACCGCGCAAGGTGACGATGGAACCCTTCGGCACGTCTTTGGCCGTTGCGTGCAGGATGTGCTGGATATCCGAGGCCACCGCGCCGAGGTCGCGCCCCTGGGTGGTCGCAAACACGTCGTAGAGCGGTTCGATGTTGTAGTGCGAGACGACCGCATCGCCCACGCCGCGCTCGATCGTCGCGATTCCGCCGAGAATCTGCGACTGGCCGTTCTTGCCGGTGACCGGCAGGTTGTTCAGCGCCGAGAGCGATTCCATCCGGTATTGCGGCGTCTGCGCGACGATGGGGTACGACACGCCGTTATGGGGATTGAGCCAGTAAGTCGGCGACACCTGACTCGTGCCGGACAGGCTCGCCACCACCGAATTGGTGACGTCCTGTTCGGTGATGCCCAGTTCGTCCGCCCGCGAGCGATCCACCGAGACAGTGAACTGCGGATAGGTCGAGGCCTGCTGGATGCGCGTATCGGCAATGCCCGGAATCAGGCGCATGCGGCGCATCACTTCATTGGCGTAGCGATGGTTGGCGTCCTGGTTCGGGCCGGCCACCTGCAGGTCGATCGGCGCAGGCGAGCCGAAGTTCAGAATCTGGCTGACGATATCGGCGGGCAGGAAAGAGAAGGTCGTGCCGGGGAATTCGCGCGGCAGCAGCTTGCGCAACGTCTTGACGTAGCCGGCGGTGGGCGCATGATTTTCGTTTAGCGAAATCATGATGTCGCCGTCTTCCGGACCGGTCGTGCCGCTATTGTTGTAGGTCAGGTTGATACCGCTGTTGGGCAGGCCGATATTGTCGATGATGCTGCCCAGTTGATCGGGCGGCACGACTTTGCGCACGGCGTTCTCGATATGGTCGAATTCGGCGGCGGTGTCTTCGATGCGCGTGCCGATCGGCGCACGGACATGAATGGCGATTTCGCCCGAGTCGATGTTCGGAAAGAAATTGCGGCCAAGCCACGGCGCGAGCAGGAACGAGGCTCCCACCACGATCAGAAAGCCGGTCACAAAGCGTTTGCGGTTCGTCAGCGCGAGACCGAGCACGATGCGATAGACGCCGCGCACGCGTTCGAAGCGATGCTCGAAGCCGCGCTGAAACCGTACCAGCGGATTGCGCGAAGGCGGCGCGTGGTGATGGCTGTCGTGCGGCTCCATCATGGCAGCCAGCTCGCCGGAGGCATGGCCGCCTGAGGCGTGCGGGCGCAGCAGGTACTGCGCGAGCATCGGCACGAAGGTGCGCGACAGCACGAACGAGGCGACCATCGCGAAGATCACCGCCTCGGCCATCGGCACGAACAGGAAGCGGGCGATGCCGTTGAGCAGCAGCATCGGCACGAACACAATACAGATACACAGCAGCGAGACGAAGGCCGGTCCGACGATCTGTGCGGCGCCGTCCATGATCGCGCTTCTCACGTCCTTGCCTTGCTCGAGGTGCCAGTTGATGTTTTCGATCGTGACCGTGGCGTCGTCCACCAGAATCCCGACCGCCAGCGCGAGGCCGCCGAGCGTCATCACGTTGAGCGTTTCGCCCATCGCCGAGAGGCCGGCAATCGCCGCCAGCACGGCAAGCGGAATCGACGCCGCGATGATCAGCGTCGAGCGCCAGCTACCGAGGAACAGCAGGATCATCAGCGAGGTCAGCGCCGCGGCGATGATGCCTTCGCGGGCCACGCCGCTGACGGCGCCTTTCACGAAGGTCGACTGGTCGCCCATCGTGACGAGCTTGAGCCCCGGCGGCAGCGTCTCCTCGATGCGCGGCAGTTGCGCCTTCACACCCGCGATGATGTCGAGCGTCGAGGCCGAGCCGTTCTTCAGGATGCTCATCAGCACCGCGCGGTGACCGTCCACGCGCACGATATTGGTCTGCGGCGGATAGCCGTCGCGCACGTGAGCGACGTCGCGAATATAGATGGTTGCGCCGTCCACCGTCTTGATCGGCAGGTTGTTCAGCTCCTGCAGCGCGAGCGGGCTGTTGTTCAGCTTGATGTTGTATTCGAAGCGGCCGATTTTTTCGGTGCCGGCCGGAATGATCTGATTCTGTTGCGCGAGTGCGTCAGCCACGTCCTGCGCGGAGAGCTTCTTCGCCTGCAGCGCTTGCGGGTCGAGGTCGATCTGCACTTCGCGGGTCTTGCCGCCGTACGCGGTTGGAATCGCCACACCCGGCACGCTCAGCAATTGCGGGCGAATGAAGTTGGTCGCGTAGTCGGCGAGCTTCTGCTCGTCGAGCGTATTGCTGGTGAGCGCGAGTTGCAGCACCGGCACGGTCGAAGCGTTGTAGTTCAGGATCTGCGGCGGCGTCGTGCCGGGCGGCATCTGCTTCAACACGGTTTGCGAAACCGACGTCACCTGGGCCGTGGCGGTGCGAATATCGACAGTCGGCTGGAAGAAGATCTTGACGATGCCGTAGCCGCGAAACGATTGCGACTCGATGTGCTGTACGTCGTTGACGGTAGTGCCCAGCGTGCGCTCATAGTAAGTGACGATGCGCCCGGCCATGTCGTCCGGTTGCAGGCCCGCATAGTTCCACACCACGCTGATGACAGGAATGCGGATGTCGGGAAAGATATCGGTCGGCGTGCGCAGTGCGGATAGCGGGCCAATCAACAGGATCAGCAACGCAAGCACGATAAACGTGTAGGGCCGCGTTAGGGCTAGCCGGACAATTTTTAACATCGAAAGCTGCTCCGTTCGTGCGTCAATCGCTAGGGCAAGTCCGGATGGTGGATCGCCTGATGCCGGTATTCTGGAGAGCAGGCCCTAACAGGCAGCCTCTAAAAGAATGAAACAAGTTTTAGCTGGACGACATAACGAACGAGGCGCGGCTTTAGCGCCTGAAGCGCCGCGTCCTGCATGCAGAACGGGCGCTTGAACGCGGGGGAGGAAGCGGCGCCGGCGGGTGCGCCGGTGCGTCAACCGAACAGGTAGCCGGAGCCGCGGATCGTGCGGATCAGCGGGCGCTCGCCCGGCACGTCGACCTTCTTGCGCAAACGGCCCACGTGCACGTCGATCAGGTTGGTGCCCGGATCGAAGCGGCAACCCCATACGGCCTCGAAAATCATCGTGCGGGTCAG
This sequence comes from Burkholderia sp. 4M9327F10, assembly GCF_005503145.1. Classification (GTDB taxonomy): domain Bacteria; phylum Pseudomonadota; class Gammaproteobacteria; order Burkholderiales; family Burkholderiaceae; genus Paraburkholderia. The sequence continues at coordinate 85,386 of NZ_SCNV01000031.1, read as the reverse complement.
CACCTGGCCGGCGTGGCGCATCATGAATTCGAGCACGCGGAATTCGGTGGGCTGCAATTCGAGCTCACGCTTGCCGTGGGTGACGCGGCGGCGCACGAGGTCCAGTTCCAGCGCGCCGGTGCGCAGGAAGGTCTCGGCTTTGGCGTTGCGCGGACGGCGGCGCAACAGCACCTCGACCCGCGCGAACATCTCGTCTGCCGAGAACGGCTTGGTGAGATAGTCGTCGCCGCCGGCACGCAGCCCCTGAATGCGGTGGTCCACGTCGGACATCGCGCTCATCACCAGCACCGGGGTTTCCATGCCGACGCCGCGCATGGTGGCGACTATCGTCAGGCCGTCGAGATCGGGCAGCATGCGGTCGAGCGTCACGACGTCGTATTCGCCTGCCATCACCTTGGCCATGCCTTCACGGCCGGTGCGCGCCACGTCGACCGAGAAGCCGCTTGACGTAAGCGTGCGCACGATGTCGTCCGCGATCAGTTCATCGTCTTCGATCGTGAGTATCTTCGGCATAGTTCGCGATTGATATTCTTGCGGTCCATCAGGCTACGACGCGCAACGCAACAGGTTTGTCGGGGGCGCGGTACTGGCTCACCGCGAAGTCGATAAAACTGCGCACCTTCATCGACAGATAGTTGCGGCCGGAGTAGAGGATGGACACATGACGCGGGCCACCGTTCACTTCGTACTGTTCGAGCACGGGCACGAGCGTGCCGTGCGCCAGGTCGTCGCTGACGAGCGGCAGCGGCAGCAGGGCGATGCCCATATGGTTGAGCGCGGCGACGCGCACCATTGCGCTGCTGGTAGCCGTCAGCGCGCTGCCTGTGTTGACGCGGTAGACACCGTCGGCGTCGGCGAATTCCCAGGTGCGCGAGCTGCCGTCCGAAACGGTCAGCAGTCCGTGCCGGTTCAACGCGGCGGGGTCGCGCGGCGTGCCGTGGCGTGCCAGATAGGAAGGCGAAGCCACCGTGACTTCCTCGATGCTGGTGAGCGTGCGGCTCACGAGCGTGGAGCTGGCAAGACGCCGGTCGTCGGAGAAGCACACGTCGAAGCCGCCTTCGACCATGTCGATATGCATGTCGTAGGTGGTGACATCGAAGTCGACACGCGGATGCAGCGTGCGATACGAGGCCAGCAGGGTGCCGAGACCGGAGGTGGCGAAAGTCATCGGCGTGGCGATACGCAGCGTGCCGCGCGGGTCGCGCGTGGTCTGCACGAGGTTCGACTCCATTTCGTCGAGCTTCTCGATGATGGTGCGGCAGCCGTCCAGATACTCCTTGCCCACCTCGGTGAGCGACAGGCTGCGTGTGGTGCGGTTGAGCAGGCGCATGTTCAGATGTGCTTCGAGCATGCTGACACTGCGCGTGACGGCGGCGGCCGACATGCCCAGTTGTCTCGCGGCCAGATTGAAGCTGGCGAGATCGACTACACGTGTGAAGACACGCATCGCTTGTAGCTGGTTCATGTTCTGACACTAGGAAAGGACGATGCGTGCATCATGGACGCTTGCGGATAACACGGCACTGCCAGCTTGATTAAGTCTTTTTTAATTTTATGCAATGTTCATGAACCGCGTGGGGCATCGAGCGCGGATCCGGCGCGCTGCGCAGGCCGTCATGCAAAAACGACAGGCAAAAACGACAGGCAAAAAAAGAGCGCGGCCGAAGCCGCGCTGCTAAGGAGATCTTGAAAAAGACCGCAGTTACGCGGACAACCCAGTATAGAGCGCTACCCGCAGGCGGTGAGTACGAACTTTGAAAGACATTGCTGCATGAAATTGAATAAACCGGTGCGACGATATGGCTCTGCCTCGAACGCGCAAGAGTCTATTGCCAAACACAGCGTGAATCGAGCGGGGACAGGGGGGCCTTAAAACGTCGCGACTGCATGCCACTCAATTCATCAATGCGTGCACTTCTTCCGCTTGCAGAACATCGAGATGTTGCGACAGCGCTTCGTGGAGTTTCGCGAGACTGGATGTGGGCAGCGCAAAACCGGCCCAGCCGAGACCGGTGTGACGCATGAACAGGACAGCGCCGTCATAGAGCGGATGTTTTTCGGTGTGCCAGCAGGGGTCCATCTCGATCACGTACTGATGGGTGCGCGACGGTTCTTTCGGTACTTCGGGACGCATGGCGGCGCGGATCAGGCTCAGGCGCTCGATCACCGCGTCGACTTCGTCCGCGCCGAGCAGTACGGTGTTTTGACCGACCGCAACCCGGACAGCGTGGTCACCGTACTCGTTCACCATCTCGATGGTCATCGTCATGTCGCGACTCCTCATACATAGTTCGATGGGGAAATTATGGAGCGCGGCAGCGCTGCAAAGTTTGAAAGAGGGCAATCGTTTGATGAAACTTTGTTTAAGGAGCGGCCGCGCGCAGGTGGCGCAACGTCGGCACTGAGGGGGAAGCGCAATCAAGGGCGGTAAAGGGCGAACTGTTGGCAGGTGGCTCCGGTGTCCGGAGAATAGGCTTGAACCCACATAGCAGGAAATCCGCCTTCAGCTTGCATGCAGTTGAGACGATTCGTTACTAAAGGGAGCGAAGAAAAATGCGCAACGTTCATAAGGCGGTGTTTCCGGTAGGCGGACTAGGCACACGCTTCCTCCCCGCCACCAAGGCGAGTCCGAAAGAGATGCTGCCGGTGGTCGACAAGCCGCTGATCCAGTATGCAGTCGAAGAGGCGATCGCCGCGGGCATGACCGAAATGATCTTCGTCACCGGCCGCGGCAAGCGGGCTATCGAAGATCACTTCGACAAGTCGTACGAGATCGAAGCCGAACTGATGGCGCGCGGCAAGCAGACGCTGCTCGATCTGGTGCGCGGCATCAAGCCGAGCCACGTCGACTGCTTCTATGTGCGTCAATCGGAACCACGCGGTCTGGGGCACGCCGTGCTGTGCGCGGAAAAGCTGATCGGCGACGAGCCGTTTGCCGTGATGCTGGCCGACGATCTGATCGACGGCCGCCCGCCCGTGCTGACGCAGATGATCGGCGTGTTCGATCATTACCACTGCTCGGTGATCGGCGTGGAAGAGATCGAACCGCAGGACACGCGTTCGTATGGCGTGATCGAAGGCAAGGCGTGGGACGAGCGCATCTTCCGCATGTCCGGCGTGGTGGAAAAACCGGAACCCGTTTTTGCACCCTCGAATCTCGGTGTCGTGGGGCGCTATGTGCTCACGCCGGGCATCTTCGACCATTTGCGCAAAACCCGGCCAGGGGCGGGCGGCGAGATTCAGCTTACCGATGCGATCCAGTCGCTGCTTGCGGACGAACAGGTGCTTGCCTATCGTTATCGCGGCAAGCGCTTCGATTGCGGCAGCAAGATCGGCTATCTGAAAGCGACCGTGGAATTCGCGCTCAGGCATCCGGAGGTGAAAACCAGCTTCGAAGCGTATCTGAACGCGAAGCTGGCGGCGGACCACCCGGAGGTGGCGCTGTGAGGCGAGAGTGCGGCGGGTGCTGTGGAGTGTAGAGACCGCTCAGCGAAAATATGCTTTGGTGTTTTCATGCACGTCGGGGCAAGCCAGCAGCTCCGACGGCGCCATCCACGCATAGTCGCTATGCTGTTCGAACCGCCCGATCGGCGCAGTATCGCGCAGCAGCAGCATATAGCCGAGCACCACATAATGGGTTGAGATATCGGCTGCGCCGGCAAAATTGTCGTCGTAGTGGTGTTCGAATACACCACGAAAACAGGCGCTATTCTGCGACACGTTCTCCAGCCCGAGTTCCTCGCATACGATGCGGCTAAACGCGCCGTTCAGCGATTCGTCCTTGCGGATCCGTCCACCCGGCACGAACCAGGTGCCACGCGCCGGCCGGTTGACGCGCCGCCCCAGCAGCACGCGGCCACGCGTGTCGACGACGATCAGGTCGATCGAGATGAGCGGCGTAAGGCGGACGACGTCGAGAAATTCAGGTCGCGCAAGCATGGTCTCGTTCATCTCCTCATTCGTCTCTTTCCACCCGCGCGATGCGGGCCGATATGCCCCAGAGCAGCAGGGCGAGCGCGGCCACCACGAGCAACAGCACGACGAGCGAGCTCAGCATGGCGCCAAGCAAGAGCCAGTACCACGGCAAGTCATGCATGACGTCTCCGCAAGCTGGACCGTACGAGACTGCAAGTAGAAGGAAAGGGCCGCTACCGCGGGTGAAACAGGCGCGCGCAACCGCTTCGCGGCGCTTGCCGGTGCTCGTCAGCGCGGTCAATGCCGCGGTGCTTTCAGTCTAGCGTTTCGCGGCGGCGTGTCCGTGCGCCATACCCTGGCCAATTGCGCCGAACTCTCTGCGCCGCAGGACAACTCACTGGGCGACGTAGCCCGCCGGAGTCGTGACGTTGGCTTTCGCCACGCTTGCGTTGGCCGAGATGACATAGATCGGCGCTTCGGTGAGGGTGAGCGCGGCCATGCCGTTGCTATAAGGAAGGCTCGACGGATTGCCCATCATGTCGATGACGCTCACCTGGCCCGAGGTGCCGGGCGCGTCGACCTGCAGGCGGTACGGTATCTGGTAGGTCGAACTGAAACCCTTGCTCGCGTTCCAGACGGCATTGTTGTGGGTCCACAGCGCGGTGATCACCGCACCGCCATTCAGTTGCTGGAACGCATAGACGTACACGCCCGCCGGTACGCCATTCACCGGTCCGAGCGTGTTGGTGCCGTCGATGATGCGCGTCAGCGCGGCGGTGGCCATGGCCGCGGGCTTCGGACTGATCGCCGAAGGGCCGAAACCGCCTTGCGGGTCGCTCAGATCGAAGAACAGGCCGTAGCCGATCTGCCCCGGAAAATCCGTCGCATAGAACAGATAGGTCACGTCGGCGCCTTCGCCGAGCAGGATCAGGTGTGTGCGGGCCACCAGCGCGCCTTGCGCATACAACACATTGGGCGTGGGCGAATTCGGACCGTATTTCGAGCCGATGTCGTAGCTGATGCCCGTTTCGGTGACGAACAGGCGCGCGCCTGGCTTGAGGGTGCCTGCAATCTGCTGGCGCAGCGCGCGCATGCTGGCCGGCAGCGACTGCGCCGCCTTCGCCGGGTCGCTGTCGCCAGCCTGCCGCTCCGGTGGATGCGAAGGCGAGGTGCCGACATCGTAATAGCCGTGGATCGACACGCCGTCGAGATAACGGGCAATGCCGAGTGGCGCGAGCCGTTGCAGCCATTGCGTGTTGGTGGCGACCGAGGCGTTGGTGGTGCCCATGATCACCGCGTCGGGATCGGTTGCGTGGATCGCTTCCCAGGTGGCCTGGTAGAGCGCGACCAGATTGGCGTCGGTGTCGCGCCAGGGCAGGCCGCTGTTGTAATCGGGCTCCCATGTCACCTGATAGTAATTGCGTGACTGGTGCGGAAACCGTTGTGCGCGCACCTGGTTCGATTCCTGTCCGACCCGGTTCATGAAGCTCTGATAGGCCGGCAGCGAGACCGGCAGATAACTATGAGTGGCCGCGTGGGTGGGGCTTGCCCACGCCGGGATGCCGTCGAGCTGGATCAGGCGCATCAGGTCGCCGGCCCGGAACACCGGCGCGAGCGGATATGCGCTGGCGTTGAAGGTGTTCGGCCCGTTCGGCTCCATCATGTACCAGTTGCGATTGTCATTGACCCAGCGCAGCCCGAGGTCGGGATAGAGCGGCCGGTAGCCGTCGCCCGAGCAGCAGTGCTGGCCGGGTGCCACGAAGGCCGCGCCCTGGCCGCCGAAGCGGTGCAGGTCCTCGCGGGGGTAGGAGGGGGGCGCCAGCACGCTCGCGAGATCCGGCAGCACGCCGAAGGTCGCGATGCCCGCCGGCCGCGTGCCGCGCGTCGGCAAACCGGCGCCGCTCGCACTGAGGCTCGCAGATACTGCAAAGTAACCGGCCAGCGTCGAAACGCAATTCAGCGACACGACTTGCGGGCCGCTCGCCACCTCGAACTGGCCGGCGGCGCGCACGTTGCTCCATGCGTCGAGAATCTGCCAGTCGAGCGTGTCGCCATGATTCGCGCGGGTGGTGAAATTCACCATAAAAGGATGGCCGTTGGTAAACATGCGGGTACCGTCGCTGCCGGGCGTATCGGCCTCGATCGTTGGGCCGTCGGGCGTGGCATTGACGGGTTCGGAAGGCGCACTGCAGGTCAGCGCATTGCCGTGAGGCGTGGCGGTGAGCGACGGTGTGCTGGGCGCCGTTGCGATTCCGCTGTCGTACCAGCAGCGCTTTTCCGTGCCGGGGGAGGGATCGCCGAACACGCCGTTGTCGCAAGCCGTGCCGCCGCTAAAGGTCAGGATCACGTATTGCGTATCGCTGCCGTATTTGACCTGATGCGTGCCTGTAAAGGCGCATACGCCATGCTCGGCGGCGCAGGCGGTCCAGGTGATCGCGGCATGCGAGGTTGCCGCCCCCGGCATCGCGGTAGCCGGAGCCGGGTTCGACTGTGCCGACGCAGCGGTGGCGCTGGCGGCGCTCACCGCGTCGTTGCGCGGGCTGCAGGCCGCCAGCACGAACGCGACCAGCCATTGCAGCACGGCCGGCGCGCTTCGCGCACCCCGGCCAGGGCGCACGGATCGTGCGGCATCAGACTCCGAGGCCGGCGGGTGTCTCATGATGTGTGGACGAGTGACTGAAGACAGCGTCAGGCCCCAGCATAGTGGATATGCTCCTGGCATGCCACGACAAAGGCCAGGCCGTGAAAGCAGCAAGTCTCGCATGTCGTGCGCACTCGCTGCCTGACGCGCAACCATGCTGACACCGGATGCAATGCTGCGATCGTACGATCTTTGCACAGTAAGAGATACACATATGCTCAGACATAATTAATATGAAGTGCGAACTATCGTACAGAAATGTCAACTGATGTCCGATAGTGCCAGGCTTGCTCCGCCACGCATACATATCTCCGCACGCATGCGCGGCGCCGCGGAAATGCACAAAAGCGGATAAATCAGACGGATTGAGTTAACGTGCCGTTTCAGAACTGAAACATTTTCGCCAGCCGCGGGCTTTTTCCGGGCTTTGTATGGTTTTGAAACAACTTTGTTCATCGGCTGTAAATGGGCTATTTCAGACGATTCGTTAAAATAACCAATCGCGGATATCTTTACGGGTGCCGCGAAAACCGGCCCGCGGCCCGCCGTCTGATTTCACGTTTGAAACATTTTTGCCAGCCCGGGACGCCGCCGGAACCGTCCGGTGCCCGCAATCCCGCATCACATCAAGGATGGTACGGGGCATGCTTGTTGCGACGCGTCATAAAGCTCTACACAGGCCATCGTACGAGGATTCCCCCAAGGACTCCTGCCACACGCAGCGCAACATCTCCGCTTGCCGGGGATTTCGCCTGCCGTACCGGCTTCGCTCGTCCAGTAGACCGTGGATTCGTCCGATCTTCAGTGCGCCTTTGAAATAAAAGGCGCTAGTGGATTTCAAACGGATCAAAGTCGCGATTAGCCAAGCTGTTGTACGTTCGCAGCAAATTTCCAATTTGCGAATTTATATATAGCGACGCAATCCGCCAACATCGCGCGCATTTCGGTCACTGCCATCAATGGCGATTTTCGGCGTGGATATGATGCAGTGCAATGCTATTAAAAGCTTAGAAAACCACAAGATTCGGCCCGCAACGCATGACATGATAGGGGAAGATCATGCCGCATATGTCCGTTGATACTGCGAGAGTCACCTGGCTGCACACGCCTAGTGTGAATGTGCGATGTGCGGCACGCCGCATCGGCATCCTGCTGTTTGACCGGTTCGGTCTGCTCGGAGCAGGCATCGTGGCCGAGATGTTCCATACCGCCAACGAAATCGCCACTGCGCATAGCGGCGACGACCCCCCTTACGAAGTGCAATTCCTCTCGATGGAAGGTGGCAGCGTAGCCAGTTCGTCGTCGGCGCGCATGTGGAGCGACGGCGTCGATGCGCGCTACAGCATCGGCTTTGACGTGCTGTTCGTGGCCGGCGGCTACGGCGCCGGCGCGGCAGCCCGCGACGAGCGCCTGCTGGGTTGGCTGCGCTCGGTGCGCGCCCGCACCCGCACGATCGAGCCGATTGCCGAAGGCCGCATGGTGCTCGCGGCGGCAGGGCTCGCCGAGCATGACGATTTGCGTCATGCGAGCCCCTATCTGTCGAATGTTGCGAGCGACAGCGCGCTGGCCGAAGCCAACGATCGCCAGGACGCAAGCAAGAGCGCACTGATGTTCATCAAGCGCGATCTCGGTCTCGATGTGGCCCGCAATGTGGCGGACCGCGTGATGCCAGGCATGGGCGCGTCATTGATGCCGCGGCTTGCCGAGGGCGGCACCATGAGCGTCGGCGAGAAGATCCGTGCGGCGGCCCGCTGGATGGAGGCGAACTGCGACCGGCCGGTGTCGGTGGCGGACGCAGCGCATGTGGCGGCGATGAGCGAGCGCAATTTCCTGCGCCGTTTCAAGCATGAGATGCACGTCACGCCGTCGGATTATCTGCTGCAGGTGCGCCTGCGCATTGCCTGCAACTTCCTCACGGAAACCGAGTTGCCCGTGGACAAGATTGCACGGCGCAGCGGCACCGGCAACGGCGACCGTCTGGCGAAGATCTTCCGCAAACGCATGGCGCTTTCGCCGACCGAATACCGCGCACGCAGCCGTACCGTCACTCAGGACTAGGTACGGCGGGCGCGAACTTCGCGTGATGCGACCCTGCAGGGACAGGAACATCCTATTTAGTAATAGGAGTACTAAAAATGGTAAACGCGTACCGGGATGACGCTGGTCAGGACGGCGGCACCGGCGACGGCGCCGGGCGGCTCGCAGCAAGCGAGCCGCCGGCAAGTTGTCTGAGCATTGCCCCAGTGATCCTGGCCGGCGGTTCGGGAACCCGGCTTTGGCCGTTGTCGCGCGAGCACTATCCCAAGCAGTTGATCGACGTGATAGGAACGCATTCGCTGCTGCAGGACACGGTGCGGCGCCTGGAAGGTTTTCCGGCGCTGTGGACGGTGCGGCCCACGCCGATCATCGTGTGCGGCGACGAACACCGCTTCGTGACGGCCGAGCAGCTGCGCGAAAGCGGCGTCGCGGCGCATCTCGTGGTGGAGCCGGCACGGCGCGATACCGCGCCCGCGTTGACGCTCGCCGCCGCGCTGGCGGCAGCCGATGGCGAGGACGCGATTCTGGTGGCGATGCCGGCAGACCACGCAATGCTCGACACATGTGCCTTCCAGCAAGCGGTTGCGCAGGCGGCGCTGCATGCGCAACGCGGTGCGATCGCGACGCTCGGTGTGCCGCCGACGCGGCCCGACACCGCTTTCGGCTATATCCGCCTGGGTGCCGAGATCGAACCGGGGACGCACCGCATTGACCGTTTCGTCGAAAAGCCGGCTCTCGAACTCGCCGCGCAGTATGTGGCGTCGGGTGCGTACTGGTGGAATAGCGGCATCTTCGTGGTGCGTGCGTCGGTATGGCTCGCGCTCGTGCAGCGTCTGCAGCCTGCCATGGCGGAGGCCTGTCTCGCCGCGTTTGCCAACGGCCACGCCGACGGTCCGTTCTTCCGGCCGCAAACCGAGGCCTTTACGAAGGCTCCATCCGATTCGATCGACTACGCGGTGATGGAACGCCTCGGCACGGCGGGCCCCGCAGGCGAGCCGTTCGAAGGCGTGGTCGTGCCGCTGGTGGCCGGCTGGTCCGATCTGGGCTCATGGGATGCCGTGTGGGATGCGCTCGACAAGGACGCCGCCGGCAACGTGGCGCGCGGCCGGGTGCTGTTCGAAGGAGCGACCGACTCGTATGCCCATTCCGAAGGGCGCCTCGTGGCGTGCGTGGGCACCAGCAATATCGTGGTCGTGGAAACTGCCGACGCCGTGCTGGTGGCCGACCGTTCGCACGTGCAGGACGTCAAGGGGCTGGTGGCGCGCATCAAGGCCCAGCATTCGCCCGAGGCGGACGAGCACCGCAAGGTGCACCGCCCGTGGGGTTTCTACGATTCGATCGATCACGGCGACCGCTTCCAGGTGAAGCGCATCGTGGTCGATCCGGGTTCGCGGCTGTCGTTGCAGTTGCATCACCATCGTGCCGAGCACTGGGTAGTCGTGCGCGGTACGGCCATGGTCACGCGCGGCGACGAGCACTTTTTGCTGAGTGAGAACGAGTCGACCTATATCCCGCTAGGGGTGAAGCACCGGCTCGAGAACCCCGGCAAGGTGCCGCTCGAAATCATCGAAGTGCAGTCCGGAGCGTATCTCGGCGAAGACGACATCGTGCGCTTCGACGATACCTACGGCCGCTGCAATTGAGTCCGGCTTATCCGGCAAACACAGTGGCGGTAGCAGGAGCAGTGGGTACAGGCGGTTCGAACAGGTAGTCGGCACGGCAGTTGGCAAAAAGCAGTCTGCAAAAAGTGGTGGGAACAACCGTTTCAATGCCGTTGGTGGGGAGAGAAAAATGATCAAGCCTGAAGCATTGGCAGCGCGCCTTGTGGACGTCGTGCTCGTCGTTTCGGGCGCGGCTATCGCGTCCCATATACGCTTCGACGAAATCGGGCAAAGCAGCTTCTATTACGCCTTCGTCGCGTTCGCGGCGGCGTTCGCACTCGCGCTTTTTCCTGCCTTCGGCGTTTATCAGTCCTGGCGCGGCCGCTCGAAGATGGGGCTGGTGGGGCAGGTGTCGCTTGCCTGGCTGACCGTGCAGACCTGTGCGCTGGTCCTGATGTTCACCCTGCACCGCAGCGACTTCGTCTCGCGTCTATGGTTTGCCTACTGGACCGGCACGACCGGTGCGCTGTTGATCTTCTCTCGCGTGGCCGTGCATCGCGTGCTCGCGCGGGTGCGCCATGCCGGCATGAATCTGCGCCAGGTGGCCGTGGTGGGACGCGGCGCGCACGCGGCGGCGCTGGTGCGCAAGATTGACGGCTGCACGGCCGCGGGCTTTCGCACCGCGGCGGTACTCGATGTCTCGCACGACACACCGAAGCTTAGCGCCGCGATTCCCTCGGTGCCGTCTTTCGACGAACTGCACGCCTTCGCCGACTATATCCGCGCCCAGGACGTGCACGAATTGTGGCTGGCCCTGCCGCTCTCCGAAGAGCACACGATTCACGAATGCGTGAAGGAACTGCGCGACGATCTCGTCAATATCCGCTTCATGCCCGACCTGCGCAGCGTGGCGATGTTCGAGAGCACGATGATCGATCTGCTCGGCGTGCCGGCCATCAACCTGGTGGCGTCACCGCTGTCGCAGACCTCGCAGTTGCAAAAGGAAATGTTCGACCGCCTGTTTGCAGCCGTCGCGCTGATTTCGCTCGCGCCGCTGCTGCTGGCGATCGCGATTGCAGTCAAGCTGTCCTCGCGCGGCCCGGTGCTGTTCAGGCAGAAGCGCAAGGGTGCGGACGGCCGCGTATTCACGATCTACAAATTCCGCTCGATGCGCCTGCATACCGAGACGCCCGGCACGCTTGCCCAGGCGACACGGCATGACGCGCGCATTACCCGGCTCGGCGCGTTCCTGCGCCGCACGAGTCTGGACGAGCTTCCCCAGTTCTTCAACGTGCTGCGCGGCGATATGTCGGTCGTCGGGCCGCGCCCGCACGCGCTCGAGCACGACGATCTGTACCAGAAGGTGGTGGCGGGCTATATCCAGCGCTACCGGATCAAACCGGGCATTACCGGCTGGGCGCAGATCAACGGCTTTCGCGGCGAGACCGACAAGATCGAGAAAATGGAGCGGCGTGTGGAGCATGACCTGTACTACCTGGGCAACTGGTCTTTTGCGTTGGACATGCGCATCATCGCAGCAACAATCGTCAAGGGCCTGGTGCATAACAACGCTTATTGACGCAGTGAGGGAGACTAAAATGTGTCGAATAAAGATCGTATCAAACGGGGCCGCCCTGGCGCATACGGCAGTTCAGCATGCGCGCGTGTTCGGCATCATGGCCGCCTTTGCGGTGCTGGCGGCGTGCTCGGCTGTGCCCGGTCAACGCATGGTGCAACCGCCAAGCCTGCCGGTTAGCAATACTGACGATGGCAAGGCCACCGGCGCAGAACAGATTCCCATCACCGATATCACGCTCGCGACCGTCCAGCAGGAGCAGCAGGCGATAGTGACGGGCGACGGCAACGATCTGGGGCCGCTGTTCGGCAATCCCGGACCGTACAAGATCGGCCCCGGCGACGTGTTGCAGATTACCGTGTGGGACCACCCGGAGCTGGCGGCGGCACTGGGCCAGCCGGTCGCGCCTTCGCGCCCCGCGGACGCGGCGCTGGGCTTCCTGGTCGATCATGAAGGCAACCTGCAGTTTCCGTACGTCGGCACGCTGCACGTGGCCGGCGACAGTGCCGAGCAGGTGCAGCGCAAGATCACAGCCGATCTCGGCAAGGTCATGGTGAAGCCGCAGGTCACGGTGCGCGTCGCCTCGTATCGCGCCTCGCAGATCTACATTGACGGCGAAGTGCGCGCGCCCGGCTCGCAATCCATCAACGACATACCGATGACCTTGACCGAGGCGATCAACCGGGCAGGCGGCTTTGCACCGAGCGCCGATCAGGGTCATGTGGTGATCGTGCGCGACGACAAGACCTATTACGTCAATGTCGCGCAGATGCTGCACAACAACCAGAACCCCTCGAAGATCGTGCTGCAGAACGGCGATCTGCTGCGTATCGAGGCGCGTGAAGACTACGGCGTCTATGTGATGGGCGAAGTCAACAAACCGGCGACGGTGCTGCCGATGAAAAACGGCCGGCTCTCGCTCGGCGAGGCGATCTCGCAGGCGGGCAGCCTGAACAACACCACGGCCGACGCGAAGGAGCTCTACGTGATTCGCGGCGGTCCGGGCCTCAAGCCGCAGGTCTGGCATCTCGACGCCACTTCGCCGGTCTCGATGCTGCTTGCGAACCAGTTCGAGCTGCAGCCGAAAGATGTGGTCTATGTGGACGCGGGCGGCCTGGTGCGCTTTAACCGCGTGCTGAATCTGTTGTTGCCGTTGGTCAACGCAGGGCTGACCGCGGCAATCGTCACGAAGTAAGCCGATGCCGGGGACGTTGGGGAATAACGGACCCGGCGCCGTGCGCCGATTGAACGCAATTGATGTGCGGGATTAAAGACACCATGGCTACTAATTTCGAAAACCGATATATCGATGTCCCGAGCGGCGACGAGCTACGCCTCTCGGACTATCTGGCGGTCATCTCGCAGCATTGGCGGATGATTCTTGTGGTGACGCTGTCGGCTTTGCTGATCGGCACCCTGGTGGCGTTCGTGCAAACCCCGGTGTACCGCGCCGACGCGATGATCCAGGTGGAAGACACCGCCAACGACGGCAACGGCAACGCGAACGGCAACAAGGACGCCCTGCAGACGATGGCGTCGATCTTTGACACCAAGGCCGTGACTTCCGCGCAGATCGAGCTGATCCGCTCGCGCCTCGTGCTCGACGAGACGGTGCGCAAGCTTCATCTGGACATTAGCGCGGCGCCGCGCCGGTTTCCGGTGATCGGCCCGTTTCTCGCGCGCCTGCGTGGCGGCGACGGACTTGCCTCACCGCTGTTCGGCATGCCGCAGTACGCATGGGGTGGCGAGCAGATCGGCGTGTCGCTGTTCGATACGCCCAGGGAACTGTACGGCAAGCCCTTCGTGCTGACCGTGCAGCCTGACGAGTCCTACGTGGTGACTGATGAAAAGGGCAGCGAGGTGCTGCGCGCCCGTGCCGGGCAACTGGCAGTGGGCACCACCTCGCATGGTCCGGTGCGCCTGCAGATCGATCAGTTGACGGCGCGTCCGGGCACGCAGTTTGACCTGAAGCGCGCTTCGACGCTCGATACGGTGAACCGGCTGCAAAAGGAACTCAACGTCGTGGAGACGAGCGTGCAGTCGGGCATCATCGCGGTGACGCTCGAAGGCGGCAATAGCGAGCTGACGGCGGCGGTGGTCAACAGCATTGCCCGCCAGTACGTGCAGCAGGACATCGACCGCAAGTCGGCCGAGGCCGAGCATACGCTGGCCTTTCTCGACCAGCAGTTGCCGCAGTTGCGCACTGAGCTCGATCAGGCCGAGCAGCGCTACAACACCTTCCGCAACAAGCAGGGCACGGTCGACCTGAGCGAGGAAAGCCGCCTGTTGCTGCAGCAGATCGTCGAGAACAAGACCAAGCTGGTCGACCTGCAACAACAACGCGCCGAACTGGCGACGCGCTTTACCGCAGCCCACCCGGCGGTCGCCGCACTCGACGCGCAGATTGCCCAGTTGCAGGCGGTGCAGGGCGGCCTCACGCATAACGTCTCGACCCTGCCGGACACCGAGCAGACCGCGCTGCGGATGTTGCGCGACGTGCGTGTCGATACCGAGCTGTATACGAACCTGCTCAACAGCGCGCAGCAGTTGCGCATCATCAAGGCGGGCCAGGTGGGTAGCGTGCGCGTGGTCGATTACGCCGAACCGGCCGACGATCCGGTGCGCCCGCAACGCGCGCTGCTGATCCTGATCAGCACCGGGCTGGGCCTCCTGCTCGGCATTCTCGCAGCGTTCACGCGCAAGACGCTCTATGGCGGCGTGCAGAACACCACGGAAATCGAAGCGCTGCTGGGCGTGCCGGTGTGCGCGGTGGTGCCGCGCAGCAACCTGCAGGTCCGCGTGCAGCGCAATGTCGGCCTGCGCCGCGCGGGCGTGCACGTGCTGGCTGCCCAGGCGCCGGACGACGTCGCCGTGGAAGGCGTGCGCAGCCTGCGCACCACGCTGCAATACGCGCTGGTGTCGGCGCGCAACAACGTGGTGATGCTGACCGGCTCGCGGCCCGATGCGGGCAAGTCCTTCATGTCGGTCAACCTGTCGGCGCTGGTGGCCTCGGCGCACAAACGCGTGCTGCTGATCGACGGCGACATGCGGCGCGGCGACATCCACAAGCACTTCGGCCTGCCGCATACGCCAGGGCTTGCCGACGTGCTGAACGGCGCGGATCTGCAGGAGTGCGTGCTGCGCGACGTGCTGCCCGGTCTGGATGTGCTGACCAAAGGCGGCTTGCCGGGCAATCCGTCCGAGCTGCTGATGAGCGACCGCTTCCGCACGCTGCTCGAACACTTCTCGCGCGTCTACGACCTGGTGATTGTCGATACGCCGCCGGTACTGGCGGTGACCGACGCCGCGCTGATCGGCAAGCATGCTGGCACCACGCTGATGGTGGTGCGGCACGGCCGTCATCCGGCCATGGAGATCTCCGAAGCGCTCAAGCGCCTCGTCAATGCAGGCGTCAACCTGCATGGCGTGCTGCTTACCGACGTGCCGCCGCCGAAGCTGAACCTGGGCGGCTACACCGGCTATTACGGGTATGAGAGCCGCGCGGATTGAGCGCGGTAAGGCAAGACCGTTTTCTACGCGCGTGCGGTGGACCGCCGCACGCGTGGCACTGTAGTCAAACGCTTTGACGAGGGGAACACAATGGATCGCAAGGTTGCTTTGATAACCGGCGTAACAGGGCAGGACGGCTCGTACCTGGCCGACTTGCTGCTTGCCAAGGGCTACGATGTACACGGCATTAAACGGCGCACGTCGCTGTTCAATACCGACCGGATCGATCATCTGTGCTGCGATCCGCACGTGGCCGACCGGCACTTCTTTCTGCATCACGGCGATCTGACCGATTCGTCGAGCATCGTACGCATCATTCAGCGCGTGCAGCCGGACGAAATCTACAACCTGGCGGCGCAAAGCCATGTGGCGGTGTCGTTCGAGGAACCGGAATACACCGCGAATGCGGACGGTCTCGGCACGCTGCGGATTCTCGAAGCCATGCGCATCCTGGGGCTGGAGAAGAAGACCCGTTTCTATCAGGCGTCCACCTCCGAGCTGTATGGGCTCGTGCAGGAAGTGCCGCAGAAGGAAACCACGCCGTTCTATCCGCGCAGCCCGTATGCGGTCGCCAAGCTGTACGCCTACTGGATCACGGTCAACTACCGCGAAGCGTACGGCATGTACGCCTGCAACGGCATTCTCTTCAACCACGAATCGCCGGTGCGCGGCGAGACCTTCGTCACGCGCAAGATCACCCGCGCCATTGCGCGTATTGCGGTAGGACTGCAGGACGACATGTACCTCGGCAATCTGTCCGCGCTGCGCGACTGGGGCCATGCGCGCGATTACGTCGAAATGCAGTGGATGATGTTGCAGCAGGACGAGCCGGAAGACTTCGTGATCGCCACCGGCCAGCAGTTTAGCGTGCGTGAGTTTGTTCAGGCGGCCGCCGCCGAACTGGGCGTGACGGTGCGCTTCGAAGGCGAGGGCGTCGATGAAGTGGGCGTGGTCGACAAGGTGGAAGGCAAGGAAACGCGGCTCTCGCGCGGCGACGTGATCGTGCGCGTCGATCCGCGCTACTTCCGGCCCACCGAAGTGCAGACCCTGCTGGGCGACCCGTCCAAGGCGCACGCCAAACTGGGCTGGCAGCCGAGCACGCCGTTCCAGGCGCTGGTCAAGGAAATGGTGCGGGCCGACTACCAGATTGCGCGCCGCGATGCGCTTGTCACACTGGCCGGCTTCAAGGCGCTCGAGCATCACGAATAGCGTTACGCACATTACTTAAAGGGGAATGGCTATGGACAGGAGCGCGCGCATCTTCGTCGCGGGCCATCGGGGCATGGTGGGCTCGGCACTGGTCCGCCGTCTGCAGGCGGACGGTTATACGGACATCCTGACGAGGACGCATGCCGAATTGGACCTGCTCGACCAGGCAGCGGTGCGGCGCTTTTTCGCCAGCGAGCATGTGGATGTGGTCCTGCTGGCGGCGGCGCGGGTGGGCGGGATTCTCGCCAACGCCTCGCAGCCGGCGGATTTCATCTACCAGAACCTGGCGATCGAGACCAACGTCATTCATGCGGCTTGGCAGGCCGGTGTGACCCGCCTCGTGTTTTTCGGTTCATCGTGCATCTACCCGAAGGCCTGCGCGCAGCCGATCGAGGAGGAGTACCTGCTGAGTTCGGCGCTCGAAGCGACCAACGAACCCTACGCGATCGCCAAGATTGCCGGCCTCAAGCTATGCGAGGCCTATAACCGCCAGTACGGTACGAGGTTCGTCGCGTTGATGCCGACCAACCTGTATGGCCCGAACGACAACTACGACCTGCGCAACAGCCACGTGCTGCCGGCGCTGATTCGCAAGGCGCATGAGGCGAAGCTGCACGGCGACGGTGTGCTGACCGTGTGGGGCACCGGCACGCCGCGCCGTGAATTCCTGCATGTCGACGATCTGGCGGACGCGACCGTCTTCGTGCTTGAGCGCGAGGTGGCCGACGGTCTGTTGAACGTGGGTGTGGGCGACGACCTGTCGATCCGCGAAGTGGCCGAGCGGGTCGCCGAGACGGTGGGCTTCGATGGCCAGATCGAGTTCGACACCTCGAAGCCGGACGGCACGCCACGCAAGCTGCTCGATGTGTCGCGTCTCGCACGGATGGGCTGGCGAGCGCACATCGGCTTGCGTGAAGGCATCGAGGCGACCTATCGCGACTTCGTGGCGCGCTTTGGCGCCGCCACGCTTTCCGAAGGGACGGTGTGAGATGGCTAATGGCATCAATGGCACCGTCACGATCTTTCATAACGTGGTCTGGTCGCGCCACAAGGCCGTGGTGTTTTCGGCGCTGCATGCGATCTCGGCGGCCAGCCCGATCAAATATTCGATCGTGCAGATCTCGGAGACCGAGCATTTCCGGCTCGGCTTTTCCGAGGTCGACTATTCGTACCACCGCTATCCGATGCGCACGCTCTTTCACGGCTGCTACGAGGACGTGCCCACCTGGCGCATGATGTACCGCCTGACCATGGAGGTGCTGCGTACGCGCGCCGATCTGGTGGTGCTGCCCGGCTACCATCGTCCGGAATACTGGGCCATGCTGTTCGCCTGCATTGCGACCGGCAAGCGCCGCGCGGTGTTCTGCGATTCAACCGGCCGCGACCGGCCACGCCGTCTGCTGACGTCGATTCCGAAACGCGTGTTTTTCTCGCTGTGCGACGGCTATTTTGGTTTCGGCGAGCGCAGCCGCGAGTATCTGATGTCGCTCGGCGCGAAGCGCGAACGCATCTTCGTGCCGTGCCAGGCGGCGGCGCTGCCCTGGTCGTTCGTGCCGGAGCGCGCGCTCGACGAGCGTCTGCAGGCCCGGCGCGCCCGCGACCCGGTGTTCCTGTTCGTCGGCCGCCTCTCGCAGGAGAAGGGCGTCGATGCGCTGCTCGATGCATTTGCGGCGATCCGCCAGCGGATTCCTGAGGCGAAGCTGCGCATCGTGGGCACGGGTCCGCAGGGCGACCAGTTGCAGAACCATGTGAACGAGAGCGGCCTCGGCGACGCCGTGTGCTTTGTCGGCAGTCTGCAGGACGAAGGACTGTCGCGCGAATACTTCGGCGCCTCGTGTCTGGTGCTGCCGAGCTTCAGCGAGCCGTGGGGTCTGGTCGTCAACGAGGCGTTGAATCACGGCTGTCCGGCGGTGGTGAGCGACAACTGCGGCTGCGTGCCCGAACTGGTGATCGACGGCGTAACCGGCTACGCGTTCCGATCGGGCGACGGCGCGTCCTTGCATCGCACGATGTTGAAGGCGCTCGAGGCGTTTGCCGATACCGGGCAGACCGCACGCGCCTGCATGGAGGTGATCCGCCGCTTCGATCCGCCGAATGCCGCTTCGAATATCGCACGGGGCTGCGCTGTGATGCTCGCCGCGTAGCGTGATGATGGAATGCTTGATCGCTTGATGCCGGGCTGGTTTGGCTGGACAGAATGACGTGCTGGCGCGGGCGCGGATTGCGCGCTGCGCCGAACGGGAGGGGTATGAGAATATTAATTGTTGGGCTTAACTACGCGCCCGAACTCACGGGGGTCGGCAAGTACAGCGCCGAGATGGCAGAAGCGCTGGTCGCCGACGGGCACGAAGTGCGGGTGGTGTGCGGACCGCCCTATTACCCGCAGTGGCGCATTGCAGCGGGCTTCAGCGCGTGGCGCTACCGGCGCGATCTGCGCAACGGCGTGCATGTGCAGCGGGTGCCCTTGTGGGTGCCGGCGAAGCCCACCGGCGTGTCGCGTCTGCTGCATCTGGCGAGCTTTGCGCTCGCCTCGCTGCCGGCGCTGGCGGCTCAGCTCGCCTGGCGCCCCGAGGTGGTGATGAGCATCGCACCGAGCCTGATGAGCGCACCCGGTGCATGGCTCGTCGCGCGCCTCACGGGTGCGCGTTCGTGGCTGCATATTCAGGACTACGAGGTGGATGCGGCGTTCGATCTCGGCCTTGTCCAGGGCAGCCGCGCCCGGCGCATGGCGCTTGCCGTCGAGCGCTGGCTGCTGGGCCGCTTCGACGTGGTGTCGAGCCTCTCGGCGAAGATGGTCGAGCGCGCCATCGCCAAGGGTGTCGATCCGCTGAAGGCCTACTGCCTGCCGAACTGGGTCGATACGCGCGCCATCGTGCCGCTCGCGCATGCCCGCTACTACCGCCGGCTGCTTGGTCTCGACAAACGGGCCGTACCGCAGACCGTGGTGCTGTACGCGGGCAATATGGGTTCGAAGCAGGGTCTGGAGATTCTCGCCGCCGCTGCGGCCGAGCTTGCCGGGCGGCCCGACATCAGTTTTGTTTTCTGCGGCAACGGGCCGGCGCGTGCAATGCTCGAAGCGCGCTGTGCCGGCTTGCCGAACTGCAGCTTCATGGCTTTGCAGCCGGCCCGCCAACTGAACCAGTTGCTCAACCTTGCCGACATTCACGTGCTGCCGCAGCGCGGCGGCGCTGCCGATCTGGTGATGCCCTCCAAGCTCAACGGCATGCTGGCGAGCGGACGGGCCATCGTGGCGATGGCGTGTGCCGGCACCGAACTGTATGACGTGGTGGCGCCGCGCGGTGTCGTTGTGCCGCCGGAGAACGTCGGCGCGCTGGTGGAGGCGATCGTCACGCTGGCGGCCGATCCGTTGCGGCGCGCGGTGCTCGGCGCAGCGGGGCGCGAATATGCCGAACGCAGCTTGTCGAGCGCGAGCGTGCTCGACGCCCTGAGTCGCAAGCTGCGTGAGCTGTGCAGCGATGAGCCCGCCGCAGCGCCAGGCGGCGATACCGGTGGCGCTGGCGGCGTCAGTGGCACATCAGGCGCCTTGGCTCACGAGAAGCTGGTGGGGGCTCCGCTTGAGCCGACCCAGGTGGACTGAGTGCAATGCAGTGGCGAGGATGGAGTTGCCGGCCTTGTCTGAAGGCGGCCACGGTTATGGATTTTGCAGGAACGCCGGTGGCCGGCGCGATAGTCCGCGATAGTCCTTCAGGGCGGCCTGCACGGCTCGCGCGGCGGCCTACCAGGGCATCTTGTAGATGTCGTGGCGCCCGGCGCCGCTTGCGGTGCCATTGCCGTAAAGCTGCAGCGCCGCATTGTCGGGCGTCTGCGTTTGCGTGAGCGCCGCCGTGCCGGCGGTGTTGCCGCGCGCAGCCGCACCGGGTCTGGCGGCGTTGGCGGCCGCGCCGATTGCCGGGCCGCCGGGCTGCGGCGTGCCTGGATTGGTCAGCATGTGCTCGACCGGCGTCGCGCCGCGGCCCTGAGGATTGGCCCCAGTTGCCGGGTCGTTTTGATCGAAGCGGCTATCGGCGCTCTGGGCGCGGTACACCTCGCCATATGCAGCCGGTCCGCCGAGCAGCGGCGAATCGTCGGTGCCGGGTGTGAGCGCGCCGCCCTTGCCGATGCGGTTGGCCGCGGCGGCCGCGCCTTGCGCTTCGGCTGCGGGCGCATCGCCGTAGGTGGCAAGCGCCTGGGCATGGGTTGCGCCGCAAGCGAACAGCAGGGAGAAGGAGAGCGCGATGCGCAGGGCAGGAGCATTCATGAGCGGTATCCGGACGGGTCGGGAGGCGGTGCACTCAATCGCGCCGCGTCATCCTAATGGTAGTGTCAACCGCGCTACGTCCCCTGTCCGATGCCAGTCCAAAGCCGACAAAGCCTGTGCACATCAAGCCAATCGTTGCTAGCAAAAACGAAACCTCGTAAGGACTGTGCACAATTTCTTACACGATGCTACAGGGCGGAAAAGCGCCTCGCAGCGACGGTGGATGACCATCCACGCAGAAGGCAGCAGGATGCAAGTGGAGCGCAATATTCACATGAAACGCGACCAGATCGATGCGGCGCTGGAATGGCAGGCGGATGCCGATGATGCCGCCCGTGCAGCCACCGATGCCACTGTGGGGACTCCGGCCACGCCGCGCGTGATCGACCTGAGCCTTGCGGGCAAGGGTAACTATGTGCGGCGCGTGAGCCGCCTGACCGAGGCCGCGTGGTTCGTGATCGAGGCCTGCGTGATCAACAACAAGCTGGTGCCGTTCTCGGCGCTGCGCGTGGCGCTGTTGCGCCTGTTCGGCGCGAAGATCGGACCGAACTGCCGTTTCGTGCACCCGCTGCGCGTGAAGGCGCCGTGGAATCTCGAAGTGGGTGCGAACTGCTGGTTCGGCGTCGATGCGTGGATATACAACCAGGCGCCGGTTCGCATCGGTGCGAACGTGTGCATTTCGCAGGGCGCGCTGCTCACTGCCGGCTCTCACGACTACGCCACCAACATGGATTTGCGCGTGGCGCCCATCGTGATCGAAGACGGCGTGTGGATTTCCTCGAAATGTGTGGTGCAGATGGGTGTGACAATCGGCCGTTCCACGCTCGTGACGCCGCTTTCCGTGGTGCATCGCTCGCTTGCGGCCGAGGGCATCTACGGCGGCAATCCGGCTCGCTTTATCAGGAAGCGCTTCTGACAACAACGCGTGCCGTAATGCGTGATAACGAACACCACGATTCGCGGCATGCGTGAAATATAGATGGCAGTACTTGAATTACCCGGACCGGTTCGGCCCGGGCGACAGCAGACCGCCGCAAGCGGCATGTCGAAAAGCAGTGCGGATGGGTCCGAACATGTACCACTGGATGCCGTCGCGGGCCAGGCGCCGGCGTTGCAAGTACATGAACCGGGACGACCCCGGCAGTGCTTGCGAACCCAGGGTGGCCGGCGTGGAGTGCCGGTAAGGCGGCTGCACAAGAATCACGGGAGCGGGGATGTTCATCGACAGCCGGGGTGTGGAAGAGCGGTCGGTCATCGGGACCACCGTTTGCATTATCGGTGCGGGCGTAGCCGGTATTACGTTCGCGCTCGAAATGGACAAGCTGGGCATCGACACGTGCCTGCTGGAGAGCGGCGGCTACAAGGCCGATGACGAAACGCGCGACCTGTATCGCGGCGAGAATGTCGGCGTTCCGTATACGTTTGCGGATGGCAGCCGCAGCCGCTTTCTCGGCGGCAGCAGCAATTGCTGGGGCGGCTGGTGCCGGCCGCTCGATCCCTGGGACTTCGAGAAACGCGCCTGGGTGCAGGATAGCGGCTGGCCGTTTGGCCTCGAAGAACTCAAGCCGTACTACGAACGCACTCACGGCCTGCTGATGCTCGGGCCGCAAAACTTCGATCCGGCGTACTGGGAGGCGGCGATCGGCCGTACCGACGTGCGCCGCCACCCGCTGCCGAGCGGCAATGTGCGCGACACCATTTCACAGTTCAGCCCGCCCGTGCGGTTCGGCAAGCAGTATCGCGGTGAATTGCAGAAATCGCGCCACGTGCGCGTGTTTCTCAACGGCAACGCGCTCGATATCGAAACCGACGCCGAAGCCCAGAACGTCACGCGCATCCAGGTGGGCACGCTGAGCGGGCGGCGCTTCGCGGTGAGCGCGAAAGTGTTCGTGCTGGCCACGGGCGGCATCGAAAACGCGCGTCTGCTGCTGGCCGCCAACAAGGTGCAGGCAGCGGGTCTCGGCAACGGCCACGACCTCGTGGGCCGCTATTTCATGGATCATCCACGCATCATGTCGGGCAGCATCCGCTTCAATCCGGCATGGGCGCGCAACAAGCTATACGACATCAAGTACCACTACCAGAACGATGCGGTGAAGGCGCACGGCCAGCATATTTCGTCGCAGTTCGCGCTGACCCAGGAGGTGCTCGAACGCGAGAAACTCCTGAATGCGCGCGTATGGTTCTATTCGATGTTCTACGGTGAGAACACCGCGGGCGCCGAGGCGCTGATCCGCTGCAAGCAGGCCTTGCTGAAAAAAGACCAGCCGGGCTGGAGCTTGCGCCGCGACCTGGTGACGATGGCCATGCATCCGGTCGAGGCGGGCTGCTTCGGCGCCGCCCGCCTGTTCCAGCCGCGCGCGCTGATCACCGACGTGAAGTTTCAGACCATTGTCGAGGCCGAGCCCAATCGCGATAGCCGCGTGACGTTGTCGACCCAGCGCGACCGGCTCGGCATGAATCGCGTCAAGGTGGACTGGCAGTTGACCGAACTGGTCAAGCGAACCTTCGATCGCACCAATGCGCTGCTTGCCCAGGAGATGCAACTCGGCGGCGTGGCAAGCGTGTCGCTCGATGCGCCGCTCGAAGGACGGCCGTGGCCCACGCAACTGGAAGGCACCTGGCATCACATGGGCACCACGCGCATGCACGATTCGCCGCGCCAGGGCGTGGTGGACCGCGATTGCAAGGTACATGGGATCGCTAATCTGTATGTGGCCGGCAGTTCGGTATTCCCGACGGTCGGCGCGAACTTCCCGACTATCACGATCGTGGCCTTGACCTTGCGGCTTGCCGAGCATGTCGCAGCCGCGCTGAAGGGGCGCGACGGCGCACTGCACGCCGGCGTGGCGGCGCTGGTTCCGGCGCCCGCGGCCAGCGGTGAACCGGTTGGCGAGAAACTGCCGTTTGCGGCCGAGGTGCGGCCGATGGGCGAGAACCTGCTGTTCCTTGCCAAGAAGTGAAGCGGCCCACGGGCGGTGGCAGCGCCACAGCGGCGATGCTATCGCGCCTCGCGTGCGGCGGAGTCCCGCTCGCTCGGCAGCGTGTCGCTTCGATTGATTAACCCTGCTCGAGCGCGAGCGAGCGCGCCTGCGGGTCCTGGCTGCGGCGCCCCTGCTGCAGGACGCGGAGCAGATCGGCCGACATCGCCTCCACCGTGAAATGCTGTTCGAAGCAGCGCAGGGCTTGCACGCGCATTGCGGCCGCCGCGGCGGAATCGAGTTGCAGCCAGCGCGTGAGATTGGCGAGCGTGCCTTCGACGCTATCCGGCGCGATGAAACCCGCCCCTTGCGCCTCGACCTCGCGGCAGATATTCACCTTGTCGGAGATCAGCGCGGGCAGACCGCAGGCGAGCGCCTCGGCCACCGCAATGCCGAAGTTCTCCTGATGCGACGGCAGCACGAAGGCGTCGCTGGCGTAGAAGGCCCCCCATTTTTCGTCGCCTTGCAGCATGCCGGTCCACGTGACGCGCTGGGCGATGCCCAGTTCGTTCGCAAGCGACTTGAGGGCCGGGGTCCACTCGCTATTGTCGGGGCCGGCCATCACCAGGTGCATGGAGGTATCGGACTCGCAGAGCGTGGCGAATGCCTTCAGCAGCAGGTCGCAGCCTTTCTTCGGATGGATGCGGCCGAGAAACAGCAGCAGCCTGCGATCGCGCAAGGCGGGTTGCGCCGCATGGAAAGCGGCGCGCAGATGGGTGGCATCGGCGGGCGGCCGGTTGGTGCCGAACGCGACTACCTCTTCTTTGGCACGGTAGAGTCTGAACGACTGGCGTGCGAGTATGCGCTCTTCCTCGGCAGTAAACAGCACCCGCGTGGCATCGCGCAGCACCCGGTATTCGGCCCATGGCCAATAGAGGCATTTCTTCAGATGCTTGAGCGGATAGGTACGCTTGAACCACGGGTCGAGCATGCCGTGCGGAAAGACGTAGTAGGGCACGCCGCTGTGCCGCAGCGCTTTCCATGTCGCATAACTGGGGTATTGCCACAGGCCGTTGACGATCACGGCGTCGAATTCCGCGGCATGGCGCTGCAACCACGGCACGAGGTTCGGCGTGTAGCCATAGAAACCCTTCGCGGGTCCAAGCGCATGCACGGGCAGCGGGAACGTGTCGAGCCAGGGCGCGGCCGGATCGTCGACGCTCGCGACTTCGACCTGATGGCTGAGCGCGGCGATGCCAAGGCCGCTTTGCCGCACGGCCTCGATGGGGCCGCCCGTGCGCGGATCGAGGCTCGGCAGCACGTGCAGGATCTTCATGGGCGCGCTCACTGGGACGTTCCTGGCTGAGCTTTGCCGCGCAGGCCGGGTGGCAGCGGGGCGAGGCCGGGCCGTCCTTCGAGATTGCCGCTCGGCCATTGCGGCGCGGGCGTCATGGTCGGCACGCGGTATGGCCGGCCGACGTGGCGGGCCGCGCGCACCCGCATGGTCTGCGCGATGCGGCTATAGGTGGCCACCAGCATGCCCAGTGCGACGCCGAACACGAGCCCCGAGAAACGCGGCCCCAGCGGGTTGCCGCCAATCGAGGTGGCCGGCAGGGCGGCAACCAGCAGGATCGCGCGGCCCAGCACGGGCAGATACAGCAGGTTCGGCATGCGCCGCCGCCATTCGCGATGCGCGAGCGTGCCTTTATAGAGCGCGTAGAGGATGGCGAGCGGCATGCCGATGCCGAACAGCAGGCCGCCGGCAAACAACTGGTAGACCCAGAAGTTGTGGCCCGCCACCCACTCGCGGATCGCGAAGAAATCCTTCGCGCTCATCTGCCCCTGGAGGTCGGGCAGGAAGCTCGGCGAATAGCGGTACATGTGCCCATATCCTTCACCGGCGAGCAGCGCGACCGGCGAGGAGCTCACCTGGTCGTACTGGTCCTTCATTTCGGCGAGGCGCGTGATGGTAGTCGGATCGACACCCGCCTCAGTCTCTTTGGAGGCGAAGATGCGCTGGGTCCAGTGCGCCGACACGGCGGGGAAAAGCGCAGCGACGCCGGCCACCGTCACGCACACCAGCAGACCGATCACAATCGAGCGGGTGGCCGCGCGAATCAGGTGCCGCAGCGAGGTTGCGCTTAGCCACGTGGCGAGCAGGAACAGCAGGGCCGTGCCGATCAGCAGCGAGCGCGTCACGCTCAGCAGTTCAATCACGAGGGTGGCGAGAAACAGTGCGAGAGCGAAGCGGGTATAGCGCTTGGCGACGACGAATTCGTGCAATAGCAGGGCCTGCAGGCCGAGGAAAGTAACCGAGACGATGCGAAAGCGCACCTTGTCGAGACCGCCGCCGGTGGCGACGCCGTACATGAAGCTGAATGCCAGCGAGATCACCATGGCCCATAGCAGCGCCTTTTCGATCTGGGCGAGCCGCGCGTCGCTCCACGGATGGCAGGCCACGGCGTAGCCGAGCAGGAACAGCAGGAACGGCAGCAGTACGCGTAGGTAGTTGCCGACCTGATTGCCTTGCAGGGCCTGCGTAAAGACGCTGCCGAGTATCGTCAGCAGCAGTGCGAAGGTGACCACCTTGCGCATATGCGAGCGTTGCTCGAAGCGCGGGGCGATCAGCAGCAGAAAAAAGCCCGCGCCCACCGAGGGCACCACCAGCAGGATCTGGGCGAGATGGCTGGCAGTATCTTCGGAGGCCTTGAAATCGAGTGCGAGAGGCATCAGGAACAGCCAGATCCAGACGCCGGTGAACTTGTTGCGCACGGTTTGGTTCTCCTTGTGCAGCGAGGTCCTCTTCACTAGCAATGTACGAGCCCGCGGCGCCGCGGTCGGTGGGGCAGGCCACGCAAATCACGCATGCCGTGTGGCGTGCGGCATGCGGAGCGAGCGGCGCAAGCGACACAAGCGGGCAGCGGTATGAGGGAGGCGGGCGCGCAGGGCGCGGCGTGAAAGCGGCGAGCGGCAGTGCGCCGGACGCTGTGCGGACCCGGCTTGCGGCAGCAGGCTGCGGCAGCAGGCTGCGGCAACAGCAGGGCGCGGCGGGACGTAAGCCGTGTGCAAACGGGTTGTCGCATGGTCGTTTCCATGGCCCCGGATTCCCCCAATCATGGCTTCGAATATAGCAGCGCGTTAGCGAGCGTCCGACAGCCTGCGGGCGCGGCGGCGTCTGGCGGCTAGTCTTCGGCGTGAATCGACTGCCGCGCGGAGGGCGCACTGCGGCGCGGCGTTGGAGTTCCCCAACAGTGGCTGCGCATGGCCGCGAACGCCGTGATGTTGGCGGATGGAACCGGACCCGTCACAAGAAGATAGGAGGACAACGGGCGGAAATCGGTTTGAACACGTCAATTCCGTAGCGGGGGAATAATCATGCGCTGGTTTGGTACAGACGATTCGAAGGGGCCCCAACGATCGATCGAACTCGATTTCATTCGGGGCATCGCTATCATCGCCGTGATGGGCTTTCATTTCCACACGGTGCATACAGGCAGCGCGCTGGTTGCCGTCATTGAATACCCGCTGAAAAGCTTCGGCAAGGAAGGCGTCAACCTGTTTTTCACACTGAGCGGCTTTCTCGTGGGCGGGCTGTTGCTCAAACAGTATGCCAAGGCGGGACACATCGATGCCCGACGCTTCATCATCCGGCGGATCTTCAAGATCTGGCCTGCCTACTACGTGCTGATCCTGTTCCACGTATTCGCCGGCCGTCATCCCACCAGCACGTTCCTGGTGCAGAACCTGACTCACATGCAGAACTATCTGGGCACCTCGATTACGCAGACCTGGAGCCTCGCGGTCGAGGAACACTTTTATCTGTTTCTGCCAGCGCTGCTGTCGGTCGTGGTGATGCTCAAGCTGCGTGCGAACACGATCCTGGCGCTGCTGCTGGCGATCTGCGCGATCGTGCTGGCGGCGCGCTGCGTGGTGGTGGCGAAGGGCGATCTCGATGCGGCGTTCTTCTACACGCAATATCGCATCGACAGTCTGCTGTTTGGGGTGATCCTCGCCGCCGTGTACTGGATGAAGCCCGAGCTGTACCGGCGTCTTGCGTCTCACAAGAAGACGCTGATCGCCATGGTGGTGGCGCTGGTTGCATGGCTCGTGCTGGCGATCAAGGATGTTCCGCTCGATGAAAGCATTGGCTACACGATCCAGGCAATCGGCTTTTGCGCGCTGATCGTGTTGACCATCGAGTATTCGCACAAATTGCGCGAGACCCGCGTGTTTCGTGCGGTGGCGTGGATCGGCGTGTACTCGTACGGAATCTATCTGTGGCACTCGCTCGCGCTCGCCCCCGGCGACATGCTGATCCGCAAGTTCGCGGCCCTGCACGTGCCCGCGCTTGCCGCGTGGGCGCCGGTGCTGATCGCGCAGTTTGTGATTGCCATCGTGATCGGCTACGTGACGACGCGTGCCGTGGAGTTCCCGTTCCTGCGCCTGCGCGATGCGATCTTCCCGGCCCGCCGCAAGGGTCCGAAAGGCGAGGGCATGCCGGAGGAACTGGAAGTGCCGGCGGTCGGCGGCCATGTCTTGTAAGGAGATGAGCTGATGGGGAGCCAACGGCGTCTTGCGGTGCTCGATGCGGGACGTGCGCTTGCGATCCTCGGCGTCATTGCCGTTCACCTGTCGCCGTGGTTCGGCCACTTGCCGGCGTGGGTCGCCACAATCTCGCGCTTCGGTCAGTACGGCGTGCAGGCTTTCTTTGTCATCAGCGCGATTACCATCTGCACCACGCTCGAAGAGGATGCACGCCGCTATTCGAGCCGCGATACCTACCGGCGCTTTTACGTGAAGCGCTTTTTCCGCATCGCGCCGCTGTATTTCGTGGCGCTCGCCGCTTACGCGCTGATCGACGACGGCGCGCTCCTGATGCATTCGCGCATGCTGCTGCCGCATGGCGCCGTTGACGTGCTCGCCAATCTGCTGTTTGTCCACGAGTGGGTGCCGGGCGCGATCAACAGTGTCGTGCCGGGCGGCTGGTCGATCGGCGTCGAGATGTTTTTCTATCTGCTGGCGCCGGCCCTGTTCGCCGGATGCCACACAGTTCGCGGGCTGCTGGTCGCGAGCCTGCTGGTCGCGTTCATCTGCGCGGCCTTCTGGTATGCGGGACCGTGCATGCATGCACCTGCCTGTCTGGTGCAGAACAACGCGTTCTATTATTTCTGGCCGCCTGCACAGTTGCCGTGTTTCGTCGTGGGCATCTGGGTGTGGCGTCTGGCGCGTGCCGTGATTGCGGGCGAGGAGCGGCTCGGGCCGCTTGCCCTGTGCGGCACTGTGACGTTCGGCGCGGTGTGCGCCGTCTTGCTGTATCTGTGCGGTGTCGGCGCCGGCCTGAGCCACGGGTTTGCACCGCTGCTCGCCGCATGCGTGTCGGCCGCGCTGCTGCTTCTGATGGCCGGCCTGCCCAAAGCAGTCCTGAGTTTTCCCGTTCTCGCCGCGCTGGGCCAGAATAGTTACGGCGTTTATATCTGGAACTTTGCTGGCATCGTCGTCATGCGAGCGGTGCTAAAGCTAGGCGTGTTCCGGGACGCGGCGCTCACGTACCCACTGCCTGGTTATCTTGCGGCGCTCGCGCTGGTGACGCTCTGCGCGTATCTCGGCGCCCGCGCAACGGCGCGCCATATCGAGGAACCGATGTCGCGGCTCGCGCGCGAACGCTGGCTGAGGCCGGCCGGCGGCACGGTGCGCCGCGCTCAGGGACCGGTGGGATGAGTGGAGTCTGCTGGGGGCGGGGGCGCGATTCGAGTCGCTGAGCTGGAAGCGTTGCTTTGGCGATCAGGTTCGCTCAGGTCGTCGCGGCGCCGGGTTGGCATTCGCTCGCAGTCCATAGCTTCGGGCTTTCGAGCAGCGCCGACTGCAAGGTCTGCTTGAACTGCGCGAGCGTATTGCGTTCGAGCAGATGCGCGCCGTTCGCCGCGGACGGGCGTTGCCAGTCCTGCTCCAGTAGCGTGTCGAGCGCCTGATTGATCGCATCGGGTGTGAGCTCGTCGATCACCGGGCCGAGCTCGCCGTCGCGGCAAAACCAGCCGATCAGGCCATCGGCCGTCGCAATCAGCGGCTTGCCGAAGCGGTAGGCTTGCACCAGCACGCCGCTCATTCCGTAGTGCCCTTTGTAGCCAAGCCAGATGATGTCGCAGGCGGAGAACAGCGCCTGTTCGGTGTCGGTGTCGATAAAGCGGTCCATCACCACCGGCGCCGGCGTCAGTTGCGTCAGCGCCCGCAGCAAGGGCGAGCGCACATCCATATCCTGGGCGCCGGCGATGACCAGCGTCGGGGCATCGTCGCGAGCGGCCAGCGCATCGACCAGTTCGAAAATACCTTTGCGCTCGCTGATCGCGCCGTAGACCAGCACAAACTGGCCGTAAGCGGCGAGGCCGAGCTGCTCGCGGGCCGCCCACGGGTCGAGCGGCGCCGCTTCAGGGCAGGGATCGGCCAGATACCGGACGGGCGCGGCGCCCGGTCCGGCGCCGGAGGCAGGAGACTGGGCACACCAGTCGGCCAGCGTCGGGTCGATGGTCAGCAAGGTCTTCAGGCCGCTCGTGCGGATCGCGCGCCGGAACAACTGCCCTTTGACCGTATTGACGAACGGACGGCGCGGTGCACGCACGCCGGCTTCGTGATGATGGAACGTCGCACGCATCGTAATGCCAAGCCAGGGTGTGCTGCCGAACGGTGAGCCGAGCACAGGCAAGGCATAGAAGAAGTAATCGACATACGGCACGACTACCTGCACCACGTGGTACTCGCGGCTGATGGTGCGGTAGATGTGCTGGAAATGGCGAAAGAAGCGCACATAGCTGAGCGAGCCGAGGCCGGGGCGGCCGGCGTCGGCAGGCGGGTCGACGAAGCTGATCTGCAGGTCGGCCGTGGCGTCCGTGCCGTTGCCGGCGGCAAGGCGTTGCGCGAGCGGGTGGGTGGCGTTGGCCGAGGCGGTGACGATCACGCATTGATAGCCCGCGCCGACACAGGCTTGCGCGGCCCACTCGGCATAGCGCCAGCGGTGGCCGGAGAAGTCGGGTTCGATAACGAGGACAGTGTCTTTTGTCATACCCCAAAGGTAACGAAAAACATTGCTCCGGGGCCTGCACGGGGCCGATATCGGCTAGGAGATGGCGGTCCCCGCATAAACAGCCGCGTTACCGTGTCAGGCATGGATTGCGCATGCAAAAAGGGGAGGGCATCCGTGAGATCGATCAGGGTTCCGCTTGTCTCGATGAGGCCTGCATTCGACGGCAGCGCGGCGACCTGGGTATTGATCCAGCAGGTTGTCGTGCGCGGTCTGGTGGCCTTGAAGTTTCTCGCCATCGGCCGCATGCTCGGCCCCGCGGCAATCGGCAGCGTAAGCGTCGCCTTGCTGGCGGTGGCGATTGCCGAGGCGCTTAGCGATACCGGCCTTGCCCAGGCCGTGGTGCAGGCCAAGGTCATGCCGAACCGTACGGAGCTTGGCGCGGTGTGGACCACGTTGACCGCACGCGGCACGCTGATTGCTCTCTTGCTGATCGCGCTCGCGCCATTGATGAACGCGCAGTTCCACCTGGGCGGCTCGCTGTTGCTGCTGCAACTGGCCGCCGCGCTGCCGCTGATCCGCGGCATTGCGTCCCCCGCTTACTACATGGTGCAACGCGAGCGGCGCTTCCAGCAACTGGCCGGCGTCGAAACGTCTTCGGCGTTTGCCGATTGCGCCGTCGGCCTCGCCTGCGCGTGGGGTGGCGCCGGTGCTTTCGCGGTGCTGATCGGCATGATCGCGGGCGAAACGCTCAAGACGGTCCTGACCTGGACCACCATGGGCCCGCGGCCGCCGGTGCGGCTCGCATGGCACGGCATCGGCCATTACGTGAACTTTAGCCGCTGGATCTGGGCCGGCAGTGTCGTCAACCTGCTGCTCAACCAGTTCGACAAGGTGCTGGTCGCCAAACTGCTCGGCCCGGTGGCGCTGGGCGCCTATCAGATGTCGTCGAAGCTCGCGCAGATGCTGCTTGCGGACGCGGCAATCGCGCTCGGCCAGTATCTGTTCCCGACCTTCTCCGCGCATCACCGGCGCGAAGACGGCTCGGCAGCCAAGCTGTTTGCCCGTTACATGACGGTCATCGTGATCGGCCTCGTGGCGGTGGTGCTGGTGCTGCGCTGGACCGCCGCGCCGCTCTTCATGCTGGTGCTCGGGCCGGCATGGATGTCGGCCGTGCCGCTCTTCAGGATTTTCGTCATCAACATGGCGATCGGGGCGGTGATCGCCATGCTGGTCGCGTATCTGCGCGCGGTCGGCGCACCGAAGGCGGCTACCGAGGCGTCGGTGCTGCAGGTCATCGCGCTGGTCCTGATCGTGCCGCCGGCCACCCATCTGTGGGGCGTCACCGGCGTAGCGTGGGCGATGACAGCGGGCCTGAGCGCAAGCGCGGGCTGGATGCTCTACCGGATCCTGAAGAGGGCGTGATGCGGATTCTCCATCTGGTTCTCGCGCCGCGGCTTTCGGGCGCCGAAGTGCTCGCGAAAGACCTCGCCATTCACCAGCAGACGCATGGGGATACGGTGGGCGTGACTTCGTTGCTGCCGCAACATGACGACTTCATCGCGCTGCGCGGCGAACTGGACGCGCAGCAGGTGGCCTGCCTGTTTCCCGCCGCCGCGCATGGCAGCCTGGGCAAGCTGTGGCACCTGTACCAGGCGATCCGCCGCTTCAGGCCCGACGTGCTGCTTGCACACGCAACCATTCCGGCATTCTATGCACGCGCCTTGCCACTGCGTGTGCCGGTGATCTATGTGATGCATTCGGCGGCCAACGATTTCGAGCGCTCGCTGTTTCGCCGCGTCGAACGGCTGTTGTCGAGCCGGGCGCGGGCGGTGGTGGGCGTGTCGGAGGCCAACGTCAACGACTATGTCGCCGCCATCGGCCGTCATCCGTTGATGCAGGTGATTCCGAACGGCGTCGATACGCGCCGCTTCGTCTGCACCACGGAGGTCGACGCGACGCGCGCAGGCAAGCCGTTGCAGATTGTGCAGATAGGCCGCTATAACGCGGTCAAGAATCAGTTGCAGACGGTAAGTGCGTTTGCCGAGGCGCTGCAAACGGTTCCCGAAGCGCGGCTGCTGCTGGTTGGGGTGGTGGAAGATCCCGCTTACTTCGCAGCGGTCGAGGCGCGCGTGCGCGAGCTCGGACTCGGCACGCGGGTGGTGGTGGACGGCCCGCGCGGCGACGTCTCGCGCCTCTTGACCGAGTCGAGCGTGTTTGCCATGCCCTCGCGCTCGGAAGGGCACAGTATTGCGTTTCTCGAAGCGCTCGCGACGGGGATTCCGGTTGTCGCCAGCACGATCGACGCGTTCACGTTCGCACGGGACTTTCCCGGCGTGCAACTGCTCGACACCGCCGACACCGGCGCCTATGCGCAGGCGCTCGTCGCGGCGCTGCGCCAGCCGCGCGTGGCGCGCCCGCTGGCCGGTTTGACGCTCAACGACACGGCTGAGCAGTACCTGGCGATTACGCGCCGCGTGGCGGGTGCGCCGGCATGAACACACGCTATTCACAACCGATGCGGCAGGGTGCGGCGCATGGCGCGAGAAGCGCGGGCGAACGGACTGCGAGCCGCAGTGCGGGTCCGCGCCGTGGCAAGGCGCCGCCTGCTTACGGCTCGGGCGGCATCAGCATGAAGGTGACACGCACGGCGCTCCCGGAAGTGAAGATTGTCGAATCGGCGTTGTTCTACGACGAATCGGGCAGCGCTTTCGAAACCTTCAATGCCGACGATTTTGCGCGCCATGTCGCGAGAGGCGTCGAGTTCGTGCAGGACGATCATTCGCACTCGCGGCGCGGCGTGTTGCGCGGCCTGCACTATCAGATCAGACATCCGCAGGGCAAGCTCGTGCGGGTGGTGGCCGGCGACGTGTTCGATGTCGCCGTGGACATTCGTCTGAGCTCGCACAACTTCGGCAAGTGGATCGGCGTGCATCTGAGCGCGGACAACCGCCGGCAAATGTGGGTGCCGCCGGGTTTCGCGCACGGCTTCGTGGTGATGTCGGAGACGGCCGAGTGCCTGTGCCGGGTCACCGACTACTGGTATCCCGAACACGAACGCAGCATTCTGTGGAGCGATCCGGATATCGGCATCGACTGGCCGATCGAGTTCGCACCTATCCTGGCCGCGAGAGACGAGGCCGGCAAGCGTCTGTATGAGGCGGAGCATTACGCCTAGACGTTCTGTCAGTGCTTCGTGCGCGCTGCGCTCAAAGCCCGGCCGCCCGCAGCCGTGTGCCGACGAACTCGATAAACGTGCGCAGTTTCGCCGACAGCCGGTGCCGCTCCAGATACACCGCATAGATGTCCGCATTCGGCAGCGCCCAGTCCGCCAGCAGCGGCACCAGTTTGCCGCTCTTCAGATATTCACCGATCTCCCACTGCGAACGCACCACGATGCCGCGCCCGTCCAGCGCCCAGTTGAGCACCGTGTTGCCGTCATTGCTGCTTAGCGGGCCGTTCACTTTCACCGTCTCGTCCTTCTTGCCGCGCGAGAAATGCCACGTGCCGTAGGCGGACTCGTTCTCGCGCAACACGAGGCAGTCGTGCTGGGTCAGATCGTGCGGGGTGAGCGGCACGCGGCGCCGCTTCAGATAAGCAGGAGACGCACACACGAGACGCCGGTTCTTCAGCAGGAGCCGCGCGTTGATGCGTGCATCGGGCACGTCGCCAAAGCGGATGCCCACGTCGAACCCCTGGTCTTGCAGGCTGGCCGGGCGGTCCGTCAGCTGCAACTGGATCTCCATACCCGGATAGCGCGCAACGAAGGCCGAGATTGCCGGGGCGATATGTGCGCGTCCAAAACCGAACGACGCATTCACGCGCAGCAGCCCGGCCGGTTCGGCGCGGCTGCTGGTGACGAGCTGTTCGAGCTCGGCGAGATCCGAGAGGATCCGCGAACCGTTTCCCAGGTACAGATCGCCCTCGCTGGTCAGGCTCACGCGCCGCGTGGTCCGGTTCAGGAGCCGCACGCCGAGGCGCCGCTCGATCTGTGCGAGCCGCTTGCTGACCGATGGCGTGGTAACGCCGAGTTCGCGGGCGGCGGCCGTCAGGCTTTGCTGGCGCGCCACCAGCGCGAAAAAACCAAGATCGGAAAGACTGTCCATTGTTGCCTCAAAGTTAAGGATAGATTGCTTTAGTCGACACCATATCGCACCAGGCAGCAATTAAACTTACCTCAAACCACGGGAGATTGCTGTGTTTGAAGACTTCACCGATGTGAGCACCGTTACCGTAAGCGACGGTGTCAGGATCCACGCGCGGCGTGGCGGCACGGGGCCGGCCCTGCTGCTGTTGCACGGCCACCCGCAGACCCACGCCATCTGGCACAAGGTTGCACCGGCGCTGGCCGAACACTTCACGGTAGTGGCGGCGGATCTGCGCGGCTATGGCGACAGCGGCAAACCGGCCGGTCTCGCCGATCACAGCAACTACTCGAAGCGCCGCATGGCGCAGGACCAGGTGGAGTTGATGCGCTCGCTGGGCTTCGCGCAATTCGCGGTGCTGGCGCACGACCGCGGCGCCCGGGTAGCGGCCCGCATGGCGCTCGACCATCCCGCCGCGGTGACACGTCTGGTGACGCTCGACGTCGCACCGACCCTCGCCATGTACGAGCACACCTCGTTCGAGTTTGCGCGCGCCTACTGGCACTGGTTCTTTCTGGTGCGGCCCGCGCCGTTTCCGGAGACGCTGATTCGCACCGACCCGGATCTGTATCTGAAGCAGACCATCGGCGCACGCAGCGCCGGCCTGAAGCCGTTTACAGAAGCGGCCTACGCCGAGTATCTGCGCTGCCTGAGCGACCCGGCGACTGCGCACGGCATCTGCGAGGACTACCGCGCGAGCATCTCGATCGATCTCGAGCACGACCGCGCCGATCGTGCTGCGGGCCGCACGATGGCCTGCGATCTGCTGGCGCTGTGGGGCGCCGACGGCGTGATCGAAAAATGCTTCGACGCGCTGGCCGAATGGCGCCCGTGGGCGCCGGGCGTGAGCGGCGGCGCCTTGCCATGCGGTCATTACATTGCTGAGGAAGCGCCGGAGCTGCTGCTCGCGCGGGTCTTGCCGTTTCTGCGCGGCTAGGCCCGGCGCTTACCGTTCGATCACGTCTCTGTCCGGGTAGTCCATCATGTCAAACCGAACGCTGTACCAGAAGCTGGTTGATTCGCACACCGTATCATCAATCGATGAACAGAACGTGCTGCTCTATGTCGACCTGCATCTGATGAACGAGTACACCAGTCCGCAGGCGTTTGCCGCGCTGGAGGCGAAACAGCGCCCTGTGCGCCGGCCACGCCAGCAGCTTGCGGTGGTGAGCCATATCATCCCGACCCACGCGGAGACGCCGCGCGTGATTCGCGATGCCGCTTCACTGCTGCAGGCCGACAACCTCGCGCGAAATTGCCGGCGCGCCGGTATCCGCCTGCTCGCGGCCAACGATCCGCTGCAGGGCATCGAGCATATCGTCGCGCCGGAGCTTGGGCTGATCCGCCCCGGCATGGTGGTGCTGTGCGGCGACAGCCATACCACCACCTACGGTGCGCTTGGCGCGCTGGGATTCGGCATCGGCACTTCGGAAGTCGAGCACGTGCTCGCTACGCAGACGCTGGTCTACCGCCTCGCGAAGACCATGCGCATTGTGATTGACGGGGACTTGCCGTTCGGCACCGCGTCGAAGGATCTGATCCTGTGGGTGATCAGCCGTATCGGTGCGCAGGGCGCGCGCGGCTATGCGGTGGAATTTTCCGGTTCGACGATTGCCACGCTCTCGGCCGAAGCGCGCATGACGATCTGCAACATGACGGTCGAGGCCGGCGCCCGCGCCGCCTTGATTGCGCCGGATGCCACTACGTTTGACTACGTGCGCCGCCATGCCGGT
The DNA here is from genome assembly GCF_005503145.1 of Burkholderia sp. 4M9327F10. Classification (GTDB taxonomy): domain Bacteria; phylum Pseudomonadota; class Gammaproteobacteria; order Burkholderiales; family Burkholderiaceae; genus Paraburkholderia. Next base: position 48,828 of record NZ_SCNV01000031.1, on the reverse strand, counting down.
TCGCTCGACGATGCGGCATGGGGCACGGCACTTGCCGACTGGCGTGAGCTGGTGTCCGACCGGGACGCTGCGTTCGACGCTGAATACCGCTTCGAGGCGCGGGAGATTGCACCCTTCGTCACGTGGGGCACGAGTCCCGACCAGGCTATCGCGGTGGACGCCGCCGTCCCGGACGAGGCAGCGCAGGCGACTCCCGAGGCCGCCGCGGCGCTGCGCCGCGCGCTCGACTACATGGGCCTCGCGTCCGACCGCCCGCTTGCGGGCACGCCGGTCGGCCGGGTCTTTATCGGCTCGTGCACCAATGGCCGTATCGAAGACTTGCGGATCGTCGCGGCGCTCGCCCGCGGACGCCGCGTTGCCCCCCAGGTGCGGGCAATGGTGGTGCCCGGCTCGGGCAGCGTGCGCCGTCAGGCGGAAGCGGAGGGACTGGCGGCCATTCTCACCGAGGCGGGTTTCGAGTGGCGCGAGCCTGGTTGCTCGATGTGCCTCGCAATGAATGACGACGTGCTCGCGGACGGCGAGCGCTGCGCCTCGACCACCAACCGCAATTTCGAGGGCCGCCAGGGGCGCGGCGGGCGCACTCACCTGATGAGTCCCGCGATGGCCGCCGCTGCCGCATTGACCGGCCGCATCACCGATGTCCGCACTCTGGAGCCGCACCATGACTAAGCTCACTTTTATCGAGGGCAGCGCCGCGCCGCTGCCGCTCGACAATCTCGACACCGACCAGATCATGCCCAAGCAGTTCCTGCGCATTATCGACAAGGCTGGTCTGAGCGACGGTTTGCTGTACGACCTGCGCTTCGACGCCGGCGGTGTGCCGCGCGCGGACTGCGTGCTCAACCAGGCGCGCTATCGCGGCGTGCGCATCCTGATCGGCGGCGCCAACTTCGGCTGCGGATCGAGCCGCGAGCATGCGGTGTGGGGGCTGCAGCAATACGGTTTTGCAGCCGTGATCGCACCGAGCTTTGCGGAGATTTTTTACTCGAACGCGATGAACAACCGCTTGCTGCTGGTCCAGCTCGAGCGTGCCGAGGTCAACCAGTTGCTGGCCTTGAGCGCGGCGCCTGAGGGTGGGGCGGCCGTACTGCAAATCGATATCGGGCAGCAGAAGGTATTTACTCCCACAGGGCAGGTGTTTTCGTTCCCGCTCGGTGCGCGCCACAAACGCATGGTGATCGACGGCATGGACACCGTGGACCTGACGCTCGCCGCGCTGCCTGAGATCGAAGCGTTCGAGCGTGCGCATTTCACTCGCAGGCCGTGGGCCGCAGTGATGTAACGCGCACTCGCAGCCCACAGCACCCCGGATATCGACCCGCCCCGCCGCACCGTTCTCACACGGCGCCGCGGAGCAGGGCACCGCTTTGCCCAAAAAAGGAGGAGACATGCAGCGCAAACCGTTCTACCGGATTCTTTATGTGCAGGTTCTGCTGGCAATTGCAGCCGGCATCCTGCTCGGTCATTTTGCACCCGCCGGCGCTATCGCCATGAAGCCGCTCGGCGATACCTTCATCAGGTTGATCCGCATGATTATTGGCCCGGTGATTTTCTGCACCGTGGTCACGGGTATTGCCAGCATGCGCGACATGAGAAAAGTCGGCCGCGTGGGCGGCAAGGCGTTGTTGTATTTCGAAGCGGTGTCGACGCTCGCGCTCCTGGTCGGTCTGCTGGCGGCGCATCTGCTTGGCCCCGGCAAGGGCTTCAACGTCGACCCCGCCACGCTCGACGGCAGCACGGTGTCCGGCTACGTGAGCCAGGCGGCGCACGGCGAGGGCGTAGCGGGCTTCGTGCTGCACATTGTTCCGGAGACCTTCGTCGGTGCTTTCGTGCAAGGCGATATCCTGCCGGTGCTGCTGATCGCCATGCTGTTCGGCGCGGCGCTCTCGCTGCTGGGCGATGCGGGCAAACCGGTTGCCGAGCTCATCGAGGCGCTCTCCAAGACGTTCTTTCGTATCGTCCAGTTGATCACGCGGCTCGCGCCACTCGGCGCATTCGGCGCGATGGCGTTCACGATCGGCCGCTACGGCATCGGCTCGCTCTTGCCCATGCTCAAGCTGATCGGCGTGTTTTACCTGAGCGCCTTTGCGTTTGTGGCCGTGGTGCTCGGCGTGATCGCCCGCCTGTGCGGTTTCAGCATCTGGCGCTTGCTTGGCTTTATCAAGGACGAACTGCTGATCGTGCTCGGCACGTCGACCTCGGAGGCGGCGTTGCCGCAACTGATGGAGAAGCTCGAGCGTCTTGGCTGCCCGCGTGCGATCGTCGGGCTGGTGGTGCCCACGGGCTACTCGTTCAATCTGGACGGCACCAATCTGTACATGACGCTGGCCGTGCTGTTTCTCGCCCAGGCGACCAACACCCACCTGAGCGTCACCCAGGAGGCGACCTTGCTCGCGGTCACGATGCTGACCTCGAAGGGGTCGACGGGCGTCACGGGGGCGGGCTTTATCACGCTGGCGGCAAGTCTTTCGGTCGTGCCCACGGTTCCGGTGACGGCGATGGTGCTGATCCTCGGCATCGACCGCTTCATGTCGGAATGCCGGGCCTTGACCAATATCATCGGCAATGGCGTCGCGGCCATCGTCGTGGCGGCCTGGGAGAAGGAGCTGGATCGCGATCGCCTGCGTGCCGCGCTGGGCGGGCGCCGCTTGCGCGCCGGGGCGGGGAATGCCGCGGCCGCACCCACCGTGCCCGTAGCCGACGCGGCCTTCAAGGCGCCGCCAGCACCACCCCCAAACTGGCGCTGACGACCAGCAGCATGCCGGCGAGCTGCGGCACGGTGAGCGGCTGACGCAGCACGACGAAACCGGCCAGCGCGCCGATTGCCGGTTCGATACTCATCAGGATGCCGAACGACGAGGCGCGCATATGACGCAGCGCGATCATCTCCAGCGCATACGGCAGGAGCGGCACCAGCACCGCGAGGCCGGCGGTGGCGCCGAGTTGCGCAAGCGGGATGTGGCCGCCGCTTTCGACAAGACCGAACGGTGTCGCCACCACGGCGGCGGCGAGCAGCGACACCGATAGCCCCTCCAGACCCGCAAACAGCGCGCCGGTCTTCTTCATCAGCACGATATAGCTGCCCCATCCCAACGCAGCGCCGAACGCCAGCACCACGCCGGGCGGGTTGCCGACCCAGCCGGCGCGATCGTGCGCGAGCAACAGTACTCCCGCGATGGCGAGGACCGGCCAGACGAGCGCACGCAGACGCCGCACGCCGAAGGTGGCGACCGTGAGCGGGCCGAGGAAATCGATGGCGACCGCGAGACCCAGCGGAATGCGCTGGAGCGCCGCGAAGAAGCACAGGGTCATGCCGGCCATCGCCACGCCCAGCGTGCCGGCGGCGAGCCAGCGCGAGCGCGCATAGCTGCGCAGGGGCGGGCGGACGATCAGGGCCAGCACGGCCGCGGCCCAGCAGAGGCGCAGCCATGTCGTGCTGAACGAGCCGTAGGCCGTCATGGCGGGTGCGGAGAGGGCGGCGCCGAACTGCACGCTCGACATCGACAGCATGGCGAGCAACGCCGCGAGGCCGGCTGCGCGCCGCGACGCGCCGGCCGGGTGTGCAGCGGGCGGGGAGGCTGCTGCGGCCGCGGCGCCGTGCGTATCGCCGGCGCCCCCGGCGTCATGCGTATCGCCGGCGCCCCCGGCGCCATGCACCCCGCGAGCAGGGGCGAGCGTGTTGTTGTCCTGCATGACGGTCTCTTCGAATGGAGTCTGCCCATCATAACCATGCTCGCGGCATTAAGATAAGCTGATATTTCTTATGCCGACATCAAGGGCGTTGATAATGCGTGATCTCGATAGCAGCTTGCTGCGCGCCTTCGTCACGGTCGTGGAGACCGGCGCCGTCAGTGCCGCGGCCATGCGGCTCGCACGCACCCAGGCGGCCGTCAGCATGCAGTTGCGACGGCTTGAGGAAGAGGTCGGGCAACGCCTGCTGGAGCGCTCGCCGCGCGGCGTGCGTCTGACCGATGCGGGCCACCGGCTGCTGCCGTATGCCCACACGATCCTCGGTGCGGGAGCCGATGCGCGCCGGGCGCTGAGCGCGGAGCAGGTGGCGGGCACCGTCCGTCTTGGCCTGCTCGAAGATATTGCGGTGGGGCGTTTGCCGCATGCATTGCGGCGCTTCTCGTCGGCGTATCCGCAAGTGGCGCTGGAGATTGTCGTCGATGGCAGCGAGGCCTTGTCGCAGCGGCTCGGCGAGGGCAGTCTCGATGTGGTCGTGGGCGATCCGGCGTTGATCGAAGCCACCCCGCTCTTTGCATGGACCCAGCCGCTTTTCTGGGTCGGGGCGCGTGGCTTTAGCCGCTCGCCCGACGAACCTCTGGCGATTGTCGCGTTCGGCGCCGGTTGCCTGTGGCAACAGCAGGTCCTGACCTTGCTCAGGCGTGCCGGTTTTGCGTGGCGCGTCGTATGCACCAGCACCAGCTTGCCGGCCGTACAGTCGGCGGTGGAGGCGGGGCTGGGTGTGGCCGTGCTGCTCGAAGGCAATATCCGTCCTGACGCGATGCGCGTGCTGGGCGCAAACGATGGCTTGCCCGAGCCGCCCACCGCGGACTTCGGCTTGTTCGCGCGCAGCGTCGCCAGTAACCAGGCCACCGCCGTGCAAGCCTTGCAAACGTTCCTGTGCGAGGAGTTGCAGCTCGGCGAGACCGTGCCGCAACTGGCTTGAGGCTCAACGCGCTCGGCGCGTGCCACGCAGTTTTTACGAGATTTTTTCTTGCGGGCGCTCCCCGGCCAAACCTACACTTCAACTAACCTGATGAATGTGGATGGCCATGGTGAATCGACGCGCAGCCCAGCAACAGCCTGTCCGGATCGACTACGTGCGGCACGGCCTCGGCCGCATCGAACTGCGGCGCTTCGATCCGGCGCGCGATTCGTTCGATGCGCTCACAACCATGTTGCACCGTGCGTTCGAGCGGCTGGGCGCAATGGGTCTGAACTGCACCTGCGTCGATCAGAGCGCCGCCATTACCCGTTCGCGGGCCATGAGCGGCGATTGCTATATAGCGGTGTGCGACGGCCGCATGGTCGGCACCATGACGCTCTATGCGCCGGATCGCGACTCGCCCTGCGAACTGTACCGCCATGGCGAGGTCGCGAGCCTGCGTCAGTTCGGCGTCGAGCCGGCCTGGCAGGCGCGCGGCATCGGCACGCTGCTGCTCGCCTTCGCGGACCATTGGGCCGCCACGCGCGGCTATGCGGAACTTGCCCTCGATACTCCGCAGCCCGCCGCGCATCTGATTGCCTTCTATCGCGGCCACGGCTTTCGCATCGTCGACTTCCAGCGCTTTGACGGCAAACGCTACGACAGCGCCATTCTCTCCAAACCCGCCGTGGCCGCGCGCAGTCTCGCCAGCTGGTCGCAGCGGCTCGAACTGCCACGCCGGCATATCGCCTGCGCGGCCTGACTATTCACACGCATCCATGCGCGACCCCCTGAACAAACCAGCAGAAGGACCGAAGAAGCAGATGGTGCCCCCAAGACCAGGAATGATGTTGCGAGGCATGCTCAAGGTTGTGCTGGTCGCAATTGTCGCCAGCCAGATTCTGACCAGCGCATTCACATTGTTAGCACACCAGATCGATCCGGCGCTCTCGCCGCAGATCGTCTCGGTGTTCGGCTTCGTGACCTGCGGCCTGGTATCGATGTGGCTGCAAGCCGACGCGCGCCGCGCGTTCGGCTTCGCCCGGCAGAAGGGTTTTGTTGCCGCTGCGCGCGACGGCCAGCAAGGGCCGCAGATTGCCGCCGATTGCCCGCGCCGCTGGCTGGTCGTGCTGCACAGCGAACTGAATCCTGGCGCGGCGGCGAGCTAGCCGGAAACGAACAACGGGGCGCTGGACTGCCGCTTAACCCGGGGGGGCGGCGCTAATGGGCGTGCACGGAAGCCGGGGATGCCGGCGCATCGTCCGTACGCGCCAACGGCGCCGTGTGCCATGCTGTGACGCGATTGCGGCCCGCTTCCTTGGCGCGGTACAGGGCCGCGTCGGCGTGCGCGAGGAGTTCGGCAGCCGGGATCGGCTCAGCGGGGGTGGAGGTCGCCGCGCCGATCGATACGCTCACACATACGTTCACACCGCCCACCTCGTTGCAAGGCGCGGCGACTTCGAGCCGGGCGACTGCTGTATGCAACATGTCCGCAAGGCGCGTAGCCATTTCGCGGTCGCAATCCGGCAGCACCACCACGAACTCCTCTCCCCCGAAGCGGGCGACAAAATCGCCGCTGCGCCTCAGACCCGCCTGCAATGCACCCGCCACGGCCACCAGGCATTCGTCGCCGTGCAAATGGCCAAACGTGTCGTTAAAGCGTTTGAAGTGATCGATGTCGACCATCAGGATCGATAGCGCGCGTTGCGCCGCGTTGGCCTGGCCGAGTGCCAACGGGTAGCGTTCCTCGAAGTAGCGCCGGTTGAAGATGCTGGTCAGGCCGTCGCGCGACGCGTGTTCGGCAAGCCGCGCATTGGCCGCGTGCAGTTCGCGGTACAGATGGCTGATCTCCCAGATCAGCACGCCGAGCACGGTGCTCGACGCCAGCACGGATTCGAGCCGCGCGACGTACCAGCCCACGCTGTAGCGCGAGTTCGCCACCAGCGTCACGAGTACGTCGCCGAGACCGGCAAACAGCGCCACGCCGAGCCACAGTTCGAGCAGGGTTCGCAGCCGCGTGGTGATCACCAGATAGAGCAGCGCGACTGCGCTCAGCACCGCGACGCTGATGCCCGGGGGACTGTGCTGCAGGCGCTGGTACGACTGGGCGTCGACAAGCTGGGGTAGCGCTGCCGCGCCGCGAATGGCCAGCATGCAAACCAGCAGCGACAGGCACGCTGGGCCGCCCATCAGCGCAAGGCCCGCGAGACGGAGTCGCGCGCGTGGCAGCGGATTGGGGAAACGGCGCCGCACGTATAGCGCGACGAGGATCAGAATGGGCGAGCCGCCATGCCAGAAAGCCCAGATCCAGACTGCGCTTTGCGGCCCCGCCCCGAGCAGTCCGCCCGGCGAGAACACGCCGGGGAACACCATCAACTGGATCGCCACCGCCACCGAGGTGTACGCATAGGCGCCGGCTAGCGCCGCGAGAAACGCGCCGCGGGTAATCATGAACTGCGTCCACAGCAGATAGGCGGTGAGGCCTTCAGTGATAAACACGGCCATCGCGAACAACGGCAGGAAGGCAGCCACTCTGGGCGCAGCGACACCGGCTACCGGCAAGATGGCCAGTATCACGCAGAGAATGAGACCGGACACGCCATAGGCCGCAATGCGATGGTGGCGGCTGACCGCCAGACTCATGATGCTGCTCTTCATGCGCTGCCTGGCCTGAAGGGTGGATGGAGTGATGAAAGGCTATGGGGATGCCTGGCGAAACAGGCGCAACGAACCCACCGCGCATTCTATCGGCAGGTCTGCGGTTTGGGCGCGGCTTGCAGGCCGCAAGGGCGGAATTTGCCGCCATGTGTTGGGCGTTTGCTGCACGCGCACTTCGTCAATTTGAATGGCCCGGAATGGGCCACGAAATTCGCACGTATGGCGCACGAAATGCGCACGAATGGCGCTTTCGATATTCGGACACAAAAGGATAATTAACGTCCCGCGAAGTTTCATGCGATAACGTTTGCGCGGATTTCTTAAATGCGAATAAAAAGAACGACCGTTCGAAGCTGAGTGCGTGGATTGAAATGTTAAAGATAGTCAAATCAATCTTTAGTATCTGGGATCGCTTCGTTTCCGGAAAACGTTTGCGTCAGCCCGCTCCCCTTGATTTATCTCATAATTGACTGCCAGCCTTTTGATCTGACTAAGGTTGAGTGATAACTTTGTCGCAAAAATAATGATTCCGGGATTGGCGGAACGCGTTAGAATGCGCGCCGATTCACTGTGTTGGCCATGCCTCCTGTATCGCGCTCAATCCTGTTGGCCACTGCGTGAATCTGACCATTTGTTTTTCCCGTATCTGGGAAGCTGACCGGTAAATATCGGCAGCGTTTGAAGTCGAATCGGTAGATTTGGCCGGATTGGCAAGGCCGTGTATCACCGGTTGCCAATAAAACATCCAAAGAGTTCATAAGAAATCAGATGAGAGTGAGGATTGCGCCGATATTCGGCGTGCGAGTGGGGCTCCAGGGGGTGGGGCTACTCGTCAAGCGAATCGCAAGGCGCGCGATTATCGAGCGGTGGGTCTGTTTTAAACGCCCACGCCGTTTGAATGCGTCATCGGACTGCACGCTGTGGAAAAGTGCAGCGCTTTGCCGCACGCTGTTTTGGGCAGTGCTCGCCGTCCTTGGCGCCGGCGCGGCGCCGTGGCAAGACGCCCACGCAGCCGATGCGCCCGCGAACGCTGCCGGCCATGCTCCGCAGCCGAACCTCGCGTTCTTCTACGCCGCCAATCCGCCGGTCGATCAGTTGCAGGCGTTCGATGCCGTGGTGCTCGATCCCGCGCGCGGTTTCGACCCGGCGGCGCATCCGCTGGCGCACACGGTCTGGATAGCCCGCATGCGTCCCGCCGATACCGGCGCGACAACCGGGCAGGTCGTGCAGTCTGTCGAGCCGCTGTGGGCGCGCGGCTATCGGGGTGTCCTGCTCGACACGCCGGCCGAGATTGCTGCCGCGGAAGCGATCCACGCGGCGCATCCGGAGGCGCGTCTGGTGGTGGCCGGGCCAAATGCGCTGCAGGCCGCCGCGCCGCACGCGAAAACGCTCTATGCGGTGGTGGGTGACTCGCTGGTGCGCGGCCTCAACGACACCGGCACCTTGCCGGTCGACGTACCGGAGGCAGCGCGCGCGAGCCGGCTGGCCGCGGCGCGCAGCTTCACGCAGCAGACCGGCGTGCCGGTCGTCTCGCTCGAATATTGCCCGCGCACCGACCGCGACTGTGCCCGCAGCACGGCGGCGCAGGTGCTTGCCAGCGGGGCTGAACCTGGGGCTGCGCCCGCGGTTATTCCTTACGTGACAAGCGTCGCCCGCGATATCGTCGGCGTGGGGGCGATCGAGGTGCTGCCGCGCAAGATCCTCGTCGTGCAGGACCGCGACACCCGGGAGCCGCTCGATCTGAGCGTCGGCGTGCGCGATCTCGCCACGCCGCTCAACTACCTCGGCTACGACGTCGAGTACGCCGATTTTTCCAAACCCTTGCCGGCCAGCATCACGCCGGACCGCTATGCCGGCGTGGTCGCCTGGCTGCAGGGCAACGCCTTGCCCGACCCGCAGACATGGCAGCGCTGGATCGCTGCACGCATCGTCGACCATGTGCCGGTGGTGTTCCTCGGCCAGTTCGGTTTCGATCCCACCGGCGCGATCGGCGATGCGCTCGATCTGCAGGCCGTGCCGGGCACGATGGTCGCGCCGGTGAACGTGATCGCGCGCGACCCGATGGTCGGCTTCGAGATCGATCCGCGGCCCGATCCGCGTGACCTGCTCGGCGTGCGTGCCGGGGTGAAAAGCCACTCGCTGCTGCGCCTGTCGGCCAACGGCGCGCTGATCGACCCGGTCGCGCTGACGCCTTGGGGCGGCTATGCGCTGAACCCGTACACCTCGGTGTCGCTCGATAGCATCGGCCAGGAGCGTTGGGCCATCGAACCGCTCAAGTTCCTCGCCGCCGCGCTGCGTCTGCCGGGCATGCCGTCGCCGAGCGTCACCACTGAAAACGGCCGGCGCCTGCTGATGACCCATGTCGACGGCGACGGCTTCGCCTCGCGCGCCGAATTTCCCGGTCCCGACTATTCGGGCGAAGCGCTGTACGAGCAGATTTTCACCCGCTACAAGATTCCGATGACGCTCTCGGTGATCGAAGGGGAGGTGGGGGCGGCCGGGCTGTATCCGAAGATCTCGCCGCGTCTCGAGGAGATTGCCCGCAAGATGTTTGCGCTGCCGTATGTGGAGATCGGCACGCATACCTACTCGCATCCGTTCCAGTGGGAAAACGTGAACAGCAACGGCGCCAGGGTGGACCGCGGCGGCGGCGATGCGGCGTTCTCGCTGAACATTCCGGGCTACAGCTTCAATATCGACCGCGAAGTGAGCGGGTCGATCGACTACATCAACTCGCGCCTCGCGCCGCCCGGCAAGAAGACCGTCGTGCTGCAATGGTCCGGCGACTGCCAGCCGCCGGGCATCGTGGTACGTAAGGTGTACGAAGCAGGCGTCTACAACTTCAACGGCGGCGACACTGTCATCACGAAGTCCGCGCCGAGCTGGACCAATATCGCGCCGATCGGGGTGGACAAGGGACCGGGCGCCTATCAGGTGTACGCGCCGAACCAGGATGAAAACGTTTATACGAACGACTGGCAAGGGCCGTTCTACGGCTTCACGCGCGTGCTCGAAACCTTCGACATGACCGACCGGCCGCGCCGCTTCAAGCCGATCGATATCTACTACCACATGTATAGCGGCACCAAGGTGGCCTCGCTGCGCGCGCTCGACCAGATTTTCTCGGCCGTGCTCACGCAGCCGGTGCTGCCGGTGCATGTGACCGACTATATCCGCAAGGTGCTCGACTGGCGTTCGTTTGCGGTGGCGCGTCAGGTGGGCAGCCGCGACGGCTGGGTGGTGCGCGGCAACGGCGAAGTGCGCGAGCTGCATTGGCCGGGCGCGAATGCGCCGCTGCTCGACGGGGCCTCGGGCGTGACCGGTTTCGCTGCGGGACCGGACGGGACCTATATCCATATCGATGGCGGGGAGGCGCGCTTTGCACTCGGCGCCAACGGCGCAAGCGGTGCGGGCGGCGCCAACGGAGCGCGTGCGCTGCCGTACATCGCCGAGGCCAATGGTTTCGTGCGCAACTTCCGCTCCACTGCCAATGGCATGAGCTTCGAGTTCGGCGGCTACTACCAGCCGTTCGTCACGCTGGCCAACGCACAAACCTGTAGCGCGAATGTCGGCGGCAAGCCGGTGGCCGTGCGGCGCGACGGTGCGCTGCTGCGTTTCGACACCGCGGGCGTCGCCGCCCAGCAGGTCGAGTATCAACGCGTCGAGATCGCCTGTGGACACTAGCCGCCCGCGCATTGCTTCCCCTTGGCTGGTACTGCTGCTCGCAGCGGTGGTGGTGCCGACGTTTTACGCCACCTACCCGCACGGCGGCCTGCGCGAGCGGATGACCGCGGCAGCTGAGCCGAGCGACCTGAGCGCGGCTTATCTGGAAGCCTGGCTGCGCGTGCAGCCCGAAAACGCCGAACTGCTCACCACGCTCGGCGCGCAGTACGCGCAGTTGGGCCGCGACGACGACGCCGAGCGCATCGCCCAGCGCATGGACGACCAGCATAGCGACGAACTGCATCGCGCCGCGACCCTGTTGCGCCTGACGGTGGCCGAGCGGGAGGCGTTCGCGATTCCGGCCGGCGATCCGCGCCGCGCGGCCGCGCTCGCGGCGCTGCGCGCGCAGCTTGCGGCGGTGGCCGGTCTCGCCTGGGACAACACCGAGCTGGAGATTCTCGCCGCGCGTGCTGCCGCTGTCGGCGCGCCGGAGCTGGCTGTGCAACTGTATGCGCGCCTCGCGGCGCAAGATCCGCAGGATCGTCAGCGCTGGAATGCCGAGGTGGCGAAGTACGGGCTGTGGGTCGGCCAGTACCGCCGCGCCGCCGCCGCCTGGTTTCAGCAGCAGGCGGACGCAAAGACGCGCGACGAGCAGCGCCGCTGTTTCATTGCGGGCATTCGCGCGCTGCAGTCGGGCAACCTGCTGGTCGAGGCGCTGCAGGCAGCCGACGAACATGTCGGCACGCTCGCCAACGACCGCGATACGCTGATCGTGCTGCTCAATCTCGCGCGTGCCGCGCAACGGCCCGAGCGGGTCGACCAGTATGCGAAGGCACTGATGAAATACACCAGTGCGCAGCCGCACGAGCCGCGTGGGCTACAGGGACTACGGAGACCGTTCGGCGGCTTCGCGCTGGCGTCGCTGGTGTTGCGGGCAGGGCGGAAGCCAGGACACCCGCCCGGGGCTTATACGTATATGGATGGTCCGCAAGGCGGCAGCGGCATGTTGCAGCCCATGCGGGAGCGGGTGTTGCGCGTAGCGCTGAGCGTCGCTGCGAACGGCAATCCGGCTGGCTCGGACGAATCGGGCCGATCGGGCGAGTCGAACGAGTCGAACGAGCCGGGCGCCGCCGCGGCATCGGCATCGGCATCGGCAACCGCTGCCGCCCCGGCCGGCGTCGATGTCGCGAGCCTCGTCTATCAGGCGTTTCTCGAATCGAGCGACCTCGACAACGCGCAGAAGGTCGCCGCCGCGCAGGTCGCCAAAGACCCGCACTCGGCCCTCTGGCTCAAGCGTCTCGCCCAGGTGGCCGAATGGAACCGCGCGGCGCCGCTCGCGCTGCAATCCTGGCTGGGTTACGCGCAGGCGTCGAACGATCCGCTCGGCTGGAGCAACGTGCTGCGTCTCGCGCCGATGCTCAACGACGACTCGGCCTATCTCGCCGCGCTCGTGCATGCGTCGAACGCAGCGCCCGGCGACCTGAAGCTGGTGGACTCGGTGATTGCCACTTACGAGCGCCTCGGCCGGCCAGACGACGGACTGGCCTTCCTGCAGGCGCATACGCGCGATGCGGGCAGTCACGCGATCGACGAACGCATGGCGATTCTCGCCGAGCGCGCGGGCCACGACGACGAGGCGCTTGCCATCTGGCGCAAGCTGCAGGCGAGCGAGCCGGGCAACACGTCGTATGCATTGCACGCAGCGAGCATTCTGTATCGCCAGGGCAAGTATGCCGACGCGCTCGCTGTGCTGGAGCAGGCGCGTGCCGGCGCACGTGACGACGACGTGCTGTTCTGGCGCAACGATGCCCAGCTTGCACGCCTGCTGCAACAGGACAAGGTGGCGAACGACGCGTACAAACATCTGCTTGCGAGCGGCGAGGAAACCTCCGAAGACCTGAGCGCGATGACGTACTTCTACGACGCGTATCCGCTCGACGCCGGCCGCACCGCGCAACTGCAGTACGAGCGCGACAACACGCCGCGTGCGCTGCAGTCCGCGATCTATTACTACACCGACGCGCAGGCAATGGACCGCGTCGCCGCCTTGCTCGATAGCCTGACGCCGGAGCAGCGCGCGGCGGCCGAACAGTCGCCGGACTTTCTCGGCGTACGCGCCGAGTATTACCGGCAGACCGGCCGGCCGCTCGACGCCCTGCACGATCTGGAGCGCGCCGTGGATCTTCCCGGCGCCACACCCGAGGTGCGCGCGGCGCTGATCTGGACGCTGGTCGATTACGGCAGCGACGCCGATCTGCGCAAGGTGCTCGCACGCTGGCGCGACGACGCGGCCCAGAACAGCCTGCTGTGGGGGCCGTTTGCCGCGGCGGAGTTGCGCAGGAACCGGCCGGTCGCGGCGCTGCAGTATCTGCGCCTGCAGTCGGCGCTGATGTCGCGTGACCCGCTGTGGCTGCTGACGCTGGCCGACGCGCAGGAGATGGCCGGGCGGCCCGATCTCGCCTGGTCGCTGCGCCGCAAGGTGTGGCGTCAGATCGAACTCGACGAGCAGGCCGTGCAGCACGGCGGCAGCGGCGCCCAGGCGGCGCTCAAACGGCGTGCCTCGCAGGATGCCGAAGCGCGCGAACAGGTGAGAGGCCGGCGTGTCTCGCTGGCGGCAATCTTTGCCGACGCCGATGTATCCAGAGGACTGCTTGACGATCTGCTGAAGCACGACGCCGGCCGCAACGACAATACCGCGCTGCGCCGCACGCTGCTCGGCGATGCACCGGGCCTGCCGCCCGCGCCGCCGGCCGCGGCCGTCAAGGCGCTGGACGATGGGCGCCTCAAGTCGGCGGTGGCGAAGGACGTCGCCGTGGCCTGGGCCTTGTCGCACGAGGCGAATCCGCTTGCCAAACGCTGGCTCGCCGAGCAGTACGGCAACCGCCTCGCGCAACCGGCCGACTCGCAGCTCGCAATTGCGCTGGCCGAGGGCGATACGGCGGCCATGGAACGCCTGGTCGACAAGGAGGGCGCGCGCCTGCCGCTGTACGGCCGCATCGACGCCACCATCGCGCTCGACCGTCCGGGCCAGGCGGAGCAACTCGCCTTCAACGGTCTCGACGGTGCGCCGGAAGACAGCGAGCTGCATACGCGTCTCACCGAGACGGCGCTCGGCTGGCCGCAGTCGCTCGGCACGACGGTGGAGAACTACGTCGAACACCCGCTCGATTACGTGGAGCAGACGCTCAACGGCAGCATGAAGGTGGCGGACCGCTACATGATCGGCGTGATCGGCACGCAACGCTATCAATGGTCGGTCGATCAGACGCAACTGGTGAATGTGCCCGGTGTGGACCGCGCGCTGGATTTCTTTGTCCGCCGCCAGACGCTCGATACCGCGTTGCAGGTGACCGGCGGCCGGCGCGAAGGGCTCGACAGTTTTTATACGTTCAATTTCGCGGGCGAACTCGGCCGCAACTCGAACCTCACGCTGACGGGCAGCGCCGGCCGCGACCAGAGCGCGACCGAGTCCCAGGCGCTGCTGATAGGCGGCATGAAGGACAACCTGACAGGCGGCTTCAACTGGCGCATGACGACGCGTATCTACGCGTCGGGCACGCTCGAGGCGGACCGCTTCTATAGTCAGGCACGCGACTACCTGGGCAGCGGCGTGCTGTCCTCGGGCGAAATTGGCTACAAGATCCGCACCGGCTATCCGGACTTCACCGTGCGCCTCGCCGGGGCGCGTGGCGAGTATGGCGCAAGCGGCGCGGCCGACGCGCTGATCTCGCGTCTCTCGCCACTGAGCGCAGGGCCGGCCAGCGCCGCTACCTTCATGCCGCTGACCTATGCGCAGTACGGCCTGTTCTTCGGCTTCGGTAACGACTTGCTCGATCAGTACACGCATCGCTGGCGGCCGTTCCTCGATGTGGGCATCGTGCACAACTCGGTGCAGGGGTGGGGGCCGCAGGTCAGCCTGGGGGTGGCCGGCAGCGTATTCGGTGGCGATCATGCGGCGCTGTATCTGGAGCATGAAAGTGTGTCGCAGGTTGGCTCGGCCCCGGTCACCGTGATCGGCGCGCGTTATAGCTGGTTCTACTGATAGAGCGAAGCGGCTGCGCTTGTACAGCTCGCGGCATGCGGCAAGACCGTGTGGAGGCTTGCAGTGCTTGCGGCAGGGCAGCCGGAATATAAATCGACGTTATCTGAGGAGTGCTTCAATGAACGGATTCAAGAGCGGATTCAAGAGCAGTCAGCGTCTGACCTCGTGGTCTTCGTGGTGTGTTGCGGCGCTGGCCGCCTCCATGCTGCTTGCGGGCTGCGGGACGCTCAGGCAAACCGCCGCGCCGACACTGGGCGCGGGCGATCCGGTTGCGGTCGCAACCATCGCCAACTACACGGAAACGCCGTCGGCCGGCAGCAGCGCGGCCTCGATCGCGGCCAGCGTGCTGCGCACCAACGGGCTGAAGGACGTGCGCTTCGCGCCTGCGGATGCCGGCTCCAACGCGCTCTTCGACACCGCACAGCGCGAGGGTGCCGAGCAGAAACTCGAGTGGGCGCAGTCGCAGCAGGTCAAGTATGTCCTGACCGGCGCGGTGGAAGAGTGGCGCTACAAGACCGGCGTCGACGGAGAACCGGTGGTCGGACTCACGCTGGAGCTGATCGACGTGCAGTCGGGCCAGGTGGTCTGGAGTGCGACGGGCGCGCGCAGCGGCTGGAGCCGTTCGAGCCTGTCGAGTGTGGCGACTTCGCTGATCGGCAGTGTGCTCGCGCCGCTTGCGCCGCGTCACTGAGCGCGTCTTGAATCAAGTCGAGCCATTGGGTTGCGCCTTTGGGTTATGCCTTTGGGTTATGCCTCTGGGTTATGCCTCTGGGTTACGCCTCTGGGTTACGCCTCTGGGTTACGCCTCTGGGTTACGCCACTGAGCCGCCACTACGAATCGCTGCATTGTTGAATGCCATACCCGCCGCGTGCCGTTGACCGGCACTACGCCAAGTCATCAAGGAGAGGGCCGTGAATACCGCTGCCATGCCACCTGCTTCCGCCGCCGCGAAGACGCGCACCTCCAATCCCTTCGGCAACCTGGGGCGGGTGCGCCGTTTCGTGATGCCGGCCGTGACGCGGCCGTTCGCCATTGTCGAGACGGTTGTGTTCATTGTGGCCGTGGTCGGCGTGAGCTGGCTGGCGGACCATCGTGATCCCCTGCTGCTGCATGCGGGCTTTCCGTGGTTGTGGTTTGCGCCGTTGATCGTGGCGCTACGCTACGGCACCTTGCCGGGCCTGCTGGCAGGCGCGCTGCTGCTCGGCGCATGGAAGCTGCTCTATCCGGCCACCGATCCCTGGCCGGTGATGGTGTTTGTCGGCGGCCTGGTGCAGACCGTGATTGCCGGCCACTTCGGCGATACCTGGGGCCATCGCGCGGCCCGCGCCTCGACCATCAACGACTACCTGAACGACCGGCTGGTGGCGATCACCAACAGCCACTACCTGATGCGCCTGTCGCACGAGCGGCTCGAGAAGGATCTGCTGTCGAAGCCCACCACGCTGCGCGATTCGATTACCGAACTGCGCCGCCTGTCCGTGACGGCGCAGGAGGCGGAGCAGGGCGCTGCGGCCCCGGGCGCGGCCCGGACCGCTAACGCGGCCCACGCTGAAGCGGGCGGGCACGCCGCAACCGCACAACCCCCTGCAAGCGCCGCGCCGCTGCGTGCTTTGCCGGGCGCACATGGCCTGCTCGAATTCGTCGCCCAGGTGTGTCAGATCGAAGTCGCGGCACTGTACCCGGTACGCGACGGCCGGCTCGGCACCGACGCCGCCGCGCGGGTAGGCGACGACTTCGAATGGGCGCCGGATGACGAACTGGTCACGCATGCCATCCACACAATGAGCGTTGCGCATCTGAAAACCGAGGATATTCCGGCCGCGCAATCGCAATACCTGGTGTGCGCGCCGCTGGTCAGCGCCGACGGCCAGTTGCTGGCGATGCTCGTCATCAAGCGCATGCCGTTCCTCTCGCTGAACTTCGACAACCTGCAACTGCTGCTGGTGCTGCTCGGCTACTACGCCGATGGCGTGGAGCACGCGAGCCTCGTGTCGGGGATTCTCGCGGCTGTGCCAGGTTGTCCATACGATTTTGCGCTCGATCTTGGCCGCCTCACGCGCCTGCAGCGCGACGCCGGTATCGCCTCGTCGATGGTGGCGCTGGCGTTTCCGCGTGACGAAGCCGGCGACTCGCTGTTCGAGCATGTGATTCGTCGCCGCCGCGCGCTTGACCTGATGTGGCCGGTGCAAACCGCCTCGCAATCGGTGCTGGTGAACCTGATGCCGGCCACCGACACCACCGGCATCGACGGTTATCTGGCGCGTATCGAATCGAGCCTCTCGGCCCAGTTCAACCTGGATCTGGAGGGGGCCCGCGTTGGCGTGCATACGCTGCACCTGGGCGCCATGGAGCCGGGCCCGGCGCTGCAGCGCCTTCTGAAGCGCAGCGGCCTCGATGTCTAAGCCCATGTCCGCGCCCGCCAACGCACTGCGGTTCGCTGCGCAGTTTGCTGTGCATTTTGCTGTGCATTTTGCCGCGCGTTTCGCCGCACCGTTTGCCAGCTATCTGCTCGTGGAGTATCTGGCGTACCTCGCTTTCGCGCATGCGCCGGCGGGCGTCGATCCGCTGCTGGCCGGTTTTGCGGCGCAGGCGCTGGTAGCGTTCGTGCAGGCCTTGCTGCTGCGGCAGATGCTGCCTTTGCGCTACCGTGAGCCGCGCCTGTGGACGCTGCTGCTGCTATGGGTGTTGTGCACCTTCGTGCCGCTGGGCGGCGGCCTGGTGCTGCTCGTGAGCTGCGCCTGGGCCGCGTGGTTTCCGGGGACGCGGGACAGCGACCTGCTTGCCGACGTGCCGCGCCCCGAGTTCGTCACCTATCTGGTGTCGCGCGTTTCGCACGGCGGCGGCGCCCGTTTGCAGGCACGCTTGATCAATACCCAGGTGTCGTCCACCGACCGCCTGAGCGCGCTCGTTGCCATCCAGAGCATGCCCACCCGCACTACCGGCAGCCTGCTGCGCGAACTGCTGGCCGACCCGATCGAGGACGTGCGCCTGATTGCGTATGGCACGCTCGACCAGGCCGAGAACGAGATCATGCAAAAGATCTTCGCTACCGGCAAGGCGCTCGAACAGGCTCAGGATGACAACGAGCGCCATGCCATCAACCGGCGCCTCGCCGAACTGTACTTCGAACTGGTCTATCAGAACCTCGTGCAGGGCGCGGTGTACCGCCATACGCTCGAACAGGCCGACCGCTACGCTCGCGCGGCGCTCGCCACCGACGGGAAGGATGCGGCACTGTGGCTGATCCGCGGGCGTCTCGCGCTGGCCGAAGGCCGGCCCAACGAAGCGGGGCAGTATATGGAACGTGCCCTTGAACTGGGCTTTCCGCGCGAACGGCTGATTCCGTGGCTTGCCGAAGTGGCCTTCCTGCGCGGCGACTACGGCCAGACCGGTCACTTGCTCGCAACACTTGGCAACGCCGCTGCGCTGCCGACGCTCAAACCCACTGTGACTTACTGGTCGTCATGAAAGAGTCCCTGATGCGGCGCGCCGCCGATGCCGATGTCTGCCTGCTGCTGGAAGGCACCTTCCCGTTCGTGCGCGGCGGGGTGTCGAGCTGGGTCAATGAAATGCTGCGAGCCTATCCTGAGACGCGCTTTGCGATCGTCTTCATCGGCAGCCGCGAGGAGGACTATAACGGCGCGGCCTACGAATTGCCCGACAACGTCGTCCATCTGGAGACTCACTACCTTTACGAAGCGGCATCGGCCGACGCGCATCGGCCGCGGGAGATCGAGGGCGACGCGGCGGCATTTGCCAGATCGGCCGAGCTGCACGCGGCGCTGCGCGACACGCGCGGCGCCGACGTGGGCGCGCTGATGGCCGGGATGGTGCCCACGCTCGGCGAGCACGGCACACTCAACGAGACGCAGTTTCTGACGAGCCGCCAGTCGTGGGAGTTCATTGTCGAGCAGTACGAGAAGTACTGTACCGACCCGTCGTTCACCGACTACTTCTGGACCGTGCGGATCATGCACAAGCCGCTGTGGCAGCTGGCGAATGTCGCCGAGAAGCTGATTCCGGCGCGCGTCTATCACACGGTGTCGACGGGTTATGCGGGCTTTCTGGGCGCGCTGCTGCACTATCGCACGGGGCGCCCGCTGCTGATTTCCGAGCACGGCATCTATACGAAAGAGCGCAAGATCGACCTCTTGCAGAGCCAGTGGATTCGCGACAACCGGGGCGCGTTCGAGCGCGACATCTCGCGTATCAGCTATTTCCGCGAACTGTGGGTGCGCTTTTTCGAGGCGATCGGCAAGCTTGCCTATGACGCCGCGGACGAGATCGTGGCCTTGTATGAAGCGAACCGCCTGCGCCAGGTCGCCGACGGCGCCGCCGCCGAGCGCACTCGCAGCATTCCGAACGGCGTGGACGTCGACGGTCTCGCGCCGCTCGTCGAACAACGCGTGGCGGGTCCGCACCGGGTGGTAGCGCTGATTGGCCGGGTGGTGCCGATCAAGGACATCAAGACCTTCATCCGCGCCATGTTCGTGGCCTCGCGCAGCATGCCCGATATCGAAGGCTGGATCATCGGACCGGAAGAGGAAGACCCGGCTTATGCGCTCGAATGCCGCGCGCTGGTGGAGAGTCTGGGCCTCGCGGACAACGTGAAATTCCTCGGCTTTCAGCGCATCGACGCGGTGCTGCCGAAAATCGACGTGATCGCGCTGACCTCGATCAGCGAGGCCTTGCCGCTCGTGGTGCTGGAGGGCTTTGCGGCCGGCATCCCGTCCATTACCACGGACGTGGGCTCGTGCCGCCAGTTGATCGAGGGCTTCAGCGAGGAAGACCGCGCGCTGGGCCGCGCCGGCGCGGTCGTGCAGATCGCGAATGCGGCAGCCTTCGCGCAAGCCGTAGTCGCGCTGCTCAACGACGACGCCCGCTGGCTCGCGGCGCAAGCCGCCGGCCTCGCACGGGTGCGCCGCTACTACACCAAGGCGCAGATGACCGGCAGCTACCGCACCCTCTACGACCAGCTCGCCGCCGTGCCGGACGCGAAGCGCGGGGCGCGCAATCCTGCCTCGGGCGGCTGTCCGGTGCACCACGGCGCGTCGGCGGATGCGCGCGCCGCTCAAACCGGGGAGACACGCTAATGGCCGGGATTGGTTTCGAACTGCGCAAGATCCTCAGACATGAGACCTTGTTCGGTGTGGCGCGCGCTTATGCGTATGCCGGCCTGATCAGCTCGGGACCGCTGATCCTGTCTATCTTCGGCATCCTGATTATCGGCGTGATGAGCCTCGCCTTCGTGATACCGAAGTATGCAATCGTCCAGTTTCAGGTCTCGGTGACGTATCTGATCTCGCTGAGCCTCGTGCTGACCGGACCGCTGCAACTGTCGTTCACGCGCTTCATCTCCGACCGTCTGTTTGAAAAGCGCGACGATCTGGTGCTGTCGAACTACAACGGTGTCGTGCTGGTCTGCACGGTCGCGGCCGGGCTGCTGAGTTTTGTGGCGATGCTGCTGTGGTTTCCGGGTACGCCGCTCGCGTACCGCGTGCTGATGGTGGCGGGCTTCGTGGTGGTCAGCAACATCTGGATCGGAGTGATCTTTCTCTCCAGCGTCAAGCAGTACCGGCAGATCCTGTTTGTGTTCCTGATCGGCTACGGCTGTACGGTGGCGTTCGCCTTGCTGCTGAACCGGCATGGCATTGTCGGACTGCTGGGCGGCTTCGTCGCGGGGCATCTCGTGCTGCTGGGCGGACTCTCGGGGCTGATTTACCGTAACTACCGCAGCGGGCGGCTGATTTCCTTCGAGGTGTTCGACAGGCGCTTCGCCTATCCGACGCTGGCGCTGGTGGGCCTCTTTTTCAATCTGGGCGTGTGGCTCGACAAGCTGATGTTCTGGTACGCACCCGGCACCGGCTCCCCCGTCATCGGGCGGCTGCATGCGTCGGTGATCTACGATATCCCGGTGTTTATCGCCTATGTGTGCGTGATGCCCGGCATGGCGACGTTTCTGGTGCGCATCGAAGCGGATTTCGTCGAGTATTACGACGCGTTCTACGACGCCGTGCGCAGCGGCGCCACGCTGCGCCACATCCAGGATATGCGCGACATGATGGTGGGCAGCGTGCGCTCGGGTCTCTATGAAATCATCAAGATTCAGGCGATCGTGCTGCTGCTGATCGTCGCGTTTGGGCAAAACGTCCTGCATGCGCTGCATATTTCGACGCTCTACATGCCGCTCCTGACGGTCGACGTGATTGCCGCCAGCCTGCAGGTGGTGCTGCTGGGCCTGCTGAACGTGTTCTTCTATCTGGACGCGCGCCGCACCGTGCTGAAGCTGTGCATCGCCTTCGTGGCGCTCAACGGGTCGCTGACGTGGATCACGCTGCAGATGAGTCCCAACGCCTACGGTTACGGCTTTGCGCTGGCGCTGCTGATTCTGGTGGTCGGCGCGGTGCTGACGCTGGACCGCAAGTTCGCCCGGCTCGAATACGAAACCTACATGCTGCATAACTGATAGCGCGAGATGCGAATGTTCATGGTGCGCACGCTGTGCCGCTTCGCCGCCTGGGTGGCCTGTCTCGGCACGGCCGCCGGTCTCGGGCCACTGGCCGGGGCTCAGACCACCGCCGGCCCGGCGAGCAATGCCGCGCGTGCGGCCAATGTCCCCGTGCTGCCCTCGGTGGCGTTTTTCTATGGGGCGCCGGTGCCGCTCGATGCACTGTCCGGCTTCGACGCGGTGGTGGTCGAGCCGGACAGCGGCTTCGATCCTGCGGCGCAACAGGGGGGGCATACCGCGTGGTTTGCGTATGTCAGCGTCGGCGAGGTGAGCCCGCAGCGGCCGTATTACGCGGCGCTGCCGAAGGAGTGGCTGGTCGGCCATAACGCCGCGTGGGCGTCGAAGGTGGTCGATCAGGACGCGCCCGGCTGGCCGGCGTTTTACGTCAGGCAGGTGATCGCGCCGCTGTGGCGCAAGGGTTATCGCGGCTTCTTTCTGGATACGCTCGACTCGTACCAGCTGGCCGCCAAAACCGATGCCGCGCGGCAGCGCCAGCAGGCAGGACTGGTCGCGGTGGTCCGCGCCATCAAGGCGCGTTATCCGCGAGCACTGCTGATGTTCAACCGCGGCTTCGAGATCCTGCCGCAGGTACACGATCTCGTGTATGCGGTCGCCTTCGAATCGCTCTATAGCGGCTGGGACCAGGCCAGGCAACGCTACACCCAGGTGCCGCCCGCCGATCGCAGCTGGCTGCTCGGACAGGCGAAGACCATTCGCGAGCAGTACGCGCTGCCGGTGATCGCGATCGACTACTGTGCTCCCGGCGATGAGCAATGCAAGCGCGAGACGGTGCAGAACATCTGCAAGGACGGCCTCGTGCCGTATGTGGCGGACGGGGCCTTGCAGACGGTTGGAGTGGGGCGCGAGGGTATCTGCGCCGATGAGGCCGGCGGCGCGCAGCCCTGAAGAAAGGCCCACCCGTCTCACGGGCCCATGCTCACACCGCCCGCACACGTGGCGCTTGCGCAGCCCGCCGCTTCAGCCCGCCGACGGACGCTGTTCCTCAAGCTCAGGCGCGGGATGCAGGTCGAGCCGCCGGCCGGCCTTGAGCAGCTGGCTCGGCACGTCGTGGCCGATCAACCCCGGCAGATGCGCTGCGGCTTCCAGCGCCTGGCCCAGATCGACACCGGTGTCGTAGCCGTTCAGCTCGAGCATATGCACGAGTTCTTCGGTGCAGACATTCCCGGTCGCCCCCGGTGCGTAAGGACAGCCACCGAGGCCGCCGAGCGACGCATCAAAGCGGTCGATCCCGGCTTCCAGCGCGGCCAGCGTATTGGCGAGCGCCATGCCGCGCGTATTGTGAAAGTGCAGCGTGGTTTCGAGTTGCGCAAAATCCTGGCGGGTGCGTTGCGCCAGTTGCCGCACCTGGTTGGGGTACGCCATGCCGGTCGTGTCGCACAGCGTCACGCCGTGCACGCCGAGCGCGGCGAAGCGTGACACCCAGCCGAGCACCTCGTCTTCGGCGACATCGCCTTCCATCGGACAACCGAATGCGGTCGACAGCGACACGTTGATGGCCACACGTGTCTTGCTTACCACTTCGATCACATCGCGCAGTTGTGCGAACGATTGCTCGCGGCTCATGCGCAGGTTGGCGCGGTTATGGCTCTCGCTCACCGACATGACCAGATTGACTTCATCGACGTCGCACGACAGCGCACGCTCGGCGCCGCGCACGTTCGGCACCAGCACCGTATAGCCGACGCCGGGGTGGCGCGTAATGCGCTGCATCACCGCTTCGGCGTCGCGCAGCGCCGGAATGGCGCGCGGCGAGGTGAACGAGGTGACTTCGATCTTGGCAAAGCCGCACGCGCTCAGGCGGTCGATCAGGGCGATCTTGTCGTCGGTTTCAATAAAGCGGGCTTCGTTCTGGAAGCCGTCGCGGGTGGCGACTTCCTGTATGTACAGGCGGGGGCGGGTAGCGCTCATGGTGGGTCTCCGTACAGGTGGTGCGTCAGATCACGCCGCGCTCGCGCAAGGCGCTGCGTTGGGCCGCGTCGACGCCGAGCGAGGCGAGTACTTCGTCGGTGTGTTCGCCGAGCGCCGGGGCGCGCGAGCGGATCGTGCCGGGTGTGGCGTCGAGCTTCGGCAGCACGCCAGGGAGCTGCACCGGCGTGCCGTCGGCGAGCGTGCTGTCGACGATCATGTCGCGGGCGCGGTAGTGCGGATCGGCGGCGATATCGGCGATGTCGTAGATCTTGCCGGCCGGAATGCGCGCTTCGTTGAGCCGCGCCAGCACCTCGTCGAGCGGGCGCTGCGCGGTCCATGCGCCGATCGCGGCATCGAGCCGCTCGACCTGCGCCACCCGGCCGTCGTTTTGCGCGAGCGCCGGGTCGGCCGCGAGGTCGGGACGCTCGATCACCTCCATCAGGCGGCGGAAGATACTGTCGCCATTGCCGGCGATCAGCGCGTATTTGCCGTCCTGGCAACGGTAGGCATTGGAAGGGGCGATGCCCGGCAGGCTGCTGCCCGCCGCTTGCCGCACCGCGCCGAACACGGAGTGCTCGGGCAGCAGGCTCTCCATCATGTTGAAGACCGACTCGTACAGCGCCACGTCGACCATCTGCCCCGCGCCGCCTTGCTGGTCGCGATGGCGCAGCGCCAGCAGGATGCCGATCACGCCATGCAGCGCGGCCAGCGAATCGCCGATCGAGATGCCCACGCGCACCGGCGTGCGGCCCGGTTCGCCGCTTAGATGACGCAAGCCGCCCATCGCCTCGCCGATCACGCCGAAGCCGGGCAGATCGCGATAGGGCCCGCTCTGGCCGTAACCGGAGACGCGCAGCATCACGAGCCTGGGGTTCAGTTCATGCAGGGTGTCCCAGCCGAGGCCCCAGCCTTCGAGGGCGCCGGGCCGGAAATTCTCGATCACCACGTCGGCCTCGGTGGCGAGGCGCCGGGCGATGGCCTGGCCTTCGGGGTCGCGCAGGTCGAGCGTCACCGAGCGCTTGTTGCGAGATTGCGCGGCCCACCACACCGAGGTGCCGTCGTGCAGCATGCGCCATTTGCGCAGCGGGTCGCCGGTGCCCGGCGGTTCGATCTTGATGACGTCGGCGCCGAATTCGGACAGCATGCGGCTCGCAAACGGGCCGGCAATCAGTTGTCCGAGTTCGAGGACGCGGATTCCGTCGAGCGGTCCAGTCATGCTTCGTCTCCATCCTGTGTGTTGCATTGAGAAGGATGGTGCGCGCGAACGGCTGCGCTGGGAATGTCGGAATGGTCACGAACCCTTTCCCCGAGGGAAAGGCGCAGGGCGGGGCGGCTATTGCAGGGTTATGGCGGCTTATTGAGCGGCTATTGATCGGCCATTGCGGGACTATTGCGCCTCGGGCGTGCCGGTCATGAACTCGAACAGCCTGGCGGCTTCCGGTGTCAGCGCGTCGGCCTGTTTGGCCGCGATCCACAGCGTGCGTTCGGCCCAGGCATCGGTCAGTTGCACCGCGCGCAGGCCGGCCTCGAGGATTTCCGGCCGCACGGCCGCGGCGGGGAGGATGCCGATGCCCAGACCCGCTTCGATCATCCGGCTGATGCCGTCGAAGCTGCTCACCTGGACCCTGAGCCGCAGCGGCCGCTCGGCGGCGAGCGCCGCGTCCATCAGGCGCAGCAGCAGCGAACTGCCGCTATTCAGGCCGACATAGTCGTAGTCGAGCGTGTCGGCAAACGCAATCTGTGTGAGGCCGGCCAGTGCATGGCCCGCCGGGACCAGCAGAACCAGCTGGTCGCGCCGGTACAGGCGCTTGTCGACCAGCGGCGCCGGCACGTTGTCGGCAAAGATGCCGAGGTCGGTGCGGCCGGCGCCCAGGGCTTCGATCACTTCGCTGCTCAGGCGCTCTTCGAGCGTGATCCTGATGCTTGGGTTGACGGCCAGAAAGCGCTGCAGATCCGTGGGCAGGAACTGCACGACCGCCGAGGTGTTGGCCCAGACCCGCACATGGCCGCGCACGCCGACCGCGAAATCGCTCATTTCGCTCGCCATCCGGTTGACCTGATCGAGCACCTGCAGCGCGTGGTTCAACAGCCCGTGGCCGGCGGGTGTCAGTTCGACGCCGCGCGGGTGGCGCACCAGCAGGGCGCAATCGGTGGCGCGTTCGAGGTCGGCGATGCGTTTGCTGATCGCCGAAAGCGTCATGTGGCAGCGCTCGGCGGCGCGGGTCAGGCTGCCGGTTTCGGCAACCGCGAGGAAGACGCGCAGTGAATGCAGATCGAAGTGCGTCGGATTGACCATGAGGGCGGCAGCCTGCAACGAAAACGGGGCGGAAAGCCCGATTCTACGGCTTCCCGCCCCGTTTGTTGTGCCGCTGGGTGTGTCGCCCGCGGCGCGGCGGATTCGCTATCCCATCTAGCGCAGCTGCGTGACGGCCAGCAGCAGGATCATGCTGCCGATCGCACCATCCAGCACGCGCCAGGCCATGGCGCGGCGAAACAGCGGGGCGAGCATACGGGCGCCATAGCCGAGGCCGACGAACCACACTGCGCTGACCGCCATGGCGCCGAGTGCGAAGGCGACCCGGCCGTCTGCGGCCTCGCGGGCGCCGGCCGTGCCGATCAGCAGAAACGTGTCGAGATAGACGTGCGGGTTGAGCCAGGTGAAGGCGAGCGTCATCAGGACAATCGGCATCGCGCCGCGTGCTGCGGGCGTGGGCGCTGGCGCTGGCGTGGCGCCAGCCGGGGCCGGCTGGCCGGGCGTCTCGACTTCCATGACGGCGTGGCCGGGCTGCACCGCGCGGCGCAGCGCGCTGAGGCCGAACCACGCGAGATAGGCGAGTCCCACATACAGCATGGTATGCACGAACACCGGATAGCGTTCGACCAGCACCGAGGCGCCGCCGACGCCCGCGGCGATCAGAATGAAGTCCGACAGCATGCACAGCAGCACGATCTTGCCGACGTGCGAGCGCATGATGCCTTGCCGCAGCACGAAGGCGTTTTGCGCCCCGATGGTGACGATCAGCGACGCGCACAGCGCCGCTCCGTGGGAGAAAGCGAGCCAGTCCATAAGCAATCCGGTAGACGGGTGAGACGAATTGGCGCTAGTCTGCGGGTTCGTGCCTCGTAAGAGAAGCTAATTTAGTTAATGCCGATTAAGGAACGCTAATGCTCGACTATGCCTTGCTCGATGCGCTGGCCGCAGTGGTGCGCCACGGTTCGTTCGACCGTGCGGCGAGCGCACTGAACGTGACGCCCTCGGCGGTCTCGCAGCGCGTGAAGCTGCTCGAGGAGCGGGTGGGCAGCGTGCTGGTCAAACGCGGGCAGCCGTGCGTGGCGACCACGTCCGGCGCACTGCTGTGCCGGCATACGGAACGCGTGCAACTGCTCGAGTCCGAGCTGACGGGGCGCTTGCCGGCGATGCCGGGGGCACTGGTTGAAGCGTGGCCGACCTTGCGGGTTGCGGTCAACGACGACAGCGTGGGCACCTGGTTTATCGATGCGGTGGCCGGGTTTTGCGTGGAGCGCGAGATGCTGCTCGATCTCGTGATCGACGATCAGGACCACACCGCGCAGCGGATTCGCGACGGCAGCGTGCAGGGCGCGGTCACGACGCAGGCCGAACCGGTGCAGGGTTGCCGCTCGGTGCGGCTTGGCCGGATGCGCTATCTGGCGGTATGCGCGCCGGCTTTCTTCGAGCGTTATTTTGCCGACGGCGTGACACGCGAGTCGTTGCGGCGTGCGCCCTGCGTCGACTTCAATCCGAAGGACCAGTTGCAGAAGCGCTTCATGCGCCGGATTACGCGGGCGGAAGTCGATCCGCCGCTGCACTGGATTCCACACGTCGCGGGCTTCCTGCGAGCCTGTGCGAACGGGATGGGGTGGGGCCTGTGCCCGGAGCGGATGATCGCGGCGCAACTGGCAAACGGCGAACTGGTGGACATGGCGCCGGGCAAGCCGATCGATGTGGACCTGTACTGGCAGAGCTGGCGCCTCTCGATTGGTTGGCTGGACGATTTCGGCACGGCGCTGCGCAAGCGGGCGGCGGAGTTTCTGGATTGAGCGATGGCTGCATGGCGGACGAAGCCGGCGCGAGACCGCGCGGCTGTCATGGCTTCAATGCGGCGCCGGCATCGCGCCGCCGGGCCAGGCGCCGCGTGGCTACAGCAGCAGCTCGATCGAATGAAACAGCCTGCGCTGCTCGGCGTCCTTCGAGTGTGCGCCTTCATCGATCACTTCGCGCAGGCAGTCGAGAAAACACGCGGCAGCCGGACTCGTCGGCGCGCCGCGCCGTGACGTAATGCTGACCATGGTCTCGTCCACCGTTTCGCGCAGCGGCAACGCCCACAGATTTTCCTTCGTACTGCAGACCTCGACCAGCGGCCAGGGAAAGATACTGAGCATGTCCGTATGCGCCAGCAACCCAAGCACGATTGCCAGCGAATGCGCGAGGTGTATCGTATGCGGCACTTTCATGCCGCGTTGTCCGAACACGTTGTCTGAAATCGACTCGCGGCTCGCCGGGTCCCAGTTCAGCACCCATTCGGCGTCTTCGAGTTCGAGCAGGGTGCGGCATCCGGCCTTCGGATGATCGCGTCTTGCCACCACGGCCGAATGCGTCGAAAACAGCGGCACGTTGTGAAATTCCGATTGCGGCGAAGCAGGGGGCGGGCGTCCGATCGAAAAGTCCAGGCTGCCGTCGCGCAAGCGCGGCTGCACGACCGCCAGCAGCCCCTCGAAGAACTCCAGTTGCACCTCCGGCATACGCTGGCGGAAACGCTGCACCGTCGGCGGCAGGAAGGTCAGTGCGATCCACGGCGTGACGCCAATCGACAGTTTCCCCGCCGCGGCTCCGCGCAATGCCTCGATTTCCGCCTCGGCCCGCTGCAGTTGCCCGAGCACGAGCCGCGCATGTACGACCAGCGCGCGGCCGAACTCGGTGAACGCCACGCCGCTCGCGCTGCGAATCACCAGTGGCGCCCGCAGATCGGCTTCCAGCTCGCGTACCGCCTTGGTCACGGCGGCCGGCGACAGCCCCAGGGTGCGCGCTGCTGCCCGGATACTGCCGGTATCGGCAATTGCCGCCAAGGTGTTGAGTTGATGGAGTTTCATCTGATCGAAGCGAGAGGAGGGTGGCAACCACGGGTTGCCGCCGCGACGATTCTACGCCTGCCCGTCAAAAATCGGCCTCGTTATCCTGAGTTCACGCATTCATTGACGGAGACAGCATCGTGAACACCATGGCCATTCCGGCGGGCATCGCCGATCTCGAAGAAGAAATGATCGCCCTGCGCCGCCGTATCCACGCGCACCCTGAGCTTGCGTATGAAGAATTCGCCACTGCCGATCTGGTGGCCGAGCGTCTGCAGGAGTGGGGCTATACAGTGCGCCGCGGGCTGGGGCAAACCGGCGTGGTGGGCCAGTTGAAAGTCGGCCACGGCACGAAGCGGCTCGGCTTGCGCGCCGACATGGACGCCTTGCCGATCCACGAACAGACCGGCCTGCCGTATGCCAGCAAGATTCCCGGCAAGATGCACGCGTGCGGCCACGACGGCCACACCGCGATGCTGCTCGCCGCGGCCAAGCACCTTGCCCGCTCAAAGTCGTTCGACGGCACCCTGAACCTGGTTTTCCAGCCGGCTGAAGAGGGCCAGGCAGGCGCCCGAAAAATGCTCGAAGACGGCCTGTTCGAGGCATTCCCGTGCGATGCGGTGTTCGCCATGCACAACATGCCCGGCTATCCGACCGGCAAATTCGGCTTCCGGCCGGGCTCGTTCATGGCCTCGTCGGATACGGTGATCGTCAAGGTAACGGGCCGCGGCGGCCACGGTGCAATGCCGCACAAGGCGGTCGATCCGGTCGTCGTCTGCGCGCAGATCGTGCTCGCGCTGCAGAGCATCGTCTCGCGCAATATCGCGCCGCTCGACATGGCGATCATCACGGTCGGCGCGATCCATGCCGGCGAAGCGCCGAACGTCATTCCCGAAACGGCCGAGATGCGCCTCTCGGTGCGCGCGCTGCGCCCCGAGGTTCGCGACTATCTGCAAACGCGCATCACCGAGGTGGTGGAAGCGCAGGCCGCCGTCTACGGCGCGCGGGCCGAGGTCGATTATCAGCGGCGTTATCCGGTGCTCGTCAACGACGCCGCCATGACCGGCTTCGCGCAGCAGGTCGCACGCGACTGGCTCGGCGAAACCGGTCTGATTCCGGATATGCAGCCGCTCACGGGCAGCGAAGACTTTGCGTTCCTGCTCGAACAGTGTGCGGGCAGCTATCTGATCATCGGCAATGGCGACGGCGAGGGCGGCTGCATGGTGCACAACCCGGGCTACGACTTCAACGACGACTGCCTCGCGAGCGGCGCGGCGTATTGGGTGCGGCTTACCGAGGCGTTTCTCGTGTGAGTGAGCGCAGTGGGTCGCGCAGTGAGTCGCGCAGTGAGTCGCGTCGCAGCAGGACATCTGGGAGGAGACACATATGGACTATTCCGCTACACCCCATCCTTCAGCGGGTGCACAGGAACTGGCCGCAAGCGGCCTGTCGCGCGACGCTGCGGCCGTGCCGCTGCCGCGAAGCCGGGCGGGCCACGCCAAAGCGATTGCTGCGATCACGCTCGGCAACGGCCTCGAGTTCTTCGATTTCACGATCTACAGCTTTTTCGCCACCATCATCGGCAAGCTGTATTTCCCGGTTGAAGGGCAGCTTGCGCAGCTGATGCTGGCGGTGGGCACGTTTGGGGTGGGCTTCATCATGCGGCCGGTGGGCGGCGTGGTGCTCGGCGCCTATGCGGACCGCGCCGGCCGCAAGGCGGCGATGAGTCTCACGCTGTGGCTGATGACGCTCGGCTCGGCGATCATCGCCTTTGCACCTGCTTATGCGGCGATTGGCCTGGCCGCGCCGCTGCTGGTGATTCTCGCGCGCCTGATTCAGGGCTTTGCGCTGGGCGGCGAGATCGGCGCGTCCACTTCGCTGCTGATGGAATACGGCAGCGACAAGACGCGCGGTTTCTACGGCAGCTGGCAGTTCGTGAGCCAGGGCCTGAATACCGTGTGCGGCTCGCTGCTCGGCGTCGCGCTGGCGGCGTGGCTGTCCACCGCGGCGCTCGAAAGCTGGGGCTGGCGCGTGCCGTTTGTGATCGGCATGGCGATGGGACCGATCGGCGTTTATATTCGCCGTCACCTCAACGAGACCTTGCCTCTCGCGGCGGATAGCGCGGACGGAGCACACGCTGCGGTCTCCGCAGCGCATGCCCAGCCGGTGCGCGAAATCTTTCGCTCGCACCTGGGCGTCATCGCGACTGGCGTCGTAACGACGATCGGCGGCACGGCGGCGAACTACATCGTGCTGTTTTACCTGTCGACATACGCGATCCGCATTCTCCATCTGCCGATGTCGCTCGCGCTCTGGGCCTCATGGACCGCAGCCTTCGTCACCGTGATCCTGTCGCCGTTCGCGGGTGCCTTGTCCGACCGCGTGGGCCGCAAGCGCGTGCTGTGGATCTCGCGGGTCCTGCTGATCGCGGCCGTCTATCCGGCCTTCATGCTGATCAATGCTTCGCCGACGGTGCCCATGTTGCTGGCGGTTGTCGCCGTGCTTGCCGTACTGGTGGCGTTCACCGCCGTGCCGAACATCGTGATGTTGCCGGAGATGTTTCCGCGCGAAATCCGGGCGACCGGGATGTCGATTGTCTACTGCCTCGGCGTGTCGATTTTCGGCGGCTTCGCGCAGTTCTTCGCGACCTGGCTGATCCAGCTGACGGGCAATACGCTGGCGCCCGCGTGGTATCTGATCGGCTGCGGGCTGGTGTCGTTGCTGCCGCTGCCGTTTATCCGCGAAACGGCAGGCCGGCCGATTGACTGAGGCGCAGGGCAACAAGAAGAAAGGCCAGTGCCGTTCACACGGTACTGGCCTTTTCTTCGTCCACTCATCGCCTCATCTACCGCGCCTCCGGCACCCCCTCCGCTTGCCGCACGGTTTCGCTGTCCCGCGTCTCGGGCATGGCCGCCCACACGAGCAGCACGGCCAGCGCCCCCGCCGCCGCGAGGCCGAAGAAGCTGATCGTATTGCTGAAGTGATCGGCAATGAAACCCGCGGCCGCCGTACTCAAGGTCGCGCCGATCCCGGCCGCGAGGCCGAACAGGCCGATACACAGGTTATAGCGCCCCTTGCCGCCGGCCACGTCCGCGGCAATCAGCGGCAGCATCACACCGAACACCGCGGCGCTGATGCCATCGAGCATCTGCACCGGCACCAGCAGGTAAGGGCTGCTGACTCCGGCGAACAGCAAGGCGCGAATCGGCAGGGCGGAGAAGCCGAACAGCAGGATCGGCCGGCGCCCCCAGCGCTGTGCCGAGCGGCCCACCCACGGCGACATCATCGCGACAATCGCTTGCGGCACGATGATGCAGGCGGCAATCACGAGCTGCACGTTGTCTCCCATGCCCGCGGTCACTTCACCGGCGGCGAGGTTGAGCATGGCCGCGTTGGAGAGGTGGAACAGCACGATACAGGCCGCGAACACCAGCATGCGCTTGTCGCGCAGCAGTTCGCGCAGGCTCTCGCGCTTTTCCCCCGCATCCGGTTCGGGCGCGGCCTGGGGCAGCGGGTTCACGGTGCCGGTGTGCTGCACCATGCTGAGCGCAATCAGCGCCGGCATGGCGAGCGCGGCGGTCAGCCAGAACACGGCACGCGACGAGAAATACTCGCCGAACAGGCCCATCAGGCCGGCTGCGACCGCACTGCCGATCGATGCCCAGCGCGCATTGCGCCCGAGCCGGTCGCCGAGGTTCTGGCGCCCGACCAGCGCGAACGAGATCGCCGCCATGGCCGGCACCAGCATGCAACTGGCGAAGCCGTGGAAGACTTCGGCGGCGATCACCGGCAGCACGGTCGGGCTGCTGGCGAGCAGCACCGCGGAGAGGATGATCGCGAAGATTGCCCATGCGGCGGCGCCTTTCTTGTTGCGCATTGCATCGACGGCGGCGCCGGCCGGCACCTGGCTCACCATCGCGCTGATCGTGCCGACCGACAGCGCCATGCCGATCTCGCCCTGGGTCCACTTGTGCGACGCGAGATACGACGCGATGAACGGACCGAACCCCGTCTGCACGTTGGCGACGAAGAAGTTCATCCAGTCCAGCGCGCGCAGACTTCTCGCGGTAACCATCTGGCGGCCTGTCATCGGGCCGCCCGTGCGGTCGAAGCCGCCGCGGAGGATGTCGAGGTGCCCTGCGCAGGGACAGGTACAGGCGCAGGCGCGGGCGGCGCCGGCGAGACGGCGCGGATCGGTTCACCCGAGGCATACGGCGGCGACGCGGCGATCGCCGCATCGCTCAGGTCCATCAGCGCCGCGAGCGTCTTGTCGCGGACCGCGAAACGCAGCGCCGACCAGTTGGCGGCAATTGTGCGGCGATCGGCGCTGACCATGCCGCTGACGTCGAGCACGACCGCTTGCGGCTGCGCATTGCCGTCGATCAGCACGTCGACCACCCGGCCGACTTTCCCGCCGTTGGGCCGCTCCACCGTGGCGTCGAGCAGCGGCAGGCGCGTCGCGGTCGCGGTGCCGGCCGCAGCCGCGGCCGCCTTGGCGCGGTCGGGCGCAGGCGCCTGGCCGGGCGCGAGGTTCAGCGTGATCGGTGCGGTCTTGGCGCTCGGCGTGAAGCGGAACGCGCTCCATGGGAAATTGACCTTGCGGTCGCCAACCCCGAGGAAGCCCTGCAGGTTGACGATCATCTCGATCGGCCTGCCGTTCGCGTCGGTCACCAGATCGACGGCGCGGCCCACGACCTTGCCGTCGGGCTTCTGCACTTCGCTGTCGAGCAGCCCATGCGCCTGGTTGCGATCGATCAGCCGCGTCACGATGAGCGGCGCAGGGGTGGGCGGCGGCGGCGCGGGCGTGGCCACCGGCGGCGGAGGCGTCTCTTTCTTCGGCGGCGGTGTGGCGGGGCGTTTAGGCTTTGCCGGCGTCTCGGGCTTGGCCGCTTCCGTTTGCACCGTGGTCTCGGGCGGCCCGGCCACGAGGGCGTTGCTGGCGGGTTCGACGAACTCCGGTACGGCCTCGGTGATCGGCGCCTGCTGCGGTCCCCGCAGCAGACTGCAACCCGACAGGGCGATAGCCGCAAGGACGAGAAGGATCGGATAACGGCAAGCTGGACGTGGAAAACCGCCACTCATCAAGAAGGACTCCATGGGCGAGAGCGCACGGTGCAAGGGATGGGCCGCACCGGCCGCTGCTGCAATTGAAACGGTGTATGCGTCAGAGTTTAACCCGCAGCGCGGGGCGCTCCGGCTCGGGGCCGCGTGAAAGTGAAGGACGGGGCAGGTGACACTACGAGCGACACCACAAACGACACCGCAAGCCACAGGACAAACGGCATGCATGCGACAAACGCATGACAGACCGTAGGTGTAAACACGCGGGCCGAACCCGCATGCCGCCGTGCCTTAAACGATATAAGCACCGTGACATGACCGGCATGCCATTCATGCGATGGGAGACATATTTGTATTCGCCTACATTTCGGGACAGCAAATGACGAACGGTGCTAACGCGGGTGACAGCCCGCTACGTAGGGGCCCGATTGTAAGGGATGTCGGGAATCCTCGGACGAAAGCAGCCGGCCTGAGACACAGACTTGCGGTTTCGGCGAACGTTCAAATCTTGCCCCACCACATTACATAAACGCAACGAGACGAACCTGATGACGGCCGGTGCCCCGGTCGTTTCAGCATGCTGATAAAGGAGGCACTCACCATGATGGAACCCCACGCCCAGCCGATTTCCGAAGTCGGCGTCGACGCTTTCGACTCCAAGGGCTTTCTCGACCGCTACTTTGAAATCTCCTCGCGCGGCAGCTCGCAGCGTCAGGAGATCATTGCCGGCGTCACCACGTTTCTGGCGATGGTCTATTCCGTCTTTGTCGTCCCAGGGATGTTCGGCAAGGCCGGTTTCGACACCAGCGCCGTATTTGTGGCCGTGTGCCTCACCACCGCCTTCGGCTCGCTGCTGATGGGCATCTGGGCCAAGCTGCCGATCGCGATCGGCTGCGCCATCTCGCTTACGGCGTTCACGGCCTTTGGCCTCGTGCTCGGCAAGGGCCTGCATCCGACGGTCGCGCTCGGCGCCGTGTTCCTGATGGGGATCGTTTTCACCGGCATTTCGGTGACGGGCGTGCGCTCGTGGATCCTGCGCAACCTGCCGAGCGGCGTCGCGCACGGCACGGGGATCGGCATTGGCCTGTTCCTGCTGCTGATCGCGGCCAATGACGTGGGCCTCGTGATCAAGAACCCGGGCGCCGGGCTGCCGGTTTCGCTCGGCCATATCACCGCGCTGCCGGCGCTGATGTCGGTGATCGGGCTGGCGGCGATCTTCGGTCTGGTGCGCCGCCGCGTGCCGGGCTCGATCCTGATCGTGATCGTCGCGATTTCGGCGATCGGCCTGCTGATCGATCCGGCTGTGACGTTCCACGGCGTGTTTGCATTGCCGTCGCTGAGCGCGCCGGGCCATACGTCGCTGATCGGCGCGATGGACATCAAGGGTGCGCTCTCGCTCGCGGTGCTGCCTAGCGTGCTGGCGCTGGTGATGACGGCCGTGTTCGACGCCACCGGCACGATCCGCGCTGTTGCCGGCCAGGCCGGACAACTCGATGCCGACGGCCGCATCATCAACGGCGGCCGCGCGCTGACCGCGGACTCGCTGAGCTCGATTTTCTCGGGCCTGCTCGGCGGCGCGCCGGCGGCTGCCTATATCGAATCGACGGTCGGCGTTGCTGCGGGTGCGAAGACGGGGATGGCGGCAGCGGTGGTCGGCCTGCTGTTCCTCGTGGTGATGTTCTTCTCGCCGCTCGCGGGTCTGGTGCCCTCGTATGCGACGGCGCCGGCGCTGATGTACGTCGGCCTGCTGATGCTCTCGAGCGTGAGCAAGCTCCATATGGACGACATGGTCGACGCAATGTCGGGTCTGGTCTGCGCCGTGTTCATTGTGCTGACCGCCAACATCGTCACGGGCATCATGCTGGGTTTTAGCACGCTGGTGATCGGCCGCATCGTGAGCGGCGAGTATCGCAAGCTGAATGTTGGGACGGTGGCGATTGCTGTTGTGCTGGCTGCGTTCTACCTCGGTGGCTGGGCAATCTGAGTGGCGTGCTTGCCGAAGTAGCTTTTCGTGCCAGATGTGACGCGCGAGTGGGGCAGGGTCTGGTTGGCTCTGCTCGCGTGTGCAGCGAATTGTTTCTCCACCCTTCACGCGGCGTGTCGCAGTGCTTTGAACTGCGGTGTACCGCGTGTCTTTTTTTGCCTCTGCAGCATTCCTCGCGTCGCGCTTTCTTGACATTCCTCCTTGCCCGGCTAAACATCTGCAGATGATGCAGGACGCCGGGTTCGAACGCTTTTTCGCCTGACCACCGAGGAAGGAGATGCAGATGGAACCGCATAGCACTGTCTCAAGAGAGGAGTGGCTGGTTGCGCGCCGCGCGCTGCTGGCCGAGGAAAAGGCCTTCACGCGGGCGCACGACGAACTCAACCGCAAGCGTCTCGCGCTGCCGTGGGTCAAGCTCGACAAGACCTATAGCTTCGATACGCCGCAAGGCCGCAAGACGCTCGCCGAACTGTTCGACGGGCGCAGCCAGTTGATCGTCTATCACTTCATGCTGGGCCCGGACTGGAAAGAGGGCTGCCCCGGCTGCTCGTTCCTGTCGGATAGCGTGGATGGCGTGCTGCCGCATCTTGAACATCACGATGTCTCGTACATGGCGGTTTCACGTGCGCCGCTCGAAAAGATCGAAGCGTTCAAAAAGCGCATGGGTTGGCGGTTCCGCTGGGTGTCGTCGCAGGGCAGCGATTTCAATTTCGACTATCACGTGTCGTTTACGCCCGAAGAAATCGCCAAAGGCAGGGGCTTCTATAACTTCGAGGAGCAGGACATCTCCGGCGACGAAGCGCCTGGCCACAGTGTTTTTTACAAGGACGAGGCGGGCGATATTTTTCACACCTATTCCAGCTATGCGCGCGGCGGCGAGCCGTTTATCGGCACCTACACGCATCTGGATATCGCGCCGAAGGGCCGCAACGAAGCGAAGAACCTCGGCGACTGGGTCAAGCATCACGACCGTTACGAAGACGCGCCGGGTGGCTGTCCGGCGTGCGGGTCATGAGCGACGCCTGCGTGCGGCGCTACGGCGCCCGATGCCCCGCCTCGTAGAACAGCGCAAACAGTTCCGACTGGGAATTGATGTTGAGCTTCGTATAAATGTGCTTTTTATGGGCGCGTACGGTTTCGAACGAGATGGACAGCTTCTCGGCAATCGCTCGTGTCGAGAAGCCGCTTAACGTCTGCATGGCCACTTCCACTTCGCGCGCCGTGAGCGGGGCACGGCCGCCGGCCTGGGACACTTGCGCGAAGCGCGCTGCATAAGTCGGGGGCGCGTTAGCTTCCAGGGCCTGACTGCTGCTTTGCTCAGTGAGGAGTCCACACTCATTCACTTCACTCTCCGGCGCAGCGCTCGCCGCTGCCGGCAGGCCGAACGTCTCATGCGGCAGCCGCTGCCGCATCAAGGCCAGCACCCAGGGCGCGCACAGCCCGAGCACGGCAAGATCGCGCTCGCTATAGCGGTGCGTCGCACCCAGTGAAAACGCCAGCGTATGGCGTGCATCGATGCGGTAGTTGAAGTGCACCTCGTCGCCGACGATGTTCTTCCTGAAATAGCGCTGATAGTAGGAGGTCATCGTGAAGTTGTCCGGCGCAACGTCGGCCAGCGTGACGAAGCCCGATGCTGGCCGCTCGCAGGCATCGATGTAGAACGGATCGAGCTGATACAGCGCCTCGAGATAGTCCTGGAACATTGCATCGACCGTGCCGTCGGGCGTGGGCGATTCAGCGCACACGAGCGGTGCTTCGGTGGGCGCGAAACGCAGCGCTACCCAGTTGTCGAAGGCGACGTAGCGTTCAAGCGCTCGCGTGAGGCGGGTCCAGAATTGCGTGCTGTCGAGCGCTTCGATGACGGCGCCTATTTCGCGGTGAAAGGCGAGGTCGCGCCAATCGAGTTCCATGCCTGCTCCGTTGAGGGTACCCCAGCCGGGTGATTCCCCGATAAATATGTCTGGTGATAATAGCCCGAAGCGCAACGCTTGCGGCCTGAAACAAAAAGGGCCGCGACTGCGCAGCGGGCAGGCAACCATGCCAGGCAAATTGCATAGGGCCGGAGTCAGTGCCAAGGCACTCACGCTGGCCGACACAGGAGACAGACATGCAGCTCGAACTGGCGCAGATTCCCGTTGTGGATGGCGCGACCGATACCAATGTGCAACGCGTGCTGGAGGTGATCGGCAAGCGCGCGCCCGGCACCGATCTGATCGTGTTTCCCGAGACCACGTTATCGGGCTTCCCGAGCCGCGATACGGTGGCCGATGTGGCCCAGCCGCTCGACGGCGCCGCCTTGACGCGCGTGCGCGACGCCGCTCGCGAGGCGGGCGTGGCGGTTGCGGTGGGTCTCGCGGAGCGCGACGGCAAGCGCTTCTACAACACGACGGTGCTGATCGACGAGCAGGGTGAACTGGCGCTGCGCTATCGCAAGACGCATTTGTGGGCGTCCGATGTCGGCGTGTTCGAACCGGGTGACCGCTACGAAGTGTGTAGCTTCAAAGGGATGATCGTCGGCCTGCTGATCTGTTACGACATTGAATTTCCCGAGACCGCGCGCGCGGTTGCATCACTCGGCGCGGACCTGCTCGTTGTCACCAACGGCAACATGGATCCGTTCGGCCCGGTGCATCGCCGCGCCATCGTGGCGCGCGCCATGGAAAACCAGATGTTCGCCGCGCTCGTCAATCGCACGGGCAGCGGCGACGACAACCTGACCTTCTCCGGCGAGTCGGCGCTGATCGATCCATTCGGCGAAGTGGTATGCGAAGCGGGTAAGGGCGCGACCGTCCTGCAGGCGACGCTCGACGCGGCGCGGCTGGAAGGCGCGCGCGAACACTATCGCTATCTGCATGACGCACGCATTGCGCTCGATCTCAAGACGCTCGACGACGAAAACGGCCAGCGTGCCCGCTTGATCCGGTAGCCCAGCGCGCTGGGGTGCGCCCGCCCCGGTGTCGCCTGAGCGGACATCGTCACACCAGAAGTTGCCGCACCCAACCTGTTTCACCAACCGGGTGATGCGGCTCGTCCGTATCACATACAACTACTCGCAGCACCGCCCATTCGCCCGGCCACGCTGGCCAGCGGGTTTCGGCAACCGTGTTGCATGGGACTGGAGACATGACATGACGACCCTATCACCCGCCGAACGCGCGGGCACGCAAACCACGCACCTCAAACGCACGCTCGGCCTGCCGTCGGTGTTGCTGTTCGGCCTCGCCTATATGGCGCCGTTGATCGTGTACGGCACCTACGGCGTGCTCGCCGGCGCGAGTGACGATACCGCAGCGCTGGCTTACCTGATCGCCTTGATTGCCATCGTGTTTACCGCCTTGAGTTACGGCAAGCTCGCGCGGCTGTTCCCGGTTGCCGGTTCCGCTTATACCTACACGCGCAAGACATTCAGCCCGCATCTGGGCTTCATGATCGGCTGGGCGACGCTGCTCGATTACTTCTTCCTGCCCATGGTGATCTGGCTGATCGGTGCGGCTTATCTGAGCGCAGCGTTTCCGCATGTGCCCAACTGGCTTTGGATTGTCGCCTTCATCGTGCTGACGAGCGTGCTGAACATCCTCGGCATTGAACTGGCGAACCGCTTCAACATTGTGCTGATGGTCGTGCAACTGGCGATCGTCGCGCTGTTCGTCGTGCTGTGCTGCCACTATGTGACCGCGGCGATGGGGCCGGGCGGCCTGATTTCCGCCGAGCCGTTCTTCAAACCGCACGTGCCGTTTTCGGCGACCATGGCGGGCGCGGCGATCGCGGCTTACTCGTATCTCGGCTTTGACGCGGTCTCGACGCTGACCGAAGAAACCATCGAGCCTGAGAAGACCATGCCGCGTGCGATCGTGCTGATTGCGCTGATCGGCGGGGCGATCTTCGTGATTGCCGCTTATACGGTGCAGCTTGCGCATCCGGGCGCGGTATTCAAGGACCCGGATTCCGCCGCCTTCGAAGTGGCGCGCAAGGTGGGTGGGGATATCTTCGTGACCGTGTTTCTGGCGGGCCTGATTCTCGCGCAGTTTGCCTCGGGCATCTCGGCGCAGGCGAGCGTCGGACGCCTGCTGTATGCGATGGGCCGCGATGAAGTGCTGCCGCGGCGGATCTTCGGGTTCGTGCATCCGAAGTTCAAGACGCCGGCCATCAACATTGCCATCGCCGGGGCGGTAGGGCTGATCGCATTGAAGCTCGACGTGGCGACTTCCACCTCGTTCATCAACTTCGGCGCGTTCTTGGCGTTCACCGCGGTCAACCTGTGTGTGATGCGGCAGTATTTCCTTGCACGAAGCAGTGCGCAAACCATGGGCGTGATCGGCGGCCTGCTGTTCCCGCTGCTGGGGGCGCTTGCCGATCTGTGGCTGCTGGTGAGTCTGGAGAAGACGGCGCTGGTGCTGGGCGCGATCTGGTTCGTGCTGGGGCTCGCGTATCTCGCCTGGCTCACGAGGGGTTTCCGCCGTGCGCCGCCGGAGGTGGCGGCGGCGTTGTAGGCGGGTGGGGCGCCCGGCGTGCACGATGACTTTCTGCCGGTGCCGGCGGCCTTGCTTTGATGCGGGGCTGCTGTTTTATATCACGGCTACAGAGACATTTCGAAGGCTGGCTTGAGGAACAGTTCGATCGCCATGACGATCAGTCCCATCGCCGCGGCGGCGAGCGTCAGCGTGCCGTATTCGTCGTAGCGCGCATCATAGAGGCACGCCACGACGAACAGGATCGCGAGGAAGTTGGTCAGCCAATCGAAATTTAGCGCGAGGCTCATCGAGGAATCCGGGCTCTAGGGGCGGCTCGCTTTGTCGAAGCGGCTCACTGATTGCGCGCGATTTTAGCGGCTTGAGCTTACGGATTCGCAACATCCCCGCTTACAGGGATTACGCCCTGGAGGGCGCCCTTGGGCGCCCGGAAGAAGTGCCCTTGGGGTGCGCCCTGGAGGGCGCCCATAGGGCGCCCGGAAGAAGTACTCTTGGGGTGCGCCCTGGAGGGCGCCCCTCGGCGAATTTCCCCTACGCGCTCATCATCTCGCCTTCAATCCACTCGAGCACCGAAGTACGCTGCGGTTGCCAGCCCAGCAGTCGCCGCGCCCGTTCCCCGCGCACCCGGCTATTCGAGCCTAGCCCGTAGTTCGCCATTTCATAACCCCACTCCCGTTCGGCGTCCTTGAGCGGCCAGTCTTGCGCCGGGCCCAGTTTCATCGCACGGGCAATTGCGGCGGTCATGTCGCGGAACGACGCCTCGCCGCTCTCGACAAAATAGAACGTGCCGGCCGGCGTCTTCTCCAGCGCGAGGCGATACAGCTCGACCACGTCGTCGATATGCACGTTCGACCAGATGTTGCCGCCGCTGCCCACGTGCCGCACGATGCCGCTTTTCTGCGCCTGACGCACGAGACGCGGCAATTGCACGCTGGCGCTGCCGGCCACCTTGCCGTGCCCATAGATCAGCGTATTGCATAGCACTGCTGAGCGAATGCCTTGCTGGGCCGCTTCGAGCACCAGCCGGTCGATGCCGACGCGCGCTGCCTTATCGGCGGTCGGCTCGGGCAGCGCATCTTCGCGATAGATCGCGGCCGCGCCCAGTTCGCCGCCCGACGCATCGCCGACGATGCTCGAGCCGCTCGTATGCAGAAACGGCTTGCCGGAGCCGGCGAGGCCTTCGATCAGCGCTTCCACGGCAGCACGATGGTCGCTGCTGGCGGCGTTGATGACAGCATCGGCGGCGCGCGCTTCGGCGATCAGCAGCGCGCGGTCGTCGAGTGTGCCGGTGACGGGTTCGATGCCGAGGCGCTGCAATTGCGCCGCGTGTTCAGGGTTGCGGATCAGGCCGCGCACGGCATGGCCGGCGTTGACGAGGCCCGCGGCGATCGAGCCGCCGATAAAACCGCTGGCGCCGGTGATGAAGATCTTCAAGACGTTCTCCTGAGTGCTGGGATAGCTGCGATAGATGGAGTCACCGCAATCGTCGTAATCGTCAGATTGGCGATGGCATGGACGCAGTATCCGCCGTCTTGATTCTGGCAAAAAGCGTGTTAGTCTCAAATCAATCTTGACCTGAAATCAACAATGAAGACTTCCACCGACGAACTTCTCGTCTTCGTGACGGTGATCGACAGCGGCTCGATCACGGCCGCCGCCGAAAAGCTGCAGCAGACCGTCTCCGGCGTGAGCCGCGCCCTGACGCGGCTGGAGAAGAAGCTGGACACAGCCCTGCTGCGCCGTACCACGAGGCGGCTGCAGCTCACGGAAGAGGGCGTGATGTA
Organism: Burkholderia sp. 4M9327F10; assembly: GCF_005503145.1. Taxonomy (GTDB): domain Bacteria; phylum Pseudomonadota; class Gammaproteobacteria; order Burkholderiales; family Burkholderiaceae; genus Paraburkholderia. The sequence continues at coordinate 6,990 of NZ_SCNV01000031.1, read as the reverse complement.
CCTTGGCCGCGCACGGGCGATTCTCGATGCGATGGAGGAGGCCGAGCAATCGGTCGCAAAACGGCGCGCGCGACCGTCCGGCCGCTTGCGGGTGGATGCGGCGTCGCCCTTCATGCTTCATTGCATCGCGCCGCATATGCGGGAGTTTGCCGCCGCCTATCCGGAGATCCAGCTCGAGTTGACCAGCAATGAACGGATCGTCGACCTGCTCGAACAGAAGGTGGACATTGCGATTCGCATCGGCGCGCTGCAGGATTCGACGCTGCATGCGCGTGCGCTTGGCAGCAGCAAGCTGCGGATCGTGGCGAGTCCGGGGTATCTGGCCGAGCGCGGCGAGCCGGATTCGGTGGAGGCGTTGCGTGCGCATCGTCTGCTTGGGTTTACTGCGCCGGAGCATTTGAACCGCTGGCCGTTGCGCGATGGGGGGCGCGCGTCGCTGAAGATCGCGCCGGCCATGACGGCGTCGAGCGGAGAGACGATCCGCCAGTTGGCGTTAAGCGATGGCGGCATTGCGTGCCTAGCCGATTTCATGACCCTCGCGGACGTGGCCGGCGGGCGGCTCAAGCCGATCCTTGAAGACCTGCTTGAGGATGAGCGGCAGCCGGTCAGTGCGGTGTTTTATCAGAGTGCTGCGCTGGCCGGGCGCGTGCAGGCGTTTCTGGATTTTATTGGGACGCGGTTGCGGTTTTAGGAGGGCGAACCGGTTCGTCTGGAGCCAGTTTCTTGGCTGTCGGCTTTTCGCTTTGCGGAAGCCGGCAACCGGACTTTCTCCTGTCGGTTCATGTAAGTCCCGGCGTAGCGAGACAGGAATTTTCTGTGCAGAAAGGGAGGCGGTGAATATCCCGAAAACATGGACGCCCTGCAGTCTGCTAGGTTTATGCCGCCGCTAATGATTCAGCGTGGCAACGCGTTGAAGCCCTTGGTTGCACCAGGAATCGCCTGTCACAACCAGCAAGGTAGATTTGCCCATGTCGCAATGGAATACGCTCTCGGTCCCACTGGGACGCAGTTGGCAATGTACGTTGGTGTTGGCCGATCAATATCGCACTCGGGCGGGAGACACATTGCGGTTTATGCGGGACGATGCAGAAATCCGGCAGCTTGAGGAGGATCGCCGGGATTTTGACCGCTATTTCCGGCCACGTGATGATCCAGGAACCGTAACTGGAGGAGCAGGGATACGCGAAATTCGGTCGTTTCTGAGCAATACGTTGAATGTAGCCCACTGGAATCTGCCGACCGACAACACGACGGTCGAGCGCATGCTCAGGCAGGCTGTGAAACATGGTCGACTGGTGCCTGTTGTCAATCGCGAATGCGGATCCTTAGTTCGTGTGTCCCGCCCAACGCCCTCGCCGTTGCGGTGGCCGTCGAGTGGAGGTGGATATGGCGGGGGTAGTAAGCAATTGACCGCCTTCGCAAACGCCGGTCCCCGTCCGTTCGTGTTCAGCGGAGAACCTGTGCTTTCCGGGCCGTATGACCCAGCTACGCGGGAGGCCCAGATCAGCGCCGCGCGAGGCGCGATGACTGTAAGTGATGGTGGCAGCGATCTGTTCGGCGTGCTTGAAAGGATTGCGGGTGCCGCGCTCGGCATTGATTCTGGCGCCGATGAAGCTGCCGGGGGGAACGACGAGGCATTTACGCTACTCGCTGACGAACAGCCGTTCGAGTACGGTAAGGATCTAGTCAGTGCCGAAAGCGAGGAGATTGCCGGTATGCCGTTCAACGGCACGCCCGGATCGTGGATATCGAGCATGCCCGGGACGATGCCGCAGATGCGCCAATATGGCGCTAACGGAACCCCACTGACCGACTTCGACCTTGAGTCCCACCACGGAAACCCCAACCCGCACGCGCACAATTGGGTCGGGCATAACCGTGACGCGGGCGCGCCCGTTTCAATACTCCCCTGGTAGAAAATGACCCAAACAACCCTTGCAACCTGGAATCATTTCCACGACTGGTACCTCGACACCATACGCATCGGGCCGAATCAGGAGCCTCGTACACTGGCGCTGGGCCTGTATCTTGAAAGCGCCCGCACGACTGTGACGTTTGAAGGGGTAACGTGCTTTAGTGTCGAGGGTCTTGGGCTGCTTAACATTGTGTACAGCCTGCGGATTATCGATGCGTCCGACAAGAATTACGACATGGCGATTGCCGCCCTGAACAAGGGAGAGCGACTTTCGAAACGCAAGGCGTCTCAGGTCGCGTTCATGTATTCCAGCTTGGGCGCGGAACTGGCTATCGAATTCGATTCGCTTTCTGTTGCGCACACTAATGGCGAATAAGTCAGGCACGCCAGCTTCACGACGAAATAAGCGGGGAAGGTCTCGGCTATCATGAAATTATGGAACGCGCACAAGATATGTTCGGAGCCGGCCAATGACCAGCACTAGGGAATTGATTGACACTCGCCTTTCCGTGCTTGTTGGACTCGACGTGAGCAGCCTTAATCACGCTGCAGACATGCTCACACTTCAATTCGGTCCCTTGCGGGAAACCGTGACCCGCAAAGACACGATGAAGCGCGTGGGTGAGTGGGCTTTACATGTTCAATGCCGTTGGCAAATTAAGCAGCTTGGCGCGGTCGTGGCAACGCAGGACGATCTTTACGGCCCTGACGAAAAGGCTCGCCTTGCGACGCAGCGGCTTGAAGATTTGCTCGTGAGCTCGCGCTTAACAACCGTGGAAAGCCTGGCGGGAAGCGAATCCGGGGCTCTCTGTATTTCGTTGTCTGCGGGCCTGCAACTCGTTATTACGCCGGAAGGGATGCCCAATAACGAGGATTGGCGATTTTTCGCACCGGGTGCCGATGCCAACCACTTCGTGATCGAAGGCGGTGCAGTCGATCCCTATTCGCTTATCTGACACGGCAAACCTCTAGCCGGAACAGGTGCCGGGGACCGGCACCGTACCGGCAACCCCTCCGCCCACCCGCATCTCTTTTTGTCCGCTTGCCTCCCAATCCCCCTCACGTGTATATACAAGTCATCGCGTAGATGACGGCGCTAGCGTGCACCCGCCTCTGGCGCAGGGGCCAGCATCGATTCGCCAACCACCAGCGAAAACCATGCCAGCCAACCATTAGGGCCTAATGGAAACCCCTAACCCCGGGATATTAAAAATAAGTTGTATATACAAGCTGGCGACGCTAGACTTCTCTCAAATTGTATAGACAGGACCCTTCCAGGACTCTCCCATGATGATTCTCAAGCCCGGCCACCTGACCCTCCCGCAACTGCGCCAGATCGCCCGTGAACAGGTCACGCTGCAACTCGATCCCGCCAGCTTTGCCGCTATCGACGCCTGCGCAAAGGCCGTTGCCGACATCGCCGCGAAGGGGGAGCCGGCTTACGGCATCAACACCGGGTTCGGGCGTCTCGCCAGCACGCATATCCCGCACGACCAGCTCGAACTCCTGCAACGCAATCTGGTGCTCTCGCACGCCGTCGGCGTGGGCGAGCCGATGTCGCGTCCGGTCGTGCGTCTGTTGATGGCGCTCAAGCTGTCGAGCCTCGGCCGCGGTCATTCGGGCATCCGCCGTGAAGTGATGGACGCGCTGATCACGCTGTTCAACGCCGACGTGCTGCCGGTCATTCCAGTCAAGGGTTCGGTGGGCGCTTCGGGCGACCTCGCACCGCTCGCGCATATGTCGGCCACGCTGCTCGGCGTGGGCGAAGTGATCGCCAAGGGCGAGCGCATGGCCGCCACCGAAGGCCTGCGCCTCGCCGGCCTGAAGCCGCTCACGCTGCAGGCGAAGGAAGGTCTGGCGCTGCTCAACGGCACCCAGGCATCGACCGCGCTGGCGCTCTACAACATGTTCGCCATTGAAGACCTGTACCGCACCGCGCTGGTGGCGGGCGCGCTGTCGGTGGACGCGGCGGCCGGTTCGGTTGCGCCGTTCGACCATCGCATTCACGAACTGCGCGGTCATCAAGGCCAGGTGGATGCGGCGGCGGCATACCGGTCGCTGCTCGAAGGCTCGGGCATCAATCTGTCGCACCGCGATTGCGGCAAGGTGCAGGACCCGTACAGCCTGCGCTGCCAGCCGCAGGTGATGGGCGCGTGTCTGGACCAGATGCGCCACGCCGCCGACGTGCTGCTGGTCGAAGCCAATGCCGTATCGGACAACCCGCTGATTTTCCCGGACACCGGCGAAGTGCTGTCGGGCGGTAACTTCCACGCCGAGCCGGTGGCGTTTGCCGCCGACAATCTCGCACTGGCCGCCGCCGAAATCGGCGCGCTCGCCGAGCGTCGCATCGCACTGCTGATCGATTCGACGCTTTCCGGCCTGCCGCCGTTCCTCGTCCGCGATGGCGGCGTGAACTCGGGCTTCATGATCGCGCATGTCACCGCGGCGGCGCTCGCCTCGGAGAACAAGACGCTTGCGCATCCGGCTTCGGTCGATTCGCTGCCGACCTCGGCCAACCAGGAAGACCACGTGTCGATGGCGACGTTTGCCGCGCGCAAGCTCGGCGACATCGCGGAGAACACCGCCAACATCCTGTCGATCGAACTGCTCGCCGCCGCGCAGGGCGTCGATCTGCGCGCGCCGCATCAGACCAGCCCGCGCCTGCAGCATGTGATGAACACGGTGCGCCATGAAGTCGCGCACTACGAGCTCGATCACTACTTCGCGCCGGATATTGCCGCTGTCACGCGTCTCGTGCAGAACGGCACAATCGCTTCGCATAGCCCGTTCGCGTTCCCGTCGGAACAGTGACCGGGCGCACGGCATCGAGAGCAGATCCAGCATGAACGCACCGGCCTATCAGGGGATCAAGGACTTCATCCTCGCCCGCATTCACGCGGGCGAATGGGGTGAGGGCGACCAGGTTCCTTCGGAAAACGAGCTCGCCCGCGAGTTCAACGTGGCGCGCATGACGGTCAACCGCGCGCTGCGTGAACTCACCTCCGAGCAGGTGCTCACGCGGGTGCAGGGTTCCGGCACCTTCGTCGCGCGGCCGAAGTATGAATCGACGCTGGTGGCGATCCGCAGCATCTCGGATGAGATCGTGGCGCGCGGTCATCGCTACCAGGCGAAGGTGCTGCATATCGGCGCGGCGATTGCCGACGAGGCGCTCGCCGACGAAATGCAGATGAGCGCCGGCAGCCCCGTGTTTCATTCGCGCGTGCTGCATTTCGAGAACGACGAGCCGGTGCAGCTCGAAGAACGCTGGGTCAATCCGGCAGTCGCTCCGGAATATGCCTTGCAGGACTTCACCAACACCACGCCTAACCAGTATCTGGTGCGCGTCGCGCCGCTGCAGCGCGTCGAGTACCGCATCGAGGCGTCTGCGGCAGATGCCGACACGCGGCAACTGCTGACCATGGACGAGCTCGAACCATGCCTTGTGCTGCACCGGCGCACGTGGTCGCAAAGCCTCGTGGCATCGGTGGCCAATCTGTGGCACCCCGGCAGCCGTTATCGCTTCACTGGACATTTCTGATTTCGCAATTCCGATCCGCGTCTTTTACCTGATTCCCGAGTACTTTCCAGCCTCCGAGAGCCACCATGAACAACCCCAAGCATATCGACCCGCGTCTCGACCCGACCCGTACGATCCGCGCCCCGCGCGGTGTCGAGAAGACCTGCAAGAGCTGGCTCACGGAAGCCGCTTACCGGATGATCCAGAACAACCTGGACGCGGAAGTCGCCGAGCATCCGCATGCGCTGGTGGTGTACGGCGGCATTGGCCGCGCCGCGCGTAACTGGGATTGCTTCGACCAGATTCTCGCCTCGCTGAAGGATCTCAACGACGACGAAACCCTGCTGGTCCAGTCGGGCAAGCCGGTCGGCGTGTTCAGGACGCATGCCGACGCACCGCGCGTGCTGCTGGCGAATTCGAACCTCGTGCCGCACTGGGCGACGTGGGAGCACTTCCACGAACTCGACCGCAAGGGCCTGATGATGTACGGCCAGATGACGGCGGGCAGCTGGATCTACATCGGCAGCCAGGGGATCGTGCAGGGCACCTACGAGACTTTCTTCTCGGTGGCGAACCAGCATTTCAACGGCGACCCGAAGGGCCGCTGGATTCTGACCGGCGGTCTCGGCGGCATGGGCGGCGCGCAGCCGCTCGCCGCGACCATGGCGGGCTTCTCGATGATCGCGGTCGAATGCGATGAGACGCGCATCGATTTCCGTTTGAAGACGCGCTACGTGGACCGCAAGGCGAAGACGCTCGATGAGGCGCTTGCCATCGTGGCGGACGCGAAGAAGGCCGGCAAGCCGGTCTCGGTCGGCCTGCTCGGCAATGCGGCGGACGTGTTCGCCGAGTGCGTCGCGCGTGGCATCACGCCGGACTGCGTGACCGATCAGACCAGCGCGCACGATCCGATCCACGGTTATCTGCCGCAAGGCTGGAGCGTGGAAGACTGGCGCGAGCGCCAGAAAACCGCGCCGGACAGCATCACCCAGCCGGCCAAGCAGTCGATGGCGCGCCAGGTGCAGGCCATGTTGACGCTGCAGGAGCGCGGCGCCGCCACGCTCGACTACGGCAACAATATTCGTCAGATGGCGCTGGAAATGGGCGTCCAGAATGCCTTCGACTTCCCGGGCTTCGTGCCGGCGTATATCCGGCCGCTGTTCTGCGAAGGCAAGGGGCCGTTCCGCTGGGTCGCGCTGTCGGGCGATCCTGAGGACATCTACAAGACCGATGCGAAGGTCAAGGAACTGATCCCCGACGATACGCACCTGCACAACTGGCTCGACATGGCGCGCGAGCGCATTGCGTTCCAGGGGCTGCCGGCGCGGATCTGCTGGGTCGGCGTGAAGGATCGCTATCGTCTGGGTCAGGCGTTCAACGAGATGGTGAAGAACGGTGAGCTGAAGGCACCTATCGTGATCGGCCGCGATCACCTCGATACCGGTTCGGTGGCAAGCCCGAACCGCGAAACCGAATCGATGAAGGACGGCTCGGATGCGGTCAGCGACTGGCCGCTGCTCAACGCGCTGCTGAACACGGCGGGCGGGGCGACCTGGGT
>NZ_SCNV01000030.1 GCF_005503145.1 Burkholderia sp. 4M9327F10 | reverse complement strand
AGATGTGTATAAGAGACAAGTCCGAAGGACACACGGGGGATGAAATTCTTGAGAGTAATAAAAGTAAACACCCTTGAACCCTTGTTAAAAACGTTAACGCCACGGCAGATCCTTACCAGGCAAGGGTTTCAGCGAAGTCAGGTGAAGCTTTACGGGAGGCCTGGTGAGGGATTGCGGGATGGTCGAGTGATGGGGTTCAGGGACCGTGGTGAGGGCCTGCGGGACACTGAGTGAGCGGGTTCAGGAGTCACTTACAAAATACCGAATCACGAAAGGTGAGGCTTTGCAGGACCAGATAGGCCGAGCAGCCCGGCTGGACGTAAAAATTGCCTGAAACGCATCAGATCAGAGCGGTGAGCGCTTTCGGGAGGGATTCTAAAGGCATTTTTCGGCGCAAATTCGGGGCGCTGAAAGCCTTCGGTGAGGCAACTCGGGAGAAAACGCGCCGCGAAGGTGAGGTTTTTCGGGGAGCGAGACGCATTTGTGCCCGATTTTTGTGCATAGGCCGGCTAAGGTGAGGCTTTTCGGGGGCATCGAGGGACCTCTGGGAGGGGTTGAAAAGCAGGAGCGGCCTGGATTTGCCGTCTTGCAGACAAAGGTGAGCTTGTTCGGGAGGCGTGCGCGGACAGTTCGACGGCCATCGAAAATCGTCCGGCGCGGGCCAGAGGTGAGCGTTTTCAGGAACCAATTGGACCGTAAAAATCGGCTCAGGTGAGGTTTTTCGGGAGAAAGTTTGCGGTTACTTACAGGAAATGCCCCACCGAGCTTGTTTGGTGAGACCAAATTTGCGAGCGCTGATTTCTTTATGGTGAGGTTTTTCGGGAGCTTGCAGCGCGGAAGTGATTCGACGTGCCCGGACTTGAGACGATCCTTAAGGTGAGGCTTTTCGGGACCTGTTAATTTGAAGTGATACGCGATGTGTTTTCTACAAGTGATTGAAATTGCTATGTATTTTCGATGATTCTGGAATAGGTGAGGCTTTTCGGGAGGCAAATGCGGGTGCCCGCAGGGGGATTCACGAGGGGGCGATTCGAGCCAAAGGTGAGGTTTTTCGGGAATGTTTTGTTGCTTTATTCCTATGCAGTTTGGCCTGGGCCGCGTGTTTTCGTGGGTTCGGTTCGAGTAAAGGTGAGGCTTTTCGGGAGTTTGGGCGTCAGAGCGTGATTGAAGAAAGGGGCGTCGGCGGACTGTGCGTTCCGGGTCGTGGGGCGGCAGACCACGGTTGTTCGGTGCGCCCTTTCGGCCGAGGCTGGATTCGCTGGGGACTGCGCTAGCAGGTGAGTGTGCTGCGGCGTAGTGTCGAGGGTGGGTCGGGGTACGAGGCATCCCGGCAAACGAGCTATCCGTGAAGACGCGTTGTACCGTGGTGAACCCAGGCGTGAGGAGTGGGCTAAATGCCGCCCGCTTTCCCTGCCACCAGGATCACGCCCTTCATGTTTCCCCTCCGGGGCGCGAACTGCATGCCAAAGTCGAGCCATCCAGGAGTGCGAATCAAGTCGTGAATTTGCGACATTTTTTAAGGTGAGTCGATACGGGAGAGTAAACCTCCCGATCGCGATGCACCCTGGAACAGGCCATTTTTGCCTGGCCCGCGAGGAGCAAAGACGCCCGCAACCTGGCGTCAAATGGTTGAGGTGAGCATTTTCGGGATCGAATCGAGGTGAGTCGCGCTCCGTAAACTCACTTCACCGGGAATGGTGAGAGGGTCCCTATAGACGTGCTTCACCACAGCCGGTATGCTCTCGCCAAATCCCTCCTCGACCCGACGCATGGCCACGAAGCGCGCGAAGAAGACCGATGTGGTGAGCCCCAGCTCAGCCGAATTGCGCAAAGCCGTCGAGGCAATTGCGATTCAGCCCAAGAGCGGCAAGATCACCCTTCTTACCCGAAAGCTGTTCAACGTTTTGCTGGCGGTTGCCCAGCAGGCAGACGAGTCTGGTGATACCTACCGGGCGCTGCTCTCCGATATTGTTGCCAACTCCGCGTTCGATTCGAACGATACCGCGCTCGTCAAGGAGCACCTGCGTCGCATGGTGTCGGTGCAGGTTGAATGGAGTACCGGCACCTCGAGTCAGAAGCCTGGCCGCAAGTGGGGCATCTCGACGCTGATTGCCGACGCGGAAATTCTTGAAGATCCGACCACGCGGCGCGTGTGGGTCGAGTTCTCGTTCGCGCCCAAGATCAAGAAAAAGCTGCTCGACCCGGTGCAGTACGCGCGTTTGAGCCTGCAGTTCCAGAGCCAGTTGCGCAGTAGCGCGGGCCTCGCGTTGTACGAGATCTGCGTGCGCTATCTGACCAACCCCAGCCACCTGACCATGCGCGAGTCGTGGGAATGGTGGCGGCCGATTCTCTCCGGCACACCGGACACGGAAGCGGGCGACGAGGCAAAGCGCGAGTACAAGTACTTCAAGCGCGATTACCTGCGGCCGGCTATCGCCGAGGTCAACGCGGTCACCAACATCTTTGTCGAGCTGATCGAGCATCGCGAAGGCCGCCGGGTTGCCGAGATCCAGTTCCGCGTGACCGAGCGCAAGCAGCCCATGCTGGCGCTCGACGAGCATCCGAATGTGTTCGACAGCACGCTGGTCGACCGGATGGTGAAGATCGGCATTCCGCTCAAGGAAGCCCAAACGCTCTATGCGGACAGCGAGGAAAACCGTATTCGCGCTGCTTTGCAGATGACCGAGCAACGTATGCGCAGCACCTCGCTGCCGCCGGTGCGCAGTGCGCCCGCCCTGTTCAAGGACGCGCTGAAGAAGGGTTATGCTCCGCCGGTCGAGGCCTTGCCATCAGGCAGTGGCGGTAAGGCAGCGGTGGCCGCGCCGGCCGACGATCTGAAGGCGCGCTTGCTGGGAGAGTATTCGGCGTATCGCCGTAAGGAAGCGCGTGCGCTCTACGACGAGCAAGGTGAGTCGGAACGGGATGTGGCGCGCCGCTCGTTTGAAGAAGATGAATTGCCGGATCTCGGCTCTCACATGCGCGACGACTGGCGCCGTCGTGGGCTCGACTCGAAGCTCGCGGAGACGGCTTTCTTTGACTGGCTGGCCCGCAAGACCTGGGGTGAGCCGACCGACGGCGATCTGCTCGCTTTCACCTTGAGCCAGTCGCGCGCGGCCTGATTTTCTCTGCTTTTCCCTGCTATGCACGGCGCCGTTTCCGGCGTCGTGCAATCGCTCATTTCTGCTGCAACATCTGCTCGATCTGCTTCAGGATGTCGTCACGCTTCTCTTTCGACAGTCCTTTGAGGCGCAGTTCGATGCGGTCCTCGCCGTACGTCTTCAGATCCCCCACCGCGACCCCGTCGAGCTTGATCTCGAGGCGCTGCGCATAGCGCTGCCGCCCCGCTACCTTGGTGCTCTCCTGGGCGGTGGCGCGGCCTTTGACGATATCGGCAACCTGCCGCGTGCTCAGATCGTCGGAGAGGATCTTGTTGATCAGCCGTAGCGTGGCGTCGGAGCCGCGAGCGCTGTGATAACGGCCCACCTGGTAAGCCATGTTCGAGCCGAAGCGGTCTGTCCGCGCAACCATCTCCTGCATCACCACCTCGGGCAACTTGGCGATAGACAGGGCGACTGCAACCGTCGATTCGTCGAGTCCAAGATGCTCCGCCAATTCCTTCTGGCTCTGAAAATACTTTTCGTCGAGAAAGCGCTTCCAGACAATGGCGTTGTCGAACACCGTCTGTGAATCGCGTTGGACGTTCAGATCGTAGCCGAGCTTGTAGCTCTGAATGCCGATCGGCAGATCGATCACGATCGCCTTCACCAACTCCTTGTTCGCTTCCTTCAACGCCCGTACGCGCCGGCCACCATCGCTGACGAAGTAAGTGCCGGGGTTGTCGTAGTCGGGGATCACATGGATCGCCTGCTGCTGACCCTGCTTCGCCAGATTGACCGCCAGCTCGGCGATCGACGACTTCAGATAGAAATGGCGCGGGTTGAACGGGCTGGGTTTGATCGCTTTAAGTGCGAGCTCGATCACCTGCCCCGGGCGGTATCCATGTTCAATCCGCCATGCGTGGTACTCGGCAGACTCGTTGAGCGTTTCCGCCGGATCGGCTTCGGCAACGACTGGCGTGGAAACGGGCTGACTGGTGCGGCCGACAATGTCGGCGGCCTTCGGTGCGTTCTGTACCAGGCCGTCGATGGCGTTGAGCCGGTCGAGGGCGGTTCGCTTTTCGCTGCTAGTCGTATCCGGACGTGCTTGAAAGCCTTTGGCAAATTGGGAGGGTTTCATTCAGTGTCCTTTATGCGCATAAATTCAGGGGAGCAGGGCGGCGATCTCGTCGGCGAACGCGCGTACCTCTGCGGCGGCGAGCTTGGCGCCGCGGTCACTCATTTGCAGCACGGTCTGTCCGAGGGCCATGGCCTGCTTATAGGCTTCGCGAGTGGGTATCTGTGTCTTCAGCAGGGGAAAGCCCAGTTCTTCCAGCGCGCGCTTGAGCTCGCGGGTCAGCATCCGCTTCTCTTCGGTCTTGTTCAGCAGGAACACGGCGCGCAGGTCTTCGTTCATTGCTTGCGCTTGCTGGATCAGCTTCACCAATCCCACGCTCGACCAGTAGTCTGCCGGCGATGAAGAGGTCGGAATGATGGCGACGGTAGCCGCGAGCAGGACGACGCCGGAGACTTTCTCGGTGATGGACGGAGGGCAGTCCACCACGATGATGTCGTAGTCTGCTACGAACTTCTTGATCTCGCGGTGGATCTGACCGCCGAACTCGGACAGGTTGACGACCGGGAAGGGGATGCCGGATTCGCTGTCGGAGGAAGCGCTGGTCCAGTGCACCAGGGTGTTTTGGCCGTCGGCGTCTACGACGAGGACGCGCTTGCCTTTCTCATGGAAGGCTGCGCCGAGGTGCATCGCGATTGTGCTTTTGCCGACCCCGCCCTTCTGCTGTGTTACCGCGATGATTTCTGCTGCCAATCTTCACCTCCTCTTTTTAGACGCTGTTGGATTTTACCGTGATGAATTTCTATTTCAATCGTTTTGTCGTAAACGTACGACGCGTTAGCCATTCGGCAGAGGTTTATGCGCATAAACGAGCCCGCGCGGTTGCCAAAGCGCGGCGCGCGAGTGTTCTTGGTGGGTTGGGTTGCTGCGGTGAACCGCGCCTTTGAACTATGTGCTGGTAACGAGGCAGTGATGTGGCCGTGTGTATGGCGTGCCAGTGAGGCCGCGCTTGAGATATGCCATTCGATCCTGCGCGTGCAGATCCTGGTGACCGACGTCGTGGCGTAATGACTTACCGTTTCCCCGCGCATTGCTGCGTGTTTCGGTTGCTCCGTGCAGCGTTGCGTTCGAGCAGCGAGGCGGTTCAGTCAGACGGTTCAGTCAGACGGCGCAGGCAGACGGCGCAGGCAGACGGCGCAGGCAGACGGCGCAGGCAGACGGCGCAGGCAGACGGTGCGGTTCGACGAACTGGCTTTGCGTGGTCCACTCGAGATAGCGCGCGGAGGTCAGCACAGCACACAGCCACATCGGCTCAGAACAGCAAGATGAGCGCCGCGGTACTGGCATAGCAGCGGCAGCCACTTTATGCGCATAAACATCCCGCCCACTCGACTCTCTGCACCAGTGCCGCTCAACCTCAGATAAAGCGCTAAAAAACTAAAAACGAAACTTACCCATCCAGCACTAGTACTCACAGTCAGCACTAGTAGATCGCGGCGGCGCTGCCCCGCCCCACCCGCGCAGTCCAACCTGCGCCCCCGTCACGGCGAAACACCGGTTAGACCGCCCTGCATCCATCCCTGTATGAACGCTAAAATCCCCACCTTCCAATGCACTGCCTTCCCGCGACCGGCCAAGCTCATGATCACGATCTATCACAACCCCCGCTGCTCCAAATCCCGAAGCACCTGCGAGTTGATCGCCACCACCTGCAATACAACCAGCGAGCCCGTAGAAATCGTCGAGTATCTGAAACACCCTCTCTCGGCCGCACAACTCAAAAGCCTCCACGCCATGCTTGGCTGTCCGGTCCGCGAAATGTTGCGCGACACGGAGTCTGCATTCCAGGAACTGGGCCTGGAAAGCCGCGGACTGTCTGACGATCAGTTATACGAAGCGATCGAGCAGCATCCCATCCTGATGCAGCGTCCAATTGTCGTGCGTAATGGCCGCGCCGTAATCGGACGCCCGCCCGAGAACGTCAAATCGCTATTCGAGTGAGCCGGCGCGATTGAATCGCGTCAATCGCCGAACTATGTAAAGAACCACGCTACGCGACTTACGCCAGGTGCCGAAACTCGCCCGGCCTATCCGCACCACACTTGGCTGCGCCTTGGCGCCGCCGCCCGCTACAATCGCCGTCATCCGCGCATAGCCGCCGCGGCGTCAATCGACAAAAAGGGAAATCGTGCATTTACCGACAACACTCGCGCCGTGGTCGCCCCACGACACTCAACTGATCCTTTCGTGCGTGCTGGGGCTTGCACTGATCATCGTTTTCATTAGCGTCCTGAAACTGGCCCCGTTTCTGTCGATCCTGGTTGGCACCTTCGCGGCCGGATTTGCCGCCGGCCTGCCGCTCGAAGCGGTGGCCAGCGCATTCAGCAAGGGTGCAGGCGCACTTCTCGGCGACGTGGGCATCATCATTGCGCTTGGGGCGATGCTCGGCGCGCTGATGGCCGACTCCGGCGCGGCCGACCGGCTGGTATCGACCATCCTCAAGCATTCCACGCCACGCCTCTTGCCGTGGATGATGGCGCTGGTGGCGATCATCATCGGTCTGCCGCTGTTCTTCGAAGTGGGTCTGGTGATGATGGTGCCGATCATCTTCGTGATGGCGCGCCGCTCCCAGCAACCCATCCTGCGGATCGCGATTCCCGCGCTGGCCGGCATGACGACGCTGCACGCGCTGCTGCCGCCGCACCCGGGTCCGCTGATCGCCGTCAGCGCCTTGCACGCCGATCTTGGCCTGACGCTCGGTCTCGGTCTGATCGTCGCGATTCCGGCGGTGATTCTGGCGGGACCGCTGTACGGCATCTGGCTATCCAAACGCATGCACGTAGCCGAACCGGAGGAAATGGGCAAACTTTTCACGGCCCAGACCGATACGGCCGAGCCCCCGAGCTTCGCCATTTCGCTGATCACAATCCTGTTGCCGGTCATTCTGATGTTGGGCCGTACCGTCGCCAAGCTGCTGCTTCAGCCGGAAACGTTCCTCTTTAATGCGCTCAACTTCCTTGGCGAACCGTTGGTGGCCCTCGGTCTGACCGTTCTGTTCGCGATCGTGGCGCTCGGCTGGTCGCGTGGCATGCCGCGCGACCGCGTGAGCGGCATCCTGCGCAAAAGTCTGCCGCCCATCGCTGCCCTGCTGCTCACTATCGGTGCCGGCGGTGGCCTCAAACAGGCGCTCGTGGTGGCTGGTATCAGCACGACCATCGGCAAGATCGCGGTGGGTGCGCACATGCCTTTGATCCTGCTCGCGTGGCTGATCGCCGTTGCGTTGCGTCAGGCGACCGGTTCCGCCACCGTGGCCACAACGACGACGGCCGGGATCGTCGCACCGGTCGTACTGGGTCTCAGTCCGGCGCACAATTCGCTGATGGCGCTTGCCATTGGAGCAGGCTCGGTGTTCTTCTGCCACGTGAACGATGCAGGCTTCTGGATGGTGCGCGAATACTTCGGCCTGAAGCTGAAGCAGACCGTGTTCGTCTGGTCGATCCTGCAGACCATCGTCTCCGTGGTCGGTCTTGCGCTTACCCTGGTGCTGTGGGGCGTGCTGACCTGAACCGAAGGCGCCAGCCCATGCGTCGCTGGCCGCGATGGATAGATGCCGGATCGGCACATCGCGAGTCCAGCGGCGGCTTTCTCTGCGTGGCACTGAAAGTTGTGACGCGCGGCTTTTCTACCTGAATCCGGAGTCTGCGATGCTGGAACTGAGACCGTCCTGTGAACGCTGCGGCAAGAACCTGCCGCCCAATGCTCCCGACGCCATGATCTGCACCTTCGAGTGCACGTTCTGCGAGGTTTGCGCGTTGAGCGCGTTGTCCAACGTATGTCCCAATTGCGGCGGCAACTTTCAGCATCGGCCCATCCGTCCGCGCGCGATGCTCGCGAAACGTCCCGCCAGCACTGAGAAGCACGCGCCGCATGTCGACGAGGCCGGGCACGCGGCCTTTCTCGAACGGTATCGCCTGACGCCGCCCGGCGAGCGCTAGGCGGCCGGCTCAGCGCATCCGGACATTAGTCATCCGAACGAATATCTTCGTTGCTATCGAGACCGCTGATCTCACGTGAAGCGGCCCGCAGCAGACTGATGTGCTTGCGGTAATTACGGCAGCCGCTGCAGGTCGGCAGATGCAGGCCGACCGCAATCCACTCTCCTGCGCGCAACGGCCGATCGAGCGCGTCCGACAGCAGACGCGTGATGTTTTTACACTTCCCCATGCGCATCCTCTCTGGAAAGGCCCTTTTCGGTCAGGCAAGTGCGCAGCCTCAGCCGCGCACGGTAGATCAGGACACTGCAATGATTGGCGGTCAGTTGCAATTCGGTGCAGATCTCGTCGGTCTCCAGGTCGAGAAACTCCCGCATCATGAAAACGCGTCCAATTTGCTCCGGCAAGTGATCGAGGCACATTTCGAAGAGTTGCCAGAACTGCTGCTGGCGTAACGCGGTTTCAGGCGTCGGCCAGGGGCGCGGTTTGGCTTCGCGGGACCAGTGGCCGTTGTCCTTGAAGAGTTCGCGGTCGAGTAGCGCTTCGTCTTCGAGTTCGGAGTCGAGGTCCGCCAGGCTGACGGTGCGCTTGCGGGCGCGCAGCGTGTCGACCAGCTTGTGACGCAGAATGCCGAACACCCAGGTCTTGTGCTCCGACTGCGCGGCGAACCGGTCGGCTTGTGACCACGCGGCGGCCAGCGCCTCCTGGACGGCGTCTTCAGCGGCTGCGGCATCGCGCAGCTGCAACCGGGCGAAGCGCAACAGGTCATGCCGCAGTTTCGTGAGGTAAAGCGGGTCGTCGAAAGCGGGGCCGCCCGTCTGCGTCATGCGAGCCTCCGCGGCCGTACGGAATCTGGGTGTGACATGACCGGCATTCGCGCCAGCCTGCCGCGCCAGCCTGAGCGTTCTGATAAATCGGTGGTCTTCATGGGGGGATATTTTTCTGGGCGCCCGAAATGGACTTGGCGCCGATTCTCTCGCACGTTTCTGCCGGAGCAAACTGGAATTCAACACGGCGCCGCCCATACCGGTGACCTCATCAGGCCTTGGTCGGCTTGACGGCGAATTTATGACAGCCGCAGCGCTAGAAATTTATTATTTCGCAATTTGAAAGTAGTTGTCCGGTCCAATACCTGCTCTACCCTGTTGCACCGGCTTTGGCCCGCATGGGAGCCTCTTTGGCCGCGCCATTGAAAGGCGATTATTGCATTTTCAAAGAGAATATCTTCACGACTTCGCGGTTTTTATGTAGATGCTTCATCGATATTCTTCAGCCACCAAATCGATCGTTCCGCGATCGCAAAACCCACGCTGAGTTGAGGAATTTCACCATGAAACGCATCCTGTCCGCCCTGATCGCTTCTGTTGCCCTGTTCGCCGCTGTGTCGGGTACTGCCAATGCTGCTGCAGCTCCGGCCAAGTGCGACGGCCCGGCTTCGTACTGCAACGTGTTCTTCGGTCAGTAGTCGCTTCCAGCCACGCGGCGCGGCTTACCGCGCGGCTTGCGGATACGCGAGCAATGGGCGCCTTCGGGGCGCCCATTTTTATTCAGCAAAGCCCGCTTCCACGCCGGAGATGCCCGAGCGACGGGTCGAAGCGGCCGTCAGCACCCTCGACGCATCCTGTTACGATTTCTCATCGATTCTTAACAAAACGGTCATTTGCCTTAAATCGTCTCAGTCCGGGGACGTGCTTGACTGGAAAGGCAAATCCCTCACTTATCCACAAGGTTATTCAGCGAAATTGTGGATAACTTCCGGGCGCCTCAGGTTATCCACCGGGCAGCGTCGCCGAGACGATGCCGCCCCTTATTTCGCCGCTCGATGATCGCGCTTTTCGGCCGCGTTCACTCAGTTCGCAGCGCTACCGCATATGATTACAGCGCAGACCTTTCGCGCTGCGCGCGCTCTCACTGAGGAAACAAACCATGGCCCTTCATATCGCCGTTGTGGTTGGCAGCCTGCGCCGGGAGTCGTACAACCGGCAACTGGCACAAGCGCTGATTTCTCTCGCTCCCGCTGATTTTTCCTTCGAATTTCTCGACATCGGCAGCTTGCCGCTTTACAGCCAGGACTATGACCCGGACTTTCCGGAAGTTGCCCGGCAGTTCAAGCAAAAGGTAGAAGCCGCCGATGGCCTGCTATTCGTCACCCCCGAGTACAACCGCTCGATCCCTGGCGTGCTGAAGAACGCGCTGGACTGGGGTTCGCGCCCGTGGGGCTCGAATTCCTGGGCGGGCAAGCCGGGTGGACTGGCGGGCACGTCGGTGGGCGCGACCGGCACGGCGTTGAGCCAGCAGCATCTGCGCAATGTACTGTCCTACCTGGACGTCGCGATGCTCGGTCAGCCGGAAATGTTTATCAAGCACAACCCGGCGACAATCGACGCCAACGGCAACATCCTCAATGACGACACCCGCAAGTTCCTGCAAACGTTCGTCGATCGCTATGTTGCGTGGGTGAAGCGGTTTGCGGGCTGAGCAGCAGGCCGCGCTGGCCGCTGGATCTTCCTGGATTGCTCCGGCATCGCACAGGCCGGGCGGCGCGATGCCGCCCGTTTTCTGCGTGTAGCGCCGCGCCGTTGCGTGGCGCGCCTCGCCAGATCACACGTGATGGTGCCCCGTCACGCGATCCCAACCGTGCCGCACCGCGGCCTTGAAGCGTTCCCACGTATCGGTCGCAGCGGGTGAGGTGGCCTCCCAGTGACGCCGGGCCTCCGGTTCCACGTCTTCCCACACGCGGTCGCGATAGTGCATGTCGCGGGCGATGGTGGCGCCGTACCGGTAAGCGGGCACATAGTCCTCGTACCGGTTATCGCCGCTCGCGTACTGCTCGTCGTAGTGATTACGGAAGTCCTCTTCGTATTCGAGAAATTCATCGGGGATCGTTTCACCTTCCACGGGCTCCGGCTGACGCGCCGCCGGGGCGACATCAACGGGCGTAAACACCGCGCCGAAGCCTGGCGCGCTACCGGCAGCGATGGTATTGAGCGTCGCCGCTTCGCTGAGCGGCGACGCTCTCGGCGGCTCTTCGGCGCGCGGCTCGGCCGACGCGGCCGGCATACCCGGCGCCGGATCGCTGCGGGTGCTTGCCGGGTGACGCGGCATGGGCGCCGGGGCCGCGCTGCTCAGGCCGAGTTCGTCGAGCACCGAGTGTTCGCGGCGTGCGTCCGGATCGTCCAGTGCCGCATCCCAGCCCGGCGAACGCTCGCCGATATCCGTGGCGCCCAGCCGCACCAGCGTATTGCGGGCGAGTTCGGCATGCGCTTCGCTGGCGGCATTCACGCACACCAGCACCGCGCCGCGCCGCACGGCGTCTGCGTAACGCTCGGCCTCGGCCGTGCGCGGTTCCTTGGCGAACAGGCTGGCAATGAAACGCTCGATATTGGCGAGGACGCCTGGGCCGGCCGCGGCGTTGTCCGCTGCGCTGGCAGAGGGTATCGGGTTCGCTTGCAGCTCGATGGTGTCGGAGGCGAAGCCCGTCTGCACAAGCGTATCGCGCGCGCTTTCCGCCAGGGTGTAGGTGTCGAATAAACCAATCACAGTATGTCGCATGGCCGTCTCCCCATGTTTTCACCAGGCCGCCGCCGCAGTTGTGCGGCACCTTCCTTCATGCGCAGCCGCAACGATCGTGCCGGGAAGCGCGGCGTGACGCCGGAGGCATTGCGGCCGGGCTGGGGCGCGCGTGGGAAGGACCTGCTGAGGACGCCTGCGGGCGGTTGGCCGGTAAGCAGGCGAGGCGCTTTTACAAAAATCGGTAATTCGCGCTGATCCGAACGCGGTCGCAGGGCTCAATCCGCGGCATGCGTGCTGGTTTGCGTCAGATCGCGCTGAATATCCTGCAGCAGCTTGTCGAGCAAGGCGATATCGAAGGGCTTCGACAGCACCCGCACGTCGACATGACGCGCGCGGTCGAGCTCTTCCGCGTAGCCTGTCACGAGAATTATCGGCAGGCGCGTTTCGAACGCCTGCACTGCTTCGGCAAGATCGATACCGTTCGTCGCGCCCGGCATGTGGATGTCGGAGATGACCAGGTCGAAGGGCAGCAGTTCGCCGGTTCGCGCCTGCTTGGCGTGGGCGTCGTCAAAGAGGCGCAGCGCCGTATCGGCGTTGAATACGCAGGTGACCTGGTGGCCCATCATCTGTAGCAAGGCTTCGGTGCCGGCGGCGACTTCGTCGTTGTCCTCGACCAGCAGGATGCGCAGGCCTTGCGGGGTGCCCGCCTCCTCGACCTTCGGCTCGTTGGCGGGGCGCTCGATCTCCGGCACGGCTGCCGCACGCGGCAGGTAGAGGCGCACCGAGGTGCCCGCGCCGATCGCACTGTCGATCGCGGCGAGCCCGCCGGAGCGTTCGCAGAATGCGAATACCTGGGGCAGGCCGAGGCCCGTGCCCATGCCTTTCGGCTTGGTCGTAAAGAGCGGTTCGAACGCCCGGGACAGCACTTCCGGCGGCATGCCGACGCCGGTGTCCTCGAGCGAGAGCTGCACGAACTCGCCGGTGAGCGGAAAGCCGTCCTCGTGGCGGAACGTGATGTTGGCCGCTCGCACCGTGAAACGGCCGCCGTTGGGCATCGCGTCGCGTGCATTGACGGCGAGGTTGATCAGCGCGAGTTCGAGCTCGGCGACGTCGACCCGCATCGGCCAGACGTCGGTGCCGATATCCATCACAAGCGAGATCTTTGCGCCGAGCGACGCGCGCAGCAGTTCACGGCAGGCCGGCAGCCACCGGTCGACGGCGAGCGTTTCGTTGCGCAGCGGCTGCTTGCGCGCCACGCCGAGCAACTGGCGCGTGAGCGACTGGCCGTTCTTGAGCGCCCGCTCGATGGCAGAGAGCTCGCGGTCGAGCCCCGGCGCACCGCGCCGCCTTGCGATCTGCACGTTCGCGGAGACGATCATCAGCAGGTTGTTGAAATCGTGCGCGACACTGCCCACCAGATTGCCGAGTGCCTCCATCTTGCGCGACTGCCGGTAGGCGGATTCGATCGAGCGGCGCATCGACGCCTCGGCCTGCCAGCGCTCCCACGCTTCCTCTTCTGCGCCCAGACGCCGCAGCGACAGCCAGATCACGCACCACAACACGATCGAAGGCGTGAACATGGAAAGAATCAGCACGCTCAGATGACGGTACCAGCCCGCCCAGATCGCCGAGGTGCGGTAGCCACACGACACGTACACCGGGTAGGAACCGACACGCCGGTAGGCGACGATCAGATTGTCGTTGTCGAACACCGAGCGCAGCCGCACCACGCCGGCGCGGCTGCCCTGGGCGAGGGCGTCGGTGAACGGCGTGTGCGGCCGGACGGCGGTGGGCTGGCCCGGCGCGGACGGGTAGTGGGCGAGAATCGAGCCGTCGGCGCGGGTCAGGCTCATGGTCATCGGCGTGTCGTTGCCGCCGAGCAGTTCCTGATAGAAGGCGGTGAAATAACCCGGCCGCAGCGCGACGGAAACCACCCCCGCGAAGGCGCCGTCGAGATCGCGCCGCGCCACGCCGGTATTGAAGACGTTTTCGCCGGCGACCTGACCCACCATGTCCTTCGAAATGTGTTCGAGCACCTTGCCGTCGCGAATGCCGGTGAAGTCGTCGCGTTTCGCAATCGACACCGGCGGGGCGGGATAAAAACGGCTGCTCGCGAGCAAGGTGCCGTCCCGGCCAAAAATCGACACCGCGGCGACCTGCGGATAGCCGCCGCCCATGGTGCCCAGTTTCGCGTGGATATCGGCCTGGCGCGTGCGGATGCCGTCGTCGTCAAGGCCTTGCACCAGGTCCACGACGCGCGCATCGAGCGCTTCATTCATGTCGAAGACTTTCAGCGCATGCTCTTCGGCCACGCGCACGGTGCGCAGCGTCAGATCGGTGGCGTCGGCTTCGCGGTCGCGCAGATCGCTGAACGCCATGGCCACGACGTACACGCAAGGCAGGACGATGGCCGCCACCAGCAGGGCGATCAGCGTCATGCGCCGGACATGGAAATTCTGCTCTGGCACAACCGGGAACAGCGTCTCGTCCTCAAGGTTAGAGGAGAGGCGGCTCGCTTCGCGCGGCTCGGACCGGTCGAGTGTCATCTTCAATACCGCAGCAATCGTCTGGGACGGGAAATCTTACAGTTACCATAATACGAGAACCCGGAATTTGCAGCGCAGGATCTCCAGGGGCGGTAAGAATAGACCGCAGCGGACGGGCGGAAGTTTTTCTCCAAACAGTGAGGAATCTGGAAGCGCAAACGTACACAAAAGTATAAACGGCGTAATTTTCACGCTTTAAGATTTGAAATGTCTCTCAATTGATGTTGTGTGAGTCATTTATGTTCGTTAAATCCATTTTGGCGAGTTGCCTTTTCGTCAGTTTAATTTGAGAATCTTGCCACGATAAATATTGCGTCCGCCATGTTCGGACGCTTGTGCCGCGAGGGCCAGCCAGATAACGCACATCAAGCGTGACGGAGGGGGTTCGCGGAAACGCGTGCGGCAGGTTGTTGATTGACTTCCGATCCACTCGGCCGCGCAGAACCACCTACGGGGTAGGTCCGAACATGCCGGTCATCGTTATCGTCCTGCGTGCGCTTATGCGCATCCGCATCGTTTCCGTCGCATGCGCCCGCGCGTGCGCTGCTCCCTGCTTTTCGCAATCTGCATACCCGCTCGCGCCGGAGTATCCTTCGGGCCTATCCTGTTCAGCCGGCTAAAGAATCCCTGATCCGCGCCGTTAACGCGACCGAGCCAATCCCGCTTTTAGACCCCTCCGCCATGTCATTGCCCATTGTGATCGCCGATGATTCGCTGCTTGCACGCAAGGTGCTCACAAAGGCGCTGCCTCCGGATTGGGATGTGGACATCAGCTATGCCACCAACGGGCGCGAAGCGCTCTCGCTGTATCGCGAAGGCAAAGCGTCCGTCATGTTCCTCGACCTGACGATGCCGGACCTGACCGGCTATCAGGTGCTGGAGGCGTTGCAGCACGAAGATCTGAACACGTTCGTGATCGTCGTGTCTGCCGACGTGCAACCGATGGCCCAGGCGCGCGTGCGCACGCTCGGCGCCGTTGCCTTCATCGCCAAGCCCGTCACCCCCGAGGCGGTACTACCCATCCTCAAGGAGTACGGGTTGTATGTCTGAGCCAGTCCTCAACGAAGATCGGCGCGACGCCCTGCAGGAGGTTGCCAACCTCGCGATGGGCCAGGCCGCAACGCGCCTTGCGCGCTTGCTCGATACGTTTATCGAGTTGTCGGTGCCGCGGGTGCAGGTCGTGGAGATAAGCGAGGCGGCGGCGGCCTTGCGCGAGATGACCGGCATCCACGAGGCGGTGAGTGCGGTGCGCCAGGGCTTTCGCTCCGACATCAAGGGCGAGGCGCTGGTGATCTGCCGCAGCGGCAGCATCGAGCAGCTTTGTGCGCTGGTGAACGACCCGTATCCGCGTTCCGCCTACGAGAAGGTCAGCGAAGAAGAGCTGATTTTCGACGTCGCCAACGTGCTGACGGGCGCATGCGTCTCGTGCATTCTCGAACAGCTCGGCCGCACGCCGGTGTTTTCGGCGCCTGGGCTGCTCGGCGAATCGATGTCGCTCGACGACGTGTTCCAGCCCGGCGTGCTCGCCTGGGAAGTCGCGCTGCTGGTCGAAGTCAATTTCGCGCTCGAAGACCAGAGCTTCCGCGCCCACCTCGTCATGCTCATGGCTGAAGAGTCGATCCGCCATATGAATCACGCGCTTGACGCGTTGCTGTCCAGTCTATGAATGTTCCCCCAGCTTCGTTGAGCGATCTCGTTGTCGAGCGTGTTGGTTTCGGCATCTTTGTCCTCGATCGTGAAATGAACGTGTTGATGTGGAACCGGTTCATGCAGGACCACAGCGGCCTGTCCGCTGAGAAGGTGGTCGGCAAGTCGATCTTCGCCAGTTTCCCCGAGTTGCCGCGCGTGTGGCTGACCCGCAAGCTCGAGAGCGTGTTCCAGCTCGGCAGCTTTGCCTTCAGTTCGTGGGAGCAGCGCCCCTATCTGTTCAAGTTCGACCATGACCGGCCGATTACCGGCGGTGTCGATTTCATGCAGCAGGATTGCACCTTCATGCCGCTCACACGCGAGCGCGAAGTGGTGGCCGTGTGCGTGACCATCTCCGACGTGACGCACGTGAGCATCGTGCAGCGTGAACGCGAAGAGGCGGTCGCCAAGCTGCAGGAGTATGCCGATCGCGACGGCCTGACCGGCATTGCGAACCGGCGCTATTTCGAGGCGCGGCTGCGCGACGAATACACGCGCTGGCAGCGCTACGGCGGCGACATGTCGGTGCTGCTGTTCGATCTGGACCACTTCAAGAAGATCAACGACCAGTTTGGCCACGGGGTCGGCGACACCGTGCTGCGCGAGATGGCGCAACGGGTCGCCCAGGTCGTCAGGGTGCAGGACACGTTCGGCCGCTTCGGCGGCGAGGAGTTCGCGCTGCTGCTGCCGTGCACGCCGATCCAGGATGCCATGCTGGTGGCCGAGAAGATCCGTCATACGATTGGCGACACGCCGGTCGAGGTGCAGGGCGTCAAGGTGCCGGTGACGGCGAGCGTCGGCGGCGCCGCGGCCCGGGTGGGCGTGCCGAACTACGACGTGCTGATCAACGAAGCCGATGCCGCTCTCTACAGCGCCAAGCGCCAGGGGCGCAACCGCTCGGTCGCGTTTATCTGACCTGTCGTGTGTCCTCGCGGGAGGGGCGGCGCAGCGCGTGTAACCCGCCATCACGGCGGATTCCGCCCTTGAACTGCGGTGTCTCGCAAAGATTGTTATACTTTTCGCCGTTTCCGGTAACCCTTGCCGGTGTATTCGCGCGTGTCCGCGCGCGTCGCTTGCCCTGCGGGCAGGCACGAATCCTGACTTCTTGACCGCCTCCAGAGGGGCCCCTCAGCGGAGATCGTCTTGGCTGTTTCCAATCTTGTCGTGGACGATACAGAAACCGACGCCGCTGCCGCCACATCGGGCAGCTCGTTCTATCTTGCGATGCGCATCCTGCCGGCTGCGCAGCGCGATGCGATGTATCAGGTCTACGCTTTTTGCCGCGCTGTCGACGATATCGCCGACAGCAACCTGCCGCGCGCCGAGCGCTCGGCCGGGCTCGAGCGCTGGCGCGCCGATATCGACGCGTGCTATGCGGGCGCGCCGCGTCCTTCGCTGCGCGCGCTGACGCGGCACATTCACACGTTTCATCTGCAACGCGAAGATTTTCACGCGATGATCGACGGCATGGCCATGGACGCCGCCGCCGACATCTGCGCACCGGATGAGGCCACCCTCGACCTGTATTGCGACCGGGTGGCGAGCGCCGCCGGCCGTTTATCGGTGAGGATATTCGGGATGCAGGAGGAGCCGGGCCGTTTGCTGGCGCATCACCTGGGCCGGGCGCTGCAGTTGACCAACATCCTGCGCGATATCGACGAAGACGCGGGTATCAACCGCTGCTATCTGCCGCGCGAACTGCTTGCGCTCGAGGGCATTGCGACCCATAGCCCCGAGGCGATCGTCGACGATCCGTCGCTGCCGCGCGTCTGCGCGAAGCTGGTCGCGCAGGCCCGCGAGCACTTTGCCAGGGCCGACGCCATCATGGACGGCGTGCCGCGCAACCAGGTGCGGGCTCCGCGCATCATGTCCGGGGTCTATCGCTGTCTTCTCGATCGCACCGTTGAGCGCGGCTTCGATCTGCCGCGCACGAAAGTCAGCAAGCCGCGTGCGCGTCTGCTGTGGATCGTCGCCCGGTACGCGCTCTTCTGATGCCGAAGCTCGTCCACGTGATCGGCGCGGGCCTTGCCGGCCTCGCCGCTGCCGTGCAATTGCAGCGGCGCGGCGCGCAGGTTGTGTTGCACGAGGCGGCCTCGCAGGCTGGTGGACGGTGCCGCTCGTATTACGACCGCACGCTCGGCATGACGATCGACAGCGGCAATCACCTGGTGCTGTCCGGTCATGAGGCGACGCTGAATTACCTGCGCGCGATTGGTGCGGCCGACGAGCTGACCGGCCCGGCGCTGCCCGAATACCCGTTCGTGGATCTTGCCAGCCGCGCCCGCTGGACCGTGCGGCTGTGGGCTGGGCGCTTGCCGTGGTGGGTGTTCGATCCGGCCGCGCGTGTGCCGAACACCCATCCGAGCGATTACCTGACGCTCGCGCCGCTGCTGTTTGCCAAGCCCGGCCGGAGCATGGCGCAGACCATGCGCTGCGACGGCGTGCTGTGGGACCGTCTGCTGCAACCGCTGTTCCGGATCATGCTGAACCACGAGCCGCGCAGCGCGAGCGCGGAACTGGCCGCTGCCGTGGCGCGCGAGACGCTCGTTGCGGGCGGTCCCGCGTCGCGGCCGCTGCTGGCGCGCAACGGCCTGAGCAGCGCTTTTGTCGAGCCGGCCTTGCGGCTGTTGCAGCATGGCGGCGCGGCAATCCGGCTCGATGCGCAGTTGCAGGCCATGGAGTTCGATGCGGCCGGGCGTATCGGCGCGTTGCAGTTTGGGGAGGAGCGCATCGCCCTCGAAGCCGGTGAGTCTGTCGTGCTGGCGGTGCCGCCGGCGGTGGCGCAAGCGCTCGTCCCCGGCTTGCAGGCGCCGCGGCACGCTAGCGCGGCCCTTAACCTCCACTTCGCGGTCGAACCGCCGTTCGGCGTGCCGCGGCTGATGGGCCTGCTGAACGGCACGGCCGAGTGGCTGTTTGCCCATGAAGGGCGGCTTTCGGTGACGATCAGCGGCGCTGACCGTTTGCTGGATACCGCGCACGAGACACTCGCGAAAACGGTCTGGGCCGAAGTCGCCCAGGCCGCCAGCCTGCCGCCCGAGCCGATGCCGGCCTGGCAGGTCGTGAGCGAACCCCGCGCGACCTTTGCGGCGCTGCCCGGTGAAGAAATGCGCCGGCCGGCCACGCGCACACGCTGGAATAACCTGATGCTCGCGGGAGACTGGACGGCCACCGGCCTGCCCGCGACGATCGAAGGGGCGATCCGCTCCGGCCAGAAGGCCGCGGATACGCTGCTGAACGAACCGATGGAACGCAGATGAACGATCTTTCCCAAGTCCCGACCACGAGCGACGACTCACACGACTCCGCCGCGCTGGAAGCTGCAGTCACCCGCGCGACCGACGCGATCCTCGCGGCGCAACGCCCGGATGGCCACTGGGTCTACGAACTCGAAGCCGACGCGACGATTCCCGCCGAATATGTGCTGCTGGTCCACTACCTGGGCGAAGAGCCGAATGTGGAACTGGAGCAGAAGATTGCGCGCTATCTGCGCCGCATCCAGTTGCCTGACGGCGGCTGGCCGCTTTTCACCGACGGCGCGCTCGACGTCAGCGCCAGTGTGAAGGCGTACTTCGCGCTGAAGATGATCGGCGATCCAGAGGACGCCGAGCATATGCGCCGCGCCCGCGAGGCGATTCTCGCGCATGGCGGCGCTGAAGCGTCGAATGTGTTTACGCGGATTCTGCTGGCGCTGTTCGGCGTGGTGTCGTGGTACGCCGTGCCGATGATGCCCGTCGAAATCATGCTGCTGCCGCAGTGGTTCCCGTTCCATCTGTCGAAGGTGTCGTATTGGGCCCGCACGGTGATCGTGCCGCTGCTGGTGCTCAACGCGAAGCGGCCGGTGGCGCGCAACCCGCGCGGCGTGCGCATCGACGAACTGTTCCACGGCGCGCCCGTCACGACCGGCCTGCTGCCGCGGGCGGGGCATCAGAGCCAGGGCTGGTTCACCTTCTTCCGTGGCGTGGATAACGTGCTGCGCCTGGTCGACGGCCTGTTTCCGAAGTACACACGCGAGCGCGCGGTTCAGGCAGCCGTCGCCTTCGTCGACGAACGTCTGAACGGCGAAGACGGCCTTGGCGCGATTTTCCCGGCCATGGCCAACTCCGTCATGATGTATGACGTGCTCGGCTACCCGGCCGATCATCCGAATCGCGCTATTGCCCGCCAGTCGATCGACAAGCTGCTGGTCATCAAGGACGACGAAGCATATTGCCAGCCGTGCCTGTCGCCGGTGTGGGATACCTCGCTCGCGGCGCACGCGCTGCTCGAAACGGGCGACCCGCGCGCCGAACAGGCGGCCGAGCGCGGCCTGCAATGGCTGCGTCCGCTGCAGATTCTGGACGTGCGCGGCGACTGGATTTCGCGCCGCCCGAACGTGCGTCCCGGCGGCTGGGCGTTCCAGTACGCGAACCCGTACTATCCGGACGTCGACGACACGGCGGTGGTGGTGATGGCCATGCACCGCTCGGCCGCGCTCACGCAATCGAACGTCGACCGCGAAGCGATTGCCCGCGCCCGCGAGTGGGTGGTCGGCATGCAGAGCAGCGATGGCGGCTGGGGCGCTTTCGAGCCGGAAAACACCCAGTACTACCTGAACAACATCCCGTTCTCCGATCACGGCGCATTGCTCGATCCGCCCACTGCGGACGTGTCGGGCCGTTGCCTGTCGATGCTCGCGCAACTGGGCGAGTTGCCGGCCAACAGCGAGCCGGCGCGCCGCGCGTACGACTACATCCTCAACGAACAGGAGTCCGACGGTAGCTGGTATGGCCGCTGGGGCATGAACTACATCTACGGCACGTGGACGGCGCTCTGCGCGCTGAATGCGGGCGGTATCGCTCACGACGATCCGCGCGTGAAACGCGCGTCGCAGTGGCTCGTGTCGATCCAGAACGAAGACGGCGGCTGGGGCGAGGACGGCACAAGCTACAAGCTCGACTACCGCGGCTACGAACGCGCGACGAGCACGGCATCGCAGACGGCCTGGGCGCTGTTGGGGCTGATGGCGACGGGTGACGTCGAGCATCCGGCGGTGGCGCGCGGCGTCGGGTACCTGCTGCGCGAGCAACGCGAACATGGCCTGTGGGACGAAACCCGCTTCACGGCCACGGGCTTTCCGCGCGTGTTCTATCTGCGCTACCACGGCTATCGCAAGTTTTTCCCGCTCTGGGCGCTGGCGCGCTACCGTCAATTGAAGCGTGATGGCGTGACGCGCGTCGTGGTTGGGATGTGATGCTGTCTACGCCTACCCGCCCTGCCACCGTGAGGCCGTCCTCGTCGTCCCAGTCCGGCGCCCTGCCCGTGATCGCAGTCACCGGGATGGCCTTCGAGGCGCGTATCGTGCGCGGCGAAGGTATCGAAGTCGTGTTTGCGGCGCGCGCCGATCTCCTCGAACGGGCGCTGAGCGCGGCGCTCGCACGCGGTTGCTCGGGCATCATCAGCTTCGGCACGGCTGGCGGCCTTGCGCCCGATCTCGAGCCGGGTGCGGTGGTTGTCGCCAATGCCGTCGAAGGTCCGCTCGGCCGCTTTGCCACCGACGTGCTCTGGTCCGAGCGCCTCGCCGCAACCCTGGCCGCCACCCCGCTTGGCGCACGCTTGCGGCGTGGCCTGGTGGCGGGCGTCACGGCGCCGCTCACCGGTGCTGACGACAAAGCCATGCTGCACCGGTCGAGCGGTGCGCTCGCGGTCGACATGGAATCGCACATTGCCGGCGCCATCGCCGCCGCTCAGGGCGTGCCGTTCGCCGTCTGCCGGGCGATTGTCGACCCGGCGTGGCGCACGCTGCCGCCGGCCGCCACGGCCGGCCTGCGCGACGACGGCAGCACTGCGATTGCGCCGATCCTGCGCGAACTGCTCAAACAACCCTCGCAACTCGGGCCACTGCTGCAGGTCGCCTCAGATGCACGCGCCGCCCGCACGGCGCTGGTTCAGGCGCGCCACGCACTGGCCGCGGCCGGTGCGCTACAGCGGGCCGGCTGAACCGGGCGCGCTAGCTGGACGCGCTAAGCCTTGCGTTGTACGCAAGACAGGTACGCCAACCGAGGTGGCCTGTCATGGCCGCCTGAAATGACCCCAAAAGCCCGCTCCGGGCTTTTTTTGTATCCTAGGGAAAACCCTTATATTTGGTATAATCTAGGTATTAACCCTAGGTTCCGATTACGGCACCGGCCTGCAACACCTCACGCACGGGATACCAGATGAATTTCCACACCAGAAAATGGGTCAAGCCCGAAGACCTCAACCCGAACGGCACCCTGTTCGGCGGCAGCCTGCTGCGCTGGATCGACGAAGAAGCGGCGATCTACGCGATTTGCCAGTTGGACAACCAGCGCGTGGTGACCAAGTTCATGTCGGAGATCAACTTCGTCAGCTCGGCGCGCCAGGGGGACATTATCGAACTGGGGATGACGGCGACGCACTTCGGCCGCACCTCGATCACATTGCGCTGCGAAGTGCGCAACAAGATCACCCGCAAGAGCATTCTCACGGTTGAAAAGATGGTGTTCGTGAATCTCGACGCAAGCGGTGAGCCGGCGCCCCACGGCCGCACGCAGATCCGCTACGCCGACGAAGCGTTCCAGCGCTACCGCGCGGGCTCGGACCCGGCGAACTCGCCGGTGGCGAGCGCTGAAGAAACGGTGGCGGCGCGCCTCGAAGCCGATACGATGCACTGACTTCGGTTTGCGGCGCGCCACGCAGGCAGTGACTGCTTACTGCTTGGGCGGGACCGCCGCCGGCGTGCCGGAGGCGGCTGCCGCCGATGCTGCTGCCGGGGCGCTGGCAGCCTTCGCCGAGCTTGCGCTGACCGCGGGGCTCGCCGCTGTGCCCGGCGCGGCGTCTGAGGCGCCTGAGGTGCCTGAGGTGCTGTTACCCGGTGCTGCCGGCGCCGACGAATCGCCCGGATCGGTGTAATTCGGCAAGCCTGCCGGCTCTGTACCCGACGCGCCGTTAGCCGGTGCCGCCGGCATCGACGCATCACCTGGATCGCTATAGTCCGGCAAACCGGAAGGCGCGGCCCCCGACGCTCCCGATGCCGGCGCCGCACCTGCCCCGCCCTGCGCGTCCGGGTCGCCGTAATTCGGCAGCGGCGCAGGCGTCGAGCCGGAGCCGCGCAGCAGCGACTGGCGTTGCTGCGTGTAGGCGTCGCGCACGAACGAGTACTTGTCGAGCGCAGCCGCCTCCAGCAGGCTGGACGCGCCAAGCAGATCCGCACGCGCGCTAATGAACTGCGCGATATACATCGGATTGCGGACCGCCGGCTCCATGTAGTGGATCAGGTTGAAACGGAAGTCCACCACATAGCCCGTGCTGTCGCGCACCGAGCTCGGTCCGAACAGCGGCAGCACGAGGTACGGGCCCGCAGGCACGCCCCAGCGGCCGAGCGTCAAGCCGAAGTCTTCGTGGTGTTTCGGCAGGCCGGCCGGCGTGGCGAAGTCGAGCAGACCGCCAATCCCGAACGTCGAGTTCATGGCGAAGCGCATGACGTCTTCGGTCGCATCCGTGATCTTCAACTGCAGCAGGTTGTTTGCAGCGTTACCCAGATCGCCCAGGTTCGAGAAGAAGTTGCTGATGGCCTGGCGCAGCGGCTGCGGCGTGACCTTCTGATACCCCTTGGCCACTGGCTGGGCGATGGTGCGGTCGAGTGCGTCGTTGAACTTGAAGATCTGACGGTTCATCGGTTCCAGCGGGTCGCCCGGCTTGCGGTCGGGACCCGTTGCACACCCCGACATCGCACCCGCGAGGAGCAGAGCCAGGGCTGTGGTTCGCATCTTCATTTCGTGATTCCTTGCTTTTCTTTCGATGCGCGACGCGCGCGCGGCTTACCCATCAGGACGGGTTGAAATACCACAGCGCCGATTAGCGTGCAGAAGAGCGAGAGCGCGAGCAGCCGCCCCATGCTCGACGTGCCCGGATGATGCGACAACCAGAGGCTCCCGAACGCAGTCGCGGTGGTGGCCGCGCTGAACATCACGGCATGGGTGAGACTCGACTGCAACAGGCCCGTCTGCCCGTTGCGCCACGCCATGACAAAGTAAATCTTGAATGCCACGCCTACACCCAGCATAAGCGGCAACGCGATGATATTGGCGAAATTAAGTGGCATGCCGAACACAACACACAGTTCCAGTGTCACCAACGCTGATACCAGCAGCGGAATCAGCGTGCGCATCACGTCGCCGATGCGCCGCAGCGCCAGCCACAAGAGGATGGTGATGGTCAGCAGTGCCCAGCCGGCCGCTTGCAGGAACGCCTTGATGATGACGTCTGCCGAATGCAGGATCGAAATCGTGCCGCCGATCGCACCCGGTTCCGTGGCCTTCACCGCGCGTGCGAAGCGGCGCAGCATCGTATCGTCGCCGGGGTCGGCGCCTGGCAGGACCTTGGGCGCGATATCGACCAGCGCACGGCCGTCGGCCGCGACCCAGTCGCGCGAGATTTCGGGCGGCAAGGTGGCGCGGGTGATTTCGCTGGGCTGCAGCAACTCGGTGAGTTGCTGCAGTGCGATCTTCAAGGTGTCGGACATGGCCGTTTCCGCGCGGTCGCGCGTGGCGGCATTGGCGGCGGCGAGCTTTTGCAGCGTCGCCGACAGGTGCTGCGCTTCGGCCGCGCCAGGACCCGGATGATCCTCTGCGGCGAGCGCCAACTGGTTCGCCACCCGCTTCAATGCGGCGACGCGCAACGCGTCGCTCGAAGGCGCCGCGGGCGTCTGCGTCAGCGCGGGCAATAGCTGCTGCGCGGCGCTGTTGATGAGCAGCAGCTTTTGCGTCTGGTCGTCCGGAATGAAGGTGCTCAGCGTCGTGACGCGGCCCACTTCCGGCAGCTTCTTCAAACGCGCGGCGATCTGATCTGCGGCGGCGAGCGAAGGCGCCAGCACGTGCACGTTGTTGACCGCGGCTTCGGGCGAATCCTTGAGCGACAGCAGGGTTGCCATCGATTCCGTATGCGGGTCTTTCAGGTGCAGCGGATTGAAGTCGAAGCGCAGATGGGTCAGCAGCGGCAGCGCCCCCACCACGACCACCAGCGTGCCGATCAGGACCGGCTTGCGGTTGCGGTCGAGGAAATCGTCGACGGGAGCCAACTGCGTAAACCCTGGCGAGCCGGCTTCGCCGGGCGGATTGAAGATCTTCAGGAGTGCCGGGAACAGCGTCATGTTGGTCAGATACGCGACGAACATGCCGACACCGGCGATCTGCCCCAACTCCGCGACACCCCGGTAGGCGGTGGGCAGGAACGAGAAGAACGCCTCGGCGACAGCGACTGCGGCGAGCGTCAACGGCACGCCGATGGTGTGCGCGGTGTTGACGAGCGCGGCGCCCAGACGGTCGTCGCGATAACGCTCCTCGCGGTACTTGACGCCGAACTGGACGCCGAAGTCGATCCCGAGCCCGACGAACAGCACCATGAACGCAACCGAGATCATGTTGAGCGCGCCGACCATCATCAGGCCGAGGGCGGCGGTGATGGCGAGGCCGACAAACAAGGTGATGAACACGGCGACGATGATGCGGCCCGAGCGCAACGCGAGCCACAGGATCACCAGAACCACGATGAAGGTAATGATGCCGTTCAGTGCGGCGCCATCCTGCACCGAAGCGAATTCTTCGTCGGCGAGCGGCTGTTCGCCGGTCAGGCGGATCGATGCGCCATAGTGGGCGCCGAGATCGAGCGACGCGGCGGTGGCGCGGATAGCCGCCGAGGCGCGCGCCCCGGGTTCGAGCGCACCGTAATCGACGACCGGCTGCACCGTGATGAAGGCGCGGGCGGGGTTGGTGGAGACGTCCTTGTCGACCAGTGCACGCCATGAGAACGCGGCAGGCTGACCAGCGAGCACCCGGTCGAGCACGGTGGCGCTTTGCGAGAGCAGACGGCTCATGTCGCTGAGCTTGACCTGGCCGAGCTGGAGGGGCAGCAGAAGGCTGGTGTTGAGGACGCCCGCGAGACCGGTGAGGCTGGGGTCTTTGGCGAGCGCGTTGACGAGCGGGCGGGACTGAACGAGCTGGCCGGTGGTGGACTGCACCTCGTCGAGCGACGGGAACAGCAGGCCGTTGTGTTCGAAGAACGGACCGCCGGCCGGTTGGGTCACCGCGACGAACTCCTTGGGCTGCTTCTTGAGCGCGGCGGTGAGCGCGTTGGCGGCCGCGTCGGCGAATTCGGGGGCCTGCGCTTCCACCACGACGAGGACGGTTTGGCCGCGTTGCGGGAAGGCGTTGTCGATGGCGTCATCGAGCGACGTCCAGGCCTGGTCGTTTTCGACGAGACGGCTGATATCCGTATTGATCTTGAAGTGACCGGCGACGTAGAAGCCGCTCAGGATCGCGAGGACGAGCGAGAGGAAGATGACGCGCAAAGGGCGGCGTACCGACCAGGCGACGAGACGGACGATAAATGACTTCAGCATGTAGGCGAATGGGGCCCTGTCACGGATGGCGTTTTTGGCATAAGGGCATAAGTATACCGACGTGGGGCTGAATGGCTCAGGTTCTGGGGCACGGACGGGACGCCAAAATCGGTATACTCACTTGCAGCATGGCCCGGCGGGTCATCCAGCTGTCATATTTACGGTCCTGATGAGCTTATGAAACGTTATTTGTCTGCTTTTCTTGCAACTGCGGTGGTTTCCACTGCGGCTTTTGCGCAAACTGCGCCTGATGCGGTGGTCAAGAGCGCTGTTGAAGGCACGGTCAGCGCGATGAAGGCCGATCCCCAGGCACGCAGCGGCGACATGGGCAAAATCACCCAGGTGGTGGTAACACATTTTGTGCCTGCAACGGATTTTCAGCGTACGACGCGGATTGCTGTGGGCAAGGCATGGACTACAGCGACGCCGGAGCAGCAGAAGCAGCTGTACGAGCAGTTTCAGACTTTGCTGGTGCGGACGTATGCAGCTTCACTCGCGCAGTTACGAGACCAGGATGTGACGTTTAAGTTCGCCCAGGCGAGCGTGGCGGCGGGTGGTAAGGATGCTGTGGTGCAGTCGCACGTGTTGAGCAACGGCGGGGATGATGCCGTTGGGTATCGGATGGAGAAGACGGATTCCGGCTGGAAGGTCTATGACATCGATATGATGGGGGCGTGGTTGATTCAGGTTTATCAGACGCAGTTTGCTGATCAGCTTTCCAAGGGGGGGGTTGATGGGCTCATCAAATTTTTGACTGAGCATAATGCTCGGAGTGCTGGGTAGTTTTGCCTGCGGCGGCTTGATGTTTGGTTGGTGTTCTTGTGGTGTTGGCCTTTCCTTGTTGTGTTATTGGTTTATTAGCGTTGCCCCTGTGCGGGGCGGCACCTACTTTTCTTTGCCGCCGCAAAGAAAAGTAGGCAAAAGAAAGCGGGCTGCAACCGCCAGCCCGTAGTGAGCCATCTAGGTCCGCCACCGGGAACGGCCCAAGACAAGACCCGCCCTCGCACCACTCCCCTCAGTGACAAAGCATTCATCCGCTCCAGCGTCGCGCTGCGCGCCCCGCCGTTGGGCATAACGGCCTCTTCAAGAAAATTAGGCATTCTAAGTATTCCGGCGCCCTGCTTTCCCATGCAAACCCATCCGCGACGCACGAAGTGCGGAGTGGGGTGGATGAGTGCTGTGCCACTAACGGGGGTGGTGCGAGGGCGGGTCTTGTCTTGGGCCGTTTCCCGTAGCAGACCGGGATGGCTCACTACGGGCTAGCGGTTGCAGCCCGCTTTCTTTTGCCTACTTTTCTTTGCGGCGGCAAAGAAAAGTAGGTGCCGCCCCGCACAGGGGCAACGCTAATAGACCGATAACAAAGCAAGGAAAGGCCAACACCCCAGGAACAACAACCAATATCAAGCCGCCGCAGGCAACTCCCCCGAACGAGAACCAAAAAAAGCAAAAAGCGCACCGTCAAAAAAAACCCGATGCGCTTCAAGCAAAACAACAATAGCACCAGCAAAAAGAGGAAGCCCCAAGAAGGGCCCCCAAGCGGGCAGCTTTTAATGAGCCGCAGCAGCCTGAACCTTCTTCCCCTTGCCAGCCCGCCCAATCTCCTCCAGCTTGATCTCAACATGCCGCGAGAAAACATACTCAGCGGGCCGTTGCTTATCCAGAGGAATATCCTTAACGAACTCACCAGTAGTCTTAGGCCCGCGCAGCGAAACCTTAAAAGCCTTCAACGGATGAGTAACCGTATCCATGACAGCGGTAGCTTCAAACCCACAGTGCACCATGCAGTCAGCACACTTTTCATAGTTACCCGTGCCGTACTTCTCCCACTCCGTGGTCTCCATCAGTTCCTTGAAGGTCTTCACATACCCTTCGCCGACCAGATAGCACGGCTTCTGCCAGCCAAACACCGTACGCGCCGGATTACCCCACGGCGTGCATTGGTACGTCTGATTCCCCGCCAGGAAGTCGAGGAACATCGCCGACTGGCTAAACGACCAGTTCTTGCCATTGTTGCCGCGCTTGAAAATCTCGCGGAACAGATGTTTCGTCTTGTCGCGGTTCAGGAAGTGCTGCTGATCCGGCGCGCGCTCATATGCATATCCCGGCGAGACGGTGATGCCGTCCACGCCCATTTCCTTGACCGTATCGAAGAACTTCGCGACGCGCTCCGGCACGGCGTCGTTAAACAGCGTGCAATTGATGTTGACGCGGAAACCGCGGCGCTTCGCTTCCTTGATCGCGGCAACTGCCTTGACGTACACGCCTTCCTGTGACACCGAATGATCGTGCGCCTGCTCGTCGCCATCCAGATGCACCGACCAGACGAAGTACGGGTTCGGCTGGTAGTCGTCCATCTTCTTTTCCATCAGCAGCGCGTTCGTGCACAGGTACACAAACTTCTTGCGCGCGATGATGCCCTTCACGATCTGCGGCATTTCCTTGTGCAGCAGCGGCTCGCCGCCTGCAATCGAAACGACCGGTGCGCCGCATTCGTCCACGGCGCCCAGACACTCTTCAAGCGACAGGCGCTGGTTCAGGATGGGATCCGGATAGTCAATCTTGCCGCAACCATTGCAGGCGAGATTGCAGCGGAACAACGGCTCGAGCATCAGTGCCAGCGGATAGCGCTTGTTGCGCGACAGGTGCTGACGCATGATGTATGCGCCAACCCGGACTTTCTGGAGCAACGGAATAGACAAGGTGTCCTCCTTAAACTTCGCGTGCGGCGAGAGGTTGCGTCAGCTTTGACGGCAACTTGAACTCAACTTTTTCTTCACGGCCCGCCATCGTCGATACTTCGACAGGCCCCAATGCGCGCAGCGCATCGATTACGTTTTCAACCATTTCTTCTGGCGCCGAAGCACCTGCGGTGATGCCGACGGTCTGCACATTCGCAAACCACTCCGCCTTCACTTCCGAACCGTCCGCGACCAGATAGCTCGCTACGCCGGTTTCGCTGCCAATCTCGCGCAGCCGGTTCGAGTTCGAACTGTTCGTTGCGCCCACCACCAGTAACACCTGAACCTGCGTGCTCAGTTCGCGCACCGCGGCCTGGCGGTTTTGCGTGGCATAGCAGATGTCCCGCGTATCCGGGCCGACGATGTTGGTGAAGCGGCGCTGCAATGCGTCGATGATGCCGCGCGTATCGTCCACCGACAGCGTCGTCTGCGTCACGTAGGCGAGCGGCGCGTCGATCGGCAGGTCCAGATGCGCGACTTCCGCCTCGCTTTGCACCAGCAGCACCTTGCCGGGGATCTGGCCAATCGTGCCTTCGACTTCAGGATGCCCCGCGTGGCCGATCAGGATCAGCGTGCGGCCGGCGCCTACGTACTGGCGCCCCTGCACGTGCACCTTGGTGACGAGCGGACAGGTCGCGTCGAGCACGTCCAGGCCGCGCTCTTCCGCAGCGCGTTCAACGCTCTGGGCCACGCCGTGCGCGCTGAAAATCGCCACGGCGCCTTCCGGCACCTCATCGAGTTCTTCGACAAAGCGCGCCCCTTTTTGACGCAAGTTGTCGACCACGTGCCGATTGTGGACGATTTCGTGACGCACATACACAGGTGCGCCGTGTTGCTGCAACGCGCGATCGACAATTTCGATCGCCCGGACCACCCCCGCACAAAAGCCGCGGGGTTGAGCAAGGATGACTCGCATAGGCTGCCGAACTCCGACTGACGCAGGTTTCGAGGAAGTCGGTAAAAACGACTTAATCGCCGCGACCATGATATTAATTGATGTCTAAAACCCGGCGTAAAACCGGTAGACGAAAACCAAACGCGCATTCTAACGCTATCGGGCGTGCTTTGCTCTGGTGCGGTCCTTACGAAGTGGCCTATAAGCCCCGTCCAGCAATAATTGCGCACTGCAGTCCCGGGGCGGAACCCTTAAACTATGAGGCCTCGCGGTGAATGCTTACAGTCGCATTACCGAAAGGATGATTTGTTGTCACGGCGCGCGCGCTCGCGATGTGGCTGTCCCGGCGCGTCAGCATGCGCGCTACTTCGATTGAGGGCAACGCGTAATGCAGGTGGTTCTGTTTGTTCTGTCGTGTCTTTCGTTACTGATCTGGTGTGTGCTGCTGTTTTTCCGCGGCGGATTCTGGCGCGCGCGTCCCGCCGCGCCGCTCGCCAGCGCGGCGCGGGACGCCTGGCCGGCGGTGGCCGCCGTGGTGCCGGCGCGTAACGAAGCCGATGTGATCGCGCAGGCGGTCAGCACGCTGCTCGCCCAGGAATACCCGGGTCCGTTCCATGTGATCGTGGTCGACGACCACAGCACTGACGGCACGGCCGACGCGGCCCGCGCCGCCGCGCTGCAACTGCAGTGCCCCGACCGCTTGACGGTGCTCACAGCGAAGCCGCTGCCGCCGGGCTGGTCCGGCAAGGTCTGGGCGCAGTCGCAAGGTATCGAGGCAGTGCGCACGCTCGGCCTGCCGGCCGACTTTCTGTTGCTTACCGACGCCGATATCGGCCACCCCGCCGATGCCGTGACGCAGCTCGTCGCGCGTGCCGACGCGGAG
Organism: Burkholderia sp. 4M9327F10; assembly: GCF_005503145.1. GTDB lineage: Bacteria > Pseudomonadota > Gammaproteobacteria > Burkholderiales > Burkholderiaceae > Paraburkholderia. The sequence goes on along the minus strand of NZ_SCNV01000030.1, from coordinate 70,938 downwards.
CAGCGCGACCTCGTCTCCCTGATGGTGCGGCTGCGCTGCGACTCGTTCTGGGAAAAGGCGCTGATTCCGGCTTTCGTGTTCTTCTTCGCCAAGCTGTACCCGTTCTCGTGGGTCAACAATCCGCGCAACAAGACGGCGGCGGCGGCCGGCGGCTGCATGCTGGTGCGGCGCACGGCGCTTGAAGAAGCGGGTGGCATCGAGTCGATCCGCGCCGAGCTGATCGACGATTGCAGTCTCGCCGCGCGCATCAAGCATCGCGGCCAGGGCCATCATCCGATCCGGCTGGACGTGGCGGCGCGCAGTGTCTCGTTGCGTCCTTACGACAACTGGCGTGAGATCTGGAACATGATCGCGCGCACTGCGTTCACGCAGTTGCACTACTCGGCGTGGCTGCTGGCCGGGACGCTGGCGGGCATGACCATCATCTATCTGATCCCGCCGGTCGCAGCGCTCGCGCTCGGGCCGTTGTGCTGGCCCGCGTGGCTCGCCTGGGCGGCAATGTGCTGCGCCTATGCGCCGATGCTGCGCTACTACGGCCGCTCGCCGCTATGGGCGCCGTTCCTGCCGCTGGTGGCGCTGTTCTATGTGGGCGCGACGTTCGCGTCGGCGGTGCGGTACTGGCGCGGCAAGGGCGGTCAATGGAAGGCGCGCGTGCAGGCGCCGGTGCAGCAGGATCGCTAAGGCCGCGAGGGGCAGGATAGCGCCAGCTCCGGCGGTGGCAACACCGCCGCATTAAGGCGCCTGAAATTACCGCTGCGTCAGCAGCGCGTACATCTGAATCACGTTATCCGGCGAGAACGTGAACGGCACCCAGCCGTGGCCGGTATGGCGCACGATCAGCAGGCGGTCGCCGTTCGATTGTTTCTGCGCCGCCATCACCGGGTTGCGGGTCGACACGAAGCGCCAGCCGGGCGGCACGCCCATGGGCGGCTCCGGCGTCATCGAGGCGCGCGCGTTCGACAACTCCTCAATCAACTGACCCACCTGCTCGGGATGCAGCGACACGGTCTTGCCGCCGATCGTCATCGTGATTTCGTTCTGGGCCGGGCGGCCGATCGATAGCGTGGGTTTTTCTTCGGCTACGGCCGCGCTTGTTTCCGTTTCCGTTTCCGCTTCCGCCACGGTTCGTGCGGCCACGTCTGCGCTCGCTTCGACCGCTGCCGTCACCGGCGCGGATGCGGCCTGCACAGCCGCCTCGGGCGTTGCATCTGCTGCGAGTGTCTCGGGGATGTTTTGGGCCTGCGGGGCCACGACAGCCTGGATAAGCTGATCGACGCCCACTTCAAGCGCGCCGAGCTGTTCGTGAAGGTTCATGCGAGGATTCTCTGGTAAGACCCGCGATTTTACCTGTTGCGCGCGGGCTGTGACCCGCCGCGGGTCGGGCGACGTTGTAACAAAGTGCGTGCAGGCCTATCCAGAGGCCCGATGCGAGCCTCATGTCACGCATGGACGGCCCGCCGTTACGCCTTCAGATATCCCGCTTGCCTGAACCACTCGAGCGCGTCGGCCAAACCCTCGCGGTAGGGCCGTGCACGATAGCCGAGCTCGCGTTCCGCCTTCGCGGATGTGAAGTACATCTTGTTCTTCGACATCTTCAGACCGTCGACAGTCACAAACGGTTCTCGCTTCGTGATCTTGGCGAGCGCCTCGGCGCCCATCGCGAGCGGGTAGAGCGGCCAGCGCGGCAAGCTGATGGTCGGCGCCTTGCGGCCGGTGAGCGCGGCGATATCGGCGAGCATCGTTTGCAGCGGCAGGTTCTCGCCGCCGAGAATATAGCGCTCGCCGATCTTGCCGCGTTCGAGCGCGAGGAAGTGCCCGGCTGCGACGTCATCCACATGCACGAGGTTCAGCCCGGTATCCACGAAGGCCGGAATCTTGCCGAGCGCCGCCTCGACGATAATGCGGCCCGTCGGCGTCGGCTTGACGTCGCGCGGACCGATCGGGGTCGACGGATTGACGATCACCGCGGGCAGGCCGTCCTGCGCAATCATCCGCTCGACCGCGCGCTCGGCCAGCACTTTGCTGCGCTTGTACACGCCGATTGCCTGATCGGCCTTGAGCGGCGAAGTCTCGTCGGCCGACTGGCCGGAGCTCGTCACCTTCAGCGTCGCCACGCTGCTCGTATAGACGATGCGTTCGACCCCCTCCTTGAGCGCCGCGCGCATGGTGGCTTCGGTACCCTCCAGATTCGAGCGTTCGATTTCGCCCGGGTCCGGCGCCCACAGCCGATAGTCGGCCGCGACGTGCAGCAGATAGCGCACGCCGCGCAGCGCGGCGCGCATCGACGCTTCGTCGCGCATGTCGCCCACGACGATTTCCGCGTCGAGCGCCTCGACATTGCGGCGCGGACTGGTGGCGCGCACCAGCACGCGCACCTTGAAACCCTTCTCTTGCGCGATGCGCGCCACCGCCGAGCCGACAAAGCCGGAGGCGCCGGTGACGAGTACGAGATCGCGGTTCTGATCCATCATTCTTTTTCAATTCCCTGCATGGCGGTCGTCGGATTGTACGTGGCGCGTGGGCCGCGTGTCGCGTGGCGGGCCATTCCTATGTTCAATGCCGTGCAAGCAATCTCGCCGCGACGCGACTAGAATGCCCGCTTGAAAGATTGTGAGGAGAAGACGGCATGACAGGCCCGGATCTGGATTCGCGGATCGAAACGTATTACGTGCGGGTGCGCGGCGTCGTGCAGGGCGTCGGTTTCCGTCATGCGACGGTACGCCAGGCGCACGCGCTCGGTATCAAAGGATGGGTGGCCAATCTCGACGATGGCTCGGTCGAAGCCGTCTTGCAGGGACCGGCCAATCAGGTGGACCGGATGCTCTCATGGTTGCGCCACGGGCCGCCGGCCGCCCGCGTGAGCGAAGTGGCCGGCGAAGAGCGGGCTACCGAGAAGCGCTACGAGCGCTTCGAGCAGCACTGAGCGACATGGCGTAGATGACGTGGCGCGGCTGACGGGCGCAGGCCGGCGCCATCGCCATCGCGCACACGCCTCGCCTTACTGCGCGACCAGCAGACTCTCGGCGAATCCCCACTCCCGCTCGATCCACTGATGGCTGCACGCGAAGCCCGCGTCGCCGGCGATCGCGTGAACCTCTTCGGTCCGGTACTTGTGGCTGCTCTCGGTCCAGATGGTCTCGCCCGCTTCGAGCGTCACCGTCAGTTGCGCGGCGCGCACATGTGCCGTGACAGGGCGCCGTGCACGCAGATGCATTTCGATACTGCGGGCGTCGGGATTGAAACGCGCCACGTGCTCGAAGGCGTCGAGCGGAAAGTCGCCCCCCAGTTCGCGATTGATGCGCGCGAGCAGATTCAGGTTGAACGACGCGGTGACGCCGACCGGATCGTCGTAAGCGGCCACCAGCACCGGGACCGGCTTCTCGAGATCGGTGCCGAGCAGCAGCGCATCGCCGGGCGCGAGCATGCTGCGGATCGAACGCAGAAAGCGCGTTGCTGCGAGGCGGCCGAAATTGCCGATCGTGCTGCCGAGAAACAGCACCAGCAGCCGCTCGCCGGAAGCGCGTTTCTTGCTGACTTCCGCGAGACCGGCAAGATAGTCGCGCTCGTAGCCGACAATCGAAATGCGTTCGATATCGCCCAGTTCGCGCCGACATAATTGCAACGCGGTACGCGAAATTTCAATCGGACAATACGACGTGGGACGCTTTTTACACAGCGCTTCCAGAATTCTGCGCGTCTTGCGGCCGCTGCCGCTGCCGAGTTCGGCAACGGTTACGTCGTGCGGAAGTTGTGCCACGATGTCCGCCGCGTGCCTGGCGAGAAGCCGTTCTTCCGCACGCGTGACGCCGTATTCGGGCAGCACGGTGATCACTTCGAACAGCGCTGAGCCGACCTCGTCATACAGGTATTTGGACGGCAACTCCTTCTGCGGCGCATGGGTGAGCCCGGCGCGAACCTCGGCGGCGAAATCGGGCGAGACATCCTGCGATAGGGCTGGCTGAGTCATGCTTGCTCCATTTTTCGTTTTCTGGTGACGGTTTTCTGTCAGCAGGGATGAGGCACGTGCGGGACACTGAACGGTGTCGCGCGTATCCGTAAGGAGCGGACCGTGGGTCCGCGGGGACGGCGCATTCGCCGGACAAGCCGGGGTGGTCAAGCAAGAAGCGCGCTTGCGCGAAAATACGCGGCGCCTGATGCCGTTGCGGCAAGCGGCATCATGAGCACCTTCGTGCGCACGCGTGAAGTTATGTTCTAGTTCATCGAAGGCCGTCGCGCACGGACTAATTGCGCGATGCCGCCGCGTCGTGCCGGCAACCCGTCTAGAATGCCGGCTTGCTTCACGAGCAACATCAAATTGAAACGAATCGCGATTAGCCGCGCCACCTCGTGAGGCGTGGCGTGCTTGAGAGACAGATTTTCCAATGACAATACACTGTGCCGCGTCGCCTTGCTTGGCGCGTGCCACGTCCGCCCGCGTGAGGGCATCCATCTGATGAACACTTACGAACCGGGACGGGGCATCGCGCTGTCGGTTGCCGCCTCGACGTTGTTTGCGCTGATGTCGGTCTACGTCAGACTGCTCGCCCCTTTGAGTGGACTCGATATTTTCGCGTGGCGCGTGGTCTGGACCGTCCCCGGCGCGCTGTTGCTGATTGCCCTGCGGCGGCGCTTGCCGCTCTTGCGGCAACTGCTGGCACGAGCCCTCGGCGAACCGCGCATCGGCCTTGCGCTTGTGGCCAGCGCGGCGATGCTCGGCGCGCAGCTTTGGGTGTTTCTGTGGGCGCCGTTGCATGGCCGCATGCTGGAGGTCTCGCTCGGTTATTTCCTGTTGCCGCTGACGATGGTGTTAGTGGGCCGCTTCTACTACCGTGAACGGATCGACGGTTTGCAGTGGCTCGCGGTGGCCTGCGCGGCGGTGGGCGTCGTGCATGAAGTCTGGGTGACGGGGGCGTTTTCATGGCCGACGCTGCTGGTCGCGCTCGGCTATCCGCCGTACTTCGTGCTGCGCCGCAAGATCAACGCGGACTCGCTGACGGCGTTCGCGCTGGAAATGGCGCTGCTGCTGCCGTTCGCGATTGCACAAGTGGTGATTGGCGGCTCGCTCGCGATGGTGGCGGGGCGCCTCGATCTGATCTTCCTGTGGCTGCCGGGCCTCGGCGCGCTGAGTACGGTTGCGCTGGCGTCGTATCTGAAGGCGAGCCGGCTGTTGCCGATGGCGCTGTTCGGCATTCTCGGCTACGTGGAGCCGGTCTTGCTGGTTCTGGTGTCGGTCACGCTGCTGGGCGAGGCGTTGACTGCGCAGCAACTCGCCACGTATGTGCCGATCTGGCTGGCGGTGGGATTGACGGCGTTGCATGGCGTGCGGCTGGTGCGCTTCGCGCCGCGCTGAAGCGCACGAACCTCGCTATCGCGCCGGCCAAGGCTTACGCCGGTGGAGGACGGTTCGTGCGGTTGATCTTGCCTGCAGCGCTGGACTCATCAGCGCCCGTGATGCGCCGCCGTCGCGCGATCCGGAGTAATCCGCGTTGCCCCCACTTCGGCTTCGATTGCTTCACGCAGGGCAGGGCGCCAGCCAAAACCGAATAACATTTCGACCAGCACGAACAGCGGGCCGATCAGAAAGCCGACGAGATCGTCGACGAAGGCCGGCTTGCGATGCTCGTAGGCCATGTGGCCGACAAACTGAAACACCCAGCCGACCACGAACAGGCCAATGCCAGAGGCCAGCCAGGTGATTGTGGATTGTGCGGCGAGCCATTGGCCGCAGGCGAGGCAGACTGCCGAGAAGACCACCATCATGAGGCCGAGCGGCACATCGAGCACAAGGTAGTAGAGCGTAGCGCCCACAAACAGCACCCACGCCGGGGAAAGCGGCCACGGCAGCGCGGCGATCGTCCATGCAGGGCGGCTCAACAGCACCGCGAGCGCCACCACGATCATCGGAATGCCGACAAAATGCGTGGCGATGTTGCGCCGGTCGCGGTGGTAGGCCGCGTACTGGGTCAATTGCTGGGTCAGCGTTCTCATGGGTGCCGCTCCTCGATTAAAGTCATCATAATCGCGCTCAAACGGATTTGAAACATTCGGGTAGCCGACAATCTCCGTACTCCAGTTCAGCACGGTGCCAGCCTATGAGTTTGCCTTTGTCCCCAAATGACCCGCTCGCGGCGCTCGAACGCAATGCGTGGTTTCGTGCGGCGCCCGAGGCGTTGCAGGCGCAACTGATCGAACTCGGCCGCGTGGAGCGCTTGCAGGCAGGCGAGCGGCTCTTCATGCGCGGCGATCCCGACGACGGACTCTATTGCGTACTCAATGGCCTCATGCGGTTTGGCGCGGCGAGTCTTGCCGGCAAGGAGGCGCTGCTCGCCGTGATTGAACCGGTCAACTGGTTCGGCGAGATTGCCTTGTTCGACGGCCGCGAGCGCACGCACGACGCCTACGCCGAGCGCGACTCCGTGCTGTTTCATATTCCGCGCGCGGAACTGGCGGCGCTGCTCGAACGCACGCCGCAGTATTGGCATCCGTTCGGGCTGCTGCTCACGCAAAAGCTGCGTCTTGCTTTCGATGCGATCGAGGAGGCCGCGTTATTGCCCGCGGCGCAGCGCGTCGCACGCCGCTTGCTGCTGATGGCGAGCGGCCTCGGCGAGCCGGGTGTGTTGCGGCGCGTGTTGAAGGTGCCACAGGAAGATCTCGCGATGATGCTGGCATTGTCGCGGCAAACGATCAATCAGATTCTTAAGCAGTTCGAAACGCAGGGTGCGTTGCAACTGCGGTATGCGGAAATCGAAATAGCCGACGTCGATAAATTAATGGCGCTTGCCTATCCAGATGGACCCAGACGTGCGTCGCTTTAAGCCCGCTCGCATGGCAAGCAGATAAAAAAAGGCGAGTCCGCAGACTCGCCTTTCCCAACGGCATATTCGGCTTCGACTGTTAAGACCCCGTGGCCGGATTATGTCGATAACCGATCACCTTAGTTGGTCTGGGTGGTGTCGGTCTTTGCGCCGTCGGTCTTGACCGGCGCGGTGCTGGCCTCCTTGCCGGCTTCCCCGCTTGCTTTGGTCTTTTCAGCGCTGGCAACGGCGGCGTGCTTCTTCTTGCTGACCTTTTGAGCCTTGGCCTTTTGTACGTGGGACGTTCCGCTCGCGGTCTTCTTGGCCTTGACTTTGGCCTCGGTTTTCTCAGCACCCGTGCTGGCTTGCTTGGCCGTTGCGTCGGTCTTCGCTGCGTCGGTGGAAGTGGCGCCGCCAGCCTTGAGGTTGGCCTGGCCAGCCGCTTGAGTTTGTTGATCGCCTGACGTCGCCGGTGCAGCAGTGGGTGCAGCAGTCTGTGCGAAGGCCGTCGAAACGAGCAGGGCAGAAGCGAGAGCAGCGAAAATCTTCTTCATGATTTAACTCCTTGTGTGGCGGCTGAAAAGGTTCAGCGCTGCCGGTTTAACGCTAGCCGGATCACAGGAGTTGACGCTGTTCTGGTGACAAAACGTAACGGCGGATACATACGCTTCTCAAGAAACGTGGAGGCGTGTTCAAGCATCGTCGATATGACGATTTAAGTTTTCCTTAAGAAATGTGAATGGCGAATTGCCGTGCGATTCAGTACGTCTCTATCGCATCGCGGTAGACGTCGGCGATCTGCGCTGCGACCACCGAATGATCGAAATGTTTGCGCGCGTAACGGCGGCAAGCGTCGGCGCTCGGCATCACGCGCACGCCGAGCAGTGCATCGGCAATGCCGCTGCCGAGCTCCCGGTAGCCGCCGGACGCGATCACGAGATGATCCGATAGCGGCGCCACCGCCTCGGCCGAGCCACCTTCGGCCGTGACCAGAACCGGAGTGCCGGTGGCGAGCGATTCGATCGCGGTCAGCCCGCAGTCTTTCATGACGACGGTGGGCACGATCGTCAGATCGGCGGCGCGGTAGTACTGCGGTAACGCATCGTCGGAGACGAAGCCCGCAAGCCGCACCTGGTCCTCCAGATTGCGTGCGACGATGCGGGCGTACAGCAACTCCTGCTCCGGCCCGGTGCCGACGATAACCAGAAACACGTCGGGCACCGCCAGCTTGACCATGAAGATCGCGTCGATCAGATCGTCGAGCCCCATGCCTGGGATAAGCGGCCGTGCGCACAGCAGCACCGGCCGGTCTTGCGGTATCGCGAGACGCTTGCGCGCCTGCTTCCTGGTGACGCGCAGAGCGAAGCGCGAGGTATCGACGCATCCGGGCACCACGCGAATCCGCTCCTCCGGGACGCGGTAGCGCATATGCAGAACATCGCCCGACTCGCGCGACAGCACGATATGGCGTGTGCCGCCGTGATACACCATTCGCTCGAGACCATAGCGCAAGGGGCCGACTAAAGCGGCGCCGCGGTCGGTGCGGTGTTCGTCGACCCACGAGCCATGAAAGTGAACGACGCGCGGCACCTTGCCGAATTTGCCGATGATCGGCGCGGCCTGCGGCGCGAAGTGCAGCGCGACCACATCGGGTTTGCGCTCGGGTTCGAGCGTGCCGGGCTGTGCGGAGGTGCGCCGCAGCAGCCGCGCGAAACTGGCGGGCGCATTGGCCAAGGTCTGCAGCACCGTGCTGGATGAGGCGAGCGAGGCCGGCGTGGCGGCGCCTGGGTCGCGCACGTTGACGCCCTGGCGAGGCAACGCCGCGGCCAGGGTCTGGAGCATCCGCTCAAGACCATCGGGCCGCGCCAGTGGGCGGCGCATGCCGACCTGCAGGGAATCGATCGGCGTGTTCACGATTCAGCTTGCGCCCGGGAGGCTGCGTACCTCGTTCGTGCGCGGTATTGCAAGTCGTCCGGATCCATCATCGCCCCTGTGCGGCTTGTATAGCGGGAGACGTTGAGCTGAGGCGCCGCTCAATCGTTGTTGCAACACGGTACGTCCGCAAATTGCGAGCTTCTGTGTGCTACCGCACTTAACGCCTGGCCGTGTGCGAAGTCTTTGCAATTTATGTCTTTGTTGGCCGTTTATATGGGCTCTTCAAGCGGAAGGTCTCGTAGACCAGGGTTTACTCGGTTTATCGACATTGGGCTTGACTCGACCTTAGTGTCGACATAATTTATGAAGTGTCGACACGAGACAGGCAACTGGAGAAAAATGTCTTTTGCACCCCCTTCACGCGCCGCGCTTGGCAGCACGGTCGCAGATATCTTGCGGAACGCGATTCTCGACGGTTCACTGAAGCCTGGCGAGCCCATCTACGAAAAGACGCTTTCCGAGCAGCTTTCGATGAGCCGTTCGCCGATTCGCGAGGCGCTGATCACGCTGGAAAACGAGGGCCTTGTCGTTGGCAGGCTCAACAAGGCGGTCACGGTCCGCAAGCCTTCGGCAGAGGAGATCCGGCAGATCTATACGATTCGTGCCGCCCTGGAAGGCATTGCGGCGCGCTGGGCGGCTGAGAAAGCAACGGTGCAGCTCATCGCGGACCTGCGCGCGAACGCGGAAGCGTTGAATCTGCATACGATTGCGATTGAAGACGGCGGCAATCTTGATGCAGTCGTGCCGGGAATTGCCTTTCACATGGCTATCGCCGAGGTGGCGGCGTCGGACGAGCTCAACCTGCTGCTGCAGAATCTGTGCAACAAGATCCAGCTCGTCATGAGGGCCGGTATCGCTACGGTTACGCGGCGCCGCGCGGAGGAAATCCATAAAGAGCATCTGGCAATCATCGATGCGATTGAGCGGCGCGATGTACAGCTTGCTGAGTCGCTGGCTTCCGCTCACGTGCGCGGCGCTCTCGAGCGAATCGTGTATCAATCCGGCAAGTCATGATTTAACGGAGCTTTTTCAGTTCATGAACCCCATCATGTATCAGAGGCGTCAGGAAAATGAGTACAACTAACGACAGTCAATATCGTCAACTCCTGCAGCAAGGACTCGCGAAGCTTTGCACTGGCGCCGATGCTCTATGTAAAGAGCAGAGAAATTCGCCCGGTGTCCCGCGATTGAACTATATGACCGGAGGGTACAGCTGGGATAGCGAATACGTGTGGGATAGCTGGGCGAATTTTCAATGGGCGGGATTTCTCGCCGGGCGCCTGTGGCTACTGTTTGCGCTGACGCGCGAGCAGAAATACGGTGATGCCGCAATGCAGATCACCGAGCGGATCGGTCCGGTATTGGCGCGCTATCCGACCGTCTTCTCGTCTACCGGCATCGACATGTACTACGCGCTGACGTTCGGCTATCTGCTCACGGGGCAGGAGAAACTGAAGCTATGGGTGTGTGCGGGCGGCCAGAATTTTGCCAACATCTTTGACAGAAAGGCCAATGCGTTTCTGCAGATTGCGGGTGCAGATCGTATCGTCATCGACACCGGTCTCAATCTTCCGTCCATGCTTTGGGCGTCTCAATGGGATCAGAGCCGCGCCGTGCTGCCGTATCGTCACCTCGACACTGTTCTTGATGTGGGTCTGGTCAGGCCGGATGGATCCGCATGTCACGCAGCCTCGCTTGACCCGGAGACGCGGAAGGTGACGGGCCGCTTTAGTCTGCAGGGCTGGAACAACGAGAGCGTGTGGGCGCGCGGGCAGGCGTGGGCGATGCTCGGATATGCGCACGGCTACGAGGCCAGCCGCGAAGAGCGTTATCTGGAGGCGGCGACTCGCGCGGCTGACTGGTACGTCGATAACGCCCCCGAAGGATGGGTGCCGCGCTATGACTATCACGATCCCGACCGCAATCAGCTCCCCTACGATTCGTGTGCTGCATTGATCGGGACAGCGCAGCTCCTGCGACTCGCGCAATGGCGTGAGGAGCGAGCCGAACGCTATCGGAACGTGGCCCGCAACACGCTAGCGGTGCTTCTTGACAACTTCGTCACTGATAGCGGAACCGTACTTCACGGTACATGGGGGCGCATGCGACATGTCGAGCCTGGGAAGCCGAGGTTGGGCAGATTCCCGCAGGAGGACATCATGCCCTACGGCAACTATTGGATCGCCGAGTGCCTGTTTCGCGAGCTATCGCAAGACCTTTCCGTGCTGTCACTTGCGAATAGCCGCTGATAGCCGCCAACCAGCCCGATCGTCAGAGTGTCGGGCATGCTAGAGAGGAAGTCATGAAATACACACCGGATGGCATCTATACCGCCATCGTTACGCCATTTACCCGCAATGACGAGTTTGATGAACCGTCGTTTCGCAAGATCGTCGATTTTCAGATCGAATCGGGCATACACGGTCTGCTGGTTGTCGGGGGCAGCGGCGAATTCGTCAGTTTGACGCCGTCCGAACGCCAACGCGTCATTGAGGTCGCCATTGACCAGGCTGCCAACCGTGTGCCGGTGCTGGCCGGCGCACTGGCTCCGGGGACCCGCGAGGTTCAGGACACGGTGCGTTACGCGGAGAAAGCGGGCGCGAGTGCGGTGCTGGTGCTGCCGTCCTACTACATCAAGGCGAGTCCAGCCGGCGTCTACGAACATTTCGCACGCGTTGCAGATGCAACATCGCTGCCGATCGTCGCCTATAACAACACCGGCCGTACTGGCCTTAACCTCGATATTCCGATTCTTGAGAAACTCGCGACCATTGAGTCCATCGTTGCGCTAAAGGAGTGCGAGCGCGACCTCGCCATCGTCTCCGCAAAAATCAAGGCCATTGGTGATCGCATTGCCATCCTGTCCGGGGATGACGATCTTGGTTTTCCGACCTTCCTGCTGGGAAGCCCAGGTGGAATTTTCATGACGTCCAATCTGGTTCCAGCGTTGCACCGCAAGCTCTTTGACGCGGTAAAGCAGGGCGATATCGACACAGCGCGCGAAGCGCATTACGCGTTGCTGCCGCTCGTCAACGCGTTATACACCGCTAACCACCCCGGCCCATTAAAGGACGCCATGGAGTTTGTGGGGTATCCGGTGGGGGTCGCGCGTGCACCTTTGCAAGGCGCAGAAGTTGACAATCTCGAACGCGCGGAAGCGGCGCTGGAGCTGATCGGAAGCCTGGTGGGGTAAGTTCGGCGTCCGTCCTGGGGGTGACCGGTCCCCGTGCAGGAAATTCTGGCTTCAATTTTCCGGCATCGGGGTCAAATTAATCAGTATTACGAATCATACTGGATGTAAGGAGGGTCACCATGAGTGCAATTACGGTTGGGCTACGCAAAGGCGCATCCTCGTTGCCTCTGCAAACAGTTCTTGCGTTGCTGCTCGGTGCGCTGGTTGGCCTTAAGTGGCCGGAGTTCGCCAAATTGCTGAATCCGCTAGGCCTGCTCTTCATAGAAGCAATAAAGATGGTCGTGATTCCACTTGTTTTCTCGTCGGTCACGCTGGGAGCCTATCGCATGGGCAGTGACATGCGTCAGCTCGGACGCGTGGCCGGCGTTGCCGCGCTGTGGTTTCTCGTTGCGACTATCGTCTCTATCGCGGTGGCGCTGGCTATACATCAGATTTTTCATATGGGGGAAGGTGCGGGGCTGGCGCCAACCGGGAGCGTACCGCCAAACCTCGCGACATCGTTCGACTGGGTTCACTACCTTCTTGACCTGATTCCCTCGAACCTGTTTGCAGCCATGGCAAACCAGAAGGTTCTCCCTACGCTTGTCTTTGCCATCCTGCTCGGCATTGCTCTGGCGGGTGTCGGAACTGGCGCGGAACGCGTAATCGGGTTTATGGAAGCACTTCTATCGGCTATTTTCCGCATGACAGGCTGGATCACGGCACTGACGCCCGTCGCGGTATTCGGGATCATGTCGTGGGTATTCGCATCGCAAGGAACCAGCGTGCTCTTAGGGCTTCTGAAGCTGGTGGGAACAATGTACTTCGCGTTGCTGATCCTCGTGGTCATCTTTTGTCTCGTCATGCTGGCGATCGGGTACAACCCGTTCGCGGTTTTACGAAGGGTGATGGAGCCAGTTGCGCTTGCGTTTGTGTCCCGGTCTTCTGAAGTGGCATTTCCCTCGCACATGGAAAGTCTTGAGAAACTGGGTGTTCCTACCCGGATCAGTGCCGTCGTTTTGCCCCTTGGCTATAGCTTCAATATGGATGGATCGGCGATGTACATTGCGCTGGCCACAACTTTCCTTGCGGATGCCTATGGCATGCACTTATCGCCAGCGGCCTTGTGGACCGTGCTTGTCACGACCGTTGTTGCCAGTAAGGGAATTGCCAATGTTCCTTCGGGCAGCCTGGTTGCGATGGCAACGGTACTCACCGCGATCGGCATGCCGGTGGAGGCGATCGCGATCATTGCCGGCGTCGATGTTTTCATGGACATGGGGCGGACCGCTATCAATCTTTTCGGAAATACAGCAGCTGTGCTGTTGGTGAACAAGGTGAGCATGAAGGAGGCCGGCAAGGGTATGCCGTCAAACAGGCTTCAATAGACTTCGGTTGCGCCAGAAGAGTAGAGGCCGCTTTACCGAAAAATGCCGCTCGGTGTTTGTCACGAATACCGCCATTCGAAGCCGCTCGCGCGCTCGTGCACCGTCCCCGCGGAGGTTTCCGGAAAGTGCGCGGCGAACACCGTCGCACCGGTTCTCGCCGCGCGCTCAAGCAGCCACGTTCGCGAGGTGCGCGCCAGCGCCGGGTCGAGGCAGAACATCGAACTCCATTGCGGGCGATAGACTTGCAGCGGGCTATGCATCACGTCGCCGGAGAACAGCGCGGTTTCCCCACGCGAGCGAATCTCGATCGCCATGTGCCCGATGCTATGGCCCGGTGATGGAAGAAACCGGATGCCCTCGGCGATTTCCTCTTCCACGTCCGCCACAACACGAGCCTGCTGCGCCTCGATGACGGGCAGCACGCTGTCCTCGAACACCATGCGCCGCGCTTCACCGGCCGGCGTGGCGAAGTAATCGCGCTCGCGCTGGCTGAATACATAGGTAGCGTTGGGGAACACCGGCGCCCACCGGTCGTCCTGCCAATGTGTATTCCATCCGACGTGATCGACGTGCAGATGGGTGAGCAGCACATAGTCGATCTGCTCGCGCCAGAAGCCCGCGGCTTCGAAACGTTCGAGCACCGGGTTGTCGAGCCGGTCGAACAGCGCGCTGAACGGGCGCTTTTTACCGTTGCCGATTGCGGTATCGACAACGACTGTCAGGCCGTCGATCTGCACGACCCATAAATGCGTTTTCAGCGGCACGCGCCGGTTTACGAGATCCAGGCTGGCGGTGGCCAGGTGTTCTTCGAGCGCACGGCCATCGGCGGCGTTCCAGTCGGGGAACAGGACGTCGGGCGCGAGTGCGAACGCGGTCTCGTCGACGCGGGTGATGGTGGCGTCGCCGACCCGGTAGGTAATGGAAGCGTTGTTCATGGTGAGGCTATTCCTGGTCGAAAATGATTTGCGCCGCTCAGGCCGTGGCGAGCCGGCGCGCATCCTGCACGCGCCGGGTTGCCACGGCGTAGAGCACGGCACTGGCCAGCGCGGATACACCGCCCACCAGCGCAAGGGCGACGCCCAGGCTCGTACCGGCGGGCGCGAGCCGTTCGTTCAGGTAGCCGACCGCGAGCGGACCCACGCCACCGCTGATCGTGTTGGTCATGAACACGAGCAGCGCGAGCGAACGGCCGCGCATCCGGTTCGGCACGGCGATCTGCAACGGCACCGGCGCAAGCCCCATCGCGATGCTCGCGCCGAACGCACACATCCCGTAGAGCACGATTGCAGCGGTGCTGCTGCTAACGAGCGGCATCGCAATCGCGGCTGGAACCAGCGCCGCAACCGCGCAGGCGGAGAATCCGAGCACCTTGCGCAAGGTCGTGTCGTCGGTGACGCGAGCCGCGAGCACGCCTGCACAGGTTACGCCAAGCATGCCGCCGATCATGTAGGCGGGCGCGGCCGTCTGGCCGACCGTCTTCGGTGCGAGATGGAAATGGCGCATCAGCAATGTCGGAAACCAGGCAGCATGCGAGTAGAACAGCGTGATCAAGGCGACGTACGCGGCGAAGTAGGGCAGACAGAAGCGATTGTGCACGAACAGTTCGGCCATCACTTCGCGCAGCGACGGCATCTCGTCTTTCGCCTGCGTCGCATGAGCGGGTGTTTCCAGACGGACCGGCTCGCGAACCGTGAAAGCGACCAGCGCGGCGAGCACGAGCCCGGGCAATCCAACCACCACGAACACCGGCTGCCACGGCGCCACGCCGTGCATCGCGAGCCACGTGCCGCCGGCGCCGTGCGCCGCGGACAGCAGCATGCCGCCGCCGAACAGCGCGACACCACCGCCGACGTACGGCCCGAGCATGAATACGCTGCTGGCACGCGCAACACGGCGCGGCGCGAAGATATCGCCGAAGATCGATAGCGCGGCGGGACTCAAAGCCGCCTCGGCGATCGCGGTCCCTGCGCGGGCGACCAGCAGTTCGGAGAAGTTGGTCGCGAATCCGCACAGCGTCGTCGATATCGCCCAGATCGCGATGCATACGGCGATCAGCTTCACGCGATTGGTTCGGTCGACAAGGCGTGCGACGAAAACCCCCGCCGTCGCGTAGCACAGCGTGAATGAAAAGCCTTGCAGCAGGCCGATCTGCGTATCCGTTAGCGCGAGCGACTGCTTGATCGGCTGCACGAGAATGCTGACGATCTGGCGGTCCAGATACGAGAACGCGAAGCAGACGAAGAACAGCAGCACGACGTAGCCGGGATGCCGAACGCCGCTTGCGGCAAGCCCCGCATGCGGCGGCTCGGCCGGCTGTGTCAACGGGGGATGGGCGCTCATACAGTGTCTCCGGATCAAGAGTCGCCGCGCATGTGGCGGCGATCGTTGCTGTCGTTGTGAGTTCAGATCGCGTCGCTGTGCGCGGCCAGCAGTGCAATGCAGTCGCCGGGTTCGACGCGGGCAAATGTGCGCATGCACATCACCGTGCCATCGCCGCGAAAGCGAATCTCAAGCGGCGCTTTCCACGGCTGGTGCGGATCGAAGAGACGCCCTGCCAGTTGATCTTCCAGAACCTGGTCGCCGAGCGCGAACGTGGGTTCGAATACGCCCGCAAGCGGCGCATAGACGTAGTGGCGCGCGCCCGCCACGCGCAGCATGCGCGTCTCGCCCGCAGGCGACGGATACGGCTCGGGTGTCACGCCGAGCCGGTGCAGCACGCGCTGCAAACCGCTTTCGACGATCGCGAGGTTGGCCGCGTCGCAGCCTGCGTGACCGCCGAATTCGCCGCACAGGAAAAGCTTGCCGTGCCGCTCGGCTGCCGCCGCGATGGTACGGTCCTCGCCGAGCAGATCCATG
Organism: Burkholderia sp. 4M9327F10; assembly: GCF_005503145.1. Taxonomy (GTDB): domain Bacteria; phylum Pseudomonadota; class Gammaproteobacteria; order Burkholderiales; family Burkholderiaceae; genus Paraburkholderia. The sequence goes on along the minus strand of NZ_SCNV01000030.1, from coordinate 54,793 downwards.
ATCATCGTGTTCGGTGAGCCGAACTCGCGCACCAGATCGAGGTAGAGCGCGCGCCGCTCGCCTTGCGCCGGCGGTGAGGCGAGCAGCGTCGGCAGGTGGTCGAACGAAGCACCGCCTGCGTGAAGATCGATCACGATGTCGGCACGCGGCAGCAGCTCCGTTTCGACGTAGTGCGCGATCATTTCCGTTGGCTGACCGTTGCGCACACCCGGGAACAGGCGGTTCAGATTGCCCCGGTCGATCGGGGACGTGCGCGAGCCGTTGATGAACGCCGGGAAATTCAGCCCGGGAATCACAATCAGGCGTCCATGGATTTTCATCGAGGGCAGGCGCTGCATCAGCTTCATCAGCGCGACGGGGCCCTCGTATTCGTCACCGTGGTTGCCGCCGGTCAGAAGAACCGTTGGACCGGTGCCGGCACCCGCATTGAGCACGGCGAGCGGGATCGGGATGTGACCGTAGGCGGAGCGGTCGTGGGACCACGGTAGCCGCAGCGCACCGGTCTGGAAACCGGTGCGCTCGAAATCCACGTCAGTGGCGATAAGCGATGGAAGAGAGGACATGGTGCGATCAGTAAAGAGCGGGACGGCGTCCCGGTGGCTTTACTATCGTCGACAGAAATCGGACCGGCCAATGCCGTTTTCTGCCGCAGGCGATGCCTTGAAGGCATCGCCTGGCACCGCTGCCTGACGTCAGCGACAAGCCCGCAAGGCGGGCAACTGCCGCTATTTCAGTTGCTCGACGAACCGTTCCAGCGCCGCGTTCGTGCCGTTGGCCGCGTAGCAGAACTCGAGCGGCAACGGCACCGACACGTCCTGCAGCGCGACGAAACGCACGCGCGCCGGCGGTCGGTCGCGGTTGGCGGCATTCACGATGGCGGCGCCCATGCCGGCGGACACGAGCGAGAGGATGGCCGTTTCGGTGGAGGCCTCCTGGCGGATGTCGAGCGTGAGACCGCGTTCGGCGCAGGCCGACAGCAGGCGATCGTAGTACGCGGGATAGATGCGGCGGGGAAACGCGATGAACGGCGTGTCCGCCAGTTCCCGGGCGGCGACCGGTCCCTCCTTGCCGAGGGCCCACGCTTCGGGCACGGCCAGCACGACGTTCTGCTCGAGCACGGGCACGCTCGCAAGGCCTTCGGGCGAGATACCGACGCGATAGCAGAAGCCGCCGTCGAGCCGCCCCGCGGCGATCGCTTCGAGCTGCTCCGGCGTGTTCATCGGTTGCAGTTCGAGCGAGACGCGTGGCGCGGCCTGCTCGAACGCGCTCAATGCGCGCGAGACGACACCGCTCCAGGCCGCGTTCTCGACGAAACCGATACGCAAGGCGCCTTGTACGCCGGACGCGATCCGGCGTGCGAGACGATTGGCGGCATCGACTCTCGCGAGGATGTCGCGCGCTTCGGACAGGTAGGCCACGCCGGCGTCCGTAAGCCTGAGACCACGCGGCGTGCGTTCGAACAGCGCCGCGCCAATCGCGTCTTCGAGGTCCTGGATTTGCCGCGAGATTGCCGGCTGCGTTACATGTAGTTGTTCGGACGCGGCGCGTACACTGCGCAGTTCAGCGACGGCGATGAAATAGCGGAGATGCCGGAGTTCCATGGCGGCCTTTGACGTTCAGTAGATTGCGTGTTGACTTCAGGGGGTAGAAAGCATCGCTCGCTGTGGATCAGCCGCAGTGCCCGGCTCGCGCGAAAAAGGCCGATTAGTTGGCGGTAAAGAGGTGGTATGTCCGTTCGAGCGGTAGCTAATGTTCCCACAACGTTCAATTTTCGAGGTACGCCTGTGATGATCCGCTTTACTTTTCTGTTTTTCCTGTGCACGACTCATACGCTGGTTATGGCTGACGAGGCTTATGCGGGCACGGCAGCCGGGCCACTGGTTTATACGCTCGATGCGCAACAGCTGGAGGATGCGAAGCGCCGGGTTCAGGCGGGCGATCCGCAGCTTCTTCCTGCATATCGCGGTCTTCTACATAGCGCTGACAAAGCGCTTTCCACCGCTCCGTTCACCGTTACCGAAAAGGGCGTAAAGCCGCCGAGTGGGGACAAGCACGACTATCTCAGCATGGCGCCTTACTGGTGGCCCGATCCGGGCAAAGCAGACGGCCTGCCATACGTGCGTCGCGATGGCCGGATCAACCCGTCGACCAAAGACAACGATACCGACTCGAAGCGAATAGACAATTTCTCGGACGCTGTGGGCACCCTGGGCATCGGCTATTACTTTTCCGGCGACGCGCGGTATGCACAACATGCCGCCCTGCTATTGCGCACGTGGTTTCTCGATCCAGCGACGCGCATGAATCCGAACATGAAGTATGCGCAGGCCGTGATGGGGGTGGCCGATGGCCGTGGCACCGGAATCATCGACACACGCCACTTCTGGCAGGTGGTCGATGCGATCGGCCTGATCACGCCGTCTGGCGAACTGAGCGCGGCGGACCTCGCGGGTTTGCGGCAATGGTTCGCCGACTATACGCAATGGCTGATGACAAGCAAGGGCGGTCATGACGAAGCGGCCGCGCCTAACAATCATGGATCGTATTTCGACGAGCAGGTTGCGAACTACGCACTCTTCACCGGTGACAAGGCGCTGGCGCATAAAGTCATCGCCCAGGCGCTCGACAAGCGGCTGGGCGCGCAGATCGCTTCGGACGGCCGTCAACCGCTGGAGCTCGTACGTACCCGTGCATACCATTACAGCACGTTCAATCTGCAGGCATTGTTTCGCCTCGCGCGCTATGGCGAGCAGGCCGGAGTGGACGTCTGGTTCTATCCGGATGCCGCGCGGCCGGCATTGCGTAGCGCACTGGAATATCTGACGCCGTATGTGACCAACCCGTCCAGTTGGCCTTACAAGGACATTCAGGGTGTCGCCTATGAGGATTACCTGCCGTTGATGCTCCAGGCTGAACATGTGTACGGTCCCCTGCCGCACGCTGCCGCCGTGGAGCGCACATTGCGCGGGCATTTACCGGCCGCGCAGGACTGGTTGTTCTGGCAAGTCCGAGGGGCGGGTACACAGCCGGGTCAACCTGCCTCGTGAACCCGTTCAGCCTCCGAGCATAAGCGAGATATAGAACCGCAAACCTGACAGCGACGGAAAACGCTGCCTTAGCCCGTTTAAGGCGTGGCGGTCGTAGGCGCATAGCAAGGAACGTCAGCAATTGCAGTGAATATATCGGACTGGCTCAGGGGCTTGCTTTGGAAAATCATTCGAAATATCGGCACGCGGCGCAGCGGCACGCGGTTGCGTCGCCTATCGGCCGGAGGCAGTTTTTGCGCCTGACGGCGATCGCGGGCGCGGCATTCATCGCAGGATGTGGTGGCGGAGGAGGCTCAGGCGCGGCAGGCGACTCGTCGAGCGCGAGCGGTCCCACGACGCCTGCTGCAAATGCGGCTGGCGTGGCGGCGACGCTGAACGTTCAGCAACAGCAGGTTGCCGGCAGCGCGACGCTTGACCCGCGGTTTGCCAGCCTGAGCTTCGAGAAGAGCCACATCAATACGTCGCCCGGCGTATATTTCGGCCCGAACAACGCGAGCCTGATCGGGCTGCTCAATGCGCTCGGCGGCGGTGTGCTGAGAATCGGCGCGAACAGCGTGGACCGGATCACGTGGACGCCGGCCGGTGCAGGGCAAACGAGCGGCCAGGTGGCGCAAAACGACGTCGCGAATTTTGCGAACTTCATCAAGCAATGCCCGAAGTGGAGCGTGATCTACGCTATCAACTTCGCGGGCGCGGAAGGCTCGTCTGCTTCTCCTGCGCTGGCGGCGTCTGAGGCCATGTACGTCTCGCAACAGCTCGGCAGCCAGCTGCTCGCCTTCGAGATCGGCAACGAGCCTAATCTCTACGGCAACAGCAATACGCCCGGCCTCGCCGGCATGACCTACAGCATTTTCCTGAATGGCGGCACGGTCTCGCAAGGAACGATCTCCGGCTGGAATCAGTTCGCGAGTGCGATCCGAGGGGCGGTCAGCGGCGCCGTCCTGAGCGGACCCGCGGCGTCGGACGACACCACGTCGTGGGCAGAGAATTTCGCCGTCAGCGAGGCTGGCGGTATCGCGCTGATGACTGAGCACTACTACATCAGCAACTACAGTTCGGCCACGCCGTCGATTGCCGGCATGCTGACCTATCCGGACACGAATCTCGTGACCGCATTGCAGAACCTGCAGGCGGCCTCGCAGAAGGACTCGGTGCCTTACCGCATCAGCGAGTGCAACTCGTACTTCGCAAGCAGGAATCCGGCGGGCGTGAGCAATGCGTTTGCCGCCGCACTATGGGCGATCGACTTTATCTTCACCCATGCGCGATGGGGGGCGAGCGGACTGAATTTCCATAACAACGGGACGATTGCGAGCTATACGGCAATTGGCGATTCCAACGGCACAGTCACCGCCGTTCAACCGCTCTATTACGCGCTCGCTTTCGTTTCGCAGATCTTTGCCGGCGACGCGACCGGCACGCTCCTTGGCAGCACGCTCACCGTTAGCGGTGTCGCATTGAGTGCGTTTGCGGTCGGCGCGAGCAACGGTGCAACGTATGTGGTGCTCAACAACAAGGACACCGCGAATGCCGCGAACGTGACGATTTCCGTCGGCAAGAACGCCACGCAGGCGACGGTCACGACGCTGACGTCATCCGGATCGAGCGCGACGGCGCAACTCGCCAATACCGGTATCTACAACGGTGGGTCTGCGATTACGTTAGGCGGCGCGCCTGTAGCGCTGAGCGGCGCGTGGCAGGGAGCCGCGCAGCAGACGCTCGCGGTTTCCGGTCAAAGCGTGACGGTAAGCGTCGCGGCTGCGAGCGCCGCACTGGTGCGGATTAGCTAGAGCGGCTCGGCTAGATTACCGGGTCCACGCGAGGGATGTGCGCGATTGGCGGCTTGGCCTGATGAATCCAGACGCCGCACGCTTTGCCAGCGATTTGTTCCGCCATGTAAAAATAGCCTTGCGCCGTCCCTCGTTGACGCCGCAGTCTCGTTTGAGGACCATGAGCGCTGAGATACCCACTTGATTGAACCGTATTAAAGTCTCCGGGTCCGGACTCTTCCATTCCGAACCACTATCAGGCGCTAAACCATGCAACGTCAGTTTGATGACCTGTTGTTGGGCAGCATTGAGCTGTTCTGTCTGGCGGCCGAGACCGGAAGCTTTACGGCTGCCGCGAACTCCGCGGGCGTGACCCCTGCGGCAGTCAGCCGGTCCGTGGCGCGCCTGGAGGAGAGGCTCAGCGTGCGCCTGTTTGTCAGGACCACACGCCAGATTCGCTTGACGGATTCGGGGCGCCGTTACTTCGAGCAATGCCGCGATGCGCTCACCCAGCTCGCCGAGGCGGAGCGGGAGGCAACGGGGCAGCAAACTGCGCCATCGGGCGTTCTGCGCATCAGCATGCCGACACCCTACGGTCACTACCGTGTTCTTCCTCTGCTAGCCGAGTTTCGTGAGCGCTATCCATTGGTCCAGGTGGAAACTCATCTCAGCAACAGGAACATCGACTTCGCCGACGAAGGCTTTGACCTCGCTATCCGTGGCCGCGCGCCTACTGACTCGTCGCTGATTGCCCGCAAGCTCGAAGACGCCGAGCTCGTGATAGTCGCAACGCCTGGCTATCTGCAGCGCGCCGGTACACCCGAAACGCCGGAACAGCTCGCGCATCACGAATGCATCCAGTTCGAACTGGCGAGCAGTGGACGCGGTCTGTTATGGCAGTTCAGGCACCAGGACGAGGTGACTGAAATCGCCACAAAAAGTGGCTACGGCACGTCCGGAGACGTGCTTGCCGGCGTGACACTCGCGCGCAATGGGGCCGGTCTCTTTCAGACGTATCGCTTTGTCGTGCAGCGCGATCTTGAAAGCGGCGCGCTGGTTGAGGTGCTGCGTGAATACGGTGGATGCACGCGGCCGTTCATCCTTCTTTACCCGCACAGCCGCCACCTGTCCTCGCGGGTCCGAAGCTTCATGGATTTTCTCGTTGAAAAGCTGAGAAAGTAGTCGTCAGGAGATGTCAAATGACAGATGCTCGCTACACGAACGAACTGCTTGAATTGCTGGGTATCGAAAAGCCCATCATTCAGGCGCCTATGGCTGGCGTGAGTACGCCGTCACTCGCTGCGGCCGTGTCGAACGCAGGCGGCCTTGGCTCCCTGGGTGTGGGAGCCATGAACGCGGACGGAGCGCGCTCGGCTATCGCGCAGACACGGGCGCTCACCGGGAAGCCCTTCAACATCAACCTTTTCTGTCACGCACCAGCCGTGTCAGACACAGAACGCGAAAGGCAATGGCTTGACTGGTTAGCGCCGCGTTTCGCGGAGTTCGGTGTGACACCCCCGGCGGCGCTGAAGGAGATTTATACGAGTTTTGTCGTGGACGCGGACATGCTCGACATGCTTCTTCGCGAGCGGCCTGCCGTTGTCAGTTTTCACTTCGGACTCCCTTCGCCCGAAGCGATAGCGGCCTTGCGCGACGCGGGAATCGTTTTGCTCGGTAATGCAACGAGTGTTGCCGAAGCACGCGCAATTGCAGATGCGGGCCTGCACGGCATCATTGCCCAGGGGATAGAGGCGGGCGGTCACCGAGGTGTGTTCGACCCTCATGCGCTCGACGAGAGACTGGGGACGATGGCATTGACCCGCCTGCTTGTCCGTCAGTTCAAACTGCCGGTCATTGCCGCCGGCGGGATCATGGATGGAGCAGGGATTGCGGCGGCTCTTGCGCTCGGCGCCCAGGCCGCGCAACTCGGTACGGCTTTTGTCGCATGCCCGGAAACATCCATTGACGAGGGTTATCGCCGTGCGCTGCTCGGCGAGCCAGCGCATCACACGACATTCACGTCGGCTATCTCAGGCAGAGTCGCCCGGAGCATGGTGAATCGCTTTACGGAGCTAGGCGAGGCTCCCGATAGCCCGCCTGTGCCTGACTATCCGATTGCCTATGACGCGGGCAAAGCACTGCACGCTGCGGCAAAAGCAAAAGGTGAGTTCGGGTACGGCGCGCAATGGGGAGGCCAGGCCGCAGCGCTCGCGCGCTCCTTGCCTGCTGCGGCACTCGTCGAACGTCTGTTCGACGAGACTCGGGAAGCTACGGCGTCGCTGCGCATCTAATCCACGTTGCAGTCGCGCTTCAGGCATGCGTCTGCGAGTGCAAAGCCAATGCCGAAAGACGCAGCCAACCTTTACATGACGTCACGGATGAATTGCGCGGCTGATATTTATCCGCTGGGGTGCGAGGGCTAGAGTGGGTTCAACGCGCGGTTGCGCTGCCACCTTTGGAAAAGAGTGGGCAGTTACCGCCTCCACTTTGACCAGGAGAACAGAATGACCGTAGAAGATAAACTTGCCGAACTGGGATTAGTCTTGCCCACTCCGCCCAAACCGCTCGGCTCTTACACCGCTGTTAGCGAGGCAGGCAACCAGTTGTTCATCTCGGGGCAAGTGCCGCTGGTGGATGGAAAAGTCATCTTTACCGGACGCGTTGGGGACGAGCAAACCGTCGACGACGGCAAAGACGCCGCCGAAATCGCAGCGCTGAACGTGCTGGCGCAGATAAATGCGCATTTGGGCGGATTCGACCGTCTCGACCATATTGTGCGTGTCGAAGGTCATGTGAGTAGCGTCGACGGATTCTACGACCAGCCGGCAATCATCGACGCGGCGTCAGAACTGTTCGCTGCCGTATTGGGGGACAAGGCGGGTCACGCGAGATCGGCGTTTTCGCATTCGCAACTGCCCGCCAACGCAACCGTTGTTCTGGTGGTGATTGCGCAGATCAAGCCGCTATCCGGCTCCGTCACCGCAGGAGCGGCGGCAAAAGGATAGCGCCTCGCGCGTACTCCTTGTGCGAGACCTGAAGCCCAAGTCCGAAGCCCGAAGCGGGTGTTGAGCAATGGGGCGCAATAGCGCCCCAGCTTCGCGGCTAGTTATCGAAGACGCGGTGTTCCGCATGAACCGGCTGACGGTCGACAGCCTGCAGCCGCCAGTAACCGGTTGCAGGTGCATGTGCCGGCACGCACGTCCACGCGGCCGAACCTTCCGCCGAGCTGACGCGCTGCTTGCGGTCCACATGCAGGCCGCGCAAGGTGCACAGCGGCGCGTCGGCGCTGGGCGCGCACAGGGTGGTGACGCCGTCCGCGTCGTGGAGCTCGCCCCACGGGGGGAGATCGATCCCTTGATGCGCTTCCCTCGACCACCGATGCTCATCGGTATCGAGCCACAGCACAGCGTAGTCGTGATTGACGGTGGGATCGGAACCGTTGATCAGAATCGTCAGGCGCATGTCAGTTCCGTTACACAGAGTGCGAAGTTTCGCCTTATCAGTCTAGGCCGCGCATCGAGTTATGCAAGGCAAACGACTATCGCCGGCATTGAAAAACACAATTGGGAAGGTCTCGCACAGCTTCTAGATTTAACGTTGCGGTGCAGCGACGCGCGTCTGCGCCGGTAGTTCTGCGGACGATTTCGTCCCCCATCGCGCGCCCCCACATTACAGGCTTGCATGGAGGTTCAGATGTCGCAACTCAAGGGTTCGAAGACCGAGGAGAATCTGAAGGCAGCGTTTGCCGGCGAATCGCAGGCGAATCGCCGTTATCTGTATTTCGCAGCCAAGGCCGACGTTGAGGGCCAGAACGATGTCGCGGCGCTGTTCCGCTCGACCGCCGAAGGCGAAACGGGCCATGCACACGGCCACCTCGAATATCTCGAAGCGGTAGGCGACCCGGCCACTGGACTGCCGTTTGGCTCGTCGCGGCAAAACCTGCAGGCGGCGATTGCCGGCGAAACCCATGAATACACGGATATGTATCCGGGCATGGCCAAATCCGCTCGCGAAGAGGGATTCGACGAAATCGCCAACTGGTTCGAAACGCTCGCCAAAGCTGAGCGTAGCCACGCGAACCGCTACACGAAGGCGCTCGAAGGACTGGTCGACTGACGCCGTTTGCAGTGGCGTGAAGAGCGGCTACACTGAAATAGTCTGAGAAGACGACGGGAGCTTGCGGCAAAGGTCCGCAGGCTCCCGTTTGTGTCGGAGCAGCGCATGGTGCGGCGCAGCGCGACAGCCGGGGTATCGGCGACGCGTTTGTGCGTCCTCATGTGCGGGTTGCTCTGCCTGACGAGAAAAGCACAAAAGCATGCAAGGAGCCTGACTCCATGCCCCACAAAGAAGGCAGCCTCGAGGCGCCCACCCGGCATCCGCTCGATTGGCTTTCGGACACGTTCTACGATCAGGAGGCGCTTGACCAGGAACTGGCGCGCGTCTTCGATATCTGTGCGGGTTGTCGCCGCTGCGTTTCGCTGTGCGGCGCGTTCCCGACATTGTTCGACCTGGTCGATGCCACCGAGACCGGTGAAGCGCACGAGGTCGACAAAGCCGAATTCGGCAAGGTCGTCGATCAGTGTTATTTGTGCGACCTGTGTTACATGACCAAGTGTCCGTACGTGCCGCCGCATCCGTGGAACGTCGATTTTCCGCACCTGATGCTACGCGGCAAGGCCGTCAGCTACAAACACGGCGACTTCAAGCTGCGCGACAAGCTTCTCTTCAACACCGACGCGCTTGGCCACTTCGCGGGCATTCCGGTGGTTACGCAGACGGTCAACGCAGTGAATCACAACGCGACGGCGCGTGGCGTGATGGAGAACGCGCTCGGCGTCGACAGAAACGCATGGCTGCCCGACTTCGCAACGAAAAAATTTCGCCGTGCCGCAAAAAAATCCCCAACCGCGCCGGTGCGCGACGGCGAGCGCACGCCGGGCAAGGTGGCGATTTACGCCACCTGTTATGTGAATTTCAACGAGCCGGGGATCGGTCACGATCTGCTCGCCGTGCTCGCTCACAACGACATTCCCTACGAACTGGTGAAGAGCGAAGTGTGCTGTGGTATGCCCCTGCTCGAACAGGGCAATTTGCAGGGTGTTGCCGCCAAGAAGGAAAAGAATGTGCCGGTGCTTGCGAAATATGCCCGTGAGGGCTACGCGATCATTGGTGCGATTCCGAGTTGCGTGCTGATGCACAAGCAGGAACTGCCGCTGATGTTCCCCGACGATGCCGATGTACGCGCCGTCAGCGAGGCGTTTTGGGATCCTTTCGAATACTTCGTGTCGCGCCATCGCGACGGCTTGCTGAAAACCGACTTCAAGACTGCCCTCGGTAAAGTCTCGTATCACGTGCCTTGCCATGCGCGGGTGCAGAATATCGGCCGTAAAACCTCCGAGACGTTGGCGCTGGTGCCCGATACGCAGGTCACGGTCGTCGAGCGTTGTTCAGGACATGCCGGCTTATTTGGCATCAAAAAGGAATTTCACCGCACGGCGATGCAGATCGGCACGCCGGTTTTCAAGGCGATGGCCCAGCCGCATCCCGACTACATTTCGTCGGACTGCCAACTGGCCGGCCATCATATCGAACAGGGGTTCGACGAAAGCGGCTTGTCGAAAGGACAACTCGCGCATCCGCTCACGCTGCTGCGCAAGGCGTACGGCCTCTGATAACCCACCACTGACTGAAGGACACCGAGATGAGCATCGCCCGCAACTCGCTGCTGTCGCTCGAAAATTATTCGAAGTCACGCATTGCCATGCGCGCCCAGGTGATCGAGCACAAGAAAGATCGCACCGTGCCGCTCGGCAATCACGTCACGTTCCTGTTCGAAGACGAAACCACGATCCGGTATCAGATCCAGGAGATGCTGCATATCGAGAAGATTTTCGACGAGGATGGTATCCAGGGTGAACTGAATGCTTATCTGCCGTTGGTGCCGGACGGCAGCAACCTGAAGGCGACCATGCAGATCGAATATGAGAATGAAATCGAGCGGCAGGCTGCGCTGGCGCGGCTGATTGGTATCGAGGATCAGGTGTTTCTACAGGTGGAGGGCGAGCCGCCGGTTTATGCGATTGCCGATGAGGATCTGGAGCGGGATAACGAGCAGAAGACTTCGGCGGTGCACTTCGTGCGTTTTGAGCTTACGCCGGCGATGAAGGCGCGGTTGCGTGACGGGGCGGCTTTGGAGATCGGCTGCGATCATCCGGGTTATCCGGTGCCTACGCAGGTTATTGAGGCGCGGGTGCGGGCGGCGTTGGTGAAGGATCTGGTTTGACGTGGTCTGCTTCATCGGTGGATCGTCAACTTTGGCTACAATCCGGTGTGGACCCGTTGATCGAGGGTGACGGTGCCGGCCCGACACATGAGTGCCAGATTCTGCATGAGTTGCGGCTTGAGGTGCCTAGCTTCGAAACCACGGAACGCGCTAACAATGAATACAAGAATTGTTCGTCACGCCACACGAAGCCTGTTGTTAGTTGTCGCCGCCAGTGTGATGGCGGCTTGTAGCTCGCCTGCCACCGTTAGCTCTTCAATCACGACCTCCCTCGACGACGGCCGTAGCGGAATCATAACGTTCGCGTCGGTTACGCCCAGGAGTGCCGGAGACTATCTCTCGCACTACGCCAGCAGCGAAAAGGCAGTCATTACCGGAGACTTGAGCATGCCCAGCAATGGGCCACACGCCGTACCCGCCGTGATCATCCTGCATGGAAGTAGCGGCGTGAATCCAGGCGAACGGGTTTGGGCCCGGCGCATGAATGCGCTAGGTTATGCCAGCTTTGTTGTCGACAGCTTTACCGGGCGCGGACTCAGGAACACTGAAAAAGACCAGACTCAGCTTTCGATGGCCGCCGGCATCGCCGATGCCTACGCCGCCTTGCGTTTGCTGGCGACCGATCCTCGTATCGACAAAGGCCGGATCGCGGTCATGGGCTTTTCGCGCGGCGGTGTTGCGGCGCTTTATTCGTCATTGGAACCCTTCCGTCTGGCCGCGACGGAGGGCGATCTGCGATTTGCTGCCCACGTCGCTTTCTATCCGTCCTGCGGCATCTCTTATGAATCAGCGCATATTGACGGTTCTCCCGTCCTGATGCTGGTTGGCGGTAAGGACAACTATACGCCGGCGGCGCCTTGTATTGCCTATGCTGACACGCTGCGTTCGAAAGGCACACAGATCACGCTGAAAGAGTATCCGGATGCCTGGCATGGTTTCGACAGACCGACACTTCTGCATTCAATACCGCTTGCAACCAGTGCGCGGGAATGCCACGGCTCCTATGATCTCGATAGCAGAACGTTCACAATGGTTCGAGATGGCCAGACGCTCTCTGGCGCTTCCGCCGTGGCTGAGTCGAAGCGTTGCTTGACCACGGGCATCACTTTGGGCGGCGACCCGGAGGCACAGGCGCAGTCGCCTGCCGAAGTCGCGGCATTTCTCAAAGCTGCGTTCGAGTGAACGCAAGAGCGTTGAGGGTGGTGTGCAGCCGGACGCGTCGGGCGGTACTCGGACGACGATACCTGTATCCGGTCAGATCGTATGCGTAAAGCGCAATTGAGCCTTCAGGTAGTCCAGGAACGCTCGCAGCTTCGGCAACGGCACCCGCTCCTTCGGAAATAGCGCATTGAGATCCTGCTGTGGACCGATCCATTCGGGTAGTACCCTGCACAGACGCCCCGCTGCAACTTCCGAGGCCATGCTCGCATCCATCGCCAACAACAAGCCATTGCCGGCACGCGCCGCGTCCACAAGCAACACCGGATCGCTTGCAACGATCACCGGATCCAGCCCGTAGCGTTTGGCCTTACGCCCCGCCTTGCGCAACGGCCACGCATAGCCGCTGTCGGTACGCGCCTGATGCAGCGCGAGCGCCGGATGACGATGCAAATCCTCTGGACTCTCGGGCGCGCCATGCCTGTCGATATACGCAGGGCTCGCATAAACCGACGTCGAAAAGCTGCCAAGCCGCCGCGCCACCAGACTCGAATCGGTAAGCGCGCCGAGGCGCAGGGCGACATCCACGTTCTCTCCGATCAGATCGAGTGGCACATGCGTCGCGACGATATCGACGCGCACCTTGGGATAGCGCGAGCAGAAGCCGGCTATCAACGGCGCGATCCACGTCGCGCCAAACGAATACGGCAGCGTCACGCGCAGCCAGCCGCCGGGTGTTCCGCGAATCTGCTGAACGGCGTTTTCCGCATCGTCGAGTTGCCGGGCGATGCCGTTGCAGCGCTCAAAATATGCCGCGCCTGCTTCTGTCAGGCGCAGCTTTCGCGTCGTTCTGTGCAACAGGGCCACGCCCAGGTGCGCCTCCAGCTGCCGAACGCGCCTGCTCACAGTCGTCTTCGGAATCTGCAGGGCGTTCGCCGCCGCCGTGAAGCTGCCTGCCTGCACGACGCAAACAAAAACGAGTGTGTCGTTGAGATCTCTGGTCATCGGAACTCGCGTACCCGCTCAAAAATGTTGAGTTGCATTGCGGTGACATTGTCCCATCCGTGGCTCAATCCTTGTCACGAACGCAGACTAATCACCTTGAGAAGTCTGCCTTATCGTTTCCTTCACCAATACGGAGGAAATATGAAACTGAGCGAATACACGGATTACGACGCGATTGGACTTGCGGAGTTGGTCGCAAACGGCGAGGTCACGTCGGCCGAGCTTGTCGAACTCGCGCGTGAGGCCATCGCAGTCGTTAACCCGGAGATCAACGCGGTTATCGAAAGCTGGCCCGCTTCCGAAAGCGGCAACGCAAATTCCCGGGGCGGCCCGCTGGCGGGTGTGCCGTTTCTGATCAAGGATCTTGCGCTCAGCATGCAAGGCAAGAAACTGGAACTGGGAAGCCGGCTCGCGCAAGGCGTTGTCGCTGCCGAGGACTCGTTGTTGATGTCGCGCTTTCGCGCTGCGGGGCTGGTCACAATAGGACGCACAGCCACGCCAGAGATGGCTTTCAGTACGACCACGGAGTCCACGCTGCAAGGCGCGACCCGTAACCCGTGGCTGCCGGAGTTGAGTGCAGGCGGTTCCAGCGGCGGTGCGGCGGCGGCGGTTGCGGCAGGCATCGTCCCGCTCGCTCATGCGACGGATGCGGCAGGCTCGATTCGCGTGCCCGCCGCCTACAATGGCCTGTTCGGGCTCAAACCGACGCGCGGGCGCAGCTCGAACGGGCCTTGGCTTGACGAAGTATTCGCGGGTTTCGGTGTGCAATTGGGCGTGAGCCGCAGCGTGCGGGACAGCGCAGCGTTGCTCGATGCGATCCAGAGCCACGCGGTTGGCGAGCCATATGTCACTGCCGCGCCCGAACGAAGCTTCCTTTCCGAAGTGATCCGCGAGCCCGGCAAGTTAAAGATCGGCCTGCTGCTTGATCCCTGGAATGGGGAACATACCGATCCGGTTATCGCGGCAGCGACGTCATCGACCGCGCGTCTTCTGGAATCGCTCGGCCATACCATCATCGACCTCCACCCGACGCTCGGCGTATCGTGGGACGCCTTCGTGCAGATGAACGCGACCATCTGGACTGCCACGCTCGTCGGCTGGATCGAGGGCCTCGCAGCCGCAACCGGCCGGCCGGTTGACGACACGACGCTCGAGCCAGCCACGTTGGCCTGCTTCCGATACGGCGAGGAGGAAAAAGCCTCTGGGTTTGCGGCGGCACTGGCGATGCGCAACCTGGTTACGCGGTCTGTCGGGGCGTGGTTTGAAGATATCGACTTGTTGCTCACGCCGACGCTGCCGCAGATGCCGCCCGTTATCGGCGCCTATGGCGCCGGAGCCGAATCGATGAATGGTTTCGAATGGACGCAGCGGGTCTTTCGACATTCGCCGTTCACGCCGCCCTTCAACGTCGCCGGCGTACCTGCCATGTCCGTGCCGCTTGAAATGCACCCTGCAACCGGTTTGCCGATCGGCGTGCAGTTCGCAGCAGGATTCGGCCGGGAAGATACGTTGCTGCGACTCGCCGGGCAACTCGAGCAGGCCCGGCCGTGGGCCAATCGCCGACCGATGCTGTGGGCGGGGCGCCGGTCGGAGTGACAGCGGCTCAATGTGACTCGCCGCGAGAGTGATCACTTTGCGCGCATTGAGCCGCGCGGACATTTCGGAGCGGTAATGGTGTCGCCGAACGTGCTGGCACGAGGCGCTTTTTGCGTAACGGCCATCACGAGACCCTCTTCAGGGGTAAGGTCCTGGCAGTGTCATCTGCCTGAAGTACGCCAAAGACGCTGGGCTCAAGACTCTTCGGCTTGCCATGTTCCATCCAAAGGCACGGCCGATACCCATCCCTTGAACTACACTGCTGATCGATTTGGTCAAATCGTTGCATCGGCCGCTTGAATCCGCAGCCGATCGAGGGCGAACAGGAAGTCGATGAGCCATTAGCCAATAGCGTAGCTCGCCGCCCCAGCCCTGTAGGATAGCGGCGTCGATACCACGACCACGGAGGCGCCTCATGGCGCGTAGATGGATGCCCCCCGCCGTTGCAGCGGCGTGGCTCGTTATGTTGACGGCGGCCGGCCTCGTCGGCACCTCAGGCTACGCAGCCGACCCACCGCCGTTTCCAACTCCGGCGCCGGTCGTCTATGTGACCGACTTCGACCTCGACGTCGCCGACGTCACACCGGACAGCGGCCCCGGCAGCCGGCTCCGACACCTGGGCAGCGTGCTACCCGGCGGCCCGCTGCGGCAATCGAAAGACCCTCAGACCCAGGCCAAAGAGATCGTCGCGGATATGGCAAATGACCTCACCGCCGATCTGATGAAAGCCGGCGTCGACGCACGCCGGCTCCCTCCCGGCGCAGCCTTGCCCACCACCGGCTGGCAAGTGCGTGGCGTGTTTCTAAGCGTCGACGAAGGCAACCGCTTGAAGCGCGCCATCGTAGGTCTCGGCGCGGGCCAGAGTCATTTCCAGGTCGCAGTGTCACTCGACGACCTGTCCAACCCAGCCTTGCCACCGCTCTACGAGAGCACTGAAGAAGGCTCCAGCAAGGACAAGCCTGGCGCCTTCATCAAGCTCAACCCCTATGTGATCGCCGCGAAGTTTGTGATGGCCGGGCATGACCAGAGGAGCATGATCAAAAACACCGCGCAGCAGATCTCGGATTCGGTGGTGGAAAAGTTGAAGGCCAAAGCACAATGAGGCCGCAGCAAGAGCACGCGCGGGTAGCGGAAGAGGTGAGTGCCTACTTACAGCGTCTGCGTTAACCAAAACGGTCCCGCCATTCAAGCCGGGCGGGACCGCTGCTACATATCAATCAACCATCCGCAATCAAGCAAGCGCCAACGTACTGGTCAAATCCCCCAACGGCGGCAGCCCGTTTTGCGCAAACGCGCGATCGCGCGCCACCACGCCATCAAGCGGCTTCAACCCGTGCACCCGGGTAATGAAGCGCAGGATCGAGTTGGTGTCATACACGTTGTGATCCACATAGCCCTTCTTGGCGAGCGGCGACACCACCAGTGCCGGAATCCGCGACCCCGGTCCCCAGCGGTCGCCCTTCGGCGGCGACACGGGATCCCACCACCCGCCGTTTTCATCAACGGTCACGATCACCACCGTATTCGCCCACTGCGGACTGCGCTGTAAATGATCGATCACCGCAGCAATATGCCGATCACCCGATTCCACATCCGCGTACCCCGCATGCATATTCAGATTGCCCTGCGGCTTATAGAACGTGACGGCAGGCAGGCGGCCGGCGTCGATATCGGCCAGCAGGCGGTTAGTCGACGCGTCGTCGCCCACGCCGGCATCGCGCAGATGCTGGCCGCGTGCGTCGGTGCCCGGCGCATAGTTGACGAAGTAGTTGAACGGTTGATGGTGGTACTGGAAGTCGGGCACGCTGCCCGTGTCCTTGTGGTCAATCGCGTATTGCCATGCGCCGGCATACCACGCCCAACTCACACCCTTATCCGACAGACGATCGCCAATGGTGGCGTAGTTCTGCGGCGGCAGCACGCGCGGATTGGACAGATCGGCCGTCGCCGGATCGCCCCCGGGCGCAGGCGGCACGAAGCTCGGCTGATACGGCGGCGCCATCGTGTTGACGGCGTAGCCATCGGGCGTGAACAGGCCGTCGTTGACGAACTTCGGCGGACCGTCGAGCGCGGAGGCCGGTGAATGCGGCGCTACCTTGAGCCACGCGCCGGTCGGGTCGTCCCCTTCGATCACCGAGACGAACTGCTTCGCCGCGGTGTTATGCACGTCCGGCACGAGCGGCGCTTGCGCGGAGATCAGGAAGATGTGGTTCAGCCACGAGCCGCCGAAAGCCGCCATGAAGAAGTTGTCGCACAGCGTGTATTGCTGCGCCAGATTCCAGATCCGCAGCGTCTCGGCGGAGTTGCGGTAATGCCCCATCACCAGCCCGCCTGAGTCGGCCCACGCGACAAACTGGTTATTGCGCCCGGCGTTGATCTGCATCTGGTTCTGATAGAACCGATGCCACAGGTCACGTGTGATCACGCCGTTCGGCAGCGGCGCGCCTTGCGCGTCGGTGATGCGGAACGGCTTGTTGTTCAAACCGGTGATGTCGTGCTCGCCGATCATGTAGCGCTTGCCGTCCACTTCCTGCGCCTGCGGCACGAGGCCGCCCCAGAATTTCGGCAACTGCGTCAGGGGTGTTTTGCCATCGCGGTCGAGTTGCACGTAGCGCTCGGCCGGCACGGTGTCGAGCGGATGCTGCACGCCCGGGAAATTGCCATACAGATTGGCGAAGCTGCGGTTCTCCGCGTAGATCACCACAATCTGGCGCACCTGATCGTGCAGGGCGGCGTCGAGCCGCAGGTCGGCGGCGCTGCGTGGCGTGCCTCCCGCCAGTTCTTCGGTGTTGCAGCCGGAAAGGGCGAGCCCGAGGCCCACCGCTGCAATGCCGGTCAGGACCCGGCGCCGCTCGGGGTTGTCCGGGCTGTCGTCGCCGGGAAGCTCCGCGTTCGGGTGCGGCACGGGCAAGTCGTCGTTCTGGTTCATCGGGTATGGCTCCTCAGGTCTGGGCTGCTCGCGTGCGCCGGGTATCCCGGTCGTGCTGCAGCCGGTGCTTCGTGCTTCGTTTCGAAAATGTGCTGTTCAAGCAATGAAACGGCTTCGTCTACGGCGCAATGCCGGCACGCGTCGACGATCGGGTAATGATCGCGCCCGATATCGTCCTTTTATGTGTCAAGCCCGTTCAGAGGTGGCGAGATCGTACGATGCCAGAATTCGCGGCGTCAGGCCAAATTGGCCCGCAGCGCTTCGCGCTATCATGCTGACCTATAGACGATCAGCACGAACCACAGCCGGATATGGCAAAAGAAAACATGACAGGAGCGGGACGCAAAGCGGCCAAACCGCGCGGCGATGAGCCGGCGGCTCAAGACGAGGCCGCAGTACCCGTCGATCTGGGCGAAACCGCCGACGAAGAGAGCGCCGGCGGCTCGACCTATCTCGTCCCGGGCCTCGAACGCGGCCTGCGCATTCTCTCGGAGTTCAGCGCACGCGAACCGGTGCTGGGCGCGCCGGAGTTGTCCAAGCGCATCGGCATTCCTCGTACCACCACCTTCCGCCTGTTGCAGACGCTCGAAGCGCTCGGCTTCCTGGAGCGCGTTAACGGCGACCGCCATTTCCGGCTGGGCGTCGCGGTGTTGCGGCTGGGTTTCGAATACTTGAGTTCGCTTGAATTGACCGACGTCGGCACGCCGCTGCTCGAACGCCTGCGCGATGCCACGGGACTGAGCGCGCACTTGCTGATCCGCGATCAGCGCGACGTGGTGTTCGTGGCGAAGGCCCAGACGCACGATCCGATGTTCAGTTCGGTCAAGGTGCATGTCGGCACGCGTCTGCCGGCGCATGCCACCGTGCATGGCCAGGTGTTGATGGGCGATCTGAGCTGCGAAGAGTTGCGCCAGCTCTATCCCGAGCCGCAGCTCGAGCGCTTTACGGACCGCACGCCCGCGACCGTCGAAGAACTTAACCAGCGTGTGCGTGAAAACGCGGCGCTTGGCTACGCGGTGAGCGAGGCTTCGTTTGAGCGCGGAATTTCTGTGGTGACGGCGCCCGTGCGCGACCAGACCGGCCGCATCGTGGCTGCGTTGACGGTTACGGTGCCGCGTTCGGATATCGGCGAGGCCGGTGAACGCGAACCGCTGATTGCGGCGGTGTGCACCGCGGCCGTGGATCTGTCGACGCGCCTCAACTACCGCCCACGTGCAGACGATCCGACCGTGGCCGAAGCGCGCCGCAGGACAGTGGCGGCGAACTAGGCGGGGGCAGGCCGGTTGCGTGGCAACCGCGCCGCTTGGCCACTGGGCCACCGCCCCGCCACCCGCTTAGAACGAGTGGTGAACGCCCGTCAGGAACACCGTCTGATTGCGGCCATTCGCGGCGCCTGCCGTGAAGAACGCAGCGTCCGTATTCGAACCTGCACGCTCATACAGCGCATTCACATACACCTGGGTCGACTTCGACAGCGCGTAGATATCGCCGATCTCGAACTGCGTCCAGCGGTGACCGTCGAAGCTCGTCGTTGCCGCGCCGCCTGCCACGCTGTTGAACGGCGTGAACTGGTAGTTCGCCCCTGCGTCGTAGCTTTGATAGGTGCTCGAGTATCCCGGCGAATCCAGCTTGACGCGCGTGTACAGGCCATGCACGAGCAGCTTGCCGAACTGGTACGACAGGCCGGCGCCCATGTTCTCCATCTTGTCGGCCGTGTAGTTGGCGGCCGCCACACCCTGGAAGTTCGTGATGCCGGTGGTGACGATCGACGGCGTCTGGTCGTGCTCGTTCGAGTACACCGCACCGGCCTTGAACGGTCCGTTCGCGTAGCTCGCCGCGAAGCTCAAGGTGCGGCCGGTCGCGAAGTCGGTCGTGTTGCCCAGACCCATCATTGCGCCGAATGAGAAGCCGCTAAAGCTCGTCGAGCGGAACTTCACCGAGTTGTTGAACGGCACGACACTCGTATCGGCCAGCTCGTCGATATTGCCCGGGTGGAACGCATACCAGCTTGCGGCGAGATAGCCCGTGCTCAGCGGACCCAACACGTCGAAGTTAAACGGCGTCTGGTGACCCAGCGTCAACGTGCCGATCTGATCCGAGCTCAGGCCCACATACGCCTGACGATTCCACAACGTTCCGGCCGACGCCATCGCGCCGGTCGTCGTATAGAAGCCGTTCTCCAGCTGGAACACGGCGTGCAGGCCGCCGCCCAGATCCTCGACACCCTTCAGGCCCCAACGGTCAGGCTGCATGTTGCCCTGTTCCGCAATCCATTTCGTACTCCCGCCGACATTGCTGATGTACGCGACTCCGGCATCCAGACTACCGTAAAGCGTGACACTGCTTTGTGCCCAAGCCCCTGACGCGGCACACATTGCCGTAAGTCCGACTGCAATGATTCTTTTCACCGTTGGTTCTCCTAATCGTGTGACGAAAGGCCCGATCTCATTTCGTTGGCCGTAATGCATTGAGTGAGCGTTAGTCGTGGGTTTATGCGCCAAAACTTCGCTTCTTGTTTGTTCCACCTATGGGCGTATGTATCGCCTATGGAAAGTATAGAGTCTTCAGAAGTGGTCAAAATAAATTTTCGAGCCCCGAGGAAACCCGGATGCGGCCCGAAGGGTTGCTTCGGATGCCGACAGAAAACCCTTACGGAACAGGGTTGTCAGGGCACTCGCTTGTCAGGCGAATTGGCGCCGCGCTGTCTTCCCGACGCCACATCAGTGTTTTCCCCTAACGCAACAGATTTTTATTTTTTCTCTGCAAAGCGACTCCTATAATTGTCCATACACGAACTGATGTTTCACATGTGGAACATAAGAGCTTCAGGAGAAGGTAGCAAACATGACTGAACAATGGCGTTGCGCCGGACATGCCGGCGAACTGTCCGAAGACGCGCCGCTCGAGTTCAAGCTCGACGGCACGGAGATCGGCATCTACAAGGTGGGCGATGCGCTGTATGCGCTGGAGAACGTCTGCCCCCATGCGTACGCGTTGCTGACGCAGGGCTTTGTCGACGGCGACACCGTCGAATGCCCGTTGCACGAAGCCGTGTTCCATATCCCGACGGGCAAGTGCCTGAAAGAGCCGGGTGGCCGCGACCTGAAGGTGTACGCGGTGCGTCTTGCCGGTGAAGAAATCCAGATCAAGGTGGAATGACATGCGAGAGCAAGCCGTGAAATTCAATCCCTCCCTGAAGCCGTGGCTCGCGCCGCAGCCGAACAACGTGGCCGGCAAGGGCGTCATCGAAAAACCGGGCGAGGCGCAGAACCTCGTGTGGCAAACCCGCAAGGCCGAGCCGACGCAATACGAGAACGACTTCGGCGACGCGCTCGAGAAAGTGTTCGATGCGGGCGCGGTGGAGTTGCAGGAAGTGGCCGACGGTTTGAACCGCGTCGGCTTCCGCACTCCCGAAGGCGCGGCGTGGACCGCCGAGCGCCTGAGCGCCGAATTCCGTCTGCTCGCTGAATAAGCGCAAGCCCCGAACAACCGAGCGAACCCGTCTCACCGCACCCGCATCCGGAGTCTTTCCATGACGTCCCCCACTACTCCCAATACGACGGACCACGGCACGGCCGATCCGCTGCAGGCTTACCTCGACCTCGGTCTGCGCAACTACTGGTACCCGGTCGCGCCGAGCTGGCAAGTCGGCAACGCGCCGATCGGCCTGACACGCCTCGGCGACCAGATCGTGCTGTGGCGCGATCAGGAAGGCCTGGTTCACGCGCTGGAAGACCGCTGCCCGCACCGCGGCGCGCGTCTGTCGCTCGGCTGGAACCTTGGCGGCAGCGTTGCCTGCTGGTACCACGGCATTGAAATCGACGGCGGCGGCACGGTCACAAAGGTGCCGGCGGTGTCGAACTGCCCGCTTGAAGGTCAGAAATGCGTGAAGTCGTATCCCGTGCAGGAACACGCCGGCGCGATCTTCCTGTGGTTCGGCGACGACGCGCACAAGGAACCCGCCCCGCTCGTGCTGCCGGAAGAACTGGTGGGCGAGGAATACGCGAGCTTCCTGTGCATGTCGAACTGGAAGTGCAATTACCAGTACGCGATCGACAACGTGATGGACCCGATGCACGGCGCCTATCTGCACGCCACGTCGCATTCGATGGCCGAAGGCGACAAGCAGGCCGACATGCGCGTGCGCAAGACCGACACCGGCTTGATGTTCGAAAAGGTCGGCCAGCGCGACGTCAACTTCGACTGGGTTGAGCTGGGTGAAACCGGCTGCCTGTGGATGCGCTTGGCGATTCCGTACAAGAAGAAGTTTGGCCCGGGTGGCAACTTCGGGATCATCGGCTTTGCCGTGCCCGTCGACGAAAACAACTGCCAGGTTTACTTCTGGCGCACCCGCAAGGTGTCCGGCTGGCAGCGCGACGCATGGCGCTTCATGTACCGCAACCGCCTGGAAGGCCTGCATTGGGACGTGCTGGAACAGGACCGCTACGTCCTCGAAAGCATGGCGCCGAATGCACGCCAGCACGAATTCCTCTACCAGCACGACGTCGGTATGACGCGCGTGCGCCGCATGTTGCGCCAGCGCGCGCAGCAGGATTTCGACGCACTCGCCACCCATCGTGCGCAAGCTGCCACCGCCGAAGCCGGTGCGGCAGCAGGACATAGCCATGCATAACGCTAACGCTGTGCTCGCGGCGCTGAACGGCCGGCGCGTGATCGTGACGGGCGGTGCGCGCGGTCTGGGCGCAGCGTTTGTGCAGTCGCTGGCGCAAGCCGGTGCGCAAGTGGTGTTCGGCGATGTGTTGCACGACGAAGGCCATGCGCTTGCCGATGCGCTCCAGGGCGAAGGTCAGGCGGTGCACTTCCTGCCGCTGGATCTCGCCGATCCGTCCAACATCGAGCGCTTCGTTGCAGAGGCAGTGGCGCAGCTCGGCGGACTTGATGCGCTGATCAACAACGCGGCGATCACCAACTCGGGCGGCAAGTTCGCAGGCGAGCTGGCGGTCGACACATGGGATGCGGTGATGAACGTCAACGTGCGCGGCACGTGGCTGATGAGCGCAGCAGCGTTGCCGCATCTGCGTGACTCGGGCCGCGGCAGCATCGTCAATATTGCCTCGGATACGGCGATGTGGGGCGCGCCGAAGCTGCTCGCGTATGTCGCGAGCAAGGGTGCGGTGATCGCGATGACACGTTCACTGGCGCGCGAGTTCGGCGCCCACGGCGTCACGGTCAACGCGATTGCGCCGGGCCTGACCGAAGTCGAGGCGACTGCCTATGTGCCCGCCGAGCGTCACGAGTATTACCTGAAAGGCCGCGCGCTGACCCGCGCCCAGGTTCCCGACGATGTAACGGGGCCAGTCCTGTTCCTGTTGTCCGATGCCGCACGTTTCGTGACCGGCCAGTTGCTGCCGGTGAACGGCGGCTTTGTGATGAATTGATCTTGTCTTGACCGAAAGGAGAAAGAGATGGCGGACACCGAAATCGAACGCAAGTCGTGGGATCAACCCACGGAAGCCAGCTTCGCGCAGTGGATGGATTCGCGCGTGGCACGCCTTGAAACCCGTCGCTACGACTGGGATGCGCTGAAGTTCCAGGCGGACTACGACCCGAAGTACCGCCGTGCGCAGATGCGCTATGTCGGCACGGGCGGCACGGGTGTTGCAAAGGACGTCAACACGGTCCCGGCTGGCGGCTTCACGTTCTCGACGATGGTGATTCCGGCCGGCAACATCGGCCCGAGCCATATTCATATGGATGTCGAAGAAATTTTCTTCGTGCTGCGCGGCAAGATGAAAGTGATCTGTGAGCGCGACGGCGAGACATGGGAGTCGGTGCTCGGCGAACGCGATCTGATCTCGGTGCCGCCGGGCGTGTACCGCACCGAAGTGAATGTCGGTGAGGAAGACGCGCTGATGTGCGTGATGCTCGGTTCACCGAAGCCGATCACGCCGACGTATCCGCCGGATTCGCCGCTTGCCAAGCTGAAGCGCTAAGCGTCACGCGTTCGACGACGGCACGCTGCACGCCTTGCCGAGCGTCTGCTGTTGAAAAAGGCCTCACATGGCAACCGTGCGCTGCGCGGTTGCCGTACCGAAGTCACCTTACCTTGCACTTGCAGATAGAAACCATGTCCGCTGTCCCGTCTGTCACTGCCGATCCCGCTGCCTTGCTCGAAGCGCGTCTTGCGCGCTTTTCGCTGCAGCAGGCCGTCACCGCGGCCGAGCAGATCGTGGGATATCGCGAAGCTCAGCCGGTTTCTTCGGCGCTCCACGACAGCTTGCCGCTTGTGCTGCTGCACGGCATCGGTTCGGGTGCGGCTTCATGGGTGCAGCAGTTCGAAGCGCTGGGCGCGACGCGTCGCGTACTGGCATGGGACGCGCCAGGATACGGCGTGTCCCATCCGGTTGCGCCTGCCTCGCCCCAAGCCGCGGACTACGCGGACGTGCTGCGCGGCTGGCTCGACGCGCTCGGCATCGAGCGCTGCGTGCTGGTGGGGCATTCGCTGGGGGCCATCATCGCGGGCGCGTTTGCTGTCGCCAATCCTGAGCGTCTCGCGGGCCTGCTGTTGCTGTCTCCCGCCGGCGGTTACGGCTCGGCCGCCGCAGACGTGCGCGACACGAAGCGCGACCAGCGTCTCGCAATGCTGGCCGAACTGGGTCCGGCCGGTCTCGCAGAAAAGCGCAGCGCGAACATGCTGTCCCAACACGCAGACGAAACCGCCCGTGCATGGGTGCGCTGGAACATGGCGCGCATCGTGCCTCACGGTTACGCACAGGCCACACATTTGCTTGCCAACGCCGATCTCGCCTCCGACCTTGCCCGCTATCACGGGCGTATCAGCGTTGCAGTCGGCGCCGAGGACGGCATCACGCCGCCGTCCGGCTGCGAGCGTCTGGCCCAGGCGGCCCGCACGTCTTTGCAGGTGGTGCCGCGCGCCGGTCACGCCGGATATATCGAAGCCGCCGAGGCGTACAACACGCTGATCGACACGTTCTGCCGCGCGAGCGCGGCACCACGGAGCCACTGAATGACGCCCGACATGATTAACGCCGAGCGCGTAACAGATGACAAGCAAGCCGACGAGCGGGACGACGCCGGCTACAAAGTGCCGGGTCTCGAACGCGGCCTGAAAATTCTCACTGAGTTCTCGCCGCGCGAGCCGGTACTGGGTGCGCCGGAGTTGTCCCGGCGCCTGAAGATTCCACGCACGACGGTGTTCCGTCTGCTGCAAACGCTCGAATCGCTCGGCTTTCTCGAGCGTGCCGACAAGGATCGCAACTATCGCCTCGGCGTTGCGGTGCTGCGCCTTGGCTTCGAGTACCTAAGCTCGCTCGAACTGACCGACCTCGGCTTGCCGATCATCGAGGCGTTGCGCGACGACACCGGACTGACGAGTCACATCCTGATTCGCGATGGACGCGACGTGGTGTTCGTCGCCAAGGCGCAAAGCCATACGCCGATTTTCAGCTCGGTGAAGGTGAACGTCGGCACGCGTCTGCCGGCGCATGCCACGACACACGGCCAGGTGCTGATGGGCGACCTGACGCTCGACGATCTGCGCGTGCTGTATCCCGAGCGCAAGCTGCATCGCTTTACCAAGCTCACACCGGAAACCGTCGAAGAACTGTACGAACGGATTCGCGACGACGCCCAGCGTGGTTTTGCGATCAGCGAGTCGTCGTTCGAGCGTGGCATTTCGGTCGTGACCGCGCCGGTGCGCAACGACACGGGCCGCATCGTCGCGGTGATCACGACGACGATTCCGCGGCCGGAAATCGATGCAGCGCTGCTCGATAGCGGCCTGATCGACAAAGTCCGCCAGGCGGCCGACGAACTCTCGCAGCGCCTGAACTACCGGCCCAAGAATGGACCGGCAGCGGGCAGCAAATACATGAAGGCATTGGGGCTCTAATGATCCAAATCGATTTGACCGGGCAGGTTGCGGTGGTGACGGGCGGCTCGTCCGGCATTGGCCTCGCGACTGCCGAACTGTTTCTGCGGGCGGGCGCCTCGGTTGCGATCTGCGGCCGCGATGCCGAGCGCCTCGCGCAAGCGGAAGGCGCGCTAAATGCGCAGTTCCCGGCGGCGCAGCTGCTGGCCGAGCGCTGCGACGTGCTCGACGCGGAGCAGGTAAGCGCCTTTGCGCAGGCGGTGCAGGCACGCTTCGGCCGTACCGACATGCTGGTGAACAACGCCGGCCAGGGCCGCGTGTCGACCTTCGCCGACACCACCGACGACGCCTGGCGCGAAGAACTCGACCTGAAGTATTTCAGCGTGATTCGCCCGACCCGCGCTTTCCTTCCGATGCTGCGCGACGCGGCCGGCACGGCGGGTTCTGGCAACGCATCGATTGTCTGCGTGAATTCGCTGCTGGCGCTGCAGCCCGAGCCGCATATGGTGGCAACGTCGTCGGCGCGCGCCGGTTTGCTGAGCCTGATCAAGTCGCTCGCGGTCGAACTCGCGCCGCAGCGTATCCGTGTGAATTCGATCCTGATCGGCATCGTCGAGTCTGGCCAATGGCGCCGCCGCTTCGCCACGCAGGCAGCGCCCGGCCAAAGCTGGGAAGACTGGACGGCAGAACTCGCACGCAAGAAAAACATTCCGCTTGGCCGCTTCGGCCGTCCCGAAGAGGCCGCACAGGCACTCTTTTATCTGGCTACCCACCTGTCGTCCTATACGACGGGCAGTCACATCGATGTCTCTGGAGGCAATGCACGACATGTCTAATAAAACCACCGTCGGCGAGCTGATTGCCGCCTTTCTCGAGCAATGCGGCGTTCGTACTACGTTCGGCGTGATTTCGATCCACAACATGCCGATCCTCGACGCGATCAACAATCGCGGCAAGATCCGCTATGTCGGCGCGCGTGGCGAAGCCGGCGCGGTCAACATGGCCGATGGCCTGGCCCGCGTGTCGGGCGGCCTCGGCGTGGCGTTCACCAGCACGGGCACGGCAGCCGGTAACGCGGCGGGTGCGATGGTCGAGGCGCTGACCGCGGGCACGTCGCTGCTGCATATCACCGGCCAGATCGAAACCGAATACCTCGATAAAGACCTCGCGTATATCCACGAAGCGCCGGACCAGTTGTCGATGCTGTCGTCGATCTCGAAGGCCGCGTACCGCGTGCGCAGCGCCGAAACCGCGCTGCCGACGATCCGCGAAGCGGTCCGCATGGCGCAGAGCGCACCGAGCGGCCCGGTGAGCGTCGAGATTCCGATCGACATTCAGGCGGCGGAAATCGAATGGCCGGCCGACCTCGGCGCGCCGCATGTGACCACCCTGACGCACGACAGCAAGCGCGTCGCCCAACTCGCTGACGAACTGGTCAAGGCCAAGCGTCCGCTGCTGTGGCTGGGCGGCGGCACGCGCCATGCCCGCGCAGCGGTGGAGCGTCTGGTTGCACTGGGCCTCGGTGTGGTGACCAGCGTGCAGGGCCGCGGCATCCTGCCGGAAGATCATCCGGCGACGCTCGGTGCGTTCAACGTGCATGCCTCCGTGGAAAGCTTCTACAAGACTTGCGATGCGGTCCTCGTGGTCGGCTCGCGTCTGCGCGGCAATGAAACGCTGAAGTACAAGCTGGCGTTGCCGCAACCGCTGTACCGCATCGACGCCGACGCACTGGCCGACAACCGTGGCTATCGCAACGAACTGTTCGTGCACGGCGATTCGGCTGCGGTGCTGGAGGAACTCGCAACGCGCCTCGAAGGCCGCCTCAAGGTGGACCCGCAGTTCGCCGCCGATCTGGCCGCCGCCCGCGAAATTGCCGTGGCGGATGTGGGCAAGGGCCTCGGTCCATACAAGCGCCTCGTCGACGCACTGCAACGTTCGGTCGGCACGGACTACAACTGGGTGCGCGATGTGACGATCTCGAACAGCACGTGGGGCAACCGCCTGCTGAAGATTTTCGCGCCGCGCGCCGGTGTGCATGCGCTGGGCGGCGGTATCGGCCAGGGCATGCAAATGGCGATTGGCGCAGCGCTCGCGGAAACCGCAGCGAAGACCGTATGCCTTGTGGGCGATGGCGGCCTGATGGTCAACGTCGGCGAACTGGCGACGGCCGTGCAGGAAAACGCCAACATGATGATCGTGCTGATGAACGACCAGTGCTACGGCGTGATCCGCAACATTCAGGACGCGCACTACGGCGGCCGCCGCTGCTTCGTGGACCTGCACCAACCGGACTTTGCGCAGTTCTGCGAGAGCCTGAAACTCACGCACTACCGCATCAAGTCGCTCGACGACGCTGACGAAATCATCCGCGAAGGCCTCGCGAAGACCGGCCCGGTGCTGGTGGAAGTGGACATGCTGTCGGTCGGCTCGTTTGCTACCGCGTTTGCCGGCCCGCCGGTCAAGAAGCAGGAGCCTGAACATGCATGATCTTCGCTACGCGGGACATCATGCGCCCGTCGACGTGGCGATGATCGGCTTCGGCGCGATCGGCCAGGCGGTGTACCGCTCGGTCGTCGCGGACCCGCAAGTGCGTGTGTCGCACGTGATCGTGCCCGAGCGTCATGCGGCGTCGGTGCGCGAAGTGGTGGGCGCGTCGGTGGATGTGGTGTCGTCGGTGGCGGCGCTGAACAGCCGCCCCCAGTTCGCGCTGGAATGCGCGGGCCACAGCGCGCTGGTCGACCATGTCGTGCCGCTGCTGAAGGCCGGCACCGATTGCGCGGTGGCCTCGATTGGCGCGCTCTCGGATGTGCTGTTGCTTGACGCACTCTCGGCCGCGGCCGACGAAGGCGATGCGACGCTGACGCTGCTGTCCGGCGCGATTGGCGGTGTGGACGCGCTGGCCGCCGCGAAACTGGGTGGCCTCGACGAAGTGCTGTACACGGGCCGCAAGCCGCCAACCGGCTGGCTCGGCACCCCCGCCGAAGAGGTCTGCGACCTGCAAAGCCTGACGGAAGAGCGGATCATTTTCGAAGGCAGCGCTCGCGAAGCGGCGCGGCTTTATCCGAAGAATTCCAACGTGGCGGCGACGATTGCGCTGGCGGGCCTCGGACTTGATCAGACGATTGTGCGCTTGATTGCGGACCCGGCGGTGACGCGCAACGTGCACCGGATTCTGGCGCGTGGCGCGTTCGGCGAGATGTCGCTCGAAATGTGCGGCAAGCCGCTGCCGGACAACCCCAAGACTTCCGCGCTGACCGCGTTCAGCGCGATCCGTGCCCTGCGCAACCGTG
The DNA here is from genome assembly GCF_005503145.1 of Burkholderia sp. 4M9327F10. Taxonomy (GTDB): domain Bacteria; phylum Pseudomonadota; class Gammaproteobacteria; order Burkholderiales; family Burkholderiaceae; genus Paraburkholderia. Next base: position 25,864 of record NZ_SCNV01000030.1, on the reverse strand, counting down.
CGGCGCGCTGCGTGATTTGACGAGATGTAACTGAGCGGATGACCGACATGACTCACTTCGATACCAGCCTCGTGCCCACCGGCGATATTTTCATCGGCGGCGAATGGCGGCAGGGGCGTGGCAACCCGTACAAAAGCCTGTATCCGGCGGATCAGTCGGTCAACATGGAAATCTCGACGGCCAGCGCCGATGACGCCCGCGAGGCGATCGAAGCGGCGGACGCCGCATGGCGCAAGTCCGATTGGGCGGGGTTGAAGCCGCATCAGCGTGCGCTGATCCTGTACCGCATCGCCGAGCTCATCATGGCGCGCCACGAAGCGCTGGCGCATCTGCAACGGCGCGACAACGGCAAGCCGATTGGCGAAACGCGCGTGCTGGTGGCGAGCGCGGCCAACACGTTCCGCTACTTTGCTGCCTGCCTTGAAACGCTCGACGACGAACTGACGCCTTCGCGCGGCGACTACATGACGATGAGCGTGCATGAGCCGATTGGTGTGATCGCAGCCATTACGCCGTGGAATTCGCCGATCGCCTCGGATGCGCAAAAGCTCGCGCCTGCGCTTGCCGGCGGTAACGCGGTGGTGTTGAAGCCCGCAGAGGTCACACCGCTGGTTTCGCTCGCTTTGGCGCGCATCTGTGAAGAAGCGGGTGTGCCGAAGGGCGTGCTGAGCGTGTTGCCGGGTAAGGGTTCGGTGATTGGCGACGTGCTGGTGCGTCATCCCCTGGTGAAGAAGGTGTCGTTTACCGGTGGCACGGAAGTCGGCCGCGGCATTGCGCGCATCGCCGCGGACAAGCTGATGCCCGTGTCGCTCGAACTCGGCGGCAAGTCGCCGACCATCGTGTTCGACGACGCGGATCTCGATCACGCGGTCAACGGTGTCCTGTACGGCATTTTCAGTTCCTCGGGGGAGGCGTGCATCGCAGGCTCGCGCCTGTTCGTGCAACGCCCCATCTACGACGCGTTCATGAAGCGTTTGACCGAAGGCGCGCGCAAGCTGCGCGTCGGCGACCCGTCGCGGCCTGAAACGCAAATGGGTCCGCTGATTACGCCGGCGCATCGCGAATCGGTAGAGCGTTATGTCGCTTTGGGCCTGGAAGAAGGGGGACGCCTGCTGTGCGGCGGCGAGCGGCCGGTGGGCGAAGGGCGCGAAAACGGCAACTTCTATCAGCCGACGATTCTTGAGGGTCTGTCGAACCGCGCACGCATCTGCCAGGAAGAAATTTTCGGACCGGTGCTGGTGGCGATGCCCTTCGACGATGAAGCCTCGCTGCTCAAGGAAGCCAACGACAGTGTGTTCGGCCTTGCGGCCGGCATCTGGACACGCGACTACAAGCGCGCCTGGCGTGTCGCCCGTGCGCTCGAAGCCGGCACGGTGTGGATCAACACCTACAAGCTGTTCTCGATTTCGACGCCGTTCTCCGGCTGGAAAGAGAGCGGCATGGGCCGCGAGAAAGGACGCCTCGGCATCCGCGAATACATGCAGCAAAAGAGCCTCTACTGGGGGTTGAACGACGCCCCTCTGGCCTGGGCTAATTGAGTAACACGAGGCACGACATGACGATTCTCGGCATTGAACAGATTACCTACGGTGTAACGGACCTCGAAACTTGCCGGCGCTTTTTCGCCGACTGGGGTCTGAAAGAAGTCTCCCACGACGAGACGCGTGCCCGCTTCGAATCGCTGAACGGCTGCACGGTTCTCGTGGCCGATTCGAACGACCCGTCGCTGCCGGCCGCCTTCGAAGAAGGCCCGACGCTGCGCGAAGTGACGTGGGGCGTCGCGACGCGCGCCGAGCTCGACGCGCTGCGCGGCCGCTTTGCGGGTCAGCCGGGACACTTTGAAAGCGATGACGCGGTGGGTTGCATCGACCCGAACGGTATGGCGATTCGCGTGGAAGTGACCCGCAAGCGCGAAGTCGAAGCGCATGGCTCGCCGTCGAACGTGTGGGGCCAGACCTTGCGCGTGAATCAACCGTCGCCGATCTATGAACGGGCCGAGCCGGTGGAAGTCGGGCATGTGGTGTTCTTCACCAACAACCTGGCCGAAACGGAGAAGTTCTATCAGGACCTGCTCGGCTTCGAAATGTCGGACCGCTATCCGGGCCGTGGCGCGTTCTTGCGCTGCGCGCCGCATGGCGGCCACCACGACCTGTTCCTGCTGGCGCTGCCCAACGGCAAGCGTGGTCTGAATCACGTGGCGTTCACGGTGCGCGATATTCACGAAGTGTTCGGCGGTGGCATGCATATCAGCCGCTGCGGCTGGGACACGCAACTCGGACCGGGGCGGCATCCGGTGTCGTCGGCTTACTTCTGGTATTTCCAGAATCCGGCTGGCGCGCTGGTCGAGTACTACGCGGATGAAGACCAACTGACGCCTGAATGGCAACCGCGCGATTTCGAGCCGGGCCCGACGGTGTTCGCCGAATGGGCGATCGATGGCGGCATCGACGGCAACACGCGTCGCCAGAAGAGTGCGAAGGCGCCGGAAGGCAAGTTCATGACGGAGCGCAAACATGACTGACGCTGCTGCATCGAATGCACATGCAAACCTGGAGGCGCCGCGCACGATCGTCGTGATCGGTGGCGGCCAGGCGGCCGGCTGGGTCGTGAAGACGCTGCGCAAGGAAGGCTTCGATGGCCGCCTGGTGATGATCGCCGATGAGATCCATCTGCCGTACGAGCGACCGCCGCTCTCGAAGGCGGTGCTGGCGGGCGAAGCGGATATCGACACCGTGCGCCTCGTCAAACCGGACGACTTCGACGCGCTGAATATCGAAGCATGGCAGCCTGATACGGCAACCTCGATTGACCGCGCGCAGCGCATGGTGCGCACGCAGTCAGGCCGCGAGGTGCAATACGACCGCCTCGTGATCGCCACAGGCGGGGCCGCGCGCCGCTTGCCGGATGCGCTGGTGAAGACCTCGAACATTGCCTATCTGCGCACGCTCGATGAAGCGGTCGCACTGGGCGAGCGCTTGCGGGCGAGCCAGCGTGTGCTGGTGATCGGCGGCGGCTGGATCGGGCTGGAAGTGGCGGCAACGGCGCGCAAGCTCGGCGTGGCGGCAACCGTAGTCGAAGGGGCGCCGCGTCTGTGTGCCCGCTCGGTGCCGCCGGCAATTTCGGATTTTCTGGTTGAACTGCATCGGGCTAACGGCGTGGATGTGCGCCTGAATTCAGGGCTTGTTTCGCTCGACGATCACCCTCATAACGCCCAAGGCGTGCGCGCCACGCTGGCCGACGGCACGACGCTCGACGCCGATTTCGCCGTTGCCGGTATCGGTCTCACGCCGCACACGGCGCTGGCCGAAGGGGCGGGGCTCGCGATTGCGGACGGCATCGTGGTCGACCATTTCGGCGCGACCTCGGACCCGCGCATCTTCGCGTGCGGCGACGTGGCGAACCATCCGAGCGCGTGGCTCAAGCGCCGGGTGCGGCTCGAATCGTGGGCGAATGCGCAGAATCAGGCTATTTGCGCGGCGAAAGCCCTGCTGGGTGTGTTCGAGCCGTATGCGGACATCCCGTGGTTCTGGTCCGATCAGTACGACGTCAACCTGCAGATTCTCGGCGACATTCCCAACGACGCGCAACTCGCCGTGCGCGGCGATCTGCCCGGCAAGCGCGCGACGCTCTTCTACGTGGAAGACAGCGCGATTCGCGGGGCGATTGCGATCAACACGCCGCGCGATCTGAAACTCGCGCGCAAATGGATGAACCAAGGCCGCACGATCGACCTTGCAACCTTGACTGACGCCAGCACGGCGCTCGCGTAACTCTTTTCGGACGGCGACAACGGCATGAGAACCATCGACAACACTATGGGGGACCGCAGCGGCGCCGGTGTCTCAGGCCCCGTGACGCGGGGTTCGATCATCGCGCGTCTGGAACGGCTGCCGGGCAACGCGATGCAGGTTCGCGCGCGGATCCTGATCGGTCTCGCGACGTTCTTCGACGGCTTCGACGTGATCGCCATCGCGGCGACGTTGCCGATCCTGATCCAGAAGTGGGGGCTCACGCCTGGGCAGATTGGCTTTCTGATCGCCTCGGGATCGATCGGGCAGCTGGTGGGCGCCTTCGTGTTTCCCTGGTATGCCGAACGAAAGGGACGAGTGCGGGCGATCGCGCTGAGCTCGGGGATTATTGGCGTGACGAGCATTGCGTGCGGCTTTGCGCCGACGTTCGCCGCCTTCGTCGTGCTGCGGATCGTTCAGGGGCTGGGTCTCGGCGGTGAGTTGCCGGTGGCGGCGACGTATATCAACGAGATCAGCCGCGCGCATGGCCGTGGCCGCTTCGTGCTGCTGTACGAGATCGTGTTTCCGGTGGGCTTGCTCGCATCGAACGCGCTCGGTGCGTGGATCGTGCCGCGCTTCGGCTGGCAGGCGATGTATTTTATCGGCGGCATGCCGTTGATCCTGTTCTTCGTCTTGCGCAAGTTGGTGCCGGAATCACCGCGCTGGCTGGCCGAGCGTGAACGCATGGCCGACGCGGATGCCGCCGTGCTGGCGTTCGAGCGCGCGGCGAAGGGACCGCTTGCGCCGGTCGAACATGCGGCTGATTTCGATGCGTTGGCGAACCGTCATCCGAAGCGCCGCATCGGCGATCTGTTCGGACCGGCTTACCTGAAGCGCACGCTGGCAGTGGCGATGCTGTGGGTCACGTGCGGCTTTATCCAGTACGGTCTTTCCACGTGGTTGCCGACCATCTACCGCACGGTTTATCACGCGCCGTTGCAACTGGCGCTGAACCTGGCGGTGGCGGCTTCCGTACTGGGCGTGCTCGGCTCGCTGACCTGCGCGCTGCTGGTCGACAAGGTGGGGCGCAAGCCGATTATCAACCTGTCGTTCGTGCTGTGTGCCTTGTCATTGGCGCTGGCGGGCGTGTTCCACACTTCGTCTGTGTATGTGGTGGCGACGTGCTGTGCGTTTGCGCTGGGCTTCCTCGCCTGCGGGTTTATCACAGCTTATGTGTACACGCCGGAGTTGTACCCGACCAGCATTCGCGCGTTTGGCTGCGGGGTGGGCGGTGCGTGGCTGAAGGTGGCGGCTATCTTCGCGCCGGCAATTGTGTCGAAGACCGTGGTAGGCGGCCATCTCGACATCGCGTTTTATATTCTTGCCGCAGTGCCGTTCCTCGCTGCGCTGGCAGTGCACTTTCTCGGGATCGAAACGAAGGGGCGGGTGTTGGAGCAGTTGGAGGCTTAGGTAAGGGCTTCTTGGCTGCGAAGGGCAAGGCGCACCGGTGGGGGTGCGCCCTTTTTTTTGCGGTGTCCCGTCCTTCTACAATGCCTTCCGATACACCACAAACCCCGACCGCTCGGCAACGCTGTCATACAGCTTCATCGCGGTCTGGTTCGTCTCATGGGTTTGCCAGTACACGCGGCTCGATCCGTCTGCCTTCGCCTGTGCGTAGACCGCTTCGATCAGCGCCCGCCCCACGCCCTTGCCGCGTTCGCTTTCCAGCGTATAGAGATCCTGCAGATAGCAGGTCGGGCCGGCCATGATTGTGTTCCGGTGATAAAGATAGTGCACAAGGCCGACCAGTTGTCCGTCGCGCTCGGCGACCATCGCATGCATGGGTTCGTAGCCGTCGAAGAAACGCGTCCAGGTGAGCAGCGTGATGTCGCGCGGCAGTGCCGTTTCGCCCGAGCGTCCGTAGAACGCGTTGTAGGCGTCCCATAGGGGCAGCCACGCCGGAAAATCGTTGGGGGCCACGGGACGAATCTGGATCGGATGAGTCATGAGACGGTTTCCTTGTCTGCGTGCTGTTGAAGCGTGAAGGGGCTGGGCCGTTTGTGTACCGCATCTCTATGGTTGGGTTGAACAGGCGAGCAGGGCCGCAGCAAGCGCGTCGTTACGATCGCCGGATTGTTGTGACGCCGCCGTCTGCACCTGGACCGGGATCTCTTGCGATACACCATAAGCTGCAACGCAAGCATCCAGTCGCGCACCGGCATCTTTCGCAGGACCTATGCCGCCATACGCCAGCGCGAGCACGGCGAAGGCGATTACCCACGCTACCCACTTGACGACAATCGCGTTTCTTCGCGCGGTCGACGCAGCTTTTGCATGCACTGGTTCGGTCAGAGCGGAGGTATCCATGGCAGCAGCGGCCCCTTTCGTTTAACGGGCCGCGCTGTACACGTAGCCGTCAGCCCCGGCGGCTTCCAGCGCAACCATTTCGTCAGCTTAGGGATTTTGTGGCACCATTGTTAGCTCCACGTGCCAACAATAATCTGGAGCCACACATTTGGACTACGGTCTGTTGATGTCGAATTTCGCGAAGCAACTGGGTGGCCGCAAGCTCACGCAGCAGAATCTGCTGTACGAGAGTTTGCGCCGGGCGATACTCGATGGCGACATCCGGCACGGCAGTCAACTGATCCCCACCCGCTCGCTCGCCGAGCAGTTAGGCATCGCGCGTAATTCGGTGCTGTACGCGTACGAGCGCCTCACCGAGGAGGGGTTTGTCAGTACCAGCCGTCACGGCTCCGTGGTGAGCATGGTGAGCCGGGCGGCTTTGCCGCCGGCGCCGCCAGTCGATGGCCTCGGCGTGCCCATCAGCCGCTTGTCACGACGGGTTGCCGATCTGCCGCGAGAGCGGACGCGCGCCAACGACCCCACGCCGTTCCGTCCCGGCGTGCCCGCGCTCAACGAGTTTCCGATGGTGCAATGGCGCAGTTCCATGGAACGCGCGTGGCGCGCGGTCGATCCGCGTGAGCTCGACTATCGCAACAACGCGGGACATCCTGCCTTGAGGCGCGCGATTGCTGACTATGTGCGCGTCTCGCGCGGCGTGCGATGTTCGGCCGAGCAGGTGTTTATCACTTCGGGTACCCAGGCAAGTCTCGATCTTTGCGCCTGTATGCTGGCCGATCCGGGCGACCGGGTGTGGATGGAGGACCCGGGCTATCACGGCGCAAAGGCCGCATTCCAGGCCGCGGGCCTCAACCTTGAACCCATTCCGGTCGACGCCGCCGGCATTGCGCCGACGCAGGAAGATTGGCAGCGCGCACCGCCGCACCTGATCTACATCACGCCATCGCATCAGTATCCGCTTGGCAGCGTGTTGAGCCTCGAGCGGCGCTGGTCGATCATCGAACGTGCAATCGAACGCGGCGCCTGGATCATCGAGGATGACTACGACAGCGAACTGCGCCACAACGGGCCGCCTTTGCCGTCGATCCAGGGGTTGACCGCCAACACGCCCGTCATTTATCTGGGCACCTTCAGCAAGACAATCTTCCCGGCCCTGCGCATGGGGTTCATGATCGTGCCGGCCCATGTGGCGAAGGAAGTTGACGCCGCGCATAGCGAACTCGCCCGCCAGGGGCGCGTGGCGGAGCAGATGGCGTTGGCTGATTTCATCGAAAGCGGTAAATACGCGCGTCATCTGCGGCGCATGCGGCGGATCTATCAGCAGCGCCGCGCGGCGCTGGTAGTCGCGCTTGAGCGGCACATGGGCGATCTCGTCACCGTTTCGTCGGACAGCGGCGGCATGCATCTGACGGTGCGTCTCGACGCGCCGCTACTCGATACGGATGTGACGGAGGTGACGCGCGCGCATGGCTTGACGGTCGCGCCGCTCAGCACGTTCTGCGATTCGCGTACGGATAGCACGCGATATAACGGCTTTATGCTGGGCTATGCCGGCATTGCACCCGAGGATGCCGATGCGCTGGTTGCGCGGCTCGCCCAGATTGTGCGCTCGCTTTAGTTTTTCTGGTTGCCCGAGTGGCGCAACGTGTCGCGCACTCTCTTGGCCACCAGCAGTGGCATGTAATCGAACACGCGGGCGTCAGTCTTAAAGTCGGCCAAAGTGTCGGCGTAGATCTTCGAGACCGTTTCCGTCGGGGTGTTGGTTTCCGCGGCGATGGCCTGTACAACTTCGTCAACGTTGGGCTGGGGCTGAGCCATGTGGATCTCCGTGTTTGGCAGGGGATACCGCAAAAGACAGGAATTCCATTACAGGACGAGCTTCGCCACGATGCCAATTGAATCGTGCTATCAGGCGTCCGCTACACGCGCTGTTTTGCTTGCGATCGCGAAAGGGAGCGATCGCAAGACGCGATTTGTCTGCTCAATGCGAGTGGCGATGATGAATATCTGGGAAATGCGCGTGTGTGTGCGTAATGGGCGCATGCCGGTGTGGATGCGTATGCGGCTCCTCGCCATCCCACACGAAGTCATGCTCGTGCTGGTGATGTTCGTCGTGGCGGTGCCGGTGATTGTGGTCCAGCGCCTGATGCGTATGCGGATGATCGTGCCGCTCGCGGATATGCAGCCAGATGCCGAATGCCATCAACGCCGCGGCGACCCAGAACAGCAGCGGCGGCATTTCTGGCCAGAGGATTAGCGAGATCGTCACGCCGAACAGCGGCGCCACTGAAAAATACGCGCCGGTGCGCGCTGTACCGAGATTGCGAAGCGCGAGCACGAACAGCACCAGGCTGATTCCGTAACCGGCGAAACCGGTCACCATCGCGGCCGCCATGGTCCCGATATGTGGGAGTTTGGCGCCGAGCAGCAAGGCAATCGCGAAGTTCACCGACCCCGCAACGAGTCCCTTCAGGCAGGCGATAACCATCGCGTCGTTGGTGGAGACCTTGCGTGTCAGGTTGTTGTCGATGGCCCAGCATGCGCAGGCTGCGGCTACCAGCAATGCGCCGAGCGGCAGGCCCGTTGCCCCCGGATGCCACGACAGCGCGACGCCGCCGGCCACGATCGCCACCATGCCGAGAAACACCTGGACGTCGACGTTCTCGCGAAACACCACCCACGCGATCAGCGCGGTGAAGACGCCCTCGAGATTCAGCAGCAGTGAACTCGTGGCGGCCGGCGTGGCGTTTAGTCCGAGCATTAGCAGCGCAGGTCCGGCGACTCCGCCGGTGGCAATTGCGCCAAGCAGCCACGGGACTTCGCGCAGATGAATCTGCCCTTCGTTGGCCCGCTCGTTGCTGCTGAGCCGCAAACGGCGCACGAGGATCGTGACGGCGAGGCCAATGCCGCTGCCGAGATAAAAGAGACCCGCCACCATGAACGGCGACAGCGTGCCGAGCAAGGCTTTGGCAAATGGCGTCGTTGCGCCGAACAGGGCGGCGGCAAGCAGTGCGGTGAGCGGTGCGTTGAAACGGGCGGACATGGTTGGGGCGGATTCGGGTGCTGCGTGGCGCGCAGGCAGCGCGGTGGATTGGTCTGATCGAAGCGTAGTGTAGCAATCCGCGCGGTTTTACTCAGCAAACGACTGTTTGGACAGGAATTCGACCCGGGTCCGCAGCTTTGGCGACAACTGCCGGTTCGACGGCCTCAGCACCGAGAACTGTCCGGCTTGCGTCAGATGGCCGAGCGTCTGCGGCACACCTCGCCGTTACAGATACGCCGGCGACGCGTACAGCACGAAGCAGAACGGCCCGAGCCGCTTGGCCATCAGTTGCGAATCGCCCAGTGGGCCGCTGCGGATCGCGGCGTCGAAGCACCTTCGATAACGTCGACTAGGCGGTCGTTGAAATCCAGTTCGAGGTCGATCTCCGGATAACGCGCAGTGAACTCGTGCAGGGCCGGCAGCAAAAAGCGGTATCCGATGGTGGGCAGGCTAACCCGCAGTCGACTGCGCGGTGTTGCTTTGGCCTGCAGCATCATCGTTTCGGCGTCGTGCACGGCCTTGATGATCTGGCGGCAGCGCTCGTAGAAGCGCTCGTCGTCATCCGTCAGACTGATGCGCCTCGTGCTTTGCGGCAGTAGCCGCACGCCGAGGTGCTGTTCGAGACGCGCCACGCTCTTGCCCACTGCGGGAGCAGACAAGCCAAGCCGCTGAGCGGCGCCGACAAGCTCGAGGTCGGCAGTTGTCTGATGGCCGCCGTGGCTGGCGCGCGGTATTTGTCTCGACCGCATTGCTCGGTGCGTTGGCGCTGCTGCTGGCGGCGCCCGGCATGTCGGAGACGCGCGATCCGCATGCAGTCGGCGTCGACTGGCCGGGCATGGCGAGTTTCACGGTGGCGCTGGGTTTCTTCACGGTCGCGATTCTGGAAGCGCCCGATCTTGGCTGGAGCCATCCGACGATTGGGGTGCTGCTGACCGCCGCTACCGTTGTACTCGCGGCGTTTGTGCTGATCGAACGACGCACGGCACGGCCGATACTCGACCTCTCGCTGTTCCGCTATCGACGTTTTGTCGGCATGCAATAGCTGCTGATTACAACCTGTTACTGCTTCGTAGTCCTGCTTGTGATCTTGCCGATCCGCTTTGTTGGCATCGAAGGATACGCTGGGCTACCTCGGTGCGGGCGAGCGTCAGTTGGGTCCTCTTGCTGCCGCTGCGGTTTGCGACGACACGAACTGCGCTTTGGCGACTCACTCGCAGATGGCCGGCAGCCCGTGCCGTCTGGCATGGTCAGTATGGTGTAGTCGTCTGTGCAACAGATCACCAGTTGTTATCCACCGGATTCCCTGCCTGTCGTGTACAGGTTGTGTTTGCAACGGCTAAGCGGCGTATCTCCACTGCCGTTGTCTGACTGGACGAGCCTCAAATCTCCCGGAATGTCATCTTGAAAATTGCACCGGCTTCCGGGCAATGCTATTAAGTACGCACATGCCGGTAGTACCCGTAATCACACGGAGCCGCTCGATCCGTCTATACGCGCGTGCCGGTTTCCGAAGCTCGCTGACAGGGAACTGAACGACGATGTCGGACTTGTTGAAGGACGTGACTGGAGCTGGACTGCCTGGGCGACAGGCGTATCACCTCGACGTACCCGACACGGATAGCGCGGCACAGCTATCGGTCGTGTCGTTCGACGCGATCGAAAAGATGGGGGAGCCTAACGTGGTCACCATCGTGCTCACGCATCCGGAGCAGCTCCTGCGCACTGCCTATCTGAACCAGGATGCGGTCTTCCGGATTGCTTCCGATGACGGCGCCGTGAGGAAGTTCTCCGGCTACATCGAACGCTTCTCGATGGTGCAGACCACGAAGGACTACACGAAGTACGAGATCGTCCTCAAATCGCACTTCGGGCGCCTGCAGTCGGTCACCAACACCCAGGTCTTCCAACATCTCACGATCCCGCAGATCTTCCAGAAGATCCTGCGCGCCCATGGCATCCGCGATCACCAGATACTGTTTCGCCTGCGCGGCAACTATCCCAAGGTGCTGTGGCGCTTCCAGTACCAGATGACGGACTTTGACTATGTGCACATGCTCATGGAGAAGGCCGGCATCTGGTGCTACATCGTGGAGACCGAACATGGCGACATTACCGTCTTTGCCGATGACATCGACCATTACCTTTACGACCCGCGGCTCATTGCTCCGTACCGCGAGGTGGCTGGTCTCGAGTCGGCGGGCGTAGAAGCGGTCACGACGCTCAGGACGCACGCGCAGATCGTGCCGCAGTCCATCGTGGTCGCCGATTACAACCCTGAGTCCGCCTGGGAGCGATTCAGGGATGAGGCGAATATTGCCCCCCATGACACGACCACCTACGGCCAGCCCTACATCTACGGCACGAACCACCTCGACCAGCAGGGGGCGAAGTGGGAAGCGCAACTGCGCCACGAGGCGGCGATTGCCCGCCAGGTGGTGTATGAAGGCGCGAGCACCGTGCTTGCGCTGCAGTGCGGACGTGTGCTTGAGACGGACCTCGTGCTGCCCGATGCCCCCAAGGGACAGGTTGTCATCGGGATCACGCACAGCGGTGCGCGCGACAGGCCGTATACCAACACCTATAAGGCGATTCCCGCCGACCGGCGCTTCCGTCTCCAGCTCAAGCCTGCCAGGTGGGCCAGAATCGCCGGTACACTCAGCGCCCGCGTTTGCAGCCCGGACAAGTACACCTATGGCTATCCGCTTCATGTGGACTCCCGCAAGCCCGTCCTTGCGCAACTGGGGCTGGCGAACGAGGTAGAAATGGAAGTCGAAAACGATACGGTTGTCCTGCGACGCCCAAAGCTTAAAGTTCGTGAAGGCTGGGCGGAGGCCAGCCAGGCTCTAGCCGACAGTGATGACGACGCATTGGTGATGGGTGAATTCCCGAACGCCGACGACGCGGACCTTACATGGTAGTGCGCGGGGAGTTTGGCCGGCCGCGCTCGAATCGTTGCGCCAATGACTTCGAAGGGCCGCCCTGCACCCTTTCGGATTCCGGTGACGTTCAAGCGCAAACAGGGTTTGGTCTTGCTGGATCAGATTTGCGCCGTAGACAAGGTGCGTCTCGTCAAGAAAGAAGGTTCAGTGCCCGATGAGACGTTGATGAACACCCTGCAGACCTTGCAGGAAGTCTTCGCAGAATAGCAACGACAGCTAGGTCCGCTGCGCCTGCGCGAATTCAATCACCGTTTGCGCAAAGCGCGTCGCCGCCGGATTACCGGCATCGCGGTGCGTGACCAGATGTAGCGGCGCGGTGATGGCGGTCTCACTATCAATGGCGCAATACACCACGCTCTCCTGCTGATAGCGCTGCATCGACGCAGGCACCAGCGTCACGCCCGTGCCTGCCGCCACGAGATTGATCGCCGTCAGCATGCGCGGCACCTCGCTGGCGACCCGCGGCGTGAAACCAGCTGCCTCGCAGGCGTCGATGAAATCGGCGTACATGCCACGCGCGCCCGGACGGCGCACAAAGATAAACGTTTCTTCGGCCAGCGCATCGAGCGGGACCGGCCGCATCCGCCGCGCCGCGCCGCGTGCCTTCAGCAGGCGATGCCCCACCGGCAGCACGAGCACCATGTTCTCCTGCGCCAGCAGGTCGAAGCGCAGCTCATCCGGCGTAGCGCTCGGCTTGCGCAGGATGGCCGCGTCGATCCTGCCGCTCACCATTCGCTCGATAATTTCCGCGGCGTTGATTTCGTTGAGATCGATGGCGATGTCCGGACAGGCCTCGCGAAACGCGCGGATTGCAGCCGGCGCGAGCGGGTGAAATGCCGATGAACTGGTCAGCGCGATACGCACCGAACCGATCCGGCCGTCTGCGATACCCTTGCCTTTGACGACGGCCTGGTCGAGCGCTTGCAGGACGGCGCGCGCATCTTCAGCAAAGGACGCCCCTGCCGAGGTCAGTTCGACGCCGCGCGCCACCCGCGTGAACAGCGCGAAGCCGATTTCACTTTCGAGCGCCTGAATCTGCTGCGACAGCGGCGGTTGCTGAATGTGCAGCTTCGCGGCGGCGCGAGTGAACTGCCGCTCGTCGGCCACTGCCAGGAAGTAACGCAAATGCCGCAATTCCATCGCATTTCCTCATATATATGAAACGTATGGCAAGGTCATTTTATCGGTATTTTACATTTACCGCGATCATCCGTACCCTTGAGGGATAAAGAAGACGATGCACTTCAGGAGACCCATGGATTCGACGCTTTCCGCCGCGCAGCCGCCCGCGCATCCCGCCGCCATGCCTGCGGCCTCGCAGGTGCGGCGCGCCGTGATCGCCTCTGTGATCGGCAACGGTCTCGAATGGTTCGACTTTCTGATTTACGGCTATTTTGCAAAGACCATCTCGCATGTGTTTTTTCCGGTGGGCAACGCGTTTCTGTCCACCGTACTGACGCTCGCCACCTTTGCGATCGGTTTTGTGGTGCGGCCGCTCGGCGGCATTGTCCTTGGCGCTTACGCGGACCGGGTGGGGCGGCGCCGTACCTTGTCTTTGCTCATCCTGCTGATGGCGGTCAGCACGCTGCTGATGGGCCTGACGCCGGGCTATAGCAGCATTGGCATCGCTGCGCCGTTGCTGGTGCTGCTCTCGCGGGTTCTGCAGGGCCTGTCGGTGGGCGGCGAGTTTGCCACCGCCGCCGCGATGCTGTCGGAGTACGCACCGCGCGGCAAAAAGATGTTTTACGGCAGTTTCCAGATGACTTCGCAGGCATTTGCATTGCTGCTGTCGTCCGCATGCGGCTATCTGCTGACCACGCATCTGGACCGGGCGTCGCTGGAAACGTGGGGCTGGCGCGTGCCGTTCCTGCTCGGCGCGTTGATTGGGCCGATTGGTTTTTATATCCGCCATAAGGTGGGCGAGTCACCGGAATTCCTTGAACTGCGCGAGCGGCTCGGGCATGCGCCGCGCCAGTCGATGCGGCAGTTCTTGCGTGAGCGCAGCGATGCATGCCTGTGCGCGATGGGTGTGATTATTGTCGGCGCGGCGACCAATTATCTGTGGCATTCGTTCTTGCCGTTGTATGTCGAGCGCCAGTTGCATCTGCCGCTGAAGAACGCGTTGCTGGGCACGGCTGTGTCGGGCCTGATCAGCATCGTTGCGTATCCGTTGGCGGGCAAGCTCGCGGATCGCGTTGGCGCGTGGCGGGTGTTTTTCCCGGTGGTGGTGGTCTGGGCGGTGATCGCGTATCCGCTGTTCGCGTGGGTGGTTGCGCAGCCGACGGCCGAACGGCTCTTCACCGCGCAGATGGTCGCCACGCTGGTGTTGAGCATCATGTCCGGCCCCCATCCGGGGATGCTCACGCAACTATTTCCGACTGCGACGCGTTCGACCGGGGTGGCGCTGTCGTACAACATCGCCGTAACGCTGTTCGGCGGGCTGGCGCCCTTGACGGTGACCACGCTGATCAGCGTGACCGGCTCGAACCTGGTGCCGGCGTATTACCTGATTTTTGCGGCGATCGTTTCGTTGCTGCTGGTCGGCCTGAGTCGCTCAGGGCGGCGTTTGTGGCGCGACCCCGACGCCGTGCCGCACGACTAATTCTTCTTTCACATTGATTCGACCATGACGGATTCCAGTACGCGCGAGCGGGCGCGACCACGCAACGAATACCCGGTGCGCGAAGTCGCCGGCGGACACTTGCGCGTCAGCACGGCGCGTGGGTCCGGCTCGGTGCCGCTGTATCGCTCGCTCGACGAAGCGTCGGACGCACGGGTGAGCCGCGTTGTCATCGTGCTGCATGGCCGGCTGCGCGACGCGGATGCCTATCTGTTGTCCACACAACGTGCCTTGGCGGCGGCGGACGTGAATGCCGCGGATACCTTGTTGCTTGTGCCGCAGTTTCTTGCCGGCGCCGATATTGCGGCTCATGGCCTCGATCAGGACATGCTGCACTGGGAGTGGACGGGTTGGATGGGCGGCGACGACGCACTCGGACCGGCGCCGCTCAGTTCGTTCGATGTCCTTGATAGTCTGATCGAATCGCTGGCGGATCGCGCACGCTTCGGCGCGCTGCGCGAGGTGGTGATTGCCGGCCACTCGGGTGGCGCGCAGGTGGCGCATCGATATGCGGTGGTTGGGCGGGCGACGGCGCTGCTCGAACGGCAAGGCGTTCGTTGCCGCTATGTGATTGCCAATCCTTCTTCATATGTGTATTTCGACAATCGCCGCCCGGACGGCAACGGTGGCTTTAGTCCTGCTGACGAGCGCGCCTGCGCTGATGTCGACACATGGAAGTACGGCATACATCAACCGCCGCGATACGCAAGCAGCGCTGCGTTTGATACGCTGGAGCAACGTTATGTCCGCAGCGACGTAATCTACCTGCTCGGCGAGGCCGATTGCGACCCGCAGCATCAGGCGCTCGACCGGTCGTGCGCCGCCATGGCGCAAGGGCCGCACCGGCTCGCACGTGGGCTTGCTTACTTTGCCTACCTGGGCGGCCGGCATACGCAGCTTGTGCACCGCTGCTGGCAGGTGCCGGGCGTTGGACACAACGGGCAGGCGATGTTCAATTCGGCTGAGGGGATGTTGGCGCTGTTCGATGCCCGGGCGCGGCTTGGTCATGTGCCTGGCGGCTCGCCGGAGTTGCAGGGCGGGGCGGTTGCAACTGAGGGTGGCGCCACGGAGTGAGCGGTTCGCGGCATACTTTGCAAACCGCGCACACCCCACGTCCCCGCTTCACCGTTCACGCGCGGCTTTCACCGGAACCGCCCATGAGCACACCCATCCCGTTCGTCCCCGATCGTTTCAAGACCAATGCCGCCTACTACCTGGGCGGCCGCCAGGCCTATTCGCCACGGCTGATCCGGCGCGTGGCCGAATCATGCCGGCTCGACGGCACGCAGCGCCTGCTCGATCTCGGCTGCGGGCCGGGGCAGCTCTCGCTGGCGTTCTCGTCGTGGATCAACACGGGCGTGGCCCTCGATCCCGAACCGGAGATGCTGCGCATCGCCGCCGGACTGGGGCTGGGTCTCGCGCCGAATATCGAGTACCGGCTTGGCAGTTCCTATGACCTCTCGCCGGCATTCGGGCACTTTCAGATCGCGGTGATCGGCCGTGCATTTCACTGGATGGACCGGACCGATACGCTGGCGCGTCTCGATCAGCTCATCGATCCGGCAGGTGCGTTGGTCCTCTTTGCCACCTCGCATCCCGACGATCCCCTAACGCCGTGGCATGCGCAATACCGCGCGTTGCTCGACGATTACTCGCAAACCGATCCGGCACGCGCGCAGCGCAAAGCCGATAACTGGGAGAATCACGAAACCGTCTTGTTGAGATCGGCGTTCGCTTCGCTGGAGCGTGTGTCGATCATCGAAAGGCGCCGCGTGACCCTCGATTCCCTGATCTCGCGGGCGCAGTCGATGTCGAGCTTGTCGCGCGAGCGCCTGGGCCCGCGGCTCGATGAGTTGCTCGAACGTGTGCGCGAATTGCTCGAACGTCACGCCGCCGATGGCTGGCTGGAGGAGCGCGTCGAATCCACCGCGGTGATTGCGCGGCGTTGAGTGATGAGGAGACGCCGGCGCGTAACAGTCTGCGCGCCGGCGCGTTTGACTAGCCTAGCCGCCGGACGGCGACATGTGGCCCAGCACGCCGGCGATGCTCAATACCGCCAGCATGACGATGGCTTCGACTACCAGTAGCCGGTCGAAGCTGCGTTGCGCAACGCGATAAGCCTCGCCGCCATCGGCCGCGGTGTGTTGCAGGCGCGGCAGATAGATCATGCGGTTGTAGCCGCCCAGCAGCACCGCCAAGGTGACGAACACCAGCTTGAGCGTCAGCACGCGGCCATACAGCACGCTGAGCAACGGTGCGGTGAGCTGCGCGGTGTCCTGCGTCGCGTTATAGATGCCGGTCACAATGACCACCGCGAGCGCGCCGGTCGCCAGATGCGACAGGTGCGTGCAGAACCTCACACGGCTCGCCGGCTCAATGGACGCCGGCGCGGAGGCCGCCACGCCCCAGCGCCACAGCAATGGGGCTGCTGCGATCACGCTGCCCGCCCACAAAGCCGTTGCCCCAAGGTGCAGCACATGCACGGCTTCGCGCAGCGTGAAATCGCCTGCGTCGGCGGCGTGGCTGGCGGCAGCCTTGCCCGCCACGTAGATCACCATGCCCGCTGCCGCAAGCCACCATGCCGCACGGCTATGGCGCACGCCGGCGAAGCTCGCAAGCACCACGCCGGCAAGGCCGATCGACCACGCTATGCCGAAGTGCGACTGCGTCAGTACCGCGCTCACCGCCGGGCCGGCCTCGCTGAAGGACGAGCCGCTCATCACCGCAGCCTCCAGCCAGAGGTACAGCAGGCAAGCGAGCCCGAGCACGCTGAGCGCAACCAGCCGCAGGCGCCCCAGCCCCGCGGATGCCCAGGGCGGCGCTTCATCGGCTCGCCCAAGCATCGCACTGCAGGCGAGCGCTCCGGCCGCCGCCGCGAACAGCAGGTCTTGCGCGGCCTGGACGACGATCTGTACGAGGACGAGCGGATCCACCCTTACTTCGCCGTGAAAGTGTAGTGGCCCTGGGTGCGGTGTCCATCTTCAGCCACCGCCACCCACGCGACCGTGTAGTCACCCGGCGTGAGCGGGTTCAGCGTCACCGACATATGCTTCTTGTTCGACGGATCGACGACTGCCTTGGCGCTCGTTACCGGCTTGCCCTGCGCGTCGGTGACGGTGATCGAGCTGAAGGCGGGTTCGAGGCCGTCGTCGAAATCGATCGCCACGTCCTTTTGCGAAGTGGCGACGGTCGCGCCGGCACCCGGCGCCTGGTGAGTCGGGAACGCGTGCGCATGGGCCAGTTGGCAGCCTGCAATCATCAGTGCGGCAATGGCGGCGCGTGCAGTTGTATGGAGTTTCATGAGCGTGGTGTCCTGAATCAGAAGAGAGGTTTGCCGATGGAGCCGGGGAAGATGTCGTCGAGGAACAGGTGGGCGTCGAACAGAACGCCAACGTGGTTGCCGGTCAGCCGATTCACGGGAATCTCCGCTTCGACGCCGAACTGCCCCCAGCGGTTGAGCCACAACACGCCGGGGTTGATCGTCCCGGTCGTTTGACCGGAGCAGGCGCCTGCTGTGCAGGTGGCCATCGGCGCTTCGACGACGAGGTACGCGCCCGCGAGCGGTTGCGGGAGTCCGAGGTCCTTCACGTGGTCTTGCAGATACGGGATGCTGTACTGCAGGGTCGTGCCCCAGCCGAACGAGTCCGGTCCGAGAGCCGATGAAGCGGTTGTCAGGTTGGGTCCGATCTGGGCGGTGACCGCAAACGGCTTCAGGTAGTTGAGCGATGTGGGCAGGTCGCCGAAGCCCTTGCCGAAATAAACCGTCGGGCTGAAGGTCGAATACGAGTTCGCGATCGACTTGGCGCCGGTGCCGCCGATTTCGGCCAGCAGTCCGACGGACGCCATGAATTCATGCTGGGCGTTCGCGTAGACCATGTACTTCATGCCCACCGTCAGGTTATCCCAGCCTTTGGCGGAGCCGCCGTCCGGGTCGTTCTGGCTGACGTACTGGCTCGAGACGCTGAACTGGAAATTCTTCGTGATCGTCTTGTCCCACTCGTACGATACGGTGTTGACGTTCATGTTGTCGCCGTTGTCGTCCGGGGACTTGATGTGGCCGAATTGTGTGTCGAATTCGTCGTCGACACCCGGGTCGTCGACCGTCATCGTGGCGGGGAATATCCGGTCGCCCACCACTGCGTGGGCAGAGGCAGCCGGCGAACCGGCGAGGCAGGCGGCGCCGGCTGCCGCCAGCAGGGTGGCGCGTGCGGGCGCCACGTGCCGCTTGAAAAGCGTACGCATGATCTAATCCTTCTCCAATTGTCTTGATGCGTCACCGCGTACTGGTGCGGCGACATCCCGCGACTGCTCGCGCAGCGCGGCTTCTGTTCAGGTACAGAGCGACTTAGGAGAGAAGCGGGGGCGCACGCGGCTGCGCCGCGGTGTAAACGAGGGGGATGTGGAGGCTGTCGCGCGTAACGGCGACCGGTGCGCGCGCAACCGATAGCGCAGCAATGAAGACTGAGGCCGTGCCCGGCAGGACCGGCACGTGGGCCAGCATGCCGCAATACGCGCAGGCCTGCCAATGGTAGACGGAGGAGTGCGGCGGCTTGCCGGTGTGCGTGGCCTGGCTGTTATCCGGGTCCGCCGAACAGTAGCTCGCCAGCGCCTGGCCAAGCCGGTCGCGTGCGGCGAGCGCCTGCGAGACAGTCGGCGCAAGCGTACTCATCAGGATTGCGAGCAATCCTAGCAAGCTGCCGATTTTCTGTAGGCGAAGACGAAGCATGCTGTGCGCCGGGCACGAGAAAGAAGCGATGATTGGCGCAGATTATGCCACGCAGGCCGAAATGAACATATGCGAAAACCACATGCCAGGCATCTTTGCCATGCGGCTTTTGCGAGCGGCGCTAATAAGACGGCAAGTGCCTTTCGACGCTATTGCACGCGGGGCGGCGTTTCGTAGGAAGATTGCGGGTTTGGGGTTTCAGTGGCGTGTGTTGCGGCCACCGCCTTGCGGCCGCCGGCCGCTGGTCACCGCTACGCAAGGCCACTGAAATGTTTGGAAATCATTCATTAGCGACGATATGACACGGATTGGGAATAAACCGCTGCGCTGCAGCGTTAGCGTGATAGCCGCTGTATCGTTGTACGCGAACGCCTGTGCGTTCGGGCTGTTTTGATTGACCACTGCATGAGTTTTTATTTCAAACAGCTTTCGTATTGACGCATTCTTTCGGATGGAATTACCGATGAGCACTCAGGCAAACTCCCCGCTTACCGATACGACCAGCGTACCGGCGGCGTCGCGCTACACGCGCACGGCGATGCTGCTGCACTGGATCATTGCGATCCTGATTATCTGCAACGTGGTGCTTGGGCTGAGCGCCGATTCGCTGCCCGACGACTGGGTGCGGCCCGTGATCGATACCCACAAGTCGATCGGCATCACCGTGCTCGGCCTCGTGCTGCTGCGTATCCTGTGGCGTGTTTCGCATCGGCCGCCGCCGTTGCCGGCTGCGTTTCCGTCGTGGGAGCGCGTGGCGGCGCATATTGCGCACTTCCTGCTGTATCTGCTGATGATCGGCCTGCCGCTCTCGGGCTGGCTGCACGACTCGGCCTGGAAAGATGCGGCGACGCATCCGATGCGGCTCTTCTACGTTGTCCCATGGCCGCGCATCGGCTATGTGATGCATCTGGATCCAACGCTCAAGGAAACCCTGCATGACCGCTTTGGTGCGTTGCACACCTGGCTCGGCTATGCGCTGTACGCGCTTCTCGCCATGCACGTGGGCGGCGCGCTCAAGCACGAGTGGATCGATCGCAAGTCCGTGTTGAAGCGCATGATTCCCTGAGGCCAGGGCGCTCGCCACGCACGCTCGGGCTCCACCCCGAGCGTTGACTTTAACCACGCAGTATCGACAGATTCAGTAGCTATTTTGAAGAGAACTCTGGAACAAGCCCTCGCGCTCGCCTCGCCTCGTATCGTGCCGCGTCCGGCCACGCTGTTGAGTACGCTGATCCATCTCAGCGTGATCGTGCTGTGGCTGCTGCTGTTCGCGCGGGCGTTCTTCCTGCAGGGCGTGGTGGCGTGGTCGACCGGCATTGCCTACGTGCTGTACGACACCTTGCTGCTCGCATTCGTCACGCTCAAGACGCTGCCGCTGATCCGGCCGCCCGTGCCGCTCGACCCCGCTGCGGATTCGCGCCGCTTGCCGAGCATGGGCGTGATCGTCGCCTCGCACAACGAGGCGGCGGTGTTGCCGGTGACGCTGGCCGCGCTCCTGCGTCAGACCCACGGCCCCGAGCAGATTGTGATTGCCGACGACGGCTCCACGGACGGCACCGGTGTACTTTTGACCGAGCGCTTCGGACTCACGGCGGCGCGCGAAGGAGAATTGAGCGCACCGAGCTCGCTGCATCCGAACCTGTACTGGCTGCGAGTGCCGCATGGCGGCAAGGCGCGCGCGCTGAACGCGGCTATCACGGAGATGACGACCGAGACGGTGATGACCGTCGACGCCGATACGCTGCTCGACGACGACGCCACCTACGCGATGCGGGTCGCATTTGCGAACGAGCCGAAACTGGTGGCGGCGGCGGGCATCCTCGTGCCGGTTTGCGGCAGAAGCGTTTCAGGCCGTGTGTTCCAGTGGTTCCAGACCTACGAGTACATGCGCAACTTCGTCGCGCGCTTCGCATGGATGCGTGCCGACAGCCTGCTGCTGATTTCCGGCGCGTTCGCCTCGTTCAAGCGCGAGGCGCTCGTCGAAGTGGGCGGCTTCGACCCGCAGTGTCTGGTGGAAGACTATGAACTGATCCATCGGCTGCGGCGCTATTCGGTCGATCATGGGCTCGGCTGGGATGTCCGCGTGGTGGGCGACGCGCAAGGACGCACCGACGCGCCCGGCACGCTCGGCAGCTTTCTGCGGCAGCGGCGCCGCTGGTTTGCGGGTTTCCTGCAGACCCAATACTGGAACCGCGACATGACCGGCAACCCGCGCTACGGCACGCTCGGCATGCTGATGCTGCCGGTCAAGGCGATCGACACCATGCAGCCGGTCTACGGCCTGACGGCCTTTGTGCTGTTGCTCGGTTTCCTGTTCGGCGGACATGAAACGCTCGTGCTGTCGATTTTCGGCGTGATCGGGGCGAAGACCGCCCTCGATCTTGCGTACTACATGTGGTGCATCCATCTGTACCGCCGCTGGACCGGCCAGCGGGTCGGCTCGAACCTGTGGCTGGCCATGGCGGCAGCAATTGCCGAGCCATTCACGTTTCAGTTGCTTCGTCATACCGGCGCCCTGATGGGATGGCTGCACTTTTTACGTGGTGGCCGGGTGTGGGGCGCGCAGCAGCGCTCCGGGCTGGTGGCGCCCGACGAGGGCTAAGTGCCGCCGCGGCCCTGGCTGGCGGGAAACCCTATGTGTAGTTAAAAACATCTGATCCGTACCTTCTAGTAGACTGAGTTCCATGCTTGGTTCGCCGCTTAAGCTCGGTGGACCTGACTGAATTCTCAGGCTACAAGGAGGCACCGCCCATGCATGGAGTTCCTTCGCTGGACAGCAACACTATTGATGCGCCTGCCGAGGCGCCCATCGAGTCGCTGATCGATTCGCCTTCCGACGACGCACGCGCTGACGCGGCTACCGGGTCGCCGGTGCGCGACCTGCGCCGCGTCCCGATTCACCCCGACCACTGGTACCCGCTCGCCTGGTCTCACGAGGTCAAGCGCGGCAAGGCGCTTGGCGTGAGCTTCGCCGGCGAGCCGATCGTGCTGGTGCGCACCGAGTCAGGTGTGGCGTTCGCGCTCGAGGACCGCTGCGCGCATCGTCAGGTGCCGCTGCACGGCGGGGTGGTGGACGGCGAAACGATCCGCTGTTGCTATCACGGCTGGACCTACGACTGTACGGGCCGCTGCGTCGATATTCCCTATCTGGGCCGCGAGCGTCTGCCCAATGGCGTGCGTTCGTATCCGTGCCGCGAGGAAGAGGGGCTGATTTTCGTGTTTCCGGGCAACCCGGCGCTGGCCGAGGAGCGCTCGCCGCCGCCGCTCGCTTCGGTCGCCGACAAGGCCTACAAGACGCGCCGCTTCGGCCGCGAAGTGAAGTGCCACTATTCGTTCATGCACGAAAACCTGATGGACATGAACCATCAGTTCCTGCATCGCAAGCAGATGGGGCAGATGCGTGCGCGTTCGCTGGGACGGCGGCGCGGCGACGGTTGGGTGGAGGTGGACTACACGTTTGCCCGGACAGCCGGCGATCAGCCGATTGGCGAGGCGCTGGTGTTCGGTCAGAGCCGCAAGGGTACGCAAGGCGCGGACAAGGATGTGATGACCATCCGCACCGAGTACCCGTATCAGACGCTGCAGATTCGCACCACGGATTCGACGCTCGTGATGAACCTGTGGATCGTGTATGTGCCGCTCGATCGCGAGCAGCGCACCAATCGCACCTTCGGTCTGCTGTCTATCCGCAAGCCGGGTATTCCGGTCCTGCTGGATATGGCATGGCCGCTGCTGGTCTGGTTTACCGAGCGCATCTTCAAGGAAGACCGCTGGATTGTCGAACGTGAACAGGAAGCGCACGATCGCCAGGGGGCGGACTGGAATCACGAGGTGTTCCCGGTCATCAACGATCTGCGCGCACTGCTGCGCGAATGCGGTGCGCCGCCCGAAGCGGGTCACTTCAAGGGCGTGCGCATTGGGCCTGCTGAAGCCGTGACGTAGCACGGCAGGCTCGCGCTGATATCACCTGGGGTGCGCGCGAAGCGCCGTCCATTGCCGGCAACCTCTGCTCCCAGGTGCTCCCGCTCAACTTCACTCGCGTTCGGTGAGTCCGGCTTCGGAGAGGCCCGGCTCGCGCTCGATGCGGGCCGCCTGTCGCTTTTGCCGCCATGGTCCGACAATCGACGCCGTGGCGCCGATGGCTGCCATTGTCAGTGACAGCAGCACGATCAGCAAACCGGTATGCGCACGGCTGGCGAACACGCCGACCAGCAATCCGGCTAGCGGTTGCGTCAGGTTGTTCAGCAGAATGATGACGCCGGTGGTTTTGCCATAGTCCTTGGGTGGAATGATCTGCTGGCGGGCGCTGCGGATATATACGTTGAACATCTTGTCGAAACCGATAATCAGCACGAAGCCCACCGCATAGCCCCACGCGCCGGGGCTTGAGCCGGCGATCAGGCCGCCCAGGCAGATCGCCAGAAAGGCCACGAGGCCTAGCGTTCTCCTTGAAAACGAGACCCGCGCGATAGTCAGCAGGATCAGCACGGTGGCGATTGCGCCAACCGTTTGCAGCACCGCGTAATAGCGTCCCGACTGGTGATGCACGCCGGTGACCATCGCAGCGGAGGTGGCGAGCGTCACACCGATCACGAGGTTTTCGGCGGCGGCCAGCAGGATAACTTTCTTCAAACCGGGAAGATGCAGCACGTGCCGCACGGCGGTTCGCAACGGCTGGGTCCAATGACCTCGGGGCGCTTCAGGCGGGGCAGCCTGAAAGCCGCTCATGCGTTGCCATAGGACGAACGCCCCGTCCGCGAGCAGAAACAGCGCGCCGCTCGTGGCTACCACGAACTCCCAGCGCCACCACCCGAGCAACAGCGCGGCGGCCATCGGGCCGAGCACCACGCCGAGCTGATCGGCCAATTGCGAGAGCGCCAGCACGCGCTCGAACTTATGCGCCCTGAAAATCTGCGGCAGCATGACTTCGCGTGCCACGAAACCCTGGCTTGTCAGGATGCCGCAACAGGCGGACAGCGCAATCAGCCAGCCGATCCCGCCAAACAGCGCATAGCCAATCACGCCTGCAATACAGACCACAGCCCGGTACATCTGACTGATACGCATCAGCTTGAGCGGCGAGAAGCGGTCGCTGAATGCGCCGAACAGGGGGAAGAAGAGGTAGCGAGGCAATGCCTCGATGAAAAAGGCGATGCCCGACCACGACACCTTCTGGGTCGTCTGGAATACGACTAGCGGCACCAGGAAGAGCAGAATCTGGTCCGCGAGCCGTGCGAAGAATAGCGAGCAGAAAAAAGCCTGATGGTTGACGCGCACGGTTCGTTACCTGCTGTTCACTTCGGTGCGAGGGCTGTCGGAGTTCCCCGGGGCAGACTGAAGGATACGCCTTGTATTGGTGCAAGCCGGCGGGTCGGGGTGATTTCGATGTCCGACGCCGGCGGACAAGTATTTTGCGCCACGACGAAGTGAAAGCCTTTCGCATCAGCCGCGTCTGATGGAATTGCTTGCGCGCGCAGCTTTTTCCGAGCTGATGTGGCGCCGGTTGAGGGAGCTCACCGGAATTAACGGCTAAGTGGTTTCATGGTTGATACGGTCTTTGCCGTGAACAGTTGCATAAAAGCGTGCTCACGTGAACGGCAAGCAGGCAGCCACACTATTGTTTCTTGCTCATGTACCGGCGCGCTGCTGAGCGCCGCCAGTTGATTATTCCGAAAAGCACTTCTTAATGTCCGTTTTCGACGGCAAAAATTGCCTTAACTAGGGGCTGTAGCAATCCGCATTCCCAAGCTGTACTGCTTGCGCTTCATTTCAGGGCTTAGTTAATGGCCCGTCACCAGTTCTTGCAATAATCAAAAGCAGGGGTCGAGGAAATGAAACGCCTGATTGCGATGCTATTCCCTGTCGCTGGAGCAATGTGCAGTACTGCTAACGCTCAAAGCAGCCTGACGATCAACGGCACTACCTATACTTATTGCGCCTCGGAGAATCAGGAGTGCTCGTTTACGGGCACCGCAATGGTCGTGTTCGGCACGACGAGTCCTTCGCTGATGTACGACATTAACGGGCCGTTCACGAATGGCGTGCTGTGCGCGAACGGCGTGGTCTCTGCGACGGACCCGGCCTATGGCTATACGAAGAGTTGCTGGTATGGCCCGACCTCGGGCACGCCGACGCCCACTCCTACGCCTACGCCAGCCGGCACGCTTGTCAAATGCGCGACTGAGAATGCCTTCTGCTCGTTCACCGGTACCAAGCCGGTAACGTATGGGGGAAGTACGACTGCCAACAACGTGACCGAGACGTTTACGAATGGTGTGACGTGCTCCAACACGGCGTTTGGCACGGACCCGGACTTTGGTGTGACGAAGGCTTGCTGGATTCCTTCTTCGGGGGCCAGTGGGACGCCGACGCCGACACCGACGCCAACGCCGACACCAACGCCAACACCAACGCCGACACCAACACCGACACCAACACCGACAC
>NZ_SCNV01000002.1 GCF_005503145.1 Burkholderia sp. 4M9327F10 | reverse complement strand
ATCGGTCTATTGGCGTTGCCCCTGTGCGGGGCGGCACCTACTTTTCTTTGCCGCCGCAAAGAAAAGTAGGCAAAAGAAAGCGGGCTGCAACCGCCAGCTTGTAGTGAGCCATCTAGGTCCGCCACCGGGAACGGCCCAAGACGAGACCCGCTCTCGCACCACTCCCGTTAGTGACACAGCAGTCATTCATCCCGCCTACGCACTTCGTGCGTGGCGGATGGGTATATTCCGGGGGGCACTTTCCGGGGGGCGAAGCGTGGTGGTTTGGCTTGACTGGATTTAGCGTTACGGGGAGTGGGGAAGTTATGCCCAACGGCGGGGCGCGAAGCGCGACGCTGGAGCGGATGAGTGCTGTGTCACGGATGTTTGTGGCGCGAAAGCAGGTCTCGTCTTAGGCCGTTCCCGGTGGCAGACAGAGACGGCTCACTACTCGCTAGCGGTTGCAGCCCGCTTTCTTTGCTTACTTTCTTTGCGGCGGCAAAGAAAGTAAGTGCCGCCCCGCACAGGGGCGACGCAAATAGACCGATAAGAAAGCAAGGAAAGGCCAACACACTAGGATAACTAACAAAAAAAGGCGCCGCAGGCAAACAGACCAACAAGACAGAAAAAGGAAAAAACCAACACGTCAGTAACACCAAAACACAGCAGCCAGAAAAAGCAAACCGAACCCACCCCCAAGCCCTGCGCAGCACAGAAACAACGAGCCCCGACAATGCCCCAAAAAATCCTGGACCCCTCGCAAATAGAATCCCTGGACCACTCAGCGATCCCACGAATCCGCCTGCCCGAACGGGCAACCATCTTCGAAACACGCGCAGCGCGCCTGGAACACCTGGCAGCCGCAAGCCCGATATCCGGCTACATCCGACTGATGTCAACAGTAGCCACAGCACAGCACCAACTGCTACAAAACTTCGCGGCCAAAGCACCACCGCACGAAGCGATCATCCAGGCTCAACACAACTCCATGCCGGTCATCCCCGCTCTCCCCCCGGATCGGGATCCGGCGTGGCGCGATATCCTCTACCGCCTGCTCGATAAAGTCGAAGCCGCCGGTGCCGTCACCCCCGCCCTCGGTAAAATCCTCGATACGCTCCGGCTAAAATCCCCGGATGAACTCGACGCACAAGCGGACGCGGTCCTCGCCCACCGCTACGGCGAAATCGACCCCGCCACCGCTCCGTTTATCATGGCGGCGCTCCAGGTCGTCTGGACCGATCTTGCAAGCCGGCTCGATTCGCGTGATATTCCCTATCTCGACACTCCGGGCGTCTGTCCCGTCTGCGGTGCGCTGCCCGTGGCCAGCATCGTGCGTGTTGGGGGACAATATCAGGGGTATCGTTATCTGCAATGCGGTCTGTGCGCCAACGAATGGCATGTGGTCCGCACCAAATGCTCGAATTGTGATTCGACCAAGGGCATCGCCTATCATGGTATCGAGGGCGGCAGTCAAGCACTCAAGGCCGAGTCCTGCGATGAATGTCATACGTATCGCAAGATCGGCTATCAGGAGAAAGATTTCGAGTTCGAACCGCTCGCCGATGACCTCGCGAGCCTGACGCTCGATCTATTAATGAACGAAGCCGGCTATCGGCGCAGCAGCCCCAATCCGCTGCTGTGGCCTGAATTGCCAGCGGACGCATGAGCGGGGGAAACACGGCGTGAGTGAAGTGCAGGGGAATCCGCTAAACACGCTGCTCGCGCGCCTACCCGCCGTCGAGCGCATTATGTCGTCCGCAGACGTGCAACCATTGCTCGCGCAATATGGCCGCACCCAGGTTCTGGCAGCCGTGCGCACGACTCTCGATTCGCTGCGTCGCGATCTGCAAGCAGACGCGCTCGCCATCGAGCGTGGCCGGACAGGGGATGCCGGCGCCGCTGCCACGCCTCAGGGCGAGCCTGACGCTGCGGATAGCGCGCTTGCAGCGTCGCAAGCTGGCTCAACGCTTGCCTCTGCGTGCGACGAAGCACACGTGTCCCGGCAAGCTGCCGTGCTATTGGCGCAGCGCTCGCAAAGCCGTCTGCGTACCGTGTTCAATCTCACGGGCACTGTCCTGCACACCAACCTCGGACGTGCACTGTTGCCCGACGAGGCCGTGCGGGCCGTCGTCGATGCGTTGACGAATCCGTTGAATCTCGAGTTCGATCTCGCAACCGGGGGGCGCGGCGACCGCGACGATCTGATCGAAGACATCATCTGCGAACTGACCGGCGCCGAAGCGGCGACTGTCGTCAATAACAACGCGGCCGCCGTGTTGCTGACGCTGTCGGCGCTTGCCTCGAAGAAGGAAGTGATCGTGTCGCGCGGCGAACTGGTCGAAATCGGCGGGGCGTTCCGCATTCCCGACATCATGTCGCGAGCGGGCGCCAGGCTTCACGAGGTCGGCACCACCAATCGGACACATCTAAAGGACTACGAAGAAGCGATCGGACCGCGAACCGCCATGTTGATGAAAGTCCACTGCAGCAATTATGCAATCAGCGGCTTCACGAAGACGGTCGAGCTCGACGAACTCGCTCCGCTTGCGCGGCGTCACGGCCTGCCGGCCGCGATCGACCTCGGCAGCGGTACGTTGGTCGATCTTGCGCAGTGGGGTTTGCCGGGGGAGCCGACGGTAAGCGAGAACGTCGCCGCGGGTGCCGATCTCGTAACCTTCAGTGGCGACAAACTGCTCGGCGGCCCGCAAGCGGGGCTGATCGTCGGTCGGGCGGAACTGATCCGCAAAATCAAGAAGCATCCGCTCAAACGTGCGCTACGTGTCGGCAAGCTTACGCTGGCGGCGCTCGAACCCGTTCTGCGCCTGTACCAGGCGCCCGAGTTCCTGCGCGAACGCTTGACGACGTTGCGTCTGCTCACACGGCCCGCGGCCGAAATGCGTGGTTTCGCCGAGCGAGCGTTGCCCATCTTGCAGCGCGCGCTCGGAGACGGTTTCACCGTGAGCGCTGAGCCGATGTTCAGCCAGATCGGCAGTGGCGCGTTGCCCGTCGAGCAACTGCCCAGCTATGGGTTGGCGGTGCGCCATGCAACGGGCAAGCGGAGCGGCCGTGCGTTGATGAAGCTCGAGAAAGCGCTGCGTGAACTGCCGCGTCCGGTGATTGGGCGCATCGCAGACGACGCCTTGCGGCTCGATCTGCGCTGCCTCGAAGCCGCCGACGAAGCGGCCTTCCTCGCGCAATGTGAGGCGTTGCACGCATGATTGTCGGTACCGCTGGGCATATCGATCACGGTAAGACGACGCTCGTGCGCGCGTTGACGGGTGTCGATACGGACAGGCTCAAGGAAGAGAAGGCGCGCGGCATTTCCATCGAGCTAGGCTATGCGTACACGCCACTGGAGAACGGCGACGTGCTCGGTGTGATCGATGTCCCGGGCCACGAAAAGCTGGTGCATACGATGGCTGCGGGCGCGTGCGGAATCGACTTCGCGCTGCTCGTGATCGCGGCGGACGACGGCGTGATGCCGCAAACGCGTGAGCATCTCGCGATCCTGCAACTGCTCGGGGTCAAACATGGCGCGGTGGCGTTGACCAAAGCCGACCGCGTCGACGCGCCGCGTCTCGTACAGGTGCGCGCTGAAATTGAGGTGTGGCTCGCAGTAACGCCATTCACACAGGCGCCGCTGTTCGAAACCAATGCGACGCAGCCGGATGATGCGGGCGTCGCGCAACTCAAGGCCTACTTGCACGAAGCCGCGATGACGTGGCATGCGCGCCGCGACGATGGCTTGTTCCGCCTCGCGATCGATCGTGTGTTTACGCTGGCCGGGCAAGGCACGATCGTAACCGGCACGGTGTTCGCTGGACGGGTGAGCGTTGGCGATACGCTGCAGCTTGCGCCGTCTGGGACACCGGTACGCGTGCGCAGCATCCACGCGCAGAATCGCGCCGCCGAGTCGGGCCACGCCGGACAGCGCTGCGCACTGAATCTCGCGGGCATCGACAAGGACGCGATCGCGCGTGGCGACTGGATCGTCGACGAGCGGCTTGCCGAGCCGTCGGAGCGGCTCGATGTCGAACTCGCGCTATTAGCCGATGCGGGCCTCACGTTGCAGCATTGGTCCCCGTTGCATGTGCATATCGGCACGACGCATCGGGTCGCGCACGTTGCGCTGCTCGACCGCGACATCCTGTCAGCGGGGGAGGCGGGGCGCGTGCAACTCGTGTTCGACGCGCCAGTTTGCGCCTTACCCGGTGATCGCTTCATCGTCCGCAACGCGCAGGCGAGCCGCACTGTCGGCGGTGGCCGTGTACTCGATCCGTTCGGTCCTGCGCGCAAGCGCCGCACACCGGAGCGGCTCGCGTGGCTCGATGCATTGCGAGCGTGGCTGGACGAGGGCACGACGGAACCGCTGCTCGAACAGGCGCCGCGCGGCATGCTGCGCTCGACGCTGATGCACCTGACGGGTCTGCCTGCCTCATTGCTGAGCGTGCCGGATACGGCGCTGACCATTGCCCTGCACGGCAAGACGGCCGACGATGCGGTCATCATCCTGCGGCGTCAATGGGACCACCTTGCGGCGCAGATTGTGACCACCTTGCAGCAGTTTCACGAACGCATGCCCGACGAGCAGGGCCCCGACGCTGCGCGCTTGCGGCGCATGGCGGCGCCGCTGCTGGCCGAGGGCGTGTGGCGTGCATTGATTGACGCGCTGGCGGCAGAGGGTGCGCTCATGAGGAGCGGCGCATGGCTGCATCTGCCGGAGCATTCGGTATCGCTCGACCCGGGCGAGGAAGCGTTGGCTGCTACGCTGCTGCCATTGATTGCCCAGGGCCGCTTCGATCCGCCGTGGGTGCGCGATCTGGCGAGCGCGACGCAGACGCCGGAGGAAAAGGTGCGGCAGCTCTTACGCAAGCTGGCGCGACAAGGTGCTGTCTATCAGGTAGTGCGGGATCTGTTTTATCACCCGGATACGGTGCGCGAACTGGCGCGTCTGGTGGCCTCGCTTGCGCAGGAGCAGGGTGGGGTGCTGGGTGCCTCGGTGTTCCGCGATGCGAGTGGTCTGGGCCGCAAGCGGGCGATCCAGATTTTGGAGTTCTTCGATCGCGTTGGGTATACTCGCTTTCAGCGCGATCTTCGCTTCGTGCGCACTGATAGCCGCTTGATTGAAGGGCTTTGAACCCATCTTCACAGGTTTCCGGCAGTTCATCTTCTCACGAAGGAAGGCATTCGCATCCGGTGGTGCGGCTGGGCTTCAAACCCAGTAGGGGGTGTCAGACACTCCCTGATCGGTTCGACTCCGGTTGCCTTCCGCCCCGCGAGGGTTCCGGCGTTGACGATCAAGTTCACGATTGCCGGTGCGATCATGCTGCCAGAAACAGCCCCAGCGAGGCGGGCGCGTGGCAGCCAGTGGCCGCAGCTCGTTCGGCATGCCGATTGTCTTCAAGCATCGACGAACAGGTTCAAAAGTGTCGAGCGAAGCCATTCGGAGCCTGAGTCGGAAGAGAAGCGGCTGTGCCAGTAAACCCGCACGGAAATCTGCGGCATTTCGATGGGCAGCGCAAAGACCCTGAAGCGGCCATTCTGGCTGCAGCGAGTCGCGATGCTGCGCGGCAAGATCAGCGCCAGGTCGTTGTTCTCGACAATATCGATTGCGACCGTGAAATGCGGAATGCGTAGCGCGATATCGCGTTCGATCGCCGCTTTCTGGAACGCGCGGTCGATCAGTCCGTGTCCTGTCGAATTGGTTTGCACATATATATAGCGCAGTGACGCGAGATCGTCGGCAGTCAGGTTTGGTTTGTCGAACGGATGCGCATCGCGCAGCATGCAGACGAACTCGTCGGAGAGAAACGGCAGGCTCATGCATTCGTTGCTGAGCCCTGGCAGATAGCCCAGTGCGAAATCAATTTCGCCCCTGCGCATCGCGGTGTTGAGCTCATCGATCGACAACTGGCGCACGTCGAGATCTATCCTTGGCGCGTTGACAAGCAAGGTCTCCATGAGCCGCGGCAAGACGTGCTGTTCCGCGATGTCGGACATGGCAAGACGGAAAGTGCGCGACGCCTGCGCGGGATCGAATCGGGAATGCCTCTGAAGTGCACCATAGATGATCGTCAGCGCGTCGTCTATTGGTGCATGCAACCGTTCGGCTGCATCGGTTGGCAACATCACGCCCGCGTTGCGTACGAACAATGGGTCATCAAATATTTCGCGGAGCTTTCGCAGCGAGTGACTAACAGCGGGCTGGCTCAGATGCAGCCGGTCGCCGGCTACCGTTAGGCTCCTATGCTCCCAGATGGCCATAAACGTCTTCAACAGATTCAAATCGACGGTGTCGAGATTGACGTGCTTCATATTGGGTGGCGATAACTGAGGTGAAGGCGACAGGGACATCTCGTGG
Organism: Burkholderia sp. 4M9327F10; assembly: GCF_005503145.1. Taxonomy (GTDB): domain Bacteria; phylum Pseudomonadota; class Gammaproteobacteria; order Burkholderiales; family Burkholderiaceae; genus Paraburkholderia. Next base: position 389,310 of record NZ_SCNV01000002.1, on the reverse strand, counting down.
CGCGCGCCAACGTGGGTCGGGACGGCTAAGCAACGACCATGCCGATTGCACGCAAGCGCTTCTGCAGGGGCCTCAAGGTCCGCAGTGCTGGGCAATTCTAGAAAGCTGGGCCCGATCGGACAATCCGAGCTAGCCCGATATATCGGAGTTGAAGCAAACGCACGCCGGAAGCTGCCTGGCCGAGGTCAAAGCGGTCGCTTCCGCGATTCGCGGCGCGCATATTGCGGATCGAAGATACGAATTTGACGCTCGGGTTTTGGGTACTTATCGTCCAACGACAGCTTGTCGTAGCAGCTCGCGCACCGGACGCCGTTGCACGCTTCGTCCGTTTCCCTCACCCTTTACAGACAGCTTCCCCATGGACGCGAACATCGATACGGCCTTACCCGTGGCCAGCGCTCCGGCGTACGCCGGAAACCGGACCAGACGGGCGGTACTGACCTCACTCGTTGGCCAGATCCTTGAGTGGTATGACTTTTTTCTATACGGCACCGCGGCCGCGCTGGTGTTCGGCGGAATCTTCTTCCCGATTGGCAAGGATCCGCTGACCGGTACGGTTGCGGCGTTCGGCGGCTTTGCCGTCGGCTTCGTTGCACGGCCCATTGGCGGCGTGATCTGCGGCCATCTCGGCGACCGCTACGGGCGCAAGTTCGTTATGACGTTGACGCTCGGCACGATGGGCGTCGCGACATTCACGATGGGGCTGCTGCCCGGATACGGGCAAATCGGACTCGCGGCGCCGGTCCTGCTCGTCCTGCTACGTGTGATCCAGGGGCTGGCCGCAGGCGGCGAGTGGAGCGGCAGCATCCTGTTCATCAGCGAAAATGCACCGCAGAGCCGGCGCGCGAGGCTCGCCGCATGGAGTCCATGCGGCGCGACCATCGGGTTCGTGATGTCGAGCGGCGCGTTCATGGTGATGCAGCAGGTTTCCGGGGACGCGTTTTCCAGTTGGGGCTGGCGTGTGCCATTTCTGTTCAGCGCCGTGCTGATCGTGCTGGGGCTCTATCTACGGACCCACATGGCTGAGAGTGCCGAATACTCCCGGACGAGCTCGACGGGCGACATTGCGCAGGCGCCCGTCGTCGAAGTGCTGCGGACCTGCTGGCGGCAGGTTTTGATGGTGTTCGGGCTTCGGCTTGGCGAAGGCGCGGCGTCATGGATCTTCTTCGCGTTCTCGATCGCCTACGGCAAATTTCTCGGCCTGCCGAACGCATTCGTGCTTGGCGCGCTGACCTTCTCGATGGTGCTGATGATTCCGGTATCGCTTGTGTCGGGCTACGTCGCAGATACGATAGGACGTAAGCCGGTCTATCTTGCCGGTGCGCTCGGTATCGTGGTCTTCGCCTATCCGTTCTTCACGCTACTGGAAACGCGAAACCCAACCATGGTTGTGCTTGCGCTCTCGCTTGCGAACGGCCTCGTTCTTGGTGTGCTGGAAGGTGCGCAGCCGGCGTTCATCAGCGAGTTGTTGCCCGCTCGGCTGCGCTATTCGGGCCTCGGCATCGGGCGAGAGATCGCGTCGGTGCTCGGTGGCGGTCTTGCGCCGGTGATTGCGACTGCGCTGCTGCAGCATTATCGAAGCGCGGTGCCGATTGCGATTTATCTCGCTTTGCTCGGGCTCGTTACGGTGATCACGACCGGCTTGACTCCCGAAACCTATCCGGCGGCCGCACGCGAGCGTGACAGGCAGTTGTGAGGTATGGCCCGTCCGGAGCCGCATTAGCGTGACGAATAGATCGCGTTCCAACTACGAATTGGCTCAAGCGAAGCGGGTTTCCTAGAATGGTTCCTGACGCAACGCGCATCGGCCGGCGTGCTCATTCATAGTCGTTCGCCGCACTTCGACACGGGACGATATCTGATAGATTAGTATGGAGTGCATATGAATATAAAGGCAATGAGGATCGGCGATGCAGGATCGAAGGTCTGGCGATGACGGCTCCCTCATCGGATCTGGATGGCTGGCGGGCATTCGTCACGCGTGTCGAACTCGGTGGTGCCGGCCGTACTGTCGCAATCAAGGATTGTATCGATATCGCGGGTTTGCCGACCCGCGCGGGTAGCGCCGCATTCACGGATGCGCAGCCTGCTTCAGCCCACGCGGACGTCGTGCGCAAACTGATCGACGGCGGCTGGCAAATCGTCGCGAAAACAGCGATGCACGAGCTCGCCTATGGCATGACAGGCATTAACGAAGTCACGGGCACGCCGGTCAACCCTCGTGATCCGCAGCGGATTCCGGGGGGCTCGTCGAGCGGGTCGGCGGTCGCGGTGGCGGCAAGCCTCGTCGAGGTTGCGATCGGGAGCGACACCGGCGGTTCTATCCGGCTGCCTGCGGCGTGCTGCGGCGTGATCGGCATGAAGCCGACGTTCGGGCGTGTCAGCCGCCGGGGTGCCTATCCGCTTTCCAGCACGCTCGATTGCGTCGGTCCGTTCGCGCGCGATGTTTCAGCGTTGGCGGCGGCAATGCAGACGATTGCCGACGGCTTCGACTCCGTGTCCGCGCAGCGGCCGCTTGCTGACGCGCACGTACGGGTACTCGACGTTCCGTGCGACCCGGCGGTGCGTAAGGCATTGCTCGCGGCGCTGGTCGTCAGCGGCTGGCAGTCCACGCCTGCAAATTTGACGCTGCTGCCGGCCGCGTTTGATGCGGGTCTGACACTGATCAATGCAGAAACCTTTGCTGCGTTCGGCCATCTGGTCGGCAGCGGCAAGCTCGGTGCCGATATCGAACAGCGGCTAGGACGCGCCGGGCAGACGCCGGTTGCCCGGATCGCGGAAGCCGAGCAGGTTCGCACGGCGTTCTCCGCCGAAGTGGACAGGCTGCTCGACGGCGTCGATGCGCTGGTGCTGCCGACCTTGCCAAGCGCGCCGCCGACGCTGAACGCGATACGGCGAGGCGTGTCGGTCGTCGCGCTGAGCACCTTCGTGCGGCCATTCAACCTGAGCGGACACCCGGCATTGAGCTTGCCGTTGCCGGTGACTGACGATCCCGTGCCGGTCAGCCTGCAGCTCGTCGGACGCAAAGGCGACGACGAGCTGCTGTGCGCACTGGCGCAGCACCTGTGTCCGCTGCTTGAGGCGGTACACACCGATTTCCATCGCAATTGAGTACGACATGGACCATCGAATGACTGAACCCCTGCAATTTCAACCCCGGATGGGGGACACCGCTTATGCGGATCTCTACCGGAACGCGATGCTCGATCCGTCGTTGTATACCGATCCGGCGATCTTCGAGGAAGAGCTGACAAAGATTTTCTACAAGACGTGGATCTGGGTCGCACACGAAAGCGAGTTGCGCAAGCCAGGCGACTTCAAGACGGCGATGATTGGCCGCCAGTCGGTGATTGTGGTGCGCGACAGAAGCGGCGAGGTCCGCGTGCTCGAGAACCGTTGCCGTCATCGCGGCGCGACCGTGTGCGAGAAGCGCAAGGGTAACGCGAGCGGCTTCACGTGCCCGTATCACAGTTGGGCGTACGCGCTCGATGGGAAGCTACGCGGTCTGCCTTATCCTGACGGCTATGAAGGCATCGTCGAAAAGGCGGATCTGCCACTACGCTCGCTGCGCGTCGGGATCTATGCCGGCATGATCTTCGCGAGCTTCAACGACGAGATCGGGCCGCTCGACTCATTCCTTGGCCACGCACGGCCATGGATCGACCTTTTCATGAAGCAGGGCGCCGGCTATCCCATCAAGACCCAGGGCGAACACCGCTTTCGTTTTCGCGGCAACTGGAAGATCCAGCTCGAGAATACGACCGATGGCTACCATTTTCCGGTCGTGCACAAAAGCTTCCTGCAGTCGGTCGACAAGGAAACGTCGGACATGCTGTCGTTTATGACCGACGACGCGTCGATCACACGATCGCTCGGCAACGGTCACAGCGTGATGGTGATGGTGCCCGGGCACGTCGATCTCGATGTCGACGACGGCACCGAGGAACTACAGCCGCGCTTCAATCATATTGTCGAGGCGCTTTCGGCAGACATGCCACCGGAGCGGGTTCGCCGCATCGTCCGGTCGCTGCATGGCGCGGGATTCAACCTGAACCTGTTCCCCAATGTATCGATGTCAATGTCGTTCTTCCGTGTGCTGCACCCGGTATCGGTCAATGAAACGCAGATCCGGCACATCGCACTCGGAATGGACGGCGGACCGGAAATCTCAAACCTTGAGCGGATGCGCATTCACGAACACTTCCAGGGGCCGTTCGGCTTCGGCAGTCCGGACGACGCGGAAGCGTGGGAACGTGTGCAGGCTGGGGCGTACACCGGCCTTGGGACACCGTTGCTGGTCAATCGCGGCCTCAATCGTGAGCGGCGCGAACCGGACGGCGGCCGGGTTTCGCACTCGACCGACGAAACCGGCATGCGCGAAGCGTATGACATGTGGAAGCAGATGATGGAGCAGCAATGAACCTGCACGAACAACTGAAAGGGCATCTCGGCGACGCGATCATGTTTATCTGGCACGAGGCGCAACTGCTGGACCAGAAGCGTTATGGCGAATGGTCCGAGCTGTGGACCGCAGACGGACGCTACGTGGTGCCGACCGATCCCGACACGACCGATTTCGCGAGCACGCTGAATTACGCCTATGACGACGCGCGGATGCGCCGGATGCGGATCGAGCGAATGATCTCGGGCACCTCGATTTCAGCCGAGCATGCGGCGGCGACGGTACGGACGATCTCGCGATTCACGCTCGCGGAGGCCAACGATGAGTGCTTCGAGGTCGACTCGGCACAGATCCTGATCGGCTACAAGCGTGAGACCTATACGACGTTCACGGCGAATCTGTCGCACCGGCTGCGGCGCACTGCGCAAGGGCTGCGTATCGAGCGCAAGGTGGTCCGGCTCATCAATGCCGCCGACAGCCTCGACGCGCTCGGTTTTCTGCTGTGACGGGGTGATCTTGATGAAACTGATTGTCGAGCGGATCGAGCAAGCCACACCGCAGATTCGCGTATTACGGCTGACTGGCGTGGACGGTGCACCGTTGCCGCCGTACGAACCGGGTGCGCACGTCGACGTGCGCGGTCCGACCGGCGTCACCCGCCAGTACTCGCTGTGCGGGACGCCGCATGATCGTTGCGGGTACACGATCGCCGTCAAACGCGAACTGGCATCGCGCGGCGGTTCCGCGGCGCTGCACGACCAGGTGACGATCGGCAGCGAACTGGAGGTCAGTGCGCCGAGGAGTCTGTTCAGGCTCGCGGAGGCCGCGGCCGAATATGTGCTGATAGCCGCCGGGATCGGCATCACGCCGCTGCTTAGCTTTGCCTATCGACTCAAGCAGCGTGACGCGCACTTTACGCTGCACTACTTTGCCCGCTCGCGTGACGAGGCGGCATTTCTGCCGGTTCTCGAATCGCAAGAGTTCGCCGCGCATCTGCAACTGCATCTTGGACTGGAACCCGACGAAGTGGCGGCGGTCGTGAGGCAGCGCGTCGCGGCGGCGCTGCCTCACGCGCAGGTTTATACCTGTGGTCCGGCGCCATTCATGCGGACCGTCAAGGATCAGGCGGAAGCCGTCCGCGCAGGCATCGAAGTGCATCTCGAACACTTCGGCGCAGACCCCGCGGCGACCGGTGCAAGCGGCGATACAGCGTTTACTGTCGAAATCGCGAGCTCGGGGCAAACGTTGACCGTCGGCGCCGGCGAGCGTCTCGTCGATGTACTGCTGGGTGCGGGAATTGCGGTCGATACGTCGTGCCGTGAAGGTATTTGCGGCACCTGCGTGATTCAGGTGCTCGACGGCGAGCCTGAGCACCGCGACCAGTGCCTGTCGAAACGGGAGAAGGCAGCGAACGATCAGATTTGCGCGTGCGTGTCACGTGCAAGATCCGCAAAACTCGTGTTGGACCTGTAGCGAGAGAGGGCGGCGCCATGCGCGCCGCGTTCGCTGTTGCATCGCGGCGGGCGGCGCGGGCTTCCTGTGAGCGGGCAAACCAGATCGCGGCTTACCCGCTTTATCGGTTCGAGCGGCCAATGCCACGACCGAGCGAGGCTGCGGTGACACCGCCGATGCCGAAGTCGGTATTGGGGATGTCGTTGACGATCACGCGAATCGTTTCGCGCTCAATCCCCAGTACGCCCGTGGCCACGTCCGTCAGCGCGTCGATCAGATGCGCCTTTTGCACGTCGGTTCGCCCGGCGATCAGAAACGCGACGAACATCACCCCCGAGCGCTCGACAGGGCGCTGATTTCCGCGGCATGTGAGGCCACCGACGGCGAAGTTGCCGGCAGGAATCTCGCTGATCCAGATGCGCACGGAGTCGAGCGGCGCGCCGAGTGCCGCCACCGTCGCCTCGGTCGCGCGCGACAGCAGTTGGGTCTTGCCGGTCGCGTCGACCCCTTCGGAGAGAATCATTTCGATATTTGGCATGCGGGACTCCTTTGACGGTCGTTCGCGAGTCAGGGGTACGGCGTGGTCGGAGGCACGCCGGCAAACAGGGCGCCCGCGCCGTCGTAGGTCGACTCGTTCAGCGCGGCATGTTGCGTCACCACCATTGCGTCGCGCACAAGCCATTGCAGGCGGTTTTCCTGGAAAATCGCCGAAGTGCCACCAAGCTTGAATGCCTCGATGACGACATCGAGACAGGTGTGCGCGGCATGGGTCGCGCTGAGTCGCAGCAGGTTGGTCTGTGCGGGCGGAACCGGGTCCCCCGCCAGAATCGTGTCCCATGCTGCTTCCGCGGTTTCATAGAAGAAGCGGCGCGCGCTGTGATACAGCGCTTCCGCCTTCGCCAGACTGATCCGGTAGTAGGGACGATCACCGAGCTTCGGCGCTCCCATGAGTGTTCGCGTGCCGCCCGCCATGTCGCCGATGATGTCGAGCGCAGCGCGGGCGAGCCCAAGATTGACCGCTGCGTGGACCTCGGCCTGATAGGCGACGGTCGGGTAGCGGTACAGCGGTTCGTCGATGGTCGGCGCGGCGCCGCGCACGAATGTCCATTCGTGCGGCACGAAACGGTTTGCCACGCGCAGATCATGGCTGCCGGTACCCTGCATGCCGACCACGCGCCAGTTGTCGACGATTTCGACCGCGGACGCGGGCAACACGGCGGTGAGCGGCTTTCCAGACCCAGCGCCGTTTGCCGGCGTTCCGCCGATACCGACGTTGAGCCAGTTGGCGGCCTTGCAACCGCTCGCGAATCGCCAGTGTCCCGTGACCTGCCAGCCGCCTTCAACCTCGGTTGCCGGCTGCAACGGATACAGGCCGCCGCCGGACACCTGATCGGGGCCGCTTGCATAAATCAGCGCCTGCGTGTCCGGCGCAAGCGCTGCGAGATAGGTGTTCGCGGAGCCGAATGCGGCAACCCAGCCGGCCGAGCCGTCTGCCGTCGCGATCCGCTCGACGATGCGCAGGAAATCGGCGGGCGCCATGGGTTCACCGCCGAAGCGCTTCGGTGTGCTCGAGCGGAAGATGCCTGCGCGGATCATCTTGTCGACCATGTCGCGCGGCACGTGGGATAGCCTGTTGAATTCCTCACGGCGCTCGGCCACCTCCGCGACAACTGCGTCGATACTCAGGCGCTCGCTCATCTGAGGCGGGGAAGGGGGGAAAGGGACGTTGCTTTCACGTTTCACTGTTGACCTCCATGGTGTCGACTGCACCGCGAGTGTGGTGCGAATAGGCGACTAGCATGAAAGACGCTCGTGAACGGCGTCAAATTCACATTTCGAATGAGCGGAATTGGTCTTGAGAATGCGCGCAGAAACGTGCTGACAAGCACCCTGCCTGGGGAATCGGCATGACGAAAACTGATTCGTTGCACGAATGGTCGTGATTATTGATCAGAATTGGCTATGCCGATATCGGGTGACTACCATGCGTCGAATCCATGCATGAACCGAAAGGTACCCAAGATGATCCCTGTCTCCCGTCAAACGGATTTTCGCGAAGCGATGTCAAGACTGCTGGCCGCCGTCAACGTGATCACGACCGATGGTCCCGCGGGACGGCACGGCATGACAGCCAGCGCAATCTGCTCGGTGACCGACGCGCCGCCCACCGTACTCGTTTGCGTCAATCGCAAGAGCGGCGCGCATGAGGCGTTGCTGCGCAACGGTGTTGCCTGCGTGAACATCCTGCGCGGCGAGCACGAGCAGTTGGCGTGCCATTTCGCGGGATTTACCGAAGTGCCTCGCGAGGCGCGCTTTGCGAGCGGCGACTGGCAAGCCGGCGAGCTTGGCTTGCCGAGGCTTGCGTCCGCGCTCGCGAGCCTTGAAGGCCGCATTGCCGATATTCAGACAGTGGGTTCGCATTCGGTGCTGTTCATCGAGGTCGATGCGATCCATCTGAGCGAAGCGGGTGACGGCCTTGCGTATTTCGGGCGCGCGTTCAATCGCGTGCCGCTCGCTCCTGCGTTGGCCAGCGTCCGCGCTTAGCCTCCGCCTGCCTGCTACGACGTACAACGCCGGCTTATCTATCTACACCCACATCGGGGAGGCATTCCCATGCCGTTCTGTCTGTTTTTGAGCGCCTATGCGCCCGATGGATCGCGTCGCATCGACGGTGCCGGCCTGGCGGTGCACTGCGGGACCCTCTCGGGCGCGATACCTGGGTTGAACACAATCGTCGTACATGTACCGGTATTGCTCGATCCGGTAGATCCATTTCTCGCTCCCGACGATCCTCCAGGCTGCGTGCTGCAACTGTACTTCGAGGCGCTCGCCGATCTTGAGGCGGCCACAAGCGGTGCAAGTCCGCTGTTATCGCTGTTCGATCCCGCGTATTTGCCGATGCTGTCCGGTTGCGACTGGACCCAGCAGGTGATGGTCGTCCGCACATTTCCGGTCGCGGCCGGGCAGGCGCAATACGGCAAATGCGTCAGTGTGGCGCAGGAAACGTGCACCTACCTTGTCGGCTATGAAGGCCCGGCGGACGACCTTTCCGCGTGGCTCGCGCATTACCTGGACAGCCACGCGCCGATCCTGACACGCCTGCCCGGTGTTCGGGCAGTCGAGGTGTACACGCGTATCGATTCGCCGAGCGGTCTGCCGGTAAAACGGGTCAACGACATGCAGCGCAACAAGGTCGTGTTCGATTCGGTCGAGGCGCTGGCGAACTCGTTGACGTCATCGATCCGTCGCGAATTGCGCGCGGATTTTTCGCTGTTTCCGCAATTTCGCGGCGCTGCTCCGCACTATCCGATGCTGAGCCATACCGTGCATCTTCCCGATGCCTGTCAACCGGTCCAGGAGTGAATCCAATGTCCGAACCCGTGACAATCCTCGCGATCCAGTATCCGAAACCCGATCGGCGCGATGCATTGCTCGAGCGCATTCGCTCGCTCGCACTCGACGCGCGGCACGAAGCAGGGTGCCTCGAGTACCGCGTCGTGATCGCACCGGAGCGGCCCGAGGCGATTCATTTCATCGAGCAATGGGCCTCGCAGCAGGCGCTGGATGCACATTTCCGGTCCGACACGTTCCAGGCATTCTGGAGCGTTCGCATGGAGTACCTCGAACGCGAGGTCGACATTGTTGTCGGTACCGATTTCGTTTGATCAAACCAGGAGCGATAGATGGATCTCGATACGTTGACCCGTGAACTTGCCGAGCTGAAAGCACAGACGCGCGTGCTGCAGGCCGAGGCCGACATCCGCCGGATCATGGCGCGATACATGCTGTTGTGTGACGTTCCGCTACCGGAGCACGGACTGGACGAGAAGGGGCGGCTCGATGCAATCGTCGGCCTGTTTTCGACTGACGCGCGCTGGGAGGGCGTGGGATCGTACTATGACAACCAGTTCGGTGCCAGCGTCGGGCACGAGCAACTCCACCAGCATTTCACGCGCTTTTTCGAGCCGCAGTCGCCGCGGATGATCCTGAACTGCCATTACCTGACTTGCGAGCAGATCCATGTGAACGGCGCGACCGCTGAAGGCCAGTGGGTGCATTTCCAGCCGTGGATTTTCGACGATGGCTCGTCAGTGCTGCGTTCGAGTCGCCTGAACAACGCGTTTCGGTGCGTCGACGGCGTCTGGAAGATGAGCCGCTACCGCACCGAGAACGTGTTCATCGCGCCGCTGCCGAAGAACTGGGCAACCAATGTGCCGGAACGCTCGGTCCTGATGGCACCTGCGGTTGCCGAGCCCAATCCGGCATGATCGACCGGCGCGAGGCATAGGCCACCGTAGCCGTTTGCAGATAACAGGATGATCCGCACGACCTGTCCCGGTAGAGACGGATCATCACTATCCCACACGTAGCTGGAAGCTTTGGAGATCTCGTGAAAAATTCATTTAAAATATTGTTAGTATTACTATTTATATCGCAAGCTGTACACGCGCAAAGTAACGTGACGTTATACGGTATTATCGATGATGGCCTTACCTGGTCAAGCAATCAGGAGGGACACGACGCCTGGCAGATGCAGGGCAGCATTTCACAGGGCAACCGGTGGGGACTGCGGGGCGTCGAGGATCTGGGAGGGGGGCTCTCTACCGTGTTCCGGCTCGAGAACGGCTTCAACGGTAATACCGGCACGCTAAGCCAGGGCGGCCGCCTGTTCGGTCGGCTCGCATATGTCGGCTTGCAGAGCGACCGCTATGGTGCGCTGACGCTCGGGCGCCAGGGCGAAGCGATCGGCGACTATATCGGCGTGTTGTCCGCGAACGGGATGCTCCCTGGCGGCATCCTGTTTCCGCATCCGGGGGATCTCGACAATAACGGTGTCGACTTTCACCTGAACAACGCGGTCAAGTACGTGACGCCGACGTTCGACGGTCTGACCGGCGTGGCGATCTACAGCTTTGGCGGTGTCGCCGGCAATGTGGGGACCGACAGCGCGAAATCATTCGCCTTGCAATATGCGACTACTGGATTTCAGGTCGTCGGCGCTTACACGTCGATCGACCATCCGGCTAGCGCGGTACCGGAAGGGGTGTGGACAGCGTCGAACACGGTCGACGGCAACTATGGGCTGGCTGCCGGGGGGTATAAGGTGTTCGGGCTCGCGACGTCGTACGCGTTTGACAAGGCCAAAGTCTCAATCGACTGGACCCACACGCAATTTGGCGATCTCGATCCGTCGCTGGGCGCGAAGATCGGTGGTCATGTGACATTCAACGTTGGCGAGATTGTCGGGGCTTACATGCTGACGCCGACCTTGCAGCTTGGAGCCGCCTACAGCTATACCGAGGGCGACGTGTCGGCGACCGGCCAGCGTCCACGCTATCAGGAGGTCGATGGCAGCATCGATTATTTCCTGTCGAAAGGCACGGATGTTTACGCAAGCGCGACCTACATGCGTGCGGGCGGCGGCGCGGTTGCGGATCTTGCGCCCGTGCTGTCTGCGTCGAGTTCGGAGAACCAGCTCGCGCTGCGCATTGGTATGCGCAAACGATTTTAAAGGACTTGTGTGGTTTGCCGCTGCCGCTCACGTCCGTCGAGCAGCAACCTAGTATCCGAGCGCCTCGTCTACCGCGGCAGGCGCTTCTCCCGTCGTGCGATAGCGGCGGATATTCGCGGCAACAATCGCCGACGCGGTGCGCCGGTCGGTTGGCGCCGAGATATGCGGCAGGACCGTCACGCATGAATGCGACCACTGCCACGCGTCCTCGGGCAGCGGTTCCTGAGCAAATACGTCGAGCACGGCGTGTGCGAGGCGTCCGCCGTCAAGAGCGGCACGAAGCGCGGCGTCATCGACGATCGGTCCACGCGCGAAATTGATCAGGCTTGTGCGTTTGCGCAGCGCGCCGAACGCCCCGGCATTCATGATGCCGCGAGTCTGCGGCGTGAGTGGCAGCAGGCACACGACGATATCCGCGCGTGCCAGCATCATGGGCAATTCGTCGTCGCCCGCGTAACACGTGATGTCCGGCAACGCCTTGCGGGTGCGGCTCCAGCCGCAGACGTCGAAACCGGCCGCGACGAGCCGCCGCGCGGCGGCCTCGCCGAGTGCGCCGAGCCCGAGCAGCGCGACCGTTTTGTCCGCGGGCCGCACGTAGTCGTGCGCGATCCACTGGTGCGCTGCCTGTTGTGCCGCGTAGCGCGGCATGTCGCGATGTACGTACAGCGTCCATGCGAGCACGGCTTCGGCCATTGTGTCCGCAAGCTGCGGATCGATGAGCCGCACCACCTTCAAGCCAGTGTCCCGCAGGTCGGCGACGAGACGCTCGACGCCCGCCCAGACGCTATGCACCCACTTCAGGTTAGGCAGCGTGCGCAGATCGTCGGGCCGCGGATTCGCGACGATCGCTACATCGCAGGCGGCGCGGGCATCGGCATCCAGCGCGTCGAGCGGCACGACGCGTTCCTCGGGCAGCGCTTCCTGCAGTGCGGCGAGCCACGGTGCGGCGAACGGATACGAGGGCGCGCAGACGAACGGCAGTGTACGGCTCATTTGGCGTACACCTTGTCGAGATCCGCGAAGCCCTTCACTTCGATCGGGTTGCCGCTCGGATCGCGGAAGAACATCGTCGCCTGTTCGCCCGGTTCGCCTTCAAAACGCAGGCTCGGCGGGATCACGAAATCGACCTGCCGATCCGCCAGCCGCGCGGCGAGCGCCTTCCAGTCGGCCATCGCCATTACGAGTCCGAGGTGCGGCATGGGCACCATGTGGTCGCCGACGCGGCCGGTGTTGGTGACCGGGAACGGTTCGCCGAGATGCAGTGAGATCTGGTGGCCGAAGAAATCGAAATCGACCCACGTTGCTGTGCTGCGGCCTTCGCGGCAGCCGAGCAGCGCGCCGTAGAACGCGCGCGATTCGTCGAGGTCGCGGACGTGATACGCGAGATGGAAACTGGTGCGCATGAAAACTCCCGAGCGGTCGGATGGCAGGCCGGAGCTGGCCTGTTGAACCTCTTACCACCCTAGCAGCCGAAAATCGAAAGAGATAGCATGGAATTTTTTCGCCACCGAAAGGATTGCTTTTGGAGACCCGCTATCTGAAGAGCCTGCTGGCGGTCGTCGACAGCGGCTCGATTGCCGATGCAGCGCGCGTCGAGCATCTGACGGCTGCTGCGATCGGCCAGCGCGTCCAGGCGCTCGAGCGCGAGCTGGGCTTTGCGCTGCTGTTGCGCAGCGGCCATACCGCGCGGCCGACACAAGCTTGCATCGCGCTCTTGCCGCGTGTGCGACGGCTGGTGCGTGAGGCTGCGCTTCTGAAGAGCGACTCGCATGCGGACGGGTTGAGCGGTACGTTGCGCATTGGCGCGATTTCAACTGCGCTGACCGGCATGCTGCCGGCCGCATTGCGCATGCTGACGCGCGCGGCGCCCCAGGGGCGCCCCGTCATCGTGCCCGGCACATCGCGCGCGCTGTTCCAGCTGCTGCAGGCCGGCGACCTCGATGCGGCGATTGTCGTTGATCCGCCGTTTGTATTGCCGAAGACGCTGCGGGCGGTGACGCTGCGGCGCGAGCCTCTCGTGTTGCTGGCGCCGCCCACGGCGCGCGGCCGCCCGGCGACGCTGCTGCGTACGCTGCCCTACATCCGCTACGACCCGGACGCATGGGGCGGCCGCTACGCGTCGAACTGGCTCGCCGACGGGCAGATCGAGCCCGCGGTGCTTTGCGATCTGGACGCGCTGGAGGCGATCGCGATGCTGGTGGCGGACGGGATGGGCGTTGGACTGGTGCCGCGCTGGTCGGGCATCGAGCGCTTTGCGGGCGATTGCCGGATGCTGCCGATCGTGGGCGCTGCATACGAGCGCTCGATCGTGCTGCTGACGAACGCCGATCCGGATCTGCCGGTGATGCTCACGCTCCTCGAGCGGGCGCTTGCGCAGCCCACGGAGTGCACGCAGGCCTGACGGCCACGCGGTGCCCGGCGCACGCCCTGCGCCGCTTCTGGATTGTTCGCACGGGCTTCCGGCGTCGTGTACATCTTGGTATAAAAATACAAAAATTGCCTGTGGCTCGCGTGAGCCAATCTACGCAATGGAACGAATCTACCCAAGAAAGAATAAATTCCTAGTTGACGGAGAAATTTCGGGTTTGTATAAATTTGTACAACTCAAGCAAAACCCGTCATCCACGCCTGGAGCCGTCATGAAATCGTTGTTCGTGCTGCGCGCGCTGTTTGCGTCCGCGCTGGTGTCATGCGCATGCATCTCGTCCGCGCAAGCGGCCACACCGCTGCCCACCGTCGAGGCCGGCAAGCTGACCTATGGCGTCGCCGCGACGTTTGCGCCGTTTGAATTCACGAAGGACGGCCAGCTCACTGGCTTCGACATCGATCTGTTCGACGCGGTCGCGAAGCAGATGAGCCTCACGCCCGCCGCGCAGAACATGCAGTTCAGCGGGCTGATTCCCGCGTTGCAGGGTGGCCGCATCGACCTCATCAATTCGGCGATGTACATCACGCCCGCCCGCAGCGCGCAGGTCGATTTTGTGCCCTACCTGCGCATCGGCGACCGGGTGATCGTGCAGGCGTCCAATCCCGCGAAGATCACCGGCCGCGACGATTCGATCTGCGGCAAGACCCTCGCAGTGACGCTGGGCGGGATCGAGGAAACCTACGCGCGCGCGGATGCCGCGCGCTGCAAGGCGGGTGGCAAGCCAGAGCCAACCATCCTGACGCTGCCGACTGCGCAGGACTCTGCGCTGAGCCTGCGCCAGGGCCGCGCCGATGCGATCTACAACTCGACACCCGGCACGGTTCAACTGCTGGCCGAAGTGCCGAACGTCTACGTGGCGGTCGGCCCGGAGTTCGAGCAGACGACGACTATCGGCTTCGCGGTGCCCAAGGGCAACGCCACGATGGCAGGCGCCCTCAAGGACGCACTTGCGAAGGTGGTCGCACAGGGCACGTACAAACAGTTGATCGCGAAATGGAAGCTTCCGGCGTCGGTATCGATCTTCGACAACAAGGACGCAGCACGGTGACCAAAGCAGAACCCATGCTGTCATTCCAGATGCCCGTCGCACAGGATGTGCGCGATGCGGCCGAACGGCTCGCGGGCGTCGCGGTGCGCACGCCTGTTGTGCGTTCGGACCAGCTCGATGCGTTGACGGGGGCGCAGGTGTTCGTGAAGCTGGAGAGCCTCCAGCATACGGGTGCATTCAAGTTTCGCGGCGCGTACAACTGTCTGTCGCGGCTCGACCTGGCAGTCTGTCCTGACGGCGTCGTTGCGTATTCGACCGGCAATCACGGGCAGGCTATTGCGACGGTCGGGCGGATGCTCGACATTCCGACGACGGTCGTGATGCCGTCGAATGCGCCGGAAAACAAGGTGCACAAGGCGCGCCTCGCGGGTGCCACGATCGTCCGCTACGACCGCGAACGGCAGAGCCGCGAAGCGGTCGCCGCGGAACTCGCCGAGCGCGGCCGCTATACGATCGTACCGCCTGGAGACCATCATCACGTCATCGCCGGGCAGGGCACCGTGGCGTTCGAGGCGCTCGATCAACTGCACGGCGAAGTCGACGCGATTGTCGCGCCGTGCGGCGGCGGCGGGCTTTCGGCGGGAATCTGTCTCGCGGTCGACGCCGCGGGATCGCGCGCCCAGGTGTGGGCTGCGGAGCCGGCCGCGTTCGACGACACGCGCCGTTCGCTCGCGTCTGGACGGCGTGAGACGAACCCAGCGGGCCGCGTGTCGATCTGCGATGCGCTGCTCGCACCGATTCCCGCGGAGCTTCCATTCTCGATCAACGGCAGCCGCCTCGCCGGTGTGCTCGCTGCCGACGATGCTGCGGTCAAGCATGCGATGGCGTTCTGCTTCGAGACGTTCCGGGTCGTTATCGAGCCGGGCGGTGCGGTCGCGCTCGCGGCGATGATGAGCGATCCGGCCGCGCATGTGCTGCGAGGCAAGCGGGTGGTCGTGATCGCCTCCGGCGGCAATGTCGATGCGGCGCTGTTCGCAGACGCGATCACGAGCGCGGCGGCGTGATGCGACGTGACACTATGCTGTCGCGTGTTGAAACCGCGTGATCCGCGAAGCCGGCTTAGCGGCTGTACTGGCGCACGGCGTCGATGAACGCGCACAGCAGCGGGTGCGCGCGGCCTGCCGACGAGCTGAGTTCCGGGTGCCCCTGCATTCCGATGAAGAACGGATGGTCGTACGCCTCGACTGCATCGGCGATGCCAGCGCTCGCGTCGCGTGCGACGATCGTCAAGCCCATGGCCGCGAGCGGCCCTGGCAGTTCCGGGTTGAGCCGGTAGCGGTGATTGCAGAGGATCTCATGCGTATCGCCGAGCATCGCATGCAGTCGCGATCCCGGTACGATATCGATTGTCTGCCGGCCGAGCCGGTGGGCCAGTGGCCGCGCGTTGTTACCCCAGGTCGCGCCGTGGATCGGAATGAAGCTCGCGATTCGGATACCGGGCTCGGCTTCCATCAAACCAACCTCGCGCGTTTGCAGCGCGAGCCTGGCAATTGCGGTTGCCATCGACTGCATGCCAAGGCATAGCCCGACAACCGGTTTGCGCGTGTGCCACGCATAGGTCGCCGCGGCGATCTGCCCGGCCACGCGTGTCATGTCCGCGCCGCCCGGCAGCACGATCCCGTCGTACGCGGCGAGCACTGCCGCGGCATTTTCGTGATCGAGGTCCTGCGCGGCGACGAAGCCGATCAGCAGCGGTTCGCACTGCGCATCGGCGGCATCGGCAAGCGCGGCGAGCGTCGCCGGATACACGTCACGCTGCTCCGCTTCACGGCCGATCAGCGCGATCGCGAGTGGGCGTTTCTCCGGGTGTGCGTTGTCAGACTGCCCATGTTCGCCCGGTACTGCTTCATCGTCGGTCAGATCGATCCAGCGTCCGTGCCTATCCTGTCGCGCGAGGGGGAGGGCACGCGGACCGCCGTGCCCGGCCGACGCAACCGCGACCACGCCGTCGGTCTCGCGATCATGCATGACGACATGGCGGCGCAGCGGCGTGTGTGCAGCCGCAGCCAGTTCAACGAATCTTTCGATTGGCCCGAGCGCACGCGCATTCGCCGGGTGAAACGGCACGACGAAATCCTCGTGCGTGCCGGACGCGATCAGCGTGGCCGGTTCCAGTGCTGCGCCGCTCTCCGGTACGCACAGCCGGTCCGCCCACAGCAACCCGCTCGGAACGAGCTCGCCGTCGACGGTCACGTGCTGGACGGCATCGGGATAGCGGCGTTCATCGAATCGCGCGGGGAGATGCCGCAGCGGCAGGCCGAGCGCGTATGCCAGCCGCGCGGCCTGCACGCCGTAGTGCGCGGGGAGATCGCTATCGTCGACGACGAGTTCGATCATGCGCGGCGCTCAAGGTTGCCCGGCTTCGATGAGCGGCAGCGTCAGCGCCGCGCAGGCGGCCTCGATCCGCCGGCAGGCATCTTCAAGCGTGGCCATCGGCACTGCGTACGCGATCCGGACATGATGTTCGACGCCGAACGCGCCGCCATGCACGACGCCCACGTGTGCGGTTTCGAGCAGGTAGTTCGCGAAATCGAGATCGTCATGCAACAGCGTGCCGGACGGCATTGTTGCGCCAATCAGGCCTGAGCAGTCGACGAACGCGTAGAACGCGCCCTCGGCGACGTCGCAACGCAGACCGTCGCAGCGCCCGATTGTCGCGAGCACGAGATCACGGCTCGCGCGCAGTGTCGCGAGCCAGTCCGTCATAAAACCGATGCCGCCGCGCAGCGCGGCGACGGCCGCCGCCTGAGAGATCGTGCTCGGGTTCGACGTGCTCTGCGACTGCAGCGTCTGCATCGCATGGATCAGCCACGCCGGGCCGCCCGCATAGCCGATCCGCCAACCGGTCATCGAATAGCCCTTCGATACGCCATTCACCGTGAGTGTGCGCTCGCGCAGCCTCGGCTCGATCTGCACGGGCGTTGCGAACGAATCTGCGTAACGCGTGTGCTCATAGATGTCGTCAGCCATCAGCAGTACATGCTCGTACTCGAGCAGCACATCGGTTAACGCCTTCAGTTCGTCGCGCGTATAGACCGCACCGGTCGGATTGTTCGGCGAATTGAGGATCAGCCAGCGCGTGCGTGGCCCGATTGCGGCGCGCAGCACATCGGGCCTGAGCTTCCAGCCGTTGTCCGCGCTCGACGGCAGCACGCGCACGCGGCCGTCCGCGAGCGCGACCATGTCAGGATACGATACCCAGTAAGGCGCGCAGATCAGCACTTCGTCGTCAGGCGCGATTGTCGCGAGCAGCGCGTTGAAGATCAACTGCTTCGCGCCGGTGCCGGCGATCACCTCGCTGCGCGCGTAATGGATGCCGTTTTCGCGCGCAAACTTGTCGATGATCGCATCGAGCAGTTCGCTGGTGCCGGCAACTGCCGTGTACTTCGTGTCGCCGCGCTCGATCGCGGCAATGCCCGCGCGCTTGATATGCTCGGGCGTGTCGAAATGCAGTTCGCCTTCGCCGAGATTGATGACCGGCTTGCCTTCGGCGAGCAGGGCGCGAACCTTGTCCGAGATTGCCGCGGTCGGCGACGGCCGCACGCGGCTCATTCTTGGCGCAAGCTGATTGGATGTCATGGGTGCCTCGTGCGTTCTCGTGAGCGGACGCGATGTCATGCGGCGACACGCAGCAACGGACGCTCGATCGTGCCGAGCGAGCGGTACCCGCTCTCGGTGACGACGACGGTTTCGCTGACGCCGACCGTGAATTCGCCGTAGATCCGTAGCGCGGGAGGGATATGGAAAGTCATGCCCGGTTGCAACGGCGTCGTCACACCGGTGTACAGGCTCAGGATCGAACCTTCGCCCCAGTCCGGTGCGAACGAGATGCCGATCGAATAGCCGGTGCGCTTGCGGAAGTTGTCGGTGTAGCCAGCGCGGTCGATCACACGCTGGCAGGCGAGGTGCGGCGCTTCGCAAGGCGCGCCTGGCCAGATCGCGTCGAGCGCGGCCGCCAGCGCTTCCTGGCAGACTTTTTCCATATCGAGCGCTTGTGCGGGCGCGTCGCCGATCCACGCGGAGCGCATCAGCGCGGCGTGATAGCGGTCGTGGCACGCGGCCATCTCGAGAAACGCGGGCGCGTCGGCTTCGAGCGCGCGGCGCCGCCACGTGCCGTGCGGCACACCGGTGCGCGGGCCGGCCGACACCAGCGGCTCCATGCCGACGTATTCGGAGCCCGCCGCGATCGCGGCCGACATCATCGCGGCGACCAGCGTGTTTTCGGTCGCGCCCGGCCGCACCGCGGCGAGACCTGCGTGCATCCCGGCGTCGACATAGCGGGCGGCGGTCTCGATCTTGCCGATCTCGGCTGGGGATTTCACTGCGCGTAGAGACTCGACGATACCGCTCGCGTCGACGATGCCGCCGAGTTTTTCGGTCAGCGTCTCATAGACGGCGATCGGCAGGAACCAGCCGCGCTTCTCGAGCCCGATCCGCCTGCCTGCGAGGCCCTTGCGCTTCAGCACGTCGACGAGCAGGTCGATCGGGTTGTCGCCGTCGCTGTAGACCTGAGCGTCGCGGATATAGGTGTTCGCAATGAAGTTGAAGTATTCGAGCTGGCGGATCACAAACACCGGATCGCCCGCAACCGGCAGCACCAGCGCCTGGAACGTATAGTAGCCGGGCGTTTGCTGGCCGGTCAGATAGAAGATGTTCTCGGGACCGGTGATGATCATCGCATCGACGTGAGCGGCCGCGAGTGCGGCGCGTGCGCGTTCGACGCGTTGTGCGTATTCGGCTTCGGTGAATGCCGATTCGCAGCCTTGGGTGGGTCCTTGCGTGCTATGCATAAGTAGGGATCCTGAAAGTTTTAGACAGGGTAAGTTGCGCTGGCGTCGAACGTGACACCTAGCCCGAACGGGCCGGCGGCGCGTACTGAGCCATCTGAATACGCGAGGCCGGTGACCGGGTCGTCGACGAGCCCGTCCGCGCCGTACAGTTCGGCCCAGCGTGGCGACACGGCCGCGCAGACCTGCAGCGCTGCGGCGGTCGCGGCGGCGCCTTCGTTCATCTGGCCGATCATCAGCGGGATGCCTGCGTCGGCGAGCCGCCGTGCGGCGGCAATCGTCGCCCCGATTCCGCCGAGCTTGACGAGTTTCAGATGCGCCGCGAGCGGGTGGCCGGCGAGCGCGCACAGTGCGTCGACGTCGGCATCCGACTTCAGGCTCTCGTCGAGCATCAGCGTGAGTGGGCTTGCGTTTGCGATACGCTGCAATGCGTCCCAGTCGCCGGCCGCGATCGGCTGTTCGAGGTAGTCGAGCCTGCGTTCGGCGAGCGCGGCGAGACGCACCGCACAGTCGTCCGGCTGCCACTGGCCGTTCGCATCGGCCGACAGCGCAATCGTGTCGCCGAAGCGTGCGCGCAGCAGGTCGATGCGGCGCAGGTCGTCGTCGAACGTGCCAATGCCGATTCGCAGTTTCAGTTCAGTAAAGCCGCGGGTGACGTAGGCGGCTGCGCGCTCGAGCATTTTCGCATCGGTCGACCAGAACAGCGTCTGGTTCGTCGGCCAGGCCAATCCAGGTGTGCCGTTCGTTGCAGGCGGCACGCCGAACTGCGCGGCGATGCACGTACCGGTTCTGCGCGCGAAGAGGTCGCGCAGCGCACTGTCGATCATCATTCGCACCGGCGCGAGGTACGCCGGCAGCCAGTCCATCGACGTATCGACCAGCGTGCGTACGTCCTGCCGCCAGTCGATCGCCGTCAGCGCGTCCCGTGCATTCGCGATCACCGCGTCCGCATCGAGGCCGTTCAGGTATGCGATGTTAAGCCTCGTCTCTCCGACGCCGGCCAAATCGCCGTCGGAGAGCCGCAGGTAAAGTGCATCGAGCGCGGCGACGCTTCCCGACGCGGCGGTGTGCAGCACGAGGCCGCCGCCGTAGTGGAGCGCCGCGCGATGGAGCGTCGCGTTCACGATTGCGCGCCGCCCGGCGTCAGCATGTCGAGCGCGATGTCGCGATAGATGAGGCTCGATGCGAGAAATTCCTCGATCGGCACGAACTCGTCCGGCTTGTGCGCGACCTCGAGCGTGCCCGGGCCGATCACCACACCGGCTGCGCCGACACTGCGGAAATGAACGAGATCGCAGCCGCCCTGGAATCCGAACGGGCCCGGCTCCGCATTGCCGTGCCGGCGGCACGCGGCGAGGCTCGCCTGCACGATCTTCGAGTCCTGCGCGGTCTCGGTCGCACCGCCCGTTGTCGGCCGGTATTCGAGAATCTCCGCGCGCACGCCGAAGCGTTCCTTGGCGAGCGCGAGCAACTGCTCGATCTCGCGCTTCACGTCGTCTTCCACTTCGCCCGGCACCATGCGGCGGTCGAGCAGCAGATCGCATGCGCCCGGCACGACGTTGTCCGCGTGACCGCCGAGTGCGCGCGTGACTGTCAGGCTCGCGGAGCCGACGAGCGGATGGCAGCGGCAGCGCACTTCGTTTTCGTGATGGCCTTCGATCAGCTTCAGCAGTTGCGCGGCCCGGTAGATCGCGTTGTCGCCGAGATGCGGCGTGCCGGAGTGCGCGGTTACGCCGTGCACGCGCACGAGCGGACGCAGGCTGCCCTTGTGCGCGGAGAACGTCGCGTTCGATGTCGGTTCGCCGACCACGACGAAGTCGACCTTCGGGTGGCCAGCCGCGTAGAACTTGGCGCCTTCGCTGGCTGCCTCCTCATCGCCGGTGAACACGCCGAGCAGCGTGCCGGACCAGCTCGCGCGATCGGCGGCGAGCATCCGCATCGCTTCGAGCATCGCGGCGAGCGGCCCCTTCGCGTCGCATGCGCCGCGGCCGTACAGCCGGCCGTCCGCCTCGCGCAGCATGAACGGATCGGACTGCCAGCCCGTGCCGACCGGCACGACGTCGAGATGCGTGTTGAATGCGAATACCGGGCCCGCGCCATTCTCGAGACGCGCCATCACGTTCGCGCGGCCGGGCTTGTACTCGGATAGCGACAGGTCGAACCCTTCCGCTTCGAGTGCGCGGTGCACCCACTGCGCAGCTTCGATTTCGCGGCCGGGCGGATTTTCCGTGTTGATGCCGACGAGGTTGGTCAGGTCCCGCTTCATCCGGGACAGGTCGGGTTGGATTGCCATCGGGAGGAGGTTCCGGGTCAATGTAGGATCTGGTTGAGAAAGCGGCTCGCGCGTTCATGCGTCGTGCCGCCAAAGAAACGTTCGCTGGTATCGGTCAGGACGACCTCGCCGGCTTCCATAAAGACGATCTTGTCGGCCGCGCGCCTCGCGAAGCCCATTTCGTGCGTGACGACGAGGCTCGTCATGCCTTCGGCGCTCAGCTCGGCCATCACGTCCAGCACTTCGCTGACCATCTCCGGGTCGAGCGCAGACGTAGGCTCGTCGTACAGCATCACCTTCGGCTTCATCGCAAGCGCGCGGGCTATCGCGACGCGCTGCTGTTGGCCGCCCGACAACTGGTCGGGGAACGCGTCAGCGCGATCGCGCAGCCGCACTTTGCCGAGCAGGCCGAGCGCGATGTCGTGCGCATCGTGCCGCGACATCCCGGTGACCGTAACCGGCGCAAGCATGACGTTTTCGACCGCCGACAGGTGCGAGAACAGCTCGAAGTTCTGGAACACCATGCCGATCTGTTGCCGGACGAGATGTTCATGTTTGCGCTCGCGGGTGATATCGCGGCCCTCGAACAGGATGTTGCCGGCGTCGATCGTCTCGAGCAGGTTCACGCAGCGAAGCAGCGTCGACTTGCCCGAGCCGGACGGACCGACGATCACGATCGTCTCCTTCTGTTCGACTTCGATCGAGCAGCTCTTTAGCACCGGCGTGTCGCCATAGCGTTTGTCGATGCGGTGGATCTTCAGCAGAGGGGGATTCGGCATGGCGGTGGTCAGCGGGGCATCGGTTGCGAGGTGCCGAGCAGGCGTTCAGCGAACGACATGCGGCGCGGCGCGCTCTTGCGCCGGCGGTCGAGTGTGCGTTCCATCCAGCCCTGCAGCAGCATGAAGAACGTGGTCAGCGCGAGGTAATAGATGCCGGCCGCCGTCAGCGCTTCCAGATAGCGGAAGTTCGCGCTCGCAGCCTGGTTCGCGACAAGCAGCAATTCCTGCACGGCGATGACCGAAACGAGTGCGCTCAGCTTCAGCATGCCGATCATCTGGTTGCCGATTGGGGGCAGCACGACGCGCAGCGCCTGGGGCAGCACAATGTGGCGGAACACCTTCGCACCGGTCATGCCGAGCGCGAAGCCCGCCGTGCGCTGACCCTGCTTCACGGCGTGCAGCCCCGAGCGGAATATCTCCGACATGAAGGCCGCCTCGTTCAACGACAGCGCAAGTACCGCGCAAACGAACGCGCTGAAGCGAATGCCAAACGACGGCAGCACGTTGTAGATAAAGATGATCTGGAACAGCACCGGCGTGCCGCGGAACAGCCACAGGTAGCCGAACGTAAACGCCTTCGCGACGCGGCTCTTCGTGCCCTGCAGCAGCGCAAGTAGCAGCCCGATCAGCATCCCGAAGCCGAGCGACACGACGGTCAGCAGCAGGGTCAACGCGGCGCCGCGAAGGAAATCGCCCGACGTCAGGTATTCGAGCAGTAGAGGCAGTGACATGCGCGGCTCCAGTGAATCACACTTTGTCCTATGTGTGCCAATTTATACAAACGACAAAAAACACGGTCAAGGGGAAATCAGCGTGTTTTCAGCAGAATTCCATGGAATGGCCAATGCTCAGGTAGCAGCGGTTTATCGAAAATTTGTATTTTTTGCTATGCTTGCGCCATCTGAGGAGGAGAAATAGACAATGACGAAGCGGGCGGGCAAGGGAGCGCAAGGGTTGGCCAGGCAGATTCTCGATCTGATCGAGGAAGCGAAGTTCGAGGTCGGCTATCACCTGCGCGAACAGCAACTGGCTGATCTGCTCGGCGTGTCGCGTACGCCTGTGCGTGCCGCGATGGGTGTGCTCGAATCGTTCGGCATTGTCGAGGCGCGCAGGAACCAGGGTTATTTCCTCGCGCAGCCGTCGGACACGCTGCGCAGAATCGAACTCGATCTGCCGCCGTCGGCCGACGAGGATCTGTACAACCGGCTCGTCACGGATCGTCTCGCGGGGGCGATTCCCGCGTCGCTGACGCAGACCGACATCGCGCAGCGCTACGGCGTCGATCGCGTGACAATGACGCGCGCACTGTCGCGTCTGTCCGAGGATGGGCTGATCGTCCGTAACAAGGGCCACGGCTGGAGCTTCCAGCCTACGTTCGATTCCGCGTTGACGCTGAAGAGCAGTTACGACTTCCGGCTCACGCTAGAACCGGCGGGGCTGCTGCTGCCGACGTTCTCGCCGGATCGCTCGGTGCTTGAGCGCTGCCGCCGCGAGCACATCTTTCTCGTGTCGCAACTGGGCAGTAACAGCGTGACGCCGAAACAGGTATTCGAAACCGACGCGAATTTCCACGAG
Organism: Burkholderia sp. 4M9327F10; assembly: GCF_005503145.1. Classification (GTDB taxonomy): domain Bacteria; phylum Pseudomonadota; class Gammaproteobacteria; order Burkholderiales; family Burkholderiaceae; genus Paraburkholderia. Next base: position 365,055 of record NZ_SCNV01000002.1, on the reverse strand, counting down.
ATGCTCGCCGGGTACAGCGGCAACGTGTTCATGTACCAGTCTATGCAGCAGCAGAACCGGCTGCGCCGGCTGCTTGAGTTCCAGGGTTATGTGAACCGCAAACGGATCCGCGAGTGGTGCGGCGAGCATGTCGGCATCCTCGAAGCGATTCTCGACAACGACATGGCGACTGCCGCCACGCGGATGCGCGAGCACCTTTATCACGCCTATCACACGACGGGCGCGGCCGATGCGCCGGTGCGAGGGCGCAAGGCTGCAGTTGTTTAGCCTTGCGTCTGTTTTTCGGCGCATCTGCGCTACTCGTTAACGTTAGCAGTACAGAGATAACGATCGGGGGCGGTGGCGAGGAAATCAGCCGCTGTTCCCGATGGCCGCCAGCCCGAAGTGAAATTGTTCTGCCGGTCGGCACTTCAGGATGGTGGCTGTACAAAGTATGCACATCAAAGAGGCCTGGTACGCCACATAAGTGCGGTCATGCGCCGCAACGGATACGCGTGGCTGCTGCGCTCACTGTCATGGTTCCACCCGCAGTCCTTCGATTCTCGGCACAAACATGCACGATATATCGGGCGAGCGCGGCCACGATGTGCTAACCGTCATGCTTCGGCGCGCCATTGGCATCCTTATTGCTCATAGTGGTATTCCATCTAAATACCAACCCGCTGCGGTTTGTTTCATGGAGAGCGTGGATGTCCGACGGACAAGTAGCGTGCGATGTGCTGGAAAAGGTCCCGCAGGGTGGCGCTGCCGTGCCGCTGTTGCGCATCAAGGAGTTGAACAAGAGCTACGGCGATCTTCACGTGCTCAAGAATGTCGCTGTCGACGTGAGGGCTGGCGAAGTCGTGTCGATCATCGGCGCGAGCGGGTCGGGGAAAAGCACATTCCTGCGGTGCCTGAACGTGATGGAGCGGCCCGAATCGGGATTCATGCAGTTCGGGCGCTTCTCGTTCGATTTTCGCGAGGGCGCTCGTGCCGCGCCGACGGCGGAGCAACTGCGTGAACTGCGCACGGAAATCGGCATGGTGTTCCAGAGCTATAACCTCTGGCCGCACAAGACCGTGCTCGAGAACATTATCGAGGCGCCTGTGCGCGTGTTGAAGGAATCGCGTGCGCAGGCCGTCGAGCATGCCGAGATGTTGCTGAAGCGGGTCGGGCTGATCGACAAGCGCGCCCAGTATCCGCAACGGATGTCCGGTGGGCAGCAGCAGCGCGTGGCGATTGCGCGTGCGCTGGCGATGAAGCCGAAGGTGATGCTGTTCGACGAGGTCACGTCGGCGCTCGATCCGGAACTCGTGGGCGAAGTGCTTTCCCTGATGGCGTCGCTCGCGGCGGATGGAATGACAATGCTGCTCGTGACGCACGAAATCGCGTTTGCGCGCGATGTGTCTTCACGCGTGCTCTTTTTCGATCAAGGCCGTATCGCGGAGGACGGTACGCCATCCGAGGTGCTGCGTCATCCCGACAGCGAGCGGCTGCAGCAATTTCTGAAACGGATTCTGCACGAGGACGTCGCGCGTGCCTCGACGGAGGGGGCGCGATGAGTCAGGTACTTGAAGACATCCAGCAGTATGGCTGGGGTTTCGCGGCGGCAGCCTGGACCGTGCTGCTGATCACATTGGCGACTATCGTGCTCAGTTGGGCATGCGGGCTTGCAGCCGTTCTTGGCCGGCGCTCGGCCTTGGCGCCTTTGCGGGGGATATGTGCGTTTTATGTGTGGTTCACGCGTGGCACGCCCGCGCTGATCCAGGTGTTCATCGTCTATTTCGGGCTGCCGCAACTCGGTGTTCATCTGGACCCGTTCGTTGCCGGTGTAGTTGCGCTCGGCCTGAACAGCGGCGCCTATGTCGCGGAGATCATCCGCTCCGGCCTGCTTGCGGTTCCGCTTGGCCAGATGGAGTCGGCGCAGGCGCTTGGCATGCGCCAGAGCGAGACCATGCGCCGGATCATCCTGCCGCAGGTGTTTCGCGTGGCACTGCCGTCGATGACGAACGAAGCGATCGCGATCCTGAAGAACACTTCGCTGTTGTCGACGATCACGGTGGTGGACGTCACGCTGTATGCCGAAACGATCATTTCGACGACGTTCCGCCCATTCCAGTTCTACATTGCGGCGTCGCTGATCTACCTCGTGCTGACGAGCCTGCTGACGCGGTTCTCAGCCTGGCTCGAACGACGCCAGGCCGTGTACGGCTAGTCGGGGCGCCGCCGCCAGCGAGCCGGCGCAACAGGTTGAAGAATGACGTTCGCTGTTCAGCTATTTTCACTGAGGACAACATATGAAATTCGCCGGTCTGGTCAGGTCTCTTGCCGTTCCTTTTCTCGCACTGGCGGTTCATCTGGCCAGCGCCGAGCCGCTCGATCTCGTTCAGTCCGGCAAGCTGACGGTCGCGACCCAGGGAACGTTTCCGCCGTTCAGCATGCGCACGCCGGACGGCCAGCTGGATGGCCTCGAAATTCGCGTGATGCGCGAAGTCGCGCGTCGTCTGCACCTCGAATATACGCCGGTGCTGACGCAATGGGACGCGCTTCTCATCGGTCTGCAGGCAAAGAAATACGACATCATCAGTGCGTCGATGGACATCACGCCGGAACGCCAGAAGAGCATCCTGTTTTCAGACGGGTGGCTGGAGTCGGGCGGCCGTGTCGTGACATTGAAGGGCTCGCCGATCCATTCGGCTGCGGATCTGAAGGACAAGACTGTCGGCGCGCTGGTGTCTTCGACATTCGCAAAACTGGCTATCGAGCACGGCGCGAAATTGAAGTCCTACCGGCTCGAGACGGACGCGATCCAGGATCTCGTCAACGGCACCGTCGACGCGGTGATTACCGATTCGATCAGCGGCGCCTATGTCGCCGAGCATCTCGGCTTGCCGGTCGTCATGACGACCGATTACGTGAGCCACGTTCAGAAAGGCTTCGCAATGCGCAAGGATGAGCGTCCGCTGGCGGATGCAGTGGATCGCGCGCTTGCGGACATGGTGGCTGACGGCACGTATGCGAAGTTGACAAAAGGTCTGCTCGGATACGATCCGTCGCCGAAAGATCCGATCCGCACGCTGCCTCAGTAAGCGGCGCTGGGCGCCGCGGGCGTGCTATGCCTCAGGACTTTGCGAGCTTTTCGATGATGCGCATCTTGATGTTGTCGATATGGCGTGTAGCCGCTTCGGCTGAGGCGTCCGGGTCGCCCCTGAGCATGGCTTCGATGATTGCCTGGTGTTCGCGGCAGATCGGCTCGAGCCGGTCGCTGAGCCTCTTCAGCGAGAACATCCGGGTCTTGCGCCGCAGTTCCTGGATCATTTCGGCCAGCAGCCGGTTGTCGCAGGACTCGGTGATGAGGCCGTGCAGTTCGTCGTCGAATTCCTGGTGCTCGGTGCTGGTCGGATCGCCTTGCGCGAGCAGGGCATTGACGCGGTCAAGCAAGCCTTTGAGGCGCTCGGCCGGAATACGCTGGGTGGCACGCGCAGCCGCGTGCGGCTCGAGCAGGCGCCGTACGTTGAGCGCCTCGATCAGCTCCTGCACGGTGAAACGGCGCACGGACAGCTTGTTGTCGGCGGTGCGTTCGAGCACGCGCTCGCCCTCGAGGCGGTGCATCGCTTCGCGCATCGGCGTGCGGGATATGTCGAGCTGCAGCGCAAGGCGCCGCTCCTGGATCAGGTCGCCCGGCTGCAGTTCGCCGGACACGATCAGGTCGAGGAGCGCCTCGTATGCCTGGGCGCCAAGGCCCTTGCCGACAGGATTCTCGATGATCTCTTCTTCGCGAGGTGCGTGCTGGATCATGGGTAGTAAATGGGCCGGTCTCGCGGCTGGGTGTTGATGTCGATTGCAAGGCCGCCGGGTATCGGTGGTCTGGAGTGGTATTCCGATTGTACACGGCGATAACGGGGCCGTTCGGGGCCGCCGGCTGCAGCACTCACGCCCGCGTACCAGTCTCGCCGGTCAGGCCCGGCGGCGGCTGTCATGCCGTCATGCCAAAAATTCGCGAACAGTTTTTGTTTGCTTTACAGGGACTTCGAGTGGTTTGTATATTGATGGTATACCACAATTGGACGCCACGATCTGGCGACAAGCTACTGCATTGCACGTCGCCCGGCGGAGCTGGGGCGGGCTGTGCAGGCCGTCATTGAACAGGGCGATCACCGGTTATTTCGACATGACTTCCGAACACCGAGCAAACCGTCTTTCCGGGCGGCTGGCCGCGATGCGGCCGTCCGCTACCGGGGCGATGTCGCAGGCTGCCCGCGCGCTCGCGGCACAGGGGCGTCCGGTCATCAGTCTGAGCGAGGGCGAACTTGATTTCGACACGCCGGCTCACATCCAGCACGCGGCGATCCGCGCGATCGTGCAGGGCGAAACGCGCTATACCGATGTCGGGGGCACGCCGGCGCTGAAAGCCGCCATTGCGGCCAAGTTTCGCCGCGACAATGGACTCGCTTACGAGCCGCGCGAAATCATCGCGGCGACCGGGGCGAAGCAGATTATCTTCAACGCGTTTCTTGCCACCCTTGATCCGGGTGACGAGGTGATCGTGCCCGCACCGTACTGGGTCTCGTATCCCGAGATGATCCGCATGGCCGGCGGTACGCCCGTCATGATCGCCACGCGGCCGCAAGACGGCTTCAAGCTGCAGCCCGACGAACTGTCTTGCGCGCTCACGTCGAAGACCCGCTGGCTTCTGCTGAACTCGCCGGGCAATCCGTCAGGCGCCCTTTATTCCGGCGACGAGTTGCGTGCGCTTGCCCAGGTGTTGCGTGACCATCCGGACGTATTGGTGCTGTCCGACGATATCTATGAGGAGATCGTGTTCGACGGCACGTTCTGTTCGTTTGCGCAAGCCGCGCCGGATATGTCTGGCCGTACGCTCACGCTCAACGGTGTGTCGAAGTCCTATGCAATGACGGGCTGGCGGCTCGGCTATGCAGGCGGTCCGCACTGGCTGATTAGCGCGCTTGCCATGCTGCAGTCGCAGAGCACCAGCAATCCCAATTCGATCAGTCAGGCCGCGGCGCTGCAAGCGCTGCAGGGGCCACGGGAATTCCTCGACGAGTGGCGGGGCCGGTTGCGCGTGCGCCGCGATCTTGCGCTGGAGATTCTTGGCAGCGCCAAGCCCTGGCTCAAGGCCGGTGCTCCGCCGGCAGCGTTCTACCTGTTCGCACACTGCGGCGGGGCGATCGGTCGGCGTACGCCGCAAGGCGCGGTCATCGCCACGGATATCGACCTGGCTCAATACCTGTTGTACGAGGCAGACGTGGCCGTGGTGCCGGGCTCGGCCTTCGGGATGGCGCCCTATCTGCGGCTCGCCTACGCACTCTCCGATGCGCGCCTGAGCGAGGCGTGCGAGCGCATTGTCGCCGCGCTACGGAGGCTGGCATGACATTGCTCGACGAAGCACGCTGCCAGTCGCCACATGAAGCGAAGGTTTTTCCATCCATGGAAGCGGTCGGTGACCGCTGCTTGATGGTGCGCTTCGGCGAGCGTATCGACCCGCTCGTGACGGCACAAGTGCACTCGCTGACCGCGTGGCTGCTCGATCATCCACCCGAGGGCGTGATCGACGTCGTGCCGGCGTTCACCACGGTTGCGCTGCACTACCGGCCTGAGCGGGTGACACGTACCGGTTCGCCGTATCGTCAGCTCGCGGATACGGTCGGAGCTGTTCTTGCGGCTGGCGTTCCGCAGATCGGCCAAGGCTCGCGGTCTGTCGAGGTGCCGGTCTGTTATGGCGGCGAATTCGGCCCGGACCTGGATGACGTGGCGCGACGCTGTGCACTCACGACGCAGGAGGTCGTTCGTCTGCACACGGCTTCCGAGGTGGTCGTCCACACGTTCTTCTTCTCACCGGGCAATCCGTTCGCCGGACCACTGGATTCCCGGATCGTGGTTCCGCGGCGTACGACGCCTCATGCGCGCGTCGAGGCCGGTTCTGTCGCCATTGCGAATGGCCTGTCGTCGATCTATCAGGTCGCGTCTCCGGGCGGCTGGAACGTGATCGGGCGAACGCCCTGGAGCATGTTCGATCTGACGTGGACACCGCCTACCCGATTGCGCCTTGGCGACCGGCTGAAGTTCGTGGCGGTGTCGAGTCAGGATTTCGCCTCAATGGATGAGCACTGAGCATGATGCATGTCGACAGGCCGGGACTCTTTTCGGTGTTGCAGGATCGCGGGCGCTATGGTTCGCAGCGCCTGGGCGTGCCGGTCAACGGTGCGATGGACGAATGGTCGCATCGGCTCGCGAATATCCTGGTCGGCAATCCCGAGTCTTACGCAACGCTCGAATGCACGCTGGCCGGGCCGAGCGTCACGTTCGACCGGGACACGCTGATTGCGATGGCGGGGGCGCCTATGACGGTCACGGTAGACGGCATCGCGATCCCGCACGAGCGCGCGGTGCTCGTCAAACGCGATGCGAAAGTGATTGCAGGCAAATGTCCGGCCGGCGCGCGCGCGTACCTCGCCGTGCGTGGAGGGTTTGCGACAGAGCCCGTCCTCGGCAGCCGCAGCACGTTCGTGCGTGGCGGATTCGGCGGATTCGAAGGTCGTGCGTTGCGCAAGGGCGACCGGTTGCCGGTGCACGAAGCCGATGTCGGCTACGCCGGACTGCGCGCCTTGCTCTTGCGTTCCGGCATGCCGTTCGTCAACGGGCCGGCATGGCGTGCTCATTCGCCGGCTGCGCCGGGAGGCGTACTTCGCTTCCTTCGCGGACCCCAATGGGATGCCTTTACGGACGAGGCGCACGAACGCTTCACGGCGCAAGTCTACCGGGCCGACTCCAGATCGGACCGGATGGGCTACCGGTTGCAGGGGCCGGCGCTCGAACTGCGCCGGCCGCTCGAACTGGTGTCCGAGCCGGTCAATTTCGGCACGGTCCAGGTGCCGCCGGACGGCCAGCCGATCGTGCTGATGGCGGACCGCCAGGGTGCGGGCGGCTACCCGAAGATCGCTTATGTGATCAGCGCCGACCTGCCGGCGCTGGCCCAGACGTTGCCGGGCGATAGCGTCGGCTTTGGCGAGGTCGCGCTCGACGAAGCCGAGCATGCCTGGCTCGATTTCGAGCGCCGGCTGGCGGCGTTGCGCGCAATGGTGCTCGAAGAGTTGCAGGAAGTACCCGAACCTTTTTTACACGCGACACCGTTGGGGCAGACCACGTGATATCCATCGATCTCAATTGCGACATGGGCGAGAGTTTCGGCCCATGGAAAATGGGCGACGACGAAGCCTTGCTCGACCATGTCAGTTCGGCGAACGTGGCGTGCGGATTCCATGCGGGCGACCCGCAAACCATGCGGCAACTGGTCGGCTGGGCGAAGGCGCGTGGCGTTGCGATCGGCGCTCACCCGGGGCTGCCGGACCTGCAGGGCTTTGGCCGCAGGTCAATGGCGTTGACGCCGCAGGAGGTGTACACGCTGACGCTCTATCAGGTTGCCGCGCTCGCCGGGTTCACCCGGGCCGCGGGGGTGCGCCTGCATCACGTCAAGACACACGGTGCGCTCTATCAGATGACTGCGGCGAACGCGAAGCTTGCCGACGCGATTACGTCCGCGGTGCGCGACTTCGACCCGACACTGCTGATGTACGTCTCCAACGCGAACATGGCCCAGGCGGCGCAACAGGCCGGCTTGCGCATCGCTTTCGAAGTCTACGCGGACCGGACCTATCAGGATGACGGAACGCTCACGCCGCGCAGCCAGCCATTGGCGATGATCGAGGATGCGGGGCAGGCCATCGCACAGGTGAGAAAAATGTTGCGGGAGGGCGTGGTGCGCTCGCTCAACGGCAAGGACGTGCCGGTCGTAGCGGACACCGTATGCATTCACGGCGACCAGCCCGGCGCCCTGTCGTTCGTGCGCAAGTTGCGCGCTGGGCTCGAAACCGACGGGATTGCGATCAGGGCGCCTTCGCACGCATGAGACCGGAAAGCGTGTTCTGGCATGTGCGAAGACGTAGATTAAGGGAGAGCCAGTGATAACAGTGGAGCCGGACCTCGGTCTCGCCGCCGGCCTGTTCGATGCATTGCGTGAGAGCAGCTTCGACGGCGTCGGCGTGACGCGTGATTCGTATGGCGCGGGAGAGCAACGCGCGCATGACCTGGTTGCGTGCGCGGCGCGCGGACTTGGGCTGGAAGTCAGCACCGACGCTGCGTTGAACCTGTATATGACGTTGAAAGGGGAAAACCGCGCAGCCCCCTTGCGAATGGCGGGTTCACATCTGGATTCGGTGCCGTGCGGGGGCAATTTCGACGGCGCGGCCGGTGTCGTGGCCGGAATGGCCGTGCTGAGCGCGTGGGTGAAGGCCGGCTATACGCCTGCAGCCGACACCACGGTGGTCGCGCTGCGCGGTGAAGAGAGTGCGTGGTTCCCCGTGTCGTACGTCGGCAGCAAGGCGGCATTCGGGGTGTTGCCGGCGGACGCGCTCGACGTTGTTCGCAGCGACTCGCGCGGGCGGCTGGCGGATTGCATCGCCGTGCTCGGCGGCACTCCCGATGCGATACGTGCGGGAGTGGCTTACCTCGATCCCCGGCGCATTGATCGATTCATCGAGCTGCATATCGAACAGGGACCGGTGCTGCTCGAGGCCGGCGAGACGATTGGAATCGTCACCGGCATTTGCGGAAGCTTGCGTTATCGGCATGCCGAGGCGCATGGAACATACGCGCACTCCGGGGCCACGCCGCGAGACCACCGTCACGATGCCGTGCTGGCGACCTCTGCGATGGCCGTCGCGCTCGATGAAGCCTGGCGCGACTTGCAGCGGGACGGACATGAACTGACGGTGACGGTCGGACGCTTCAGTACCGACGCGGTGCGCGCCGATATCAGCAAGGTTGCGGGTCACGTGTCGTTTGCGATTGACGTGCGCTCGCGCAGCGATGCGACGCTCGAGACGATGGACCAGCGGATTCGTGAGGCGGTTGACGCAATCCTTGCCAGGTATGGCGTTCGTATTGAAACGGGCCCGCGGACGCGTAGCGCTCCGGCCTCATTGAGTGAGGGGTACCGCCGAAGATTGAGGACCGAGGCGCGGCGCCTCGGAATCCGCGCGCGCGAGATGCCGAGCGGTGCGGGACACGACGCCGCGCTGTTTTCGGCGCAGGGGGTGCCAAGCGCGATGATCTTCGTGCGCAATGCTCATGGCAGCCACAATCCGGACGAGTCGATGTCACTCGACGACTTTGCGCACGGTGCGCGACTGCTTTCGCTTCTTTTACAGGACGGATAGACAATGCCTGTTTGTCTGGTTATCCAGCCGATTCATCCGGTGGGGATCGAGCGTCTCGCCGCAGCCGGCATCGAAGTGCGGCTTGCCAGCGGTTCAGATATGGACACCGTGGCTTGCGAGATACGCGATGTCGATGCGGTGATTACGCGCGATGCGGGTATGAGCGCGAAGGCGCTCGACAACGCTGCCCGACTGCTGGTTGTCGCAAATCACGGCGCGGGCACGAATCGCGTCGACGTCGCGCACGCAGGGCGTCTCGGCATCCCGGTCGTGTATACGCCGAACCTCAATGCGAGGTCGGTTGCCGAGCACACGCTGATGTTGATGATGGCGGTGGGCCGGCATGTCGTGGCCGCGGACCGGGCGGTGCGGCAGGGCAACTGGCGTTTCAGGTTTGAGCAGCCGATGCAGGCGCTGTACGGCAAGACGCTCGGCATCGTGGGATTCGGCGCGATTGGCCGCGCAGTGGCCGCCATGGCGGTACAGGCGTTCGGCCTGCAGGTGCTGGCCTGGTCGCCAAGTCTCGGCAATCAGCAGGGTGATTGTCAGGGTGTGCATCGCGTTGACACGCTGGCAGAGCTGCTCCGCTGCTCGGACATCGTTTCGCTGCATCGTCCGCTGCGTCCCGACACGCATCACACGCTCGACCGCGCCGCTTTCGCGCAAATGAAACGCGGTGCGATCGTTATCAACACCTCGCGCGGCCCCCTGATCGATGAAGCTGCGCTGGTAGACGCGCTAACGAGCGGTCATCTTTCCGGTGCGGGACTGGACGTGTTCGACGTCGAGCCTCTGGATACGGCTTCGCCGCTAACGTCGCTGGACAACGTCGTGCTGACGCCGCATAGCGCCGGTGCGACCGGGCAGGCGCTGCGCGACACCGCGCTTTGCTGCGCGGAGCAGATCATGGACGTGCTATTGGACGTACAACCGAAGCATCTGGTCGATGCCAGCGTGTGGCCGGTGCGTCGTCGACGGGCCGGCGCGATGCCGGGAACGAGGCAGGAATCTCCGGTTTGAATGTGGGCATGACAGTGAGAACCTGACTGTTCAGGAGAGTCGAACGGGTGGCAACGGATATTGCACACATTTCTAAATTGATTATTTAGTGTTACTAAAGGAGGTGCGAAGAAACGTTTGGAAATATTGCTGCTTCTCCAGAAAAATGACCCGCTCGGGGAAACGGTCATCCTTAAATTCAACCTAAGAGCTCGACAGATGAAACACACAAAGACTACGGCCGCAATTCTGGCATTCGGCGCCTTTGCAGGTGCCGCGCACGCGCAAAGCAGCGTAACCCTCTACGGCATCGTCGATGCCGGCTTGCTCGTGAACAATAACGTGAAAGGCGGGCAGGAATACGCCTTGAGCCAAGGCAATTCCTCGCGCTTCGGCCTCAAGGGCGCCGAGGACCTTGGCGGCGGTCTGCAGGCGATTTTTACCCTCGAGAGCGGATTTACCACGGCAACAGGTGCGCTCGGTCAGGGCGGTCTGGAGTTCGGCCGCAAGGCGTACGTCGGTTTGACCAGTCCGGCATGGGGCACGCTGACGGCCGGGCGTCAATACTCGGTGAGCAATGATTTTACGAGCAGCTTCGCATCCGGCGCCGATTGGGCAGCGTCGGGTCTGAGCTACGGCACGCACGCAAGCGACGTCGATAACGTCGATACGTCGAACCGCACCCAGAACTCCATCAAGTACGAGAGCCCAGCCTTCAACGGCCTGCAGTTCGGCGGTCTCTATAGCCTGGGTGGGCAAGCCGGCAGCGTGACGAAGAACGAAGTGATAGATGCGGCGGTTTCGTACTCGCATGGACCTTTCCGGTTTGGCGCCGGATATATGTTCACGAAAGATCCGTACTATGCGACCTACGGCGACCAGGGCAACTCGTCGACCTCGTCGAGCGGCGCGAACGACAACATGAACAACAAGATCTTCGGCGGTTATGCTTCAGCCGGATCGCAACAGATCATCGTAGCCGGCGGCTCGTATGCGATTGGAGCAGCAACCATCGGGCTTGAATACTCGAATACCCAGTTCCAGAATCTCGGTTCGGTGAGCGCAGGCGGTGCGATCAGTGCGCCTAAATACAGCGGCGGTGGCGCAACCTTCAACTCCGGCGAGATCAACCTGAAATACATGGTGACGCCCGCGCTGTTGCTAGGTGGCGCTTACATTTACACGCGCAATAGCGGGGCGGACGGTTACGAAGGCGCGAAATACAATCAGTTCAATCTCGGCGCAATCTACAGTCTGTCGAAGCGCACGTCTATTTATGCGGTGGGCTTCTATGAGATGGCGTCGGGAATCGATTCGACCGGGCACGCCGCCGTTGCGGATCTCTATGGGTCTTCGTACAGCAGCAACAACCGGCAGCTAGCCGGGATTGTCGGCATCACGCAGCGGTTTTAACGGACAGGTCCACCCGCCTGTCGTGGATGTCGATCCAGTTGAACCCGTGCACATCCTGTCCGTGGTCTTTGACCGCGGACAGAAAATATCGGGTGTTGCGGCGAATGCCTGCCTGTTACTGTCTTACGCCCACGCGGGTAGCGAGAGCCCCGGCGCGCAACGCGACTCGCGCCCGAGGAAGCGTCCCGGCCGCTCGCCCGTCGCCGCGCCGTCGCGCTCGACCACCGCGCCGTTGACGAGCACGCAGTCAATACCGATGGAGGGCTTGATCGGATCCGTGAAGGTGGCGGCGTCAAGGATGGTGTCCGGGTCGAACACAACCAGATCGGCAAAGCATCCCGCCTTGACCACGCCACGGTCCTGCAGACCGAATTGCGCCGCTGTCAGGCTGGTCATGCGGCGCACGGCTTCTTCGAGGCCGTAGAGCTTCATATCGCGCGAATACCGGCCCAGCACCCGCGAGAAAGCGCCCCACAGCCGCGGGTGCGGTTTCGTGTCGTGCGGCAGGCCGTCGGAGCCGATCATCACGTGGTCGTGCGCGATAATGCGCTTCACGTCCTCTTCATCCATCGCGAAGTAGATGGCGCCGGCCGGTTGCAGTTCGTTGGCGAGTGCCTGCGGCGTCTTGCCTTCTTTCTTCGCCAGTTCGAACAGGTCCTGTCCGCCGGCCTCCGGCCGCGTCTTCGACCAGGTGATCAGAACGCGCTCGCAATCGCCCATGCGCTGGACATCGAGCACGGTCGACGAGGCGGCGTACGGATAGACGTCCATGCATAGCGGCTGGCTGGCGCGCGCCTTGTCGTACAAAGCCAGCGTCTCGACGCTGCGGCCATGATTTGCGCGGCCCAAAACCTTGTGATGGGAAAGGATTGCGGGTACGTCGGCCGCGCGGCCGATCGCGAAGGCCTCCTCCATCGCGTCGCAAACGTGCGTGCCCTCGTCGCGCAAATGGGTGGTGTACACGCCGTCCCACCGTTTCAGGGGCGCGGCAATGCCGATCACTTCTTCGGTGGTGGAATGCACGGCTGTCGGGTAGAACAGCCCGGTTGACAGGCCCACCGCACCGTGTTCCAGTGCGGCATCAAGTGCGCGCCGCATGGACTCGACTTCGGGCTTGCCGGCCGGCCGGTCCAGCCGGTCCATCACCGACACGCGCAGGCTGGAATGCCCGACCAGCGCCGCGCTGTTGACGGACGCCGGGCTGTCGGACAGCGCTTTCACATAATCGCGCATGGTGCGGAATACGTCTTTGGCGGTCCGTGCGATCAGGTTCAGGGGAGGGGGCACGGTGTGGCCTGGCATCGCCACCGGCGCGAGGCTGATGCCGCAATTGCCCGTGACCACGGTGGTCACGCCCTGGCTGACCTTGGGGCGCATCAGCGGATCGCTCAGCAGGACGCGATCGTCGTGCGTGTGGCAATCGATAAAGCCCGGCGAGACCATTTTGCCGGTGGCGTCGATCATCCGCCTGCCTTGCCACTGGGCGCCATCGCCGACTGCGGCGATGCGATCGCCCTTGATGGCCACGTCGGCGTTCACGGCCGGGGTACCCAGGCCGTCGACCACGCGGCCGCCCTTGATCACAATGTCGTATTCCATGACGTGCCTGTCTGCAGGTTATGCGATGGGGTCGCCCATGCCCGTGCGTTCGACGATCAGGCCATAGTGCTCGACCCGACGGTGCTTTGCGAAATTGAACACATGCTTGCGCGGCTCGTCGCACAGCGCGAAGTCGATGTTGGCGAAGATGACCTCGTCTTCCGTGTCGCGGGCGGCTTTCGCGACGATCTCGCCGGTGGGCGCCACAATCGCCGAGCCGCCGATCATGTGGATGCCGTCCTCATAGCCAGCCTTGGCCGCCGCGGCGACCCACATCGCGTTCTGGTACGCGCCGGCCTGCAGGCTTAGCAGGTGGTGGAAGTTGTGCAGATGCGGCGCCTGGTGGTGATAGTTGCTGGGCGACGGCGTGTTGTAGCCGAGCATGACCAGCTCGGCGCCCTGCAAGCCCATTACACGGTATGTCTCCGGCCAGCGGCGGTCGTTGCAGATGCACATGCCCACCCGGGTATTGAGAAAATCCCAGGTCCTGAATCCCAGGTCGCCTACCTCGAAATACTTCTTCTCCAGGTGCTGAAAGCCCTGCTGCGGCCGGTGCTCAGCATGGCCGGGCAGGTGGATCTTGCGGTACTTGCCGACCAGCTTGCCGTCCTTGTTCACCAGGATGGCCGAGTTGAAGCAGTGCCCGTCTTCGGCGAGCTCGGCGTAGCCGATGTGGAACGCTATGCCGAGCCGCTTCGCTTCGTCGAAAAGCGCCTGCACGTTGGCATTGGGCATGGCCGGCTCGAAAAACTGGCTGATCGCCTTGTCCTGCTCCATCCAGTAGCGCGGAAAGAACGTGGTGAAAGCCAGTTCGGGGAACACCACCAGGTCGGCGCCACGGCCCTTGGCCTCGCGCAGCATCTCGAGTATCCGGCCCATGACCTGGGCACGTGTGTCGGTCGAGTTGTTAGGCCCCATCTGCGCGACGGCCAAACCCATTTTGCGTCCTGAACTCATACGATATCTCCTGAAATCCGGGCGGCGTCGGTGTCGACGAAATGACACGCGGCCTGATGTCCGGGGGCATGAAACTTCAATTCGGGCACAGCCTGCCGGCACAGGTCGCGCGCTTGTGGGCAACGGGTATGGAAGCGGCAGCCCGAGGGCGGGTCGATCGGGCTCGGCAGATCCCCTTGCAGCGCGATCCTGCTGGGTTGACGAGCGGGATCGGGGTCCGGCACGGCCGAGAGCAGCGCGCGCGTGTACGGGTGCAATGCGTTGCCGAATAGCTGACGCTTGCTGGCCACTTCCACGATGGTGCCCAGGTACATGACGATGACCCGATGCGTGATGTGCTCGACGATCGCGAGGTCATGACTGATGAACAGCAGGGCCAACCCCAGCTCTTGCTGCAGGGCCTGCAGCAGGTTGACGATCTGCGCCTTGACCGACACGTCCAGCGCGGACACGGCTTCGTCACACACGATCAGGCTGGGCTGGGCAGCCAGCGCCCGCGCAATGCCGATGCGCTGTCGTTGGCCGCCCGAAAACTCGTGAGGCAGGCGCTCAAGTCCTTCTGCCGGCAAACCGACCCGCGTCATCAATTGCTCGAGCTGCCGCGCGAGTTCGGCTTTGTCGGCGGCGAGGCCGAAATTGCGGATCGGCTCGGCGAGGATCTCGCGTACCCGCATGCGCGGGTTGAGGCTGGAGAAAGGGTCCTGGAACACGACCTGCAGGCGCCGGCGATGGGGCCGCAGCGCGCCCTCGGAGATGTCATCGATACGTTGCCCGTCCAGCACGACCTGGCCACGCGTGAGGCCGGTCAGCCGCAGTACGCAGCGGCCGACGGTGGACTTGCCGCAGCCTGACTCGCCCACTAGCGAGAGCGTCTCGCCACGTCCGATGTGGAACGACACGCCGTCCACCGCATGCACCGTCTTGCGCTGTCCGCCAAACCAGCTTTTCTTCGCGGGGTAGTGCTTGACGAGGTCGTTCACCTCCAGCAGCGGCCGGTTCATTGCGCCACCTCCCGGGCTTGCAGATGACAGGCCGCCGCATGGCCGGGGCGCTTTTCTTCCATTGCGGGCACGAGCGTGCGGCACACGGCGGTGGCAATCGGACAGCGGGAGGCAAACACGCAGCCCGCAATGGGCTGTCCGAGGCTCGGCACCTGGCCGGGAATCTCCGCCAGTTTGCCTGTCTGCCCGTGCAGCGACGACCCGAGCCTCGGCACGGCACCCAGCAGGCCTCGGGTATACGGATGCAATGGATGCGCGAACAGCTCGCGCACCGGGGCTTCCTCCACCTTGCGTCCGGCGTACATCACCATCACCCGCTGAGCCGTTTCCGCCACCACGCCCAGGTCATGCGTAATCAGGATGATGGCGGCGCCTGTCTTTTCCTTCAGCGAGCGCATCAGGCCGAGGATCTGCGCCTGGATGGTCACGTCCAGCGCGGTGGTGGGTTCGTCGGCGATCAGCAGCCTGGGGTCGCAAGCCAGCGCGATGGCGATCATGACCCGCTGGCGCATGCCTCCCGACAACTGATGGGGATATTCGCGTACCCGCCGCTGCGGTTCGGGAATGCCCACGAGCGTCAGCATTTCGATTGCCCGCGCATGCGAAGCCTGCCGGTCCAGCCCCTGGTGCAGCCGGACCGTTTCAGCGATCTGGCGGCCGATGGTGAGCAGGGGATTCAGGCTGGTCATCGGCTCCTGGAAGATCATCGAGATCTGGTTGCCGCGGATACGCTGCAAGTCGCGCGGACTGGTGTTCAGCAGATCCTGCCCGAGGAACCGGATCGCGCCTGCAATCCTGCCGGTACGCGGCGGGATCAGCCGCAGCAGGGACATCGACGTCACCGACTTGCCGCAGCCCGACTCGCCGACGATCGCGAGCGTCTCGCCTTGCTCGACGTGAAAGCTCAGGCCGTCCACCGCGCGCTTGACACCGTCACGGCCACGGAAATGCACCTGCAGATTCTCGACTTCCAGTAGCGCCACGTCAGCTTCCTTTGTTCAGTCGGGGGTCGAGTGCATCGCGCAGGCCATCGCCGAGCAGGTTGACCGCGAGCACGGTCAGCGACAGAAAGATCGCGGGAAACGCGATGATGTAAAACTTCACCTGCCACAGGGTGCGACCGTCGGCCATGATGTTGCCCCACGACGGGATGTTGGGCGGCGTGCCGGCGCCGATGAACGACAGGATCGATTCGGTGATCATCGCGCTGGCGCAGATATAGGTGGCCTGCACAATCAGCGGGGCGAGGGCGTTCGGCATGATGTGCCGGAAGATGATGGCCGGTGTGCGCGAGCCCGCTGCGATCGCGGCGTCGACGTAGGGCTGTTCGCGCAGCGACAGCGCTACGCTGCGCATCAGCCGCGCCACGCGGGGAATCTCGGACACGCTGATTGCAATGATCACATTGACGATGCTGCCACGCGACATGGCCATCAGCGCAATGGCCAGCAGCACCGACGGGATCGACATGACGCCGTCCATGACGCGCATGACGAGGCCGTCGAGCAGGCGCACGAACCCTGCCACCAGCCCGACAAGCAGGCCGATGACCGACGACAGCAGCGCGACGGAGAAGCCCACCGTGAGGGACACCCGCGCGCCGTAGATCACGCGGGAATAGATGTCACGGCCTTCCATATCCGTGCCGAACCAGTGCGCTGCGGACGGCGCACGCAGGCGATGCGAGATATGCAGTGCGGTGGGGTCGCTGGTGAACAGCAGCGGTGCGCAGATTGCCGTCAGCACGAGGATCAGCAGGATGCCGCCGCCGATCGCGATGGACTGGTGCTGGCCAAAAAAGCGCGACAGCGCGCTGCGCCTTTTTAACGGCGGGAACACGTCTGGCATCTCCGTCGCGATTGCGTAACGCGTGCTATCCGCGACTGGAGCGGTGGATTCGGCGAGCGGCTTCAATACCGTATCCTCGGATCAAGAACGCTGTAGAGCACGTCCACCAGCAGGTTGACGAGCACATAGGCGACGCTGGACACCAGGACCACGCCCTGGATGACCGGATAGTCGCGCTGCAGGATGGCATCGACAGTCAGGCGGCCGAGTCCTGGTATCGCAAACACGCTTTCAGTGACCACCGCGCCGCCGATCAAGAGCGCAATGCCGATGCCGATGGCCGTGGCGATCGGCACCGAAGCGTTCTTCAGTGCATGGACGTACAGCACCGCGGCGTGCCCGAGTCCTTTGGCCCGCGCGGTACGGATGTAGTCCTGCTGCAGCACGTCGAGCATGGTGGCGCGCGTGACCCGCGCGATCAGCGCAATGTAGATGAAGCCTAGCGCCGCGGCAGGCATCAGCAGGTTGCGCAGCCATGGCCAGACGCCCTGATCGAGCGGCGTGTACCCTTGCACCGGCAACCACTGCAGCTTGAGCGCAAGCCAGAACGACAGCACGTAGCCCAACACGAACACCGGCGTGGAAAAACCCAGCACCGCGAGGGCCATGATGCCGCGATCCACCCAGGTGCCGGCGCGGGCTGCGGCGAGCACTCCTGAAGGCACCGCCACCACGATGGCGATGACGAGTGTCACGGCCATCAGCGACAGCGTCGGCCCGACACGATCTCCGATGAGTTGTGAGACCGGTAGGCCGTTGAAGATCGATTTGCCCAGGTTGCCGTGCAGGATCTGCCAGAACCACGTACCCAGCTGCACGAGGAAGGGCCGGTCCAGCCCCATCGACGCGCGGATGCGGGCGATGTCCGCGGGGCTCGCCTGATCGCCGGCCACAATGGCGGCCGGATCGCCGGGCGCGATGAACAGCAGGCCGAACACGAACAGGCCCACCAGCGCCAGGACAGGCAGCGTTGCGAGTAGCCGCTTGAGGAGATAGGAAAGCATGGTCTGCGGCGGCTCAGGTTTTCTGCACGCCCCAGACGATGGGCATGGGCGCCTTGACGATGCCCTTGATGTTCCTGCGCCAGGCGGTGTATTGCAGGAAGAAGCCGGTCGGCGCGAAGACCACGAAATCCACGGCTGCCTTGTTCAGCTTGTCCATTGCCTGCTGGGCGGCTTGTGGCGTGGTCGCGCTGTACCAGGCTGCGACCTGTTCCTCGACCGCCGGGTCGGTCGGCCAGCCGAACCAGGCCTTGTCGCCGTCGGCGCGCAGACCGACATAACTGGCCGGATTGATGCAGTCGGCGCCGACGTGCCAGGAGTGGAACATGTTCCAGCCGCCTTGCGCGGGCGGTGCCTTGCTGGCTCGCCGCGTGCCGACCG
This sequence comes from Burkholderia sp. 4M9327F10, assembly GCF_005503145.1. Classification (GTDB taxonomy): domain Bacteria; phylum Pseudomonadota; class Gammaproteobacteria; order Burkholderiales; family Burkholderiaceae; genus Paraburkholderia. The sequence goes on along the minus strand of NZ_SCNV01000002.1, from coordinate 346,641 downwards.
TGCCCCAGTCGGTGGCGACGAAATCCACGTTCATGCCCAGGTTCTTGAGCATGTCGACGGTGACGTCGCCCATCGCCTTGGTGACGGACTGGTTCTGCGCGACGAGACAGACCACTTTCTCGCCCTTATAGCTGCTTTCGGCCAGCAGCTTCTTCGCGGCCTCGAGGTTGGAGGCCTGCTTGAGCATTTCGCCGCCCACCTCGGTGTAGTTGGCTGTGCCCGGCGTGAAAAAGCCACCGAGCTTTTTCCACAACGCAGGGTTTTCGCCGACGATCGCTTCGCAGTAGTCCTGCTGGCTGATCGCCATCATGACTGCCTTGCGCACCTTGATGTCGTTGAAAGGCGGGTAGAGGTGATTCATCCGGAAAGTGCCGATGTTGCCGAGCGGGTCGGCGACGTCGGTCATGATGCCGGCGTTGGACTTCAGCACCGGAACAAGATCGGCGACGGGGTTTTCCCACCAGTCGATCTCGCCGTTCTGCAAGGCTGCCGACGCCGTTGCCGGGTCGGGCATGATGATCCATTCCAGACGGTCGATCGAGACCTTCTTGCCGCCGGCCATCCACGAAGCGGGTTCGTTGCGCGGCACGTAGTCGGTGAATTTCTCGAATACGGCCTTCGAACCGAGGACCCATTCATTCTTCACGAACCTGAACGGCCCCGAGCCGATGTACTCCGTGATCTGTTTGAACGGATCGGTCTTCGCGATGCGCTCGGGCATGATGAACGCGCATGGCGTGCCGACGCTGCCGAGTGCGTCGAGCATCTTCGGAAACGGCTTGCTCAGCACCCACTTGAAGCTGGTGTTATCGATTGGCGTGATTTCTTTCTGAACGTTCAGGATCATCAGGCCCATCGGGTTGCGCTTCTGCCAGCGCATCAGGCTGGCGACCGCGTCTTTGCTGGTCACCGGTGTGCCATCGTGGAATTTCAGGCCGGCGCGCAGTTTGAAGGTCCAGGTGAGGCCATCGGCGGAGACCTGCTCGGACTCGACCATCTGGCGCTGCGGCCTGAGGCTGGCATCCACGCCATAGAGCATGTCCCAGACGAGGATGGCCGCGTTGCGCACGACATACTGCGTTCCCCAGATCGGGTCGAAATTGGCCAGGTCGGCCTGCGGCACGAACTTCAGCACCTTGGGCGATTGCGCCTGCACCATTGTGGGCAGGCTGCCCGAGGCGACGGCGAGGCCACCTAACGCCGCACCCCTCAAGAAATCCCTGCGTTCCATGACATTTCCCTTGCGAGTATCCCGATGTCCAGACGGCGAACGTTGCGTCGCACGTGGAATCCAGCGTACTGGAGAGACGGTGCCGCGGCCTCATGCAAAAAAAAAGGTGACTCATCCGCTCAGGTTATGAGTGAATCTTCTGGACTGACGATGGCGCAAACCATGCACAACGGAAAATGTCGGGATAAGCTCAGGCATGCCGTTTCCGGGAGCTCGCCGTATGGAACACGTCCATTTGTCGCGCGCGGCAGACGCTGCGGTCGACCAGCGTCCGCTGAACCTTCGTCAGATCGAGATTTTTCGCGCCATCATGTTGTCGGGCTCGATCTGCAGCGCGGGCAGGATGTTGCACGTCTCGCAACCTGCGATCAGCCGCATGCTCGCGCTGGCCGAATCGCGCCTCGGCTACCTGCTGTTCGAGCGTACGAAGCAGCGGCTAGTCCCCACGCCCGAGGCACGCCGCCTCTATGCGGAGATAGAGGACGTCTATAACCGCATGTGTCAGATCAACAGTCTGGCTGTGAACCTGGCGCACGGAGGTGTCGCCACGCTGAAGGTGGCCACCAGTTCCTGCTTCGAGCAGGTCATGCTGCCCCGCGCCCTGAGCAGCTTGCAATCGCAGATATCGCAGCTACAGGTGCAGATCCGCACGTTCAAGGCTGCGGAGATCGCGAATCAGCTGCTCGGCGGCAACGTCGACCTGGGTATTTCCTTGTCGTCCATTGACCATCCGCGTCTGATCACACAGCAGATCGGCGAGGACCGGGTGGTGTGCGTGATGCCGAGGAGTTCGCCATTGAGGCGCAAGGCAGCGATCAAGGCAGAGGATCTTCTCGCGCAGCCATGGATCAGCTATCCCGCTCACGCACCGCTCGGCCGGGTACAGCGGCGTTTTTTCGGCACGCGGTCCGAGGCTGGTTACGCGATCGAGGCCGACTCGCCGGTGGCCGCGGCGTCCTATGTGAAGAACGGTCTGGGCTCGACACTGGTCAACCTGTCCAGCCTGCCGCCGGAAATTCGCGAGCGCGTGGTCGTGCGGCCACTCGCGCAAGATTTGAGCATTGGCATCTGGGCCAGCTATTCCAACCTTACCCCGCCGTCGGTGGTTTGTCAGAAGCTGATAGCCACCATTGCCTGCCTGGCGAGGGAGCAGCAACAGCAAGACGGGACGCCTGTGGCGGCTATGGCAGAGCCGGCGAAGCGCGTTTCCCGCGCTTGATCAGTCTGCTTGCTGATCATCGACAGGGTAAGCCAGGAAGTGCCTGACGGTATCAGCCCGCCTGAACCCGCGGATCGAAATCGAACTCAAGTCTGATGCCGCCGGGTTCGTACACCATCGTATGCCGCTTGGGGCCTTCGCCCAGATTTTCCGGTGCGAACTCAACCGTCACGCCCGGCCATGCCGATACCCGCGCGAACATCTCGTTGAGCGCCGCTTCGCTGTCTAGCCGGAACGCAAGGTGGTGCAAACCGACGTTGGTCTTGCGATCGAACTCGACGCGCCTGTCCTGATTCGTCACCTGCCACAGCGTCAGCGTCACGTGGCCGTCGGAGACAAAAGCCGCGGGGTAACTCGGGCGGCCTCCAACCAGGCTCCAGCCCAGACAGTCGACAAAGAAGTCGCGCGTGAGGTTCAGGTCGCGGACCGTCAGCCCGATATGATCGATTCCGCGCGTGAGAGATTTGCTGTCCATCGTCATTGCCTCCATCTATAGCCACACGATCGTGTCGCGGCACAACCGCCCGCGGAACATCGCTAATCGCTATTTCGCTCGAAGCTGCTTGCGATATTCGCCAACGGGCAAGCCACCCCACCCCCAGTTCTCCATTTCCACCTCCTCGATGACGACAAAGGTGGCTTCCAGCGGCTTGTTCAGCACGTCGAGCAACACGTGGCTGACGCCCTTGATGAGTTCAGCTTTTTCTTCCGCAGTAACCGAGTTTACTCCGGGCTTGGTCCCTTCGCGGGTGACCTGGATTGTGACGATAGGCATGACGTTTTCCTTGATCGCAGTTCAAGAACCGGAGCCCGTGCTAACGCAGGCATCCGGTCCGGTAAGTGGGTGTGCGCTACTGATCCGGCCCGCTTAGTGTCCGGCGCTCTGGCCACCGTCGACATGCAGGATCTCGCCGGTGACGAACGGGGCGGAGTCCAGATACAGAATCGCGTTGACGATGTCGCTCATCTCTCCCATGTGGCCCATCGGGTGGAGTGCGCCGAGTGCCGCATGCGTTTCGACCGCGTGCATCGGCGACTTGATGATGCCGGGCGACACGGCGTTGGCCCGAATGCCGCGTTTTGCGTACTCGATCGCGAGGGAGCGGGTTGCTGCGTTCAGGCCGCCTTTGGTCAGTGAAGCGAGTACTGAAGGCACGCCGTCAATGGCGTGGTCGACCAGCGTGGTGCTGATGCTGACGACGTGGCCGCTGGAATGCTTTTCCATCTCAGCGACGGCAAGCTGGGTGATGTGGAAGAAACCATTCAGATTGACCGCGATGATCGAAGCGTAGTCTTCAGCGGTGTACGAGGTGAAAGGTTTGGCGATGAAGACACCGGCATTGTTGACCAGCGTGTCCACGCGGCCGAAGTGCGTCACGGCTTCCTCGATTACGCGGCGGGCGGTTTCAGGGTCGGAAATGTCGCCGGCCACGGTGCGGACGTTGGGATCCTCAGACGGTTTGATGCTGCGTGCGGTGGCGACCACGCGATAGTCCAGCTTGCGGAAGGCCTTGACGATTTCTGCGCCGATGCCTTGCGACGCGCCGGTTACAACGATGACTTTTTGTGAGGTGCTCATGGATAAACTCCGAATCAATTAAGAGGTGGGCTCTGTTGCCGATCGGGCGAGTGGCTCCGATAGGTCCGTAATGTAGGCGTGTTGGCGTCGCGTTCAAACACCCGGTGCGGACAAACACTTGTGATTCGAAGGAACAAATCGGGCGCCGCCAGTTCGCCGCTTCCACGCGTTTCCAGGCGCTTCCTGGCGTTTCGGCTGTAAGGCAGACGACCTCACAGGATTGATCCGTTCCTGATATCCTCGTCGGCGAAAAAGAGCGCACGATCGCACGATCCAATAGCGTGCTGGCTGGCTCGAACCTTTTAGAAAATTAATCATGACGACAACACCGAGTTCTGTCGCTCAGACCACTACCGGCGTGGCGGCGGGTCTGGCAATCCTGTATTTTTTGCGTCCAATCCTGGTTCCTTTCTTTCTGGCGGTGCTGCTCCGGATCCTGATTGCGGGCATCGTCTCGCTGGTAGTCCGGGTGCTTCCGCGTGCGCCCAGGTGGCTGATACTTGTCGCGACTGTGGGGATTGTCGGCTTTAGCGCGTATAGCATTTTCATCGTTATCCTTCAGGGCATGAGCGACCTCGTCAAACAGGCTCCCGCGCTCCCGGCCCAACTCGACAACCTGATTCGATCAGTCAGCGTGGGTTTTGGACGAAGGTTTGATCTGGCAACCGTGCTTGGCTTGATCGATTTCCCGTCGTTGGAGCACAACCTGGCGTCCGGGGTGGGCGATGCCGTATCGAAAGCATTCCTTACGTTATTTTTCTTCGTGTTCATGCTTCTGGGACGGGCGGCAGACGCCGATCCAAAAATACTCAAAGCCACGACTAACGAGGCGAGAGCAAACTCCCAGCGCGCTGTGCTTTCTAAAATCACGCGCAGGGTCCAGGCCTACCTGATCTCGCAAACCGCAATCAACCTGGCGATTGCCGCGATTTCCGCCGCTGTCTTTCGCTTTGCTCAATTACCCGACACGGCATTCTGGTCAGTGACGGTATTTCTTCTGGCATTCATGCCCGTCGTCGGACCTTTCGTTGCGAGTGTGGTGCCCGCATTGTTTGCTGCTGTTCATAGCGGATCGGTCGCCTTGCCTCTGGGGGTGTTCGTGATTGTCCTGGCGGTTTTCCAGATCGCACACAATCTCATCATGCCGAAGGTCCAGGCCAAAAGCACCAATACGGACCCACTCATTGGAATGCTCGCTTTGGGAATCTGGACGATTCTCTGGGGCGTACCGGGCGCCATTCTCGCGACACCCTTGACCGTGCTGATGATGGTGATAGCGGCCCAGTTTCAGAGTACCCGCTGGCTGGCGATCCTGATGTCGCATGATGGGGTGCCCGACGCAGTGGACGCCCAGTCTCCCGTCACTGAGCGTAGTTAAGGCATAGGGGTGGAGGCCATCGCCGGGGAGCGCGATATGCCGTGCGCTGACCCGGTAGACACACGCGCCTGGTCGGCGGCTCGATGCCATTGCAGAAAAAACTTGATTTGGGAGCAAACACTTCCTAATATTGCGCCATGGACAAGTTAATTTCTCATGAAGCCGAAAGCCGCGGACCTGGACGGCCTCGGGAGTTCGTGCTGGAGGACGTGCTGGACAAGGCGATTGCCGTCTTCAGCGAATCCGGGTTTCATGCAACCTCGCTGGGCAAGCTCACCGCGGCGATTGGAATCACGGAGGGCAGCCTCTACAAGGCGTTCCGGGATAAACGCGCCATTTTTCTTGCAGCATTTGAACGTTATGTCGAATTGCGCAACGAACGCCTGCGTAAGGAGTTGGCGCATGCGCAGACAGGGCGGGAGCGCGTACGGGCCATTCTCGCACTCTACGCGGAATACAGTCACGGCAACCAGGGCAGGCGTGGCTGCATGGTGGTGGGGAGTGCGGTGGGTTTGGCCAGTTCCGACAAGGAGGTGGCAAGGCGCGTGACAGACGTTCTCAAGACACATGAGAAGCGCCTCATTGACTGCATCCTGCAGGGTCAGCAGGACGGCTCCATAGCGAGTGGCGTGGATGCGGAGTCCACGGGGCGCCTGCTGCTGTGCGTGCTCCAGGGCATGCGCTTGCTGGGCAAGACGGGCCGGTCGCACGACGAGATGATGATCATTGCCGAGCGCGCCTTGAAGCTGCTTGACTGATATTTTTTTGGATAATTTGGAAGTGAATACTTTCTAATTGATGGCTAACTCTGGAAGCAAGGAGCTTTTTATGAAACGCGATGCAATACAGGTGCAGGCGGACGAGACAGTGGCGCCTTTTGAGCCACAGGAATTCTGGAAAACGTTTCGCCACGGTACGGCTTCAGTGAAGGGCGTTCGTCTGCACTATGTCGAAGGCGGCCAGGGAGCCCCGGTTCTGCTGATACCTGGCTGGCCGCAAAGCTGGTATGCATGGCGATATGTGATGCCGCTGCTCGTTGAGGCCGGGCGGCGCGTGATTGCGCTTGATCCAAGGGGGATGGGCGACTCGGACCACCCCACCTCGGGATATGACATGCGAACGGCGGCAGCGGACGTCCATGGAGTTGCCGAGGCGCTGGGTCTAACGGCCGACGGTCCCATCGACGTCGTGGGTCACGACGTCGGCACGTGGATCGGTTACACCTATGCCGCCGACTGGCGGGCAGACGTGAAGCGGCTCGCGGTATTCGATTCCGCGCTGCCCGGGATTTCGCAGCTGACCGCAGGCATTCCTTCGGAAGAGGCGAACCTGAAAACCTGGCAATTCGCGTTCAATCGTCTGCCTGATTTACCGGAGATACTGCTCCAGGGCCGGGAGCGGGAATTCCTGAGCTGGCTGTTCCGGGTCAAGTCCGTTCATCCCTGGGCTATTGGTGCCGCGGATCTCGACGAGTATGTGCGCGTCAATTCCGCGCCGGGAGCGATACGCACAGCGATGGCGTACTACCGCCACCAGTTCAGCCAGCAGGGCATGGAGGAAAGCCGGCAGCGCGGCGAGCGCAAGCTCGACATCCCAGTGCTGGCCTTCGGAGCGGAGTCGGGTGTCGGGTCAATGCTGTTCGACACCATGCAGCTCGTGGCCGAGGATGTGCGGGGCGGCGTAGTTACCGGATGCGGCCACTATATGCCGGAAGAAGCACCGCGCGCAGTTGCCCGGCAAGTGCTGGATTTTCTGGCTTCGTAATGGCGAGGCCGGTCCGCCAGGTGGGTGATAACACCTAAAAAAAGGGAAACGCGCCCTCAACGGGGTATCGTTCTGGAACGACCCACCTCCGCACGCGGAACGGTATTGGGTCGGTTCTCATAGCGATGACCCGTTACGATGCGCAATTTTCTTTCATTTTCATTTCTTGTCTCTGCTCTGGCCGCGGCGGTGCCGGCGGCCAAAGCCACCACAATAGGCGTTGTTCTCGCTGGGTCCTCGTTGGTCTTCTACCAGGCAATGATCAGGGGAATCGAACGGGCAGCGGACGACCAGCATGTGCAGCTCCTGATGCGCAACCCCTCAGACGGGGCGTCGCTCGATACGTCCAATCTCCAGCTGCACATCATTGACTACTTGGTGCAGCAAGGCGTGGCCGGCATCGTCCTCGTACCCGAACCTCTGCAGAAGAAAACCCAGGTTTCGATCTCGGTTCCCGTGGTCCTGGTCGACCGGGACAGCGCCGATTACAAGGGCATCTCGACCGTTTATACCGACAATTTCGGTGCGGGCAAAAAGGCTGCGCTCAGCCTGGTGCCCGAGCTGCAAAAGGGCGCCACGGTGGCCCTGCTGCGGCTTGCGCCGAACATCAGTTCCACGACCGATCGCGAAAACGGGTTTCTGAGCGTTGCGCGGGAGGAGGGATGGAATGTGGTTATCGATACCTACGTTGGGTACCGGCCCCATGATGCGGAGGAATTGATCGCCAAAGCTCTGAACGGCTACTCCGGTCACCTTGATGCTGTTTTTGCGCCGGCTGAACCGATCGCTTATGGCGCCTTGCGGATCATTGAAACCAGAGCGGCCGGCAATCGCCCGCGCCTGGTCGTATTCGACTGGCGCCCGGAATTCGCGGATGGACTCAAGCACGGCATCGTGTATGCCGATGTGTTGCAGGACCCTTACCGCATGGGTTATCTTGCGGTGGAGGCATTGGTTGGGGCCTTGCAGGGCCACCCGCCCCGCTCCAAAGTATTCGTCGACGTAGTGACAGTGACGCCGCACAACATGAATGATCCGGCGATCCGCGAAGTGTTGGCAAACTACACCCAGTAAGCGCTCCAGCGTACCTTTTCGCACTGCGGCTGCGGCCGTTGACCCGTATCGGCGGCATGGAAGTCAATGTCGCGATGGCCTCTTGCATGGAGCGGATCTTGTTGGCTTTGCATAATGGCTTGCTGCCTAAAACCTTCAGTACGCCACGAGGCGGAATTGCTGTCGCCCTGCTGACTCGTGTGCTGCTATTCAGCACGATGGTTACGCTGGCGGTGACGGTCGTTCAACTTCTGCTCAGTTACCAGGCCGAGGTTTCGGGATTGCAGAACCACTTCAACGAAATTGAGGAGGGCTATGCGTCTGGGCTGGGCAACGCGTTGTGGGCGCTGGACAGCAAACAGCTGGAGGGGCAGCTCGACGGAATGCTGCGTCTGCCCCTGATCCGTTATGCCGAAGTCCGCGAAACGCAGGTCCAGCACCCGCTAACGGTTTCCAGAGGTTCCGTACAGGTCAAGAACGCGGTCGTCAGGGAGTTTCCCATTTATTGCTGTGACAAAGGCCGTCACCAGATTGGGGTCCTGCATCTCGAGGCCAGCTTGACCGACATCTACCGCGATCTGTTGCGCCAGGCGTTGGTGATTCTCGTGAGCAACGCGGCAAAAACATTTCTGGTCGCACTGTTTATCCTGTTTATGGTTCACCGGCTTGTCACGCGCCATCTCATCGATATTGCTGCGACGCTGCAAGGACGCACGCCGGGCATCACCATCGCACCATTGCGATTACGTCGGACCCGGCGCAAACCCGACGAGCTGGATCAACTGGTCGGTGCGCTTAACGTCATGTTCGAGGGGCTTGACCAGCATGCTGCGCAACTTCGCAGCGCCAACGCGCAGATGGCTGCGATCCTCGACAACATTCCGGACCTCGCCTGGGTCAAGGACACTCGCGGTCGATATGTGGCGGCCAATCGGGCTTTGGCGTGCTCCTTAGGCTACGCTGAACCGGCTGACGTGATGGACAAGACTGATTTCGACTTGCATCCGCTTGAATACGCGCAGGCCTACCGCACCGACGATGTCGAAGTGATGGCCTCGGGATGCCGCAAACGCTTCGAAGAAACCCATCTCGAGGCGGACGGCCGCTCGAGGTGGGTGGACACGATCAAGACGCCTTTCGCCGACGGAGACGGACAACTGGCCGGAACCGTCGGCATCGCTCGCGACATCACCGAACGCAAGAAGGTGGAACAGGAACTCGCGCGAGCGAATGCCGGCCTACGCTCGGAGGTGGAGCGGCGCCGGGGGATCGAAGCGCAGCTGCAGGTTAGCGAGGCGCGCTTTCGCGCCATTGTCGAGACGAGTCCGGTGCCGCTGTGTATTGTCTCGATGCCCCATGGCGAGATTTTCTACACGAATGAGCCATTGCGTACGCTGTTCGGGCTCGACCCGCTCAACAACCAGATCAGCAACGTGGGTGACCTCTATGTGGATGCCGCTGAGTGCGACAGGCTGGTGGAGCACGTTCGGCAGGAGGGACGATTTCTCAATACGGAGGTTCATTTCCGCCGGCCGGATGCCACCACGTTCTGGGCAATGGCGACTGCGCGCGTCGCTTCGTATGACGATGCACCTGCAATCTATATCGGCTTGAACGATATCACTGAGCGTAAGCGCATCGAGCAGGAGTTGTTCGAATCGCGCGAACAGTTGCGCGGGGTGTCTGCCTATCTGGAGGAGATTCGGGAGCAGGAAAGAAAGCGCATTGCCATGGAAATTCATGACGAGCTGGGCCAGTTGCTTACCGCTCTGAAGATGGACGTGTCGTTGCTCAAGATGCGGATTTCCGGCGACTCCGACGTAGTGAAAAAAGCCGACGATATGCGTGATCTCGTTGAAAGGACAATCTGGATGGTGCGCAATGTGGCGAATCACTTGCGGCCTGCGGCCTTGAACTTCGGGATCGTGTCGGCGCTCGAGTGGCTTGTCGAAGACTTCGGTCGGCGCAACCACATTCCCTGTCAGTTGCGAATCAATGGCCCTGAACCCATTTTGATGGATGCGCACGCGACGGCGGTGTTCCGTATCGTGCAGGCGTCGCTGACGAATGTTGCCCGCCATGCGGGTGCGACGCGGGCCGATGTGACGCTGACCAGCTCCGCGGCAGCGTTGGACCTGCATGTCAGCGACGATGGCCGCGGGTTCGACCAGGAGGCGGTGCGCAAACGCTACTCATATGGAATGCTCGGAATGAGCGAGCGGGCGCGGATGATAGGCGGTTCGCTGCTGATCGATAGCGCGCCCGGGATGGGTACCTCGGTTTCCATTCACATTCCGCTCGGACGCAACGAAAAGATATAAAGATTTGGTAGGGATTCTCTTAACCAAGTATTGGCGTATCGGCATTTGATTTACAAATTACTTACCGAAATCAATTTTCGTGCGTGTCTTTCTCGCTGCTTGGCGCGCTAGAGGCACTTCCCAGGTGCCGCTGGCCAAAAAAAATTAGAAAAATTTAGCAAGATTTATCAAGACATTGCCGCCGAGCATTGCTAGAGTCGCGCCGTGGAGCGCCAAGGTCGGTGGCGGATCGTTTCGCCGCGCTTTCAACTTCCACTTCCTGTACCACTCCGTGTTTCAGCGCACCGGCGCAATGGCCGGGGCTGAGCGGTGAGCCGTCTACAACGGCAAATAAGAAATTTGACAAGGCGTGATAAAGCGCCGGAGAAAAAATGACAAGATTGCGTCGGGGAAGCCCCTTTTCTGGTGATATGAGAAGGGCAATGGCGGTATTGCGTCTTTTTCAGCTCAGCCTGCGGCTTTCAATATCGCGCGCTGTGGCGCTGCGGGTCGCACTGGCCGTGCTAGTTGCCTTGTTTGCATTGCCGGGTCTCGCCCAGGCCGACGTCCCAACTGTCACCGCGGTCAACCCAACGTCCGGCCCGACCACAGGCGGCACGGTTGTGACGATCATCGGCACCAATTTCACCGGCGTGACCGCAGTCCAGTTCGGCGGCAGTTTCGCCAGCTCATTCACGGTCATCTCCTCGACCGAGCTGAACGCAGCGACGCCCGCGGGCAGCGGCACTGTGGACGTCACAGTCACGAATCCGGACGGTACGAGCGCCACCAGTGCCGCGGACCAGTACACCTACGTGGCCGCTCCGATCGTGGGCCCGACCAGCGCGACGGTCGCCTACGACAGCACCGCCACCCCGATCACGCTCAATCTGAGCGGTGGCGCGATCACCTTTGTGAACATCCTTTCCCAGCCAAGCCATGGAACGGCGGCGGTGTCCGGAACGTCCGTGACCTACACCCCGCGGACCGGATATTCGGGAGCCGATTCGTTCACGTACTCGGTGGGCAATAACAGCGGCATCGATCCGTCGGGCACCGTGTCCATCTCGGTCACCGCGCCGACACTGTCCCTCACACCGGCTACCTTACCGGCGACGCAGGCAGACGTTGCCTATAACCAGTCCATCGCTGCCAGCGGCGGCCAGTCGCCCTATCGATATGCGATTACCTCAGGCTCATTACCGGCCGGGTTGACCTTCAATGCCACCACGGGTGCCCTGTCCGGTACGCCGACGGCGGCCGGCAGCTTCACGTTTACCGTGACGGCGACCGACAGCAGTACCGGCAATGGCCCGTTCTCCGTTTCGCAGACGTATACGCTTACGGTCTCCGCACCGACCATCGCCGTCACCCCTGCAACGCTGCCGGCGCCGGTAGTCGGCACGGCATATAGCCAGACGCTCAGCGCGAGCGGAGGCACGGCGCCTTACGTGTACTCGGTGGGGACGGGCGCGCTGCCGCCTGGTCTGAGCCTCAATTCCGCCACGGGCAGCATCACCGGCACACCAACCGCGGCGGGTTCCTTTACGTTTATCGTTCAGGTGACGGATGCCAATAACTTCACCGAAACCACGCCCTATGCGGTGAACGTCGGCAGCGCGGTCGTCTCCATTGGCCCTGCATCGCTATCGGGCGGCGTGGTCAACGCCGGCTATAGCCAGCAATTATCCGCGACGGGCGGGACGGCGCCTTACACCTATAGCGTGGTGAGCGGGGCGCTGCCCGCTGGCCTGTCGCTGTCGTCGGCCGGGGTCATCTCGGGAACGCCGACAACCTCGGGCAGCTCCGCTTTCACGGTTCAGGCCAAGGACAGCAGCGGCGGCAGTGGTCCGTTTACCGGCACGAGAAGCTATGTGCTCGCGATTGGCCAAACCGTGCCGGTGGCGCCGCCGGTCACGGTGACGACCCAGTCCAACGCCCCGGTGACGATTCACGCCACTGCCAATGCGAGCGGCGGCCCGTTCACCGCGGTCGCCATCGCGACGGCGCCGGGTAGCGGCACGGCAGTGGTCAACGGACAGGAGATCGTCTACACCCCGGCGGCGACTTCCTCCGGCAATATCGGCTTTACTTATACGATCGCGAACAGTGCGGGAGTGTCCGCGCCCATCGCGGTCACGGTGACGGTGAACGCCGTGCCGGTCCCGGCGGCTGCACACCAGGTGAGCACGCCGGCCACCCAGACCGCGTTGATCGACATCAGCGATGGTGCGACGGGCGGCCCGTTTACCGGTGCGGCGATCGTCTCGGTCTCGCCGAGTTCGGCCGGCACCGCGACGATCGTGAACGGCACGAGTTCATCCGCGTCCATGAAGGCGGCCAGCGCCGCAGCGACGCAAGCGGGACAGTACAGCATCCGCTTTGTCCCGGCGGCCGCTTTTGCAGGCACGGCGGTGGTTAGCTACACGCTGAGCAATTCGATTGCGACATCGGCCCCCGGGATCATCGACATCGCGGTTGCGCCGCGTGCCGATCCATCGACCAATCCGGACGTCGTCGGCCTGATCGACGCGCAGGTCGAAGCCGCACGCCGCTTTGCCAATGCGCAGATATCGAACTACAACCAGCGGCTCGAAAGCCTGCACGGCACGGGGCATGCCCCTTCGACCAACGGCATTTCCGTGGCGCTGCCCGGCCAGGCCCCCAATGCTTCCGCCGCATGCGAAGACGCGTCGGCGCCGACGTTGCGCGACGCGTGTTTGCGAGCGAACCAGGAACTGAGCAGCACCGCGTCGACGCCCCGCGATTCTCACCAGGATCCTGCCACGCCCGGCAACCCGTCGCAGGCCGGCGAGAGTTTGCCCAACCTCGCGTTCTGGAGCGCGGGGGTCGTCGACTTCGGCTTCAACAATGCGGGCACGCAGCGCTCCGGATTCCGCTTCACGACACCGGGCGTCACGGCGGGCATGGACTATCGGATCTCGGATCAGTTCTCGATTGGCGCGGGCGGCGGTTATGGGCACGACTCGACCGATATCGGCAGCGACGGCACCAAAAGCACGGGCGACAGCTATAGCTTCGCCGTCTACGGCAGCTACCGGCCGCAACCGGCTCTGTTCGTCGACGGACTCGCGGGCTTTGGCTCGCTCAATTTCAATTCGCGGCGCTGGGACACCGACGCAAGCGCATTCGCGACCGGGCAGCGCGACGGCAGGCAGACGTTTGCCTCGCTTTCCGCCGGATACGAACGCCACACCGATAGCTGGCTCATCTCGCCATACGCCCGGATGTCGTACTCGCAGGCGACGCTGGACTCATTCAGCGAAAGCGGCGCGGGCACCGACTCGCTGACCTATTTCGGACAGACGGTCACGACGGTCTCGGGCACGCTCGGGTTGCGCGCGGAATATGCGCAGCCGACGAAGTGGGGCGTGCTGCTGCCTTACGCGCGGGTCGAATATCAGCATGACTTCAACGGGCAGAGCAACGCGGGGCTCGCTTACGCCGACCTCGCGGGCTCCGGCCCGGCCTACTTCGTGACGTCGACGCCGTTCGGCCAGAACAGGACGCAGGTCGGCATTGGCTCGAAGTTCCGGACCCGGTTTATGACGCTCGGACTCGATTACACCGTCATGTTCGGCGTCAACAGTTTTCAGCAGGGCGTGCGCCTGTCGCTTTCGGCGCCATTCTGAGCCGCGCCGGACTGATGATTGGGCGGCGCGTGACGTTAGGGATTTCCTGACACGAAAATCAGCGTGAGTCCCGGGAAATTTTCTCGTTACCCGACTTCGATGAACATTATCGAGCGCTTAGGATCAACCTATCCGCAATGTTCCGAGAAGGCGATACGTCCTCACTGAACCTGCTGGAGAACGGGACTCGAGATCCCGTGAAAAAGGAAAGGCCAAAGCGGGGAGCTTCCTGTTTTCATGCCCAGCCATGCTGTTGTAGAGGCGCTGGGCACGCCCCCCGCAAACATACTCCACACGCGAGCGAGACCAGCTTGCGCGCATCGACGCCATGAATATTCGCGCTGGTTCAGTGCCGGCGTGAGCCTGCTTCATGCCGCGGAAAAGCGCACAAACACGGATTAATCCGGCAATGGCGCACGGGTCCTGCATGACGGATTCATGACGTCCAGGTGGGATGCCGGTTATGGCGATGTGGAGAAATACATGTATTTCGATAAGCTAAGCAACGATGAGTGGCTGATGCTTCAGCCGCTGATTCAGGAGGCCGGTGTCAGCCGCCTGAACCGCCGGGGACGGCCGCGCGCGGAACTGCGCGTCGTAGCCAACGCCGTCCTGTGGGTGATGACCACGGGAGAGCCGTGGTCCAGGATTCCCGGTGGCTATCCTTCGGTTCCAACTTGCCGGCGACGTTTCGAGGAGTGGCGCGCTAACGGTACACTCTCGGCAATGGCCGCCTTGTTGTCGAAGCAGGGGCGGACGTTTGCCTTCGTCCCGACAGTATCTTCCCCTGATTCTGTTTACGCGGTTTCGCAAAGTCCGCGGTTTCTTCGCAGTGACGGCGCTCCTCACGTGCTCTGGAAGAGCGCGGACGCATGGCAGACCGTGCCCGGCACGCTGGACAGGGCGCGCGAGACGACGCCGTTTGCCGAGATGGCGCGCCGGCTCTCCGGAGAGCAACACAACCCTCACACAGCAGCCGAGGTGGAAACGGGCGAGGAAGATGCCCCGGTGCAACAAGCGGAGCGCACCGGATTTTCACGGTGGATGGGTCTGCTCTCACGTGGCAAACAGGTGTCGGACGCGAGAGGCTACGTCATATACGCCGCAGCCGATTCGCTGGCGGACGGCTCGTTTCGCGGCTGGGCAGATATTGCGAAGGACGGGCGGCGCGTTGTGCGTTCGGGGCTGATCGGCCCACCCTTCGTCAGAGCGGAGGCCGGACAGCAGTATGCGCTCGCCTGGGCCAGCAAATGGATCGATCAGCACTGTCCAGTCCTGACAGTCACAGAGACCCTAAGGGTCAGCCCCGCATTGAAAACGATGCCGCTTCCTCAACCGGTAGTGAAACTCCCGCTCAGCCTTGAGCAGGATGAGTTTTTTTCGAGCACATTAATTAGTAATACAAATTAAAAGAGAAAGGAGAACGCAAGCGGACGCACGCTGCTTCCGTTCTCGTCTGCAAGAAATTTTCAAGCTCCGGCTGGTCGGGCGCTCCCAGCGGAGTTCATTGACCGGGCAAGCTGGCTCCGTCGTGCCGCAGATTGAAAGCAAAAAAAGACGTCCTTCCTGTAACCAGACATCCATAGCCCACGAATTAGCTTACGTATCCATCACGGGTACCGCTTGCTCTCAATCTCTGGAGAAATTCGATGTCTGCAAAAGTTACAGTTAGTTCCGCTCTGCTCGCCGGTGTGGTCGCCAGCCTGCTCGCATCTGCCGCCAACGCAGCCCCGCTTACTCAGGCGGAAGCAAGCGCGGCTATCGCAGCGCACAAAGAGAAGTGCTACGGCGTCGCCCTGAAGGGGCAAAACGACTGCGCCGCCGGTCCCGGCACCACGTGCCAGGGTACGTCCGCGATGGATTTCCAGGGCAACTCGTGGAAGTTCGTTCAGGGCGGCACCTGCACGAGTATCGAAGTGCCGGGTGGCGGTCATGGCTCGCTTACTCCCCTGAAGTCCTGATCCGGCCAACGCCAAGAGGAAGTAGGGCGGCCATGACCGATTTCACGAGAACAACGTCAGTTGGAGTCGAGAAACGGGCCGCCCTCCCTGTGAGAGGACTGGGCACATTGCCGGGAGAAGCGGCCGCGGCTGCGTTTCAGGAAGCCTCGTCCCTCGGTCTCAGGGCCAGCCTGGCAGGGATGATCTCAGCCGGCGTGTTTGCTTCCATCCAACATGGAGATGAGTCGAGATGTCGAACCAACAGGACGTAAAACTGCCGTTGCCGGGCGTGGTCATATCCGCGATTGGAGCGGCAAAGCGGCTAATCCAGCAACTCGCGCAACCCTGGCTCGTTCAGTTGGTGCTGCGGATTGCGCTGGCCGTACCTTTCTGGAAATCGGGCATGCTTAAATGGCACGGCTTCCTTCAACTGAACGACACGGCGATAGACCTGTTCACGGACGAGTTCAAGCTCCATCTCCCCGGCGGTCCGTATCCGTTTCCCGCCCCCGCTGTTTTTGCGTTTCTGTCGGGCTGCGGCGAGGTGACATTCCCGGTGTTGCTCGTGCTTGGCTTCGGAACGCGGTTCGCCGCAGCCGGCCTGATACTGATGACCTGCATCATCGAGCTGACTGTGCCGGACGGCTGGCCGATCCACCTGACCTGGCTGGCAATGGCACTGGGAATTGCCGCCTGGGGGCCGGGCCTGATATCGATCGACTATCTGCTCGGTGACAGGTCATTCAGGACATGACCCGAGGCTCTCGGCGAATACGGTGTGAGCCGGGAGCGTTCGGAATGGCCGGCCGCTTCCTGGCGAAAAAATGAGAACCTCAGATCTGATACACCGGCTTGCTAACAGTCTGACGCCGATTGGCTCGAATCCTGTTTCGAAGAGGCTCAACCGGGCACTAAGCGTTGGCCTTGCCAGCAGCACCGCGTTGCTAGTCGTGCTTTACGGCATCCGCAGCGATATGCCGGACCTGCTGTTGACGACGATGTTCTGGATACGGCTTACTTTTCCCGTGGCCACACTCATGACTTCACTGAAACTCGCGGGCCGCCTTGGCCGCCCCGGCGTACCTGTGAAGCTGGCGTGGTTCGCGGTCACGTTGCCATTCGTCACGCTGTTGCTGGTTGCCGCGTTTATTCTGATCGCAACACCTCCAGGCTATCGCCTGCAACTCATGTTGGGCACCACGTGGCGAGTGACCACAGCGAATATCGTGCTGGTCTCTTTGCCTTCACTGGCGGTCATGATGCATGCCATGAAGGGGCTTGCGCCCACCCGCCTTGCACTGGCGGGCGCAGGCGCCGGACTGCTCGCGGGCGCGCAAGGCTCGCTAGTCTATTCGCTGTACAGCTCGGAGATGTCTGTACCGTTCTGGGGTATCTGGTATGTACTGGCGGTAGTCACAACCGCCGGTATAGGCGCCTCGCTTGCGCCGTTCTACCTGCGGTGGTAGCGCAACCTGCAGAGCTAACCCACCACCCAGGCCCATGCGGCTCGCAGGCGTCGCGCGCGGTCTTCGAAAAGATAGGAGGCCGCTAGCGTCAGGAGACCTGAAATAGCGCCCGTCACGACATGCTCGAGATAAGGGATGCGGTACTGGCTAGGATGCGAGTAGGCGTCGCCCAGCGTTGTCAGCAAACCGACGAGCAGCGCATTGCCATATCGATTCGCATAGAGTTTCGCCGCAGGCGTGAAGGTCAGAAGTACAGCGAGAAATCCGGTGAGCAGACCTGTATGGCAGGCGATCGACCAATGGGTGAGACTCATGACATTGCCCCAGCTCCCGGGCATGCAGGTCATGCACGCGCTGGTCGGCTGCCAGAAACGCTGGATGAACAGCTTGACGCGACGTTTCCACTCGGCTGACATGAGGTATTTTCCATCAATGCCGCTGTTAGCGGGCTACGCCAATAATGGTAGCGTAGAAGGGGTGCCAGTGAGGAGGCTAGCTGCTGCTATCGCTGTCAAGCGACGCCAGTGCGGGCCGCACCAGGCCTTCGAGCAACGGGCGCTCCGGCCGGGTGCGGGCCAGCACGCGAAGCCCGAGCAGCACACCCAGAAACAGGCGTGCGAGATCCTCGGCCGGCTGTGCGCTCGCGATCGTTCCATCATGCTGACCGGCGCTCACGCAGCGGTAAAAGAAAGCTTCCACCTGAACCAGCACATTCGCGACCACCCGCTGGAATTCGGCGTCGTGCGGCGCTACTTCGAGTGCGGAATTCACCAGCATGCAGCCCTTGCGGTCCGGGTCGCTCAATGAGCGCTCGATGATTTCGCTGAAGAATGCAGCAATGGCCTGCTTGGGCGCGAGGCGTCCCTCGAAGCGCCCCACGCGGTCGCCGAAGCTCTGCTCGACATAGTGATCCAGCGCCCGCCGATAGAGCGAACGCTTGTCGCCGAATGCGTTGTAAAGGCTCGCGCCCGTGATGCCCATACTTTCCGCGAGATCGCGCACTGACGTCGCCTCATAGCCGCGTGTCCAGAAGCACTGAACCGCCGCATCGAGGACAGCCGTTTCGTCGAATTCTCTTGGGCGCGCCATGCCGCAACCTTTGCTTGCGTTCGAACCGCCGGAAGATTGCGGCCTCAGTTGGGTTAGTATATTCTAAAACGAACGATCTAAAACGCAGAGGCCCGTCACACGGGCCTCACAAGACGCTGGTCGCCGATGGCGCCGCCGCGAATGAAGGCGCTTGATGACCCGCTCGATTTCTCTGCTGTTGCTGTAAATTCCTTTCATGCAGTTTATTTCGCGCCAACTGTAACCAGAACCCGAAATGAATCGAACTACCGAAGACGGCCCGGTGCGTCCCGTCGAAGAGCGGCTGAAGGCTCTATTCGTGCGCGGTCTGGATGGGGATGCGGCGGCCTATCATGCATTTCTCGGCGACCTGACCGGGCATCTGCGCGGGTTCCTGAGAAAGCGCCTCTTCTATCTGCCAGACGATGTCGAGGACCTGGTCCAGGAGATTTTGCTGGCAGTGCATAATGGACGCCATACCTACCGTCCGGACCAGCCATTGACGGCCTGGGTGCATGCCATCGCCCGCTACAAACTGACCGACTTTTTCCGCGCGCGATCGCGCCGGGAAGCGTTGCATATGCCATTGGACGACGAACTGGCAATCTTTGCCAACTGCGACGTCGAACCGGCAGAGGCCCGGCGTGATTTGAGCAAGCTGCTCGAACAATTGCCCGATCGCCAGCGCCTGCCGATCCAGCACGTGAAGCTGGAGGGGCTGTCGGTGACTGAAACCGCAAAGCTGACGGGCCTATCGGAGTCGGCGGTCAAGGTTGGCGTGCACCGCGGTTTGAAGGCATTGGCACTGAAGTTTCAAGGCGCATGATGAAGACAGAGGATCTCGTTTCATTGCTGGCCGCGGGGGTGCCCGCGGTCGATCACAACGTGTCGGCCAAGCGATTCAGCTGGGCCATGTTATGCGGCGGCGCCGGTTCCGCGGTGCTCATGGCAATCGTTTTTGGCATTCGCCCCGATATCGGCACGGTGATGAAGACAGCGCTCTTCTGGATCAAGCTGGCCCTGCCGCTGTGCCTCGGACTGGCTGCCTTGCTGGTGACGGCGCGCTTGTCCCGGCCAGGTATGCCGGTAGGCCGCGCGTGGGCCGGGCTTGCTGTGCCGGTGCTGGCCGTCTGGATTGCGGCGCTCGTCCTGTTGTGGCTGACGCCGCCCGATGCGCGCTTGCCCCTGGTGCTAGGCGAAACGTGGCGCGTATGTCCGCTTAATATCGCCTTGCTTTCGGTGCCGGTGTTTATCACGGTGTTCTGGGCGATGCGAGGCCTGGCGCCTACGCGCCCCAGGCTGGCCGGTGCTGCCGGCGGCCTGGTGGCGGGAGCGACTGCAACAGTTGCTTACTGTTTCCACTGCCCCGAGATGGGGGTGCCGTTCTGGGCGGTCTGGTATCTCCTCGGCATGCTGATTCCCACGCTTGCTGGCGCAGTGCTGGGGCCCCGCCTGCTGAACTGGTGAAAGCCGGACTGGGGGAAGGCTTATCCCCCATGCTGGATGGTGGTAAACACCCCGGCTGAGATCATCCCCGCCAGGTTGGCCTGGAGATCGAAGGACGGGGCTTCCTGAAACGCGGCCGCGGCCGCTTCGCCCAGCGATGCACCCTCAAGAAGAGCGATGAGGAAGGCCGCACCACCGGCAGGCAGGCTCGATACCGTCACGGCCTGTTCCGGCCGCGTCACGAGTGCATCCTCCGGTTCGCTTGAACGAAGCGGAGAAACAGGGCCATCAGTCCGGTTCATCGCAAAGATTGAGACGGCCGGATAGGGCGACCGTACGACCCGCGCGGCGGGGTGCGGCACGAAACACACCGCGGCCAGCGACGCGGGCTCAATTTCTCCTAACGCTTCGGCGGCGAGCACAGGCAGGTCGGCAGCGTGATAGGCATCCAGCCACGCGCGCTCGATGCGCGCGGTATCCGCGAGCCACGGCATATCACGGGCGTATTCGTAGGCTTCGATGAGGGCGGGAAAATCCCGCCCGTATTCGAACAGTAGCGGAGAAGAGGGAGGCGTCGCGCGGACATGGAAGCGCGCCATCGCCCTGAAGAAGTCAACGCCGGTGATGCGCTGGATAGCGGGGTAGATGGCAGCCAGCGCGTCGATCAGGCTCACCGTCACGTTGTTGCGATAAACGTTATAGCGCTTGACGACACCCTTGCCCGACGCGGCGACCACGTCGTCCGGCGCGGTGACCGCTGGGTCCGTCAAGCCCGGCGCAAACGCCGCGTCGTATAGGCATGGATGACTTTCATACCCCATGGCTGGCCTCCTCCGCGCGCGACATTCCGTGTTCGGCCATGATCCCGCGGGCTGCCAGTGCTTGAGCCTGCAACACCTGCCAGCCGGGAAGGTTGCTGTCCCATTCGATTAGCGTCGGCCTCGGCCCGATACGCGATATGACATCGCTGTAAAGCTTCCAGACAGGTTCAGAGATGGCACGGTCGTGGCTGTCTATCAGCAGCGGTTCGTTTTCGTCGTCGCGTTGCTCGCTGTGTCCAGCCAGGTGTATCTCGCTCACCCGTTCAAGTGGGAATTCAGCAAGGTAAGCTGAGGCCGAAAAGCCGTGATTCTGGGCCGAGACGAAAACGTTATTGACGTCCAGCAACAGAGCGCAGCCGGTTCGTTGCGAGACCTCGCGGATAAAGCGGGTTTCGCTCATGGTCGACGATGCGAAAGCGACATAGGTCGATGGATTCTCCAGCAGAATGGGGCGTTTGATGGCGTCCTGGACCTGGTTGATGTGTGCGCATACGTTATCGAGGGTGTCTTTCGTGTACGGCAGGGGCAGAAGATCGTTGAAGAATTTGCCGCCGTGCGAGGACCACGCCAGATGCTCGGATACCAGCATGGGCTCGTAGCGCGCTACCAGATCGCGAAAGCGTGCGAGATGCGTGACATCCAGAGCTTGCGGGCCGCCAATCGACATGCACACGCCGTGAATGGAAAGCGGATAGTCCTTGCGGATGGCCGCTAGCACCCGATGCGGAGGGCCACCCGCGCCCATGTAGTTTTCTGCATGAACCTCGAAGAAGCCGTCGTTCAGTCCGTCCGCGAGGATTGCGGGCAGGTGCTCATGCTTGAAACTGGTTCCGGCGAGCCGCTGGGCGTCAGGTGTCGCGTGAAAGGGGCGGCCTGGTTTGCCAACTGCCGTTGTCATCGTGGAATTGTCCATGGCCGCTGCGATCCTCCTGTCGTTGGCCGGATCAGGACTTCAGGGGCGTGAGCGAGCCGTGGCCGCCGCCCGGCACCTGGATACTCGTGCAGGTGCCACCCTGAACGAACTTCCACGAGTTGCCCTGGAAATCCATTGCGGACGTACCCTGGCACGTGGTGCCGGGGCCGGCGGCGCAGTCGTTTTGCCCCTTCAGGGCGACGCCGTAGCACTTCTCTTTGTGCGCTGCGATAGCCGCGCTTGCTTCCGCCTGAGTGAGCGGGGCTGCGTTGGCGGCCGATGCGAGCAGGCTGGCGACTACACCGGCGAGCAACGCGGAACTGACGGTGACTTTTGCGGACATTGAATCTCTCCAGTAGTGGGATGGAAGGTACCCGCGATGGGTACGCAATCTATTTCGTGGGCTGTAGATGTTCGGTTACAGGGAAATTGTTTTTTTCTTTTCAACCTGTGAAGTGTTTACTTCGGTCGAAAATTGGGCAATTTATAAGCATTGCTGATTAGTTAATCCAAGGCTGGAACTAGCACCAGAACCGCTTGCTGCCAGGCGAACAGGACGATTCCCCGCACTCGATACCTCTTGGGGGCGGCCATCCGGGCGCCGAAGAAAAATCTTCAATCGCCGTAACCGTCTGCCGGTCCGGGACGAACTATCTGCTGAATCTGCAAGGTGTAGATTCAGGGGCGGCATCCGTCCGACGGTCAGGTCTTGACCCGCGGTGGAGTGCGCGGCCGTTCGCCGAGGTCTGGACTATCTATGCTTATGTTGCGAAACGCCACTAGACACGCTTACGGCTTCTGCCTCGCTCTATGCGGGCTCTGCATGCCCTGGTTGCGGTTGCTTGCGCGAATCTGGTTTGGCCAGGTTGTCTTCGTGCACCAGATCATGGCGATGGCAGGAAGTCCTGATGGCGCTCTGTTTTCCGGCGGCCTGCATGTACCGTCCGGGATCGATGCGGTGCTGCACAGCGTGGTGCCGTTGTTGCTTACCTTGGGGCTGCTGACTCGCCCAGTCGCGCTTGTGCTGCTCGTAGAGACAATCGCGGACAGCCATGCTGCGCTGGCGGTGGGCGCACAGGAGGCCAAACTCGCGCTGCTTGCCTGGCTGGTCGTAAGCGGAGCAGGCGCTGTTTCACTGGACAACCTCCTCGCGCGGGGTTTGTCGTGGATTCCGTTTCGCCCGATACGGCTCACGCATGAGCTTTACGTCTGGCTCGAACGGAATCTGGACCCGCTTCTGCGGTTTGCTATACGGGCGGGGCTTGCTGCTTCACTCGTGAACTTCGCATTACCGGCCGGATCGTGGTTGCAGAAAGGGATGTTGGGAACTGCCGTGACATCTCTTGTTCATCCAGCATGGTCCGCGTCGGCGCTCGCGCTGGCGCTGCTGTTGGGCTGTGCGACGCGGTTTGCCGCGCTGTTCATCGCGGTGATGGTTCCAGTGGCCGGTATCGCCATGTCAGCCGACGACCGGCTGGCGGTCCTGCTTCTGCTTCTTGTACTCGTGGTCGCGGGCGGTGGCCCATTCTCCCTCGATTGGCTGTTCGCCCGGTGGAGCGGCGGCGCGTCGCAAGAAGACGATCGTGTCCCGCAAGACCTGCCGCATGTGGTCGTGGTCGGCGGCGGCTTTGCCGGTGTCGCGGCCGCACAAGGGCTGCGCGACGCGCGCTGTCGGGTCACATTGATCGATCAGCGCAACCATCATCTGTTTCAGCCGCTACTCTACCAGGTGGCCACGGCCGCGCTGTCGCCCGCCGAAATCGCCACGCCGATCCGCAGCCTGTTCCGGCGTCAGCGCAATGTTCAGGTCAGGCTAGGGCAGGTGACGGGAGTCGACATGGTGGCGCGCGAGGTACAGGCCGGCGCGCTACGCCTGAAATTCGACTATCTGGTGCTGGCCACGGGCGCTCGCCACAGCTATTTTGGCAAGGATAGCTGGGCGCCTTTTGCACCGGGGCTCAAGAGTATCGAAGATGCGACCGCCGTGCGCAGCCGCCTGTTGCGTGCGTTCGAGGAAGCCGAAAGCGCGGTGAGCGAGAGCGAACGTGCCGCGTGGCTGACGTTCGTGATCGTCGGTGGCGGCCCTACCGGTATTGAACTGGCCGGCGCCATCGCCGAACTGGCCCGGCATGGTCTGGCCGAAGAATACCGCGCCATCGATCCGGCCGTTGCTCGCGTAATCCTGTTGCAGTCGGGGCCGCGGATCCTGCCCACTTTCACCACGACACTTTCCAGCGCCGCAGAACGCTCGCTGAAAGCGCTCGGCGTAGAAGTCCGGCTCGATACCAGGGTGCTGGGGGTGGACAGCGAGGGTGTCGACATTGGCGGGCAGCGTATCGCCGCCCGTACCGTTCTATGGGCGGCGGGAGTTGCGGCGTCGCCTGCTGCTCAATGGTTGAAGCAGAGCGCTGATCCGTCAGGACGGCTTGCCGTCGCTGCCGATCTGTCCGTGCCGGATCTGCAACGGGTCTATGCGATCGGCGATACCGCATGCTGTTTGGGATGGCGCGGCGCAGCCGTCCCGGGCCTCGCGCCGGCTGCGAAACAGCAGGGCCGGTATGTGGCCCGCGTGATTGCCGCGAGTGTGAAGGGGCAACGCCCGCCGCCGCCGTTTCGCTACCGGCATTTTGGCAGCCTTGCCACGATCGGGCGTCAGGCGGCTGTTGCCGAGATCGGCAAGCTTTGCGTCTGGGGGGAGCCTGCGTGGTGGTTTTGGGGCGCAGCCCATATCGCCTTTCTGGCCGGCGGGAGGAACCGGGCCATTGTGATTCTCGATTGGCTCTGGGCGTATCTCACCTACCGGCGCGGCACGCGGCTCATTACAGGGGAGCGGCGGGAGCAGATGATGGATTGACGCTCGAATGAATATGCACCGGCTACGTCGTTCGCGCGGGCTTGGTGAGTTCGAGTGCCGGCTGCAGCCCGGGAAGCAGCGATTGGGCCATGAAGTCGATCAATGCCCGGTTTTTCGGCAACAGATGGCGGCTCGACGGCCACAGTATCCAGAACATGCCGGTCACGCTGTAATCGGTGAGGATTGCCTGCAGCGCGCCACTTGCGAGGGCCTCGCGGGTGACGAAGTCGGGCAGATAGGCAATGCCGGCGCCGCAGACACAGGCCGACAGGACAGCCTCGATATTATTCATGACGGCGACGGGAGAGAATTTTGCCTCAAAGACCCGGTTGTCTGATTTTAATGTCCAGAGTTGTAATTTTCCGCTCGATGGAAATTTGAAATAAATGCCGTCGAAAGAAGGGAGTGCGTCGAGCGATTCGGGCTCGCCATGGCGTTTCAGAAAATCCGGCGACGCGTAAAGATTGAGACGGAACTGGCCGAGCGGTTTCGACATCAGGCTGGAATCGGGCAGGTCGCCGCTGCGCACGACGGCGTCGAAACTTTCTTCGACCAGGTCGACCATCCGGTCGCTGAAATCGAGGTCCAGTTCGATTTGCGGATAGAGACGCCGGAAGGCGGGCAGCGCATGGGCGATCAGCCGGTAGCCGACGGCCGGAAAGCTGACCCGCACACGCCCGCGCGGCTCGCCGGCGCTGCGGCTCAGCTCGGCCTCGGCGTCCTCGAGGTCGCGCACAATGTCCCGGCAACGGGCGAAGAATTGCGCCCCTTCGTGGGTCAGGCTGATCTGGCGGGTATTGCGGTGAAACAGGCGAACGCCGAGGCGTTCTTCGAGCCGGGTGATGCTCTTGCCGACCGCGGACGAGGAAATGCCGAGCATGCGCCCGGCAGTCGTGAAGCTTTCATGTTGAGCGGCCTGGACGAATATGGTCAGGCTGTTCAGATTATCCACGAGTCCCCCACTTTGGCCGATTTGTCCGATCTGCGCGGAGTTTAACACCTCAATTCGAATGTGTTGCCCAAGATATTATCGAGACCGGATGCCACTCGTCATGTGGCTGATCGTTCAGATAATGGCGATTGAAATTTAGTTAGGCCGATTATCTAATTTATGCAAATAAAATTATGAACAGTTACCCGATTGAAACCCACGCGGGGCGGCGCTCGGCTACCCAGAAATTGCTGGGGCTGTGCGCGGTGTGCCTGGCTGCGCTTTGCATGCCGCTTAGCTTTACCTGTTCAGCGGTTGCCTTGCCGGATATTGCTCGCGAGCTGGGCGGCAACCCGATCGCATTGAGCTGGATCACCAATGCGTTCATGCTCTGCTTCGGCGGTTTCCTGCTGGTGGCCGGCGCGCTGGCGGATCGCATCGGCCGCAAGAAAGTGTTCCTGACCGGGGTGGTGGTGTTTACCGTCGCGTCGTTCGGGCTTTGGCACGCCTCGAGCATCGCTGCGGTCGATCTGTTGCGCGCATTGCAGGGTCTGGCGGCGGCTGCCGCGCTGTCGGGCGGCGGGGCTGCCTTGGCGCAGGACTTCGAGGGGCCGGCCATGACGCGTGCCTTCAGTTGCCTCGGCACCTCGTTCGGCGTCGGGCTCGCGTTCGGGCCGATTTTCGCCGGCTTCCTGATCCAGCAGAGCGGCTGGCGCAGCGTGTTTGTCGGCACCATGGTCATCGGCATGGTTGCGTTCGTGCTGGCCGCACTCTGCATGCGCGATTCCCGTGACCGCGATGCGGCCGGTCTCGACTGGCCGGGCGCGCTCAGCTTCACGGCCGCACTGGCGCTGTTGACCTATGCCGTGCTGCGGGCACCGGATAGCGGCTGGGGCAGTGCGTCGGTGCTGGGTTTGCTGGCCGCCTCCATCGTTCTGTTCGGCGCGTTTGCCGTGATCGAAAACACGGTGCGTAATCCGCTGCTCGATCTGTCGCTGTTCCGGTATCGCCGTTTTATCGGCGTGCAGTTCCTCGCCGCGGCGCCGGCCTATTCGTATGTCGTGCTGCTCGTGTTGCTGCCGCTGCGCCTGATCAGTATCGAAGGCTATGGCTCGCTGGAAGCCGGCCAGATCATGTTCGCGATCTCCGCGCCGTTGCTGGTGCTGCCCATGGTGGCCGGTCTGCTCACGCGCTGGTTTAGCGCCGGCGCGATCTGCGGCGTCGGTCTGCTGATCGCCGCGGCGGGTCTGCTCTGGCTGGCGCAATGCCCGCCAGGACATTCGGCGGCGGCGATCGTGCCGGCCATGTTCACGATCGGTGCCGGTGTTGGGTTGCCGTGGGGTTTGATGGATGGACTCGCGGTCAGCGTCGTGCCGAAGGAGCGCGCCGGCATGGCTACGGGTATTTTCAACACCACCCGTGTGGCGGGCGAGAGCATCGCGCTCGCGGTCGTCGCCGCCCTGCTGGCCGCATTCGCCGAGACCGGCCTGCACGACACCCTGGCCGGCGCAGCCCAGGCACCGGCGCGGCAGGCGCTCTCCGAAGCGGCGCATTGGCTCTCGCTCGGCGGCGTCGGCGAGGTGACACGGCTGCTGCCGGGACTCGACCACGCGGAGATGCTGGCGAGCTTCGGACGCGCTTTCAGCAGCCTGGTGTATGTGCTGGCGGCGATCACGCTGCTCTCCGCCGTGATGATCTTCAGCTTCCTGACGCGGGTCCGGCCGACGGTCGCCACGCGTCTTGGCGGCGTCGACTCATTGGCCGAATAAACCTCTGCATCTGGGTCTGGCGCTGGGTCTGGCGCGCATGCTGGACGTGGCCGCCTGACGTCGCAACAAAGTAGGCGTTCTGAGGCGCGGACAAAATGCGCCGACGGGCGAGGCCGCTTGCGCCGTGCGGCGCCGGAACCTCGCCCGGATTGCGCTTGCGCCTAGAAGCGATGCTTGAGGCCAACTGCCACAACCACCTGCTGGTTGCCTGTGGCCGGGTTCAGCGTATAGACGTCGGCATCGAACGCGGAGATGCCGTTGCCGCCGCCAACGCGCTGATACACGCCTTCAAGATAGACGTCCGTGCGCTGCGAGAACTGATAGTCGGCCTGCGCCATCAACTGGTTCCAGTGCGGGTGAGCGCTGGTCGACGACGAGTCGAACGATGCCATCGTGTACGTATAGGACGCACCCAGGCTGAAATCGGGGCGCAGGAAATAGCGGCCGTTGATTTCGAAGTTGTCGAACTTGATGTAGTTGCCAGCGCCGTTCGAAGGGCCGGGCAATGCACCGTTGCTCGTGCTGCCGCCGTACCAGAGGCTCGATACGCTGTCGGTGGACGTGTGCGTCCAGACGAGGCCGACCGAAGACTTGCCGAACATGTACTGCGCGCCGAGGCCGAACATACGCTGCGTGCCGCCGGTAGTCAGCGCATCGCCGTCGCCGGTGCTGACCGCGCCGGTCGCGTTCTCCGCATTCGGATCGCGATTGACCTGCAGGTACGAGGCGGCGAGGTTGATCGGGCCATACGAGTAGCTCAGGCCCGCGCTGTAGGCGCTGTTGTTCGAGACGTCGCCGGCTTCGCCCCCGAAGGCGTACATGGCGCCGACCTTCAGTCCGTTGAACGCGACGCTGCTGAACTTCACCGAGTTGTTCAGGCGCATGTCGTTGTTCAGGTTGTCGTTGTCGTACGGATGCTCGGCAATGTTGCCGCCGAAGCCGGAGCCCGTTGCGCTCAGCGGCGCGAGATAGCTGACCATGAAGTCGTACTGGCGTCCGAGCGTGAGCGTGCCGTACTGCGTCGAGCTCAAACCGACCCACGCCTGGCGGCCGAACAGATCGCCGCCGTTCTTGAACGTGCCGTTGGCGGAATTAAAGCCGTTTTCCAGCCAGAAAACCGCGCTCAGTCCGCCGCCCAGATCCTCGCTGCCGCGCAGGCCGAAGCGCGGGGTATAGACGCTTCCGGCGAACTCCTGCCACTGCGTCCCGCCGCCCGCAGCGGGCTTCGCTGCATTGACGCGGGCGCTGCTGCTATAGACGAGGCCGGTATCGATGATCCCGAACAGCGTGACGCTGCTTTGAGCATGCGCGGCGGCGCTGGCGAACAGCACCGAAGCTGCGACGGCGAATTGCCGGTAATTCATGAGAGTCTTCTCCGTTGTAGATTCCGTTCTCCGCAACGATTACGGCGATTGTGGAACGGCCGGAGTATAGGTAGCGGCAGGTGGGCATGCGACTTCGCTACATGAAACATAGTTATTCAAAATGTGAGCAGGGTGGTCACAAAAAACACATACGTTCGCGACGCTTTGCTGCGCTGCGGCGCAGCGCCCGGAAGCCTGTGGATCACCACACATGACGTGCCTTTCATGAACCTGTTGCTGTTGTTTCGGCGCGACTGCCAAAGAAGGGTTCACAACCGGCGAGCGGGATGGTCTCGTGGACGGTGTGCCCGTGACCAGACGCCATGCCACTCGCTGCAACAATCTTGACGTTTTCTTAACGTCCCCTGCGCGACACTCGCACCTTGTCAGATTCGCCAATACGAAAACTGCGCACGCGAGGGGCCGTGAGTGCGTGAGATTTTCGAAACTTTTCTTTCTTGCGCATCGTTATTAATATTTTCTGCATACCTAAAGAATCCATATCACGTGACGTAAACGAAGTTTTGAAAATCAGCTTCATGCAATCGTGAGAGGGAGTAACGGTGAAAATAGGGATGCGTCTTGCCGCAGGATTCGGTTCGCTTTTGATATTTCTGGTGCTTCTGATTTGCATCATGGTCGTGCGCTTGTCCAGCATTGCTCAGGCTACCGACAATATGCTCAAAAAGGAATGGCGCAGGGTGGAAGCGGCGCAGCGAGTCAGTGAGCTCACCCACGACAATGCCTTGCTTGCGTCGCAGCTCTATACCACGAACGACAAAACGAAGGCCGACGCCATCAATCGCGCGATCGATAACAACGAACCCAGGATTTCCGAACAGCTCGACCTGCTCGAAAGACTGGTGCAAAAGCGCGAGAGCAAGGAACTTGTTGCAAAGATTCGCGGGCTGCGCAATGCCTACGTGAAGTCGTACACGGCGGCTCGCCAGTTGCTCGCGCAGGGCAGGCGCGACGATGCGGCCGCTTTGATGGACGGTGAGACGTCGTCCGACCTGCTGGCGCTTCGCCAGTCCATTGAGGCGCTGGTGGAACTGCAGCGCACGCAGCTGATGGCGCTGGGCAATCAGGTTCGCCAGACCATCGACTTCGCACGCACGCTCATGGCCTCTCTAGGCGCGGCCGCCGTACTGGCCGGTATTGGCCTCGCCTATGCCATCACGCGTTCGATCACGCGCCCGCTGATTGCGGCGGTCAACATTGCTGAGACGGTTGCCGCGGGCGACCTGACTTCCCGGATCGAAGTGGTCGGCAGGGACGAGACCGCTCACCTGCTGGACGCGCTCAAGCGGATGAATGCGAGCCTCGCCGGGCTGATCGGCCAGGTTCACACGGGCAGCGAGAGTATCGCCGCAGGCGCCAGTCAGATCGCGTCGGGCAACTCCGACCTGAGCGCGCGGACCGCGGGACAGGCGGCTTCGCTGGAGCAAACGGCATCGAGCATGCAGGAACTGGCGACTACCGTTCGCCAGAACGCCGAAAGCGCGAAGCAGGGAAACGAGCTGGCGATCAGCGCGTCGGCGATTGCCGTGCGTGGAGGCGACGCGGTCAGCCAGGTCGTAAAAACGATGGAGGCCATCAGCGCGAGCTCTACCCAGGTGGCGCAGATCACCGCCGTTATCGAAGGCATTGCTTTTCAGACCAATATTCTGGCGCTCAACGCAGCGGTGGAGGCCGCGCGCGCGGGCGAGCAGGGCCGCGGCTTCGCCGTGGTCGCGGCCGAAGTGCGCACGCTGGCGCAGCGCAGCGCGGCGGCCGCAAAGGAGATCAAGGACCTGATTGGTGCATCGGTCGAGCAGGTCAGGGTGGGTGCCGCGCAGGTGGACGCCGCCGGCCGGACCATCGGCGACGTCGTGCAGGCCGTGAGGCGGGTCAAGGATCTGATGGGCGAGATCTCGATTGCGTCGAACGAGCAGCAAATGGGCATCGAGCAGATCAGCCAGGCCGTCACGCTGCTCGACGACGTTACGCAGCGCAATGCGGCCCTCGTCGAACAGGTAGCCGCCGCCGCGGGATCGCTGGAATCGCAGGCGAGCGACCTGACCGCTTCGACGTCGAGGTTCCGTCTCAGCGTCTCGCTCTAGCGTGTGTCCGCATTGCGGACACCGCGCCCGCGCCCCGCGATGTGAGCCCGGGCGCGCATGCATGACCATCGACCGATGCTGAGGATCCCCGTGATCGCCAAACTGTTCCGTACCGACGACATAAAGACCCGGCCATTGCGCGCGCGGCTGTCCGCCGCCCTTATCTTCGGTGCGGTTCTGGCGGCCTGTCTCGTGATGGGCTATCCCTTCGCGACCGTACGCACGCTGCAGCGCGAGTCGACGCTCGCGAAACGAATCGGCGTGCTGCTGGGGAACGTCATTGCCGCGGCCCAGTCCGACGGCGGGCGTCTCGCGCAATTTGCGGGGCAGTCCTGCGAGAGCATTCAGTCCGGTCTGGCCGGCAACAATGAGCCGACGCGCTACGTCCGAAGTGCGCTGTTCGTCAGGGGCGATCGCATCTACTGCTCGACGCTGGCGGGGAAACTCGATCTTCCATTGCCGGCACAGCTTCACACGCCTGCCGGCACGGCGCGGATTGTGATGTATGCCGGTTCGCCGCGCTTTTCTCATCGGCAGACGATGATGGTGTACGAGCGCTTGTCCGCAACCAGTGGCATGGGTCTGGTCGTGCCGGGTGACTATGTGGTCGACATTCTCGAAAGCGCGCAGATTGCCGGCGCGCGATCGGTGATCGTTTCCGGCACGGACGGCAGCGTGCTCGCCAGCGACGGCAGTTCGGCGCCGCCTCCGCCTGAGCCGCCTCGTCAGGCGTGGGCCCATTATGTTGCGCCGCAGGGCCTTTTTTCCGTCTCGGTGGAGGCCGGCCCTGAATGGCGGCTGCAGGACCAGTTCGAAGTCGAAGGCCTGGCGCTCGTGGCCGGACTCCTGCTGGGGACCGTTTGCGCAGGGGCTTATCTCGCCTGCTACCGGCCGGGCCAGCGCCTGATCCGCCACGTCCGGCGCGCCCTGCAGCGCGGAGAGTTTGTCGTCCACTACCAGCCTATCGTCGATATGGCGACGGGACAATGGGTGGGCGCCGAGGCACTGGTGCGTTGGCAACATCCCCGGCGGGGCCTCGTGACGCCGGCCCATTTCATTGCCGAGGTAGAACGCAGCCCGCTGATTGCGGATCTCACGCAATTCGTGTTGCGGCGGGCGTTGAGCGAACTGGGCGGCATGGATCTGCCAGGCGGATTCCGGCTTACGGTCAACCTGGCTGCGTTTCATGCCGGCCTGCGTTGCTTTCCCTGCGACTTGAGCAATATCCTCGCGGCGAGCGGAACCAGGCTACAGGTGGTGCTCGAAATCACCGAACGCGGCCTGCTTGCCGGCATCGACGATGTGAAAGACAGCCTCGCCCAGTTGCGGCGTGAAGGCGTGAGGTTCGCCGTGGATGACTTCGGCACGGAAAACAGCAACCTTGCCTTGCTGCAGCGGTTTCACTTCGACTACATCAAGATCGACCGGCAATTCGTTCAGGGTGTCGGCGGCGGCGACCGCGCGCTGGTGGAAGCGATCCGCTTCCTTGCCGGGCAGGTTGGGGCGCTGGTGATAGCAGAGGGCGTGGAGGAGGCGGAACAGCAAGCCATCCTCGTGCAGATTGGCGTACCTCTCGCACAAGGCTTTTTGTTCGCAAGGCCAGGGGAGGCCGGTGAATTTGAGCGTGGCTATGCGGCGTCGCGGGAACGTGCGGCTGATTGACGCGATGCGACGATCGGCACCGCAGTCCTGCTGATGGCCGCCGAGCTTCTACGCGGTTCAGCCCGGCATCAGATCGACATGAAATTGGGTGCCTGCGCCAGGTTGCGTATCGAACGTGACGCGCCAGCCCTGATGCTCACAGATGCGATGTACAAGCGAAAGCCCGAGGCCCAGATTGCCTGCGCCGGTTGCTTCGCCGCGCACGAACGGCATGAAGACGTGTGACGCGACCTCGGGGGCGATGCCGGGACCGTCGTCGGAAACGTGAAAGACGGTCGCGCTCGCGCGCACGACGACCCGTGTGCCGCTCGATGCGTGTTGCAAGGCGTTGCGGAGCAGATTCGACATGACGATACGCAGCAGCGCGGCGGGGAAAGAGGGCGGCAGGGGAGGCGGCGTACCCGCGTCGTCGATTGCGCCTTCGATGCGCAGGCCAAGCTGCTTTGCGCGTGGCGCCCAGTACTCGATCTGCTCGCGCGCGATGGCGGTGACCTCGGCTTGCGCAAACGAGGCGGCATCGGAAGAGCCGCGCGACAGCATCAGGCAGGCAGCCAGCTGTTGATGGATCTCGCCCGAAGCCGCGAGCGCGCGTACGAGCCTCGCGCGGTGCGCGGGCGCGAGCGATGGATCGTCGGACAGCAGCTCGCACGAGCTCGAAATGACCATGAGCGGTGTGCGCAACTCGTGACTGAGATCGGCAGTGAAGAGTTTTTCGCGTTGCAGCGCCGCTTCGAGCTGGTTGTAGGTCTGATCGAAAGCGGCGGCCACCCGGCCGATTTCGTTGGCAGGATAGGCTTGCGCGAGGTGGGTGCGCGACGGCATGGCCGGACGTTTGGCGACGTGCTCGGCGAGCCGGACGAGCGGCCGCACAACCCGGCGCGTAACGACGCCACCCAGCAGAAATGCCGCCAGAAGGCTGCTGCCGACGCTGCAGACCGTCACCCAATGCGAACGGGCAAACTTCTGTTCGAACGCGGTGTAGTCGCGCAGCAGCATGTAGCGCACGCCGCCGCGGTCATCCACCATCACATGCCAGTCGCGGCCGTCATGCTCGACGCGTGTGAAACCGGGGCGCGTCTGCCGCAGCCACGCGGGAAACGTGTCGCTGCCGGGGGCGCCGTGAAAGAAGCGATCCTGCCGGCCAACGTCCTTGCCTGCGAGATATTCGCCGCGTACGCGCTCCAGCGCCATGCCCATGTCGATCAGTTGCAGATGCATTTCCAGCCGGTTCACGGTCCACACGGACACGAGGGACAGCAGCGTGCCAACCAGCAGGACCAGAACGAAACAGACGAGAGCAAGCTCACGCGCGAGGGTGCGCCGTGTGCCGCCCGGCGCTGGTGTGGGCGGCATCGCTTCAGCCATCGTCATCGCGCGTATCCCGCAGCTGGTAGCCGACGCCGTGGACCGTGTACAGCAGCGGCTGCGTATAAGGCTTGTCGATGATCTGACGCAGTTGATGAATGTGCGTGCGCAGACTGTCGCTGTCCGGCGGCGAATCGAGCCATAGCGCTTCCTCCAGCTTGCGGCGCGGGACGACGGCAGGGCTCGCCTGCATCAGTATCGTCAGCAGTGTCATGGGCGCGGGAGGCAGGCGCAGCGGCTGACCGGCGCGCGTGATTTCACGCGTATCGAGATCGAGTTCGAGATCCGCAACCTGCAAGTGGTGCGCGCCCGAGAGGCCGCGCGCACGCTGCACGAGGGCCTTCACGCGCGCACCCAGCTCGGCCAGGGCGAACGGTTTGACGAGGTAGTCGTCGGCGCCCACCTGAAAACCCGTCAGGCGCTCGTCGAGCGTATCGCGCGCGCTCACCATGATGAGCGGCGTCGCGCAGCGCGCTTCGCTGCGCAGACGGCGGCACAGTTCGTAGCCGTCGAGCCGCGGCAAGGCGAGATCGAGAACGATGACATCGAATTCGCCCTTGCTCGCGAGCGTGAAGCCCTGCATGCCGTCCAGCGCGCAGTCCACGACGTACTTGCGAGCCTCGAAATAGCTGACTATGTTGTGGAGGATGTCCGGGTCATCCTCGATGGCGAGAAGGCGCATGATCGTCTGTACGGCAGGTGCTGAAACGGCGCTCAGTTCGTGCGAACGGTCGTGACCGGCGCAGGCACCTTCGCATTCGAGGGATGGCCGATACCACCGTCCTGCAGCCAGTAGCCCGCGGCCATGAAGACGGCGCCGCCGACGAGGTTGCCGAGCGTAACGAAGATTTCATTGTGGACGGCACCCGCCAGCGTAATGTCGGCGGGGTGGCTGCCGATCAGCGCGAGCGCGAACACGAACATGTTCGCCACGCTGTGCTCGAAACCGCTTGCCACGAAGGCGAATACCGGCCAGAAGATGAGACCGAGCTTGGCGCCGTCGTTCT
Organism: Burkholderia sp. 4M9327F10; assembly: GCF_005503145.1. Lineage (GTDB taxonomy): Bacteria > Pseudomonadota > Gammaproteobacteria > Burkholderiales > Burkholderiaceae > Paraburkholderia. Next base: position 311,756 of record NZ_SCNV01000002.1, on the reverse strand, counting down.
GGGTGCGGCTCGTCATCCACACGGCCAGACAGACTAGCCAGTTGCAGAGCAGACCCTTTGCGAACAGGGGCAGGCCCGGCGTCGACATCTTCACCTCGACGGCCTTGAAGAAGACCGCGGACCCATCGGTCAGCAATACTCCCCCGCCGCAAGCGTGGAGGATTGCGGCGAGCACGGTTGCGCCAAGCAGGTTTCCCACCCAGCACACCACCCAGACCATCAGGACATGGCCAACGCTGACTTCACCGCGAAACAGGGCGAGCGGCATGTACATCGCGGTGCCGGTGAAGAGATCCGATCCGGCAAAGATCACAATGGTGAGCGCGCAGGCGAACACCGCGCCCATGATCAGGTGAACATAGGCCGGATCGACATGCGAGCCGACCGAAAACATCAGGATGTCTCCGAAGCCGATGTAGGCGCCGGCCATGGCCGCGCCGATCAGAAAGGCGAGCGGAGTGTGAAGAATGGAGGACGCCTTGTGGGCGCCGATCCTGGCGAATTTCTCAATACTGTCTGCGTACATGCCTGGCTCCAGAGAGTGCCCATTCAAGACGATGTTCGCGCGGGCACAGGCGGCCGCGACGACAGGGGCGGCCGGTCTAAAATTTGATCAGCAAATCGAGTTTCAAGCTATAAAAAGCGATGTTCTTTCCGACTGTGCTCCCATCATTTATATCGATCTGTACGTTTGTTGCCTGGACTCACGTCTTTTGAAACAAAGGCGATTCGAGTACATGACGGTTACGACGACTTTAGCCTGTACACGAATACCCCTTGAGACAGAGACTTCGGAATTTCGGACATTTGCGGTCCGACGTCTGTCTGCGATATCACGGCATGACATCGTGTTCCTTGCACGCCGGTATCAACGTGCATTCATCCTATGAGGGTGAAGATTCCATCCCGGTGACGCGCGGATTACGAATTTGTTATCTGGCGCGGGCATGTCCGGCAGAGGGTGGGCTGCCGGGCCCAGGCCGATTCAATTCTTAACTTTCCTTCATGGTTTCGTGATGCCGCCTCAGCGGGTTCATGCCTTATTCTTGCGATCATATGAATCAGCAAGGCAGGGCAAGCAGGTCGGCAGTTGCCGGTGATTCAACAGGAGCGGCCGTCTCGTTCGGGACAGGAAGCCCACCGTAATCATTCCATTTGTATTGATCAGCGCGATGTGGCGGACGGCAATCTTCACCGTCGCTGCGGCTTGCGCTCGCGCCTACTGTCTCTGACTTTTACCGTTCAATATCCGTCGAGAGGTTTCTGTAATGAATACTGGAGAAATGTCGCAAAGGTTGACCGACAGAACGACGTCGGCAATTCACGATGTACTCGCGGGCCGCAAAATGGCCGGTCTAAACCGGCTGCTGTTTGCGGGGCCGGCTGTGGTGGCTTCGATTGCCTATATGGACCCGGGCAATTTCGCCACCAATATTCAGGCTGGCGCGCAGTTCGGCTATTCGCTGCTTTGGGTCGTTCTGGCCGCCAATGTGATTGCGATGCTGTTTCAGGCGCTTTCCGCGAAGCTCGGCATCATTACCGGCCACAATCTCGCGGAGCTTTGCCGCAAGCATTTTCCGGCGCCCGTGGTGTATGGCATGTGGGTGGTGAGCGAAATCGCAGCCATGGCGACCGATCTGGCGGAATTTCTGGGCGGCGCGATCGGTTTGTCGCTGCTCTGCCACTTTCCCCTGATCGACGGCATGATCGTGACCGGCGTCGTCACCTATGCGCTGCTGCTTGCCGAAAAGCAGGGCTTCCGGCCGATCGAGCTGATTATTGGGGCGCTCGTTGCGACCATTACGCTGTGCTATGTGGTCGAGCTGTTCATCGTGCCGGTGTCGTGGACATCGGCGCTGCACGGCACCTTCGTGCCGGTGCTGCACTCGGGCCAGGCCCTCACGGTCGCCGTTGGGATACTGGGCGCGACGGTAATGCCGCATGCAATCTATCTGCACTCAGGTCTGACCCAGAAGCGCGTGGTTGCCCGCACGGAAGAAGGCCGCCGCATGCTGGTTCGATTCTCCAATCGTGAGGTCCTGATTGCGCTGAGCGTGGCCGGCCTCGTCAACATGGCGATGGTCGTGATGTCCGCCAGCGCGTTTCATGCGGGGCACTCCGACGTGTCCGAAATCGAAACGGCCTACCACATCCTGACGCCGCTGCTGGGCGCCGGGGCTGCGGGGGCGTTCCTGATTTCACTGCTGGCCTCGGGCGTTTCCAGTTCGGTCGTGGGCACGATGGCCGGGCAGATGATCATGCAGGGCTTCGTCGGTTTCCATGTCCCCGTCTGGCTGCGCCGGATCGTGACCATGGCGCCGGCGTTCGTCGTGGTCGCGCTGGGTGTCAATCCGACCGATGCCCTCGTGTACAGCCAGGTCGTCCTGAGTTTCGCGTTGCCTGTACCGATGATTGCGCTCGCGATCTTCACCTGCCGGCGCGACGTCATGGGTGCGTATTCGAACAGCAGGCTCGTGAGCACAGCGGCCATTGCGGGAACGGCGATCATTGTCGTCCTCAACGTGGTTCTGATTCTGCAGACCTTCGGTGTGAATATTCCGGGCCTGCCGGGTAACTGATGGCCGAGGCGTGTGGCCGTCACCTGTGACTGTGTTCCTCGCCTGGTTTGCGAACTGTGCTTCTGGCGGGCCATGGTGGGTCGTTATATTTCACCCTGCGTGTCGAGGATGAACGTGTAACCACTGCGGATCAAGACGAGGATGAAAGTGAAACGAGGCATGGTGGCCTGGATCACGGTGGCCTTCACCGTGCTGATGGCCGGTAGCGCACAGGCGGAAGAGTCGATACGCGTGACTTACGCCGGCTCCATGGGCGTGGTCATGGACAAGGCTCTGGGGCCGGCCTTTGCCGGCGCGAATCACGTGCAGTATCAGGGGCAGGGCGAGGGTGCCTATGGAATGGCCAGGCTGCTCGCCTCGCGGAAAATCGTCGCCGACGTGTTCGTCTCGATCACCCCGGGCCCGATGCAGATACTGAAGCAGGCCGGCCTGATCGATCAGGCGGTTCCGGTTGCGAGCACAAGCATGGTTATCGCGTATAGCCCGCACAGTGCATTCGCCAAGGCGCTCGCCGCCAGCCGGGCCGGTGGCGCGAACCCGTGGTGGAAGGTGCTGCAGTCGCCCGGGTTGCGTTTCGGCAGGACCGATCCGGAGATCGACCCCCAGGGGCAGAACATCATCTTTACACTGATGCTCGCGCAGCGATACTACGGTCAACCGGAACTGGCGAGGCAGGTTCTGGGGGACATCGAAAATCCGCAGCAGGTCTTTGCGGACGGCGGCCTGCTGACACGGCTGGAAGCGGGGCAGGTGGATGCCTCTTCCGGATATGAAAGCGCGGTCATTTCGGCGGGGCTGCCGTATATCGAGCTGCCGGACGAGATCAACTTGAGCAATCCGTCGTATGGCAAAAGCTGGTACGACACCGTCTCCTTCGATCTGCGCGATTCGGCCGGCAAGGCGCAAACACTGCGGCCTCAGCCGCTGGTATTTTATGCCGCAGTGCTAAAGAATGCGCCGGACCCCGCGGAGGCAAAGAAGTTCGTCGATTTCGCGCTGAGCGGTGAGGGGCAGGCGCTTTTCAAGCAGAATGGATATGGACCTCCCAAGGGCGCCGCGCTTCCTTAGCGCGTCATGGCGCGCCCCGGTACCGGGAGAGAAGCACGTTCGCGTGCCCAGATGGGTGCTGATCCTGCCCGCGCTGCTGCTGCTCGTGCTTCCGCTGGCGTCGCTCATGGAGCAAACGCATTGGGCGCAGCTCGAGGCCGCCTATGGGGACTGGCACGCGGTCGAGGTGTCGGTGACGCTGAGCGCCGTAGCCATGGTCTTTATCGTCGGTGTCGGCTTGCCGTTGTCGTTCTGGTTGGCGAGAACGCAATGCTGGCTCAAACGAGGGGTAGAGACGCTGGTTCTGCTGTCCTTGCTGATGCCTTCGCTGGCCATCGGCATTCTGCTCGTTTCGGTTTACGGGCCATATGGTTCGATTGGCGAACTACTCGGCCGGATTGGCATTTCGCTCAACAATAACGCGTCCTCTTTCGTCCTGGCGCAGGTCTACGGCGGGCTCGCCTATTTCGTCATGGCTGCCCGGACGGCGTTCGACAATGTCCCGCCCATACTCGAAGAGGCGGCTCAGGATCTGGGTTGCTCGCCATGGCGCACATTCCGTTGCGTGAGCTTGCCTCTCGCTTCACGTGAACTCCTCACCGGGGCAGTCGTCGCGTGGGTTCGCATCATTGGCGAATTCGGCATTGTTGCGGTATTTTCGTATTTCCCGCAGGGCATTCCAGTCAAGCTTTTTGTCAATCTGCAGAACGACGGGGTGCAGTCCGTTTATGTGCTCGTATGGATACTGCTTTTGCTGACACTGCCCATTCCCCTGATCATTCTTTCCCTGACGAGGCGCCCCTCGGCGCAATGACCCGTTGTCGCACCGGGGACTCCCGGCGGGCGCCCACGCTATAATTCATCGCCATGGCCATTGATTGCCATGGGAGCACGACGCATGAGTAATGAAAACCCGCCTCATATTCTTGCGGTAGACGACGATCCCGCAATGACCGCCCTGATCTCCGCGTATCTTCGGGACCACGATATGCGAGTGACCGTGGCCTCGAGCGGCAAGGAGATGACCGAGGCACTCAAAGAGCATGCCATTGATCTGGTGATACTCGACCTGCGCATGCCGGGCGAGGACGGCATGCAGATTGCCCGGCGCATTCGCGATCAATCTTCGCTGCCTATCATTATCGTCTCGGGCCGGATCGAGGAAGCAGACCGCGTCATGGCGCTCGAGCTGGGCGCGGACGACTATGTGACCAAGCCGTTCAGCTCGCGCGAACTGCTGGCGCGCATCCGTACGGTATTACGCCGCACTGCAGCAGTCCAGTCGCTGACAGGGCGCCAGACCGATGTCCGCGCCTTTCGTTTCGCCGGATGGGAGCTGAACACCGGCACGCGCAAGCTGACTTCACCCACGGGCCAGCGCGTGGATCTCACCAACGGCGAATTTTCGCTGCTGAGCGCCTTTCTCGCGGCGCCCGGGCGTGTGCTGTCTCGCGACCAGCTACTCGAGGCCAGCCGTCTTTATGACGACGTCATCGATCGTTCAATCGACGTGCAGATTCTGCGGCTGCGCCGCAAGATCGAGGCAGACCCGTCGAATCCACAGTTCATCAAGACCGAGCGCGGCGCGGGCTATACCTTCGCCGCGACGGTGGAGCGGCTTAGTTCCGCATCGCTATAGTGAGTCTTCAATCGTCGGCTTTGGGCGTAGCGCCACGTTTGCGTACGCCCAGCCGCGCCACGATCAGGCCTACTTCGTACAGCACAATCAGCGGCAGCGCGAGAATCAGTTGCGATAGCACGTCGGGAGGCGTCACAACGGCCGACACGACGAACGCACCGACCACCACATAAGGCCGGATCTTCCCTAGCGTTTCCACCGAAACGACGCCGATGCGCACGAGCAGCACGACTGCGACGGGAACCTCGAACGTGACGCCGAACGCCATGAACATCGTCAGCACGAAGCTCATGTAGTTGTCGATGTCGGTGTTCATGGCGGCGTCGAGCGGCGCGTTGTAGTGGGCCATGACGCGAAAGATGGTCGGAAACACGACCAGGTAGGCGAACGCCATTCCGCACAGGAACAACGCATAACTAAAGCCGACCAGCGGTGCGACCAGCCGCTTCTCGTGCTGGTACAGGCCCGGCGCAACGAAGGCCCAGATCTGGTAGAGCACGACGGGAAGCGCAATGACGAGGGCCACGAGCATCGTCACCTTCATCGGCACGAAGAAGGATCCGGTGACGTCCGTAACGATCAGTTTGCCGCCTGCCGGCAGGTTCGCCATGAGCGGGCGTGCGAGGATCCGGAAAATGTCCGGAGCCCAGTAGACGAGCCCGAGAAACACGACGATAACCGAAAGGCCGGCACGGATGATCCGGTCGCGCAGTTCGACGAGATGCGCAACGAAGGGGCTGGCGATGGACTCGTTCGGAGTCTGCTGAAGTTCACTCACGCGGATGTCCAGTAGCAGGCAAGGTCACGTTAGAGGAAACGGCGGCGGTTAGCGGCCACGAGCGAGGGGCGCCTCAAGGCGCGCTGCGGACGATTGCCGCCGTGCACTGAGGGTGCCCAGCGGCGCCATGCCGGCGGGACGGCGCGCTTGATGCGCCAGTTCTTGCGCGGTGCGCGTTGCGGCGTCAGGTCAAAGCGCGATTGCAGCCATCCGCTCCGTTCCGGGATGTCTTCGATCGACACGCCAGGTAGAGGATCCTCTTCGATCGCGCGGCGCAAAGCCGTCCCGTGTGTGTCCACCGCCTCGACAGCCGACTGGATGGCCGCATGCTGCTTGCGCAGGCCGCTATCGACGGCTTTACGGGCGTCGATTGCAGCGGCTTCCAGATCGCCTTTCCATTGCTGCAGCTTGTCGAGTTCGATCTCCTGACTGACTTCGGCCTTCACCTCGTCGATATAACGCTGAGCCCGGCCCAGCAGGGCGCCGGCGGTGCGCGCCACGCGCGGCAGCCGCTCCGGTCCGAGGACGATGAGCGACACCACTGCGATCACGGCGGCCTTGGTCATGGAAAAGTCCAGCATGGCGGCAGACTCCGTAGCGCTTTGTCGGCCGATCGCGTCAACGCGACGACACGTGAGCGCTGTCCTTCGCGCCGGTCGTGGTCGTTGCGGTGCCGATCGCTTCCACTTGTGGAATTTCATCGGATTCCTGCATACCCTGCTTGAATCCCTTGATGGCGCCGCCCAGATCGCTGCCGACGTTGCGAAGTTTTTTCGTACCAAAGACGAGTGCGACCAGCAGCAAAACGATCAGCCAGTGCCAGATGCTTAACGAGCCCACGAATCTACTCCTTGAAAAACGTCATGAGACGATGTGCCGGCGTCATACGGTGGCGCCGGCGCTTCCTGTTAGCGTCTATTGGAAACCTGCGCGGTTACGCGAGCGTTTCAGCCGGCAGGCAGAGGGTTACATTTGAAATGGCGGCGTGCGCAATGCCGCGCACGTGATATGGACTGCCGGAAAAACCGTGTCCCGGTGTTGCGTTATGCATGTGATGTTGCGTATATCATAACGATCGCCAGACAGGTCACGAAACGTTCGGCATACCTACAGACGATAGACGATCACATTTCTTTGCTCCGCAAGCACCATGACAGACGCGAAACGAACCAGACGGATCATCGGCGGAACCAATCTGCAGCGGGTGATTGCGGTGGGCGCGGCGTTGATCGTCGTGCTCGTCTGGGTGGCATCGGGCTGGGACAGCTGGCGCGCGCGACGCTTCACGCTCGCGGACAATGACCGTGAGATTTCCAGCCTCGCGAATGCCATCGCGGAGCAGTCAGCGCGCTCGCTGCAGGAGGTAGACCTGATCCTGCGCCGCACGGCTGTATGGGAACGGGAGGCGAAGACGCAGTCCAGCATCCCGGAAGATGAAACCGCGTTCCTGCGGCGGCAAATTGAAGGACTGCCGCAGATTCGCGAGCTCACCGTGACCGACCCGAACGGCATGCGGGTTGCGTCCACGATGGTGTTGTCGAAGTCCGACCCGGACATCTCGGGCCGGCGATACTTTCAGGAACTGAAGGCCGCGTCCGGCAACGCGCTTGTGATCAGCGAGCCGCTGGAGAGTCTTCTTGAGCGCAAGCCGACGTTCGCAATGGCCATACGGTTGCAGGACCCCGATGGGAATTTCGCCGGGGTGGCACGCGCACTCGTTGAGGAAGACTACTTTCGGGATTTCTATCGGCGCACCGATCTCGGACCCGGCGCTTCGATCGAGCTGCTGCGCGATGGCGGCATTCCGATCGTTCAATATCCTGCCCCACAGCCTGGAAGGCAGCCGGTGAAAATGCGCACCGTACTGAAGCAGGTGCCCGGTTTTGCGCTCGAGGTGCAGGTTTCGCGCGACGAATCGGTCGCGCTTGCCGACTGGCGTACCACGTCAACCAACGCGTTCGTCCGGACGGCCTTGATATCGGTGTTCGTTGCGCTGCTCGCCTATGCGCTGATCAGGCAGATGCGCCGCCTGGAGGAAGTCAACGTCCGGCTGCGCACGAGCGAACGCAGGTGGCGCGCGGTCTTCGAGAACGCACCGCTCGGCATCGTGGTCTTGACGGAGGACGGTGTCTGCGGAGCGACGAACCCCGCCTTCCGGCGCATGGTCGGATACTCCGCCGCCGAACTGGCGCGCCTGAACGCCTTCAATCTGATCCACAGCGAGGATGTGCAATCGACCCGCGATTACACTAACCAGCTGTTTTCGGGTGCGCTGGACAAGATTCGCTTTCAGGTCCGCTACCTGCATCGCAGCGGGCGAGTCGTGTGGACCGATGTGGGCATGGCGCGCGTAGCGGCCGATCAGGCATCGCTTCCCGCGGGCGTACAGCCCTCTACGGGCATGCTCGTCGCGACGATCGAAGACATCACGCTGCGCCGCGAAGCCGAAAGCGAGCGGCGCCGTCTTGAGTCGCAATTGAGGCAGTCGCAGAAGCTCGAGGCGCTCGGCACGTTTGCGGGTGGAATTGCGCACGACTTCAACAACATTCTTGGAGCGATTCTCGGATACAGTGAGCGCGCACTGCGTCTGTTGCCGGCGGCGAGTGAAGAACGGTCATATATCGAGCACGTGCTCAACGCAGGCAACCGGGCGCGCGCGCTGGTCGAGCGCATCCTGACGTTTAGCCGTTCGGGCATGACGGTGCGCGTGCCGGTACACGTGCAGCCCGTTGTTGCCGAAACGATCGATCTGCTGAAAGTGAGGCTGCACGAAAGCATCGGCCTGGAGGCGAGGCTCGACGCCGCTAACGCCTACGTGGCCGGCGATGCGACGCATATTCACCAGGTGGTGATGAACCTGTGCAGCAATGCGGTGCTGGCAATGCCGGGCGGCGGCAAGCTGGTGGTTTCGCTCGCATGCACACGCCTCGATGTTGCGGCCACGCTGTCCGACGGTGTCGTCGGCCCGGGTGAGTTCATCCTGCTGCGCGTCGCGGACACCGGCACGGGTATCGCGCCGGACGTTCTCGAGCGTATCTTCAACCCGTTCTTTACCACCCGAAAGACAGGGGAGGGAACGGGACTCGGTCTTTCTCTCGTGGATGGCATCGTGCGCGAATATGGCGGCGGCATCAACGTCTTTAGCGTGGTCGGCGAGGGGACACAATTCGATGTCTATCTGCCCGTTACCGATGCCCCGCCGCCCACTATCGGGGATGTGCCGAAATCGCTGCCCCACGGCGACGGCCAGGTCGTGCTGATCGTCGACGACGAACCGTTGCTCGTCTCGCTCGCCGAAGACGTGCTTGCCGAACTGGGCTATGAACCCGTCGGCTACGGATCGAGCGTGGCGGCGCTGGCAGCGTTCGAAGCCGATCCCTCGCGCTTCGACGCTGTCGTCACCGACCAGACGATGCCCGATCTCACCGGTCTGGAACTGGCTGCCCGCCTTCGGGTCATTCAGCCGTCCTTACCCGTCATCCTTTGCAGCGGATATGGCAATGCTGCCCTCGAACGCGAGGCACGGGAAGGGGGCGTCGTGGCGCTGCTGCGCAAACCGTTGCGGACGGAGGATCTGGCGCTCGCGTTACAGCGCGCATTTCACCGTTTGACCCAGTAGTCGCTTACGCGACGGCAGCGCAGAGGCCATTTGCGCCATCAGCCAGCCGGCGTCGCATTCGCCGCGGTTCCCGCGGCGTTCTGCGCGCCCGTGGGCAGGCAGTCTGCATGATATTCCGCCCAGAGTTTCCTTTGCGCGACGTGAATGTCGTGGGGATAGTACTCGTCGTTGTCCGACGGGCTATAGCCAACCGATTCGAGCTCCGCCAGTTCCTGCATCAGTTGAGCGTGAGTCACTTCAGTCTTGAGCGGTGTGAACGGATAGTCGTTGCATTGCTGGGGCGTCAGGTGCTGGCCGGCGAAGGCCGATGCGCTGGATATGGCGAGAAGGGCGACGACGGCAGTTTTCGATAGCAGTTTCATGATGGCTTTCCAGGTGAGTTGATGGTCAGGTGACGACGTCAATCGTGCGTCGATGATGAAGCGTACATGGCGCTGCAAACATGGCGGTTGTTATATCGATGAAGGAAAGTTAATTCTTGCAGATGAGGTTCGTAAATAAATTAGGTATACGAATTAATGATTGAAGATTGATCGTCGCCGGTCGTTTAAATAACTCTTCATGATTTCAACAAGCGGGTGGCGCGAGGCGCTCGCTATGCTGAATGACGACGTAGCGTGATTCTTCCCCTCATTTCCCAAACGCACATGCCATATCAACCTCCGTATTTCATCCTCAAACAGAGTGTCGTTGCCCGCGCGAAGAAGGCGGTTTTGCTGCCCATGAAGCGCAGCCGGGCAGACCTGATTTCCCTTCGCTGTCACGCCGCACTCGAAGCGTTGCGGCGCGGCAAGGGGTGGTTTGGCGCGGCCGAAGCCATGACGCGTGTGTTGTTGCTGACAGGATGTCTGAGCGATAGCGGATACGGGCGCCTCGACAAGGAGACAATGGCAAGCGCACAGCGCGCCATTGCGCGGGTGCTCGATGCCGGCAAGCGGTCAGGGCGATGGTGTCTGGACGATTCGACGTACCGCCAGTTCGCGGACGTGGTGAATCTGCACGACTCCCAGCTACATGTCGTGCCGCTGCTTGCCTACGATGCGGCCAATGGCCGGCTGGGACGGATGTTCCGGGCGCTCAGGAGCGAGCAGCCGGTAGGTTGCGAGGCGGGCGCGAGGCAGGCCTAAACCCGACCTGAACCCGGCGGCTTACGTATGCCCGTGATCCGCTATACCGGGCGAGGCCGGCGCCGCAAACCGGTGCCGGCCGGGCCGCGCTGAGCGGCCGTGGTGCTGCAGGCAGGTTCTGGTGGTTATGGCAGCATGGTTCCCTCCTTCTATCGCGCTGACGCGAGACTCAGTTGATAACCGTAGCCGTTGACGGTGCTGATATGCACCGACGGAAGAGACTTTTTCAACTTGCTTCTTAGACGCCAGACGAGCGGGCTGACACTGCTGAAATCGAAGGCCCCTTTCTCGGGCCACGTGTAGCGAATCAGCTGGTCGTGGGCGACCGGTGCATCGACTTCCCGCAGCAGGCATTCGAAGAAGAGATACTCGCGCTTGGTGAGCGGCAGACGGTGTTCGCCCTTCACAAGCTCGCGCGTGGCCGTATCGAGCCGCAGCGGCTCGACCGTATCGGGTTGCTCCGGCATAAGCAGAGGCTGGGTCGACGACATGCGCCGCAATGCCTGAAGGCGCTCGTGGACCTCGATGAAGGAAAACGGCCTCACAAAACAGGCGTCGGCGCCCGCTCGCAGCACTTTCACCCGCTCCTGGGCGCGTGCCGCAGGCAGAAGCGTCATGACGATGGCGCCGCGCGCCACCGCACAGATGCGGGTGAGCAGGGACTCGATGTCGAAGGGCCGCGTCGGGTCGCTGACAACAACGACGATAGCGTCGAAGCGTTCGCGCGCGGCTTCCTCCGCGGTGCTCTCGAGCGCCTTTGCACGATGCAGGCTGTGGGCGCTTTCTCGCAGCGCCTTGCACAACCAGTCGGATTCGGGATGAGGCTGGGAAGCGAAAAGTATACGCATGGGTCACCTGATTGGGCGTGCTTGATGGACTGGACGAGTGCCGTTAGTTAAGCGCGTGATCGCGACCGAAGACGTAGCCGGCGCCACGGACGGTTTTGATCATGGGTGTCGTACCGCTGGGCTCGATTTTCTTGCGCAGGCGCCCGACGTGGACATCGATCAGATTCGTGCCCGGGTCGAAGTGATGGCCCCAGACGGCTTCGAACAGCATCGATCGCGTGATGGTCCGGTTCGCATAGCGCATCATGAATTCGAGCACGCGATACTCGGTGGGCAGGAGCGCGATCTCCTCGCCGTCGCGGTGGGCCTTGCGTGCGATCAGATCGAGCGTGAGCGGCCCGACCTGCAGTCGTGTCACGGCTTCAGCCGTGGATCCCCCGTGCCGCCGCAAGAGGTTTTCGACCCGTACTGCGAGTTCATCGGGGTTGAACGGCTTGGTAAGGTAGTCGTCGCTGCCTGCGCGCAACCCGCGCACGCGTTCGTCCACGTCGGTCAGCGCGCTCACCATGAGGACCGGCGTTTTCACACCGGCGCTGCGTATCCGGTTCAGTATTGTGAGTCCGTCGATACCGGGCAGAATGCGGTCGAGCGTCACGAGGTCGTAGTCGCGGGCCATCACGCGGCTTATGCCCTCCTGAGCGTCGTCAACCCAATCGACGGTAAAGCCGCAGGGCCGCAACGCGTGCATGATCGCCCCGGCGGCAAGCTCGTCGTCTTCGATGACCAGTACCCGTGTGTCAAGCATGGCTCTCGCCTCCGCGGGCCGCGAAGCGATCAGACGCCTCGTGTCCGCCACGCCGCACCGCCGGGACAACCCACATGCTATGCGAGCGCGGATCCTGACGAAGCACGGACGATATCAATGCAGAACCGGACATGGGGAATTTCCGTAACAAGGCGTTGATCTGCAGTGTTGGCGAGGGGAATTACCGGTTAATTGCAAGGATGCGTAATTCGATTTCATCGGTAACCGATCCGGCGCCGCGTCTGTTCAACGGGCGGCCCCGCAAGATGAAATTCCTGTCATGTTTGTGTGATGCCGGGCGGCACGCGGGCGAGGTTATGCTGTGCCCGTCCCCTTTCACCGCCGGTCACGACCTCGAGCTAGACATTGAACGGGATGTTTTCGCGGGAGTGCGTCCGAACGCATTCGAAAAACGGACTGTCCCCAGTATCGGGCGCCGGCGTGTGAGTAAAAACTTTCGACTTTTGCCATACACCGTGAAAAATGCCACGCTGCGCCAACTGAGAACCTTCGAAACCGTTGCCCGTCGTCTGAGCTTTTCGCGCGCGGCGAACGAGCTGAATCTTTCTCCTCCTGCGGTTTCTACGCAGATCAAGCATCTCGAAGAACATGCAGGCATGGCGCTGTTCGGGCAGCTCGGCAAGAAAATCTACCTGACGGAAGCCGGCCGCGAGATGCTGCGCCATTGCCGCGCAATCATTCACTGCTTTCGGGAGGCCGAGGAAGCGCTGGCGAAGATGGGCAAAGTCCCGGGCAGTAAGCTCAACATCGGGGTGGTCAGCAGCGGAAGTTACTTTCTCCCCAAGCTGCTCGCCGAGTTCTCGGCCAGCAACAAGGGCGTCGAACTCGATCTCACCATTGAGAATCGGGAACGCTTGCTGGCACGCCTCGCGGAGAACCGTATCGATCTTGCCATCATGGCAAATCCTCCCGACGATCCGCAATGGTCCAGCACGCCGTTTGCGCCTAACGTGTTCGTGATCCTTGCGTCGCCGCAACATCCTCTTGCCGGAAAAGAACGCATCGATCTTGCCGCACTGCGCGGCGAGCGCTTCATCGTTCGCGAGCAGGGCTCCGATACATGGAGCGCCATGCAGCGGCGCTTTGCCGGCGAACTGGAGCTGCACGACACGATCGAGATTCGCGACACTGAAGCGATCAAGCAGGCGGTCATCTCGGGGATGGGAATTACGTTTCTCTCCACCCACACGGTATCGCTCGAGTTGAGTGCGCGTATCCTGAAGGTGCTGGACGTGGTCGATTTTCCTGTGATGCGGAACTGGCATATCGTTCATCGCGCGGAAAAGGAACTGGCTTCTGTGACGCACGCCTTCAAGGCGTTTGCCATTGGCAGAAACAGCGTCCCTGGTGGCGCCATCGCGAGATGACGCCGTCCTGCTTGCCTGCCCGCAACCAGGTGGCGTCGGGCAGGCTTGGCAAGGCTTGAGGGAGAGTTAGACCGGCACGACGTCCGGACGATTTCTCGGGAACTTGGCCAGCACGTCCGGGGTGATGTTCAGGTGTTCCATGACCATCTGCGGCGGCGTGTGGGTCAGCCAGTCGGAGAGCGACACTTCCGCGTAGTGATCCGACCGGAATATTTCCATGAAGACGAGGTCGGTGTTGCCGGTGTTCTGCACGTAGTGACCGAGGCTCTTCTTCACGTAGCCGATATCGCCGGCGCGGAAGTCGTTGGTGATGGCGCGGGGACCCGTATCGAAGACCGTCATGCGTCCTTCACCGGAAATGTAGTACTGCCATTCATCGGCGTTCGGGTGCCAGTGGAGCTCGCGCATGCCGCCCGGCTTCACCGTGACGAGCGCCGCGGCGACCGTCGACGAAGCCTTGAAGTTCTTGCTGTCGGCGATCTGGACCATGCCGCCTGCGGTCTTGCGCACCGGCGGAAGATCGCTCAGCGAGAAGACGAACGGGAAAGTCGGCGGGCCGAGCGGGGACTTGACGGCGCGCTGGTCGGCATCGAGCGGTCCCGGATCTTTGCCCTGGAAGATCCACAGATTGTTCAGCGGGATGTTCTTGAACGCGTCGGCCGGTACGCCGAAGTTGGCGGAGAGCACTTCCGGCGGCGTATGGGCGATCCAGTCGGTCAGCAACAGCGTGTTGAATTCAGACGCCATGCCGTTATCGAAGGCAATCACGAACTCGGCGCCGGTGGATCCGATGCCTTGCAGCGAGTGCGGCAAGCCCGGCGGGAAGTACCAGAGGTCACCGGCCTTCACGTCGGCTACCTGCGGGCGGCCCAGTTCGTCGATGATCGTGATGCGGCACTTGCCGTCGGTCATCACAGCCCATTCTGCCTGCTGGTGCCAGTGCAGTTCGCGAATACCGTTTTTCGCAAGGCGCATGTTGACGCCGGAAATTTCGGTGGAAATCGCGAAGTCTTCCTGCGTGACCTGGCGGGCCCAGCCACCGTCCTGAATGCGCTTGGGCGCGTTGTTGAACGACGCCCAGAATTCCGCCATACCGTTCACGTCGGTCGGCGGCGGGTTGCCCGTGTCAGGGAACTGGCTCGCGAGACCCGGGTTCTTGGGACCCGGATCGTCCAGGCTAGTCGGGCTCTTTGCGTTGATTGCGCCTTCGGCGGGATTGTCCGGGTTGCCGAACGTTGCCGCTTTTGCGGTGGCTGCCACGCCCAGTGCGGCGGCCGAAGCGGCAGCGCCCACCAGCATCTTGCGTCTCGACAGATCAGTCATGTTGCATTTCCTTCCATTGCGGATGAGATAAAGACTTGCGATAAATGCGTTATCGCGAAGGGTCGGCAGTCATGCTGCAAGTCGACCAGGCCCAGGCAGCTATCCAACATGTCGCTGGCCTTGAACTCGATATTAGTCAGCTCGCGCGCAGCAAAACAGTTGATTTTTTGGAAGGAAACGATCAACAGAAGTTTAATGATTTTCGAACGAAAAATTCGACAATAAAGCTATTCGTCCAGTGTGAAAACCGTCAATTTTTCGATTAAAGAAAATTCAGAATGAGCCTGACAGCAGGCTCGGATTGCTGCGTTCAGGATGATAGGCGTTTCAAATGTCGTTTGCTCGTTTTATTCAATTTCAATTGAAACAATCAGATCGGGAAAATGATTCGGACCGGCTGGCCATCAGGACGGCCAGCCGGTATTCGATGACTGTGTACCCGTATCAGAACCGGTGACGCAGTCCGGCGACGAAGAGCAATTGATGGTTGTCGGAGGAGGCCGGTACGTTGAACATCGACGCGTTGAAGACCGGATTGCCGCCTCCACCGTTGACCGTCTGATAGAGGCTTTCCAGATAGACATCGGTACGCCGGCTGAAGCGGTAATCCGCTTGCACGATCGCCTCGTGCCACTTCGGCGAGAGGTCGCCGGTCGACGACACGAAGCGGCCGTCGGTATAGGTATAGGACGCGGCGAGGCTGAATGCCTGGGTAAAGAAGTATCGGCCGTTGAGTTCGAAATTGTCGAAGCGCAACAGATCTCCGTTCAGCGGCGTCAGATTGCCGTCCTGGAACACGCCGGTGACGTTGTTGGTGGCCGAATGTGTCCAGACGAAGCCGACGGTCCCGGCGCCGATGGCGTAACTGGCGCCCATCCCCCAGATCTGCTGGCGGCCGCCTGAAATGACCGCGTCGCTGTCGCCGTTGGTGACGGCGCCATTGGTATTGACGTTCGAGGCGCCGGCCGAGCGGTCGATCTGCAGGAAGCTGGCGATCAGCGTGACGGGCCCCTGGTCGTAGCGGGCGCCAAAGCTGTACGCGCGGTCGTTCGAGAATTCGCCGGCTTCGTTGGAGAAGCCGTACATGGCGCCTGCCTTAAGTCCCCGGTAGTTCACCGTCTCGTAGCGGATCGAATTCTGGATGCTCTGATGGCGGATCATGTCGTCGTTGTCGAACGGGTGATCGGCGAGGTTGCCCCCCCAGCCGAGGCCTTCCGCACTGATCGCGGAGAGGTACTGCGACATGAAGCTGTACTGCCGGCCGAGCGTGACACGGCCGTATTCGGTCGAACTGAGGCCGACGTACACCTGGCGGCCGAACAGGTCCCCGCTGTTGCTGAGCTTGCCGTTCGTACTGGAGAAACCGTCTTCCAGCCTGAAAATGACGGACAGTCCGCCTCCGAGGTCCTCCTGGCCGCGCAGGCCCCAGCGCGTGCCGCTAATGCCGCCGCTATTCATTTCGATGCCGGAGTGGCCCGTGGGCGTTTTGCCGCCAGTGGATTCGTTGTTGCCGTAGATGAGCGTCGTATCGACGATGCCATAGAGCGTGACACTGCTTTGGGCATAGCTTTGTCCGGCGCAAAGCAGGGAAGCTGCGAGGGCAAGAATTGTCTTCTTCATTTTGTGTAGCTTGTGGTGGGGGACCTCGGTGAGGCCATGGTGGAGATACGTGAGTGGCGCGCCACGGCGTTATATTTCGGCGGATACATCGAAGGGCAAAAAAAAGCGCCGTTGCGCGTAGGGTTTCAAATACAGTGGACAGCCTTTCAGTCAGCGTGAGGAGTGCTTTGCACGCCGCGATACCGGAAGACTTACCCTCCGGTCACGGGAGGGAAGAAAGCCACCTCGCTGTCTTGCCGCACGATGAACGTGCCTGAGACCATCTCGTGGTTGACGGCGACACGAACCGGCCGGCCTTCGCGCAGCGCGCTGGCAGACTGTTCGTCCCGCGCGGCGAGCCGGGTGCGCAGCGCATTGACGGTGATGGTGGGTGCATCGATATCGAGGGCTTCCTGAGCGACGCCAAGCTGCTCGCGA
Source organism: Burkholderia sp. 4M9327F10 (assembly GCF_005503145.1). Lineage (GTDB taxonomy): Bacteria > Pseudomonadota > Gammaproteobacteria > Burkholderiales > Burkholderiaceae > Paraburkholderia. The sequence continues at coordinate 294,626 of NZ_SCNV01000002.1, read as the reverse complement.
ATGCTGGCAAAGTACTTGATGGTGAGTTTCATTGAGGGTTCTCCGTAGCGTGTAGAAGAGGGCGGCCGTGTTTTATCCCCATCGGAGCATGGCCTGCTCGTCGCCCGTTCTGGCTTCGACCCATTCGGAGCCCCCGTCGCCGCGAATTTCCTTTTTCCAGAGCGGTGCATGTGTTTTCAGGAAATCCATCAGGAATTCGCACGCCTCGAAGGCATCCACGCGATGCGCAGCCGCGACCACGACCAGCACTACGGGGTTGCCGAGCGCGACGCGCCCGATGCGGTGCACGATCTTTATGGCGTCCACGCTCCAGCGCGCATTGGCTTCTTCGACGATGCCCCAGAGCGACTGCTCGGTCATGCCGGGATAGTGCTCGAGCTCGAGTGCGACCACATCGTCGCTGTCACCGCTGTTGCGCACCACGCCGACGAAATTGACGACGGCGCCAATGTTGGGATTGCGGATGATCGGCGCCATCTCCGCGTGAACGTCGATGGTATGGCGCTGCACGCGCACCTCGAAACCGGCGGCAATGCTCGCACGCGGCGCGTCGGGCTCTTCGGCGTGATGGCCGGGCGAGTCTGCGGAAAGCGTGCCCAGGTCGGTCAGGGTGGTTGTCATGATTCGTTCTCCGATGTGTCTGCTTTCTTCACACGACCCGCATCAGCCACCAACCAGCGACATGCGGACCGTGGGGTAAATCTTGCCCGCACCGGGCTTGCGCCGGATAGCGCGCAGCTCCGAGTAGCGGTCGTCGCGCGTGCTCCAGCGGCGGCGCAGCGTCTCGACAAGCCGTTCCACCGGCACGGCGTCTGCAAGCCATGGCTTGAGGTCGGTCCCCTCTGTGGCGAACAGGCATGTATAAAGCCGGCCGTCGGCGGACACGCGCGCACGTGAGCAGCCGCCGCAAAACGGCTGCGAAATGCTGGCGATGAAACCTACCTGAGTGCTCTGGTCCGCGTGCCGGTAATTGACGGCCGTGGCCGTCTCGCGCTCCTCCGCCAGCGCAACCAAGGGGAATTCGGTTTCGACGATAGCCCGGATTTCGCGCGCAGTGAGTACCGTGGCGTTCGACCAGGCGCTCGCGCCGCCCACGTCCATGTACTCGATGAAGCGCAGGGCGATATCCGTGCCGCGGAAGTGACGCACGAGCGGCAGGATCTGGCTGTCGTTCACGCCGCGTTCGATCACCGTGTTGACCTTGATGGGCGCAAGGCCAGCCGCGTGGGCCGACTCGATGCCGTCCAGGATGCGTGCGACCGGCAGGTCCACGTCGCTCATGCGCCGGAATACGGCGTCGTCGAGTGCGTCGAGGCTCACGGTGACGCGGCGCAGCCCGGCGTCGCGCAGCGTACGCGCTTTGGCCGCGAGGAGCGAGCCATTCGTCGTGAGGGCGATGTCCATCGGCTTGCCGCTTGCGGTCGTCAACTGCGCGAGGCGCTCGATCAGCGTTTCGAGCCCACGCCGCAGGAGCGGTTCGCCGCCCGTGATGCGGATCTTCTCGACGCCGAGCGAAGCGAACGCCTTCGCGACCTTTACCATCTGGTCGAAGGACAGACGCTCCGAGGCCCGCAGGAAAGGATAGTCTGCGCCGAAGACGTCGCGCGGCATGCAGTATGTGCAGCGGAAGTTGCACTGGTCGATCACGGAAAGACGCAGATCCCGCAGCGGGCGTCCGAGCGCATCCAGAACAGGCGCCTGGGCGCCGGCCAGAATGAGCGGGTGAAATGCAGTGTCGGCAATGGCGTTCACGATCTCGTCGTAAGTCCGTAGCAAGCAGTAAGGGCCGGGGCGCCGGCACTCGCGCCCTCGGCGCGCAGGGCCGGACAACCGTTCCGGTACAACGCCCGCTCAGAATACTGTGTCGGCAGACTGCGCCGGAGGCACAGTCCGCATGCAAATGCAGCGGTACAGTTGCGCCGGGAACACGGCAGGGTTCGGCAAGTGCCGGGAATTCGCGCGAAAGATTCGCCTGAAAGTACAGCGCCTTTCCCGCGGATTTCCCCGGGAAAGGCGTTTCGGTAAGGGACCAGGCAGGCGTCAGTGCTTGACAGGCACGACTTTGCCGCGGAACAGGTGGTACTGGTAGAGGTTGTAGCCGATCATGATTGGCAACACGATTCCGATCCCGAACAGCATGAAGGTCAGCGTAGCGCTATCGGAAGCTGCGGCCCCGACCGTGAGCTGTCCCGGCACGATGTAAGGGAACATGCTGATCGCAAGCCCCGCGAACGAAATCACAAAGAGCAGGGTGGCGCCGACGAACGGCCCGTGTTCGCCGCGCATGCGGATAGCGTAGAGCACATAAAGGGTGGCGAAGGCGGCAAGGACGCCAAGCGCGATCAACAGATGGAGGATGCCGTGCTCGTGCCAGCGCGTCACGCCCACCGGGCTCAGTTCGAGCGTGGCGAGCGATACCACGAGCGCGGCTGCCACGGTCGTGAAGATCGCCACGGTGGCGCAGCGGCGCGCCCAGCGCTCGATGCCGCCGGTGGTTTTCTTCACGAGCCAGGTCGCACCGAGCAGGCCGTATCCGGACACGACGCCTATGGCGGTCACGACGACAAAGCCGAGGCTTGCGAGACCCGGCACGAAGCCGGTCAGGATCTTGCCGAGCACGATGCCCTGCGAGACTGCCGCGAGCAGGCTGCCAATGCCGAACACGCGATCCCATACAGCCTTGCTCGTGTGGGCGGCGTGGCGGAACTCGATGGCCGCGCCGCGCATGATGAAGCTGGCGATGAGGACCATCACGGGGACGTAGAGGTCCGAGAGGATCATGGCGTACGCGTCGGGAAACGCACCGAAGAGCGCGCCGCCGAGCGCGACGAGCCAGGTCTCGTTGGCATCCCAGACATGGCCGATGGACTGGATCATAAGGTCACGTTCGCTCTCGCGTCGGCGCAGCAGCGTGAGTGCGCCGACGCCCAGGTCGAAGCCGTCCGTGACGACGTAAAGCACGAGCATCAGGCCGATGAGGCCGAACCACGCGTGACTTAGCAGGTCCTGCGTTGAGGTGGGTGTCATGGTGACGTCCTGTACGATGAATGTGATTGTGCGGACGGCCGATCAGTAATCGACTGCGTGCGCGATGGACTGCCTTGCGGGTTCGGCGGGCGGCATCATCTGGAGATCGGGGCCGCGGCGCAGCCAGCGCCGTGCGAACACGAAGAACGAGGTGATGAGCACGACGAAGAAGACCGCGAACATGATCATGCTGCCGGTCACCGTGCCGGCCGGAATGGCCGACGCGGCGTGCTCCGTGCGCAGCAGGCCGTACACGACCCACGGCTGCCGTCCTACCTCGCGAACGATCCAGCCGCACTCCACGGCGCAATAGGGCAGAGGAATCGCCAGCACCCATGCGAGCAGCAGCTTGCGGCGCGCGAGCAGGGACTCGAGACGGCCGCGCGACTTGCGCAGCGCATAGACGGTCCAGAAGGCGAGCACCATGAACAGGAAGCCGATGCCGGCCATCACGCGGAACGCGTAGTAAAGCAGCGGAATCATCGGCGGCTGGTTCTCGACGGGGATGTCCTTGAGGCCCGTAACCTGGCCGTGCAGGGTATGTGTGCCCAGGATGCTCAGCATGCCGGGCACTTCGAGCGACCAGTCGTTGCGCTGCTTCGCGGCATCGGGCCATGCGATGAGCGACCAGTTTGCCCCGGTGCCCGGTGCATTCGTTTGCCAGTGACCTTCGATCGCCGCGCCCTTGGCCGGCTGGGTGGCGAAAACGTCCACGCCGCTCGAATCGCCGAGCCAGATCTGCACGGGCGCGACGAACGCGAGCATGACAAGCGCAACCTTGAACGATCGCACGAAGAATTCCGGATTGCGGCGCTTGAGGAGGTAGTACGCCGAAATGCCGGCCACCACGACGAGACCGGTTTCGAGGGCCGCGAACCACATATGCGAGACGCCCCACACCATGTCGGGATTGAAGATGGCCTGAATGTAGCTGGTGACGACGAGCTTGCCGTCCACCACCGCGACGCCGCGCGGCGTCTGCAGCCACGAGTTCGCGACCATGATCCAGAACGCGGAGAGCGACGAACCGAGCGCGACCATCGCGGTGGCGAAGAGGTGCACGCCCTTCGGCACGCGGCCCCAGCCGAGCATCATGATGCCGACGAAGCCCGCCTCCAGCATGAACGCCATCGCGCCTTCAAAGCCGAGGATATTGCCGAAGAACTGGCCGGTGTATTCGGAGAAGGGACCCCAGTTAGTGCCGAACTGGAACTCCATGGGGATGCCACTGACGACGCCGACGGCGAAATTGAGTATCAGCAGCTTGCTCCAGAATCGCGCGTGGCGATACCAGACGACATCGCTGGTCTTGACCCAAAGGGTTTCGACGACGAGCAGGAAGGCGGACAGGCTGATCGTGAGAATCGGCCACAGGATGTGAAAGATCGCGGTCATCGCGAACTGGCCGCGTGCCAGATTCAAGGCTTCGACAGACATGGTAGTCACCAGGCAGGTTGAAAACGGGCAGTGCCCCGCGAAAGGCGCGGCCCGTCTGGTCAATGGGAAATCAGAAAGCAGGCTCCACGGCCGGCTCGCATGAGCGATGCAGCAATACGGGAATCGATTTCGAAGTCGGCGTGTTGCAGACGTCGCCCACACTGGAAAGCGGCACGAGCGGGTTGGTCTCCGGGTAGTACGCGCCGATGCAGCCGCGCGGAATGTCGTATTCGACGAGGCGGAAGTGATCCGCGCGGCGCTCGACGTTGTCGTCCCAGACGGTGGTCATGTCCACCCAGTCGCCGTTCCTGAAACCGAGCATGGCAATGTCCGCCGGGTTGATGAAGATGACGCGCCGCTGGCCGAACACACCGCGATAGCGGTCGTCGAGCGCATAGATGGTGGTGTTGTACTGGTCGTGCGAGCGCGTCGTCATGAGTGTCATGAGGCGCTCGCCATGGAGCGCTTTTGCGCGGGCGATCGGCGTGTCCTGCTGGACGGCGTGCACGATGAAATTCGCCTTGCCGGTCGAGGTCTGCCAGTCGCGCTCGCGCGAAGCCACGCGCAGATGGAAACCGCCGGGGTGCTGGATGCGTTCGTTGTAGCGCTCGAAACCGTCGAGCACCTGCTCAATGGCGTCGCGAATCTTCGCGTAGTCGCCGGCGTAGGCGAGCCAGTCCGCTTTTTCGTCCCCGAGCGTCGCGTGGGCGATGTTCGCGACGATGGCCGTTTCGGACATCAGGTTCGGCGAGGCGGGCTTGTTCATGCCGTACGAGATGTGCACCATGCTCATGGAGTCTTCCACCGTGACGCCCTGTGCGACACCGTTCTGCGTGTCGATCTCGGTGCGGCCGAGCGTCGGCAGGATCAGTGCGTCAACACCGTGGACGAGATGGCTGCGGTTCAGCTTGGTCGTGATGTGAACGGTCAGGTTGCAGGAGCGCAGGCCGTCGAAAGTGCGTAGCGTGTCGGGCGTTGCCATGGCGAAGTTGCCGCCGAGACCCATGAACACTTTCACCTTGCCTTCGATCATGTGCTCGACCGTTTCGACGACATCGAGGCCGTGCTCGCGCGGCGGCTCGAAGTTGAAGACCTTGCCGAGCCGGTCGAGAAACGCCTTGCTGGGTTTTTCCTCGATGCCCACAGTGCGGTTACCCTGAACGTTCGAGTGTCCGCGCACGGGGCACAGGCCGGCGCCTTCGCGGCCGATGTTGCCGCGCATCATGAGAAGGTTCGAGAGCATGTGAACCGTCTGCACCGAATGCTTGTGCTGCGTAATGCCCATGCCCCACGTGGCGATCACGCGCTTGCCATTCACGTAGATGCGGGCGAGTCCCTCGATGTCTTCGCGGGCGACGCCGGACTCCGCTTCCAGGCGCGGCCAGCTTTCGTCGCGCAGGTCCTGCGCGAACGCTTCGAAACCCAGCGTGTGCTGCTCGATGAAGTCGAGGTCGAGCAGGCGTTCCGTGCCGTTTTCGAGCGCCTTGTCGTCAAGCTCGATGAGGTGTTTGGCAACGCCTTTGATCAGCGCGAAGTCGCCGCCGAGCTTCGGTTGAATGAAAGTGGAGGCGATCTTCGTGCTGCTGAACGTGAGCATTTCCACCGGGTGCTGCGGGCTCGCAAAGCGTTCGAGACCGCGTTCGCGCAGCGGGTTCACCGAAACGATGGTGGCGCCGCGGCGCGATGCTTCGCGCAGTTCGCCCAGCATGCGTGGGTGATTCGTCGCCGGGTTCTGGCCGAAGATGATGATCGTGTCGGCGTGCTCGAAGTCGTCGAGCGTCACCGTTCCCTTGCCGATGCCTACCGTTGTCGGCAGGCCGCGGCTCGTGGCCTCGTGGCACATGTTCGAGCAGTCGGGGAAATTGTTCGTCCCATACATGCGCACGAACAACTGGTAGAGAAATGCCGCTTCGTTGCTGGCCCGCCCCGAGGTGTAGAACGCGGCTTCGTCGGGCGAGTCGATCTGGTTCAGGTGCCTTGCGATAAGCGCAAAAGCGTCGTCCCATGCGATGGGGCGATAGCGGTCCGTGACGGCGTCGTACACCATCGGGTCGGTCAGCCGGCCGTGCTGCTCGAGCTCATAGTCGGTTTGCTTCATCAGCGATTCGACGGTGTGCTCTTCGAAGAACGACGGCGTGACGCGCTTGGTCGTGGCTTCGGCCGCTACGGCCTTCACACCGTTCTCACAGAATTCAAACGTCGAAGCGTGCTGCCGGTCGGGCCACGCGCAGCCCGGGCAGTCGAAACCGTCCGGCTGGTTCTGTTTGAATAGCGTGCGATAACCACCCCCGGCAACACGCTCCTTGATCAGATTGATGGCGACGTATTTCAGCGCGCCCCAACCGGCGGCCGGGTGGTGATACGCCTCGATTTTGCCCTTTGGTTTTGCCTTGTCCATGACCCTGACTCCGTTGACTTCACGCTGGCGAACATCCGCATTCGGCGAGTGCTGCGCAGTGCATTTGACAAGCGAAAGGGTAGAAGCAAAGGACTGGTGTCAAAGCACACAGAATATGGAGACTTTCTAGAGTACAGTTCTAACCGGCGTCCTTAGATGACATTTGAAGTACTGCGTCCGTGCTCAGGAGAAGCAAACAGTGAAGCGTTATGAAAAGCTCGCAGAGGACATCGAAACTCTCATCCACCAAGGCGTCTACCGGCCGGGCGATCGTATTCCCTCGGTGCGGCAGGCGAGTCAGCAGCACCGCATTAGCATTACAACTGTAATACGCGCTTATCTGCTGCTGGAAAGCCGCGGCATACTGGAGAGCCGTCCTCAATCCGGCTATTTCGTCAGCGTGCGCGCAACCGGGGGCCACGACGTTACCAACGAGCTGCGCTCGTCACGGCCGATCGCCGTGTCGGCGTCTGTCGACGTGAGCCGTCTCGTGCTCTCCACGCTGCGTTCGATCAGCGTGGACGACGCCGTTCCGCTCGGCTCGCCTTATCCCGACCCGGTGCTCTTCCCGCTCGAGAAGCTCAACCGCTATGCGTCCGCGGCGGGGCGCAACAAATCGCTGCGGGGCGTGGTGAATGGCCTGCCGCCGGGCAATCCGAGCCTCATCCGGCAGATCGCGCGGCGCTACCTCGAGAACGGCATGGCGATCGATCCGAACGAGATCATCGTGACCGTGGGCGCGACGGAGGCGATCAATCTCTGTTTGCAGGCCGTTGCCAAACCGGGCGACGTGATTGCCGTCGAATCGCCCACGTTCTACGCGATGCTCCATGCCATTGAGCGTTCAGGCATGAAGGTGATCGAGGTGGCGACGCATCCGGAGTACGGCATCGAGATCGACGAACTGGCGAAGATCATAGGGGAGCAGACAGTCTCGGCCTGCATGGTGATGCCGAATTTCCAGAATCCGTTGGGCTTTCACATGCCTGACGAACGCAAGCGTGCGCTCGTCGAGCTGCTCAACGGCGCGGACATTCCCATCATTGAAAATGGTGTGTACAACGAACTCTACTTCGGTGAATCGCACCCGAGCACCTTGAGATCGTATGACAAAAAGGGCATGGTGCTGCATTGCAGTTCGTTTTCGAAAAGCCTCACGGCCGAGAACCGCATAGGCTGGGCATTGCCCGGCCGCTATCGCGACGAAGTCGAAAAGCTGAAGTTCCTCAATACGCTGACCACGCCCGTGATTCCGCAACTGGCGATAGCGGAATTTCTCGAGCGTGACGGTTACGAACATCATTTGAGGCGCCTGCGTAAGTACTATGCACAGCAGGCGAATCTGATGAGGGCGTGGGTCATGCGTTTTTTCCCGGCAGGCACGCGGATATCGAGCCCGGCGGGTGGATACGTGCTGTGGGTCGAGCTGCCGCAAAAGGTCGATTCGATGAAGCTCTATCAGCTCGCACTGGAGAACGGCATCACAATCGGGCCGGGCTACATGTTCTCGATCACGGACAACTACCGGAACTTCATTCGGCTCAACTACAGCACACCGTGGTCGAGCGAAATCGAGCAAGCGGTCATGACCGTGGGCCAGCTCGCGAAAGCCTGTGCCCGTTGACGCCGGCATGCGGGCACTGGACGCCCGCGGGCCGGACACAGCCGGCCCACACGGTTAGCGCCTCAGCTCAGCTCGTAGTGCGGATTGGGCTGCAAAGCCGGTGGCATGGGCTTGCCGCACAGTTCGAAGAGCGAGCGTTCGATGTTGCGAGTCATGGCATCGAGCGCGAGGCTGTTCGGCGAGCAGTTGAAGGGCTCCGAGATCTGGCTGGCGATCGCTTCGAGCGCCAGCAGCGTGTACGACACAAATACGCAGATGAGCGGCGTGGCAAAGCCGATCGAATCGATCAGTCCAAACGGCAGCAGACTGCAGTACGCATAGACGGTGCGATGAAGCAGTACCCCATAGGCGAACGGAATGGGCGTGGCATGTATGCGTTCGCAGGCGCCTGCCGAGGCGCCGAGTTCGTCGAGCTGTTTGTCCATCATCCACAACTGCGTATCGGAAAGCACGGCGGTACGGTTGAGCATCGCGAGGCGGCGGCGTGCCTCGTCGAGCAGCAGGATCGGAGTGAAAACCCGATTGCGGTAGATCGACGCCATGCCTTCGCCGAGCAGTCTCGTCAGGTCGGCGGAGGAATCCGAGCCGCGCAACTGATGCTTGAGCGCGTAGGAGAATGCAGTCAGCAGCCGCACAAACGAGAAGTGGTCGAACTGCAAGGTATTGGCCGGCACGTACTGGCTGACCTGGGAAGTGATCGCGCGTGCCGCGATCAGCACGTTTCCCCAATGCCGGCGCGCTTCCCAGTACCGCTCGTAGCTCGCGTTGTTGCGAAACGCGAGAAAAATCGTCAGCGCGACGCCACACAGCGTAAAGGGCGTCGTATTGAGCGGGATCTTTTCGCCGAACAGGCGCCCATGCGTGTACATGGCGAGCATGCTGACGAGCGCCATGAACACCAGTTGCGGAATAATCGACTTGAGCACGGATCCGTGCCACACGAACAGCATGCGAAACCAGTTGAGTGCGGGGCGGACAATCATGACGTGGGCACCATAGGGAGAGTTTGGCCGGGTTGCCACGTCAGATTACGTGCGATCCGATGGGCGCCACCGGTACACTTGCGTTGCTGCGCAGGGGGTACAGTTTGCGCTGCCTTGTCGTGTGCCTGCACGCTGCTCCGGCGCGGGGTCTTCCGCGTGAAAAGGCGGTGCGTGCGTCGCTATGCCGCACGGTGCGCCGCGGCTTTCACTTCACAGGAAATGCCCGATGATCACGACGAAGCCGCTGCAGACAATGGAAAACCCCATTGTCTTACGGGCGAGAAAGCACACGTACCGGGACGTCGTGTAATGTGCACGCCGACCGTTGGTTTTGAATGACATCAAACACTCCGGGGGATATCGACTACTCGGTTGCGAAACCAGGCGAGATTGCGAGCAGGATAGGGGATGGCTTCCCCGGGTGTTCTGTTCATTCCATGAAAAAAAAGCGAAGAAGCACCGGGCTCGCCGCCCAGCCGCTGTTCCCGTCTCACGCGGGCCGTGAAACTGGCTGAGGATGGAAATCCTGTCTGGAGAAATCGCAGAGTTGCTGGGCGAGGTCCGCCACGCGCGAGTACAACGGCAGTGGCCCCTCGTTGCGGTAGACCGCGTAATAACGAACCGTCGGCAAAACCGGCGTCGATTGCAGCACGACGAGTTGTCCCCGCTCGACGAAGTCCGCGAAATAGGCTGCGGGCAGGTAGCTGATTCCGACTCCTGCGACAGTCAACGAGCAGAGCGAAATCAGACTGTTGCCCGCAAAGGCACGCCGGATTGACAGGTTGTTCGATTCGAACCAGCGCTCGTAGATTGCGTCGATGCCGGACGTACCCGCCTGCATCAGGATGGGCCACGCAGCAATCTCCTCGAGCGACAGCGTACGTGTGTCTCCGACCACGGACGGGCTTGCCATCCACGCAAGCTGGAGTTTCCGCAGCGGTACTGAAGTGAAACGCGATGTCCTGATAGCGGTTGGCGCGATGATGAAGTCGATCTCGCCGGCCAGCAGCCGCGAGGCCAGCTTTGTGCTGACATCGATCTCGGGTTCGAACGAAAGCGCCGGATAGGCGAGGCGTACCTCGCTGATCAGCCGCGGCAGGAACGTCAGTGCGATCAGTTCCGTGATGCCGATCCTGAATCGCCTCACTTCCTCGATCTGTTTGCCCATCCGCTCCAGCAGCCGGTCGCGGGATTGCAGCATTTCCTCCGCGGTATCGAGCAGGTCGCGTCCTTTGGAGGTCAGACGCGGCGTGCGGTGACTGCGGTCGAACAGCGCTGTCGAGAAAAATACCTCGAGCTCGTTGATCCGCTTTGATATTGCCGACTGGGTCGTATGAAGGCGATCGGCCGCAGCGGCAAATGTGCCAAGCCGGGCCACCCAGAACACTGCTTCGAGTTGTTTGAGGGTGATCACGGAGGCTGGGGGAGGACGTTCGTCTGGGGAAGGGGGCCGGCACGTAGGGCCGGAGCGGGTAGACATCAGTATCGATGGCACAGCGCGTTCTGGCAAGCGGCGGCGCGGCACAAAGCGGTGTTCCGGCCGGCCGATACATGAATTTTTTTCAAGGTTCGTGATGCGATTTACTCCGCGTTTGCGGTGAGCGTCTTTGCCATACTGTGTCCGGGGCGCATGCGATATCGCGCCGGTTCAGGGTCTATCGACGGGAACGAAGCGATGTCAGGGAAGACGATTTCCGAAAAGATACTGTCGTCGAAATCTGGGCGCGATGTGCGGGCGGGCGATTTCGTCGTCTGCCACGTCGACTACGCGCTGGGTACGGACGGCTCGGTTCCGATGGCGATCGACTATTTTGTGGCGATGGGCGGCGGCCAGTTGCACTCACCGGACCGGATGCTGTTTGCGATGGATCACTATGCGCCGGCGCCAAGCCCGAAAGCAGCCTTGCTGCAGGCCGGCATCAGGCGCTTCGCTCATCAGCAGGGCGTCCGGCTGTTCGACGTCGGCGAGGGTATTGGTCATCAACTGGTCGTAGAAAAGGGCTTTGCAGCGCCGGGCCGGCTTCTGGTTGGTGCTGACAGCCACTCGGTGACCTACGGCGCGGCAAACTGCTTCGCGACCGGTGTCGGCTCGTCTGATCTCGCCGGTGTGATGAAAACCGGCAAGGCCTGGTTCAAGGTGCCTGCCTCGATCCGCGTCAGACTGCATGGCCGCTTCAAGCAAGGCGTCTATCCAAAGGATCTCGCGCTACATCTCGTGCAACGGCTTGGCACGGGGGGCGCAAACTACGAGGCGCTCGAATTCGAAGGTGATGGTGTGCAGAGCCTCGATTTCGAAGATCGGCTGGTGATCGCGAACATGTCGGTCGAAGCTGGCGCCAAGAATGCCATTTTCCCGTTCGACGACGCATGCCGGCACTATCTCGCGCGGCGCGGCGCCGCTCTGTCCGGCGCAGTCAGCGCTGATCCGGACGCCGTTTACTCCCGCACGCTGGACGTCGACCTCGCGGAACTGGTTCCGTTCGTTGCAGTGCCGCATGCGGTCTGCGACACCGTGCCAGTCAGCGCGCTTACCGCAACCCCCGTACAGATGGTGTTTCTCGGCACCTGTACCGGCGGGCGGGCAAAGGACTTCCGCGAAGCACTCGAGGTGTTCCGTCAGTTCGGGCGGCCGGCGCCTGGCGTTCAACTGGTCGTGACGCCGGCGTCGCGCGATGTGCTGCTCGAACTGGTCCGTGACGGTGAGCTTGCCGAACTGATCGCACTGGGTGCGGTAATCGTAGCCCCGGGCTGTGGCGCATGCTGTGGCACCAGCGGTGCGATTCCGGAAGACAACGCGAATGTGATTTTAACTGCGAACCGCAATTTCAAAGGCCGCATGGGCAATCCGAGCGCCAACATCTATCTTGCGTCGCCCGCAGTGTGCGCGGCGAGCGCGATCGCCGGGCGCATTGCAAGTCCCGGCATGCTCGACGTCGTGGGGAGGTAACCGGATGACGACGTTAATCAGTGGTACTGCTCGACGCTTCGGCGACGACATCAATACCGACTACATCATCTCGTCACGGCGCAAGCGGGAGTCACTCGACCCCGCGGTGCTGAAGACGTATCTGTTTGAGGCAATCGCGCCGCATTTTGCCGCCTCGGTGCGCCCCGGGCATATCGTGGTGGCCGGGCGGAATTTCGGCTGCGGTTCGGCGATGGAGGTCGCGGTCACGGCGATCGCCGGTGCCGGTATTCGGATTGTGATTGCCGAAAGCTTTGCCCGCACCTGGTTTCGCAACGCGGTGAACAACGGACTGTACCCGATTGAGTGCGATACCCGGGGGATTCCCGAGGGGGCCGCACTCCGTATCGACCTCGGCGAGCAGATCACCGTCCATTGCGACGGCATCGAAATGCCGCTGCGAGCGGCGCCGATTGCGTCTGAAATGCTTGCCATCCTGGATGCCGGCGGGCTTGTGCCGTACCTGCTGAAGCATCCGACATTCTGATCCAATCTTCATCTCAGGGAGACCCATGAGCCAGCCCGCCCATCTTGGATTCCGCATCCTGCCGATGCCCGCGCCGATTCAGGCCGCCACCGTCGACGCATTCATGAGCGTCGTCACACCGCACATCAGCGACAACATGCACCGCCTGTGCGGCGTCATCGGGCTGCAGCGCTATCACCGCGAGAAGAAACTCGTGGGCCGCGCGATCACCGTCAAGGTGCGCTCCGGCGACAACCTGATGATCCACAAGGCAATCGACCTCGCCGAGCCCGGCGACGTGATCGTCGTGGACGGCGGGGGTGACCTTACGCAGGCGCTGGTAGGCGAACTGATGCAACTGCATGCGCAGGTGCGCGGTGTCGCGGGCTTCGTGATCGACGGCGCAGTGCGCGACGTTGCCGCATTTCTTGCCGCCGACTTTCCGTGCTTCGCACGCGGTAACACGCATCGCGGACCGTTCAAGGAGGGGCCGGGCGAGATCAATGTGCCGGTCGCGATCGGGGGTCTGGTGATCGAGGCCGGCGACCTGATCGTTGGCGACGAGGACGGCCTGGTCGCGGTGCCGGCGAGCCGGCTCGACGATGTGCTGCAGGCTGCCCGTGCGCAGGCACTGCGCGAACAGCAGCGCAAGGAAGCAATTCTCGCCGGCAAGGACAGGCGCGAATGGATCGACGCGACTCTGAAAGACAAAGGTGTCATTGCGTAAGCACGGAGAACAGGTAAAAAATGAGTGACATGAATCTGATTGCAGCGCGCCTTAACCGCATCAAGCCCTCGCCAAGCTCGACAGCAACTGCGCGCGTGAAGGAACTGCGTGCGGCCGGGCGCGAAATCATCGGGCTGACTGTCGGGGAGCCAGACTTCGATACGCCGCCGCATATCGTGGAGGCCGCGTATGAGGCAATGAAGACGGGTCGTACACGCTATACGGTGGTCGACGGCACACCGGAACTCAAGCGCGCGGTCCGCGAGAAATTCGAGCGCGAAAACGGCCTTGTCTACGCGCAGGACGAAGTGAGTGTGGCCAACGGCGGCAAGCAGATCATCTTCAACGCGCTGACCTGCACGGTGGAAGATGGCGACGAAGTTATCGTGCCTGCACCGTACTGGGTGTCGTACCCGGATATGGTGTTGCTCAACGGTGGATATCCGGTGATTGTCGAATGTGACGTCGATAGCGGATACAGGATGACACCGGCCCAACTCGAAGCGGCGATCACGCCGCGCACGAAATGGCTGGTTCTTAATTCCCCGTGCAATCCGACCGGCGCGACCTATAGTGAGAGCGAACTGGTCGCACTCGGCGAAGTGCTGGGTCGCCACCCGCACGTCTGGATATTGACCGACGATGTCTACGAACACCTGATTTACGACGGCATGCAGTTTGCGAGCTTCGCGCACTGCAATCCGCACTTGCGCGAACGCACGCTGACCGTCAACGGCGTATCGAAAGCGTACGCGATGACTGGCTGGAGAATCGGTTTTGCCGGTGGCCCGCGGACGCTGATCAAGGCAATGGCCAAGCTGCAGTCGCAGAGCACGAGCAACCCATCCGCCATCAGTCAGGCCGCCGCGCTGGCCGCGCTCACAGGCCCGAAGGATTTCCTGATTGGCTGGCGTGAGCAGTTCCAGCGACGGCGCGATCTCGTGGTGGACAGCATCAATGCGATTGATGGGCTCTATTGTCCGCGTCCGAGCGGCGCATTTTACGTCTACCCGTCGTGCGCGGGAATCATGGGCCGGCGTGCGAAAGGCGGGGCAGTGATCCGCAACGACACCGATCTCGTGATGCATCTGCTGGAAACGCAGGATGTGGGAGTCATCCAGGGGGCTGCGTTTGGTCTGTCGCCCGCGTTCCGGATTTCGTTTGCGACGTCGTACGAGCAGCTTCAGGAAGGGTGTCGACGAATTGCTGCTGCATGTGCAGCGCTGGAATCGTAAGCGGCCTGACGCGCTCCCAGGAGCGGGTGTTGTGAGGCAACCGGAGTTGCCGTGGTGTTCATACGGGGATGAATTCCACGGTTGCGCCCACCCGCGAATGACGTAGTACCCACGCGTATCCCGGCTGCGTCTGGGCAGTACACAAAAATAACTTTCGAATCACATGCTTGGGTTCCAATACCTGGCTAAAAGGAGACTTTCATGGATACGGCTTCCGATAACCTGCCGTCGTCGCATACCCGTCAGCGTCGCCGCATCAGTCTGGCGTCGCAGATCGCACTTGCTCTTGCCGTTGGCATCATTGTCGGAGTCGTGCTGAATCACTTCCCGCAGGCGAAGGACGCTGCCATTACGGGATTCCTGCAGCCCGCGGGCGATATCTTCATCAAGCTGATCCGGATGATCGTCGTACCCATCGTATTTACGAGTATGGTGACCGGAATTTCAGGTGTGGGCGACAGTAAATCCTTTGGCCGGATCGGCCTGAAGACCATCGTCTACTTCGAGATTGTCACAACGATTGCGATCGTGCTTGGCCTCATCATCGCCAACGTCCTGCACCCCGGCGTGGGGACCGACATGTCTCAACTGACGCAGACGGATGTGTCGCATCTCAGACAGGTCTCCCAGCAGGCCCCGCATCATGCCGGATTCGCCTCGCTCGTGCTGGGAATCATTCCGGACAACATCGTGGCGTCGATGGCAAAGGGCGATATGCTCCCCGTTATCTTTTTCTCGGTGATGTTTGGACTCGGTCTTCAGTCCGTGCCGGAGGAATTTCGCAAGCCGGTGCTCGTTACGCTGAAAGGCATAGCCGATGCGATGTTCAAGGTAACGGGGATGGTGATGCGCTACGCGCCGGTCGGCGTGTTTGGGTTGATTGCCGTCACAGTGGCCACCTTTGGCTTTGGTTCGCTGTTGCCGTTGCTCAAACTTGTTGCTGTAACGTACTTTGCGATTGCCGTATTTATATTCGTAGTGCTTGGCATTACGGCACGCCTGTTCGGTTTCCGGATCTTCACGCTGCTGCGGATTATCAAAAACGAACTGATCATCGCATTTTCGAGCGCCAGTTCGGCAACCGTATTGCCGCAGCTCATGAAGAAGATGGAAGACTACGGCGCGCCGGAGAGCATTACAACGTTTGTCGTACCTACCGGTTACACGTTCAACCTCGATGGAGCATCAATTTATCTCGGCATTGGTGCATTGTTCATTGCACAGCTGTATGGCATACATCTCGGGTGGCAAGAGCAGATTGTGCTGGTTCTGACGATGGTTTTCACGTCGAAAGGGGTAGCGGCCGTACCGGGATTCATGCTCGTCACCATGCTTGCCACGTTGGCGAGTGCCGGGCTGCCCATCGAAGGACTCGCTTTTATCGCCGGCGTAGACCGTGTTCTGGACATGGGGCGGACTGCGCTCAACGTCATTGGCAATGCGCTGGCGCCGCTGGTTATCGCCAGATGGGAGGGCCGGTACGACGCCGCAAAGGGCGCTGCGTATCTGGAATCGCTCGATGCATGAAGTGGGACGACGCGCGCCTGAACTGAGGACGGCGACGCTAGCGGGCTGTCCAGCCGCCGTCAATGACGAGATTCGCTCCTGCCATGAACGCCGAATCGTCGCTTGCCAGAAACGCTGTGGCGGATGAGATATCTTCCTGCCTGCCTAACCTGCGCAGCACGGTGGAGGCCTCGAACGTCCTGCGTAGGCCCGGGGGGCGTCCCTGCCGGCGAACACATCTTCGAGCAACTGGGTCGCCACCGGACCGGTGCAGAGACAGTTCACGCGAATCCCTTGCGGCCCGTGATCGATAGCCATCGCCTTGCTCAACACCGCAACGCACCTGCTTTCCACGCGTGTTGCCGAATTGAGTGGGGTGACTGAATCGTAGTACCCGTCGAACAGACGAATCTTTCGCAAAAAATGCATAAAAATCGCAACGAAAGAAGAGCGTTGATCGGCTCAGAATCATTACATTTCTTTCCATAAACGACACCGGCTTCGGCGGTTGCTCCGTCCGGCGCGGAAGACTTGCCTTTCCCTCTATTCCGCACTGGGCGGCCGTTTTGGCTGAAAACGCCGGAAACCTGAGGTTGCTGCCAGTGCACTCTTTTGCGTGCGAAGCATGGCGATTTGAATGTGATTTGTAATAATTTGACGCTTTCAGTCCCTAGGGATACTCGGGAGAATCCTTAATTTTGACTCATTGACATATGACGTCTCACCTAATACTTTGACGTCTGGAGCAGGTTGAGTTTCGACGGCCGGCTTTGGTCTGATGTTTTCCCGGAATGGGCGCCTTCGGTCATCGCTGGCGGCCCGGCATCAATCTAACTTTGGAAGCCTGAGGTTTCACCATGAAACGTTCACTCGCCTGTTCACGTGTTACCCGTTCCCTGATTCTCTCCGGAGGTCTGCTCCTTAATGCGGCCGCGCACGCAGCAGACGTGACCATCGGCTTCGCCGCGCCCTTGACGGGGGGCTCGGCTCATTACGGGGTCGATTTGAAGCGAGGTGTCGAGTTGGCGTTGGACGACGCGAACGCCAAAAACCTGAAAATCGGCAACCAGACGGTTCATTTCGTTCTCGACGCAGAAGACGACCAGGGCGACCCGCGCATGGGCTCCCAGGTCGCGCAGAAGATGGTCGATGCGAACGTCGCAGGCGTTGTCGGCCACTTCAATTCCGGCACGAGCATCCCCGCATCCCGGATTTACAACACTGCGGGCATCCCCATGGTGTCGCCGACGGCGACCAATCCCACTCTGACCGCGCAGGGCTTCAACAATGTCTTCAGGGTCGTGAATTCGGACGCGCAGATGGGGAAACTCGCGGGCCAATCGGCCGTGCAATCACTGAAGGGTAAAAGCATCGCCGTCATCGACGACCGCACGGCTTTCGGCCAAGGGATGGCAGATGAGTTTTCCAAAGGCGTTGAAGCAGCCGGCGGAAAGGTGGTCGACCGTGAATTCACGACAGACAAGGCGGTCGATTCCAAGGCTCAGCTTACGAAAATCAAGTCGTTCAATCCCGATGTAATTTTCTGGGGCGGGCTCGACCAGCAAGCAGGACTGTTGGCAAAGCAGATGCGGCAACTGGGTATCCAGGCGGTCATGCTCGGTGGCGGCAGCTTCGAGAACGAAACGTTCCTCAGCGTCGCGGGCGCCAGCGCCGAAGGCGCCGTGTCCTGGGACTATGGAATCCCGCTGTCGAGAATGAAGACTGGCCGCGAGTTCGACGAGAAGATGAAGAAGAAGTACAACGAAGGTGTGGTTGCCTATTCGCCGGCCGCCTACGATGCAACGTGGGTGCTTATCAACGCCATGCTTAAGGCGAACTCGACGGATCCGAAGGTCTATGGACCGGTGATCAAGTCCGTGTCTTTCGAAGGCGTATCTGGAAGCATTGCGTTCCTGCCTAACGGAGACATGAAAGAGCCGACTGCAACGTTCTACAAGGTTATAGACGGCAAGTGGGTGCCTCAGGCAATTGCTGTCGGCGACAAGGTGGACCCTATCACCAGGTAACGGAGCCAGTCTGGTTTATCGGGTTGGAGGCGTCGCGGATCGGTTATTCGCGACGCCAGACACAATTTCAAACCTCGTCAAACCTCGCCGCGAGTGCTCGTGAGGTTGTGATAGCGCTCAAGGCTCTCATTGAGATGACGCCGCATGGCGCGACGTGCTCCGCTTACGTCCTGGCGCTCAATGGCATCCAGAATGTCACCGTGTTCCCGCTGAATACGTCGAATGTATGTCTTGCGTTCCTTCGGAGTGGCTTTGCCATGCTTCAGGCGAAGGTCAATGATGATTTCCTGGCCGAGTGACCTGAGAATGGACGCAAAGTGCGGATTCTCCGAGCACACCGCGACGGCCAGATGAAATTCGAAGTCAGCGCGTGCGCACTCAGCGTCATCGTCGATCGCGACAATCTCCATGCGGGCATACACTTCTTTCAGCGCTCGCAGATGGGCTTCGGAGCGCCGCTGAGCCGCGTAGGCCGCGCACTCCGTTTCTACGCCGCTACGCAACTCCAGCACATGCATGGAATTATTCAGCGTCGTCGAGTCGATGAAACTGGCGCCGTCGGATTGTCCGGGCGCATCGGCGACGAATACGCCGACCCCGTGTCTCGCGATGAGTTTCCGGCCAAGCTTGAGCGAAGCGACGGCCTCACGGATCACCGTGCGGCTGACACCGAATTCTGTGCACAGCTCCGGCTCGGTCGGCAACTTGGAGCCAGGAGCATAGTCGCCCCGGTCGATTCTGTCGTTCAGAGCCTGGATAACCAGTTCCGTCAGGCTGCGTCGCTTTCCCGAGCTTGCCGCACTCTTGAGTAATGTTTCTGCGTCGAAGGTCATTCCGAGTCCCTCACACCGGACAATTAGAGCATCGCAGGCATTCCAGACAATGCCGCGGGGGCGCCGGGAGTCAGACCTGCGCCGTATGACATATTACGACTTTATCACAGCGAGGCTGCCGTCGCCGGTGGCGACGGCATGCATGTGCGCGCTATTTTCGTTCTGTTTGCGCTTAAGCGTAGATGTAGCCACCGCTCACGATGACGTTCTCGCCAGTCGTATAGGTGTTGCGGGAACTGGCCATCATCACGACCCATTGGGCGATCTCTTCGGGCTCCGCGGCGCGACCGAGCGGGTTTGCGGCCGCAAGCTCGCCGAGGAAGCCGGCGGCCTTCGCCTTCTCAGTGGCGAACCCGGCAGGCGCAACGGAGTTGACGAGGATGCCGTCTTTCGCCACTTCCTGCGCGAATGACCTGGTCAGGCTGACAACGGCGGCTTTCGTCGCTGCATAGTGCGCGTTCTGGGGGTGCGCCTTGAAGGCATCGACAGAGGTGATATTCACAATGCGCCCGGCGACATTGGCCTCGACCTTTGGCCGGCTGCGCATGTGTTCTATGGCCGCCACGGCCATGTGGTAGGTGCCCTTGATATTGACTGCATTTTCAAGGTCCCAGTCGTCATCGGAGATATCGAGGATCGGCCGGCGAGGGTAGATGGCAGCACTGTTAATCAGCGCATCGACTCGCCCAAGCGCGTCGAGCGCCTGCCTGAAAGCGGCGTGAGCGGCCTCGCGTCGCGTGATGTCTCCTTCGACTCCCGTTACATTGTGACCCTGAGTCCTCAGGGCCCCGACAGTTTCTTCGAGGAGCGGAGCATTCTTGTCAATCAAGGCGATGCTCTCGGCTCCGTCCGCGAGCATCAGCTTCGCAATCGCCAGGCCGAGGCCCGTCGCGCCACCTACAATTACCACTCTCTGATTCTTCATCGGGTTCTCCAGCTAATGACTTTGTTATGCGTCGATGGCGACAATCTGCGAACCGCCTGGTGCCTGGTCGGTGGGGAACACCTCGAGCCGCGAGACGTCCACCGAGTCGGGAAGCCTGAGTGCGGTCGAGAGAAGTTCTGCAATGTCTTCCGGCTGAATCGAGCGATAGCCGTCATACAGCTTTTCGTTTGCGGCCTGTTCGCCGAGTGCCGAGCGGTACAGGTTCGTCTGCACGCGCCCCGGAGCAATCTCCGTCACGCGAACCCGGCTGCCTAGCAGGTCACAGCGCAACGAGTCGCAGAACATGCTGATTGCGGCCTTTGTTGCACCGTACACGGCGGTGTTGGGATGCGGGAAACGGCCCGCGCTGGACCCGATGAAAAAGAGATGTCCGCGCCTGCGCTGCAACATCCCTTCGAGTGCCGTATGGGCAAGACGAAGCGGGGCGCGAAGATTGATGTCGATCATGCTGTCGATGTCGTCAGCCGAGCACGCATCAAATTTTTTGACGGCAGGAAGGAGTCCTGCATTGTTCACCATGACATCGATTTCAGCGTGTCCGAATACATCGCGCAACGACGATGAGTCGCGCAGGTCAAGCGCAATCGGAGTGATGCCACCTGCCGATGCAAGCTCATCGAGTGCGCTTGCATCGCGGCCGACTGCGTACACATGCAGGCCGTCTTCGACAAGCCGTCTTGCGATGGCCCGTCCGATGCCGCTGGATGCACCGGTTACCAACGCGTTGCGATAGTGACGATAGTGAGTAGAGTTCATTGCTTCGAAGAGGATGGCGTCGCGGGGACCGTTAAATCACCCCTTCCTCGAGGAAGGGCCTGTTTTCGACAACGCGCTGGTAGCCCAGAGGCGAGAGATCAAGCGCGCGATATTGACCGTAGGTGATCAGTTCGCTCAAGCCCCGGCCAATGGCGGGGGACTGCTGCAGACCGTGACCGCTGAAGCCGTTCGCGAACATGAAGTTGGTCACTTCGGCGTGCGGGCCGACAACTGCGTTGTGGTCCAGCATGCAGAAGTCGTAATGACCTGCCCAGGAACTCACGACCTTGATCGCCTCGAACGCGGGTACGCGTTCGGCGAGAGCAGGCCAGATGATGTCCTCGAACTCGGAATGGATGACCTCGAAGTCATCCACGTCCGCGAGCGGGTCGGGCTCGGGATAGCAGCCGGTCAGGTAGTACTTGCCCTCCGGACGGAAGAAGATACCCGTCGTGTCGATGGTGAGAGGCACGATGCCTTCGAGCGGAGTGCGGCAATCGAACACGAAGAGACAGCGCTTTCTTGGCTCGACAGGGATTTCAAGGCCGGCTTTCCGGGCGATGGCAGGGCCGCGGGTACCCGCGGCGTTGACCAGAACGCCGCAGCCGATCTCTTCGCCGCTCTTCAGTACGACACCGGTAATCCTCGAACCTTCACGACGAATCTCGACGACTTCGTTCTCGATGTACTCGACACCTAGCGAACGGGCTTTCTTGCGCATGCCCTGCAGCAGGCCATAGCTATCGAACCAGCCTTCGCCCGTTTGCCCATACACGCCGTTGACCAGACCTTCCGTGTTGAGCCACGGAAAGCGGAACGCCAGCTTTTCCGGGTCGAGCAGCACCACATCTGCGCCGTTCTCGCGCTGCGTTTCGTAGTTGCGCTCAAACATCGGCGCACCTTTTGCGTCTCCCAGATACAGGTATCCGTTTTCCTTGAAGCCGAGTTCAGGCGCGTCGCCATCGACGGCCACGAGTTCATGAAAGTTGCGGATGAATTCCGTGCCGAACTGGGAAATCCTAATGTTCAGCGGGTTGGAGAACTGATGCCGAATCGAGGCGCTTGAGAGTGCAGTTGCCGATTTCGCATAAGACCAGTCACGCTCCACGACAAGGACCGAACCCGAAAAATCCGGGTTATTCGCGAGGAAGTACGCCGTCGCGCTACCGACCACTGCGCCGCCCACTATGACGACGTCATAGTGGGACTTTTCTGCTTGCTGTGCCATCTTGATGCTGTCCAGGAGAGACGATCGGTTCCGAGGCGCTTACTTCGCTTTCGGGTCTTCGTAGTGCCCATCTGCCGCAAACTGGCCGCCCTGATACTTGACGGCAGGATTCCGCGGGTCTGGAGAGGGCGTGCTCGCATAGACCTCGTCAGCAAACGCATCCGCTGAATCCTGCGGGCGGTAGCCTAGATAGGCCGCCTCGGTGTTGTCCCAGAAGTTGGCGCTGTTGTGCGAGTTGCCGTAGACGATCATGTGGCCGACGCTCGGCGTTATGAGCGCGCGAACGCAGAGACGCGAAAAATCGTCGTACGAGAGCCAGGTCGCCAACATGCGCCGGTCGACGGGTTTCGGGAAGCAGGAGCCAATGCGCACGCATACCGATTCGAGACCGAACTTGTCAAAGTAGTAGCGCGACAGGTTCTCGACAAATGTCTTGCTCACACCGTAGAGGCTATCCGGGCGTTGCGGCACGCTCGCGTCGATGGTCTGCGTACATTCGTAGAAGCCAATTGCGTGAACCGAACTCGCGTAAATCACACGCTTCACACCAGACTGGCGGGCAGCTTCATAGATGTGGTAGCTGCCGGTAATGTTCGAATCCAGAATGACCTGGAAGGTGTTCTCGCGTGGCGCGCCGCCCAGGTGAATTACCACGTCTACCCCCTTCATCATGTCGAAGACGGCGTCGAGATCCGCGAGGTCGCACTCATGGTGGACCTCGTTATCGCGCCGCTCGCCTAACGAGGCGCGGTCGCTCAGCGTGAGTGTCTTCGCATAGGGGCGCAGAGATTCACGGAGTACCGAACCCAGTGCGCCGGCCGCTCCCGTAATCAGAATGTTCTCGAACGGGGGTTTGCTGATGTCTGTCATGCGTTGCTCCTTACTTGCCGGCGGCCGCGTTCAGCTCGTCAAGCGACAAGCCGTAGTCTTCACGCAGTTGCGTTTCAGAGATGTATTCGTTGCGCACGTCGCGAAGCAGGGCCTGCTTCGACCGATTTTCAGGCCAACCCACGCCGCCTCCGCCCGGCAACGACAGGGTGACCCGCTCGTGCTCGCCTACGGCCTGGGTGCCTTTGCCGCGCATCCTGGTTCCGTCCGAAAGCGTTACCTTGCCTGCCTCGCCTGACTTGCCGCCGGACTGCCCGCGTGCGGGGTGGTCAATACGGTCGAACATTGCGTTAAACCGGAAGTGATAGCCTTCGCGCGGGCCGATTTCCACGATCTGCCCAAGGCCGCCGCGATGCTCGCCGGCCCCACCTGAGCCTGAACGCATCTCCTTACGCCACACCACGATAGGACCCACCTGTTCGGTCGCCTCGACCGACATCGCGTGCACGCCACTCGGGAACGCCGTTGCCGACAGGCCATCGAGTTCCGGACGGGCGCCGGTGCCTCCACTGTTGAACATCAGGATTTCGCTGCCCTTGAGGCCCGAGTCTTCACGCACGGGACGCGCGCTGACATGCAGGTTCCAGAGCGCCCCGGAGCCTTCCGCGGGAACCCGGTTTGGCACGACCTTGTTTAGCGCGCCAAGCACGAGGTCAGGAACGAAGTGCCCGAGAACGTGACGGACCGCAACCGGGCTTGGATGCTGCGCGTTCAAAATGCAGCTTTCAGGTGCCTGAACACGGAAGGGCTCCAGCGACGCTGCGTTGTTCGGCACCTCCGGCGCAATGATGCACTTCAGACCGTAGCAGGCGTACGCTTTCGCGTAGAGGAGGGGTACGTTAATGCCGAACGGACTCGCCGGCGAGGAGCCGGTGAAATCCGCGAGCAGGTGGTCGTCGGCAATCGTGAGCGTAACGTTCAGCGCGACTGGCGTGTCATAGCCGTCGAGCGTCATTTCGTTCGTCGCTGTTTGCTTCGGCAGCGCAGCGATGCGCTCGAGCGTGGCTTCGCGACTGCGCGCCAGAATGAACTCACCGATGCCTTCGACGTCCTTCAGGTCGAATTCCTTCAGCATTTCGACGAGCCGCTTGTGGCCGGTACCGTTACACGACGCCAGTGCGTACAGGTCGCCCACGACCTTGTCGGCTTCACGCACATTGTGGCGAAGAATGTTGACCAGGTCGCGATTGACTTCGCCGCGCTCGATGAATTTCATGATCGGCACGAACAGACCTTCTTCGTACACTTCGCGCGAATCCGGGCCGAAGCCACGGCCGCCGATGTCGACCACGTGTGCCGTGCTGGCAAAAAAACCAATCAGTTCGCCGTTGTAGAACGAAGGAGAGACGACCGTGAAGTCATGCAGGTGGCCAGTGCCTTTCCATGGGTCATTCGTCAGATAGACGTCTCCCTCGTACATGCGCTCGAGGCCGATGTCGTTCATGAAGTGTTCAACTGCTTCGGCCATCGTGTTCACGTGACCGGGCGTTCCCGTCACGGCCTGCGCCAGCATGCGGCCGCGCTTGTCGAAGATGCCTGCGGACAAATCTCCTGCTTCGCGGACGCTGGTACTGAACGCGGTACGGATCAGGGCCAGTGCCTGCTCTTCGACCACGGAAATCAGACGGTTCCACATGACCTGCATGTGGATGGTGTCGAGATTGCTGAGTGACATGGGCTTACTCCTGATTTGCAGCGGCTGCGTTCAGTGCTTTCGAGACCGCGAGAAGACATCCGTCGGGTTGGACCGTCGCGTTGAACGACGAAGTGATCAGCGTGGACGTCTCCGGCTCAACAATGATGGCGGGGCCGCTGACGGTTTCGCCCACCTTCAGTGAGGCGCGCTCGACAATCGCGGCGTCCACGAACCTGCTCAGGGCGGCGTCGAAGATCTTGCGACCCTTGTCGATTTTCGCCGCGTCACGCGAGCTCACCAACCGCAGGCGTTCGACGGGCGGAAGCGGCGAGCTTGCCTTGACCGCCCAACTGACAATTTCGATGTCCAGACCGTCGATTGGGCGGCCGAAGAACTGGGTGTATGCCTTCGTAAACGATGCGCTGAAATGGTTGCGGTCCTCCGCAGTGAAACGCCGATACGGAATTGCAACCGGAATTTCCCAACCCTGTCCGACGTAGCGCATGAACGCCTTGATTTCGACGGTAGGCTCCGCGTCCCCTGAACCCTGGCGAGCAAAGTGAACGCTCTCCTCAGTGAGCTGCTCGACGATTTCGTTGAGCGCCTCGGCATCGAAATGGGCGAAACGCATGCTCGCGCTGCGCACACTTTCATATCCGAATGGCGCACGCAGGAATCCAATCGCTGAACCGACACCGGCGCCCGGCGGCACGATGAACTTCCTGATTCCGCTTTTCTCGCACAGGCGGGCCGCGTGCAGAGGCCCGGCGCCGCCGAAGGTAATCATCGTGTAGTCGCCGATATCCTTGCCGCTCTCAACCGCGTGAACGCGGGCGGCGTTGCTCATGTTCTCGTCGACGACCTCCGCCACGCCGTACGCGGCTTCTTCTGCGCTCAGTTTGATGAGGCCGCCAACCTCGGACACCATCGCGTTCGCCGCGTCGCCGGTGGACAGGGGGATGGAGCCGCCCGCGAAATTCGCCGGGTCGAGACGGCCCAGCAGCAGGTCGGCGTCGGTAACCGTCGGCTGGGTGCCGCCTCGCTTATAGCAGGCCGGCCCCGGCTCCGATGCCGCGCTATGCGGGCCGACGCGAATCTGCCGCATCACATCCAGCGAGGCGATCGAGCCACCGCCGGCGCCGATTTCGACCATCTCGACAACGGGGATGGAGATGGGCATGCCGCTGCCTTTCTTGAAGCGGTAGGTGCGTGCAACCTCGAACGTGTTTGCGGTCTTGGGCGTGAGGTCGTCGATGAGACAGATCTTGGCGGTGGTGCCGCCCATGTCGAAGGAGAGCACCGTGTTCAGGTCGTAACGGGCCGCGATGTGTGCGGCGAAGATCGCACCACCCGCCGGACCCGATTCGACCAGACGCACCGGGAATTCGGACGCGCTCTCAATCGAGACGATGCCGCCGCCCGAGTGAATGATGAAAATCGGACAAACGGCGCCTGCTTCACGAACCTTGCCCATCAGGCGGTCCAGATACGACTTCATGATGGGCCGCACGTATGCATTCGCGCAAACGGTATTGAAGCGCTCGAACTCGCGAATCTGCGGCGACACCTCGCTCGAGATGGACACCGAAACGTTCGGCAAGCGCTTGAGGATCGCATCGCGCATGAGGCGTTCATGCACACCATTGGCGTATGCATGGATGAAACCGATCGCGACGCTTTCGAAGCCGCCTTTCTCGATGCGGTTGACGATTGCCTGGATCTGGGCTTCAGTCGGCGCGAGCAGCACGCCGCCTTGTGCGTCGATGCGTTCGCTCAGCGTAAAGCGATCCGCGCGCTCGATGAGCGGCGGGGGCAGCTTGATGTTCAGGTCGTATTGCTCGAACCGATTTTCGGTTCGCATCTCGATGGTGTCGCGAAATCCTTCGGTGGTGACGAAGGCGGTTCTGGCGCCGCGCCGCTCGATGAGTGCGTTCGTCGCGAGCGTTGTGCCGTGAATGATGACGCCAATGTCCTTGAGCCCGATGCCGGCCTTACCCGCAACGATACTGATGCCTTTGATGATGGCGCGCTCGGGCGCCTCGTAATCCGTCAGCACCTTGGTGGAAAAGAGGCTCCCACCGAGTTCAAGCGCGACATCGGTGAAGGTCCCACCGATGTCAACACCAACCCGCGCTTTGTCGTGACTGGCCACCATGACTCTCCTTGTAAACCATGATATGTGCCGAGCAAGTGCTCAGCACGAATTCCCGATAACGCACGAACAATTGCTGGAGGCCGGTAACGCGCTGGGGACAGTTTGTGTCTTCCTCCGCTCCGCCATGTCTGCATGGCTCGAAGCCTTATTTTTGCTCGTTGACATATGATGAGTGACGTCTTACAGTGATGTCAAGCGAACAAAATTTTTTCCTTGCTTCATGGCATTCTTTCTCACCGTTGATGACTTGTAAAGCCATGTTTCATAAGGGTTGGAAGCCATGGTTTATTGACTGAAGGAAGCGCCGAAAGCTCGCTTGGGTAGAGAGTTTGGGTCGCCAAAATTTGGAAAATTTCTATGTTTTTTGCTTTTTTGACGAAAGTGAAGCGGTGCCGTCTCCGGCCGCTTTCGAGGCGGGCAAGACAGCAGGAATGTGAAACACATATCAAGGGAAACACGATGAAGGTACTTGTACCGGTGAAGCGCGTTGTCGACTACAACGTGAAAGTCCGCGTGAAGTCGGATTGCACGGGCGTGGACATCGCCAACGTGAAAATGGCCATGAACCCTTTTTGCGAAATCGCCGTGGAAGAGGCGGTGCGCCTGAAGGAGGCGGGTATCGCGTCGGAGGTTATCGCCGTTTCATGCGGCGTGACGCAGTGTCAGGAAACGCTGCGTACGGCATTGGCGATCGGCGCGGACCGCGGGATTCTGGTCGAGTCCACAGAAGAGTTGCAACCGTTGGCGGTTGCCAAGATTCTCAAGGCGCTCGTCGATCAGGAAAAGCCTGGCCTCATCATCCTCGGCAAGCAGGCCATTGACGATGACTCTAACCAGACGGGCCAGATGCTCGCCGCGCTGACCGGGCTTCCGCAAGCGACGTTCGCATCCAAAGTGACGGTTGCAGACGGCAAGGCCACCGTTGCGCGCGAAGCCGATGGCGGTTCCGAAACGCTGTCGCTGAAACTGCCCGCGGTCGTCACGACCGATCTTCGTCTGAACGAGCCGCGCTATGTGACGCTGCCCAACATCATGAAGGCGAAGAAGAAGCCGCTCGCGACCGTCACGCCGTCGGACCTCGGTGTCGATGTCACGCCACGGCTGAAGACGTTGAAAGTCACCGAGCCGTCCGGGCGTGTCGCGGGCATGACCGTGCCTGATGTGAAGACGCTCGTCGAGAAGCTCAGGACCGAAGCGAAAGTGCTGTGAGGAGACGCAGGAAAATGACGATTCTGGTGATTGCTGAACACGATAACGTGTCGATCAAGCCCGCAACGTTGAACACGATTGCCGCAGCGGCGAAAGTGGGCGGTGAAATTCATGTGCTGGTGGCTGGCTCGAACGCGCAGGCGGCGGCAGATGCGGCGTCAAAAGTCGCGGGCGTGTCCAAGGTGCTGCTGGCCGACGCACCCCAGCTCGCAGACGGCCTGGCCGAAAATGTCGCGCGCACGGTGCTGAACATCGCGGCGGACTACTCGCACCTTTTCGCGCCGGCGACGGCTTATGGCAAGAACATCGCACCGCGCATTGCTGCACACCTGGACGTCGCACAGATTAGCGACATCACCGCAGTCGGTAGCACCGACACGTTCGAACGCCCGATCTATGCCGGTAACGCTATCGCGACGGTGCAATCGAATGATCGCATCAAGGTCATCACGGTGCGTGCCACGGGTTTTGACCCGGCGGCAGCCGAGGGCAGCCAGGCGCCTGTGGAAAAAATCGAAGCCGCGGCCGACGCGGGAATCTCGCAGCTTGTCAGCCGCGAAGTAACGAAGCTCGACCGGCCGGAACTGACGAGCGCGTCAATCATCGTGTCGGGCGGCCGGGGTCTGGGCAGCGCGGAGAACTACACCCGAATTCTTGAGCCTCTCGCCGACAAGCTCGGCGCGGCGCTTGGGGCATCGCGCGCGGCCGTCGATGCGGGCTATGTGCCGAACGATTTTCAGGTAGGCCAGACCGGCAAGATTGTGGCGCCGCAACTGTATGTTGCAGTCGGCATTTCCGGTGCGATTCAGCATCTGGCCGGCATGAAGGACAGCAAGGTTATCGTCGCAATCAACAAGGACCCCGAAGCAGCTATTTTCGGGGTGGCTGACTTTGGCCTGGTGGGTGACCTGTTTGAACTGGTTCCCGGCCTTGTTTCATCCCTTGAATAGCGAGTCGTCTACTTTTAACTTCGGCGATGCGCTGGGCGTGCACGCGTGACTCGTCGAACCTCAATCACGGAGAACCTCGAAACATGATTTCCACCACCGACCCGCACATCAACCGAAAGCCGCGCAACATCTCGCAGGCGGAGTGGGATACCCGCGTCCAGTTGGCCGCCGCGTACCGGCTTGCCGCGAAGTTCGAGCTGACGGACCTGATTTACACGCACATTTCCGCGCGAGTTCCCGGAACGGACGATCAGTTCCTCATCAACCCGCACGGGTGGTTCTTCGACGAGATTACCGCGTCGTCTCTGGTGAAGATCGATGTCAACGGCAACCCCATTGGCGATGACCGGTTCGAAGTCAACGCCGCGGGCTTCACCATCCATAGCGCGTTGCACCAGGCGCGCCACGACGTCGAATGCGTGGTGCACCTCCACACGACGTATGGCATGGCAGTCGCAGCAATGGAATGCGGTCTTCTGCCTCTGAACCAGATCAGCATGCAGTTCTACAACCGGGTCGCGTACCACGAGTACGAAGGCATCTCGCTGGAACTCGACGAGCGCGAACGCATTGTGGAGTCGATTGGCAAGAAGGACTACCTCATCCTTCGCAATCACGGACTGCTCACCACGGGCAGGTCGGTTGCTGAAGCGTTCACACGCATGTATTACCTGAACAAGGCCTGCGAGATTCAGGTGGCGACGCTTTCTGCCGGCCAGAAGGTGATTATCCCTTCCCCGGAAGTGTGTGAGCACGCGGCGAAGCAGCACGACGATTATGCGTACCTCGACACGGTCCACCTAGACCGGGAGTGGACCGCATTGCTGCGACTACTGGAGCGCGACGGCGGGAGTTATAGGGTCTAACCGACCCGGCTTTCTTCAGACGACGTTAGGACCGGCCGTCAGTTGGTGTCGGGCGGTTCTCAACCCCCATACATCCTTTCACAAAACGCCGCACTCGCCCCCAGCTTGCGCGACAACTCGGACGCCGCATTCAACTGAAAGCGATCGAATTCGTTCGACGCATGGGCGGCCTCGAGCCGCGATGCCGCGCCAGACAAGGTCAATGCCGCCTTGAACTTGTCACCCTCGCCGAAGACCGGCGTGGCAAATGCCGCGGTGTGCCGGTCGCGTGCGCCGGACGTGAAGGTGGGTAGCGTTGGAGGTGTTTCGTACAACGGCTCTTTGAGCCCCCAGTATCTCAACACCCGGCTGATAGCCGTGTCGTCGAGCGGAAGTGCGGTTCCCGGCAGACGCGTTTCCCTCAGTCCTTCCGACGGTTCCGCTCTGAAAAGACAGAGACGCTGACCGTGGTCGATAACGTAGTAGGATGCGCTCTCCCGCGTCTCGGCCGCCAGCTTGTGCAATATCGGCTCAACGAGCGACGAAAGATGGAACGACTGCTCGTACAGCTTGCCAAGATACAGAACACGCGGGCCAAGCGAGTACATGCCGGTCTCTGAGCGCACGACGTAGTTCATGCGCTCCAGCGAATTCATCAAGCGATACACCGTCGTCTTGTGCATCCCGGACGCTTGCGCAAGCGCAGCCAGCGCAAGTGCCTCCGCGCCAGGCTTGAAGCAGTCCAGCAACGACAGCGCCTTCTCCACGGCCGCTACACCTTCGTTTCCCATCTTCGTGTCCTGTTTGCTCTGTTCGGAGATTGTACACAGTAAAACGGTGATTTACTCGGTAAAAGGGTAAACGCCAGTGGAAATCCGCTTTCCTCGCAAGCTATAGTGGTTTCACTGAGTACACCATAGTTGTACATAGTACAACATCACTTGCAGAGGTAAGGTTATGAGCACCCCGTCGAATGATTCATCGCCCATCTCCCGCGACATTGAGCGCGTGCCGCCCGAACTCGTCGCGGAGGCTTCGAAATTCCAGGCCGCCATTCTTGCGGATGTCGCTGGCCGTCGCGGCACGCTGAATGGCCGCGTCAAGCCGCTGTCGCCCAAAATGAAAGTGGCGGGTCCGGCTGTCACCGTTGAAGTGCGGCCGGGCGATAACCTCGCCATTCACGCGGCGCTCGCCATTGCCAGGCCGGGTGATGTGATTGTGGTCGACGGCAAGGGCGACCAGACCTGCGCCCTGATTGGCGAAATCATGGCCACGCAGGCCCACGCAACGGGTATTGCGGGTTTCGTTATCGATGCGGCTGTGCGTGACTCGCATGAACTTGTGCACGGCGACTTCCCGGTCTTCTCGGCTGGCCTCAACCCATGCGGCCCGACCAAGAGCGTCGCAGGGCGCGTGAACGCCCCCATCTCGGCCGGCGGGACGAGCGTCAATCCCGGCGACCTCGTCGTGGGCGACGCCGACGGTGTCGTCGTCATACCGCGCCACGACGTGCCGAAGATTCTCGAACTGGCGCAGAAAAAGGTCGAGGCGGAGGCGAGGCGCATCGCGGCAATCAAGAACGGCGACACCCGTGCGACGTGGCTGGAGAAGGAGCTGCGCGCGGTCGGCATGCTGGCGGAAGGCGAGGCACTGTGATGCAAAC
Organism: Burkholderia sp. 4M9327F10; assembly: GCF_005503145.1. Classification (GTDB taxonomy): domain Bacteria; phylum Pseudomonadota; class Gammaproteobacteria; order Burkholderiales; family Burkholderiaceae; genus Paraburkholderia. The sequence continues at coordinate 263,122 of NZ_SCNV01000002.1, read as the reverse complement.
GAGCCAGCAAAAGCCAGTCATCCTGGTTACCGCAGCCGACCTGGCGCCTGAGGCGCTCGAGATGTTGAACGGCTTCGAAGTGGTATTCGCGGGAAAGCAGCCCACCGAGGACGAGGTGGTCGCGCTGTGCGCCGCACGCAAGCCCGTCGCCATCATCGTTCGCTACGGCAAGATCAACGCGCGAATCATGGACGCCGCCGGCCAGCTCGAGGTGATCTCCAAGCACGGTAGCGGCATTGACGTTATCGACCAGGACGCCGCGGCGCAGCGCGGGATCACGGTGCGCGCCGCGGTCGGCGCCAATGCGGCGGCGGTCTCCGAACACGCATGGGCTCTGATCCTCGCGTGTGCGAAGTCGGTTCCCCAACTGGATCTCCGTATGCGAGCGGGGCATTGGGATAAGGCGATTCACAAGTCTGTGGAACTGGACGGACGCACGCTCGGTGTGGTCGGTCTCGGTTCAATCGGACGGCGGGTGGCGGCAGTCGGCGTCGCCTTTGGCATGAAGGTCCTCGCCCATGACCCGTTCGCGAAGGAAGCGCCGGTGGGGGTGACACTGGCCGGGCTTGATGCGCTGTACAACCGCTCCGATGTCGTTTCGCTGCATTGCCCGCTCACGCCGGAGAACCGTCAGATGCTGAACCGCGAGACCTTCGCGCGCTTCAAGCGGGGCGCGATTCTCGTGAACACGGCACGCGGCGGTCTTATCGACGAAGCAGCGCTCGTCGAGGCACTGGCCGAAGGTCAACTGGCTTGCGCCGGCCTCGATAGTTTCAGTGTCGAGCCGATGCCGAATCCTCACGCGTTCCAGAGTGCCCCCAATCTCATTCTCTCGCCCCACATCGGCGGTGTCAGCGACGCGGCCTACGTGAACATGGGGAAGGGCGCCGCCGCCAATGTACTCGCCGTACTCGAAGAGCGGGCTCGCACAGCAGCGTGATTTGTCCTGGAAGCTAGAGGTTCGACATGTTTTTCCTCAACTCACCCGACGTGCGCCCAGCGGAAGTCTTTACGCGCATGCCTGAGAAATACCGGAAGCCGGACGTCCAGACGGATTGGGCCCGGGCGAACCGGGGCGGCCAGAGAACAGATTCATTTCTCGAAGGTCCGGTATGGAGTCCGAATGGATTTCTCTACGTAACGGACATTCCTCATGGCCGGGTGTTTCGTATTGCTCGCTCGGGCGAGTGGGAGCTTGTCGTCGAGTACGGCGGCGAACCGAACGGGATGAAGCTTTTCGATGATAGCCACCTGCTCATCACCGACTATCGCAACGGATTGATGTTGCTCGACATCGAGCGCGGCGAGGTTCGCCCGTATCTCGAGCGCCGCAATACCGAGCGCTTCAGGGGTGTCAACGACCTGACGTTCGATTCCGCCGGCAACCTCTACTTCACGGACCAGGGCCAGACGGGTCTGCATGATCCGACGGGCCGCGTGTACCGGTTGAGTCCGGAAGGCAGACTCGACATGCTGCTCGGCAATTGCCCGAGCCCGAATGGCCTCGTGTTGTCGCCGGATGAAAAGGTGCTTTACGTTGCGATGACGCGCGGCAACTGCGTGTGGCGCGTTCCGCTGCAGGCCGACGGCTCGGTCAGCAAGGTCGGCCAGTTCTTCACCTCGTATGGGCCGAGCGGCCCCGACGGTTTGACCATCGACACGCAGGGGCGCCTCCTTGTCGCCAACCCGGGCCTTGGACGAGCCTGGGTTCTCAACCACCATGCAGAGCCTGTCGTGGTGTTGACGAGTCCCGAGGGCGCATCGCTGACGAACCTGTGTTTCGGTGATACCGACATGAAGACGCTGTTCATGACCGAGTCGGTCAGCGGTAGCGTCCTTGTTGCAAGGATGGACGTGGCAGGTGTGCTTCCAAAGCAGGCACGCCCGCGCATCTGAGACGCTAACCGGCGCGGCCGGGTTGACCGCGAAACCAGATGACGAGTCGCGTTCCATGAAGCGCGACGGAGGAGCACACCATGCAGATTTCTCACACCCTGAGGGGCGTGGCGCAAAAGGCTGATGCAGAGCACGTTGCCGATGACGCTGCACTGTCCGACGAGCATGCCGCCAGCGAGCGCACGCTCGCCAAGGTGTTTCGCCGCATCCTGCCGTTTATCTTCGCGTGCTACGTCGTCAGTTACCTGGACCGCACCAACGTGGGCTTTGCCGCGCTCACCATGAATCGTGATCTCGGCCTGACTGCGGAGCAGTTCGGTTGGGGTGCCGGGCTTTTCTTTATCGGGTATTTCGTCTTCGAAATACCGAGCAATCTGATTATGCAGAAGGTCGGCGCACGCGTATGGATTGCACGGATCATGATTACGTGGGGCGTGTTCTCAATGCTGACTGCGTTCGTCGCCGGCCCCAAAAGTTTCGCCGCAGCCCGCTTTCTGCTTGGCGTCGCCGAGGCCGGTTTTACGCCCGGCATCTACCTGTATTTCACGCACTGGTTTCCCGGCAAGTGGCGCGCGAAGGTTACCGCCGCATTTCTCGTTGGCATTCCCGTGGCGAACATGATTGGTTCGCCGATTTCGGGCGCACTGCTGCAACTCGGCGGAATGCACGGGCTGCGCAGCTGGCAATGGCTTCTGCTGATGGAAGGCTTACCCGCCGTCGTCCTCGGCATCGCCTGTTTGTTTGTGCTGGCCGATCGCCCCGAAAAAGCGAAATGGCTCAGCGACGAAGAGAAGGCGATTCTTGTGCGCCGTCTTGCCGTGGAGCAAAAAGACATCGCGACGAAGCACGGCGCAAAGCTGCGCGACGCGATGACCAACTGGCGGGTCTTCGCTCTTGCGTTCGTCAATTTCTGCGGCATTGTCGGCTCCATTGGGGTGGGTCTCTGGATGCCGCAAATCATCAAACAGTTCGGCGTCAGCCATGCGGTGGTCGGCGCACTGACGGCGGTGCCTTACGCCATTGGCGCCGTGGCGATGCTCCTGTGGGCCCGATTGGCGAATCGGGTTAGCAATCGCATTCCCTATGTCGCGGGCGCACTGGTGATTGCCGGCGCTGCGCTGACGGCAAGTGTGATGACCGATGTACCGGCTCTCAAGCTGGTCGCGTTGTGCTTCACGGTCAGCGGAATTCTCGCGTTTCAGGCCACCTATTGGGCTATCCCCTCGAGTTTTTTGACCGGCCGGGCTGCTGCCGGGGGACTCGCACTCATTGTATCGGTCGGCAATCTTGGAGGATTCGTCGGCCCCTCGATGATTGGCCTTATCAAACAGACATCGAACGGCTTCACCGCCCCGCTGATGGCGGTGGCCGCCGTGCTGCTGGTGGGCGCCGCGACGATTGCCTGGCTCGGCGACCCGGGCGCTCCCATACGCCGGCGCGAGAGGTTGGCGCTCGGGCATTCCGACGCCGGGAGCCGCTGATGCAAATCGTGAACGCTCCGCATCTTCCTGTCCGGGCCGATTGGCTTGCTCTGCGCGATGAACCCGTGCTGCAACCGGACTGGCCGATCGTCGACGCTCACCATCATCTCTGGGACCGTCAGAGCGGACGTTATCTCGCGCACGAATTTCTCGAGGACACGGGTTCCGGTCATCGGGTCGTGTCGACGGTGTACGTGCAATGCCGTTCAATGCTGCGGACTGACGGCCCTGTCGAGATGCGGCCGGTAGGCGAGATCGAGTTCGCAAACGGTATCGCGGCAATGAGCGCGAGCGGCGCGTGTGGGCAGACGCGATGTTGCGAAGCGATTGTCGGCGGAGCGGATTTGTCACTAGGCGAGGGCGTTGCACCGGTGCTTGAAGCAATGCTGCAGGTGTCGGGCGGGCGGCTGCGTGGCATTCGCAACCCGCTTGCGCGGCATGAAAGCGATGCCGTCAGGTCGAGCCCCGTGACACCGCCTCGCGGTCTGATGCAAGACGCCGGATTCAGAGCGGGCGTCGCAACCTTGGCAAGGTACGGCCTCTCGCTGGATGCGTGGGTCTATCACTCGCAACTCGATGAGCTCTACGAGCTTGCCCGCTGCGTGCCTGACGTCATGGTTGTTATCGATCATTTCGGCGGGCCGGTCGGTGTCGGGCCTTACGCGGGGCACCGCGCAGAAGTGCTGGCTGTTTGGCGCAGCAGCCTTCAACGGCTCGCCACGCTGCCGAACACCTGCATGAAGCTTGGCGGCGCCGGCATGCCGGTTTTCGGTTACGACTTCGCCAGTGCCGGATTGCCGCCGTCGTCGCAACAGCTCGCCGATGCATGGCGACCTTATTTCGATGTCTGCATCGACCTCTTTGGCGCCGATCGCTGCATGTTCGAAAGCAACTTTCCGGTCGACAAGGGGATGTTTAGCTATTGCGTTCTGTGGAACGCGTTCAAGCGGCTTGCCGCTCACGCATCTGCCGCGGAACGCGAAGCGCTCTTCAGTGGCACCGCGACACGAATTTACCGCTTGCGCGGGACAAGAGACACCGTATGAAATCATCGATCAGTATGGCAGCAGCGGAAATGGCGAGGGCGCAGGACGCCGAAGCACATCGTTACCGTAGTATCACGCGTCCCGAATGGCGTTCACTGACTCTCGCTGGACTTGGATGGACGTTCGAGAGCTACGACTCCTTCCTGCTCTCGCTGCTGCTGCCGGTGCTCGCGCTTCAGTTCGGCTTGTCGAAGGCGGAGCTTGGGCTGTTCACCAGCATCACGGCGGCGGGGCAAATCACCGGCGGAATCATTTTCGGCTGGGTGTCCGACCGTCTGGGCCGGGTAAGAACAGCCACGCTTTGCATCGGCATCTACTCGGCTTTCTCCGGGCTGCTGTCCATTGCGCCGAATGAACACTGGTTTGCAAGCTTCCGCTTCTTCGGGGCGCTTGGAATGGGGGGAATGTGGACCTCGGGTGCGGCGCTGGTCGCGGAAACCTGGCACGCAAGCCGTCGCGGCAAGGGTGGCGCACTCATGCAGATGGGCCTGCCTGTTGGGGCAATTCTCGCCATTACCATCGCCGGTATTGTCAGCAGTTCTTATGGTGGACTCGCCGGTAACGCGTGGCGGCTGCTGTTCGTGATTGGCGCATTGCCGTTCTTCATTCTGTTCTTCGTCGCACGGACGACGCCGGAGTCAGCCATCTGGCTGGAGCGGCGTGCATCGAAAGAGCAGATGAGCGCTGCTGTTCCGGTGACACCGGTCAGGACGAACGTGCGCGGACTTGTCCTCGCGTTCACGTTCATCTTCTTCCTGCAATACCTCTACTGGGGTGTGTTCACATGGACGCCGACATTTCTGCAGACGGTCAAGCATCTGGATTTCGTCCATAGCCTGAAGTTTGTTTTTGCGCTTCAGTTCGGCGCGATTGCCGGCTTCCTGCTTTTCTCGGCGCTAGTCGACCGGCTGGGACGACGCCCGATGTTCCTCGCCTATCTGCTGGTCGGCGCTGTGGCCGTGGGCGTGTACATCGTCTCGACGGACCCGTTGGCGTTAATGGCCGCAATCTTTCTGACGGGCTTCGGCGTGAATGGCATCTTCGCGGGCGCGGGCCCATTTCTCGCCGAGGTTATCGGCAATACCGCATCACGCGGATTGCTGATGGGATTTGCCTATAACGGCGGCCGGCTCGGCGGGTTTATCGCGCCGCTCGTGATCGGCGCGCTGGCTTCGACCACGGGAGGTTTCACCCTCGGGCTTGCGACGACCATCGTTGCCTTCGTTGCGGCGGCAATCGTGGTTCTGCTTGCGCCCGAAACACGCGGCAAGGCACTCGAATGAGCGCCGTCGACCGGCCGCTAGCGTTCGACGCGCTTATTTCCGGCGCTCGCGGAAATCAAAAAGCGGCGCTAAGGCGCACAATAAAGGTTGGAGACATCTATGCAATCGGCTAAAGACGCAGCACTATCCGCCATCGAACGACAGACGGTCCGAAAGGTCGTCTTGCGGCTTGTCCCTTTCCTGATGGTGTGTTACCTGCTTGCCTTTATCGACCGGGGCAATGTCGGGATGGCCTCCCTGCAGATGAATCATGACCTTGGCATGTCGGCGAAGGTATTTGGCTTCGGCAGCAGCCTGTTCTTTGTCTCGTACTTCTTCTGCGAGGTGCCGAGCAATCTGGCGCTCGAGAAGTACGGCGCGCGAATCTGGATTGCCCGCATCATGATTACGTGGGGCATTGTGTCGGCAGCAACCGCGCTGGTGCAGAATGGGACTTCGTTTTACATCCTGCGCTTTCTGCTCGGTGCGGCCGAAGCGGGTTTCTTTCCAGGCGTGTTGCTGTATCTCTCGTACTGGATTCCCTCTGCCTATCGTGCGCGCATCGTTGCCACGTTCATGGTCGCCATTCCAGCGGCGAGCTTCATCGGCTCGCCCATCTCGGCATTGCTTCTGCAGATGGATGGCTTCGCTGGCCTGCGCGGCTGGCACTGGCTGTTCATTCTTGAAGGTGTCCCCACGATCCTGCTCGGTGTCGCCTGCCTGTTCCTGTTGACGAACAAGCCGGAAAACGCCAGATGGCTCAGCGACGACGAACGCAAATGGCTCGTGAACGCGCTGGCCACCGAGCACAAGGCGCCTAAAAAAGTGCTCTCCATGCCGTTGACGAAGCTGTTTTGCAACCGATACGTGTTGTGCCTTGCGCTCGTCGACACGTGCGCGTCGGCGGCGGGCAGCACGCTTTCTGTGTGGCAGCCGCAGTTGCTGAAATCCTTCGGTCTCACTGTTATGGAGACCGGCTTGCTGAACTCGGTCCCCTACGCGGTCGCGTCGATCCTGATGGTGGTCTGGGGACGACGTTCGGACCGGCTGGGCGAACGCCGCTGGCATACCGTGGTGCCGATGCTGCTGATTGGCGCGGGGCTCTTTGCGACTTCGCTCAGCGGGTCGCTCGTGCCGACGGTTTGCATGCTCTGCGCGGTACTGGTTGGTGCGTATTCCTTCAAGGGCCCATTCTGGGCGCTCGCCACCGACATGCTGTCGAATAGCGCGGTCGCCGCGGGTCTTGCAACGGTCAACGCCATTGCGAATCTGCTAGGTGGCGGCCTGATGGTCAATGTCTATGGGGTGGTCAAAGACGCGACCGGCAGCTATGCGCTTGCACTTATGCCACTCGCCATCCTGACGCTTTTGAGCGTAGCGACCCTGCTGCTGCTCACTCGCGCCACGCAGGCGAACCAACTGACCGGAAAGACGGAGACTGTCTGAGCATGTCGAATAGAAAAAGACGCGAGTTCCTGCGCTATGCAGGCGCCGTGACGGCGGCCTGTGCACTTCCCGGGATGGCTGTTGCTGAAGAAACCTGGTCGAGAAGTGAAATACGTGGGCTACGTTGTCCGGCCCGTACGTGGACAGCAAGACGGGTGCGCCGCCGGTCAGGTCATTGCATATAGGGGCAACGGGAGTAATAGCAGTGATGCCGCTGCTGCGAAGCCGCTAGCGGCTCACGAAGCGATTCACGAAATCGGCCCAGTGTAACTATTGAACGTACATTCTTCGCCGAATGCGCTGGTTGTTGTCCGCACCGTCATGACGTTGACGACCGGACAGGTTACGTCGACGGAGTCGACCACCTTGACGTGACCAGAGTGAATGCCGAGTCCGGTCTGCACGGACTGCGGGGGTTCGTTGTGCGTAACCGTCGCGGTAACAATCGTCACACCGCCGGAGAGTGGCTGATCGAGGCGAATGCCGACGAGCATATGCGGCTTGTTATCGTCGCCGGTCGCTTTGCCGACAGACATCACCTTTCCTGCTGCATGAACGTCATGCAAGGTCGATCGCTGGATCTGTTTCAGCATCGATGGGTCTATCTGTGGCTGCTGTTGCGCCACGACACTAGCTGGGCCAAAGATCGCCGCCGAGATACCGATGACAAAGAACCTGCGCAGGTCTTTCACACGTGCCTCCCAAGGTTGTGAACATCAACTGCGCGCCAATCCTACAGGATTGATGTCAGCATGTCGCGGCTATCGAAGAATCCAACCTGCGAATATGAGAGCCGGGTGGAAATCCACCCAAACCGCATGTTTTATCAAAGCTGCGTCATACTGCGACGGTATGGTTGATGGTCAACAGTGCGATTGGCATCGCGATCCAGTAGGCCATTTACAACCTGGACGCACGCTTGTCGCCATACGTCTTTAGCCCGCTTTCAGCCAGCACCGTAGTCAACGAACCACGCAGTAGTTCAACAGGACGCATCAGCCGGCCAGGCAGCGAGCCGTGCAGGAACCACGCCTCGACGCCCGTGCGGAAATCGACGGCATCGATCACCTGCAGCGCGTCGCGATGAGCCGAACGCGCGAGCACGTCCGGCGTAGCGACGCCGATGCCCAGACCGCGTGCTACCAGAGATAGTTGGAGATCCGAACCAAATGCTTCGACGGCGACGTTGAATGGCAAGCCGGCCATTTCCAGGGCGCGGCCCAAGGCGGAGCGCATCCCGCAGCCGTTCTGGTTGAGCACCCACGCGTATCTGGCGAGATCGGAGAGCGCCACTGGCGTATCGGGCAGGCCCAGCGAGCGCGCAGCAACGATCACCGTCGGCTGGAAGGCGAGGGCGGTTGCGCGCAGCGTGTCGGGTGGCATGAAGTTCGAGGGCATCAGCACAACCGCTGCATCCAGCGCTGCCCGTTCAACGCTTTGTACGAGGCCCAGTGACCAGCCCGCCGTAATCCGCAGGGTGAGCTGCGGAAATGCGCTGCGCAAATGGTCGACCGGTTTTTCCAGCGCGACGTCGGCCAGAAACGGCGGCATGCCGATTCTCAGTTCGCCGGCCGGCTCGCTGTCGGCTGACGCCACCGACAGCAGATCGTCGACCGCGCTCAGCACTGTGCGCGCGAGCGCATAGACCTCGTTACCGGTGGCGGTCGGCTTGAGCGGTTTGCTCTGGCGGTCGAGCAGTTCGGCGCCGAGCGTGGTTTCGAGGCTCTGCACGCGGCGCGTCAGACCGGGCTGCGTCAGATGAAGGCGCTCCGCGGCGCGCACCATTGAGCCGCTCTCGATGACCGCAACGAACGCCTGCAGATCACGTGTATTCAAAACAAACTCGCATAGTGACTATACAAATATTTCAATTGTAGCATATTGTGTGGGTGGCTACCATGAGCCACATTCAGTCCCCGGAACTCCATCTTGATGAACTCTTCTGCTGAAACGCACGCCGACACGGACGTCACGATCTCCGCCGAAAGTCCGCACACGCATACCCTCACACCGCTGCTCACCGTCTTCTTCGCGACGGCGGTCGGCGTGATCGTGATGAACCTGTTTGCTGCGCAACCGTTGACCGGCGCGATCAGCCGCAGCCTGCATCTTGCGCCGCAGTTCGCGGGATTGGCCGCCATGCTGCCGCAGCTCGGTTACGCGGCCGGTCTGGTACTGCTGGTGCCGCTCTGCGATCTGCTGGAAAACCGCCGTCTGATCGTCCGCACGCTGGCGTGCTGTGCGGTCGCCCTCGCAATCGCGATGTTCACCGGTTCGCGCGGGGTATTTCTGGCCGCTGTGTTCGTGGCCGGCGCGGCATCGAGTGTGATTCAGATGCTGGTGCCGATGGCCGCGTCGATGGCGCATGAGAGTCACCGCGGACGCGCGGTCGGCAACGTGATGAGCGGCCTGATGCTCGGCATCCTGCTATCGCGTCCCGCCGCCAGCCTGATCGCCGGAACGATCGGCTGGCGCGCGTTCTACGGCATTGCCGGGGTGATCGATGCGCTGCTTGCCGTCGTGCTTTATATGCAGTTGCCGGTTCGCGTCCCGTCAGTCTCGACTCGCTATTCGACGTTGCTGCGCTCGCTGTGGACGCTGCTGCGCAACGAGCGCGTGCTGCAACGGAACGCCGTCTCAGCGGCTCTGGTGATGGGCGCATTCAGTGCGTTCTGGACTGCGATCGGTTTGCGGCTCGTGCAGCCGCCGTTCAGCTTCGGCATGAACGGGATCGCGCTGTTCGCGCTGGCCGGTGCGGCGGGCGCGATCGTCACGCCGCTCGCGGGGCGCGCGGGCGATCGCGGCCTGGGCCGGAGCACGTTGTTTGCCGGGCATATCACGATGCTCGTTGCGCTCGTTGTAATCGGCGTCGCCGGTTCCGGCTGGGGAGGGTTTTCAGCGAGCGCGCATCCGCTGCTGGCGGTGGCGCTGCTGGTGGCGGGCGCTGCCGCGCTGGACGCCGGCGTAGTCACCGATCAGACGCTGGGCCGCCGGGCGATCAACCTGATGAACCCGGCGGCGCGCGGCAGACTGAACGGGCTATTCGTCGGCGTGTTTTTTGTCGGCGGGGCGCTGGGTACGGTGCTATCAGGCGCGATGTGGGCGTGGGCCGGCTGGGACGGCGTATGCGCGCTGGGGTTCTGCTTCACCGGCCTTGCATTCGTGCTCAGGTTGGCGGGCGCGGCGAACGGTCGAGATGTTTGAGGTCTTGGGTAGACGAGCGTTGCTGTAGCCTCATTCGCTCACCACTTAGACCGCATGGCTCATTGTTGCTGCAAGCGTTGCTGCTGACCGGCATCGCCACGCACCTTGCTCAAACACCGCTGGGAGCAAAGAGCATTTCCCAGCTCAGGAAGGGGCCGAGCGGAATGATTTCCCAATCGAGCAGGCCGACCTTGGCGAGCGGGAATTCGCGCAACGCCTCTCTCGCGGCTTCTACCGAGTCGCACTCGGCAATGATGGCAACACCGAGCCGGTCCTGGCGCAAATAAATGTCCCTCACGATACCGCTCTTGTAGAGCTGCCAGCCGTGACGCACTTCGTCCAGCAGATGAGGCTGATAACTTTGCGGGCTGGCGCCGGACAGGGGGACATCGAGGCACAGCAGTTTCATGACGAGGCTCCTTGGGGAACACGAATCGGGCACGTTCGTGCCCGAGCGGATGAGGTCTGAGCAAACATCTGCGGCGTGCCCAGTCAGTCCTTGCCCTTGAACTGGCTCGTCACTTCGGCTACGCGCTGGCCCAGATGGGCGGCGGTCTGCAGGTCGCTCGCGATCGGCGAAAGTTCGGGCGATACATCGTCGGACTGGGCCATCGCACCCAGCCAGCCGCCGATTCGATTGGGCTGATCCGCCGCGCTCCCGGGGAAAAGATCAAGCCCGACCCAGATCATGCCGTGCTGGGCCGCGAACAGCGCCATGGTCATCAGCGAGTTCAGCTTGTCGCCATGCTGGGCGCCAGAGTTGGTGAAGCCGGCGGCGATCTTGTTGCGCCACGTTTGCGGCAGCCACGCCGGACGTGTCGAGTCCTCCATGAACTGCTTGAGACGAGCGCTGACCGTGCCGTTGTACGTGGGCGAACCGAAGATGATGGCGTCGCTCGCGGCCAGCGTCTCCCATGGCGTTTCGCCTTCGCTCACTGCGACCAGTTGCACTTCGGCCCCAGGCACACGACGAATGCCTTCTGCAACGGCCTCGGCCTGCTTTTTCGTGTGGCCGTAGCCGCTGTCGTAGATGATTGTCGCCAACATCGGATTCCATCCTTTGCGGTGTGATTGTCGATGCAGGGCATTTTGTCCGGTGCCTGCTGCAACCAGAAGTTATGAGCGGGTTGAACCGCTCTCAACCCAAGGTTGATAATGAGGCTTTCCGGCAGGCCTTCGCTGTGCGCACCGCGTGGGCTAATTCATGGAGGACGGCTTGGATTCATCGCAACGCGTTCGCGCGATCCTTTCCTTTGTTCAGGCAGCGGACGCAGGCAGTTTTGCGGCGGCAGGCCGCACACTCGGAATCAGTTCTGCGGCAGTCAGCAAAAACGTCGCCGGCCTTGAGAGGGCGTTAGGCGTGCGGCTGATGAACCGCACGACCCGGACGCTCAAGCTCACCGAGGAGGGCGGCGCGTTTCTCCGCCAGGCGCGCGTCGCACTTGAAGCACTCGATGCAGCGATCGATACCGTCGCGGCGCAGCGCGTCACGCCCAGCGGACGCGTCCGCATTTCAACGAGCTGGGCGTTCGGACGCGAGCAATTGATGCCGGTCTTGCCTGGGCTGTTGTCTCGCTACCCGGCGTTGTCGGTTGAGGTTGATTTCGACGACAAGGTCGTTGACCTCGTGCGCGACGGCTACGATTTCGCGATCAGAGGAGGCAACATTCCGGATTCCAATCTCGTATCGCGTCCGATTTTTCGTCTGAACGTGGTGCTGGTCGCGTCTCCTGATTACCTGGCACGCCACGGGGTGCCGCAGACTCCCCAGGAACTGCGAACGCACAGGCTCATTGCGCGGCGCTTTTTGGGGGGACGTGTTGCTCCATGGGCTTTCAGGGCGGAAAACGGCAGTATCACCACGTTCGATCCCGCGGACCGTGCGGTGATGACATTGTCCGCACCGGAGTCTGTCGTCCAGGCTGCATGCGATAGCGTTGGGATTGCCCAGGTCGGCGTTCATCTCGCCTGGGAGCACCTTTTGTCTGGTGCGTTGAAGGTGGTGCTTTATCCGGATCATCAGCCGGGTAGCTATGAGATGGTGATGCAGTACCCGCACCGAGCGTTGATGGCGCCGCGCGTGCAGGCGACGCTGGAGTATCTGCTAGAGGCGTTTGCGGGGGATAAGAGGTTGCATGTGCCGTTGGAGGCGTTGGGGGGGTATGTTGCGTGAAGTGGGTTGGGGGTATGGGCGTTGTGGGGCCGAGTAGCCAACCACGTAACCGATTTTCAGTTGCGTCGACCGATGCGCCCGCATGCGTTGCCGTGCGTTTGCACGGCAACGGGCTTAAAGGACGAGAGACCTTGGCGCAGTTGGTCCCGCAGATGACCCCTCAACCACCTCACCGCCCAAAGTAAATCGACCTGGTGCCAACCGACGACGGTCCCCGGCCTGACTCGGAAGCCACGTCATTGGCCCCACCCACACCGGTGGTCGAGGGTTGAGCGGTGCTTTCGCTCTGCACGACCCGGGCTTCGGCCGCCTGAATATCTGCAGGGTAGTGAGGATCTCGCCGGTTAGGGTGATACCCCGCGTTTTCAAGTTCGACCAGTTGGGCGCGTACTTCCTCGCGGGTAAGCGGTTCAGCGGTCTGCGAAAACGAAACGGCAGGGATAGTAAGTGTGATAACAACAGACAGAATCTTCAAAAGCAATTTCATGATGTGTGACTCCAGATATCCTCAAATTGAACGAGATTGCATGGATATCTTCCAAGGTTTGCGAGGTCACGCGTAACCTGCTGCATCCAGAAGATGATGACAATCTTAGTGGCTGAATAAATTCGGATAACTACCTGATAAGTAATCAAAATTCCGCGTGATCGAGGCGTAGTGCGAAATGCTCTTGCGCGTTAAAACTCGGTTGGTCCCACTGAACCGAACCACGCACGAACCTTCGATGGGTCGGCCTTATCCATGTAGAAGAAGTGCGTCATCGTCGGCTTCACCGTCCCCCTGGATGGATCGTCGAACTTCATCGTCACGTAGCCGCGGAAAACCTTTAGCAAACCACCATCCCAGTACTCGACCACTTCATGACGGGTGGTCATCTGTTTGTCGACGAATGCACGCAGATTCGAACGGATTGCTTCGCGGCCTTCCCAGTGGCCGACACCAAGATTGCCTTCAGCATCGTCGGCAAAGCAGTCGAATCCCGGGCCCCAAGTCTTGTCATCGATTTCTTTCCAGAACGCCAGCAGCCATGCGGGCGTAGCTTTTTTCCTGAACGTAATAGTGTCGCTATCTGACTGCAAAGCGGCCGCAGCTTGCTGAATAGGGAGCATTGCGACTGCTGCGGCCGCCGCGCCGACCAGCAGATTGCGGCGATTGAAATTTGCTTTGTCCATACATCCTCTGGAGATTAAATATCTGTAAATCGGGCTACGAATGTTGGAGTCCACATCGAACGGGTCTTCCCACTCTCACGTGGTTCCTGCATACGGCTCTGGGTGAAGAGCATGGTCATACTATCGGCGGCACGGGACCGCTCAACTACCTCGCTGGTAATGAACTGCACCGCACCCAAGAAAAACGTTGACAGATCGCTTGGATGTTGTACATTTGTACTGGTTCATAAATTGTTTTGACCCAATACAAGATGGGTCCGGATTTGAGCCTAGGAGCAACTCATGAGCATCCCCCTCGATACCCATCTCATCATCGGCGGCCTGATCTTCCCGAACATGGATCAGTGCGATTTCACCGGTCCATTCGAAGCGCTGGCCCGTGTGCCGAACTCGCGTTTCATGACTATCTGGAAGGATAAAAACCCTGTGCGCGATCTGGCCGGCATGCAACTGCTGGCGGATACGACTATCGACGAAGCGCCGCAGCTTGATGTGCTGCTCGTTCCGGGTGGTCACGGCCAGGAGGCGCTGATGCAGGACGAGGTGGTGCTGTCGTTTATCCGCAAGCAGGCAGCAGGTGCGCGTTATGTGTTCTCGGTTTGTACTGGCGCCTTGATTTGCGGCGCCGCAGGCTTGTTGCAAGGCAAGCGTGCCACAACGCACTGGACGGCAATGGAGGTGCTGCCTCTATTTGGCGCGACTCCGAGTGATGAGCGGGTCGTGATCGACGGCAAGTTTGTCAGTGCCGGAGGCGTGACATCGGGCATCGACGGTTCATTGATTGTCGTTTCGTTGCTGCGTGGCGAGACAGTTGCGCAGGAGTTGCAACTGTACATGGCGTACGATCCGAAGCCGCCGTTCCAGGCGGGTTCCCCGTCCACGGCGCCGGCCTCGATTCTCGCCACGGTTAGGGAGCGCGCCCGCCCGATCACCGAAAAGCGCCTCGCAACCGCACGCGCGTACCAGTCGAATCAATCCGCCGCCTGAATTGGGCGCATGGGTTTATGCCACCAGCGTCGTGGCCGTCGCGCTGCGTACGGCCACGAGCGCTTCTGTGAATGCAAGACTCTGTTGCGTGGTCATGCGAGCGCACGTCACGCGTATCCCGGACTGGTTGCTGATGCAGAAATCTCTACCGCGCCGCACCAGCCAGCCGGCATCGAATAGCCGCTCTGCGACTTCCCTTTCGTTGGCAATCGGCACCCATAGGTTGAGCCCGGCGCTGCCTGCCACATTGAAACCCTTCTTTTTCAGCGCTGAGAACAGCGCTTCGTAACGTTCCCGATAGGTCACGCCAGCAGAGACGATTTTCTTTTGCACCGTGCTAGTCGTCAGGAGTTCCAGCGCGAGCCGTTGCAGGAACGTGCTGACCCAGCCCATACCAACGCTCTGCCGCGTTTCGAGCCGTTCAATCGTGTCGGCATCGCCGGTAGCAATGGCGATGCGATAGTCCGGTCCCAGGAACTTTGACAGCGAGCGTACGGTAAGCCAGCGGCCGCCCGCTGCGGAATGCCATGGATAGTACGGAGCGAGACCTAGCAGGCTGGAATGGTCGTCGTCGATGAACAGCACGTTAGTGGTGCCGGCGGCGATGCGCTTCAACTCGGCAGCGCGTGTTTTCGAGGTGGCGATGCCGGTCGGGTTTTGCCCGCGGCTGCTCACCAGCACCGCCGACGCGCCGGCCTTGAGTGCGGCTGCGAGGCTGGCTGGCACGACGCCGGATTGATCGAGGGCGAGTGGCACGGGTTCGAAGCCCATCGATCGCACGAGCGCGAGCGAACTCATATAACCCGGATCTTCCACGGCGATCTTGCAGCCAGGCGGCAGGCCAGCGGCATTGAATGCCCGTTCTATCAGATCGAGCGCGCCCGCCGAGACGAAGACGCCACGATCGACGGGGAGGTTGTCGGCAGCGAAGCAATCCATGGTCCATTGCAAGAACGGCGCGTAATTGCGCTGTTCACCGTACAGATGATGGCTGACATTCATTCGTTCGAGCGCGGCGCGCAAGTCGGCCTCGCTCGGCAGAAAGGCGATATCGGGATTGCCGTCCCGTACCGACATCGTTTGACGGCCGCCATCGGCGTTGCCGGTATGGCGCGAGGCTTGACGGGCAACTATCGAGCCGCGCCGGCCATCCGCGATCACAAGGCCCGACTGTTGCAACTGGCGGTATGCAACCGCTACCGTGTTTTTGTTGATCCCAAGATCGGCCGCCAATGTGCGCACGGTGGGTAACGTGTCGCCCGGCTTCAGCCGGTCGTCGAGGATGGCCTGTTCGATCGCGCGCCGGATCGAATCTGCCTTTCCTTCAAGAATTTCGTCTTTTGCCAGTTCGAACATGGCTTGTCCGTTGGAGTGCCTGCGTGAGATGGTGCGGGAAAGCAACTGGGACATAGTTTAGCCCACGCAGCGTCTGTATTGTTGTCTGTAGTGGTTTTGTCCTAGCTGCGTGAGAAGTGAGGTGCGGCTGCGCTATGGGTATCCATGGCGCAGCCACGAGAAAGATGGATGACCCAGAAATATCAAGGCAGCGGGATAGGTATGGCGCGAAAGACTGCCGTGGGATCGAATTTTTCTTTCGCCTGCGCGAGCTGTTGCGCGTTCGGCCCAAAGGCATGGGCGATCTGGCGATCGGCTGCATCGGGCAGCAAGTTGGCATAGCCGCCTGGCAATGCCGACGACGATAGATTCGAAGACAGTTTGCGAGCCCAATCCCGGTGAATGTCGGATTCAGGCTGGGTTGGCTCCCACGCCGCGTTGATCAACGCCGTGAAGTGCGGTTCGCGCATGCCGAACGCTGTTGCGTTTGGTTCAACCCGGGTCGCAACGCCATGGCAATGATGCAGGATAATTGACGAGAGAGGGGACGTCCGATGCTCAAATGCAGAGATGAGCGCATCGATCGACGCTGAGCTTAGCTCATGGAACCAGCGGGTCGCCACCTCGTACCCCAGTCCGTGAGTCAGCTTTCCATCCGTTAGCGCTAGCAGATCGGTCGGCATCATTGGATCTATCTTGCTGAGCAGAGGCGTTCCGATATTCTCGATCGCGGCAATAAGCGCATGCCCGAGGTCGGCTTCTCCGAACCAGGCCGGCGAAACGACTACGACCGGGCCTCCTTTGGGCCCTATGGTTAGCACCAAGGCGCCGAACAACTCGTCGGGCGCGGAAACCATCAGGTCGGAGAATCCGCGCAACACTTGCGAGGCTTGCTCCCATGGAAATACGATGCTGCCGGCAATGACCGGGCCGACTTGATGAAGGCGCAGGCGCATTGACACCACAACGCCGGTGTTTCCGCCGCCACCTCTTATCGCCCAGAACAGGTCGCTGTTTTCGGTGGCGTCGCACGACACAATGCGGCCATCGGCAAGAACGACACGCGCTGAAATCAGGCTATCGCATACCAGTCCTATGCGCGTCATCATGGGGCCATAGCCACCGCCAAGAACCAGGCCGGTAACGCTAAGAGCGCCATCGTTGCCAATAGCGGCAGCCAGTCCATGCCGGCGTGCCACCGCGTTCAACGTGCCCGACGTCACGCCGCATTCGACCGTCACTTCCCGGCGTTCGGCGTCGACTGACAAGCCCTGCATGCCTGAGATGTCGATCACTACGTTCGCGTGCCGGAGCGAACGACCGTTCCAGTCTTGACCGCCGTTATGAACGCATAACGGGAATTCAAACTCTTGAGCCGCGCGCACCGCGCAGGCGACCTGTTCCTCAGTCGAGCAGCTAACGACGATGAGCGGCGCGATATCCAGGGCGCCATTGCGGACTTTCGTCGCTTGATGGTAGGCGTCGCTACCTTCCTGATGCACATAACAGCCGCCCGATGACAGCTTAACTTTCAGTTTGGCTACTGAATCTTCCACCATTTAGGCCTCTCCATTGATCACACCAGTCCCGCAAAGCGATAACGGTCGCTTCCACACGTTTATTCCAGCCAGGTGGCGCACTACGAGTTGCGCAACCAGTACAACTCGAACCTGCTGGTTGCGCGCGCCAACTATTTCCTCTCGAGACGGACCACGCTCTACACGTCAGTCGGATACATGCTCAATGGCCGGTTGGCCGCCGAACCGGTGGCGGTAGGAGGTTCGGTGGAAACCGGCATGAACCAGGTCGGCGTGATGCTGGGCATACAGCAGCGTTTCTGAGCGTCGTCTAGCTGGCCAGATCGATCCGTCCGAACACACCGGTCGTCTTGCTAGGCCCTGCGGCGTAGAACAGCGTATTGGTCGGTTGATTGTCCACGCCATTGCCGAAGCTGATACCCCAGAGTCCCATTTGTGTGAACGGGGCACCGCTTGTGAGAATCAGCTTGCCAAGGTCCTGACCGCTGTTCGGATCGAACGCTTCGATTGTCCCGTCACCAAAGTTGCCTACGAGGATATCGTTGCTTAGCGAGCCGAAGTTGGCGGGTGCTTGCGCCATCCCCCATGGCGCATTGAGTGATCCGCCTGCAGCCACGATCTGTTTGATGAAGTGACCGCTGGTATCGAACTCGTCCAGAACGCCAAAGCCTGCGCCGACAACCTGAGCAGAGGCGGCTGCATTCTGCTTCGCAAAAGTCACGAAGATGTTGTTGCCAATCGCCTGAATGCCGAATGGTGCAAAACCGGAGGGAAGGCTAGGGTCGACGAACTGTCCATCGAGCTGAACCTTCTGGAACGTGGCGTTAAAGACATCAACCTTGGCATTGTGGAAGTCGGTTGCGTACCAGAAGTTCTGACCGTTTGCCGAGGCTGCCGTCAAGCCCTTATAGATTGCACCGCCTGCCTGATCGTCGAAGGCAGTCACGGCTTGAGTCGGCAGGACTTTCGGCGACCAGGCTGCTATCGTGCCGGCCTCGGTTGCCCATGCAAACACCGCCTTGCTGCTGTTCCCGCCGGAGCTGATGACGAAGTCACTGGTCGTGTTGAAGATGATCCCGGTGGGACTCGCCGGACCTTGTGAGCCGGCAGGTATCGTCACGACGAGCGACTGCACCACACCGTTGCCGTCATACAGCGACGATTTTTGTACCGTGTTGTCGGAGACCCAGAACGTGCCGGTGGGATTGAATGCAACTCCCCATCCATTTTGCAGATTTGGATCGGTATGAGCGGCTGTAACGCTGCCGTTGGATACTAGCGCTGTTGATGAGAATGGGCCCGGCGTTGTGGATGAGCCTGGATCACTACTGCTGCTGCCTCCACACGCGGCTAGGCTACCAATCAGGATTCCTAAAAAAGAAATTATTGCAACTGATCTGCTTGCGTTCACACTACACCTCCTGTTGAGATTTTTCGACGCCTTCAAAATTTGCAACTGGCGATCAACGGCCCGGCTGAACCAATCGTGCGCGTTGGTTCATTTCGTGGGCTTACCTCTAAACGATCAGGCGTGTCGATCTATTCCGTCTCTCGGGACGAAATCGTCAACGGGTTGCGGGTTTCGGCGCCAGGCTTTCAGAGAGCGCTTAGGAAAAAGCGGATGGAATGGCGTTGTTGCTAGCGCGCAAGTCGCGGATGCGAAAAGACGTTTCGTCTCGCGAACGTATTGATCTGGGGCGATCACGCGAGATCATGGCGCGCTGCGCCAGCGACGATGCCGGGATGGTGTTGAGTCAGACGCCTCAGCCGAGCGCCTTGTTTAGCGTGGAAGTTAGCTGACTGAACATCGCGCCTACACTGCTTCCGGCAATCTCCTTGCCAATGTCATTCAGATTGGCGACGCCTGGCTTGGCAATCAATGCATAACTGAGTTCGCCTTGCCGCCAGGTCACCACATCCATCTTATCGACGCGTTGCTGGGAAACCGCTGCGTCGGGTTTCGCGTCCTTCATCACACACAACGCGACGGGCGGTCCCTCCTGCGGCAAATAAACAATCTGGACCAGAGGCTTGTCGTTGAAACGCAAGCGCTGCACGCGCGTGAAAGTCAGCCCCACAGAGCGCAAGTCGGGCACGCGCAGTTCAAGGCCGTCTTTCTGGCGGATATCCGACACCGTGCGAGCCGATACGTCCGGCGACTGCGAATCCAGAGCGACCGTATCGCGCGAATACAGTTGCTGATAACCGGCGGCAGCACGCACCCAGGGCGATGCACTACTGTCCGCAGTCTGCTGGGCGGAGCCGCCAGATGGACCCGACAGGATGCCCGGCGCGAGACGCAATACGGTGCCGAGGCAAAAGGCGCCGCCGACGAAAGCAACCGCGAGCCAGGGCAGTGCCACCCGCATGCGGGAACGGACCGGCGTGGAGCGGCGCGCAGCGAATTGCGCCTCTGCGCCGACCACCGGATCGTTGACGCCCGCGCCCATTCCTGCGGAGTTTGCGCCGAGCCTGCCAAGGTCCTCCGGCGGCGCTGAATAAGCCTGAGTCAGTGCGGCGATTTTCTGTTTCAGGCTGTCGGGAACAGGCGGCAGCTTTTGCCGGGCGTACGCCTGACGATAAGGCAGTTTCGACGCTTCGAGCAGCGCGACCTGTTCGGCGATATCGGCCGACGCACCGATCGCCTTCTCGACCTCCAGCCGTTCTTCAGGCGCCAGTTCGTCGTCGACATATGCCAGGAGCAGAATGTCGTCCATTGTCATAACCCCGGGTCCTTCGTGTTTGTCGCAGTTTTTAAAGGCTTTTCGTTTTGACCGCTGAACAGCGCGCCAATTGCCTGACGCGCCCGTGAAAGCCGGCTCATGACCGTACCGATAGGCACGTTCAGGACTTCGGCTGCTTCACTGTAACTGAGTCCTTCTACGCCTACCAGCAGCATAACGGCGCGCTGCGCCTCGGGCAACCGCTGAACCGCACTCACGATCTGGCCATCCATGACGTTCTGCTCAGGCGTGCGCGTATTGGGGTCCGGTACCGTTTCGAGGAAAGCATCGTCCCAGTCCATTCCCGAACGGCTGCGAACGTTGCGCGCACGCACCTCGTTGATCCAGGCTGAATGAACGATAGAAAACATCCAGCTTAGTGGCGAGGTGCCGGGTTGCAACTGATGTGCCCGCTCGAGCGCACGGACGCAGGCGCGCTGCACCAGATCCTCCGCGTCGTGCCGGTCGCCCGAGATGCGCAGCGCGAACGCCCATAGTCGAGGCAGCATTTGTGGAAGCTCGCTGGCTAGGTCTGCTCCGGTCATCGACGTTCGTTCCTTGATGAGTCCGCGTAGCGGGTCCTGTCATGTACCGGTGCGTTTGAGACCGTGCATGCCGGTTAGACTGGAAAGACAGGCAGTTTATCGTCGATTTAAACTTTCTGCCGACGACGCTCACGTTCCTTTGTGCGATTTCGTGAAGCTTGCATGGTGTGACATCCCGGCATCAGTTTCGCTTCGCTTAATTGCGCGCTTCTTCGCTTGCGCGACGGTAGAACGAGACTGCATATGCCGACGAGCGCGCGGCCAGCAGGGGGTCGTTCGACGCTTCCATGCCGTGCGGCAGTACCAGCGGATCGAAGTTGATATCGCGGCACGGGCCGTCGATCTGCGACTGCGCGCGATCAATGACAAGCGTGCCCGCATCGATGCTGTCGCGATCGCGTTCGGCCGGCCATTGTCGTGTCGCGTCATCGACAGGATCATTTTCGTTCGCCACCGAGATCATCAGATGCCAGCGCAAGGGGCTGTGTTTCAGCCGCTCGACCAGGTCGTGCTCAAGGAAGTCCGGGTCGGCTTGCGCGCCGGTGCTGACGGGCCGGTAGGGCGTCTCGGGCACAACTCTCCAGCGAACGTAACGGCTGCCGCCGTGGTCATCCACGAAGCGGAACGTGTTGATGCTGAAATAGGCGGCGTTAAAGAATGCCGACGATGGCGGATGCGAATCGACCCACGCGTTGAATGCCTGCGCCTCCGGATGTGCGCGCAGGAATGCTGCCATTCGCTCGGGATCCTTGTGCCCCGATGCGTCGGGCGCTTGTGCGGACAGTTGTTCGAAAACTGCCCTGGGGGTTCGCACGGCGAAAATTGGCGCTGAATTCATCCCTGTACGCCATTGTTCCTGGCGCGGTAACGTAAATTGCAATGCGAAGCTACGGACCTTCGACTCGGTGTCCGGCCGGGCAGGATTAGTGCCTGGTGCCGAGAATCGCCCAATAATTGGGTAGCTGCCGGGCTCAAACACGCTTGCTACTGAAAGTGCCGACGCATTCCCATTACTCTCAAAACGGCCGGTCACGCAAATACCTTTGGCATGGTTGCGACGAAATCCTGGATGCGCTCCGGTCATCGTTTCGAATGCGTCGACAATCTGTTGCGCGCGAGGCTGATGGCCATAGACCGTTTGCGGAAACCAGCCGCCCACGTAAGCAAACAGGCTAGCCAATGCGCCTGTGATGACGGCGATCACAACATATCGAAGCAGCAGGTTCGCTCCGTGGGGCACAGTACGTGGATGCGAATTTTCGTCCATCTTTCCAGATCGCTTGCAATTCTCTAGCACCATGAAAGGTGTGGAATGACCTGCCGAAAATTATACTCATTGTGCGAATTTCGTGAGGACGTGCATGCGTTTACGCGACCGGATCCTTGAGGGCGCGCAGAAATGATTTCTTGTCTACCGAAGCCGGTAACGCTTCGGCGAGCCGCGCATAGAACGTCGCCTGATCGGCGCCACGCGCAGCACGTTCCGCGACGATGCGCGCAATCGGACCAATATAACTGGCGAGGCGGCTTGCTGCGGCTTCAATGCGTGCGGCGTCCACAGGAGGGCTCGCAGCAGACGCCGCCCGGCTAAGCGAATCGCTCGTTCCCTCTCTACCTGAGGGCGTCGATCTCAGTCCCGCGGTACTCGCATGACGTTCGAGCAGCGCGCGCAATGCCTCGCGTGCAGCATCGTCTGGTAAGTGGTGCGCGAGTTGAGTCGCGAGCATGTGCGAGCTGACTGCGTGCGCCGCGGCGCGCCGCACGAGCAGTGTAGCCACAGGCCCAATGTGCGTTGCAAGGTTCTGAGCCAGTTGCGCCAACAGTTCCGGTGGCCAGTCGACTTGTCCGGTGCGTGCCACCGTGACGGGTTGCGGTGGATCGAGAGCCCGATGCACGCGCGGAGCAAGCAGAACCGTTCGTTCCGGATCGGTATGGGGCGTCAGATTGCCGAGTAGCGCAAGCAGCGCGAGGCGCCAGCTTTGTGCCGACGGATAGCGGTCTTCGGGCCGCTTGGCGAGCGCCTTGAGCACCATCGCGTCGAGCTCTGCGGGGACACCCGCGGTGTGGATCGATGGCGCAAGCGGCATTTCGTTCATGACCCGGTGCATCATGGCAGCGGCGGTGCCGGCAAACGGAGCGACGCCTGTCAGCATTTCGTAGAACACCACACCCGCTGAAAAGAGGTCGCTGCGTGCGTCGATCGACGTACCGGAATATTGCTCGGGCGACATGTAGCTCGGTGTCCCGATCATCATTCCCGCTTGCGTGAGCCGTCCGCTGTCGAGCTGCGCAATGCCGAAATCCGTCACCTTGCATTCGCCGCGTGGCGCTATCAGGAGATTGGCCGGTTTGATGTCGCGGTGAATCACGCCGCTTTCATGAGCGTAAGCGAGCGCATCGAGCAGTTGCGAGAACCATACCAATGCAGGCATCAGCGGCATCACGGTGCCGGCATCGGCATGCTGTGCGAGGCGTTGCGCCAGATTTTCGCCGGGCACGTACTCGAGCGCAATGTAGGCTATGCCGTCCGCGTCGCCGTAGTCGAACACACTGACGATGTTCGGATGCACGAGCCGTCCGGCTGCGCGCGCCTCGTTGACGAAACGCGCGGGCAGATCGGATGTCGATGTACCCGCCGCACCGTGCTCATCGTTAAGCAGAAGCCCGGTGCGAATCGTCTTCAACGCCACCTTGCGCTGGATGTGAGGGTCGCTCGCCAGATAGACCGTGCCCATGGCCCCGCGGCCGAGCACACCTTCAATCTGATAGCGGCCAATACGCGCCGGTAGGGAACCTCCGCTTGCGGTCGTGTTTGTCATTCGCGCCATTCGCCTCGTTCAATGATTTGGCTCTTCGAGGATTTCAAATGCCGCAACGAGGCTTGTGCGCATGCGCTCGAACGATACCGCAAGCGACGTAATCTCGTCGCTGCCGCCGCTGGGCAATTCGACTTCGTTGAGCTTGCCGAGACTCACCGCGTCAGCGGCCTTTGACAAGGCCTGCAAGCGTCGCGTTACCAGAAAATGCACCATGACGTTCAGCGCGATGAGAACCACCGCGAACACGGCGCTCAGGGCGGCCATGAAGCTGCGCCATACCGCATGCCCACGGGAAATGGATTCCGACATGGGGACCGAGACGAACTCGGCGCCTATCACTTCGTTCATTGTCCAGCCGAAGCCGTTTGCAGGCCCGTATTTGTCAAGCATTGTGGGCGGTGCTGCGGACGGCGTGCTGTGACATTGCATGCACGCCGCGTCGGTGATGCGGCTGGGCCGTGCAAGGAACAGCAGACTCTCGCCGCCAGGCCCTGGACGTTGTCCGGTCATTTCCTTGAGTTCAGGACGATCGTGCAGGCGCGCGATGACCTGGGCTTCCCAATCGGTGGGCCGGTCGCGTGGATTGGTCGGATTGAGCATGGTCGACTTGTATGAGAAATTCGGAAATGCGCTCTTTAGCGTGCCCAGCATCTCGATAGCCGAGTAGGCGGGAACCGACTCGGGGACGAACGAATACTTGATCTGTGTCGCCAGAAGCGGCGTGATGTGCTGGGCAGTGTAGTTCTGCATCGCTGCAGCAGCGCTTGTCAGCACATCGGCGTCGTGGCGCGTTTCTTCCAGCGCCTGTTGCTGCAAAACCCGATCGGCCACGAAGCCGGTCGCGGTGAGGCCGATTGCAAAGATGGCGACGAACACCAGATTGAATTTGATCGCGAGCGACAGCTTCATGGGTGGTTGCTGGTGAGGTGGTAAGGGTAGGGTCCTGCGGAGGCGGTGCTGCGCGGCGCCGGATAAATCAACGGCCGCCAGTCCGGCAGGGTGCGCAAATGCTGTTTGATCTCGCGGCGAAAGGCGGGGTCGGAGAGCCGCGTCCGGAAGCGTGTGGCGAAACTCGTCGCCGCTTGCGTGCGGGCCGCGAGTCCGCTATTGAGCCAGTCCGAAACGTCGTCGTAGCTGACGGGTTGCGTGTTGCGTGCTGGCGCGTCGTGCGAGCCAGGCGGCACCGGCAAGGGGTGCACCGCATCGCGAAAGCTAACAGGCATGGCCGCGATGAAGATAGGATCGGGACGCGGAACCGCGGAGAGTGTCGGGTTGGCGGCTGTGCGTGCGGCGAACTGTGGGGTGTCCAACCTGACCGGGACCGGCTTGCCGCGCGGACTGCCAATCGCGGTCACGCGTACCGTGCCGCTCTCGCAGAACACCGCGTCCACCTCCCGATAGTTGGGCGCCGCCGCCGCGATAACGACGGACGTTGCTTCACCCAGTTCGACTCTCGTGCCGGCGGTTTCAATGACGGCTGCTGCGCAGTTCGGTGCACTGCACGCATGAAGCACCTTAAGCCAGCCTTGCAGCAAGGCTATTTGACCATCGCGCATGAGCATCACGCGCGTGTCATGACCGAACAGGAGGCTGTTGCCGGCATCGTCCTGGATCTGGGCATCGCCGGCAGCCGGCGTCTCAACCATATCGTTGAGGCCGAGACGCTGCCCATTGCTAGCCCGGTATTCGCTGGCGTCGTCAATCACGGTGACGGGTGCATCTGCCTGCACGAGCGTCCAGCCCGCGTTCGCATGCACAGCAATCACGAGTAAACCCAGTGGCATAAGCGGTGAGGGCGATCTGGCCAGCGATCGCAGCAGCGTCTTCAAGGATGGCATTTCGTCACCTGCAGGAGTTCCACTCATGGGTACGGTTACCGCAAAACGGCTCACCAGGCGGAATTATTCCGCACCCTCATGTGAAATTTTTCACTCACCAGTCGTGGTTCCGATCCGCTTACGCGTGGCTGCACTTCGTGTTCCCAAACTCCAGGAGAATGATTTTGGGGTGTAAAGACGAAGCGTGAGACGGACACGCGAAGCGGCTCAACGAAAATTCGCTCAGTCAGGGAATAGCTGTGGCGCCCTGGATGTTCTGACCGGTACAGACGCTGCATGCAGTGTTCAAGGCAGCCGCGCTAAAAGTTGGCTTGCGTGGAATAAGTTGAGGAGGTGCGCCGTTTTCGTTGTGTGGGCGATGCATTGGCGGCTCCATAAAAAGCCGGGACGATGTCGAACAATCCCACATCAGCATTTCGTCTTGATGGGTATCCAATTTCACTAGGCATTATGGACATCTAAGGAACGAGTAAATGGCAACGAGACAGAGCAGTCAGAAATTTATCGCGCGCAACCGTGCGCCGCGTGTACAGATCGAGTACGACGTGGAGTTGTATGGCGCCCAGAAGAAGGTGCAGATCCCGTTCGTCATGGGCGTGATGTCGGATCTGTCCGGTGCGAATGCCGGCGATCTGCCGCCCATCGAGGAGCGCAAGGCGCTTGAGGTCGATGTGGACAACTTCGACGGCCGTATGCAGTCGATGAAGCCGCGCGTGAGCTTTCTGGTTCCCAACACGCTCACGGGCGAAGGCGACCTGGAGGTCGACGTCACCTTTGAAAGCATGGACGATTTTTCTCCCGCTGCGGTCGCGCGCAAGGTGGACTCGCTCGCAAAGCTACTCGAGGCCCGCACGCAGCTCGCCAATCTGGGTACCTACCTGGACGGCAAGGCCGGCGCCGAAAAGCTGATTGCGCAAGCGCTCAAGGATCCGGCGTTGATGCAGTCTCTCGCCGCCGCGCCGCGCGCCACCGAAGTAGAACCCGGACAGGAGTAACAGAGATCATGGATACACAGCAACAGGCCGAATCCGGCGTAGCGGCGCAAACCAGCGACGTCAGCGACTTCTCCGTGCTGCTGCGCAAGGAGTTCAAGCCCAGGAACGAGCGCGCCCGAGAAGAAGTCGAAGCGGCGGTACGCACCCTCGCCGAACAGGTGCTCGAGGACTCGCACATCGTCTCCGATGATGTCACGCAAACCATTAACGCATATGTCGCGGAAATCGATCGCAAGCTTAGCGAGCAGTTGAACGCGATCATGCACCACGCGGAATTCCAGAAGCTCGAAGGCGCATGGCGCGGTTTGCACCACCTCGTGACGAACACCGAGACGGACCCGATGCTGAAGATCCGGGTGCTGAACGTATCGAAGAAGGACCTGGGTAAGAGCCTGAAGCGCTTCAAGGGCGTGGCCTGGGACCAGAGCCCGGTGTTCAAGCGTATCTATGAGGAAGAGTACGGGCAGCTCGGCGGAGAGCCGTACGGCTGTCTTGTGGGCGACTACTATTTCGATCATAGTCCCCAGGACGTGGAACTGCTGCGTGAAATCGCAAAGGTTGCCGCGGCTGCTCACGCTCCGTTTATTGCTGCGGCCGAATCTGCCTTGCTCGGCATGGAGAGCTGGGATGAGCTTTCCAATCCGCGCGACCTGTCGATGATATTCGGCACGCCGGATTATGCCGGGTGGAGATCGCTGCGTGAAATGGAAGATGCCCGCTACCTGGCGCTGACCATGCCGCGCACGCTTGCGCGGCTTCCCTATGGCGCGAAGACGGACCCCGTGGAGGAATTCGATTTCGAAGAGCAGACCGAAGGTGCGAAATCCTCCAGCTACACGTGGCAGAACGCTGCCTATGCGATGGCGGTGAACATCAACCGTTCGTTCAAATCGTATGGCTGGTGTACACGTATTCGCGGCGTCGAATCGGGCGGTGCGGTTGAAAATCTGCCGGTGCATGCGTTCCCAAGCGACGACGGCGGCGTGGACATGAAATGTCCCACGGAGATTGCCATTACCGACCGCCGCTCGGCGGAGCTGGACAAGATGGGGCTGATGCCGCTCGTGCACCGCAAAAATTCGGATGTTGCCGCATTCATTGGCGCGCAATCCGTTGCGAAGCCGGAGGAGTATGACGACCCGGCCGCTACCGCCAATTCGAACCTCTCCGCGCGGCTGCCGTACATGTTTGCGTGCTGCCGCTTTGCCCATTACCTGAAGTGCATTGTGCGCGACAAGATTGGCTCGTTTAGCACCCGGGAGCAGATGGAGAACTGGCTTTCCAACTGGGTCATGAACTACGTCGACGGCGATCCGGTGAATTCGAGCGAGGAAACCAAAGCCCGCAAGCCGCTGGCAGCGGCCGAGGTGGTCGTGGAAGAAGTGGAAGGCAATCCCGGGTACTACACGTCGAAATTCTTCCTCAAGCCGCACTATCAACTGGAAGGTCTGACTGTCTCCCTGAGACTGGTATCGCGTCTGCCTTCCGCGCAAGCGGCGTAAGCATGCGTGGGATGACCACGCAGGGGTACACACGCGCAGCGAACTGATTCCGTTCTTCATCGTTCGCCGGGCCGGCGAATCTTTTCAATCGGTAATTCAACAGAGGTCACTATGGCTTTCGACATGCATCTGAAATTCGGTTCTGGAGCGGTCACGATACAGGGCGCTTCCAACCATTCGAAGCACAAGAACGAAGTCCCCATCATTGCGTGGTCGTGGGGCGTCAGCAATACCGGCAACCTGCACACGGGCGCCGGCTACGCTTCAGGCGGTAAGGCCAACGTGCAGGACATCACCGTTACGAAGTATGTCGATAGCTGCTCCAACGCGCTTCTCAACGCCTGCTGCACCGGTGCGCGCGTCGACAACGCTTACCTCTATGTGACTAATGCCACCGGTCAGCAGACCGACTTCGTGACCATCGAACTGAGCGAAGGCGTGCTTGTCACGTCGGTCTCGACGGGCGGCACCGGCGGCGACGAGCGCCTCACCGAAAACATCACCTTGCACTTCGGCAAGTTCAAGTACGCGTTTCAGCCGCAGGACGACGAAGGCAAGGCAAGCGGCGGCACGAAGGACTTCACCTACGACATGCAACAGGTCGCGAAGCAATAGTGGCTGAACTCACCCCCCGGGAACGCTTGCAGCCCTCGCTGCTCGATAGGCTGACCGACCTCGCGCCCGCTCAGCGCGAGGAAAGCCGCGAGCAGCGGGTGATTACCGCTGCCCGTCTGCGCGAATGCGTGACTCGCGATATCGCGTCGCTGCTCAACTGCACCCGTCAATGGAGCAGCGGC
Source organism: Burkholderia sp. 4M9327F10 (assembly GCF_005503145.1). Lineage (GTDB taxonomy): Bacteria > Pseudomonadota > Gammaproteobacteria > Burkholderiales > Burkholderiaceae > Paraburkholderia. Next base: position 234,362 of record NZ_SCNV01000002.1, on the reverse strand, counting down.
GAGCTCGAAGGACTCGAGCACGTAGGCAACTCCGTGCTCAACTTCGGCATTCCCGATCTCGCGGGCGCGGCGCTCTCAAGTATCGACGCTGGCGTGCTGCAGAATCGCATCCGTGCCGCACTGCTCGATTTCGAGCCGCGCCTGATCGGCAGCACCGTGCAGGTGATCGCCAGCATCGACGAGTCGCGCATGGACAGCCGGTCGCTCAGTTTCCGTATCGAAGCGCAGATGTGGGCGCAGCCGATGCCGCTCAGCCTCTACCTGCGCACGGATGTCGATCTCGAGACCGGCGAGTTCCGCGTCTCGCATTGGTTTGGATGATCGCCATGGATCCACGCCTTTTGCGCTATTACAACCGTGAGCTTCAGCATGTCCGTGAGATGGGCGCGGAATTCGCGCGCGAGCATCCAAAGATTGCCGGCCGTCTGGGCCTGGAAGGCTTCGAGTGCGCGGATCCGTATGTTGAGCGGTTGCTCGAGGGTTTCGCGTTTCTTGCTGCCCGCGTGCAACTGAAACTCGATGCGCAGTATCCGGTGTTCACGCAGCATCTGCTGGAGATGATTTACCCGCACTACCTGACGCCGATTCCATCGATGGCGGTCGTGCAGTTGCATCCCGACGAGGCCGAGAACCTGCCGCCCGCGGGCCATGATGTCGCGCGGCATACCGTGCTGCGCAGCCTGACCGGCTTCGGCGATCGCACGGCGTGCGAATACCGCACCGCGCATGACGTCACGCTGTGGCCGTTGCAGCTTGCCGAAGCGCGCTACTTCGACACACCGGCGGCCCTCGCCGCGGCGGGCCTCGCCGCGCCTGCGGGGCGTCGGGTTCGCGCGGGTCTGCGCCTGAAATTCAGGACTCTGTCGGGCGTGCAGGCGAAGATGCTTGCGCTCGACAGCCTGCCGCTCTTTCTTGCCGGCGCGGACGAACTGCCCAGACTGATCTACGAACAGTTGCTGGCCAATGGCGTCGGCTACACCGTGCGAACCGTGGCGCAGGACGGCGAGTTCGTCGAAGAACACCACGAAGCGTCGGCATTGCAGGCCAAAGGCTTCAGCGAAGAGGAGGCGTTGCTGCCGTATGGAGACCGTTCGTTCAGCGGTTACCGTTTGCTGCAGGAATACTTCGCGTGTCCCGAGCGCTTTCTGTTCGCGGAGTTTACCGGGCTGCGCTCCTTGCTTGCGCGCGCGCGGGGCCATGACTTCGAGATTGTGGTGTGGCTCGACCGCAGCGTCACGCGCCTGCACAACTCGATCGATGCCGGCAACTTCCGGCTGTTTTGTACGCCGGTCGTGAATCTGTTCGAGCGTCGCGCGGAACGCATTCATTTGCAGCAAGGCAAGACCGAGTATCACGTGCTCGGCGATCGTACCCGGCCGATGGACTTCGAGGTGCACAGCGTGCTTGAAGTGCAAGGATATGGCGATCGCCAGGAACCCGAGCAAAGCTTCCTGCCTTTCTATGCGAGCACCGCGCAGGGAAGCACCAGGCGCACATGGCACGGTTCACTCGCCGCGTTCTATACGTTGCGGCGCGAACCGCGCCTGCTGTCGAGTCGTCAGCAGGAGCGTGGAGCGCGCTCGAGCTATATAGGCAGCGAGACCTTTATCGCGCTCGTCGACGGCAATGACGCGCCATATGCCACTACGCTGCGCCAACTGGGTCTGCGGCTGCTGTGCACGAATCGTGACCTGCCGCTGCACATGCCGGTGGGCAAGTCGTATACGGACTTCACGCTGGACACCGATGCGCCGGTCGCCTCGATTCGCTGCGTCGCGGGGCCGACCCGGCCGCGCGCGCCGACGGCGACGGGCGAGTCTGCGTGGCGTCTGATCAGCCATCTGCAGTTGAATTATCTGTCCCTGCTCGATGAGGAGGGCGGGCAGGGCGCGGCTGCGCTGCGCGAGATGCTGGGTCTCTATTACGACGAGTTCGATGCAGCCGCGCGCCGGCAGATCGAGGGCATCAAGCGCGTCGCGGCGCAACCGGTCACGCGCAGGGTGCCGGTACCCGGGCCGATTACGTATGGCCGCGGACTCGAGATCACCTTGACCTGCGCCGATGCGGCTTTCGAAGGCAGCAGCGCGTTTCTGCTGGCCTCCATCCTGCAGCACTTCTTTGCGCGCTATGTCTCGCTGAATTCCTTCACCGAGACGGTACTGCGCACGCTCGAACGTAACGAGGTAGCCCGATGGCCCGCCACACTCGGCAAGCGCCCGATCCTTTAGCGCTGGAAGCGGCGTTGCGCGAGCGGCCGGAGAACTTCGAGTTCTTTGAGGCCATGCGCCGCCTCGAGTGCGCGTACCCGGAACAGCCCCGGCTCGGCCACTCGACGAGGGCGGCCGATGATCCCGTGCGGCTCGCGCATGCGCCCTCGCTGAAGTTTGCTCCGCGCAGCATCGAACGTTTCGAGCCGGGCGCGGCCGGCAGGCCGGGACGGCTGTACGGCCTGTTTCTCGGACTGTTCGGGCCGCACGGACCGCTGCCGCTGCACCTCACCGAGCATGTGCTCGACCGTCAACGCAACGCGAAGGATCAGACGCTCGCCGCGTTTGCCGACATCTTTCACCACCGGATGTTGAGCCTTTTCTACCGCGCCTGGGCCGATGCGCAGCCCACGGTGCAGCTCGACCGTCCGGAGCAGGACCGGTTTCGCACCTGGGTCGGCGCGCTGATTGGCACTGCGACGCCGCATCTCGACGGACGCGATGCGCTGCCCGATCAGTACAAGCGCTTTTTCGCAGGCCGCCTCGTTCAGCAGGCACGTAACGCGGAAGGACTCAAGGGTTTTCTCGAGCACTACTTTGGGGTGCCTGTGCACGTGCTCGAATTCGTGGCGGGTTGGATGCGCTTGCCGCGCGATGCCCATCTGCGCATGGGGACCGCGATGGCCGTGATGGGCCGTAACGCGTTGCTCGGCGCGCACGTTCGCGGCGCACAGCAGCGCTTCCGGCTGCGTGTCGGACCGCTGACCCAGAGCGAGTTCAACCGGTTTTTGCCCGGCGGCGATGCGCAAGGGCCACTCGTTGCCGCGGTGAAGTTGTATGTCGGCGAGGAGAAGGGGTGGGACGTGCAACTGGTGCTGAAGAAAGAGGACGTGCCGCTGACTCACATCGGCCAGGCGGGCCGCATGGGCTTGAACACCTGGCTGGGCCGCTATCCGCAACGTAGCGATGCCGATCAGGTTGTGTTGACGCCGGTGGATTGACGCTCGTGCCCCGCGACTTGTCGCACTTTGCAACTGAACCGGCGGCCGTCTCGCGGCCGCCTCACTCTACACAGGATTGAAATTATGACCGAGATCAGTCGCGCAGCCCTGTTCGGCAAGCTCAACGCGCTTGCCTATCGGGGTATTGAAAGCGCCACCGTGTTTTGCAAGCTGCGCGGCAACCGCTACGTCGAGCTTGCACACTGGATCCACCAGATCCTGCAATTGCAGGATTCGGATCTGCACCGCATCGTCAGGCACTTCGACCTCAATCCGTCGCACCTCGCGCGCGATGTCACCACGGCGCTGGATCGGTTGCCGCGCGGCAGTACCACGATCTCCGACCTGTCCGCCGAGGTCGAGGAAGCCGTCGAGCGCGGTTGGGTATTTGCCACGCTGATGTTCGGCGAGGTCCAGGTGCGCACCGGCTACCTGATTGTCGGACTGCTGCGTACGCGTCATTTGCGCCATGCGCTGCACGAGGTGTCCGCGGAATTCGCGAAGGTGCTGCCTGAAGCGCTGGCGGAGGACTTCGCTGGTATTGTCGCGGGATCGCCCGAAGAGCATCTGTCTGCCACCGACGGCTTTCGTATCGACGAAACCACCCCGGGCGAAAGCAGCGGCGCGATGGCGCCCGCGCAGATGGGCAAGCAGCAGGCACTGCATCAGTTCACGGTGGACCTCACCGCGCAAGCCCGTGATGGACAGATAGACCCGATCGTGGGCCGTGATCCGGAGATTCGCCAGGTGATCGATATCCTGATGCTCCGCCGCCAGAACAACCCGATGCTGGTCGGCGAGGCCGGCGTCGGCAAGACGGCGGTGGTCGAAGGCTTCGCACTGCGCATCGCCCGCGGCGACGTGCCGCCACCGTTGAAAAACGTCCAGGTGCGCGCGCTCGACATCGGCCTGTTGCAGGCCGGTGCGAGCATGAAAGGCGAATTCGAGAATCGTCTGCGTCAGGTGATCGACGAGGTGCAGTCGTCCGCCAAACCCATCGTCCTGTTCATCGACGAAGCGCACACGCTAGTGGGCGCCGGCGGTGCAGCGGGCACCGGCGACGCTGCGAACCTGCTCAAGCCCGCGCTCGCACGCGGCAACCTGCGCACGCTCGGTGCGACCACCTGGGGCGAATACAGAAAGCACATCGAAAAGGATCCGGCCTTGACGCGCCGTTTCCAGACCGTGCAGGTGGACGAGCCCAGCGAAGAGAGGGCCATCCTGATGCTGCGCGGAGTAGCGAGCGTGATGGAGCGGCACCACCACGTGCAGATTCTCGACGAAGCGCTCGAAGCGGCGGTGAAACTGTCGCATCGCTATATCACCGCGCGCCAGTTGCCGGACAAGGCGGTCAGCCTGCTCGATACGGCGTGTGCGCGGGTCGCGATCAGCCTGCACGCGGTGCCGCCGGAGATCGACGACACCCTCAAGCGCATCGAGGCGCTTGAGACGGAGCTGGCGATCATTGCGCGCGAGAAGAGCGTCGGCATAGACGTGATGGCTCGCGAAACGCTGGCCTTGACGACGCTCGAGGCGCAGCGGGAGCGCCTTAGGCAGCGCGAGGCGGTATGGCAGGAAGAGAAGGCGCTGGTCGGGCAGATTCTGGCATTGCGCGCACGGCTCAGAGGCGAAAGCGCACCGGTCGAAGGCACCGGCGGCGCGCTCGAGCAGGCCGCACGGGAGGAAGAGAGCAGCGAAGAAGCCGCTTCGTTGCCGGCGGTGCGCGCGCTCGACGATGACGCGAGAGCGGCCGTCCTTGCCGAGCTGAAACGCTTGCAGGCGCAACTCGCGGAACTGCAGGGAGAAAATCCGCTGATCCTGCCGAACGCCGACTATCAGGCGGTCGCTTCAGTCGTCGCCGACTGGACCGGCATTCCGGTTGGACGCATGGTCCGCAGCGAATTGCAGGCGGTGATGAACCTGGCGAACCTGATGGGTGAAAGGGTCATCGGCCAGGACCACGCAATGGAGATGATCGCGAAGCGCATCCAGACCTCGCGCGCCGGCCTCGACAATCCCGATCGCCCGATCGGCGTGTTCATGCTGGCAGGCACGTCCGGGGTGGGCAAGACCGAAACCGCGCTGGCGCTGGCCGAAGCCCTCTACGGCGGCGAGCACAACCTGATCACGATCAATATGAGCGAGTTCCAGGAGGCTCACACGGTTTCGACGCTAAAGGGTGCGCCGCCGGGCTATGTCGGTTACGGCGAGGGCGGCGTGCTGACCGAGGCCGTACGCCGCAAGCCGTATTCGGTGGTGTTGCTCGACGAAGTGGAAAAAGCGCACCCGGACGTGCACGAGATCTTCTTCCAGGTGTTCGACAAGGGTGTCATGGAAGACGGCGAGGGTCGCTCGATCAATTTCAGGAACACCCTGATTCTGCTTACCACGAATGTCGGTACGGATCTGATTGCGAGGCTGTGCCAGGATCCTGAGTCGATCCCCGACCACGAAGGCCTGGCCCAGGCGCTGCGTGAACCTCTTCTGGACGTGTTCCCACCCGCGCTGCTTGGCCGGCTCGTACCGATCCCATACTTTCCGCTTAGCCAGTCCATGCTTGCGCGAATCGTGACGCTGCAACTGGAGCGCATCAAGCGGCGCGTCGAGGATCGATATGGCGTGCCGTTCGACTATGACGACGCGGTCGTGCAACTGGTGGTGAGCCGATGCACGGAGAGCGAGTCGGGCGGCCGGATGATCGATTCGATTCTCACCAACACGATGCTGCCGGCGCTCAGCCGCGATTTCCTCGCGCGGACAATGCGCGGCGAGGCGATGGAGCGAGTCTGCGTGAGTGTCGTGGATGACGACTTTGCCTATAGCTCCGGCGACGGCATAAGGCAAACGCAAGACGAGCAATAGTCGGTCACGCAGGATGCATTGCCTGTGCTGCGAATTCGAAGGAATAGAACGGCGGGCTGGGCTGTTGTGTTGATCGCAGGGCAAGCAACGCGCTGTAATTCGCAAGCCGGTTTTCTGCGATGTCTGGCCCTGAAAGCGTACCTGTATCGACTCACTACCTGACATTCCGATGGCACACGCAATCACGCTTACTTCTGCGCTTGGCTCCAGTCTGCTGTTCGCGAACATGAGTGCGGCCGAGTCGCTTGGCCGGCTGTTTTCATACGATCTGGAGGCGATCAGCAAGAACGCCGAGGTGGACCTGCGTTCGCTGCTTGGCACGCCGATGACCGTGAAGCTGGTGACGCCGCAGGGCTATACGCGCTATTTCAACGGGATCGTTTGCGAAGGCGGGCAGGGCGGTTTCGTCAATATCGAGAACGTTCGCTATGCGGTCTACACGTTCAGGCTCGTGCCGAAGCCCTGGCTGTCCACGCGCAGGCGCGACTGCCGCATCTATCGAAGCATGAGCGTGCCGCAGATCATTCAATCGGTACTCGGCGAGATTGGCTACGGCGATCTGAAACTGAGTCTCAGCGCCGACTATCCGGCACGCGATTACTGCGTGCAGTACCGCGAAAGCGATTTCGACTTCGTCAGCAGGCTGATGGAGCAGGAAGGTATCTACTACTTCTTCACGCATACGCAGAGCACGCACACGATGGTGCTCGCCGATTCGCTCGGCGCCCACTCGACCGTGCCGGGCTTCGAGCAGATTCCTTACGCGCCGCCTACCGAGCGGGGAACGCGAATGAAGGCGTCGATCAGCGACTGGGAAACGGCGCATACGGTGAACACGACGCGGGTTCAGTTCGACGATTACGACTACCTGAAACCGAAAGCATCGCTTCTGGCGACCGAGGAACTGACCGACACAGAGGATGCGCATGGCGTGAGCGGACTCGATATCTACGACTATGGGTACGACTACGTCGGCTATGACGAGCGCCTTTCCGACGGCCAGCGCTATGCACAGGTACGCGCGGACGCGTTGAACGTGCCACTGGCGTCGAGCGCCGGCCGCACCGACGCCTGCGGTCTTGCCACCGGCACGCTATTCAGGCTCGAGGACTTTCCGCTTGCCGGTGCGAACCAGGAATACCTGGTGATCGATACGGTCACGCGCCTTGTCGAACCGGACTATGCGGCGGGTGGCGGCAGCGACGATGACGAAGGGCCATTCCACTGCGAGTTCAAGGTGATCCGCGGCCGCCAGCCGTTTCGCACGATGCCGGTCACGCCGCGGCCGGTGATTGCCGGCGTGCAGACCGCGGTGGTCTACGGCGATACCGCCGAGGACATCGCGGTGGACAAGTATGGCCGGGTGCAGGTGACCTTTTTCTGGAGCCGGCCGGGCAAGCCGAACGCGCAGAACTCATGCCCGGTGCGGGTCGCCCAGATGTGGGCGGGCAAACGCTGGGGCTCGCAGTTCATCCCGCGTGTGGGCCAGGAAGTGGTGGTGAGTTTTCTGGATGGCCACCCGGACCGGCCGCTGATTATCGGCAGTGTCTACAACGCGGACAACATGCCGCCCTACAGCCTGCCCGACAACAAGACGCAGAGCGGCGTGAAAAGCCGCAGCCATGAAGGCGGCGCGAGCGAGGACTACAACGAGATCCGCTTCGAGGACAGGATGGGCAGCGAGCAGGTCTTGATTCACGCGCAGAAGGATCTGCGCGAGGAATCGGAACACGATCACGACGTCCAGGTTGCGCGCAACTACACGTTGACTGCCGGAAACCAGATCAGGCTGGTCACCGGTCTTGCCAGCATCACGATGAACAGCTCGGGAGAAATCTCCATCCAGGGCACCAGCCTCACGATCAACGGCGAGATGAACGTCACGATGGCCTCGGGTCTCGCGATGGAGATCAACTCGAAGGCGAATCTGAGCATGAGCTCGACCGCGGCAATGGAAATTACATCCGAAGCCGATTGTCTTGTGCAGTCCATCAATCTGCAGTTGATCGGCACCGCGACGGCGGTGCTGGGCGGCGCGGCCCCGATGATCCTGTAGCCATGAGCCGGCCACTGAACCTATCCGGAACACGACCATGCCAGACCTTCATACCACGCTGCCCGACATACCGTTCACCTACCAGCAGTGGATGCAACAAACATCCCGGGTCATGCTGCAACGTAGCGCCCAGTTGAAGGTGCTGGACATGCATCTCGATACCTATCTGCGCGTGCCTAGCGGCGATAGCCTGATTCGTTTGAAAACGGCATTCAGCAACTGGCGCAGCGCACATGGAAAGGATAACGAATGGATGAGCAGCAAGCGTAATACCGGCCAGTATTCGTTCAGCCTGCTTTATGCGGCGCTCTACAAGGATGGCGATACCGATTCGGCGTTCGGCGTGCCGTCGTTCATGGCGTCCGACCTGGTGCATTCGCGGCTGGGTCTGCTGTATCTGTTCGGCAAGCTCGAATGCGATCTGGGCATCTTCAAGATCATTACGGAGGGCGTGCTCGACGCGGCTGACGCCGGTCTCGACTACGGCAAGGATGTGGGTAGCGCCGGTGCGCAGAACGTGATTGGCAAGGTGCAGCAGGGCATGAGTGGGGGTGGCCGCTCGGCGATCGAGCATGCCGCTGAAGCGCTGGACCGGCGCGTCGCTGCCCGCTCGGGTCAGCCCGCCGGGGCCGGAACGGGTGCGGGAGCGGGTGCAGGAACGGGCGCAGGAACGGGCGCAAGCCGCGGTGCGGCGCCGGCCGAACAAACCCGCACGATCAGCTCGCACAGCCTGATGGACAAACGGGGCCAGCCGCTCGGCGGCAACCAGCGGCGGCTGTCCGACGCGATCTTCGACTATTTCAGAAAGGCCTGGGACTATGTGGTTGGGGTCTGGGACGAGTACGGCGGCCCGGCATTGCGTTCGCTCTGCGATTATCTGACCGGAAAGTTTCTATCCGACGCGGTGACCGGGATTATCGGCGACGTGTTTGGTGTTGCATCGAATCTCTACAAGCTGATCGAATCTTGCTTCGAGCGCTTCAAGGCGTGGGCGGGCGGCCGTCAGACGGAACTGATGGCGGGCACGCCCGTGGCGATCGTCAACGGAATCGAACGGGCGATGAACCTTGGCATCGCGCAGAATCTTTACGGCACATTGAAAAGCGGTGCTCAGCTCGGCATGCAGATCGGCTCGGTCGGCGCCTCGACGATCGTCAATCTGGTCACGTCGATTGTCGAGGTTCTGATCAAGGCCGCGTGGCGCGTGTTCGAACTGCGGCGGCTAAAGAAATTCTTCGCGGACGCAAAGGCGAAATGGGAGCAGCGCGAATCCCTGCAACTGCACACGCGGCCGATCGAATTCAACAGGTGGTTCCGCAGCTACGCGCTCAGCGTGCCGGTTGTTTCAGCACTGGCGCTGAACAGTGGCCTCATCAGCAAGATGCATTTCCTGCAGATGTTCTCTGCCGACCAGAAGCCGATTACGGCGAGCCAGTACGCGCTTGGTGTGAAACACCTTGATGAGCTGCGCGGCTGGAGCGCGCAATACATCCGCGATACCGGTTACAGCATTTCCAGCGATGACGGAACCGTGTCCGAACTTGCCAAGCCGGGCGAGGAACCGTCCGGGGGTGCGCTGCGCAAGCATTTGCTGAAGCCGTTCGCGGGATTTCTCGACGGCGGCCTCGACAACCCGGTGCTGGGCGCGCTCGGCGTGAGCTGATGCTTAGCCCGGTGCATGACGCAAGAAAGGGGATCGCATATGGAAAACCTGTCCAGCCATCGCACGCCGCTGCCCGCGAGGCGAGGATTGTCGGCCACGCTGCAAGAGGTATGGCAGGCATGATCGCGATCCTCGACGCGGCCCGCGAGATGCGGCTTTCCGCGCCGGCGCAGGCGACCCTGCAGCCAACGATGGCAGCGCGTTCGGCTGTGCAGGCGCTGCTCGATGCCAACCTCGCGGGCGATGCGCTCGGTCTGCTCGCCCGTTTGCTGCCGCACCGCTACGCAGTTGCCTGGGTGTGCCAGTGCGGCCGCCGGGAGGTGCTGGGCGAGCATGACCGCACCGGTCTCGCTCTGGCGCAGGCGTGGGTGCGCGATCCCGGCGAAGCGCAGCGGGCCGCCGCACTTGCGTTTGCGAAGACGCATCGCTACCGGACGATCGGTGCGTGGGCCGCGGCCGCTGCCGGCTGGTCGGGCGGTAACCTGAATCCGCACTACGAAGAGCCGACTCCACCGCCGGAGCACCTCACCGCGATCGCGGCAACGTCGGCGGTGACCTATATGGCTGCATTGGCCGCTGCGGAGTTTCATGGCCGTCGTGCTTCCTTTGTGCGCGGTGCGCTGAACCTGCTCAGCGTTCAAGGCAGCCTTGATGGGGGTAGGCAATGAGCGCCGCACCGGTCCTGATCCTGTCGATTCAAGACGGGCAGGCGGATCGTTCCGGCGGCGAGCGCGAGCGGTTGTTCGACCGCTGCGACGGCAGCATCGGGCGCTCGGAGGACTGCGACTGGGTGCTGCGTTCTGACGGCGTTTCGCGCCTGCACGCGATGGTGCGTTATCTGAACGATATCTACTTCATTGAGGACCGTAGCACCAATGGCATGGTGCTCAATGACACGCCGCTGCGCAAAGGCGATCCCGTTGCGTTGAAACACGGAGACCGTCTGCAGATCGACTTGTTCGAGGTCAGCGTGCGTCTGGACGGGGAGGCTGATACCCATGCTGATTCTCAGGCGGATATCCAGGCGGGCGGCAGTCACTCGACACGTGGCGCGCCTTCGCCCGCGTCCGCACCCGCGCAGACGCCTGTAGTTGCGCCCGCGAGTGCGGAGAACAAGGATTCACTGGATCTGAGTCTGTTGCTTGGACCGCGCCGCGCCGGGGTGCCGGGTAAAGAAGGCGATGCCGAAGGGCTGATTCCCGGCGTCGACGCGCCGCTGCCGGGCGCTGTGCTCGATCCGCTTGCGCTCTTCGATACATCGTCGTCGTACCTTGACGCGCCGGCGCGATCCGTACCGCCAACGCCTGCCTGGAACCACACGCCAGCCGTGGCCGACCGGTTCAGGCCGCCACAACGCGAAGCGGCGCGGGCCGATGGCCCTGTGTTGCCGGAAGACTGGGATGCGACCCACAGCCAGGTCGCGGCGGCGTCTGCGCCTCCTGTCATTCCTGTTGACCCCGCACCACGCCACGAACCGGCGGCGGCAATAACGGTTGCGCCGGCTGCGCCGATCGCGCCGGTTGCGCCAGCGCCGTCCGCACCGCCGACGCCAGCGAACGAAGCCACCGGAGCGACGGACGCTTCGGCACGGGACCTCACGGAGATGTTTCACATCGCCGTGGACGCAATGATGGACGTGCTGCGGGCACGGGCGGAACTGAAGAACAGCTTCCGCCTGCCCGCGACGCTGATCCAGCGTTCGGAGAACAACCCGCTGAAGTTCGCACCAACCGCACAGGAAGCGGTCAGGAAACTGCTCGCCCCACCCGGCAACGGTTTTTTGGCCGGCAGCGCGGCGCTCAATGATGCGGCCGAAGATATCCGTCATCACCAGATGGCCATGCTGGCAGGCGTGCGTTCCGCGTTCCAGTCGTTGCTCGCGCAGTTCGATCCGGCCCGGATCGAGCAGGAAACGGAGCGTAATAAGCGGCGTCTGCCCTTCATTGGCCGGTCGCCCCAGTGGGAGCATTACAAGGCGCAGTTCGAGGAAGTGACAAGGAATCCTGATGAATGCTTTCAGCGCCTGTTTGGCGATGAATTCGCGCGAGCCTATGAGGAACAACTCGGACGCCTGAAAAACCGTCGTAACTGACTCCGCAGCGACAGACATTGTCGTTTGCGGCGAGCGTCGAAAGACGCATGAAAGACCTTTATTCGGCTCACAGACATGACTCAGAGCAACAAGGTGATATGGAGCGAGGGCCTGTTCCTCAGGCCGCAGCATATGCAGCAGCAGGAGCGCTATTTCGAGCGCTACGTAGAGCTGCGCGCCGGCAATTTGCGTCCGCACGCATGGGGCTTCCAGGAGCTTGAACTGGAAAGCGATCTGCTGGCGATCGGCAAGCTCGGCATCAAGCGCGCGCGGGGTGTGTTTCCCGACGGCACGCCGTTCGCCATGCCCGGGGACGATCCGTTGCCGCCGCCGCTCGATATCGACGCCAACTGGCGAGACCAGATCGTGCATCTGACCTTGCCGCTGCGCTCTCCTACGCAGCCGGACAGTGCATGGCCGGACGGCGGCAGCGATAAGTTGTTCCGCTACCGCGTGCGCGAAACCGAAGTGCTCGATGCCTCGGGCAGCATGGAAGGCGTCACGGCGCTCGAAGTGGCAGGTATGAGCACACGGCTGTCGCCCGAGTCGCAGCCGAGGGAGGGCTTGATGCAGATTCCACTCGCACGGGTGATCGAGTGCCGGGCGGACCGCCGCGTGATACTCGACGACGGTTTCATGCCAAGCGCGCTTAACACCCAGGCCGCAGACCGGCTGGTGACCTTCCTGTCCGAATTGCTGGGTCTGCTGCATCAGCGCGGCGAAGCGCTCGCGAGCCGCGTGTCGGAAACCGACCGTGGCGGCGCGGCCGAGATTGCGGACTTCCTGATGCTGCAGGTGATCAACCGCTACCAGCCGCTCGTCGCGCATCTCGCCGAAGCGCCGCTGCTGCATCCGGAAGCGCTTTACCGCCTGCTGCTCGAACTGGCTGGGGAACTTGCGACGTTTACCGCGCCGGCCAAACGCCCGCAGGCGTTTGCGCCGTACCGGCACGAGTCGCTGCGCGAGAGCTTCGAGCCGGTGATCGCCGCGCTGCGCCTTGCGCTCAGCGCGGTGCTGGAGCAAAGCGCCGTCGCGATCCCGCTGCAGCAGCGCAAGTACGGCGTGTGGGTTGGCGTGGTGCCCGACCTGACGTTGCTCGATACAGCAACTTTTGTGCTGGCCGCGCGGGCCGATCTCAAGGCCGAGGACATGCGCCGGCAACTGCCCATGCAATCGAAGATCGGCCCCGTGGAGAAAATTCGCGATCTGGTGAATCTGCAACTGCCGGGCATCGGCGTTTCACCGATGCCCGTCGCCCCGCGCCAGTTGCCGTACACCGCGGGCTTCCTCTATTTCGAATGCGACAGGCATTCGCCGATGTGGAGCACGCTGAAGACCTCCGGTGGCGTTGCCATGCATTTTGGCAGCGGTTTCGCCGGCCTTGATCTGCAATTCTGGGCGGTGCGCACATGAACACTGGCAACCGTTCCGATCAACCGACTTTGCGCAGCGATGCGACCGTGGTGCGCCCGCGAGGGAACACAAAACCAGTCGTGGCAGACGACGCGACGCGGGTCGTCGCGCCGCGCTCCACGTCGATGCGACCACCGTCGCCGCTTCAGCCCGCGGCCCCAACGGCTTTGCGTGCCGAACTGGGCGATTTCCTGAGCGGCGCGCCCAACCCGCTGGTGCGGGCAGCCAATCCGCTGCTGTTGCTTGCGCTCCAGCTGCGTCACAGCGTTGCACCGCCGGTCGACATTGCCCGCCTGCGCGAACAGGCGGTCGCACAGGTGCACAGCTTTGAGCGTTACACACAAGGCGCCGGGCTCAACACGCAGACGATCATGGCCGCGCGTTACGTGCTGTGCACGATGCTCGACGAGTCGGTGAACAACGCCCCCTGGGGCGATCAGAGCGGCTGGGCGCAGAAAACCCTGCTCGTCACGTTTCATGGTGAAACCTACGGAGGTGCGAAGTTCTTCCAGATTATCGAGCGGCTGAGTGCCGACTTTTCGCGGCACCTCGACCTGATCGAACTCATGTATATCTGCCTGGCACTGGGTTTCGGCGGACGTTATCTTGTCGAGCCCGGCGGGCTTGCGCGTCTCACGGATATCCAGGACGACCTTTACCGCCGCATCCACGGGCTGCGCGAAGCGCCAGCCACGGAGCTGGCGCCGCACTGGCGCGGTATCGAAGACCGTCGTAACCCGCTGATGCGTCACGTGCCCTTGTGGGTCGCCGCGGCCGCCGCGGCCTTCGTGCTGCTGGGCGCGTTCCTGTTTTTCTTCACCCGGCTCAACCTGCTTGCCGAACCGGTGAACGCGCAGCTTGCGAGCATCGGTCTCGAGAACGCGCCTCCGCCGCAGACCATCGCGACGCCCAAAGTCTCGCGCAAGACGCTCAAGCAACTGCTCGCGCCACAGGAGCAGGCCGGGCAGCTCAGTATCGACGAAAAGCCCGATGGCGAAGACACGGTGCGTCTTGCCGCCGCCGAGCTGTTCCCATCGGGCGGCGCGGATATTGCGGCGAACGAGACCGATCTTCTGCACCGCATTACCTGGGCGTTGAACCAGGTAAAGGGACGTGTGATCGTGGTCGGCCATACCGACGACCAGCCGGTGCGCTCGCTCAAGTTCAAGGACAACTTCGAACTGTCTACCGCACGCGCACAAAACACGCTGCAGATTCTCGCCCAGGGTCTCGATGATCCGCGGCGGCTCGAAGCGAGCGGTGCCGGTTCCTCGCAGCCGCTTGCCACACCGGCCGATCTGCCGGAGAACCGGGCGCGCAACCGGCGGGTAGAGATCATGTATTTCCCGGAGAACTGAACCCATGAATCAGCTGAAAGCCTGGGCAACCTCCCGGTGGTTCGTGAGCGCGGTCGGACTTCTGTTCGTCGCGGCGCTGATCTGGCTGGGTGGTCCCTACCTTGGCATCGGCGAGAGCCAGCCGCTCGCGAGCGCATCGGCGCGGCTCGCGCTGATCCTCGTAATCGTGCTGCTGTGCATGCTGCTTATCCAGATCATCCAGTGGCGCGGCAAACATAAGACCGCGCAACTCTCCGGCGCGCTGGGCGCACAGGACGCGCAACTCGCCGCCGAGGATCGCAATGCCGCCGAGAGCGGGCAGTTGCAGCAGCGCTTCCAGGAGGCGATCGACACGCTGCGCAAGACCCGCAGGAACGGCGGCAATCTCTATGCGTTGCCGTGGTACGTGGTGATCGGGCCGCCTGGCTCCGGCAAGAGTACGCTGCTGCAAAACTCCGGTCTCGACTTCCCGCTGTCCGAGCGTTTTGGCAAGGAGGCGCTACGCGGCATTGGCGGCACGCGCAACTGCGACTGGTGGTTTACCGACGAAGCCGTGTTTCTCGACACGGCGGGCCGCTATACGACCCAGGATTCCGATGCCGCCGCGGATGCCTCCGCGTGGCAGGCGTTCCTGCAGCTGTTGCGCCGCTATCGCAGGCGGCGTCCGCTGAATGGCGTGATCGTGGCGATGAGCGTGTCGGACCTGCTGACGCTCGACGAGCGCAGCCGCCAGCAGCACATTCGCGCCGTGCGCCGGCGCCTTGACGAACTCGCGGAACATCTCAAGGTCGCGGTGCCCATTTATCTCGTGTTCACCAAGTGCGACCTGGTGGCGGGTTTCGGCGAATTCTTCGACGACCTCGGTCCGGACCTGCGCAGCCAGGTTTGGGGCATGACGTTTCCGGCCGACAGAAGCACCGACGGCAGCGCGAGCGCGCTATTCGGCGCCGAGTTCGACCTGCTGCTGGAGCGTTTGAATACTCGTGTGATCGAACGCTTGCACGCGGAGCGGGACCGCAGCCGCCGCGCCGCCGTGCTCAGCTTTCCCCAACAGCTCGGCGCTTTTCGCGAGATCGCGCGGGAGTTCGTCGAAGGCGTGTTTGGCCGCCACGAATACGGTGCGCCTGCGCTGCTGCGCGGCGCCTATCTCACCTCCGGCACGCAGGAGGGTGCGCCGATCGATCGCATGCTGAGCGCAGTGGCGCGCACCTTTGGCGTCGACGCTGCTCGGGTGCGCGGCGGGACCGCGCCGCCGCGCACCTACTTCGTCGAGCGTTTGCTAAAGGAGGTGCTGTTTCGTGAATCGGGCTTTGCCGCTGCCAACCCGCGTCTTGAACGGCAGAAGGTGCTGTGGCAGGCCGCAGCCTGGGGTGGCATCGCGTTCGTCACGGCGTTGCTGGTCGCCGGCATGGCCGTCAGCTACGCGCGTAACCGTGTCTACGTGGGCGAGGTACAGGCGTCGTTGGAGGACCTGCCGCCCGCCAGCAGTCTCAGTGGTGCTCCGGATCTCAAGGTGTATTTTGCGCGTGCGCTGGCGCGTCTCGAGATCGTCTCCGGTGGCGAGGAGGTCGCCGGTCAGTACGAAAATCATGTGCCGTTGCTGATGCGCTTCGGGCTGTTCCAGGGCCACGCGCTGCTCAGGCAGGTCCACGCGGCTTATCTGCGCGAGCTCAACGGCACCTTGTTGCCCGGGATCGGCGTGCGTTTCCGGGAGGGCCTGAGCGCGAGCGCAAATGATCCACAGGCGCTCTACGACTACCTGAAGGGTTATCTGATGCTGGGCCAGCCTCAGCATCTGGACCCCGGCGAACTGGCGGCGCTCGCGCGCATCGAATGGCAGCGCCTGTTCCCTCAGGACCCGGTCATCCAGACGGCGCTCAACAAGCACTTCTCGGCGCTGGTCGACGACCCACAAAAGCCGCGCGCGTTGAGTCTCGACGGCGCGCTCATCGACCAGGCGCGGGCCACGCTGAAGACCGCCGATCTTGCGACGCTGATCTACGGTGGCGTCAAGCTCGATGCCGGACGCTCGGATGCTCCGCCGGTGCGCCTCGACCAGGCGCTTGGGTTGCTCGGCAACGTGTTCACCCGCAAAAGCGGCGTGCCTCTGTCACAGCCGTTGCCGGCGCTGTTCACCCGTCCGTATTTCGCATCCGAGGTGAACGGTGGCCTGGAACAGTCGGTCGACCACTTCGTTGCGGATTACTGGGTATTCGATGCGACCCGCACCGACCCGCTCGCGCGCTCGCGCTTTGAACAGCAGGTCCTCGCGCTCTATGAGCAGGACTACATCAAGACCTGGGACGCTCTGCTGGCCGACCTGCAATTGCAGCCGGTCGCCAGCATCCAGGCCGCGAGCGCGCTGGCCGCAAAACTGTCCGGCCCAAGTTCGCCGCTCAAGGCCTTGCTGAATCTGGTGCGTGACAACACCAGCGATATGCTGCGCAGCTCGCCTGCGAGCACCGCGGGGTCTGCGGCATCGGCGGTGAGCGCGCAGGCGAAAACCGTCGGTGAAAATCTCGCCACGCGCCGCGCGGCCAACACGCGACTCGCGGGCGAGCTGCGCGACGCGGGCGCAACGTTGCCCAACGGCAATGCGCCGGGCGCAGCGGCTGACGCGGTGCAGGATACGGGCGCGGCGGCCGCTAGCCGGCCGGGCGCTGCCATCGAGGCGCATTTTGCCCAACTGGATCAGGTGAGCGCGGGCACCCCCGGGTCGACGCCGCTCGACCAGACGAGCAGCGTTCTCGACCAGCTAGGCAAAAGTCTGCTGACGATGACCGACCTGGGCGCCCCGGGAACGCAAAACAACCCGGCGCTACTCGCTGCTCGTCAGGAGTCCGATCAGTTGCCGCCGCAGGTCGCAGCGCTGATTTCCGGTTTGACGGGCGAGAGCGCGAATCTGGTTGCGAGCGGCAGCAACGCGGCTCTCGCCGACCAGTTTCGTGCTGCGGCAGGCAACGATTGCGCGAGTTTCGTCGACGGCCGCTACCCGTTCGCGCAAGGTGGCGCATCGGATATTCCGCTGCAGAACTTTGCAGAGCTGTTCGGCAATGGCGGCCGTTTCGACGGTTTCCTGAAGTCGACGCTCGCATCGCGGGTCGACACGAGCGGCCGCACCTGGAACTGGAGGAGCGGCACGCCGCCCGGCCCCGATGCGGTGCTGAGCACGGCACAGACCGCCGACAATATCCGCCAGATCTACTTTCGCAACGCCGCCCAGGTTCAGGTCGGCTTCACGTTGCTGGCTCCGCAATTCGATCCGGCAGTCGCCAGGGTCAGTATTGAAATCGACGGTCAGAAGTACGAGTACGGCGGCAACGCTGGCGGTGCGGCGAGCATGGCGATGACGTGGCCCGGCCCACAACCGGGCCACGTGGTAGTCAGCGCGTTTGACAAGTCGGGGCAGCCCGTCGGCACACCGCTCACGTACAACGGTGACTGGGCGTTCTTCCATGCGCTCGACGCGGCTCATTTACAGAAGCAGGGGGACCTTCAGTATCTCGCGAACTTTGATTTTGCCGGCCATGCCGTCAAGCTGCCAATCCAGCCGGCGAGCCTCAAGAATCCGTTTCTCAATGGTGAAGTACGGCGTTTCAGGTGTCCGCGATGAACAACCCGGTCGGCTTTTACGGCAAGCTGCCGGGTGCGGGCGACTTCGTCCAGCGACAATTACCCTCTGTCTTCGTGGACATCTGGGACCGGCATTTTCAGCGTGCTGTCGAGACGGGACGCCGCGAACTGGGCGCGCACTGGAGTACAGCATGGACGCAGGGCGAGGCATGGCGCTTTGTGCTGTCTCCGAGCGTGTGTGGCCCGAGCGGCTGGTGTGGCCTGATCGGGCCGGCCACCGACCGTCTGGGCCGGGGCTTTCCGATGGTACTGGCTGCACCTTGTCCCGGTGATGCCGGCGCCGTCCTTGGTCATGGCGCGTGGTTCGATTCGCTTGAACGCGTATATCTCTCTGCCCGGAACGAGGGGGCCAGCGTCGAACACTTTGCCGCGCAGGTAGCGTCGCTGGCGCGACCGCCAGCCGACGCAACCGACCTTGCATGGGTCTGGCAAGGGCTCGACTGGGAAGGAGAGGAATGGCAACTGGCGTTGCCGGACGACGAAGCGGCGGGAATGGTGCTTGCAGAAGCATGGCGCGAGGCAAGCGTTCGGCGCGGCGAGTGGTGCCTGTGGTGGACTCGCGGCGCCGCGCGAATGCTCGCAACGCGTGGCTTGCCGCGCAGTTATAGAAGCCTGCTCATTGCTCTGCCGCCGGGTGTTCACGGGGAGCCGCCAGCTGTGGCCGGTTTCGCCGGCCATGCTGCTGCACCGCTCTATGATGCGGCCACCGTCACGGAAGAGGTGGCTCAAGCGGACGATGGGCTGCACGCAGCGCGACTCGAACCGCCTTGCAACGTCGTGAGGGACAACGTGCTGCATGCCCATACCTGGCGAGGCGTGGTGGAAGCCGATGCGGTTGCGATGCCCGCCGGCAGGTGGGTCGACGACGCCCTGCAGTATCTCGGCGATGGCAATACGCTGTTGCTGAGCGCCGACGATGGTCCCCAGGATCCACGACGCCGGGCTGCCCTCCGTATCCGCGAAACGGCATCGGCAAGCGCCCCGGATCTCACGAGCCTGCGATTGAATCTGATCGCACTGCATCCACAGTTGCGCGATGCCCGCCACGATCCGCTCGAACCGGTGCCCGAAGAGGGCGCTGCGCTCGCGGCCCGTTTCGAAACCGGCGCGGTGCGGGTGCTGCGGATCGGCGCGGCGGCCGCCTGGCACTGGCGGCAGGGTCAGTTGCGCACGTTGTTCGTCGAACGCGCGGCTGGAGTGGGCGGCGAGTTCGACGATCTGCTGTTCGGCGCCGACTGGTTGACGATGGCGGGTCTCGGCACGGCCGGCGAGCCGGATTGCGATGAAACGCGTGCCGAACTCGAAGAAGGCGATCGCTTGTTGCTGCTCGCGACCCGTTCGCTCGCGCGGCTGCCGCAACAGTTGTGCGCCGAGGCGCTGGGCCTTGCCACATGTGAGGACGCCCGGGTTCATCTGGCGGCCCACGCCGGTCTCGGAGGGGCCCCGGCACAATGGCCGCTCGCGGTCGTAGAGATCCGTGTTCACCCGCACGCTCAGCATTGTTCGTTGCCGGGCGAGAGGGCCGGCGCCTTGCTTGAGGCGACCCGGCGGGAGGCGGGATGACCACGCGCTTTAGCTCCGCCGGCCGCACCGAGACCGGCAAGGTGCGTCACCGGAACGAAGACGCAATCCTCGTTCGCGAGGACCTCGGGATGTGGGTGGTCGCCGACGGCATGGGTGGTCATTCGGCTGGCGACTATGCGAGTGCGCTGATCGTTGGGCGGCTGGGGGCACTCAAGCGTGAGGGCAGCGTCTGCGACTTCATTGAAGCGATCGAGGACAGCCTGCGGCAGGTCAATACTGAATTGCGCGAGGAGGCTATTTCGCGGCACGTCGACGTGATTGGGTCAACCGTGGTGGTGCTGGTCCACGACCGCGACTTCGTGCTGTGCGGCTGGGTTGGCGACAGTCGCGCCTATGTCCACGAGGACGGCGCTTTCGTGCAACTCACCAGTGATCATGTTTGCGGACGGCCAGGTGACGTGACGCAATATGGTTTGCCGTTTGGCCGGAGCGTCTGCGTGTCCGCTGGCGCGGGCGTGCTCTCGAGAGCAGTGGGCGCCGAGGATCAGTTGTACATAGACTGGAGCGTGGCTGGCAGCCGTCCTGGCATGCATTTCCTGCTGTGCTCCGATGGAATCAACAAGGAACTGAGCGACGAGGAGCTGGCTCCTGGCCATGAATGCCCCATTGAGCCCGACGAGGCACTCGCGCAAATTTTTTCGCTGGCGCTGGAGCGTCCCGCCCGCGACAACCTTTCCGCCGTGATAGTGCGGCTCGATGCGACATCCTCCACAGAGCGTTACGTAGCGAGCCAGCGCGAACGGCGGGCTAGCCAGGTGTTGTGTGCCCTCGACGAAGCGTATCGACTGGGCCGCATCGCACGCGATGAATACCGGCACCGGCGGCGCGGGTTGCTCGAATCGCTGCGCGAGTTGGGTGACACCGATCTCGACACTGTGCGCCGTGCAGTGCGGGTACCGGCGGACGACGCGCATCCCAAAGGCGCCACAGCGCCACGTGATGACGCAGGCAGTGTGAACAAGACGATTGCGAGGCGCGCGAACCAGATGAGCCGGATGCGGTATATCGCACGATTGGCGGTGTTCGCGGCGCTGCTCAGCGTGGCCGGACTGTGCGTCGCGCTGGCCTGGTGGCTTGCGCCACTTTCGCTGTGACGATGCCGCCCTGGCAGATGCGGTATCGCAGCGGCGGCGCGCTTCTGGCGCGTGACGCGTTACTCGTCGTCCGGGCCGGACAGCATTTGCAGCTCGGAGAGTCCGCCCGGCGCGATGTTCCTTAGCACATCGGTGAAGCTCTTACCCACGAGACGTCGGGCCCGCCGCAGCAGAATCGGCAACGGGCTCGACGGCTCATGGCGGTCATAGTATTCGCAGATTTCGTCGATTCGGCGGATGACGTCCTCGCCGCCGCGGATGTCGTGGTGCTGGACGCCGGCTTCCGGACTGGCGTGGGCATCGCTGTCCTGCGCGGCGCTCTCGACGGTGTGGTTAGCGGTGAAGTCGGGAAACCGTTTGGACAACTGCGTATCGACGAATCGCTTCAGTTCATGGATATCGCCACTCAGGTGCGACAGGTCGGGAGCGGCCGTCCCCAGTTTGCCGGCCAGCAGTGTATCGATGGCCTGCGCATGCTCGAGCGCCTCGGCTAGCGCCGCGGCTGCGGCGGGCAACTGATCGTCGGGGCAATCCATGCAGCACGCTTCAAGGTCGGCCATCGTGGGGAGCGCAGAGCCGTCAGCCGGCGGCGCAACACTGATCGCGCCGTTGGCGATACGCAGGTCACGCAGCGAAAAGCGGCCAAGCCTTGGCGATTGGACGAAGGGCGCGGTCCGGAAATAGCCGAGTACGGCTTGCGGATCGCCGAGCGGCATCACGGCGTTCGCGCGTGCAGTGGGATCGTTGTTGTCGTCGGCGTCCAGTTGCGGATGCACGCTGTCCCAGTAGGGCTCCAGCAGCCCGCGCACGAGTGCGAGACCGTCACACCATCCTGACAAACCCCGCAGCCGGGTCCACGCGGCGCTCAGGTGGATTGCCGCGCGCACGTCTTTCGTGCGTCCTAGCAGCGCTTGCGCAGCAAGCGCGACTCTGTCCCAGTCGGGTTCCCTGGCGGGTTTCACATTGTCACCGATCGAGCGCTCCGTGGTGGGGGCGGCGATCCGTTCGAGTTCGACAAATGCCGGATCGTATTCGAGGTCATCTCCAGACGGTGAGGCATCGTCGATGGGGGTGAGCAGGCGGCTCAGATCGTATGAGGTCATGGTGGGCTGGCAGGCAAAGGATAGCGATAGGTGAATGGAGAACGGCCAGCACCGGTGAGTTATTCCGTCCGGCCACACGAATGTGTGTGGCGCGTGTAGTCGCAAATGCGATGAACCGCGCAGGCCTCGAGTTCCCGCTTTCGGGACATTCCCCTCCTTGCCCTGCGCAGCGTTCGCTTCTGCTGTCGACGTATTTTGCTTCCCATGATGTAAGCACACCACAGTTCGCTGGTTTTCGAATTTATTCGATATGAGGCGAATCCCGTCATTTCTATTCTCCGCCGAGGAATTTGCACGAGCATTTCCTATCCGCAGCAACCGTCTGCACGTCAACGCGATATCACAGAGGGCTTCGTACTGATCGATGAGTTCCGCGTATTCCGGACTTCCGTCTGTCCACCTGATGACTTTGACCAGTCTCACTACTCCGGCTTCCGCGGACTCCGGTCGCACTCCTTTGGTTGAGTGTGCCCCCTTCCGTATCACTGCGTGTCGAGCAGCGCTTGCCTGAGCGCCGCACTTTTTTCTTTTAAATTTCCTGAACCATGAACAAGAATCGATTTCGCCGGGTATTCAGCAAGCGCCTGGGCATGCTGGTCGCAGTTGAAGAAACTGCAACGAGTCAGGGCAAGCACCCGGGTGAGGGTGGCGGCGCAGGCGTGGCCGCAGCCGACGTTGAGTTGGGTGTTGTTTCGATCATGAAGGCGCTGGCCGCAGCGCTGATGGCTACCGGCGCGACGGTGAGCTTCGCGCAGAGCCTGCCGACCAACGGCCAGGTTGCGGCGGGCCAGGCGAGCATCTCGCAGAACGCCAACACGATGACCATCAACCAGGGCACGCAACGCACCGTGATCAACTGGGACACGTTCAACGTGGGCCAGACGCACGAGTACTTCTACACGGAGCGCGGCATGAAGGACGGCAAGGCGTACGTGGTGAAGTCGCACGGCTGGCTCAAGCAGGGTCCGGGACCGGTGACGCCGCAGACTTCACTGGCAGCGTCGAAATAAGTCGCATGCTGTGATCCGGGTTCCCAGGCGTCATTGCAGGGGAACCCGGTGACGGGGACGACGGACCGATCCGCACTTCACCGTGCGATCCGGCCGAAATCTCCACCGACAGTTCCTTTTCAGGCGGTGCCTCGTGCACCGCCTTTTTTGTCCTCTTTTGTATTAGCGATTCATACTTGCCAAAACCCGTACTTTGCATAAAACGGTACAGGCTGATAAAGTCCGGCCTTGGCACTCGGCAGGGCCTTATTGTGCCCAGATATCATGCATAACACAGTAGCTAGCAACGTGCCGGATATGTTCTGAGACGCGATGAAGACCCAACTCAAGAAAGGCACGCTCGACATGTGTGTTCTTGCGGTGCTGGCCCGCGGGGACAGCTACGCCTATGAACTCGTGTCGACGCTGTCGGCCACCATGGAAATCAGCGAAGGCACCATTTACCCGTTGATGCGGCGGCTTCAGGCTGAAGCGTGGGTCTCCACTTACCTTGTGGAGTCGCCGTCGGGACCGCCGCGCAAGTATTACTCGCTCACGGGCCCGGGTCGCCGCAGCCTGCTGGAAATGGAAGGGGAATGGCGCAGCTTCGTTGATGAAGTCAACGGCGTGCTGGGGCAACAAGGCAAGCAACAGAGCAAAGGGGAAAACCCATGAAGCAGGACGTATTCATTGATACGCTGCGGCAGGAACTCGGTGGTCTGCCAAAGGCGGCGATCGATGAGATCGTGGCGGATTACCGTGAATATATCGGCGATGCGCTGGCAGCCGGCCGCCACGAGGAGGAGGTGATCGCCGCGCTGGGTGACCCGGCCAAGCTTGCCCGTGAACTCAAGGCTCAAGCCAGCTACAAGCAGTGGGAAGCCCAACGCTCGTTCGGCAACCTGATGCGCGTGGTTGCATCGGTCGCCGGGCTTGGCCTGCTGCAACTGTTTCTGCTCGGACCGTTCCTGCTGTATCTGCTGATGTTGACAGCCGGTTATATCGTATCCGGCGCGCTAACCGTGGCCGGGCTGGTCGCAGTGATCGCGCTCGGTAGTCATCATCTGCTCGGTACAGATTTGAACCTGAAACCCGGCAGCGATGCGAAAACGAAAGCCGACCTGGTCGGAGATCTACACACCGGTTTCTCCGGGTTGCAAGTACTCGACAAGCGCTTCGTCTTGCGTCTGAACAACGGTGCCCGGGTCGATCTTGTCACCAATGCCGGGCCGATCGAGCTCAAGCGCAGCGCGCAGGGCCATTTCGTGATGGAAATACCGGACGCCGCCGCACGCAAACTGCTGACGCAAAACGCCGACGGCAGCTTCAGCATCGACCGCGACGTGGTGAACGCACTCGATTTCCGCGACACGGTGGACGGCCGGCTCTCGCTGGCCCGCAGCGGCGAGCATAAGCAGGAACTGAGGTGGAGCATCGCCGGCAAGGACGGCAGTCGTGTGAGCTTCGTGCAGGACGCAAACGGCGATACGCAACATCTGAGCGTGCACGACAACAGCGACAACAGCCATGTATCGATCGGCAACGATGAGATTGCGGTCGACGACGGCAACGATCATATCCATATCTCAGGGCTCGGCGGTAAATCGCTTGAATCCATTGCCCTGCGCTACGCCTTTGTCGCCTTGCCGATCGGGCTGCTCGGCCTGCTGCTTTGCATCTGGCTCACACGCATCACCTGGCGTGCGCTGGCGCGTTTCACGCAGCGTCAGATCGACGCACTGTCGACGAGTTTCGGGCATACGTCGGCCCGGTAATCAAAAGCACCGGCGCCGCAGTTGGCCTGCCGGTGCAACGACTGCGCAATCACCCGTCAGTTGTCCGCGGCATCACTGAAACTGCACAAAGCTGAAATAGTGATCGCGCGTGTAGTAACCCGCAAGTATCTGATTGGTGTTGTCGTCGAACAGCATGACGATGCGGTAAACACCGGGTTGGCCGGCCTGATCTTCACCTACACGGCCTTCGTAGTACTGCTGATTTTTTTTGGCCGTCGGCAAGCGGACGGAACCGTGACCCCCTTCGTTTGCATAGACGCCGTAATTCAGACCCGGATAAGCCCGGCCTGAGTTATGACGGTCGACCATTTGACGGACGACTTCCTTGAGGTCGGCGGGAAGTGCTGCACGGGTTACCATGATGACGCTCCTTCGGTTGAGTTGAAATCGCCGGGAATGCTGCGTTCCGACTGCCGAACTATGAGCGTCGCTCCCCCCGATGCATATGGACCAAAAGCCATGATTGCCGGATCGGTACTTTGGTTATGGACTGTACCGGGCGCTGCAGATTAATCGCTCGCGCCGGAGATCGCCATTGCGGGAAAGCGTGATTGCAAGAAGCGCTGCTGAATTGTTAAATCGAAAAATCAGACATGACGCCGTCAATCAGCAAATGGCGCGGGAAGATTGGTGTGATTATTGTTCAGATATTGGAGCGATTGGATTCTCGCGTGCGAATATCTACGCTAGCCGCGAAACTGCATGGCGGCGATGAGAGAACGGCACTCGCATCCCGCCAGCAACCGCCGTTCCGCGGCGCGTAAATTCGCGTGTGCGAGCGATTTGCCCGCACACGACATTCTTATAATGCGATACTTATATCTAGCTCTCAGATTCTGGCCCGGCCCTCGGAATTGGCCAGGATCTTTTCACCGACCCCTAGCGGGTCGGTTTTTTTTTGTGGCCAACCTTGAACAACTTAACTGCTGAACTTCACTACCGAGGTAGGGAATCAATACCCTACCTCGGTAGTGTAGAGCTATCCGCAGTCTTTTGCTAGATGCATATCTCATTTTTCAGACACTTGGGCGAGAACGCGTGTGGAATGAGGCACCAGGGCGACAGATCTTGTGCCTGTCACCCAACAAAAGGTCTGCGTGTTTTGGGGCGCGATCGAGCGAGGCGTTCTAGCCCTGATCTGTCCCGCTTCCTGATGTGCCGGCCCGGCTTCGTCGTTTGACTCCGCTCGCGGCTGCGGTGGCTTTGCTTTTCAGTCTCGGTAACAGGACGGTTTTGGCCGCGAGGAGCGCCTGCATCACATCGCCATGGAGCGCTTTTTCATAGGCGGCCTGACCCATCGAGTTGATCAGGATTCGCCCCATGACGTCAGCCTTGACGTACTCGATCGCGAGCAGGCTGATTACCGGATTGTTGGTGAGTACGGCTTCTTCATTGGCCGACGGCCCGAATTCCGCGGTAATCGCGTCCTGTTCGTCCGCGACGGCGACCGAAAGGCGGCGGCCCTCGAGACGGTTCCGGGCACTTTCACCGCATTCGCGCAGGTCGTAACAGCGGGGGCCGCTCAGGCTCGCCTTGCCGTAGATCGCCACATGGACATCCACGCCACGTGCGGAGGCCGCTTCGATCGCGCCGCGCAGCGGTTCCATTTCCTCGTCCCAGATGGCCGCGAACAGGGTTTGCTGGGCGCTATCTATGGTGGTCAGGAATGCGGTGATGATTGCGCGGCTGTCGCGCAGCGACCAGACGAGACCGGGCTCGCGGGCCGCGGGCAGCGTCGACAGTCCATCGTTCACGATGGCGAGGTCGTCCTCAAAGCGGTCCCGCAACCGGGCCAGCACCTCTGCGTAAGGAACCGCTGCATAGCGGACCGGTTCCGACCGATGCATGAGAACCGCGCCCTTGGCGTCCAGGCGTTGAAGGGTTTCGTAAATCTTCGACGGCGGCACGCTGGAAAGCTTGCCAACCTCGTGACCATTCATCGGTGAACGCTGCAGGAGCGCACAGTAGGCTTGCGCTTCGTATTGTGAAAAGCCGAGACGGATCAGCGCGGATATCAGGTCGGCAGGAATCTGTGTGGTCATATGGCGCGAGACTAGCACATGTCATTCCGATACAGTACACTACCTCAGTAGTGTAGATATTCACTACCTCGGTAGTGTAGCCGTTTATTTAGGACTCACCACAAGGAGTGCAGTATGAACAAGCGCTATTCGTCGGGTTCGAGCTGGGAAACGACGGTCGGGTATTCGCGTGCCATTCAGTCGGGCAACACGCTCTACGTGTCGGCCACGGCGTCGAGCGGGCCGGATGGTTCAATCGTCGGTGACGACCTGTACACGCAGACCAAAACCATTCTCGAGAAACTCGGCAGCGTGCTGGCCGACGCCGGGTTCGCGTATAAGGACGTCGTGCGCAGCCGTCTGTACGTGACGGATGTCAGTCAATGGAAGGAGGCGGGGCGCGCTCATGGCGAGGTGTTCGGCGACGTTCGCCCGGCGCTGACGCTGCTGCACGTGCTGCCGTTCGTCGATCCGAAGATCCTCATCGAGATCGAAATCACTGCAGTCAAAAGCGCCGCGGCTTCGAACCTGTCATGAGTCGCGTTGCGCGCGGGAGTGATGAGCAAGGGCGAGATACGCCGCATGGGTGGCTGACGGTGTTTATCGCGATTGCCGCGGGTGTGGCGATCTCGAACAATTACGCGCTCCTGCCTGCACTTCCCGCCGTCGCGCAGACTTTCCATGTGCCGCTGACCGCAATGGGTCTCGTGGCCGGCAGCATGCAGGCGGGGTACATGGCGGGTATCGTCCTGCTGGTGCCGTTTGGCGACAAGGTGTCCGCGGCGCGAATTGTTTCGTTGCAATTCGCGGTGCTGGCACTGGCGTTGGCGGCGGCGGGGTATGCGCCAACCCTGCCTCTGCTGGCCATCGCGGGCTGTGTGATCGGTGCGATGGCAACCAATGCCGTTCACCTCGCGGCGGTCGCGTTTCGCACATCGCAGCCGCAGTCACGTGGCCGCGCGGTTGGTACGGTTGGAACGGGGGTGTCCGCGGGCGTCCTGTTGAGCCGCTTCGTCGGTGGGCTCATATCGCAGGAGCTGAACTGGCGGATCATGCTCCTGTTGTTCGGCCTTGCGTCCTTTCTGCTGGCCTGCCTGACACGTCGCCTGTTGCCCAAAGAGACGCCACGCGTCGAACAGAGCTACTTAGGCTTGCTCAGATCACTGCCTTCGGTGTTATTCCGGTATCGCCTGCTGCGAGAGGGCGTAGCCGTGGGAGCGTGCTGGTTCTTCGTTTTCAGCATGATCTGGGTCACGCTCGTATTGGCGGTCGCAAAGGCTCCGCTTAATCTGAACGCCGCTCAGGCGGGTATGTTCGGCTTTGCTGGCGCGCTCGGCCTGTTTGCAACGCGTGTCGCGGGGCGTGCGGCTGACCGGTTTGGGTACCGGCCGGTCATCGCATGCGGCTTCACGCTGCTGCTTGCCGGCGTGGTCACCTTGTTCGTTGCTCGCTCATCAATAGCAGGAACGGCAATTGGCCTGGTGTTATTCGATGTCGGCTGCTTTTCCGCGCAGGTGGCCAATCAGACCCGGCTACTGGCAATTGACGCCAACGCACGCAGTCGCATATATAGCGTATATATGTTTTGCTATTACGCAGCGGGCGCGCTCGGCTCGGTCCTCGGACCGCTGGTCTTCGTGAGTTATGGATGGGACATGGTATGCATGGTGAGCCTCGTACTGGCGGCGCTTGGCCTCGCGATTACGCTCATTCATCACCTTGCTGCGCAGCGAAGCGGTGAAGCGGTCACCGGACATCAAGCTGCCGGTGTGGCAGCAGCGGCTTCAAAGCGCAATTAGCTCCGGCACGCTATGCTCGGACAAGCCGGGCGCCCATACTTGTACAAGCCGCACAACCATAGCGCGTTCGCGCTTTCATAATCGACTTAATAAGCGGCAACTTTATAAGCGGATAGGCCAGGCCAATTACGGGGAAGGGTGTGTCACGACTTGCGTTGCTCCGGTCACCGGTTTGTGTTTGCGCGGAGGTGCGGTAACCGGGCGAAGCGATGCTGGATTTCAAACCTTACGCAAGTAAGGAAGGGAATCCGCATGGCTGAAGTCGGCGTTCTCCCGATCTGCGCAATCCCGTTCACCCTCAATCTCCGGGATTGATTCCGGTCCAGCTATCGACGCTGTTCGGGCATTTCTTGCGCAAGCCATTTTTATTGTTTCATCGCGCCTCTTCCTTTCACTAATCCGGCCCGCCGCGGCTGCCGCGCTCTCTCCGAGTTTCTTGTTTCCGGAGAGGATTGACATGCGCGAGTGGTACCAGGAACAGCTGCAACGGATGGCCGACCATCACAGTTCCGACGAAGAGCTGTACGGGGAAATTACCAGCAGTGCCAAGGCATTGAGTTTCGACTTCTGGATGTTCGGCATTCGCCTGCCGATTCCAGTGACGCGCCCGGCCACCGAGGTTCGCGGTAACTATCCACCGTCATGGCAGTCCCGCTACCGGACGCCTGGCTATGTCGAGATCGATCCCATCCTCCGTCATTGCAAGGTGTCATCGGTCCCGCTGATATGGACGGCTGAAGCTCCCTCATCGGAGCGGCAGTATTGGGACGACGCCAAAGCACACGGCATCCGGTATGGATGGTCGATTTCGCTGCGCGACCGCTTCAGCGCCGTCACCTGGTTCACGCTGGCCCGCAATTCCTCGCCCATCTACCCGGATGAACTGGCCGTCACGGAGTATCCGATGACCTGGCTTGCCCACTTCGCCCATGCGAGCCTCGGCGCGAGGCTGTTGCCAACCATGTTCGCGGGCAGCATGCCTCACCTGTCGCCGCGCGAGCGCGAGGTGATGGGCTGGACTGCGGAAGGAAAAACCGCCGCGGAAATCGGGGTGATTCTGGGCATCGCCGAGTCGACCTGCATCTTTCACCTGACGAACGCCACGCGCAAGCTCGGCGCCGTCAACAAGACGCACGCAGCGGCGAAAGCGGCCGTACTCGGGCTCATCGGGTAAGCGCTGCGGCAGCGGAGGCGAACCGGGCGCGGGACTGCACCCCTCTCATTTCCTGGAGCTATCTGGCCCTGAGCGTTCGCGCTATTTTTTGCCTTCGGGTCCACGGCGGAAATTCCAATGTTTCTTCTCCAGTTAGCAATCGTTATCCTGGCGTGTCATGCGTGCGGTCATGTGGCTGAGCGCATCGGTCAATGCCGTGTAGTGGGCGAAATCACGGCAGGCATCCTGCTTGGCCCTTCGGTCCTCGGGGTGCTCCACCCGGGTATCCACGACGTTATCTTCCCCGCGAGTTCGGCGTCCAGCATGTCCCAGCTCGGCGAAGTGGGCATTGTCCTGCTCATGTTCGAGATCGGCATGCACATTCAGCCTCCGGACAGGCGTGCTGGCGCCGGATTGCGCTTGCCGGGACTGATCGCGGCGCTTGGACTCGTCATGCCGTTTGTTCTTGGCGTGCTCGTGGCGATCGGCTCGAAGGATGCGCTGGCTTCAGGTGTGCCGGGTGTGCCCTATGTTCTCTTTTGCGGCGTCGCGCTGGGGGTCTCCGCCGTTCCAGTCATGGCGCGCATTGTGATCGATCTTGGCCTCGACAGGAATCCACTGGCCAGGACGGCGCTCTCGGCTGCCATGCTGACCGATGTCGCGGGTTGGGTGCTGCTGGCCGTGGTCGCGTCGATTGCGCATCCACGTAATGGCGCACTCGGGCTTGCCTTGGCCCTTGGCGGGATCGGGCTGTATTCGATCGGATGCGTGCTCGTCACACGCTACGCGGTTCGGCCCATGTTGATACGGGCGGCGCAGCGCGACGACATGCGCGCCGTGTTCACCATCGTCACGTGCCATGTCCTGATCTCCGCCGGCATCACTGCCAGCCTGGGTTTTCACAGTGCATTCGGCGCGCTGCTTCCGGGGATGCTCCTGCGCGGCATCCCGGCCGTTCGCGAGCAATGGGACAAATGGTTTGGCGGCTTCATCCGTACCGTCCTGATGCCGGTCTTTTTCTCCTACGCGGGTTTGCACACCTCCATCTCGTCAATTGATGGGGCCAGCGCCTGGCTATGGCTGTGCGTCTTCCTCGGGGCGGGATTCGCCGGCAAGTTCGGTGGCTCGTATCTCGCCGCGCGAATCTGCGGACTGCGCTCGGGCGATGCCGCATTCCTTGGCTCGCTGATGAACGCGAGAGGCCTCATGGAGCTCATCGTGCTCTCGATCGGCCTGCAGTTGGGCATTTTGCCGCCCAAGGTCTACACGATGCTGGTCCTGTTTGCTCTCGTTACGACTGCAATGACCACACCGCTCGTGCGCTATCACATGCGTGCGGGAAATCAACCGCTGGCGGACCCGCAGCGCAAGCCGGCTGCGTGACCTTTAAACCAGCACTCCTTTCCTGAAGGTAATTAATGAACGCAAGCAGACAAGAGATCGTCGAGCGTCTTCGCCATATCGTTGCAACACGGCTTGACGTGGACATTTCCCCTGACCGGATCGGCCTCACCGACGGCTTCCTGTCCGTGGTCGGGATCGACTCGATTGGCTTCATCGAACTTCGCTATCAGTGCGAGGAGGAATTCGGAATCAAGATCGACGAGAGCGATTTTGTGCCCGACAACTTTCTGAATTGCGATGTGCTGTCCGGATTCCTGCTTACGAAGTTGGCGGCCCGCTAGTCCCCATGCGGGCACGTTGCTCAACAAGAGAGATCCTTATGCATATCGCTGACGTTGATCACCTGATTACCGAAACATCCAGCGTTGCCTTGCCGGGAGGCGAGGAGGTAGCACTCGAACCGTTGCTAGCCGGACTGCGGGCCCATGCGCTGCCGGAGGGCGCCGTGGTGCTGGTTTGCATGCCTAACGGCAGGAATCTGCTGCGGCTTTTCTTCGCGCTTGTGGAAGCCGGCTATGTCCCGGCCATGCTGTCGCCGACTACGCCCGTCCTTCGCCTGAGTCAGATGGCCGAAGACTTTCACGCCATGGCTGTGGTCAAGCCACGCCTGGGGGAGGAATTGCGCAGGGAGTTGCGTATTGACGCAGTCAACCGGCACGCGGGTGTCGAGATCGGCTTTTTCCGCGCGGGCACGAGACCGGTCACCGAACCGGGCGAAGTGGTCCTGACTACCTCGGGCACGTCGTCGGACTTCAGTAGCGGCTGCGTGCACTCGATCGATTCGCTCAGGGCGAATGCACGCAAACACGCAGCCGATATCGGCCTGTGTGCGGCGGACACGGTTCTGGTCAACCTGCCGCTCTATTATTCGTTCGCGCTTGTCGCCCAGGCGATCGCCAGCATTGAGTGCGGTGCGCGGCTCGTCATCAGTGGGCCGCCGTTCATCGGGTCGCGTTACATCGCGGATCTCGCGTGCCATCGCGTGACAGTCAGCTCCGTGACGCCGGTCCTGATGCGCACGCTGCTTGCGCATGCATCCACCGAACTTCCGGCGAGCGTCCGTGCGCTCACCGTGGGCGGCGACTTTCTCGCACCGGAGCATGCTGCGGCTTTCGTCCAGCGCTACCCCGGCAAGGAACTGTACCTGACCTACGGCGTCACCGAAGCGGGGCCACGTGTATCCACCGGGCGGGCTCACGAATCGGACGCGAGGCGGCTGGCGTCCGTCGGCCGTCCAATGCAGGGAACCCTGGTGCGCCTGCTCGAGGTGGACGGAGCTGCGCGCGAGGGCGAACTGCTGGTTCATTCAGACACGCTTCTGCGGCGCAAGATTGGCCGAAACGCCCAAAACCCATTGGTCGAAATGGACGGGCACACATGGCTGAAAACGGGAGACATCTTTGAAATCGACGAAGACGGCTATCTCTTCTTCAAGCACCGCAGATCCGACTTCATTGTGCTGAACGACGAGAAGGTCAACCTGGCCGCGATCAAGCAGTTCTGTCGTGCGCTACCGGGCGTGCTGACCTGCAGGACCCGATCGATCCGCCATGCCGATACCGTCAATGGATATTTTCTCGAGGTCACGGTGGACGACCTGCTGGTGGGGCCCGCTGAAGCCGATGCGATGAAGGCGGAGATCATGAAAGGCTTAAAGCATATCGAACGCCCGAGCACCTTGACGCTCACGCCCGTGAACAGGCAGCAGTACGAATTTTATAAATGAGGATGCGCACCGTGAACAAAGACATTGCCGAGTTAACCCGCGCGATCATCGCAAAGCATGGTCTGAAGAGCATCGAGGACGTGGTGCGGCTCATTCCTGTGCATATGTGTCATATCACCCAGGAGTCGGAAGTCTTTCGCACCTGGCCGGCGAATCTTGTCCGCCTGACCTACCCCCGCGAGGAATGGGCGGAGCATGACGCGGTCTATGCGCACTACCGCGACGAGGTGATTCCGTCGATTTCTCTCGGCGACTATCTGCGCGCGTTTGTCGAGCCTGGCACACCGCGCCTGCCGTGTTTCTGCACGGAAATGAGCGATGTGGCGGGTACGCTGGTTAGCGCGTTGCTTGGGAAACCGGTCTATGCGATCCGCAAAATCTTCGTCAATTACCTGTATCTGCCGCAGCCGTGGCACTCCGTGAACGCGCTCGTGAGCGACGGGCGGATTCGCTACTTCGATTCATCAGCGTACCGGCAGGTGTTTGACAAATCTCGCCGGAAATTCGTGCGGCCGGACGAACTCCCCGGGTTCGACAATGCGGACGTGCAAGCGCGCTTTCTGGTGAGTGACAACTGGCTGCAACGCGAGCCGTTCGCACGAACGATTTCGCCGGCGGGGGAGTCGATCCACGACAGTTTCTATCCGAACCCGCTCGACGCCGACAAGCCTGACGACTATCTGCGCGTCTATGGGCCCGCGGAGTGTGCCGGAGCCGCGCCGCGCAACGACTGGAACCTTGCCTGCACGCCGGCGCAGGATGACGCGTCATGAGCGACATTGTGATCACGGGAATGGCCTGGCACACAGCACTGGGCCACACGTTATCCGGCGTATGGCAGCGGCTGCTCGACGGCGAGACCGGCATTGCCACGCTCGCCTCGCCGCATACGCTGAAAAACGACCGGGCGGCAGCGATCGTGCTGGCTGAGCGCGTCGACACGCGCGACACACGCGATACGCTCGAGCGGTTGACCCGGCAAACCGTTGCCGCCGCTGCCGCGCATGCGCAACTGGATCTGTCCCATCATGCGGCGCGCACGGTGCTGGTGGTAGGCACGAGCTTCGGTGCGCGGCTTGACGATGCACTTGCGGCTGCTGAGCCCCTTGATCGCTGGGTGCAGGAGATCGCCGACGGGTTCGGCCTCGCGTCGGTTGCGCTGTCGACGGCCTGCTCGTCGGGATCGGATGCGCTTCTGCTAGGAGCGGAGCTGATCCGGGCCGGCGTGGCCGACCGCTGCATTTGCGGCGGCGCCGACGTGCTCGCCGACTCCAAACGCCTCGCGCATACCGCGCTCGGCACCATGTCGCCGACCACGCTGCGCAGCTTCGATCGCCGTCACGACGGCACGATCCTCGGCGAAGGCGTCGGCTTCCTGGTGCTCGAACGCGGCGGTGAGCGTGCGGTCCCGCCGCTCGCAGTCCTGCGCGGTGCGGGTTCGTCCAACGATGCAGCCGGCTTGACCGCACCCGACAAGGACGGCAACGGCATCCGGCTCGCCATCGAGCGCTCGCTGAAAGACGCGGGGCTGAGGCACGCGGATATCGGTGTCGTGAACGCGCACGGTTCGGGAACCCTGACCAACGACCGGATCGAGAGCGCCGCATACCTGACGTTGTTCGGCGCGTCCCAGCCGACGATCTTTGCGACCAAAGGCTCGTTCGGTCATACGCTCGGAGCGACCGGTGCACTTGAGGCAATCGCGCTGATTCTCGCGCTGCAGGAGCAGGTGACACCCCCCATATACGAACTGGAAGAGCCGATAGAGGGTTTTACCTTGCCGATGCCAGTGGCGCGTCCCCGGTCCATCCACGCCGTCTATGGGCTAAGCCTCACAATCGGCTTTGGCGGCTTCAACACCAGTCTGGTTTTTGAGGGAGTCGGAGCGTGATGAACGGGACTTTTCTGCGAGAGCGTCGCTACGACATCGTCGACATCTGTGAAGTGCACGGCACTGCGTACGAGCAACTGAATTCCGAGGTGCGCGGCGGCGTCAGAAATGCCGATCCGATGGTATGGCCCGTGCTCGAATGTGTCGCACGGCTGTATCGCGCGCACGGTGCCCGGCTGGAAGCCCATCGGGACCACGTTGGCATGATCCAGTCCGGCAGCGCCTACCCGAGAGCCACAGCGTTGCGCGTGAGGTCCGACCTCAAGCGCAGCGGCCGCGTGTCGCCGGCAGCGTTCATCAACGCCAATGCGGGCGCGGCGCTGGCCATCTGCTGTACTCGCTTCGGTTTTCGCGGCCCGACGATGAACCTGACGATGCCGGCCGCGGAGGCAAGGACGCCGGTCGACGTGCTTGCTACGCGCTGGCTGAGGCAAGATAGCGCGCGCTATCTGATCCTTATCGCGGCGGAATTCGATCAGGCGAAAGAGGTTTGGGTGACGGGCACGTTGATCAGCAAAGCCGATTCCTACTGACATTCACCAGATTGAAGGGTGATTTGGGTGTTCCATTTACAGGTTATATAAATCGGAGTACGAAACATGATGTACGACTATGACGTTGCCATTATCGGTTCAGGTATCTCGGGTTCGATGCTCGCGGCTATCCTTGCCAGGAACGGCGTGAAGGTCATTGTGCTGGACGCGGGGACGCACCCGCGCTTTGCGGTCGGCGAGTCGATGGTGCCGGAAAGCGCCGTGCTGCTTGAACTGATGGCGGCGCGCTACGACATCCCCGAACTGGCCTATCCGGGCAACATTGCCGAGATCAACCGCCACATTGGTTCGTCGGCGGCCGGCATCAAGCTCGCTTTCAGCTTTGCGTGGAACGGCTTTCGCAAGGAACACGATATCGCCGATGTGGTGTCGACCCCTGTGCTCGCGCCGGAGGCCCACCTGTTTCGCCAGGACATCGACGCATACTATGTCGCGCTGGCGGCCCGGCTCGGTGCGGTCATCAGGCAGCAGGCGCGCATCCAGGCCATCGGGATCGCAGCGGACGGCGTCACGTTGACGCTTGCCGACGCACAGCAACTGCGCACGCGCTTCGTGGTGGACGCCGCAGGCTACCGTGCGCCGCTCGCCGATGCGTTGAAGTTGCGCGAAGGCGCCCGGCCGATGCAGGCCAACACGCGTTCGCTGTTCACGCATATGGTCAACGTGGATCTTTACGAGGACGTGATCGCACCGGTGGAGACGCATGGCGCACCGACCGCCTTGTCGCAGACCACGCTGCATCACATGTTCGATTGCGGCTGGCTCTGGATTATCCCGTTCAACAATCAACCGTTTAGCACCAATCCGCTGTGCAGCGTCGGGCTGCAGTTCGATATCGACAGGCATGGCCCGGCCGGCCGCGATCCGGAGCAGGAATTCCAGCAGTTTCTGGCAGATCATCCGTCAGCGGCGAGGCACTTCAAAAACGCAGCGCGCGTGCGGGAGTGGACTGTCGCTCCGCGCCTGAATTACACCAGCCGCGAGACGGTAGGTGACCGGTACTGCCTGCTCGGGCACGCCGTCGGGTTTGTCGACCCGTTGTTTTCACGAGGCCTGGTCAATACGTTCGAATCGATCGCAAGACTGGCGCCGACGCTGCTTGAATCGGTGAAAAGCGATTCATGGACACGGGAAAACCTGCTTCCGCTCGAACGCTACAGTCTCGAGGTGGTACGGATCAACGATCGCCTCGTTGCCAACTCGTACACTGCCTTCAAGACTTTTCCGCTCTGGAACGCATGGTTCCGCATCTGGCTGAGCGGCAGCT
The DNA here is from genome assembly GCF_005503145.1 of Burkholderia sp. 4M9327F10. Taxonomy (GTDB): domain Bacteria; phylum Pseudomonadota; class Gammaproteobacteria; order Burkholderiales; family Burkholderiaceae; genus Paraburkholderia. The sequence continues at coordinate 197,717 of NZ_SCNV01000002.1, read as the reverse complement.
ACATTGGTGTGCTGCGGCTGCGCCGGATTCTCGCGGACTATCTGGCCAATCGGGACGATGACGCGTTGCAGGCAGCGTTCGAGAACGCAACCTACCCTGGTCACCTGTCGATTGAAAGCCACCGTTACGAACAGATGTTCGAGGCCGCGTGTTCGACGATGGAGCGTTTCAAGGCCGGCGAGATCGCCGAGGCGGAGACAATCCAGACGTTGCACGGTTTGTATCAGGAGAATCGCGCCCATCTACCGCTGGACTTCTCGGATTTTGCCAACCGTTATGTTTCGCGGCCGACGACTGAATTCGCCAGATCGCTGCTCGACTGGGCCAACCACGCGCCCGACGGTCTCGCGGCAAAGCTTGCGCGTGGCCCGAGCGCGCGACCGTTCGAGTTCCTCGACCCTTATCGCTATGGTGACCGGTTGGAACTTGCCGCACGCGCCGACGAGCGTCTCGCCGCCATCCGGTCGGAGCAATTGCCTGTGAGTTGATGTCAGGCGGCGCCGTGATACGGCGCCAACCCGTTTCAGTCGCAGCCATGTTGCCTATAGAGGATTCTCACCCCCATGAATGTCACCAACGAAGCGCTGCTCGGTCGCCGGCAGGCTGCGGTTGCCCGCGGCGTCAACCAGGTACACCCGGTCTTTGCAGCGCGGGCGCACAACGACCGCCTCTGGGATGTCGACGGCAAGGAGTACATCGATTTTACGAGCGGCATTGCCGTGCTCAATACCGGCCACCTTCACCCGGATATCGTCGAGGCGGTGCAGCGGCAATTGCGCCATTTCGTTCATACCTGCTTCGCCGTGCTGCCGTATGAATCCTACGTTGCGGTGTGTGAGCGGATCAATGCACTGGCGCCGGGCGACGGCGCAAAAAAGACCGCCCTGTTCAGTACCGGCTCCGAAGCCGTGGAGAGCGCCATCAAGATTGCACGCGCGCATACGAAGCGCAGCGGTGTGATTGCGTTTAGCGGCGCCTATCACGGCCGCACACTGATGACGCTCGCACTGACCGGCAAGGTGGCGCCCTACGCATCCGGGATGGGCCTGATGCCGGGCCACGTCTACCGTGCGCTGTATCCTGACGCGCTGAACAACATAGGCGTCGATGCGGCGCTCGCCAGTATCGAGCAGATTTTCCGAAGCGACGCGGCCCCTGAGGACATTGCTGCGATTCTCTTCGAGCCGGTGCAGGGGGAGGGCGGAATACAGGTTGCCCCGCCCGGGTTCGTTTCGAAACTGCGGGCGCTGTGCGACCGTGAAGGGATTGTACTGATTGCCGACGAGGTGCAGAGCGGCGCCGGCCGCACGGGTACCTTCTTCGCCGTCGAGCAGATGGGGGCGGCGCCGGACCTGGTGGTGTTCGGCAAATCGGTGGCGGGCGGCTTGCCGCTTGCGGGCGTGACGGGCCATGCCGGACTGATGGACGCGGTGGGGCCCGGTGGCCTGGGTGGCACCTACGCCGGGAACCCGCTCGCCTGTGCGGCTGCGCTCGCCGTACTCGACGTCATGGAGCGGGAACAGATTCTGGTTCGTGCCCGCCAGATCGGCGAGGTCACGCGCACGGCCTTGCAAGCCATGCAGAGGCGCTATCCGTTGATTGCAGACGTGCGGGGACTGGGGGCACTGATCGGCGTCGAGTTGCGCACGGCCGATGGGCAACCGGCAAGGGAGCTTACCAGGAAGCTGGTGAACTCAGCGCGCGAGCAGGGTCTGCTTCTGCTCGCTGGGGGCATGCACGGCAACGTCCTGCGTATGCTGGCGCCGCTCACGATCGAACTGGCTACGCTCGAAGCGGGGTTGGCTATCCTCGATCGCTGCTTTTCGACGATGTGCGCAGCGCAGGGTGGGATCAATGACTGAAATCTCCCGGCTGCTTAACCGGCATCGCTCGATCCGGCGTTACAAGTCCGACTCGATCCCGCGCCAACTGATCGACGAGGTATGTGCCGACGCACTGGCCGGTGCATCCTCCTCGGGCAATCTGAACAGCGTCTCACTGGTCCTGACGCTGGAGGTAGAACGCAGGCGGCAGCTCTACGAACTACATGCACGGCAGCCAATGATCTTGCAGGCGCCCTTGCTGGTGACGTTTGTGGCCGACTGCTACCGCACGCGACGCTGGCTCGCGCGTGGAGCGGCACGCGACAATTTCAACAACCTGATGGGCTACCACATCGCACTATGCGACGCGATGATCGTGGCCCAGAATGTGTGCCTCGGTTTCGAGGCACGGGGCCTGGGCGTCTGTTACATGGGATCGACGCTATCCGCGATGGGGGGCATTGCGGAGGCCTTGCATCTTCCGGATACCTGCGTGCCGGTGGCGACGATTGTCGTCGGGTATCCGGACGAGAATCCCGACAAGCGTGAGCGCTTGCCGTTGGCTGCAGTGGTCCACGAGGAGTATTACCGGGACCCCAGCGACGAGGAGATCGACGCGAGCCATGCGCTGCGTGAGCAGCGCGGGTGGTCGCGGCACACGTCCAGTCCGGTTGAGCGCGCAAGACTCGAGCAGCATGGGATCAGGTCCATGGCGCAGTTGTATACGAGTCCACTGAGGTATGACCCCGAGGTCTTCCGGGTGGATTCGCAGCGGCTACGCGATTTTCTGGAGCTGAAGAATTTCCTTTCCTGACTCGTCGGGACGGCGGTTCAGTGTGACCGTGACCGCTTTGTGGCGGTCCGCTGAAACGAAACGAATCAGTAGGGGCCAGAGGAGGGCGCCACGGAGTCGCGCGAGCCGGCGGGTTCCTGTCTGAAGTCACGGGCGAGCGCCGACGCGGCCTGTACGAGCAGTGTTGTGTCTACTCCAACCGCGACGAACTGCGCGCCCGCGTCGAGATAGATCTGGGCGACCTGGCGATTCGCCATCAGCACGCCGGCTGCCTTGCCCGCAGCCCGGACGGTCCGGATTCCCTCGAGGATCGCCTGCTGGACAGCCGGGTGGTTCGGTTGCCCGCGATAACCCATAGACGCGGACAAATCAGCCGGGCCGAAGAATACGCCGTCCACGCCTTCCACCTCGGCGATCTGCTGCAGGTTATTGATCGCCAACGCCGTCTCGGCCTGCACGAGCACGCACATTTCATCGTTCGCGCGATTGAGGTAGTCCTCGACCTGGTTCCAGCGCGAGGCACGCGCGAGCGCCGCTCCCATGCCGCGAATGCCGTCGGGCGCATAGCGCGTGGCCCGCACGATCTGCTCAGCCTGCGCGGCGGTGTCGACCATCGGAACCAGCAGTGTCTGCGCTCCAATGTCCAGGTATTGCTTGATCAGCGATGCCTCTGCGCTCACCGGCCGGACTACGGCGTGTACCGCGTAAGGCGCCACCGCGCGTAGCTGGTCGAGCACCGTGCGCACGTTGTTCGGTGCGTGCTCGCCGTCGAACAGCAACCAGTCGAACCCGCAGGCCGCCAGCAGTTCCGCGGCATTGGCGTCGGCTAGGCCAACCCAAAGTCCGATCTGGGTCTGCCGCGCGCGCAGTGCGTTGCGAAAGGTGTTGGCCGGAATCTGCATTTCGTACCTATTGGAGGAATTAGACGAATCAGACGAAACGGAAAGAGATCGAGCCGAGCGGCCCGTAGTCAACATGGAATGTGTCGCCGGCCGAGGCCGGTGTTGGACGGGTGAAGGAGCCGGCCAGCACAATGTCGCCCGCGTTCAACTGCTCTCCGTAGGGTGCGATCTTGTTCGCGAGCCAGGCCACACCGGTGGCCGGGTGGTTCAGCACGGCAGCCGCCAGGCCGGTTTCCTCGATCACGCCGTTCTTGTGAAGCATGGCCCCGACCCATCGCAGGTCGACATCGTCCACTCGCACTGGGCGCCCCCCGAGCACGATCCCCGCGTTGGCGGCGAAATCGCTGATCGTGTCGTAGACCTTGCGCATCACGCGCGTCTCGCGGTCGTACTGCTCGATGCGCGCATCGATGATTTCCACTGCGGGCACGACATAACGCGTCGCCGACAAGACGTCGAAGAGCGTGACGCCTGGACCCTCCAGCGCTGTGTCGAGAATGAAGGCCAGTTCGACTTCGACCCGCGGTGCAATGAAGCGGCTGGCCGGGATGTCGCTGCCGGTGTCGAAGAACATGTCGTCCATCAACGGCGCGTAATCGGGTTCGGTGATCTGGCTTGCCTGCTGCATGGCGCGCGAGGTGAGGCCGATCTTGCGGCCCTTGATGGTTCGGCCGTCCGCGATTTCGAGCTTGACCCATTCGCGCTGGATGGCATAACCGTCCTCGATCGTCATGCCTGGAAATTGCGCCGAGAAATGCCGCAGGGGGGTGCGCGTCTTGCGGGCTTCGTAGAGCTGTTGCGCGAGCGAGCGGATCGTGTCTTGCGTCAGCATGGCTCAGCCTCGTTGGAAGAGCGGGTGCAGCGAACTGGTCCGCGAGTTGAACACTTCGGCGCCTTCGTCTATCTGCAGCGTGATGCCGATGTGCCGGGTGGCGAGAAGCGCAGCGAAATGACGCTTGATGCAGGCATCGAGCGCTTGCCCGACCGACTCGTGCACGGCTGCACTGCGGCCGCGCGCCATCCGCAGGTTCAGGTAGACGAATGCGTATTCGCCGGTTCCGCCGGCCGCAAGGCCGGCAGCGCCGCCGTCGGCCACCGCATGATGCGCGGCCGGGTAGGCCAGCACACGGACGCCGCCGACCGGAAACACCGGCTGGCCGCTCTCGTCGCGCTGGGCGACCATGGTCTCGGCGAGCACCTTGCACAGTGCCGGCATATCGGCGCCGCCGTGGTCCGGCGCACGGTCGAGATCAGGGGTATAGAGGATCGTCAGATGTGGCATGGTGAGATACCGAGGGCATAGGTTCAGAGACGCGGAAACGCGCGATAGCTTTTGGCTGTCGAGCTTTCGGCACGTGGGATCGCGTCGCCGCGCTGGGGCGTGACCGGAAACACCGCATTGATCTGGCCGGTGCCCGAAGAGCCGAAATAGGGCGTGAGGACTTCTGCTTTGCCGTCGTATGCCGACCAGCCGAGTGTGCCGAGCATCATTGCGGTGTCGTGCATGAAGCCTTCGCCATGCCCTTTGGACGCATACTCGGGCAGCATCTCGCAGAAGGTACTCCAGTCCCCGCTCAGCCACATTTCGACGACCTGCCGATCGAGCGTTTCCAGCAGCGGACTCCAGATCCTGAAGGCGTATTCGGGCGCCAGTCCATTTTGTGCGAAACGGTGGCTCAAGCTGCCGCTCGCCAGGAACGCCACCTTGCCGTCGTAGTGCTGTTCGACTGCCTGGCGCATGGCCCAGCCGAGCCGGGCGCTGTCATTCAGATAGTGCGACGTACACAGCGCCGATACCGAAATCACCTTGAAGTGCTGGTCGGCATTCATGTACCGCAACGGCACGAGCGTGCCGTATTCCGGCGCGAGTGTGGTCGAATCGTGTGCAAGCGTTTCGACGCCGTACTCGTTGCACACGCGGGCGAGTAGCTGGCCGAGCGCGGGGTTGCCGGGCGCCTCGTAAGGCATGTTGCTGATGAAGTGCGGCAACTCGTTGCTCGTGTACAGCCCCTTGAAATGCGGCGCACAGTTGATGTGGTAGCCCGCGTTGACGAGCCAGTGCGTATCGAACACGATCAGCGTGTCGACACCCAGCTCGCGGCAGCGCCGGGCAATCTCGATGTGCCCGTCGATGGCCGCTTGCCTCGACCCCTTGCGTGGGCCGTCGAACTCGGAGAGATACATCGACGGGACATGCGTGATCTTGGCGACCAGTGCGACTTCACCCATGATCGGCTCCTGGATAGATGGCTTGCATGGCGGTACGCACGATCACTCGTGGCCCCACTTCGGAATGTGATGCGAGCCAAGCGACACGCAGACATTTTTCGGTTCGAGAAACACTTCGTAGCTCCATGTGCCGCCTTCGCGCCCGACGCCGGAGGCCTTCGTGCCGCCGAACGGCTGACGCAGATCGCGCACGTTCTGGCTGTTGACGAAGCACATGCCGGCCTCGACCGCCGCGGCCACGCGCAGCGCGCGGCCGGTGTTTTCTGTCCAGATATAGCTGGACAGGCCGTAGGCGATGTCGTTCGAGAGGCGGATCGCTTCTGCCTCATCGTCAAACGGGATCAGGCAGGCAACCGGGCCGAAGATCTCTTCCTGTGCGATGCGCATGCGGTTGTCGACGTCGACGAAGACGGTCGGCTTGACGAAGTTTCCTCTTGCCAGGGCGCCTTCCAGCGCCGGGGCGTCGAGGCCGCCGCAGGCAAGCGTCGCTCCTTCCTTGGGTCCGAGTTCGATATAGCTGCGGACTTTTGCAAGGTGGCCGGGGCTGATCATCGGGCCGACAATCGTCCGCTCGTCGAGCGGATCTCCGACTGCGAGGCGCTGGGCGCGTTCGATGAAGCGGTCGGCGAACTTCGCGTAGATCGAGCGTTGCACCAGAATCCGCGAACCGGCCGTGCAGCGTTCGCCGTTGTTCGAGAAGATCATGAAGACAGCGGCGTCGAGCGCACGCTCGAAATCGGCGTCGTCGAAGATCACGAACGGCGACTTGCCGCCGAGCTCCATCGAGAATTTCTTGAGGCCCGCTGTCTGAACGATGCGATTGCCGGTTGCGGTCGAACCGGTGAACGAAACGGCGCGCACGTCGCGATGCGCCACGAGCGGTTCGCCGGTTTCCTTGCCATAGCCATGCACGACGTTCAGCACACCGGCCGGGATGCCGGCCTCGAGGGCGAGCTGGCCGAGCATAGAGGCGCTTAGCGGCGAGAGTTCGCTCATCTTCAGTACGGCCGTGTTGCCGAATGCAATACATGGTGCGACTTTCCACGTGGCCGTCATGAATGGCACGTTCCACGGCGAGATCAAGGCGCACACGCCAACCGGATGGAACAGCGTGTAGTTCAGATGCGTAGCGGTGGGATAGGTATGGCCATCCACTGCTGTGCAGACTTCCGCGAAATAGCTGAAGTTGTCGGCGGAGCGCGGCACGAGTTGCTTGCCTGTCTGCGTGATGGTCTGGCCCGTGTCTTGCGTTTCGGTCCTGGCAATCTCGGGAACATGCTGAGCAATCAGCTCGCCGAGCTTGCGGATCAGTTTGGCCCGTTCGGCGGCCGGCCGCGCGGCCCACGCGGGGAAAGCCTGCTTCGCGGCTTGCACGGCGAGATCGATCTCCTCGGCGCTGCCGCGTGCCACTTCGGCGAGAACGTCCTGCGTGGCAGGGTTGATGGTTTCGAAATACTCGCGGCCGGTATGGGCACGGCCGTTGATCAGATGTTCGATGCGCATGGTGGATGACCTCGGTTGCTAGGCAAGTCCGAATTCGGCGTCGGACACAATCGTGTTGACGAGACGGCCGAGACCGTCGATTTCGCAGACGACTTCATCGCCCGCATTGACGTTGACGACCCCTTCGGGCGTGCCGGTCAGGATGATGTCGCCGGGAGAAAGCGTCATGAAGCCACTCAGATATTCGATGAGCTCGGGAATGCCGGTCACGAGATCGCGCGTGTTGCCGCGCTGCTTCAGCTCGCCATTGACGTAGGTGCGAAGTTCGAGCGCGTTCACGTCCGCGATATCGCCGGCGTCGCAAAACCAGGGGCCGAGCACGGTACCACCGTCACGGTTTTTGACGCGCAGGTTGGGGCGGTAGTAGTTCTCGAGGTAGTCGCGAATCGCGTAGTCGTTGGCGATCATATAGCCGCCGACATATTGCATGGCATGTTCACGCGATACATGGCGCGCATGCTGTCCAATTACGACCGCGAGTTCGCACTCGTAGTGCATGAAGGCTACGTCAGCAGGCCGACGCGTCACGCCGCGATGGCCGATTACGCTGCCTGGGCCCTTGAGAAAGACGAGCGGTTCGCTCTGTTTGGAGAACTGCAGTTCCTTGGCATGCTCCGCGTAGTTGAGTCCGAGCGCAAAGAGGGTGCCGGGCTCGAACGGTGCGAGCCAGACGACTTCGTGTTCCTCTCGTACCCGCCCATCGGAAAGACGGATTTGTGCGCCTTGCGGCGTGACTTCGTGAATGGCGCCTGCATAGGCGACGCGTCCGCGCATCATGCTGCTGCTCCTTGTTGCTGGTCCGGTGCGATGAACGCAATCCGCAACGGCGGCAGATTGCCCAGTGTGACAGTCGCACGATCGCCGGAGCAGGCGACCGGTGAATCATGCGGCGCACCGAGCGTGATTACGTCGCCGGCACGCAGGGTCATGAACTCGGTCACGTCGGCGAGCAGACGCGCAACCTTGCGTACCGAAGTCGCGGTGTTTGCCGTCATGGCCGGCCGGCCTTCCACCTCGACGCTGATCTCGAGGCGATCGGGATCGCCGATATGGCGACGCGCGACGACGGCCGGTCCGATCACGCAGAAACCGTCGCGTGCGCGAAACCGGACGGATGGCCGGTAAACACTGTCATGCGGGATGCAGAGATCCGCTACGAGCGTGTATCCCGCGATGCAGTCAAGTGCGTTTTGTTCCGCGACGCGAGTGGCGGTGCGGCCGATCACGATACCGAGCGAGGCGCCGATCTGCACCCCTTCCGGACCCGGAACCTCGATTTGCGCGCCATGCCCGGCGAGCGTGTTGCGCGGCTTCACGTAAAGCACCGGCGCGCGGGGCGGGGCCTGGTAGGGAGGGGCATGCATGGCGTCGCCGAGCGCGTCGAGCGCACGCTGGTCGTTGAGCAGCGTCCCGTAGACGGCGCCCGTTACCGGGGGGCGGCAGGCAACGCCGCTGGCGAGCAGACGGTGGACTGTCTGGACATCCGCATCACGGGGCACGCTTTCCCCTTCGACGTGAAGCAGGTGATCGTTCACACTGAACATGGATGTCGCTCCATGACGAATCACTAATATGTTAGTGAGTTTGCGCCTGATAAGATGCAAGGTCAACGGAAAGTTACGTCCCCTCGGGTTTTCCCGGGGCAATCTCAGGTTTGCGATCCACCATGTCAGACTCCAGCGCCGATTCCCTTCAACACCGCAATCTGCCCATGCTGCTGCTGCGTGCGCGCGAAAAGATGATGGAGCGATTTCGTCCGTTGATTACCGCACACGGATTGACTGAGCAGCAGTGGCGTGTGATACGCGCGCTCAATGAAAGCGGGCCGCTCGAACCTCGGCAGATTTCGGATCTGTGCACGATTTCGAGCCCGAGCATGGCGGGCGTGCTGGCCCGGATGGAGACCTTAGGGCTTGTCGTGAAGGAGCGTTTTGAAGACGACCAACGCCGTGTGAGCGTCTCGTTGACGAAGCTCAGTATGCAACTGGTGCGGGCGCTATCCGCGGATCTGGAGGCCGAGTATCGGGCGTTGGAGCGCGAGGTTGGGGAGAGTGTGGTCGAGCGGGTCTATCGCGCGGTGGATGAACTGCTCGCGGGGTTGGAGCGGGAGTGATGGGGCGTTTGCCTCTGCTGCGCTACCAGTCCGGCAGCGCGGCAGGGCGATCAACCGAGTAAGGGTAGTCGCTTCAGCATTTCTTTCATGGCGAGTGCATCCCAGGGCAGATGCTCGGTGATACCGAGACCCACCACATCGGCAACTTTCGTGACGTCGTTGATCAATCGAACGACCTGTTCGATCGACATGGAGCCTTGCGCGATACCATCGAACGTCCCTGCCGGTGTTTGCGGATTGGCAAACAGCAAGGAGCGGAACTGGGCTGGGTCGAGTACATCCAGATCGAAGTGAATCGCCACCTTTCGTGCGCCCGTTTCCTTGAGCCAGTTCAGGACGGCCTGACTGTTTGTTGCCAGATCGGCCGGTCCGGCGTGCCGAAGATCGAGCCGCTTGATGAAAGCGTTTTCGACCCCGAGCGTTTCCTTGAGGCCGGCATACATCACGCGTTTTGGATTGAGCGGCCGGCTGACTGCCTTTACGAAATCCGGATCTCCCTCGCCGAGCAGATTGCCAAGCACCATCGCGTGCGCGTGCTGAAAATCACGCGGCGTCATGATGTCGGGGTGAGCATCGATCCATAGCACGGCCAGCTCGCCGTCATATCGTTCGTTCAGGTAGGCGAAGGGAGCCAGGTCGACCAGGCAGTCGCCACCGAGAACCACGATGCGATCGGGCTGGTGACGCTCGACGCATTCCCGCGCCGAGTGCAGTTGCGCAAGCAGCGCGCTACGGCCCACGATTCCTTCCTCGATGGGTAACGGCGTATCTCCGGGCGGGGTCACCTCAACTGTTTCAACAGGACCGTTCGCCGGAGGGGCGAGCCATGCGAGCAATTGCGCGCCGAAATGGTAGGGCGGGTTGTTCCCGCCTTGCCATTGCGGCATCAGCAGGCGCAGGGTATTTGTAGTTTGGGTAGTGGGCATATCTGTTTCTCCCGGGAAAGGCTCTTAGCTTTACAGAAAGGCTCCGGCGCCACTTGTCCTTGGCGGCCAACGGATAGGCTCGGCGTGCCAGTGGCGCTTTCCGAGGTTATGTGCGAGTGTTGCGTCCGGGTGTTGTGGCAATCCAGCGAGGCAGCAGCCTGCGGCCACCGGAAATGAGAACGACGAACAGCAGCGCGCCGTTTAGAAGCAGAATCGTCGCCGAGGGGATGCCGAGCAGGCTCAGGCCGTTGTTCAGGATGGTCAGTGTCATCACGCCACACGCGATTCCTGCCGGAGAGCCGACGCCTCCAGTGAGCGTGACGCCACCGACGATGGCGGCGGTGGCGGCCTGCAATACGAGGTCGGCACCGAAGCGCGAAGATGCGGTCGAGAGACTGACGGACGTCAAGGCTCCGGTTAGCGCAGCCAGCATCCCGGACAACATGAAGGCGATATACAGTGCGACTGATACGTTCGCACCAGCCATTTCCGCGGCCCTGCGGTAGCTTCCGATTGCGCGGATGTCCCGGCCGATCCGGGTGAACGAGAGCATCAGCGCGACGAGCGTGAAGCCCCCAAACGCGATCAGACTTCGTACTGAGAGAATGCCGGCGATTGCCTGATCCAGCAGATCGGCTTCATCGAAGTTGTTGTAGGCCAGTACCTGGCCGCCTTCCAGCCAGACAGCGAGGCCATTGAGCAGGATCATCGAACCGAGTGTGGTGACGAGCGACGAGACCCGCAGAGCCCGGGTGAGCGCACCGTTCGCGAAACCAATAGCCAGTCCCGCAAGAAGCGCCAGGGCAATGCCGCAAACGGGATGCGACTCACCGGTCTTGACCAGCACGAGGCCGGCTACGGCGGAGACCGCGCCGACACTCAGATCGAATTCGCCGGCAATCATGGTGAGCGAGATGCCAAGCGTGGCGAGGCCAAGCAGCGCAAACGCCTGCATCAGCGCGTAGAGGTTGCCCGAAGACAGAAAATCGCGACTTGCGAAGGAAAAGATCAACAGCAAAGCGGCTGGGAGGATGAGTTGCCACAAGGTCCGCTGGATGTGCGTCTTCATAGTAGATAGTGGAACCATGAGCGGTTAGCGGCGTTTTCCGCCGAGGAAGGCGCCTATCGTGACCGACAGCAGCACCGCAGCCCCTTTGACTGCGAGCTGAGCCTCATAAGGAAGGTTCTTGACGAGCAGGAGATTGCCGATGATCGCGAGGAACAGCGCGCCGAAGGCCGCATCCGAGATTCGTCCGCGGCCTCCGGCGATTCCGATGCCGCCGACCAGTACAGCGGCGATCGCGCCGAAATTCAGATCGCTGCCGATTAGCAGATTCGCGGTTCCGGACTGCGATGCGATCAACACGCCTGCCGCTGCTGCTGCGCCGCCGGCGAGCGTGCAGCCCATCAGCACGGTTGTCCTCGTTCTCAGGCCGGCAACGCGCGCGGCGACGCGATTGATACCGACAAGCCGTAACTCGCGTCCAAAACGCGAGCGCTGGACGACCAGTTCGAGTGCGAGCGTTGCAACAACGAGTAGCACCCCCTGGTGTGGCAGTCCGGGAAACAGCACACCTAGGCCGAGCCACGATGCGTCCCCACCGCCGATGATCGTCCGTCCGCCGGTGAGCAACGATGCTATGCCGGTAATAACCGATGCTGCCGCGATTGACGCGATGATCGGATTGCAGCGCAGCGGACCAATTGCGACGCCCTGGAGGCAGCCTGATATCAGGCCGACTGCCACTGCAGCCATGCTGGCCGGGATCGGACCGGCTCCCAGCGAAGAAACGAAGACGATTGCGGCAAATGCCGCCGTGGCGCCAGTCGATAGCAGGAATAATTCGCCGCAGAGTGTGACGGCTGCAAGGCCGATTGCAGCCGTACCGATGGCTGCTGTCGAGTAGATGATCGCAGCGAGATTGGTCATCGAAGCAAAGTGCGGGACACTTATGCCTGCCACAATGAGTACGACGACACACAGAATTTGAATGGAAGTTGCCTGTACACGAGCCGGTACGAACTGGTTGCGTAGCCACATATGAGTCTTTGACCGGTTTGAGCCGGACCTTTCGGTTGAAGATGAGAGCGCGATTCTCATGCGGCCTCCGGCACACTCGAACCGTGCAGGATGTCGTGCAGGATCTCGTTGCTGCTTGTTTCGCCACGCTCAAGCAGTCGGACGACGGTACCCCGGTAGACGGTCACGACGCGTTGCGCAACCTCCATGATTTCCTCGAGATCGGTCGAATAGAAGATGACCGTCATGCCTGTCTGAGTCATGTTTTGCAGGCGTCCGTAGATTTCCGCCCGAGCGCCAATATCGACGCCTCGTGTCGGTTCGTTGAGTAGCAGGACGCGCGGCTGCATTGCGGCCGCTTTCGCGATTGCCACTTTCTGCTGATTGCCGCCACTGAGCGTCGATACGTCGTGTGGGAGCCTGGCCGGGTCAATCTGGAATTCCGTCGCGAGGGAGAGCGCACGGCTACGGTCTACGGTGGAGGACAGCCAACCCCGCTTGCTGATCTGTGAAAGGATATGGGAGGTTAAATTGACGCCGATAGGTGCATCCAGAAAGACTCCTTTGCCGGCCCGATCTTCGGGAACATAGGCAATTCCCACCGCATGAGCGGATTCGATGCTGTTCAGGACGATGGGTTCGCCGTCCAGTTCGACATGCCCGGTGCACGCGGGATGCAAGCCCGCGAGTGCCTCGACGAAGGCGTCCGCGCCGGAGCCAAGCTGTCCCGCGATGGCAACGATTTGTCCCGGTGCGAATGCGAGATCGAACGCCGTGAATCGGTCTGGCACGGCGAGGCTTCTTGTGCGGACTCGTAGCGACCCGGCGAGGCGGGAAGGAATGGATGCCACATGTCCGCCACGGACCAGATCGCGGCCGATCATGGCATGCACCAGTTCTGCGCTCGTCAGCCCTTGCGTGGCGCGCGTCCAGATGTGCTGTCCGCTGCGAAACACGGTGACGCGATCGGTTAGCGCGAAAATCTCGTCGAGGCGGTGGCTGATGATGACGAGCGATGTGCCGCTATCCCTCAGACGACGCAGGACGCCGAAAACCCGGCTGATTTCCGCATCAGAGAGGGTCGCGGTTGGTTCGTCGAGCAACAGTACCTTGGCACCCCGCGCGATGCCTCGGGCAATTTCGACCAGTTGACGCTCTGCCAGGCTGAGCGTCGACGCGGGTTGCATAGGATCGATATGCGGTAACCCTACGCCGTCGAGATGTTGACGTACGATGGCCCTGAAACGATTCCGCAGATAGATCGAACGCACTTCGGGCGCCCCGAGCATGACGTTGTCGAGTACCGAGAGGTGAGGGACGATCGACAGTTCCTGATGGACGATGGAGATCAGGTTCGGGTCGACGTGTTCACCGAGTGGAAGTGGATCGCCGTCCACCGTTATCGTGCCCGCGTCTGGCTTGACGAATCCGCCCAGGATCTTGACGATGGTGCTCTTGCCGGCGCCGTTCTCGCCGCACAGGCCGTGAATTTCCTGGCGTCGAAGCTCAAAGCTGACGTTGCAGAGGGCTTGTACGCCGCCATAGCGTTTGCTGAGATTCTGCGCGATGAGTATGGAGTCAGTCATGGTGTTACCAGTCGGTCAAATGGCCATGAGCACCGTTGCCGGCGCCCGTGGCCCTATGAAGCACGGACGTATCGGTCAGGATGCGTTCGGCCAGGGTTTGCAGATCTGGTCGACGTCATCCTTTGCCGTTACCGAAGGCATAGGCACGTAGCGCAGTTTGTCGAGTTTCCGCGCGTTGAGCAGATCGGCGACGCTGTCGATGGCGTAGTGCGCTTCATCAACCGGCGACTGCAGCACAGTGCCGTAAAGCTTGCCGGACTTGAGCAGGTTCACACCTATCGGTTCGCAGCCCACGCCGACCACCGCCAGCTTCGACGGCGTCAGTCCGGCGCGTTCTGCCGCGACGATTGCACCGGCCGCCATGGCGTCCTCCTGCGCGTACACGCCCTTGATGTCCTTGCCGAACTTGGTGAAGAGTCCGGCGGCGGCAGTCGTCGAGGTCCCTTGATCCCAGTTGCCCGGTTGCACGCCGACGACCCTGATGCCGGGCGCGATTTTCGCGAGTTCATCCTGGAAGCCTTGCTGCCGCGAGATGGTTTGCGCCTGTCCGACGTATCCGGTAATTTCGATGACCGCCCCGGTCGTGCCGAGCCCCTTTGCCTTAAAGCCGTCGACCATCAGGTGTGCCGCGGCGCGCCCTTCGGCCTCATAGTTGCCACCACTGTATTGGCGCCACAGGCTGTCGTATTTCTGGTCCGGCAAAACGTCCGTCAGCAACAGCGGGATCCCGGCCCGCTGGATCTTATGCATCGACGGCAGGAGTGCCGTTCCGTCGATTGCCCACAGCAGGATGGCGGCGGGCTTCTGGGCGATGGCCTGATCGACCTGTGCGGCCTGTTCGGCCGGATCGAATTTATTGGTGACCAGCTTCAGGTCGATGCCTTTCTGCTTCGCATATTGCTGAGCGGTCGTGTTATAGGCGGCACAGTATCCGCAGACATCGTCGGCGCCGAGCAGGATGACTTTCGCGTCAGTTGCGGCCGCGTGAACTGGATTTGCCACTGCAACAAGCAGTGCGACGATGCCGGTGGCGTGACGCGCAAATGGCGTGAGTGATTTCGTGAAGTGCATGGCAGGTGATCCGTTAGAAGGAGTGAGTCATGCCGAACATCAGGGCATACTGGTTGACGGATTTCAGATTCGAGTCGTCTGTCCCGGTCCAGTAATAGATCTGATCTTGTGCGGCGCCGCCTCGAAGCCGGTAGGTATCCGCTTCGGCATAGAGCGTGGTGCGTTTGGAGAGGAAGTACTTGGCGCTCAGAGCGATGATGTTTGCGTGTCCGGTTCCGCCGCCACCGCTGATGCCGTAGATCTCGCTGCCGCTGCTGCCCGCACCTACGGACTGGCCAGCGGTGCAGGTTCCGTTGCATGCCGATTGCCGATAGTAGAAATAGCCGCCGGACAACAGGAACGAAGGCGTGACCGAGTATTGGGCGCCGCCGAAATAGAGATCGCGCCGTTGGCTTTCTGTGCCGCTATCCAAGTTGTGCATGTAGCCTGCGTACAGAGACGCCTCTTCAAGCGTATATCGTCCGCCTGCGGTCCAGTTCTGTGCCATGCTCGCACCGTCCGCACTCTTGTATTGTTCGTAGGCGCCGCCAATCATCGCGTTCGCGAAGCTGTAGGCCACATTGCCGCCCAGGGTGGTTCCTTGTGCGAGGCTGCCGGGCTGTCCGCCGAGTCCATAGTCGAGCTGGAATGCGACCGGCCCAAGGGACTTTTTATAGACGACGCTGCTGTTGATGCGGTAACCCAGCGCGAAATTGTCACCGCCTACATAGAATGGCGATGCCCCATCGACCCACAACGGCGCGTAGTCGAAGAAGACGTTGAGGGCGTTGTACTGGTGTCCGAACGTCACGGTGCCGAAGTTATCGGTGTCCAGGCCGACATACGCCTGTCGCCCGAAAAGCTGCTGGCTGGTGCTGATCGACGATGCGGCGCCGTTGGCCGCCGAGAACTGGTTCTCCAGAGCAAACTCCGCTCGCATGCCGCCGCCCAGATCTTCTACACCCTTAAAACCGAAGAAGGTCGGACTCATTCCGCTTGAGGACAGGTAGGTATTGCCATGCTGCCCGTCGAAGGCCGATACATAGCGAACACCGGCATCGACTTGCCCGTACAGCGTCACGCTCGATTGGGCATGTGCCATTCCGGTGCAAGCGATTGTCAATGCACCAGCGATGGTCCAACGGCGACCCTTGCCGGTGACAAATGGCGTGTGCTCAATCGCGTTGGGTACGTGACGGTGCCTGAAACTCCCTTCTGTTTTCGCTCGCATACAGATCTCCCCGATAGAGATGAATGGTGGTTGTAGAAAATCGTCTGGTGGGGATGAATGTATGAAGCCCAAAATAGCGGTACTCGGTCAGGAGTGCCATGTGATTGACCCGGTTCGCCAATCAGACCACTTTCCGCAACAGTAACGGCAAGGTGACCATCGTTTCTACATCGATGAACTTGAGCGTATCGGTTTGTACGGGGCCGTTTTCGGGCGAATTCCAGGCTGCCTCTGCCGCTTCCGCGCTTTCGAAGGTATACACAGAAAGGGCGTCGAAGCCGGGTGGAATGCGTGCGTGAACATCGCCCTGGTTCGCCTCGCGCACCGGATAGTGGCGATATTCCAGAAGGCCGGGTAATTTCGCGGCGATGGGCGCATGCACCACCTTGTAGTGGTGCTCGAATTCCTCACGCGTCATGCCGGGTTTGCGTTTGAAGAGAAAAGCGATGGTATGCATACTTGTCCTGTGGGTTGAGGTAGCCGTTGAAGGACTGCCAGGTTGATGACGAGCCGCGGTGTCGCGCCGCCAATGAGACGCTGGGTCAGGGTAATGTGACGAAAACGACGCCGCCTGACTGCGGGTGACAATGCGGTGGCCTCTCGCTGCCAGCCGCGGCTTTGAACAGCGGAATGCGTCGGGTTAACGCGTCTTGAAGGGGCAGTTGGGGTGGCGCATGCTCGCGCACAGCGGCGCCGCATACTTTGGCCACGGGTAAGGCTGGCGTAGATTTTGCTTTTTCTGTTATCTATTTGTACCATCGTCCGCGATCATGACTACGCACTTTTCGACCTTATCGGTATCTGCCCAAAACCGCCTGGAGTTCTGGCGTGAGGTTGTATGCCGTACTTATGTACCGGTGGGCTGCTCACCGCTGGAGAGTGCGCTTGAAGCGAGCGTGTCGGTTCACGACTTCGGGCCGGCGCAATTGACCGATATAACATCGTCGGCGATGAGCTACGCTCGGACCGCAGACGATATTCGCAGCGGCCCAAGCGATGAGCTCCAGCTATGTCTGATTCGCGAGGGGAGCGCCGCCATTGCCCAGAGCGGGCGGCAGGCGGTACTGAAGCCGGGCGATTCCGCGCTGTATGATGCGGCGCGGCCATTTTCACTGGAGTTTGGAGAACGCTACCGCGGACTGACCCTGAAAGTTCCTCGGGCCGTACTGTCGGCGCGCCTGCCGGACATAGAAAAGCTGATGGCTTTGCGTTTGTCTGGTGAATCGAAATTGGGTGCGCTTGCCAACACCGTCATCTGCGAAGCGGTGCATTTTGACGATCCGGACGACCAGGCCGTGGCGACGCGACTGAGCGGGTCGATCATGGACATCCTGTGCGTCGCGATCGAAACCGAGCTTTGTGGACCCCGTACTTCGAACTCCAGGCACGCAGGATTGGTTGCGCGTATCAAGCAATACATGGTCGACAATCTTGGCGACCCAGATCTCGACGTCGCGGCCATTGCTGAAGCATGTCATGCCGCGCCGCGGACAATCCATCGCCTGTTTGCAGCGGAGGGCACAACGGTCATACGCTGGCTGTGGCAGCAACGTTTGACCGCCAGCTATCGGGCATTGGCGGAGTGCAAGGTTTCGCAAGTGTCGGAGGCTGCAATCAATTGCGGCTTCAGCGACTTCTCGCACTTCACCCGTGCTTTCAAGAAGGCGTTTGGCGTAGTGCCTCATAGCGTGCTGCGTGTGCACTGAATGGCGGCGCAGGGCCGGCAGGCAAAACGTTGGTCCGACTTTTCTTTTCGCGCCTTTTCCTCAACGGCTGCCGCGCAGCACCTCGTGTGGAAGCAAGCCATAACGCCTCCTGAATGCCCTGCCGAAGTGTGAGAGGTCGTTGAACCCACAATCGAAAGCCGCCTCACTTACCTGCCTTACCTTGCCCTCGCTGAGCGCCTTGTGACTTGCAGCGAGCCGGCGATTCCAGATCCATGCGCTCGCCGTGGTGCCCTCGGCAGCGAACATGCGATTCAGCGTGCGTAGTGAGATGCCGTTGTGCTGGGCGACCTGCTGTACGTCGAGATCCGGATCCGAAAGATGCGCCTCGATGTATCGTCTGATGTTTGCGAGCCGCTTGGTGAACCTGCTTTCGGGACTGTCCGGCAGGCTACTTTCGAGCGCCGCCGCGAAGATGTCCAGTGCGCCGTTGCAGATGCGCGTGTCCCCAGTTTGGCCGGACAAGGATAAGTTCACGCATTCGCGGATGAGGCTCCTGGTCATCGAGCCGAGGGCTGTCGAACCGTCCACCAGCGTTGCACCAATACCGTCGGTCGACCTGACGCGATCCACCAGTAGCGCACTCGGAATCTTGACGACCTGGGTCGTCGAACCTTCCGGATAGGCGACCGTGGATGCTTCCATTGAGCTGTAGATCACCATATCGCCGGGCTTGAACCGCGTCCGCCGGTTGCCTTGCTCGACGATGCCTTTTCCTTCGACCGCCAGCACAAGCTGGAAGCAGTCGCTTTGGCTGCCACGTAACTGTTCTTTGCCTCGGGAGTACGCCATGGGAGGGGAGGTGACCTCGCTGAGTTCGAGGCTTCCCAGCATGCGCGCGCTGATCGCTCCATCAATGGAGTTGTCGCTCAACTTCTTGCAATCCACGGTGATATACGTCTTGCAGATCGCGTCCTGCCAGTACTTGAGACGCCGTGGTGCAGGTATCTCATTGAGATTGAAGGTGGACGTGATCATGTGGACTGTTCCTCGTACTACTCATTAACCATGCAGATGGCTCGCCACGATCAAACATCGCCTTCGGTGCGTCAATTGAGGTGAAACCCCTAGGCGCGTGGAGTCAATCGACTGGCGCGTGGAGCAGAGTAACGCGTGCTGCGGACGTGTATCGTTTTTCTCGTTAGACGGACGCGTTGTGGCGTGCCACAGAAACAGACAGGGACGGATGGACCGAGGACGTCATGAGTTTGATATTTCAGCCGCTCTCGCTGCGTAGCGTGACGCTCAAAAACCGTGTCGTAATGGCACCCATGCTTATGTACACGGGGCAGGAGGACGGCAAGGTGAATGATCTTCATCTTGCCCACTATGCGGCACGGGCTCTCGGTGGCGTAGGTCTGATCACGACAGAGGTCGTCGCCGTCGATCCGGCGGGCCGTATCAGCCACAAGGATCTGGGACTTTGGAGCGATGTGCAGATCGATGGGTTACGCCGCCTCGCTGACATGATCCGCAACTGCGGTGCCAGGAGCTGCCTTCAGATCGCGCATGCCGGGCGCAAGTCGCAAATAGAGGGCGAAATCTACGCGCCTTCGGCGATCGCCTACAGCGAATCGTCACGAGTTCCCACGGCGCTATCGGTCGGGCAGATCACGAACGTCATCGAGGCTTATGTGTCTGCCGCCGCACGCGCCGTCGAAACGGGATTCGACTGCCTCGAGATTCATGCTGCACACGGTTATCTGGCGCATGAGTTTCTGTCTCCACTCAGTAATGTGCGCAATGACGCCTTCGGCGGTTCTTCGAAGAACCGGCAGCGCTTCGTGCTCGAAGTGGTGACGGCAGTGAGGAAGGTGTGGCCCGATCACAAGCCTCTGATTGTGCGGCTTTCCGCCGAGGATAAAGCGGGGCCGGGTGGCGCGATGCTGGCTGACACCATCTCGCTGGGGCTTCAACTGAAGGATGCGGGTGTCGATCTTCTGAGCGTTTCTGCAGGCGGGTTGTCGCCCGTGTTCGATGGAGAGATCTACCCGGGATACCAGGTGGAGTATGCAGCGAAGCTTAAGCATGAACTGAACATGCCGATGGCATGCAATGGATCGATCACATCCAGCGAGCTGATCGAGTCGATTCTTCACGGCGGATCTTCTGACCTGGTCTATATCGGTCGCGCGTTGCTAAGGGATCCGTTCTGGCTGCTGCATGTTGCGAGGGAAATTGGCATCGAGCCAGATCTCGTCATCCCGACCTACGCGCGGGCAACCGGCCCCTATCAACGAGGACACTAAAGCCTTACCGTCCTTAGTCCGGCATGGCGCAAGCAGTCGAGCGGTTGGCGCGCATAGCCGAGAAAGCCGCTTCGCTGTCACCTAAAGTAGGAGCCTGAAACCAAAGTAAAAAGCTGGACATGGAGTGGGAGACAGATGAAAACCTGCGCATACGATTACATCGTCGTTGGTGGCGGTGCGGCCGGTTGTGTCATTGCGGCGAGGCTCAGTGAGGACTCGGAAAAGACGGTTCTGATGCTGGAACAAGGTCCGCACGACAGGGCTGCCTCGATCAGGATCAATGGCGCGTACTTCCGCACAATGGGCACGAAACGAACCGTTCAGTATTTCACTGAGCCGCAACCATACACCAACAACAGGCCGATCCAGGTGATGCAGGCCAATACATTGGGTGGCGGGCACTCCATTAACGCCATGGTTTATATCCGGGGCCAACGCGACGATTACGACGGTTGGCGGGACGCGGGATGCGCGGGCTGGGGCTACGACGAGGTGTTGCCGTATTTTCGCAAGGCCGAAAACAACCAGCGCCTTGTCAACGAGTTCCATGGAAACAGTGGCCCGCTCGTCGTTTCCGACAGCAATTACCGGCACATCCTGAGCGGCGCTTTCGTCGATGCGGCACGCGAGGCCGGCACCGGCTTCGGTGTCGATCTCCAGGTAAACGACGACTTTAACGGCGAGTTTCAAAAGGGAGTCGGGTACTACCAGATATCGAGCCGAAACGGCGAGCGTTGCAGCACGGCGCGAGGCTATCTGCGAAGCGCCAAGGGACGGTGGAATCTCAGCGTCAGGACCGACACCCGGGTGTTGCGAATCATCATCGAGAACGGGCGCGCGACGGGCGTGGTGATCGGCGACGCGCAAGGTGTGGAAACTCGCATCGACGCGCGGGAGGAAGTCATTGTCGCTGCCGGCACCATTACCTCTCCGAAACTGCTGATGCTCTCCGGCATCGGCAATGCGCTCGAACTGGAGCCTCTCGGCATTACGGTCCATAGCAATCTGCCCGGCGTCGGCGAGAACTATCAGGATCACCTGGTGGCGCCGGTCGACGGCGAACTGCTCAGACCGATCAGCCTGCTGGGTCAGGACCACGGCTTGAAGGCACTCGGTCACGGCCTGAACTGGCTCCTGTTCAGGCGAGGGCTTCTGAGTTCGAATCAGGTTGAAGCCGGAGGATTTCTCGATCTGGATGGAGATGGGCGTCCGGAGATCCAGCTCCATGCGCTCGCGATGGCATCCACGAGCTGGGGAAAGCTGGAGACCGGCGAACAGGTTCATGGCTACTCGGTCGCCCCGTGTTGCCTCACGAGCTACTCGCGCGGCACGATCAGGCTGAGAAGTGCCGACCCGGCAGAGCCTCCGATCATTGCCGCGAACTATCTGAAAGACGATAGAGACTTGCGAAACCTGATTCGCGGGGTGAGATTCGCGCGGCAGATTCTGAAGGCACCGTCGTTCGCCAGGCATGTCAAGGGCGAGATCATGCCCGGCGCGCAATTCGGAGATGACGACGCGTCGCTGGAGCGGTATGTGCGCAATCATGTGCAGATGGCTTTCCACCCGGCGGGAACCTGCGCCATGGGCAACGATGCCAGGGCAGTCGTTAACACACGGCTAAAGGTCTACGGCATCAAGGGGCTCAGGGTAGCCGATGCCTCGATCATGCCGACGCTCGTGCGCGGCAATACGACGGCGCCAGTCGTGATGATCGCGGAGCGCGCGGCTGAGTTCATCAAGGAAGACGCGGCGGCGAGGCGGAATTTGCAGTGCCGGGCCGCCTGAATCGACGTGTATCTATGGGTGCTATCGCAAATGGACAACATCTCTGGCGTGAATCATTCGAACCCCCGGCAGGAAGTTCTGGCGCTGCTTTACAGGTATTCGTGGGGATACGACTCCAATGACATGGCGCTGCTCGGCAGCGTATTCAGCGAGAACGGAAGCACGGGTGGCGTGGTTGCCGATACGTCGATCGGGTGGGGTCCATGGCAGGGCCGGCAAAAGATTGTCGATGAACTTTCAGCCATTCGCTGTTCACAACGCGATCGGCGCCGCCACGTCATTACATCGCCCGTTTTCGAATCGGTGACCGACGGGCAAGCGACCTTGAGGGTCTATCTGTCGCTGTTCTCCTATGGCGACGGGCAGCCGCCTCATCTCGTGACTACCGGTGAATACGTGATGAGGGCATCAAGTCGTGACGGCGTCTGGCTGATCGATTCGCTCGACGAGGTGCTGGAGTCGCCATTCTAAGCGCACCACGAAGGGCGCTCGCGGCCGCGTTGGCGTGGCGGGCAATTTGAACTCGAGTCGTCAACCGTATGGATCGAGACACTATGGAAGCTGAATTCATCAACAGGACGGGTGCCCAGGCTGTGCTCAATGTCGTCCACGGGTACGCGTGGGGCTACGACGCCAACGACATGGCGCTGCTGGCGTCGGTATTTGACGAGGACGCGATCACAGGCGGCGTGGTCAACGGAACTGCACTTGGATGGGGGCCGTGGAAAGGGCAGCGAGCGATCCTGGAGGGACTGGGGGAAATCCGCCGCACGCAGACCGATCGCCGCCGCCACCAGTTGACCACACCGGTTTTCCTCTCGTTGACGGATGAGGAAGCCATTTTGAAGGTGTACCTGTCGATTGTGTCGACCCTCGAAGGCGAAAAGCCGCGTCTGCTTACCACAGGGCACTACCTTGCCACACTGCATCGCTCCCTCGGCAAGTGGAAGATCAGGAAGCTCGACGCCGAACTGGACGATGCCTTTTGACGGCAGTGGAAAGATGATCGACACCATCCATTGAGAAGGATTCCATATGAATGAATTTACCGGGAATGAGCGCGAAGCGTCGATGCTCGAGATTATCGATCTTCTCCATCAATATGCATGGAGTTTGGATGGCGGAGACGGCGCCGGGCTGAAGGACGTTTTCAACGAGAGCGCCACCGCAAGCGTCAGGGTCGCTGGAAAGGCCGCAAGCGCGGAACCGTGGCAAGGACGCGAGACGATCGCGAGTGCTCTCACAAGAAAGCGGGACGCTAACCCCCTCTGGAGCAGCCATCAACTCACGACGCCGCTGTTCGTTGCGCTTGAGCATGACCGGGCGACGGTAAAGACCTATCTGTCGCTTTTCTCGTGCGAGCGTGGCGAGACGCCTGAAATTGCGGCGACGGGTGAATATCGCGCCCAGGTTTCCAGAGTCTCGGGTTCGTGGAAGATTGACCAACTCGAGTTGACGCTCGATTCCGAGGTGTAGGCCGCATTGGCTGCGAGGGCCGCGAGTCGATGAAGAGCGAGATGCGGAACCGGTCACAAGAGACATCGAAGACGGTATGGAAGGAGACGTGAGATGAGCATGTTCGATCAGGAAAAGACCCTGAAAAGTCTAAAGGGCGTGCCCGTAACGAGGATATTCGTTGCAGCGTTCATTACCCAGTTCTGTATGGGACTTGAAGTTCTGTTGAGGATCAGTGCCGCAACGCCGATCAAGAGAGCGTTCTTCGATGCCGTGGATCCTTTGACGTCCGGCGCTCATATTGGAGAGATTCTCGGGGTTCTTTTTCTGGGGTTTGCGATTGCCAATTTCGTCATGGCTCCCTTCATAGACGCTATCGGCATGCGGCGGGTCCACGTGCTCGGCGTGTTCGCGTTTCTTGCCGGCACGGCGACGATTTGTCTTGCACATCCCGGTGCCGAGTATGCCTACGCACTCCTGTGGGGCGGTTCGCTGTTGCAAGGTCTGGCATGGGGTACGCTCGAAAGCGTCTTGAACCCTCTGGTGGTCAGTATCTACCCGACGCGCAAGGTTGCCCGGCTCAACCTGTTTCACGCTGCCTATGCTCTCGGCATGCTTGTGGCTGCGCCGATCTGCGTGCTGGTCGGACGGTACGCATTGGGATGGAAACTGCAACTGTGCATCGTGTTCTTTCCTGCATTTGTCGCGCTCATACTGGTTTCCAGGCTGAAGTACCCGTTGAGCGAGCGCGTGATCCATGGCGTCTCGTTCAGGGAAATGTTTCGCCATACGCTAAGCCGGCCGCTGTTCTACCTATGCTTGTGCGCCATGTTTCTGACTGCGGCTACCGAACTGGTGCCAAGCAACTGGATCGACCTGACGCTGACCAAGGTGGTCGGCATTCAGGGTTTCTGGCTGGTGGCCTTCATCTATACCGTACATCTTGTCGTGAAGAGTTTTGCAGGCGTACTCAATAAACATCTTGGCTCAGCAGGACTTCTGATGCTCGCGTCGCTGTTTGCTCTGGCCGGGTTGCTGATGCTAAGCCATGCCAGTACACCCGCGACAGGCCTGTTCGCCGCATTGGTGTTCGGCATCGGGACAGCGGTCATGTGGCCGACGACCATGGCGGCCACTTCGGAGCGGTTTCCCGGTGGCGGTTCTTTTGCGATCGGTACGATGGCCTCGGCTGGCATGCTTTCTACTTACGTCATGATGCCGGTCTTCGGTCGCATGTTCGACGCGGCGAAGATCGATGCGGCCGGTGGGGCAGCGGCTTTCAAGGCGCTTGCCGTGGGGACGCCGGCTTTCGACAAGACCATGGTCGTAGCGGCAGCGACGATCTTCGGCGACGGTAGCGCGATGCCGATGATCACACTGGTCTTCTTCGCTTTGCTTTGGCTTTACGACAGCCGCAGGCGGCATGCTGGGATTGTCCTCGCCGAGCCGATCGCAACGGAATAGCTGCGCTTGCAGGTAAGCGGGCGCGAGGATCTGACCGGCTAGCGGTCGTTCGTAACAGTACGGGCGTCGATTTTTCGTTTGAAGGAGTGTGGTAATGAGCAGTCTGTTTGACGAATTCCAATTGGGCGATCTGCAATTGCCGAATCGGTT
Source organism: Burkholderia sp. 4M9327F10 (assembly GCF_005503145.1). Classification (GTDB taxonomy): domain Bacteria; phylum Pseudomonadota; class Gammaproteobacteria; order Burkholderiales; family Burkholderiaceae; genus Paraburkholderia. The sequence goes on along the minus strand of NZ_SCNV01000002.1, from coordinate 172,711 downwards.
AGTGATGGCGCCGCTTACACGTGCGCGCGCAGGCACGGAGGATGCACCGACGGAATTGATGTCCAAGTATTACGGCCAGCGTGCTGAAGCAGGTCTTATGATCTCCGAGGCGACCAATGTTAGCCGCTTGTCGCGGCCATTCGACAGGGCGCCTGGTCTCTATTCGCCACAACAGGTCGAAGGCTGGAAAAAGGTGACGGCCAGCGTGCATGGTGCAGGCGGCCGGATTTTCGCGCAGCTCTGGCACGGTGGCCGCGTGGGTGCAATGGGTTTGCTCGATTGGCAGCAGCCGGTTTCTCCATCTGGCTTCAATGATGATGTAGACAGTCTCCACGTCTGGGGCCTGCTGGACAATGGCTGCTATGTGCGGATCTGCGCGACGCCGTCACGTGCGATGACAGAGGAAGAGGTGCGTGCGACTGTGCAGGAGTATCGGCAGGCGGCTGAAAATGCACTTGCTGCAGGTTTCGACGGTGTCGAAATTCATGCGGCCAACGGGTATTTGCCACACCAGTTTTTGTCGGCGCATGTCAACCGGCGCACGGACAAGTATGGCGGCTGCGTCGCGAATCGGGCGCGGTTTCTCAAAGAGATCGTCGAAGCGGTCGCCGAGGTGATGCCGTTGTCGCGCGTAGGCATCAGAATCTCACCTTATACGTCCTATAACAGTGCGCTGGACGATCAGGTTCCCGAGATGTATGGACATGTCGCAGAGTTCCTCGCTAGGCGAGGTGTCGGCTATGTGCACATCGCCGACGTCAACGGCTGGTATGGCGCGCCCGATCTGGACAGGATTCTGGAGATTGTGAGGCCGCGATTCAACGGCGTGTTGATTGCCAACGGCGGGTTGACCGTCGAGAAGGCGAAGTCGCTGATTGAAATGCGGCAGGTGGAACTCGTCGCGTTCGGCCGGCACTTTATCGCCAACCCCGACCTGGTCGAACGCCTCAAGTCGGGTGCGCCGTTGAACGAAGTGCGCGAGCAGGGGCTTTACGCCGGCGGAGAGGCCGGCTATACCGACTACGCGCGACACATCGCGGCTTAGGGCGCCCCCCTCACGGTATCAACCACAACGCCACCGCATAAATCACGAGCGACACGGCAAACGTAACCGCCGTATATCCCATCACACGCTGAATCCGGATCCCTGCAATCGCGACAATAGGCACGGCCCAGAACGGTTGCAGCATGTTCGACACGTTTTCGGCCATGGCCACGCCCATGGCGGTATGCGGCACCGATGCATGCAAACTGAGCGCGGCAGGCAGGACAAACGGCCCTTGTACGGCCCAGTGCCCACCCGCGCTCGGCACGAGCAGCGTGATGATCAGCGAGCTCAGGTAACTCCAGATCGGCAGCGTGGCCGGCGTTGCGATCGTGACGAACGCTTTGGCGATCATCGAAGCCAGTCCGGTTCCCTTCATGATCCCCATGATGCCGCCATACACCGGGTACTGCAGCAGCATCGACCCGGTCTGGCGCGCAGCACGCCGGATTGCGTTGGCATAGGCGATCGGCGTGCGCTGCAGCGCGAGACCGATCAGCAGGAAGATCAGGATCGTGTTGTTGATGTCCAGATCGAACCCTTTGGCGCGCCATGTCATCGCAAGATAGCCAATGCCGAGCGCCAGCAGGAGCAGTGTGCCGAGCATCGACTGTTCGAGGCGCGTCGCGAATGACGCGGAACCGCTGCTACGTGCATGCGGATCGGCACTGGCGGCGTCATCGGCAGCATCGGTGTTGTCTGCGGCAGCGGCAAACGCGACCACATTCTCCGGCTTCGGATGCATCCTGATGAAGATCGCGGTCATGACGACCACCACCAGCACCGTCGGGACGAAGACGAAAGGGGCAAAGATGGTCTGGCTCAGCGGTACGACCTGGCCGGTCGCCTTTTCGACGAGATTGAGCGCGTTGCCGTGCGAGGCCTGCGACAGCGCAATCGAACTGGACAGCCCGCTGTTGCAGATCGACCACGCCGAATAGCTGCCGGCGACGAGCCAGGCGAAATCGACATTGACCCGCCGGGCGATTTCCCGCGACAGCAGCGCGCCCACAATCAGACCGAGTCCCCAGTTCAGCCAGGCCGCAATTGCGACGACTGGAAATACCAGCAGCGCGGCGCGGGCCGGTGTCTGCGCGTTCGCCGCCAACGCACGCAGGCCGCGCTGGACGATGGGCGCCTCGGCGATCGCATAACCGGTCGCGAGGATCAGGATCATCTGCAGCGCGAAGCCGAGTATGCCGAAGGTGCCGGTGTACCAGGAGTCGAGCAGCGTCGGCACCGTGCCGAGCGGCCCGATCACGAGCGCCAGCACGGCGACGAAGAACGTGAGGAAGATGGACAGTACGAACGGGTCAGGCATGACCCGCTCGAATACATAAACAAGGCCCGCCACGATTCCGCGTTGGGCGGCCGGCTGGCCGGCGGCTGTGAGGGTGGTGTCTCGCTTCATGTTGTTTTGCTCTATATGGCCCCCGATCGTTTGCCGGGCAGCGCGAACTGGGATGTTCGATATACGAACTGTGTTTCGTTAATCGAACATCCCATTATTCGCCTTATCCATATTGCATGTCAAGGCGGCACCACCGAACCCCAATTACGTCAATTCGCGGCCCCCGGTTTCTTCGAGCATCGAAACGGCGATCAGCGAAATAATCACGCAGACAATCATGTACCAGGCTGGAGCCATCGTACTGCCCGTGACCTTGATGAGCCACGCGACCACCAGTTGCGAGGTCCCGCCGAACACCGATACTGCAACCGCATATGCGCTTGCCAGGTAGCCGGCGCGAACATGCTTGGGGAAGTTTTCGGGCATCAGCGAATACGCCGGGGCCGATCCCATCGTGTAGAAAATCATCAACAGCACGATCAGGCTGAACACAACCGGCAGTTCCGGGAACTGGTTCATCAGCCAGAACGCCGGATAAAGCAGGACGATCAGCATGACACGGCCGATGACGGTCAGCGGTTTGCGGCGCTGCATCTTGTCCGAGAGCGCGCCCCACAGCGGGCACAGAGTCAGCGAGGCGCATGCTGCGCCGATCGACACCAGCATGGAGAGCTTCGGCGGCAGCTTCAGGTACTGAATCGAGTAAGTCGGGATGTAGTACATCATGACGTAGGTCGCGACGGTCATCCCCATGATTGCGAACACGGTCAGAAACCATTTGCGCACGAGTGCCGGCTCGAGGCGCGAACCTTTCTCTCTGGCGGCTTCGGCCTGATCGTCCACGATATGCCGGCGCAGATAGACGCCCACCGGCATGATCAGGACTCCGACCAGAAACGGGATGCGCCATCCCCAGTCGAGCAGTTGGGTGGGGGTGAGCTGGTAGTTGAGCAGCGTGGCCATGCCCGAGCCGAGCAGTGCAGCGGCGCCCTGGCTGGCCAGTTGCCAGCTTGCCCGAAAGCCACGGCCCTTGGCCGAACCCGTCTCCAGCAGGGTTGCGGTGGCGGCGCCGAACTCGCCACCCTGTGCGAAGCCCTGCAACAGGCGAGCGAACACGATCAAGGCGGGAGCCGCGAGGCCGATCGTCGCATAGCCTGGCGCGAGGCCGATCAGCGCGGAACCGACCGCCATCAGGAAGATCGTCAGCGTGAGCGCGGCGCGCCGTCCGTGTTTGTCGGCGTAGTGTCCCAGCACGAAGCCGCCCACCGGCCGCGCAACAAAGCCGATCGCGAACGCGGATAGCGCGAGCAGCGTGGAGACGACCGGATCGTGCGCAGGAAAGAAGAGCTTGGCGATGGTCAGCGCGAAGAAGCTGTAGACCGTGAAGTCGAAGAACTCGAGCAGATTGCCGATGACCGCGGCCACCACGATCTTGCTTTGCGACACGGCCGTCGGAAGGGACGAAGCGGTTGCATCGGGTGAGGAGGCGGACGCCGCAATGGGTTTGGCTGACATGATGATTCCCTTGTGCTCGGAGTTTGCGTACGTCCGCGCGTGGTGGTTCAGGTGTTGTGCGCAGCGTTCTGGATCAATGGCGAAGACGTCCGCGCTCTTTAAGGCGTCCCGGCGAGGAAGCGCTCGACCAGACGCGTCCAGTACGCCGCGCCCACCGTGAGGTTGTCGTCGTTGAAATCGTATGAGGCGTTGTGCAGCATGGGAGCGCCTTCACCGTTGCCAAGACGGAGGAAGCAGCCCGGTTTTTCCTGCAGGTAATAAGCGAAATCCTCACTGCCCGCGATCGGCCCGAAGCCGTCGATTACCCGCTCCTCGCCGACCAGTTCGCGCGCCACCTGCAACGCCAGTTCGGTCTCGGGCGCGCTATTCACGACGACCGGATAGCCCGGCACATAGTCGACGTCGATCCGGGCGCCATAGGCGTCCGCATGCGCCTGGGCCAGCGCGCGGATACGCGTCTCGAGCAGCTTGCGCACCTCGGCATCGAACGAGCGCACGCTGATCTGCAGACGCGCGCTTTCGGGGATGACGTTGGCCGCATGCCCGGCATTGAAGGCGCCAACGGTCACCACGGCGGCTTGCATCGGGTCCACGCTGCGCGACACGACGGTCTGCAGCGCGCTCACCAGTCCCGCGCCGATGACCACCGGGTCGACGGCCAGATGCGGTCGTGCCGCATGGCCACCGCGCCCGTGAATCACCATCTCGACCGTATCGCATGCCGCCATGAACGGCCCGCTGCGGAACATGAAGGTGCCGCTCGGGTAGCCGGGGTGATTGTGCAAGCCGAAAATCGCTTCGCACGGAAAGCGCTCGAACAGGCCGTCTTCGATCATGCGCTTGGCGCCACTGTCCGCGCCGATTTCTTCGGCGGGCTGGAACACCAGATGCACCGTGCCGTCGAAACGGCGCGTGCGGGCTAGGTGGCGCGCGGCGCCCAGCAGCATCGTCGTGTGCCCGTCGTGGCCGCAGGCGTGCATGTGGCCCGGCTCGATGCTGGCGTAGGGCAGGCCGGTGGCCTCGTTGATCGGCAACGCATCCATGTCGGCGCGCACGGCCACCGCGCGGGAACCTGTTCCTGCCTTGAGCGTCGCCACCATGCCGGTGCCGCCCAGGCCGCGTGTCACGGCATAACCCCAGCTTTCGAGGTTCTGCGCAACGAAATCGGCGGTCCTGAACTCCTGATAGGCCAGTTCCGGATGGCGATGGAGATGGTGGCGCATGCCGCTGAGTTCGTCGCGCAGGTCGCGCGTGTCGTCGAGGGAACAGAAGTCCTGAGTGCCTGACATGGTTTCTAGCTTGCAAGAGGGTAAGTAATGGGGGCCAGTATTTCGCCGCAAAAAAAGCCGATCAATGACCTCTGGTGGTCGATAATGTTGACTGTTATGTCAACAGATAAAGCCATGTCGAGCGACCCGGAAACCCTGCGCGATACCTTGCCCGGCACCCGTAGTCTGCGCTATCTGCACGAAATCGAGGTGCACGGCGGCGTGCGGGCGGCCGCGGATGCGCTGTCCATCAACGGTTCGGTCATCAGCCGCCAGGTGGCGCATCTGGAGCGCGTGCATGGGGTGGCGCTGCTAGAGCGGCGCGGGCGGCGCGTCACGCTTACCGCGATCGGCATGAGCCTCGTCGAGCATTTCCGCGAAAGCGCGCGGCGCGACGCCGAGATGCTGGCGCAACTGGAGGACTATCGCGGCCTGCGGCGGGGGCGGATCGAGATTGGCACCGGCGAGGGGTTCGTCGAGAAGCTGCTGGCCACCGTGCTCGAGGCGTTCAGCCAGCAGTTTCCGGACATCGTGGTGGAGTTGCGCGGCGGCGCGACCACCGAAATCATTGCGATGGTTCGCAACGACGAGGTCGATCTCGGCCTGTGTGCAGGCGGCAGCAGCGACCCGGCGATTCGCTCGCGAACCTTTCGCGCCGCGCCGCTTTGCGCGCTCGTGAGTCCGCAGCACGCGCTGGCGGGCGAACGGCGCATCCGCGTCGAACAACTGGCACACCACCGGCTGATCTTCATGCCGGCGCGCTTTGGCGTTCAGCAGTATCTCGACTCGCTGATCCGCGCGGAGCGGCTGAATCTGACGCCGGCGTATCGCTGCGACCTGTTTTCGGCGGCACAGGCGATTGCCGCTGCGGGGCTGGGCGTCGCGTTCATGTCGACCGATGCCGCGCGCCAGTATCTGGACGCCGGAAAGCTGGTCCCGCTCGAAATCGACCATCCGATCGCCCGCGAATTCGGCAGCCAGGTGATACGGCGGGTTGGGCGCCGCCTGTCGCCCGCCGCCGAATTCCTCTGGACTCAGCTCATCAAGGCAATGCAAAGGCACGGCTCGGCGGCGGGGCCCAATAAGGCGGGCGGGGCGCCGGTCGAATAACGCAAAGACGATGCGGCTACAGCGTCGCGGTGACGCCGCCGTCAACGTACAGGATGTGCCCGTTCACGAAGTTCGATGCATTGCTCGCCAGAAACACTGCCGCGCCGACGAGGTCTTCCACGTCGCCCCAGCGCCGCGATGGTGTGCGCCCGATCAGCCAGTTGCTGAAGGTCTCGTCCTTGACGAGCGCCTCGGTCAATTCGGTTTTGAAGTACCCAGGACCGAGGCCGTTGACCTGAATGCCGTGCTGCCCCCAGTCGATTGCCATGCCCTTGGTGAGCATCTTCACGGCCCCTTTGCTGGCGGTGTAGGCCGCAATATTGGGCCGCCCCAGTTCGCTTTGCACCGAGCAGATGTTGATGATCTTGCCGCGCTTGCGGCCAATCATGTGGCGCGCCACTGCCTGCCCGACCAGGAAGACGCTTTCGACGTTGGTCTTCATCAACTCTTGCCACTGTGCCTGGGAAAACTGTTCCAGCGGCGCGCGGCGCTGCATGCCCGCGTTATTGACCAGAATGTCGATTGCGCCGATCTCCCGCTCGATCCGCTCGACCGCCGCATCCACCTCGCTTGCCGAGGTGGCATCGAAGCTGGCCGCGTGCACGGTGGCGCCGTCGGCGTGCAACTGCTCGACAGCCTGCGCGAGGCGCGCTTCGTTACGGGCATTGAGGATGACTTCGGCGCCCGCGCCAGCAAGCCCTTTCGCCAGCGCGTAGCCGATACCGGTGCTCGAACCCGTGATCAATGCACGGCGTCCGGACAGATCGAACATGCCGAGGATGTTGTTCAATTCAAATCCCTTTTTAACTGAATACCTGTATCAGGATACCGGAGTGAACTTGAGCTGGCTGATTGGCGTCACCTTGTCGGTGCGCACCAGACCATAGGGTGTCTTCGGTCCAAGCCACTTGTTGAAGATGTTGCCGATCTCACCGCTCTGTTCCAGCGCGGTCAAGGCCTTGTTGACCGCATCGAGCATTGCCGGTTCGTTCTGGCGCAAACCCACCGCGATCGGTTCAATCAGCATCGGCTCCGAAGCGATCGCCACGGCGCCATCCGTGCCGTCCACCTGCCTGGCGATTTTCGTGGCTGTCATCTGGTTCGTGACGAACCCCTTTACTTTATCCTGCTCCAGAGCGAGAAAGGCTGAGCTCGTGTCGTGGAACGTCACCGCCTGGCCATTCTTGATGGAGAGGGGAATCGACTGTGCGGATGTCGAGCCGTCCGCCGCGCTGATCTTCTGTCCCGCGAAATCGGTCAGTTTCTTTGTCGCGTCCGCCTTCTTGACGACGAGCACTTCCTTGGTCGAATAGTACGAATCGCTGAATGCAATCTGGCTGGCGCGTGTCTTTGTATAGGCGAGGTTCGCCACCACCAGGTCGACGCGTCCGAGCTTCAACTGCGGAATGCGTGCCTCGACGGCCAGCGGTTCAAGCTTTGCCTTGACGCCGATCTGTTTGGCAATGGCATTGCACAGGTCGACATCCATCCCTTCCAGCTGGCGGGTCTGGGCATTCGGATATGAAAACGGCTCAACGTTCGAATAGACACCGCAGGTCAGCTCGCCATGGCTCTTGATATCGGCGAGCTGGTCCGCATATGCGGGCGTGAAACAGGCTGAAGCACCCAGGACCAGCATCCCCGCAACAATCTTCTTCCCTTGCATCGTAGTGCTCCTAACGTATGGATGAATACAGTAATCAATTCGATGGCGCGCAACGCTCGTATGGGGTCTTTCGCGCCTGAAGCGCTGCGTCAATGCACACGCAGATCCGAGAGAAACCTCTGTGCGCGCGCATGTTTGGGTCGTAAAAAGAATTCCTCGGGTTCCGCCGTCTCCAGGATCTTGCCGGCATCCATGAACCAGACGCGGTCTGCGACTTCGCGGGCAAAGCCCATTTCATGGGTCACGCACATCATCGTCATCCCTTCCTGGGCAAGGCTCTTCATCACGTTCAGCACCTCGCCGACCATTTCCGGATCGAGGGCGCTGGTCGGCTCGTCGAACAGCATGGCGGGAGGATCCATTGCCAGCGCGCGGGCGATGGCAACACGCTGTTGCTGGCCGCCGGAGAGTTGCGGAGGATAGGCGCTGGCCTTGTTGGACAGCCCGACGCGCGACAGAAGATCGGCCGCCTTGCGCTCCGCCTCCGCACGCTTGAGACCGTTCACGCGCATTGGCGACAGCGTGATGTTTTCCATCACCGAGAGGTGCGGGAACAGGTTGAACTGCTGAAAGACAAAGCCGATACGGCTGCGGTAAGCATTCAGCTTGAGCTTTCTGTCGTGAATGTTCTGGCCGTCAAAGGAGATCTGGCCGCGGTCGATTTCCTCGAGCCGGTTGACCGTGCGGATCAGCGTGGATTTTCCCGATCCGGACGGCCCGCATACGACGACCACTTCGCCTTTACGCACCTCGGCGTTGACGTCCACGAGCGCGTGATACTCGCCGTACCATTTATTGACGCTGGAAAACTTGATCATGCGAATTCCCTGGAAGGAGTGAACCGTCTAGTTCTCGCTGGGCAGTGGGTCTGCCAGCGGAGCCACGACCGCCGTGCGATTGCTTGCGGCCGCGCCTGCACGTTTGCGCGTCACGCGCCGTTCCAGATGCTGCGCGAGTTGTGTGAGCGCGTAACACAGAACGAAATAGCTCAGCGCGAGAATCAGGTATACGGCAAACGGCTTCGTCAGCAGACGGTTGTTGATCTGATCGGCCGCAAACGAGATTTCCTGCACATTGATGATGTAGCCGAGCGAAGTTTCCTTAACCGTCGAGACGAACTGCGTGACCATGCTCGGAACGACGTTATAGAGAGCCTGCGGCAGGACCACCGAGCGAATCGTCCCGAGGTAGCTCATGCCGAGCGCGCGTGACGCTTCGCTTTGCCCTTTGGGCAGCGCTTCGATGCCTGCGCGAATGATCTCGCCCAGATAGGCGGAGTCATAAACCACCAGTGCGCACAGCATGGTCACGAAACCCGTGACCGGATAGCCGGTCAGCACGGGAACCAGGAAGTACACCCAGAAAATCACCATCAGCAGCGGGATGCCGCGCACCATGTAGACGAGGGCCGTTGCCGGCGCCCGCAGAAACGGGAACGGACTCACCCGCGCGAGAGCCACCATGATGCCGAGCGGGAAGGCGATGACCAGTGCCGCCAGCGACAGCAGAATGGTCAGCACGATGCCGCCCAGCGGTCCATGCGGATACTGCCCGATGAGCAGCAGTGTCCAGTTGTCGCGCAAGATCTCAAGCATGGTCACTTCACTCCCGGAATGCGGTAGTGCGTCGCGAGCCTCGCGCCCGCCAGCATGATGACGAGAGACAGCGCGAGGTAAACCACCGTGGCGACGAAATACGATTCAAAGGAGAGGAACGTCTCGTTCTCGATCTGCCGGGTGACATAGGTCAACTCGGCGGCGCCAATAGCCATGGCAAGACTCGTATTCTTGAAGAGCAGGACGGCGTGGTTGACCATCGGCGGGATCGCATTGCGCAGTGCCTGAGGCAGAACCACATAGCGCATGCCGTTCAGGAAATTCAGCCCAAGTGCCCGCGAAGCCTCATACTGGCCATAGGGAATCGCGCGCAGTCCGCTGCGGATGTCCTCGGAAAGGTAAGCGGCGCTGCACAGCCCGATCGCAATCACGGCGAAGATGAACTGGCCGTTGTACTGGTTCAGAAGCGCTTGCAGTCCCTGCGGTAACACATTCGAAATGCCGAAGTACCAGAACAGGATCTGCACAAGCATCGGTACATTGCGATGGTAGGCCACGAACGTGGACACGAAGGCGGTCGCGATGCGATTGTTGGTCATGCGGATCAACGTCAGCAGAATGCCTACCACCAATGAGAGCACCCACGCCAACACGGCCATCGCCACGGTCAGTTCGATCCCGTGCAGGAACAGGGCGCCGTAGTCGCCTTGCAGCACGGTTGCCAGGTCAAAATGAAGTTTCATATTGCACGCCCCAATGGTTCGGATCGAACCGATGTTCCCCGTCTCGTCCGATCAGCGGTCACATCGTTTTCAAGGCGGAAGACACCGTTGGCTTCCGCATTGATTTCATACTAGCTCGCGAAAAATTGTGCTTGCAGACGCCTTTCTTCTGGGCCGATAAGTTTCACGAATGACGCAGGTGAGGCGCCGTAGGCGGGCCTCTGGATGAGGCTTTGCATGATTTTTGTCTCCGATATCCGGCCGTACTGGCGGCCATTGTGTTTTTAAACGCGCTCCTGCTGCGGGGCACGAGCGCGTGACAGAGCGGCTTTGAAAATGCCTGTTCCGCTGTGCTCAGGCGCTGGCCGGCGAGCGTTCCAGCACCTGCGGGTTGACCGGGGTCGGCGGTTTGCCGGGCGTCGCTCCAAAGCCAAGCACGGCGATCAGGTTGTCCACGCACAGCGCCGCCATCGCGCGCCGGGTGGCGAACGATGCGCTCCCAATATGGGGCGTCAAGACCACGTTGCTTAACCCGAGAAGTCCTGGATGCAGGGCCGGCTCACCCTCGAATACATCGAGCGCCGCTGCCGCGATGCTGCCCTCGGCCAACGCCGCCGCGAGGGCCGCGTCGTCGACCACGCCGCCGCGCGCGATATTGGTGAGCGTCGCAGACGACTTCATCTGTTTGAGCTCCTGCGCCCCGATGGCATGATGCGAACTCGCCGAATAGGGCACCACAATGATCAGATGATCTGATTCGCGCAACAGCGTGTCCTTGTCGACATAGCGTGCGTTGCAGTTTGCCTCGACCTCGGATGAGAGCGGCGAGCGGTTGTGATAGATCACCTGCATGTCGAAACCCCGCGCTGCGCGCCGCGCGATCGCCTGGCCGATGCGGCCCATGCCGAGTATCCCCAGGGTTGCTCCGTGCACGTCGCCGCCGATGAACATGTCGTAGCGCCCGGTTTTGACCCACTCGCCGCGGCGCAGGAAACGTTCCGACTCCGTGATGCGCCGCGCGGCGGCCATCATCAAGGCAAAACCGAAATCCGCAGTCGTGTTGGTCAGGACGTCGGGCGTGTTGGTGACCAGCACGCCACGGGACGTACAGGCTTCGACGTCGATATTGTTGTAGCCCACGCCGATATTGCACACCGCTCTGAGCTGCGGGCAGGCGTCGAGCAAGGTTGCGTCGATCCGGTCACTGCCCGCTGTCATCGCGGCGGTCTTGCCTTGCAGGCGCGCAATCAGTTCCGGTTGCGTCCAGAGGGTATCGTCGGGGTTATCGCTGACCTCGAAATGGGCGCGCAAGCGATCGACGATATCGGGAAATGAGGCACGGGTAACGAGGACCGATGCTCGCATGGGAAAACCTCCTTGTTGGATTCGGATCGGACCGGCGCCTACTGGCCGTGATGCCCGGGCTCGCGTTTGATGGTCGTCAGTCCGCCTGGAACCTGCAGCGTCGGCAGGATTTCCATGTTGCTGATGTTGACGGCGAGCGGCGCGGCAATCGCGAAGGCGATTGCGTCGGCGATATCGGAGGGTTGCGGCAGTTCGAAGCCATCGATGAACTTCTTGCGGGCTTCCTCAATGTCGCCATGCACATGGCCAAAGATATCGGTGGCCACGCGACCCGGACAGATCTCGGTCACGCGTACCCGCTTGCCGGTGGCATCGACCCGCAACTGACGCGACAAGGCATGAATGCCTGCCTTGGTAGCGTGATAAATCGAGTTTCCGTTGAAGTTGTAGATCGCCGCAATCGAGCTGATATTGACGATATGGCCGCGATCGCGCGCTACCATTCCAGGCATCGTCAACCGCACGAGATGCAGAACCGCCTGCAGGTTCACCTCTACCTGGACGTCGATATCTTCAACATCCGCATCCAGAATCGAACCCTTGCGCGACACGCCGGCATTGTTCACGACGATGTCGAACGGCACTTCCTGTGTCAGCTTCGTCACGGCGGCCAGATCGCAGACATCGATCGCGTGTGCGATGCAACCGGTGCGCGTGGCCAGCTCGTTCAGACGGTCAGCATTGCGGGCGAGGGCATGCACCTCGAGTCCTTCACGGCAGAACCGCTCGACGATTGCAGCGCCCATTCCGGTCGAAGCACCTGTCACCAGCGCGGTCTTGTAGTCTGAAAACGGCATGAATCACCTCTGTTTGTGGTTCTGTGAAATGTCTCACTCCGAGGTGGGCGAGCACCTCGAGATTCAATGTATATGGCGTGACAACGCGACGCCAAGACGAATTGGGCCTGTAGCGATAAGGTGGTCTTATGATGGATGCGCGCGATTCAACGCACCAGCTTCGACAGGGGCACGACCCGCCCGCCAGCCGCCTCGATCACGCCGCGCACGGTGCGCGCGAGTTCGACTGCGCCGGGAGTGTCGCCGTGCAGCAGGATTGATTGGACGGTGACTTTCAGCTTGTTACCGCTAATCGTCGTGATCGTGCCTTGTTCGAGCAACTCCGTGACGCGCGCCAGCACCGCTGCACGGTCCTTGATCACCGCGCCGTCCAGCTTGCGCGACACAAGGGCGCCTTGATCGTCATAGGCGCGATCGGCGAGGAAAGTGTTGGCGGTGCGGATTCCCACCCGTTCGGCAGCGCGTTCGATCTCCGTGTTGGTCGAGACGCTGATCACCAGATCGCGGTCGAACTCGGCGACCGCCCGCACCAGCGGTTCGGCCAGCGCGTAGGATGCGGCGGCCATGTTGCCGAGCGCCCCGTGAAAGCTCATATGCGTAACCCGGTGCCCAGCGGCCTTCGCGATTCCGGCGAGCGCACCGATCTGATACAGAACGTACTTGGCGAGCTCCAGCGGATCGGCGTGAATCGGCCGCCGGCCGAAACCCATCAGGTCGGGAAAACCGACATGCGCGCCAATGTCGATCTGCCGTGCCAGCGCCATACGCACGGTCTTGTCCATGATGACCGGGTCGCCCGCGTGATAGCCGCAAGCGACGTTGGCGGACGAGACGACCCCGAGCATCGCTTCGTCTTCGCCCATGGTGTAGGGGCCAAAGCCCTCGCCGAGATCGGCGTTAAGATCGATTTCCACAGTCCAGTCTCCGTTATTCAAGCTCAAGCAAGGGGGTTCCATAGCCGACGGTAGCGCCGTGCACGGCCAGCAACTGGCTGACGGTCCCATCCACAGGCGCGACGACCGGCACGCACAACTGCGCAATCTGCAACAGGCCGACCACTTCGCCCTGGGCGACGGGGGTGCCAGGCTCGACGAGCGGCGTAGAGCGCGCGGGATGCGCTGCCAGGAAAACACCCACCGAGCGCGCCGTCACGGTAGTAGTCCGCTTCTGTACGCGCGTGGTTGCATCGAACGCCGCGGCAGGGCGCGCGCTTTGCGCCGCTAGCGGCGGCGCGTCCACAGCAGCGCAAGGCTCCTGCTCCATGGTCAGACGAATGGTCGTCCCGGGTCTGCTGATCTCGACGAACTCGACATTACCCGCGGCCAGCCACGTCGTGATCTGCCGAAGTTCGCCAATCTCCACTTCGATTTTCTGTGTCATCTTTCAGTGTCTGGAGCCGCGAAAAAGGCTAACGAGGTTGCGCACCTTGACGAGATAACGCTCCACTTCTTCGAGTGCCGCTACCGCTTCCGGATAAGTCGTCTGGACGAAACGGATTTTCGTGCCAATGCGGGCCTGCGCGAGCCGCCACAAGTCCGCTTCGATCACCGTGCCGATCTTCGGGTAGCCTCCGGAGGGCTGCGCGTCGCGCAACTGGATAATCGGCTGTCCGCTATGCGGCACCTGAATCACGCCGGGGACGATGCCGTGCGAGCGCTTTTCGAGCGTATGGATCGCGTTCAAGGCCGGTCCCGCAAGACGGTATCCATAGCGGTCGCTTTGCGGTGTCACTTTCCATCCTTCGCGCCAGAATGCGTCGAGCGATTCCGGCTGGTAACGGTCGTATTCGGCCGCGGGCAGCACCCGCACGACGGTTTCAGCCGCGTCGGCCGCAGGCACGGCCAGCGGACCCGGCAGCGAATACTCCGGCGGCACGGTGCCGAACCCGGTGTCGCGGGTCTGCTCATCCAGCCCCGTGGAAGCCGCGCGGACAGCCTGCACCACGTCGCCTTTCTGCAGCTGACGCCCGTTGTAGCCGCCGAACTGTCCGCGCAACTGGGTACTGCGCGAGCCGAGCACGACCGGCACGTCGACCCCGCCCGCGAGCGACAGATAGCAACGCGTGCCGCTGGCCGGCACACCGATCGTCAGCACGTCGCCCTTCTTTGCCTGCGCAGTCCACCAGGGGAGCACAGGCCGCTCCCCGAGGCGCGCCGCGCAATCCGCGCCGGTGAGGGCGAACGCGAGATCTTCGAGAAAGCGGATGCGGAAGGGAAACAGCGGAATCTCGATGCCCGCTGCGTCTTCCGGGTTGCCGAGCAGGAGATTGCCTACCGAGAGCGCGAGGCGGTCCATCGCACCGCTGGTCCCGACACCGTAGCGCAGATAGCCCTCGCGCCCCTGATCCTGCACCGTGGCGAGCGCAGAGGAAGACAGGATCTCGATCATGGGACGATCCTCTCGACGCGAAAGCGGATCATGTCGCCAGGCGCGAGCGTGGCCGGGTTCTCGCGCGCCGGATCGAAGAACGACATTGACGTATGGCCGATCGTGTTCCAGCCGCTCGGGCCGGTGGACGCGGAAACGCCGGTCTGCACCCCGCCGATCGACACCGCGCCGCCAGGCAGGCCGAGCACCGGAACCTTGCGGCGCGGCGTGGCAATGCGCGGGTCCATGCCGCCGAGATAGCAGTAGCCAGGGTGGCTGCCAAGCGCGTAGACGGTATAGAGCGGCGCGCAGTGCAACTGCACAACGTCATCGACGGACAAACCGGTATGCGTCACCACGTCATGCAGATGCGGTCCGAATTCGCCGCCGTATTCGACCGGCAGTTCCACGACTTTCCCTTCGATCTGCAGCTCGACTGCCGCAGCCCATGCGTCGCGCAAAGCGGCGTCGAGCGAGCGTGGATCGGCAGGCGGCGTGACGAACGTCAGCATCAGGTTGGTGACGCCGGGCACCGCCTCGCGCACACCCGGCCATGACTCGACCTCACGGGCGAGCGTCCAGATGCGGCGCTGCGTGCGCAGGTCGAGCGCGCCGGGCGCCTCGAACAGCATGGCCGTCGTACCAAGCATGCTGATACAGAGCGGCTGGTCCGAATCGTTGTGTTTCATTACGGGGGCAGTCCTTTCTGAGTCCGGCCGCAGTGGCATTGCGCCGGCCGCGCCGGCATGCGCAACCGGCTCACGCTCAACGATGGCCGTCATGTCGGTGTCCTCTTTGCGAGCCAGCGTTCCAGATGATGAATGTCGACGCCGCCCGCGCAAAACCCTTCGTCCTCCAGCACGGCCTGATGCAACTGCACGTTGGTACGGATACCTTCGACCCGCATCTCCGAGAGCGCGAGCCGCATGCGCGCGAGCGCCTCGTCGCGGGTCGCCCCATGCGTGATGAGCTTGGCGATCAGCGAATCGTAATACGGTGGCACGATCTCGCCGCTGCTCAGATGCGAGTCGACGCGCACTCCGTTTCCGCCCGGCAGTTCCCACGCGCTTACCCTGCCAGGGGAGGGGATGAAGCTGAAGGGGTCCTCGGCATTGATACGGCATTCGAGCGAATGCCCAAGCGTGCGGATGTCCGCTTGCCTGAGCGTCAATGCGTGCCCTTGCGCAATGCGAATCTGTTCCCTGACGATATCGATGCCGGAAGTCATCTCCGTCACGGGATGCTCGACCTGCAGCCGGGTATTCATTTCGATGAAATAGAATTCGCCGTCTTCGAACAGGAATTCGAATGTGCCGGCTCCGCGGTAGCGGGTCTGCCGGCACGCCTCCACGCAGCGCTCGCCGACCTGGCGGATCAGCGCCGGATCGATGCCGGGCGCGGGCGCTTCTTCCAGCACCTTCTGATGGCGCCGCTGCAACGAACAGTCACGCGAACCCAGCCAGAGTGCATTGCCGTGGGTGTCGCACAAGACCTGAATTTCGACGTGGCGCGGATGCTCGAGAAACTTCTCGACATAGAGTTCCGGCTTGCCGAAAGCGCGGCGCGCTTCCTCGCGCGTCACGGACACCGCTTCCAGCAACTGCGCGGCGCTCTCTACAACGCGCATGCCGCGCCCGCCGCCACCGCCTGCCGCCTTGACGATGACCGGAAAGCCGATCGCTTCGGCAACCTGCAGGATCGCCGCCGGATCGTCAGGCAGGCCGCCATCCGGACCGGGCACGCACGGCACACCGGCGGCGCGCATGGCCCGCTTGGCCGCCACCTTGTCGCCCATCGTGCGGATGGATTGCGGCTCCGGGCCGATGAAGGTCAAGCCTGCTGCCTCGACTTCCCCGGCGAAGTCGGCGTTTTCCGAAAGGAAGCCGTAGCCCGGATGAATCGCCTGCGCACCGCTGATATGCGCGGCAAACAGAATGGCCGCGCGGTTCAGATAGCTCTGCCCCGGCGCCGCGGGGCCAATGCACAAAGCCTCGTCCGCCAGCCGCACGTAACGCGCCTGCGCATCTGCTTCCGAGTGAATCGCTACTGTCTTAAGTCCCAGCTCGCGGCAGGCTCGCTGGATCCGAAGCGCTATCTCACCGCGGTTGGCAATCAATACCTTGTTGAACATCGTCACTCGATCCGAAGAAGCGGTTGACCGGCTTCCACCTCGTCGCCCGGCTTGACGAGAATGTCGGCGACGGTTCCGCGGCATTCCGCCTCAAGCGCGTTGAACATCTTCATCGCCTCGATCGTGCATAGCACCTGTCCTTCTTCAACAGCGTCGCCTACGTTGACGAATGGCGCCTCGCCCGGCGCCGGCGTGAGATGAACCACGCCGAACATCGGGGCGCATATCAGCCTTGATCCGCTCGCTACGGACGCCAGGGCGGTAGAAGAGACAGCGGGCTTGTCAGTCTTTGCCGGCTCTGCTTCGTCGTGTGGCGTCGAAGGCGAAAGCGTTGTAGCAGGGCTGTCCTCGCATGCAAGGGAAGCGGCGGCGGCCCGGCCGCGCCCATGCGCCTTGACAAGCCGGATCTTCTCTTCGCCCTCGATCAGTTCGAGTTCGGCGAGCGGCGATCCGGCCAGCAGGTCTATCAGGCCCTTAATTTTTTGGAGATCCATCAATGAGTCCGTGGCCCGGCTCGAACCGGGTGAGCGACGATGGACTCAATGTATCCGGCGCAGAAATATTGCGCCAAGACGGTTTGGCTTTGTAGCGATAAGGCGCGCTTATGTATCGGCGCTGGGCTCCGAACGCACGTCGAGCGCAAGGTCTCCTGCCAGTTCCAGCAGGATGTCCTTGACCGCAGCGGCGGGCTCCGAAAGGGGAAGGTGGTCGGACAGGCAGACCGAGAGCGGGATCTTGATCACCGGGGACACGATGCGGCACTGAACGATGTCACCCGCCGCGGACACGACCCGCGCTGTGGAGTCCGGCAGGATGGTCGCGCCGATGCCCGCACCCACGGCAGCCGAAAGCGTCGACGCCGATTCGATCTCCGCCACCACCTTGGGGATCATCTGAACCCGCGCGAAGCCTTCATCCACGTACTTGCGCAGATAGTTATAGGGTCGCGGCAGCAGCAGCGGCACATCGCGCAAATCGGTCACGTTGATCTGCTCCTGCGTAATGCCCATACTGCGAGGCGCGACGAGGAACAGCTCTTCGTTCATGAGAAGCTGGAACGAAAGCCCGTGGACCGGCTTGTCGCCGTACAGGACGGCCATGTCCATGCGGCCGTTCATGATCAGTTCGCTGAGCGTGGTCCCGAAGTTCTCGTTGATGTAGAGAAGGATGTCCGGGTGCCGGGCGCGCACGGTGCGCAACAGCGGCAACGACAGGGCAGAAGCGCCGGTGCCTGGCGCGAGGCCAACCGAGACCTGGCCCGACAAGGTCTGGCCGGCGCTCTTGACGTCGGACTGGGCCTGCTCGTATTGCCGCAGGATCAGTTGCGCATGGCGATACAGGGTGGCGCCTGCTTCCGTCGGCGTCACACCGCGCTTCGTGCGGACCAGCAACTGCTGTTGAAACTCGTCTTCGAGCGTGATCAACTGCTGGCTCAGCGCGGGCTGCGCAATATGCAGCACTTCGGACGCCTGAGTCAGGCTGCCAATATCGACAATCTTCACAAAGTACTTCAAACGCCGCAGGTTCACGCTGGTCGCATCCATCGTCGGTTACGGGATTGCAACCATCATAGGGCAAGCGATGATCGACGCACAGCCCGACAAAAACCCGTAGGCCGGCGAATCGACCGGAGGCCCACACTGCCGGGTCGGCGCGTTGCGGCATGCACAGCGGGAGGCGCGATTTGCTGCAGTGCGTACCTCGTTCTGTCATAAGTGGATGTTATTACGCCAGCGGAAAGACCTCTTAGCGTCAACTTTTCTGCGCGCTTACTGTTAGGGCTCGTCAACCGCCGTTGAGGAGTTCAGTGTGAGTGCATCGCGCATTGCCGCCCGCGTCCAGCGAATCAAACCATCGCCTAGCAGTGCTGCGGCCGACCGTGCCGCCGAGCTGCGGCGCCAGGGCAAAACAATCGTCAATCTGGTCGTTGGTGAACCCGACTTCGACACGCCGGAGCATATCCGCCGCGCGGCGTTCGAAGCCGTGGAGCGTGGCGAAACACGCTATACGCAAACCGCCGGTACGCCGGCGCTGCGCACCGCGATTGCCGGCAAGCTCAAGCGTGAAAACGGGCTCACGTACGATCCCAAACACATTATCGTCACGTGCGGCGCCAAGCACGCGATCTTTAACGCACTCGCCATCACGGTCGAGGCCGGCGACGAAGTGCTGATTCCCGCGCCGTACTGGGTGTCCTACCCGGACATGGTGCTGGCCTGCGACGGTGTACCGGTAGTGGTGCCCTGCACCGAGGAAGACGGTTTCAAACTGACGGCTGCGAATCTCGCGGCCGCCATCACGCCGCGCACGCGCTGGCTGGTCATCAATTCGCCGACCAATCCAACCGGCGCCACCTATACGTCCGCGGAGGTGCGCGCGCTGGCGGACGTGTTGCTGCAACATCCGCGCGTGCTCGTGATGCTGGACGATATCTACGAGCATATCCGCTTCGACGGCGATGTCCCCCAACATCTGCTGTCAGTCGAGCCCGAACTGGCGGACCGCACCCTGGTCGTCAACGGCGTGTCGAAAACCTACGCGATGACCGGCTGGCGCATTGGCTATGCGGCTGGGCCAGCCGATCTTATTGCTGCAATGGACACGCTGCAGTCCCAGTCGACCAGCAATGCCAGCTCCGTTAGCCAGGCCGCGGCGCTCGCGGCGTTGACGGGCGACCAGAGTTTCCTCAGCGATTCCGTGCAGATCTATCGGCAACGGCGCGACCGCGCGCTGGAAGCGCTCAATGCGATACCGGGCATCAGTTGCCGGACGCCGGGCGGCGCTTTCTATCTCTACGTGAACTGCAGCGGCATGATTGGCCGCACCACGCCGCAGGGAAAGCGTCTCGAAGGTGACGCCGATGTCGTGCTCTACCTGCTCGAACATGCCGGGGTGGCGGTGGTGGCAGGTTCGGCTTATGGCCTATCGCCCTTCTTCCGGATGTCGATTGCCACCAGCGTAGAGATCATCGACGAAGGCTGCAGGAAGATCGCAGCAGCCGTGGCTGCGTTGGACTGAGAGCCGGGACGTGGCGCGGCTTCCCGCGTCACACCCCTGAATATAAAAACATGCCGCACCGGCCGGATGCGGCAGCCGACCTGAAACTTTCCGTTTTCTTCCAATTGCAAGGGGATCTTCTCGTGAAAAATAATACATTAGGTGTACTTACTGGTATTGGACTGGCATTGTCGGGGACCGTATATGCACAATCCAGCGTCACGCTGTACGGCATCATCGACGAAGCGGTGCGCTACGACAACCATCAGACCAAGACCGGCAACGGCAGTCTTTTCACCATGGGAAGCGGCGGGGAGATTCAGGGAAGCCGTTGGGGCTTTCAGGGCAAGGAGGACCTCGGCGGCGGCATGGCGGCGATCTTTCAGCTTGAAGGCGGTTTCACGCCGAATACCGGCGTGACCCAGCAATCGACGCCCTCAGGCACGGCACGTCTGTTCGGCCGCACCGCCATGGTCGGCCTCGCCAGTCAATACGGCACGATCACACTGGGCCGTCAATACACGCTGGTGCACGAAATGGGCTGGACGCACGACATCTATGCGTTTGCCAATTACACCGGCACAGTCGGCTTCCAGGGCGCAGGCGAGACCGGCGGCGGGCGCCTGGACAACACGGTCCGGTACACCTCACCGACGATTGCCGGTTTTACCGCTAAAGGCGCTTACACCTTTGGCCAGACCGCGGGTGAATTCCACCAGTATTCGTCTCCTGCGGTCAGTCTTTCGTATGAGCATGGGCCCTTGAGCGTCGGCGCGGCCTATCAGGTGATCAACGACATTGGCGGCCTGACGCCGGCCACGACCGAGTATGGCAGCACCTACTTCGGACTCACGATTCCGGACAGCTCGCAGAAAGTCTTCACGGCGGGCGCGACCTATCAGTTCGGTGCGGCCAAGGTCTTCGGCTCCTATATCTATAGCCACGTCTATCCGGCCGACTACCGCAACGACTCGTTCTCGACGGCCGTGCAGTACTACGTCACACCGGAGTTTGTCGTCGATCTGCCGCTCTACGTCGACTTCGTGCACCATGCAGGCGAAAGCGGCACGCGCATCACCGGTGGCCCGACGCTCGACTACTTCCTGAGCAAGCGGACCGACGTCTATATCGGCGCGGACTACAATCATCTGACCGGTGCATGGGTCACGCTGGCTGCCGCTTCCGGGTCCAATCAGCCGTTCTACGGACACAACTCGCTGTTTGAGGCAGATATCGGCCTGCGTCACAGGTTCTGAACCCGCAGGCACAGCGTATTCACGCATCCCACTTCACTGGTTTACCGACAGAGGCTTTTGCCATGCATGCACTCGTTATCCACGCTCCGCTGGACCTGCGTATCGAGGACATTCCGACGCCTGAACCCGAGGCCGGCCAGTTGCTGATACGCGTTCGGGCTGGAGGAATTTGCGGCTCCGATCTGCATTATTTCAATCACGGCGGGTTTGGGACCGTGCGCATCAAGGAGCCGATGGTCCTGGGCCATGAGGTATCGGGTGTCGTGGCGGGCGCCGGCTCAGGCGTGACCGACCTGCCCATCGGCACGCGCATCGCCATCAGTCCGAGCCGGCCATGCGGGCTTTGCCAGTATTGCCAGCAAGGCTTGCAGAATCACTGCCTGGATATGCGCTACTACGGCAGCGCCATGCGCACACCCCATGTGCAAGGGGCGTTTCGCCAGGAAATCGTCATCGACCGGGCGCAGGCTCACGTTGTTGCCGACACCCTGAGCGACGCGGAAGCCGCGATGGCCGAACCGCTCTCCGTGGCGCTTCATGCGGTGCGGCGCGCGGGGCCTCTGCTGGGCAAGCGGGTGCTCGTCACGGGCTGCGGACCGATTGGTGCGTTGATCGTCGCCGCCGCCCGTCGAGCGGGAGCCGCGACGATAGTCGCAACCGATGTCAACGCGCTGCCGCTCGAGAGCGCGCTGCGTGTCGGCGCCGACCTTGCGTTCAATATTGCCGCGCAGCCCGATGCCCTGGCGCCGTTCTCCGCCGACAAGGGGAGCTTCGACGTCCTGTTCGAGGCGAGTGGAAACGCCGCGGCGCTGCGCAGTGCGTTCGATGTGCTGCGTCCGCGCGGCGTCATCGTCCAGGTTGGACTGGGTGGCGATATCAGCTTGCCGATCAACGTTGTGGTTGCCAAGGAATTCGACTTGCGCGGCGCATTCCGTTTTCACGAGGAATTCGCGGTGGCAGTGGAGTTGCTGAACAAAGGTCTGATCGACGTCAAACCGCTGATTTCGGGCGTATTTCCCTATCAGGATTCGGTCGCGGCGTTTCAGGCTGCCGGCGACCGCTCGAAATCGATGAAGGTGCTGGTCAGTTTCGAGTAATGCGCTATCGCTAGCTGTCGCTAACAGAATTACGGCGGTCACCGGGTAACCGGGGACCGCCGCTTTTGCATCCCTAGTTATTGCAGCGTGCCTCCAGCGCGTCAATAAACGCGCGGTCCCAGCGGCCTTCCTTCATGGCGCGCATGGTTTCGGCCTCTGCTTTCAGAACCTCGCGAGCTTTTTCGATCACCCGCTCGACATCCACCTGCGGAATCGCCAGCAAGCCATCCTGATCGCCCACGACGACATCGCCCGGGTTGACGACCATGCCTCCAACCGACACCGGCACATTGATCTCGCCGGGGCCGTCCTTGTAGGGGCCGCGGTGCGTCACGCCGCGTGCGTAGACCGGAAAGTCGCGGTCGCGGATTTCGGCTACGTCGCGTATCGCGCCGTCAATCACAAGGCCTACGACACCGATACTGGCTGCGTAGAACGACAGGATGCCGCCGACGACCGCGTTGTTGAGATCGCCCCCGGCATCGACAACGAGAACGTCACCTGGGCGGCAAAATTCCAGTGCACGCAGATAGGTCAGATTGTCGCCACCCCGCGATTTCACCGTGACCGCGGTGCCTGCCATGGTTTTCTTGGCGGGCTTCTGATAGGGCTGTAACCCCACGCTACCGATATTGCGGTGCATGTTGTCGCTGAGCGCGGAAACCGGAATATCCCGCAACGCATTCAGTATTCTTGCGTCGGCTGGCGCAGCCGAGGGGTTCTTGCGAATGGCTTTGTACATGGTTGGATTGGCTTCGGGAAAGAAGAGAGATCGCTGCGCGCACACTGACGAGGCTCGTTGATGCGGGCAGCGTATGGTCATAACGGTATGCTCCCCGCGCCGGGCACGCCAAGATGAAATCGGTCTGCCGCAATACAAGACGCTTATGACAAGGCAGGTTTTCCAGCACCGCGTCCGCACTTTTAAGCATGCCGGGCCACTTCCACAATGTTCCGACAACGTGCGGTCCCTAGAATCGCCGCTGCGCTAGCAAGTCGTCCAGGATCGCCGCGAGGAGGGGGCCGCGCACTTGCGCGTGCCGTCGCTCCCTGTGCGCCTGCGGTTGACGCGCTCACCTCTGCGCCGCTTGGGCTTGACGATCCGTGACCGCTTCGGGCGGCGTTATCATCGATTTGAGATTCTATGAACCTTCGAGATTTTTCCTGCATTTCCGTTGCGGCGGTATGTCTTTGTACTGCACCACTTGCCCGGGCCGATGGTGCACAAGGTGGATACAGCGTCACCGCTGGGCTTGGCGCCGTAATTGCTCCGCGATACCTGGGAAGCAGCGATTATTTTGTTCTGCCGATTCCTTATCTCGACGTGGTCACTCCGCTCGGCATCTATATCGATTCGGGGAAGGGGATTGGCTACAAGTGGCTGCTGCCGGCGAATTTCTTCATCGATACGAGCATCAACTACGCGAGCGGGCGCAAGGACGAGAATGAATCGTGGCTAGGCGGTTCCAACTATCTGAGGGGTATGGGCGACATTCCCGGCGCCCTGATTACCACGGTCACGGCGGGATACCGTCTCGGTGAGCGCGGCGCCGTGACGCTTGCGGCGGACCTGCCGCTGACGAACCGCAGCCGTGGAGAGACCTACCGGATAGGCTTTCAATACGTGATTGTCCAGGTGGGGCGCGATAGCCTGAGTACGAACGCGGAGGCGGATTTCGGCTCCTCGAAGTACAACCAGACATTCTTCGGTGTCGACGCGTCGCAAAGCGCAAACAGTGGCTTCCCCCAATACGGCGTGGGCTCGGGACTGTATGCCGTCCGTGCCGGGGTGACATGGAACCATCAGTTCAACAAGAACTGGTCCGTATCGGCAACGCAGCAGGTCACCAATCTGACCGGAGATGCCGCCAATAGTCCGATTGTGCAGCGCCGTGCGTCCCTTTTGACTGACGCGATGGTCACTTACACCTTCAAGTGAGACTGGCCGGCGAGGGCGCCTGATGTGATTGGACCGGCGCTCTCCCGATGAGGACTCCATGTTGCGTCGAACCCAGAGAGCACGACCCGAAAGGCTCTATGCGAATACTGCTTATCGAAGATGAAATGGAGCTTGCCTCCGCCATTCAGAGCGCGCTGGAAAAACGCAGGATGGCGGTCGATCACGTTTCGACGCTCAGCACCGCGCGCTATGCGATCAATGAGGTGACTTACAAGCTGGCGCTCCTCGACCGGAAGCTGCCCGACGGCGACGGCATTTCGATCATTCCACATTTGCGTGCCAGCGCGCCTGGCGTCGCCATCATCGTACTGAGCGCAATGTGTGACGTGACCGCGCGAGTTGAAGGTCTCGATGCGGGCGCGGACGATTATCTGCCCAAGCCGTTCTCAATGGACGAACTCGTGGCGCGACTGCGTGCCCTCGATCGCCGCCCCGCCGTGCTCAGGGACCCGCAAGAAAGCATTGGACGACTCGTATTCGATTTCGAGGCCAAGGAGGCGCTGGTGAATGGCGAGCGTCTTGCCTTGCAACGCCGTGAATTGCTGGTGCTGCAGGCGCTCATCGAACGGCGCGACAAGACCGTTCGGCGCGAATCACTCTCTACCCAGGTCTACGGATTCGAGCGCGATATCGCCTCGAACGCGCTGGACTCGCACGTATCGAATCTGCGGCGCAAGCTCGATCATGCGGATGCCGGGGTGGAAATTCACACCATGCGTGGAATTGGCTACCTGATTCGCGCAAAAGACGCGTAGCGTGGGCGCACTTTCCAGCGCTCCGTGCATTTCACGGACTAGATAGTGGGGGAAACGCCAGGTGAGAGGCGGATCTCTTTGAGGGCGTGGGATTAACCTCGGTTATGCAATTTATGCATGGCCTATGCCTATTTTGCATTGGAGTTTTAGCCAGGCGCCCAAGATTATCTCGGGTCCCGACAAGACGACATGCTATGCATAACGGGGTTTTTCGAAGAGCGTTAATCAAGGAGAAGCAGTAATGAATGTGTGCTTGACAAAGAAGACCGCGCTCGCGGCGTTGGCGATGTTCGCTGTTTGCGGTGCCGCGTCTGCCGATACGGTCGTCAAGATTGGTCACGTGTCGCCCCTGACCGGCGGCTCCGCTCAACAGGGCAAGGATAACGAGAATGGCGCGCAGCTTGCGGTCGAGGAAATCAACGCAAAGGGTCTGACGATCGCCGGTCAGAAGGTCACGCTGCAACTGGACGCACAGGACGACGCAGGCGACCCGCGTACGGCCACCCAGGTTGCGCAGAAGCTGGTCGACGACAAGGTTGTGGCGGTGGTCGGCCACGAAACCTCGGGTACCTCGATCCCGGCTTCGAAGATCTATAGCGACGCAGGCATCGTGCAGATTTCGCCGTCGGCGACCAATCCGGTGTACACGCAGCAAGGCTTCAAGACGACCTTCCGTGTCGTGGCGACCGACGCGCAGCAAGGCCCGGCACTGGCTAACTACGCTGCCAAGGATCTGAAGGTGAAGAGCGTCGCGATCGTCGACGACTCGACCGCTTACGGCCAGGGTCTGGCAAACGAGTTCGAGAAGACCGCCAAGGCGCTGGGCCTGACCGTGGTGTCGCACGATGCGACCAACGACAAGGCGATCGACTTCCGCGCGATTCTGACCAAGATCAAGGGCGAGAACCCTGACGCGATCATGTACGGCGGTATGGACGCGACCGGCGGCCCGTTCGCCAAGCAGGCCAAGCAACTCGGCCTGCGTGCGAAGATTCTGGCCGGTGACGGTGTGTGCACCAGCAGCCTCGCCAACCTGGGCGGCGCCGGCACCGACAACATCGTGTGCTCGGAAGCGGGTATGGCGCTCGAGAAGATGGCAAGCGGCGCAGCGTTCGAGGCGAAGTACGAGAAGCGCTTCGGCCAGCATATCCAGCTGTACGCGCCGTTTACGTACGACTCGGTCTACATCATCGTCGACGCGATGAAGCGTGCCAACTCGACGGATCCGGCAAAGATCCTGGCAGCGATGCCGACCACGGACTATAACGGCGTGATTGGCCAGACGACATTCGATGCGAAGGGCGATCTGAAGCACGGCGTGATCACGCTGTACACGTACCAGAGCGGCAAGAAGACGTTGCTTGACGTCGTGAAGATGTAAGCTGTTCGGCAATCGGACCGGGCATGCCGCGTCTGCGCATGCCCGGTCTCTTAGGCGCCAACCTCATACTCGCTCTGCACGAGTCCGCTTGCGTAGTGCCGTGTTGCGACATGCTTGAGAGGAATGTCGCGCAGTGTGCCGCCAAAGAGGGGTATCCCGGCGCCGATCAGAACGGGAACGCGCGTAATGGTGAGGTGCTGTATGAGACCCGCCCGTAGAAACGCCTGAATCGTGATCCCGCCATCCACATAGATATGCTGGAGGCCACGTTTTTCGAGCAGAGACACGATCTGCGCGGGTTCCGCTTCGATACGTTCGACTATCGCGCCCGAAGGAGCCTTTGCCAGTGGGCGAGTGCTCAGCACAAATACCGGCTTTTGTGCGTACGGCCACGCATCGAACGCCAATACCGTGTCGTATGTGTTGCGGCCAATGACGAGCGCATCGACCGTGGCCATGAATTCATCATAGCCGTGGGGTTCCCCACCACCTGGCGGGAGAAAATCAAGCGAGCCATCGGTTCTTGCAATGAAGCCATCGAGACTGGTTCCCACGAAGACGGACGCTTTCATGGCAGGGCCCTCACTGTGTTCGCTAAAACTACGTTTACTCCCAGATCCGCCCAGTCAACAATTGGTCTTGGAAGTCCAGCTCATCGGGATTCTTCGGAGAAGGTCTATTTACCCGCCGCTGCCGTTCACGAAGTGATTGCGCCTTTACAGACGGGTCTTCTTCCGTAAGCAGGCGCGCGAGCCGTTCCCCGAGGTTCAGGGCTTGCAACAGGACAGCCGAATCCGCAACTGCGGATTGGTCGATCTTCGTGCTCGTAAAATCAAGCCTAACGGGCTTTTTGAACGATATTACGAGCATATCGTAGGAGATGGGCCGCCAGATACCAAGATAGAATGTATCTAAAACCGAGCATAACGAGGATTGCGCTCGATTTAACGAGCATAGCTTCGTCGCGGATATAAATTGCTGGATATCTTGGTAACGCTCGAAGCCACCCTGATCGAGAATAGAGCTCAATGACCCGCGACAGGTGACCATGGAAACAAAACCAGCCAATCCCATTCGCAGCGAAATCGATCTGGACGCGAACGGCAAGCACACGGGCTACCTGCGGCTGCCTCATTCGGTGCACCGCTCGGCATATGGATGGATCCCGATCCCGATCGCCTCGATCCGCAACGGCGACGGACCGGTGGTGCTGATCATGGCAGGCAACCACGGGGACGAGTACGAAGGGCAGATCCTCGTTTCCCAACTGATTCGCGAAGTTGACGCGAGCATGGTTCAAGGGCAACTGATTCTGTTGCCGATGGCGAATTACCCGGCTGCGGAAGCGGGTTTGCGCACCTCGCCGCTTGACGGCGGCAATCTGAACCGCACGTTTCCGGGCGATCCGGCGGGCACGCCGACCGAGTTGATCGCGGACTACATTGAACACACCTTGCTCGCGCGTGCCGAATACCTGATCGATCTGCATTCCGGCGGCAGCTCGCTGGCGTATCACGGCGCCAATATGCTCGCAATCGAGCCACGCAGCGCCGAGGAAGCCGTGCACTTGCGCTCGCTGCTGGCGGCGTTCGGCTTGCCGAAAGCGTTTCTGCACCCGGAGAATCCGGTTCACGCAGCGACCGCCGCGCGTCGTCAGGGAGCGATTTCAATCTTGACGGAGTTGGGTGGTGGCGGCACCGTGCAGCCGCAACTGCTGCGCGAAGCACGCCACGGACTGTTGCATCTGCTCGGCTTTGTTGGCCTGTTGCATGGCCCGCTCGTGCCTGGTCAGCCGCCCGGCAGTACGCGCTTTATGCGAGTGTCGGGCTCCAGACACTACGTCTACGCATATGACCGCGGACTATACGAGCCGTTGGTGGAACTGGGCGAGCAGGTGAGCGCGGGGCAGCCGGCGGCGCGTATCCATTTCCCCGATACGCCCTTGCGCGAACCGGTGACGCTGCAGTTCGCGAGCGCCGGCGAGGTAGTGTGCAAGCGCGTGCCCGCCTGGGTGCAACGTGGCGACTGTCTGTTGCACCTTGCCGAACCCGCCGGTCAATAGGGTGGCAATTTATCCACGAACGCGAGGCCGTTGATCGATGCCTTGCAGATCGAACGTGCCATGCGATACAGCGAATATCGACGCGATAACGGCGCTGCAGCTGCGGAGGCGTTGGCGCGTTATGTGGCGGAAATGAGCCGGCGGAAATGGGCCGGCTGTGCCGCGCGCCTCACGATGTACGCTCAAGTCAAGGCCGAACATGAGTGACAAGCCTGCTCTGGCCGCTGACGCGGCCTTCGAAGGCGCCGGGTCGGCTCTGCGCGCCATGGCGCTGGCGTGCCTGGTGGTGTTCATGGCGCAGATGGCGACGACCGTTTATCTACCGTCGTTGCCCACCGTCATGCGCGACCTGAAGATGACCCAGAGCGCCGTCGAGTTGTCGATTTCCGCGTATGTGATCGGCGCAGCGCTGCCTGTGCTGTTCTGGGGCGCCGCTGCCGAACGCTGGGGCAGGCGTGCTCCTTTGCTGATTTCCCTACTGCTCTTCATTGCCAGCAGCCTGCTGCTCGCAAGTTGCACCTCCGCGCTGGAGCTACTGGTGCTGCGCGCGATCCAGGGTATCGCGGGCGGTGGCGCGGCGATCATTGCGAGAATTATTGTCCGCGATAACTGGCGTGGCGACGAGCTGGCGCGGCGGCTTTCCGTGCTGTCGATTGCTTTTATCACGGCGCTGGGCGGCGGGCAGTTTGTCGGCGGGTTGATCGGCCAGTACAGTCATTGGGAAGCCGGTTTTGTGCTGATGGCTATCACTGCCGCGCTGGCCGTCGTGCTGTCGTATTCCTTGCCTTTGAAGGCGGGGCGCCATACCGCCGTCACGTCGGGGATGGCCGCGACCTACTGGAGTGTCCTGCGACGCCCCGGTTTCTTTTGGCCCGCGTGCGCGGGCGGCCTGGGATTTGCCACGACCGTGACTTTGCAGGAAGTGAGTCCCTTCGTGTTCCAGGAGCATTTTCACCTGGCCGTGACGGGCTTCGGCAGCATTGGCCTGCTGATTGGTCTGGCCTATTTTAGCGGCGCCATGCTGGTCAATCGCCTGGTGGGCCGGCTTGGCGGCTTCCGGCTGATGCATGCGGGCGCCGCGCTGATCGCCCTGGCGACCACGCTGATGCTGGTGTTCTGGCTGGATGGCCTGTTGACCCATCTCACCGGGCTGTGGATTTTTATCGCGTTGTATTGCCTGACTATCTTTGGCCAGGCGGTGCTGTTTCCAAACAGCATGGCAACCGCCGTCAGCGATGCCCACGACTACGGCGCGCATGCCATGGCCCTATGCGGCTTCTTGCAGCAAGGGCTGGCAGGCATCGCTGCGGCGGCCTCGGTGCTGCTGCAGCACGACGGCATGTGGAGCGTGGCGGTGTTCCTGCTGGGTGCACTGACTTTGCTTCAGGTGAAGCTGAAGGTAAGAGCCAGGTAGTTTGGATGCATTGGGCGCGGCCATGAATCATGGCCGGTTCAGTATAAATTGGAATGCTAACCAAACTCACAACCCCGTAACCGCTTGCCGCTAGAAACGCTCGACCCGAAATGGCCGTGCATCCACTAGCGTTTCTTCACCCGTCATCATCTCGGCGATCAACCTTCCGGTGACAGGGCCGAGCGTCAAGCCATGGTGCGCATGACCGAACGCGAACCACAGGCCCGCTTGATTTCTTGCCGGTCCGATAATAGGCATCATGTCGGCGGTGCATGGACGGCGGCCCATCCAGGGTTCGTCGTCGAGTCGCTCACCCAAGGGAAACAGCGTGCGGGCAACCGGCTCGACGGCGGCGAGTTGCGCAGGCGTCTTCGGTGCGTCGCAGTGTGCGATTTCCGCCCCGGTGGTGAGGCGGATGCCTCGTGCCATGGGCGCCAGCAGGTAGCCTCGCTCGATGTCCAGCACCGGATGATGCAGGCGGGCCTGCGCGAGAGGCGCATAGTGCATGTGGTAGCCGCGTTTCACGGCAAGCGGCAAGCGGTAGCCGAACCGGCGAGCCAGGCGGTCCGACCACGGTCCTAGCGCAACGACCACGGACGATGCCGCGATTGTTGCGGCCCGAGTTTCGAGTTCCCAACCTTCGCGAAGCGAGTCCGCATCGCCTATAAAAAACCGTCCGCCCAGCGCTTCGAAATATTTTGCGTAGGCGGTGACGAGGGCGTTGGGGTCGCTCACGGAATGGGATGACGAATAAAGCAAGCCGCCTGATAACGTCGCGTCGAGATGCGGCTCGGCCCGTTGCAGGCGTGCGGGGTCGAGCGGTTCGAACGCGACGCCATATTCCCGATGCCACTTTTCGGCGAGACGAATTTCCGCATCGCGGGCCGCCTCGGTTCGAAACACCTTGATCCAGCCGCTCGCACGCAATAATTCGCCCGCACCGGCCTCGGTCACAAGAGCCCGGTGCTCGCTCACGCAATGTTCAATCAGCGTCGCATAGGACTTCGCGATGGCGGCGTGCTTTGCCGGATGAGAGTTGCGCCAGTATTGC
Source organism: Burkholderia sp. 4M9327F10 (assembly GCF_005503145.1). Lineage (GTDB taxonomy): Bacteria > Pseudomonadota > Gammaproteobacteria > Burkholderiales > Burkholderiaceae > Paraburkholderia. The sequence continues at coordinate 141,845 of NZ_SCNV01000002.1, read as the reverse complement.
CACAGGAACGGCGCCGTTTTGAGCAACGCGTCGGCATGGTAGCGAAGCTCCGGCGAACGGTTGCGCGCATAGCGCAACAAGGTGCCGAGTTCGCGCGGAAACGCGTACGGATAGACACCTTCGCGCTGGATCAATCCGGCGTTGCCGAAGGACGTCTCGTTGCCAGGCAGCTTGCGGTCGATCAGCGCGACCTGGCGGCCGCGTTTTTGCAGATGCACAGCGACGCATACGCCTACGATGCCCGCGCCGAGTACGACGGTGTCGAATTTGATTCTGCTCATGAGTTCAGGTGAAATGCCGGCGCCGTGCGGGCCGGACTCGTTATCAAGAGGGGCGTTGCGTTCGGCCCCAGGCGTGGATTGGAATTTTCACGGAAAGGGTAGCAGCGACGCGGGTTCTGGGCGAGGAATTCGTCTTCCTGCCAGGAGGCCGCTGCTGGCTTGGGTGTAGGAGCGCCTGGGACGGTTCGTATCGCGTCGCTGGAGTCCGTGCGTTGGTCGTTCATATTATAAATAATATTTCTGTAATGATTGCTGTGATACATCTCCGTCCCAGCGCCAGCAAGCGCCAGCTGGCGTTATCGCTGAGCGTATAAGGGATAGTCCTTACATGGCTAAGCGATGTCATTGCCTAATATTAGTAATAATATGTGTTGCCGTGTAAGGCCGGATGCCGCCCCGCCGGGGCGGACAATCGATGCACCGACGATGGAGACGACCATGCTGATCCGCGCTGTGCTGCACCGCATGGCGGTGGTGCTGGACGCAGGCTGCGTTCGCCATCTGCCAGTGTCAGGGCATATTCCGGTTCCTTTTTTCTCCACCTCAGCAAGATTCGCATGATGGCCGTGGTCGCCGGCAAAGCATGGCTTGCAGAAGGCGGGTAGGGCGGTCGCCTGCAGTGACAGTACCAAAACGTATCTGCTCAAGCAAAGAGGGTGCCGTTCCATTCAGTTTGTACAACTAAGCGTGATGAGACTATTCCGAAGCTTGGTCCCATAGGAGGAGGTCATGATGTCCAGAGGAATTGGATTAATTGCTGCTTTGTTGGCGATGACTGTCGCGCTTGCCGCGTGTGACGGGGGTACCAGCTCCACGTCTGCGGGGACTCAGGCGATAGACGCGTCGACCCAGAATTCGTCGCCGGTGACAACGCCAACCCAGTCGACTGCGAGCACCTCGGCGGCGGAGTCATCACAGTTGCCGCTGCCATGCGACGCCGCGGCCGCCGCCAATACGCCGTGTTCCGCGGCTCACAGCGTGACACGCCTGTTGACGAAAAACTACAGTGGCCCGTTGTTCCAGATTCAACGTGCGTCCGATAACGCAACGCAGAACATCTACCCGTATACGTGGGGTACCTTGCCGAATGGCGCTGACCCGGCGCTGATCGGCTCGGCCAATGCCAGAAGCGCCAACGCGTTCTGCAGCAATACGTCTTGCTCGATCACCTACATTTACGATCAGATCGATCTGGTTGCACCGCTCAAAGGCGGGACGTTCGGCAATGTGACGGCCACGCTCACGCTCAATCAGAACGGCACAGAATCTCTGAGCGTGCCGAATGGCGGTACTGGATCGCAGGCAACGACGACCGTTCCGGTCCTCAACGGTTTTGCGACGATTACCCTTCCTGGAACCGCGGGAACGCTGACCGTGCAACTGCAGCAGCCCCCCACGGCGCTCACCACGCAGTCGCCGACGCTTCAGGTATCGATCGGCAACGACTTGCCGGCGCTTGCCGGTACGCCCGCCAAGCTGAGTTTCGTGCAGTTGCATGGCGCGCAGGTTCCGGTTCTCGCGACTTTGGCCGGGCAAGCCTACCGCAACAGGTTCGGCACGGTTAACCAGTCGATCGGCGACACGGAGATCGCCGAATATATGGTGGCAGGGGCACACTACGATCAGTCGTCGACTTGCTGCGGTACCTACGGAAATATGGAAAGCAGCGCGAATTCCAGCACCTATGCGCACGGCGAAGTCGAAGGCGAGATGTTCGCGCTGGCGTTCTCGAACGGCGCCGCAGCGGTGTTCGGCTATTGCGATGGTGATTCGGACCAGGCGCCTAATGTAAAAGACCCCGTATGTAATGGACTCGACGTCAACTGGCCAGGGGTGGACGCCGAAGCGGGCGTCTATCTCTACGGTCCGCAGCAACCGGCGAGGGAGAAATTTGTCACGGTGCTCTCCAAATACTCACCTGTGACGGCGTCGAATCTCTTCGCGGTCAAAGGCGGTTCGGCTTCGCAAAGTGTACTCACGCCGGTGTACGACCAGGCTCCCCCGGAAGCCTATAACTTTGGCAACGATGCGGGTCATGCCTTCAATGGGCAATGGCAGGGAGGGCTCTCGCTTGGCGAAGGCGGCGACGGCAGCGCTGCGCCTATCCAGTTCTCCGAAGGCGCAATCATCACCAAGGCGACCTCCGACGCGACCGACAACGCCATTCAGGCCAGCGTGGCGAGCTTCTACGGGCCGCCGGCCGACAAGACTGCTGCTGCCTGCTATGCGGACAACCTGGTCAATTCACCGCTGAGTCTTGCGACGCCGGACGCATGGAGCCAGTCGAATGGCGGCACTGCTGTGCCTGCAACGGATATCACGGGAAGCAGCACGCTTGCGGCGACGGTGACCGGCACCAATGGGTCGCCTGTGGCCAATATCCACGAAATCATCAGGGTGCAGGGCGGACAAAACTACAGCTTCACCGACTACGTTCTCGCTACCACCAATGCAACGGTCTTTCCCGGTGGCTCGGTACAGACCGATGACGCGAACGGCACTGAATTCGCCTGGGTGTTGAATACGAACACCGGTCAGGCGGTGAGAGGGACGTGGGGCGCTGGGCAAGCGAGTTCGGTGAGCGCCGTGAAGGTGGGGAACTGGTGGAAAGTGACCATGAGCTTCACGGCGCCTGTGGGATCGAATAACGCCTCTGTCTTTATCGATCCGCCGACATCGAATGCTGCTGGAGCCCGGTCGCAGCAGGCGGACTATCTGGGGGCGACGCATTATTGCCCAGGCCTCGCAATCGTGACTGCTTCGGCGACCTAGGTTTGCAGCGCGAGGACTGTGCACGGTGATGCGGGTGGCGCTGGAGCGCCGCCCGCACATGAAGCGCGATGGAGGCGGTGAAGGGGCAGTGCGCTGCCCCTTTTTCAATCTGAACGCCCGATACGCTACGGCGGCTCGGCTGGCCGGCCTCAGCCGTATCGCCAACCAGATGTTTATCCTTTGAAGATGCTAATATTTTGGCTATTTTTAAGGAATATAGCCAAAATATTAGCACTTTCGGTGCTCTGCCAGCTCCCTCTCTCCGCCTATCCGAGCGCGTGGCGAGTCTCAAATATGCTAATATTCTGGCTAATTTAGGCCAAAATAGCAGGAATATTGGCACGATGGCTAAGAAGACGGCAGTGCTCTTACCGTATGCGGACCGCTTGCTTGCCGAACTGGGTGAGCGGCTGAAGCTCGCGCGCCTGCGCCGTAGGCTGACTGCCAGGCAGGTCGCGGAGCGGGCGGGTATGTCTCCGATGACGCTTCGCTCGCTGGAGGCCGGTAGCTCGGGGGTAACGATCGGAGCCTATGTTTCCGTCATGCAGGTCTTGGGACTCGAGAAAGATCTGGCAAAACTGGCAGCAGAGGACGAACTCGGTCGTCAATTGCAGGATGCAAGCCTGGTGAAGCGAAGCACTGGGCGAACCGCACGTCCCGTTGTCCGTAAGAGTCTGGTCGCAGAGGGGCAGCGAGTGGGTGCAGCAGGCAAGCAAGAATCACCAGGGAGTGCGAAGGGAACTCCAGCGAAATCACACGGCACCACGGCGGTGGATCTTGCTTCGCTTCTGAAGCCGGTCAAGAGAGCGCGCGCAGAGCACGGGAAAAAATGACCATGATCGGCGTGTATGCTGACTGGGACGGACTGCGTGAGCCTAAAAAGCTCGGGCTTCTGCATAGCCGTAAGTCCCGTGCGAGCGAGCTATTTGAGTTTCAGTATGACCCTGCAGCCTTGAGTGACCACGACCTCGGCCAATTGCAGCTCGATCCCGGGCTTGGATTGTTTGAAGGTCCCCAGTATCCGGTCCCGCCGCAGGACAAGTTCGGTGTCTTTGCGGATTCGAGTCCCGATCGATGGGGCCGCCTGCTCATGGATCGCAGGCTCGAGCGGGACATTCGCACCGGCCTCCAGCGTAAGGATGTACGGCTCTACGAATCGGACTACCTGTTGGGCGTGCATGACCTCTATCGTGTAGGCGCCTTACGCTACAAATTTGATGATGCTGGCGAGTTTCTCGATGACCGGATTGGCGAGGCGGCTCCTCCGTTCACCGAAATTCACGATCTGGAAAGCGCAAGCCGCGCTTTGGAGGATGACCCGGATAACGTGGCTCTGGAGGGGCAAGACTGGCTGAGAATGCTGATTGCCCCTGGTGGTTCGCTCGGCGGCGCCAGACCCAAGGCAAGCGTCGCGGACGACAGTGGGCGTTTGTATATCGCCAAGTTTCCGAGTACCCGCGACGACTACGACGTCGGCGGGTGGGAGATGGTCGTCAATGCTCTCGCCCTTGGCTGTGGCCTGAATGTGGCCGTCGCCGAAGCCCGCAAATTCGCCAGTGACTACCATTGCTTCATGGTCCGCCGGTTTGATCGCACCGAGCAAGGCCGACGCCTTCACTTTGCCTCGGCGATGACCATGACTGGCCATGTCGACGGTGACGATGCCTCCACAGGCGCCAGTTATCTGGAACTGGCCGAGGTTCTCATGATGCGCGGAGTGCAAACCAATGCTGACTTGCGCGAGCTATGGTCGAGGATTGTCTTCAACATCCTCGTCTCGAACACCGACGACCATTTGCGTAACCACGGTTTCATTCTGGTTCCGGGCGCCGGATGGCGACTCTCCGAAGCCTATGACATGAACCCCGTCCCGGTTGCCGACGGTCTGAAGCTCAATATCACCGAAGCCGACAATGCCCTGGATCTCGATCTGGCGCGAGAGGTAGCCGAATATTTCCGGGTACGCCTGAACGATGCCGATACGATCATCGAAGACTTCCGGAGCACAGTTAGCCAATGGAGAATCATTGCGAATGGGCTCAGGCTTTCTGCTCGCGAGCAGGATCGAATGGCCGGTGCTTTTCGCCTCGCGGATGGTTAAAGAGGGTGGGGCCTGGCGCGGGCGACGTGCGCCAGTGAATGAACACCCGGGCAGTGAGCCGCTTACCCATCACATTCAGACAAGCCCTTCCTCCGCGAGCGCCTGCGCGACGGACGGCCGCTCCTTCATCCGGGCAACATAGTTTCCGAACGGCCCGGATACTCCGATTCCGTGCCTGTCCGCCCACATCAACATCACGAACAGGTATGGGTCGGCGATAGTCATGCGCTCACCCGTCAGGAACGGCCTGTCACCCAGTTGCCTGGCGATGACGGCGAAGTGCCTGACCAGCATCTGTCCTGCGTGGTCCTTTTCGGCCTCGCTCGCGCCCTTCCAGAATGGCTTGAAATTGCCGTGAATTTCACTCGTCATGAATGAGGTGGCTTCGAGCGCGTGCCAGCGTACCGGGCCGTCCTCCGGGAGCAGTGCGTCCGCCCGATGGGCAATGTAGACGAGAATGACGAGCGCTTCCGTCAGCACCGTTCCATCGTCGAATTCCAGTGTCGGCACGAAGCCCTTCGGGTTGATCTTCATGAAATCTCGCCCGTCCGAGGTTCGCTTGTCGCGGGTGATGCTCACCAGTTCGTAAGGCATTCCCGCCTCGATAAGCGCAATGTGGACAGCGAGGCTGCAGGCACCGGGGTGGTAAAAAAGCTTCATAATATTCTCCGCGATGTGGGGTCTGGATGGTTGGCCAGCACCCAGTATGTGATTTCTCGCGGTTCACCAAAAACGCATATTTTCAGGACCAGGTCATATGGATGTGCCCACGCAGCTTGATGCGCCCAGCGATTGCCGCGGGGTCAGCGAGATCCTCAGCCGGGTTGGAGACAGGTGGACGATGCAGGTGGTGGTAGCGTTGCGCGACCAGCCGCGGCGTTTCAACGACATCAAGCGCCATGTGAGCGGTATCTCGCAGCAGATGCTGACGCGTACGCTCAAGACGCTCGAACGCGACGGCATGGTCGAGCGCACGGTACGCGCCACTACACCACCGCAGGTGGACTATGCGTTGACCGCACTCGGGCGATCGCTATCCGAGCCGGTTCGGCAGTTGGCACTCTGGGCGCGTGCGCATCGCACCGCCATTCAGGACAGCCGTTTGCGATACGACGCAAGCCGTTGAGGCAGCCTGGGCGCATGCAGCTGATTCGCCGGCCTGCGCCTTTGCAGCAAAAGCTTTCGAAATCTTGCTATTGAGTCCCCGTTACTCTTGCGAAACACTGTCTGGTTGGTTGCGCTCGCAATCTTTCCGCTCATTGCGGACTACCCAATCGAACCACTAACCGTCAGACATGCCCGATTTCAGCCAGATAACGATCGTTTCGGTAACAGGATTGCCGGATGCCCAAGGCGCTGCATTTGCTCTCACTCTGAGTCAACGCCAGATGCCCGGTGCGCGCGCTTTGCTATGCAGTCCAAACGCGCCCCGGAATAGGGCTGAGGGAATCGAACATCGTGCGATTGCCCCCATGAACTATCACGAATACAGCTGGTTCATGATGTTCGCACTATGGCGCCTGATTGAAACGGAGTTTGTACTGGTGGTGCAGGACGACGGCTGGGTGCTCGACACAGCCAATTGGGGCGATGACTTTCTCAACTACGACTATGTGGGTCCGACGACTCACGTTGGCCGGGTCGACAATGCACAAGGTACGAAGTGGCTTTACAGGTACGACTGGAACCACGAGCTGGGCAAACCCGGCACCACTGTCATGCCTGTATTGAACGGCGGTTTCAGCCTGCGCAGCCGCCGCATGCTACGTGCGCTAGTCGATCATCCCGAGATAAAGATGGAGATTCGACCGCCGGATACGGTCGAAGGCGTCCCTTTGCGGATGAACTGGGCCAATGGTGCGCTAAACGAAGATGTGCAACTGACGGCTGTCATGCGGCCGTCACTCGAAGCAGCCGGTCTGAAATTCGCGCCGGTTGATCTGTGCCTGCAATTCGGCATCGAGCACGCAGGGTACATCAACGCCGATACGGATCTGATGCAGCTTTTCGGCCATCATTGCAGATGGCGGCGGCTGGTGAGCATCGATCCGCCTGTTGTCCGCTACACGGCCAGGAAGAGCCGGGTCAAGAACGGCTTTCGCGAAATGGACATTGCGCAGATGCTGGAGCAGCGCGGTTATCGCCTCGAATTCCCGCCAGAGCCTGCATAGTGGCGCGCAGCGCTCAACCCTCCTGCCTCGTCAAAAACATCGCAATCTACCGGCTGACACGCGGGCGCGGCGCCGGCGAAGCGCTCACGCCTGCGTGTTGACAATGCCCGTGGTCTGGCCCGACGACAGCATCAATTGAGCCAGTTCCGCCGTGGCCATCTGGATGGCCGCGGAAATCGAGCTTGCCTCAGTGCTGGCGCCGCTCGCTGCCGTGTTCGATGCGGCCTGGGGGTCTTGCGCGCCTTGGGTGCCCTGCGCCGGCTGCTGCGAGCTATGCGCGATCTGCTGCTCGACCTGTGCGAGCTGTGCCTGCAGCGATTTGATGAGTTGCTTCAGCTTCTCGATCTCCGATTCCGTCGAGCTGCTGCTACTGCTCGCGCCACCGCCGCCGCCACCTGCGGCCTGGGTTTTGCCAGTACTCGTCGATGAACTGGTGGTCGAACTCGAACTGGTGCTGGTGGCGCTGCCGCTGTTCGATGCTTGTGCCGGATCGGTCGTAGCTGTGGTCGCGGACGTGGCGGACGTAGCGGGCGTCGAAGACGTTGCCTGCGTAGCGGCCGTGCCGCTGCTGACGGAGAGCGAATTCTGGATCTGCATGGTCGGAGTAGGGTCCGTTACGGTGAGTGAAAAAAAGCCGCTAATCGGGTTATCGGCTAATTGACTGGATTTCTTGAGTGGTGGCGGATTGCCCGCTGCCGCTCCGGATCAGCCACTGTGCGGCACCTGAATCCGAATTTAAGAATTTCCGGCTCTACACTACTGTGATTAATGCAGCAATTCAGAAAAACCGCCGTACTGGATTACTTTTGAAATCCGGCGCGGCCTTATCGTCGCCTTCGCGCGCTACCCACGCCAGTGCTGCCTTCGGCGCCCGCTGGATCCCACAAATCCGGCGGGTCAAAGCATTACCCCATATCGCTTTTAACACCGGGCTTTAGATATTGCGTAGATCCTGCCATAATCCGAACCACAAATTATTAACGTAACACGCAGCTTATTAAAACCTTACACATTCCAATCAAATAAAGAAAGCGCGCAGGTTGCAGGTTTCTAAATTATCGGGGGTAGGCATGCACCGCAGTCGTCGGGAAACGCAGATCGAAGCGCCGAAGTTCGTGCCCGTCATGGGCGTTTTTTTCGCTCTCGTGAGCGCCGGCATTATCCCTGCGCATGCCACCTGCAGCGCAGCAGGCAGCAATGTCAGTTGCTCCGGTGTCGCCAACCCTCTTGCGCCGAGCTACGCGAACGGCACCAGCAACCTCAATGTGACCGTCAACTCCGGCGCGAGCCTCGGTGTGCTGCTCGGGGTCGGCGGCACTGCGATGTCGTTGTCGGGCAGCGGCGTCACGGTGACGAACAATGGCGTGATCGACCCGGCCGCACTTGGCGACGGGCTGGGCGTCCTGTCGAGCGGCCTGCTCGTGGGCAACGCGTCGGCGAGCACCACTACGGTGACCAATAACGGGACTCTGAACGGCTCGACCGGCGTCGCGCTGAGCGGCGTCACCGGCATGGCGCTCGGCGCCGAGAACGGCGCCGGCGGCGTGACGAACATCACCAACACCGGCACCATAGGGTCGACCGCGCTGGTCGGCGCCACGCTCACCGGCGCGGATGCACCGGTCGTGATGGCCTACGGTGGCGCCCAGGTCAACTTCAACAACAGCGGTACGATCGATGGCCGCGTGGCGTTCCAGGCGTCCGGCACGCCCGGAACGGGCAACACCTTCGTCAACTCGGGGACCATCAACGGCAGCGTGTCGCTGGGAGCGGGCAGCACCAATACCTTCACCGCCACGACCGGCTCGTCGGTGAACGCAGCCGGCGGCACCGGCACCGCGATCAACGTGAGCGTCGGCGCCGCAACGCTGGAATTTGCGGCGACCGGCACAGTGGACGGCGGCGCCGGCGGCAACAATACCCTGGTGCTGCAACAGAACGGCGGCGGCCCGGCGAGCGGTTCACTCAGCAACAGCAGCTACGTCAATTTCCAGCACCTCGATATCGCCAGTGGCTCGTGGAGCGTCAGCGGCGCGGGAACCTACCAGGATGCGACGCTCAGCGGCGGCGTTGCGATCATCGACAACAACACGTCGCTCGGTACCGGCACGATCACGGGTAACGGCGGCGCGATCCAGGCCGCTGTCCAGGGGCTCAATGTTTCCAACACGGTCACGCTCGGCGCGGGCGGACTGGCGGTCCAGGGGAGCAACGGCATCACCCTGTCGGGCACGATCGGCGGTTCGGGCTCGCTTAGCCAGAACAGCACTGGTACGTTGACGCTGACGGGAGCGAACACCTATACCGGCGGCACGAACCTCGACAGCGGCACGCTCAGCGTCGGCAACGGCCTGGCGCTCGGCACGGGCAGTGTAGCGGTTAACGGTTCGGCGACGCTCGACTCCATCGCCGCCGTTGCGCTTGGCAACAATATTGAAATCGTTAGCGGCAGTGTCCTGACGCTTGGCGGAAGCAACAATCTGATGCTCGCCGGCACGATCTCCGGCAGCGGCGGCCTGACCTTGAACGGCCCCAGCACCACGACGCTCATTGGCGCGAACACCTACACCGGTGGCACGACCGTCAATAGCGGCACGCTCGCGATCGGGGCAGGCGGGAGCCTTTCTGCAGCGGGCGCACTGAACCTCGTGGGAAGCGGCGCGGGCTTCGACATTAGCGCCGCCGGCAACCAGACCATCGGCGCGCTGAGCGGCGGCAGAGGTTCGTCTGTCTCATTGGGCGGGTACACGCTCACGTTTGGCGATAGTACGAACCAGACCTTCGGCGGCAATATCTCGGGCACCGGTGGCCTCATCAAACAGGGCAGCGGCACCGAGACGCTGACCGGGCCGAATGTCTACAGCGGCGGTACGACTATCGAGGCCGGCACGCTTGCGCTCGGCGTGGGCGGCAGCCTTGCTTCCAACGGTTCGGTGAACCTCACGGGCGCTGGAGCCGGTTTCGATATCAGCGCGGCGGCCAGCCAGACTATCGGCGCGCTGAGCGGCGTGAGCGGTTCCAGCGTGATGCTCGGCGCGAATACGCTCACGCTTGCGGGCAGCACGAGCCAGGCGTTTGGCGGCAGCATCTCCGGCACCGGCGGCCTGATCAAGCAGGGCAGCGGCACGCAGACGTTGGGCGGCGCCAGCACTTACACCGGCGGCACGACCATCGAGGCCGGCACGCTTGCACTTGGCGCAGGCGGCAGCCTTGCCGCCACCGGTTCGGTGAATCTTGCGGGTACGGGAACGGGCTTCGATATCAGCGCGGCCACCAATCAGACGATCGGCGCATTGAGCGGCGCGGCAGGCTCGAGCGTGACGCTCGGCGCCAACACGCTTACTTTCGGCGACAGCACCAACCAGACCTTTGCCGGCGTGGTCACCGGCGCGGGTGGCCTGATCAAGCAGGGCAGCGGCACCCAGACCCTGAGCGGCGCGAATACCTATAGCGGCGGCACGACGATCGCCAACGGCACACTGGCGATCGGTTCGGGCGGCAGCCTTTCGTCGAGCGGCACGGTGAGTCTCACCCTCGCCGCCGCGGGTTTCAATCTCAGCGCCGCGAGCGGCGGTCAGACGATAGGCGGATTGAGCGGTGTCGCCGGTTCGAGCGTCGTACTGGGCGCCAACGCGCTGACCATCAACGGCAGCACGAGCCAGACTTTCGCAGGCGCCATCAGCGGCAGCGGCGGCTTGACGAAGCAGGGCAGCGGCACGCAGACGCTAAGCGGCGCCAGCACCTACTCCGGCGGCACGACGCTCAGCGGCGGCACCCTGGCGATTGCGCAGGACACGAGCCTCGGGGCAGCCTCGGGCGCCTTGACCTTTAGTGGCGGAACGCTGCAGACCACCAGTACGCTGAGCAGCGCGCGCAATGTCACGCTGGCCAGCAACGGCGTCTTCAACACCAACGCCGGGACGAACCTGACGCTCTCCGGAACGGTGTCGGGCAGCGGCGCGCTCGTCAAGGCGGGCAGCGGCACGCTCACGCTGAGCGCTGCGGAAACGTACAGCGGCGGCACCACGATCGAGGACGGCACACTCGTGGTCGCGAGCGGGGGCAGCGTCGTGGGTGCGGTCATCCTGGCCGGCCCGGACGCCGTATTCGATCTCGCAGCAGGCGGTACGCAGAGCGTCGCCAGCCTGAGCGGCGCGAGCGGCAGCAGTGTCGCCATCAATGGCGGCACGCTGAGCCTGAACGCCGTTGCTAACCAGACGTACAGCGGCGCCTTTACCGGAGCCGGCACGCTGCTCAAGCAGGGCAGCGCCTCGTGGATCCTTGACGGCGTCAGCACCGGCTTTACCGGTACGACCGAAGTCGCCAACGGCCTGCTCGAAGTGGGCGACATCAATACGCCTACTGCCGTGCTGGGCGGCAATGTGTCCGTCGACAGCAACGGCACCTTGCGCGGCCACGGCACGGTCGGCGGCAATGTCGTCAACAACGGCACTGTGATGCCGGGTGGCTCGATCGGCACGCTGACGGTGAGCGGCAATTACAGCCAGGCGAGCAGTGCGACGCTTGCCATCGAAGTCAGCCCGAGCGCCGGCTCGTCGCTCAATGTGGCCGGCGCGGCCGTCCTGAACGGCGCGCTGGCGATCGTCTACGATCCGGGCACTTATGCGGCGCGCCAGTACACGATCCTGAGCGCCGCGAACGGCGTGACAGGACGTTTTGCCAGCGCGAGCAGCACCGCGCAGAGCGGCGCCAGTCTCGGCTCGCTACAGCAATCGGTCAGCTACGGCGCCAACGCTGTCGATCTTGTGCTGAGCGACGCACAAGCCACTTCCCCTGGCAATTCGACCACGCCCGTGACTCCAGTGACCCCCGTGGTGGTGGCGCCGGTCGGCACGAGCATCTACACGGCGCTCGGCACGTCGGCGGCAATCGGCGCGCAGTCGGCCAACGCGGCGCTGCTCGAACGGCTCAGCCATGCCTCGACGGGCGCAGGCGCCGCGCCGGATGGCTGGGTAAGCGCGACCGGCGCACAGACCAAGGTCGACGGCAACGGCGCACAGCCAGGCTTTCAGTCCGACCAGTATGGCTTCATGGCGGGACTCGACCAGACCCTCGGCGCGTACACCGCCGGCGTGGCGGCGGGCTACACGCACACGGATACCGACGAGCAGGGCACGGGCGACTCCGGCTCTATCGACACCTTGCGGGTGGCGCTGTACGGCAGCCGTTGGCTGGGCCCGGTCGGGGTGTCGGCCACCGCCGGTTACGGCCTCGACTTCCTGTCGCAGAAGCGGCCGTTCGGCTCGATCGGCACGGCCGAAGGCGATCACATGGGGCAGGAGTTCACCACCGCCGGGCAGGCGAGCTTGCCGCTCACGCTCGGCAGCGTGGTGCTGACCCCGCGGCTCGGCTTGCGCTATGCCTACTTCCACGGCAACGGGTTTGGCGAAAGCGGCGCAAACGGACAGGATCTCTCGGTGGGCACCGACAATGTTCACAGCCTGCAGCCGTATGCCGAGGTGACGCTCGACAAGTCGTTCGGCAATGCATGGAAGCCCGTGGATGTGCAACTGCGGGTCGGCTACGCACACGAAGTGCTCGACACCAGCCGGACCATGACGGTGACCGCGCAGGACGGCACCGTCTTCGCCGCGCCCGGCACGACGCTGCCGCGCAGCTATCTGACGACCGGCGTGAGCGTGAGCCTGCAGCCGCTCAAGGCACTGACGGTATCGCTCGGTTACGACGCCTTGATCAACACCGGACACACGTCGGCGCAATCCGGTAATGTGCGGGTGGGGTATAGCTTCTGAGCGGTATGCGGCGCGTGGCGGGTTTGCCTCGCAGGATCGTCACGCGCCTGCCGTCTCAACGATGGTATTTTTCCGCGAATTCGAGCGCGCTGAGTTCGCGGAAATCGCCTAGCGCAGCGTCGATCTGCTCGGCGCTCCAGTCCCACCAGGCGATCTGCTGCAGACGCTCTGCCGTCTGCTCATCCACGCGAAAGCGCAGCACCCGCGCCGGCACACCCACCACGATCGCGAACGGCGGCACGTCCTTCGTCACCACCGCACCCGAGCCGACTGCTGCGCCGGTGCCGATCTTCACACCCGGCATGACGATCGCGTCGTGGCCGATCCAGACGTCATGACCGATCTCGACACGGTCCTGCGCACGCCACTCGAAGATGCCGGAGTCGTCGTCGAGCGAGAAACCGTACGAGCGTGAGCGATACGTGAAGTGGTGCAGCGTGGCGCGCCAGGCAGGGTGGTTGGGCGGATTGATGCGCACGCCGGTGGCGATATTGGCGAACTTGCCAATATGCGCATGAGCGATCTGATTGTCGCCCATCGCATAGCCGTAGTCGCCGAGTATCGATTGGGCGACATGGCTGCGCGGCCCAAGGTAGGTATAGCGGCCAAAATCGCTGGCGCGCACCAGTGACGACGAATGGATCTCCGGTTCTACTGTCAAGGTACGGCCAAGCGTCCAAGGATCGGTTGGGACGCCATGATCAATAAGCATGCAAGTTCTCGTGATTCGATAAAGAGGGAGAGGGGATGGGCCGCGTCAGGCGACCAGACTACGCAGATAAGCTGAAACGCGTTCCGCGCACGCAACCAGCACAAAGGTGGCGATCAGCAGAAACGACACGGTCTGGTACTGGAACAGGTTCATTGCCGTGAGCAACTGGAAGCCGATCCCGCCCGCACCGACGAAGCCCAGCACCAGCGAGGAGCGCAGGTTCTCGTCGAAGCGGAACAGTCCGATGCCGAGCAGCGAGGGCAGCACCCCCGGCACGACCGCGTGACTCAAGACCTGCAGGCGCCCGGCGCCGGTCAGCGTAAGCGCTTCGACGGGGCCCATATCCATGTCTTCGATCACTTCGGCGAAGAGCCGCCCGAGCATGCCGATAGAGTGAACCGCCAGCGCCAGCGCACCCGGAAACGGCCCTAGCCCCACCGCCGTGACGAACAGCAGCGCCCACACCAGATCCGGCACCGCGCGGGTCACGCCGATAATCGCCCGTGCCGTGTAGTACAGCGGCTTGGCCGGCGTCACGTTGGCGGCGGCGAGAATTGCCAGCGGGAAGGCGAGCAGGACGCCGAATACCGTGCCGAAAATCGCCAGGTCGATGGTTTCGAGCACCGGCCACAGATTCGGCACGAACTGATCGAAAGCGGGCGGCATGGCGCGCGAAATGATATCGGCCATGCCGTGCGCGCCGGTGACCAGATCCTGCGGACGCGCCTGCACGACAATCCACGCCTGCACGAACAGCGCGAGCACGACGACGATGGCGCATACCGACCAGAAGCTTCGCATTCCCGATGAGCTCGCCGGGGTGCGCATATCGAGTACCTTATTCATGCAGCCTCGGCCAGATAGAGGCTCGCAATCTGCTGACTGGAGACGGCCGACGCGGGCTTGTCGAACTCCAGTTGTCCGCTGCGCAGACCTACCAGCCGGTCGGCATAGCGGGTGGCCAGATCGGGCTGATGCAGCACGCAAACCACCGCGAGTCCATCCTCGGTGGCGAGGCGCCGTAGCAGCCGCATGACTTCGTCAGCGGCCTCGGGGTCGAGGCTTGCGACGGGCTCGTCGGCGAGCAGGACGTGCGGGCGTTGAGCGAGCGCGCGCGCCACGGCCACACGCTGGGCCTGGCCGCCGGAAAGCGTGCCGGCGCGCTGGCCGGCCAGATGCAGCAGGCCGACTTCGTCGAGGTAGGCGCGGGCAGGTTCGATCTCGTCGCGTGGCAGGCGTCCGAGCGCGGTCGCGACGGTGCGGTGGCGGCCCAGCGTGCCACAGCAGACGTTTGCCAGCACGCTGCGGCGTTTGACCAGATTGGCGTTCTGGGAAATCAGCGCGAGCGGCAGGCGGGCTTCACGCAAGGGCTTGCCAGAAAGCTTGGCCAGATCGCGTCCGGCCAGCTCCACTGCACCGCCGGTGGGCCGGTTCAGTCCCACCACGCACTTCATGAAGGTGGACTTGCCGCTGCCGTTGCTGCCCAGCACCACCACCATCTCACCGGCCTTGACCGACAGGTTGAGGTTGCGCAGCGCGGTATGACCGTTGTCATACCGCATGGTCAGATCACGGACGGCGAGCTTGACGCCGGGCGCGAGCTTGGCGCGTTGCGCCGTGCCCGGCATGCTGGAACCGGCCGCTACGAATGCCCCTACCGGGTCGAGCGGCAGATCGCCGGAAGCGCTGGACAGAGTATTCACAGTTTGGCCAGGTCGATATGGAGCGTGGAGACCAGATCGCGAATCTGGTTGTAGGCGGCATCCGTCTGCGGCACCGTCTTCAGTTCAGGCGTCTCGTTCGCGGCCATGAATTTCTGGTCGGCCTCCGGCAGTTGGCGCAGATCGAGCGAGTTCAGCACGCTCGCCAGACGCGCCTTGAAATCTTCCGGCAGGTCGCTGCGCACGGCGAGCGGATCGAGCGGGATCGGCTCCGATTTCCACAGCGTCACGTAAGCCGCCGGGTCGTACTCGTTGTGCAGCTTGGCGCTGGCAATCTCTTCGCTGTTCAGTTCGCCGGCGTCGACCTTATGGTTGCGCAGCGCTTCGAACGAGGCGGTGTGGCTGCCCGCGTAGATCGCCTTGACGCCCTTGTCAGGATCGATACCGTTCTTGCTCAGGCCATAGGCCGGGAACAGATGGCCTGAAGTGGAGGCCGGATCGGCGTAGGCGAAGGAGTGGCCGTTGATGTCGGCGAGCGTCTTGATGCCCGAGCCGGGCCACGTGACGATGGACGCGTAGTAGGTGGCCGGTTTGCCTTCCGCGCCGGCAAACGTGGCGACCGCCTCAGCGTGCGCGACCTGATGGGCGAGCACATATCCGAGCGGGCCGAATTGACCGAATTCGAGCTTGTTGTTGCGCATGGCTTCGATTTCGGCGTTGTAGCTGGTCGCGACGTAGATCTGCACGGTGCAGCCGAGCTTGTCGCCGATCATCTTGGCCAGATCCGTGTACACGGGCAGCATGCGTTGAGCCGACTCGTACGGTTCGACGCCGAAACGGACCACGCCGTCGTTCGGGCAGGTGCCTGCCGCATGTGCCGCACCGCAGACGAAGCCAGCCGCTAGCGCCGCAGCGGTAAAAACTTTGGACAACTTCATATTTTCCTCAAGTTATATTTGAACCGCACCGAACCGCTCGATGATCGATACCCTGCGCTTGCTACCCGTTTCAAGGGGCGCTGCACCGCTGCTCCGGAGCCGCCATGTAATCCGGACCATTCTAGGAATCTCATATGACACATCGGTGTACGTATAGAGACGTCTAGATGAATTTCTGGCGAACCCAATTGAACCCAATTGGAAAAATCCAGCAGGATCGCGGGCGCGTAGTCAGACGAAAGAGCCACCGGCGCGTCCCGTCCGGCGTCAGGCATGGAATCTCACAACATCTAATCGTCTAGACGTATAGGGATGTAACCAGAGCGCTAAAAAGGGCGCGCTTCACGAATCCGTCACGGCCGACGCACGCAAACCCGTCACAGCGAGGCTATTGAAACCGATGGTAATGACAAGACCGTGACATCCGCAGACAGGGAGGTGCGTCTGCGGCCGGAGCGGCAGGAAGGGCGGGGCGCTGAGCGTCACGAACAAAAAAAGTCCGCCTTACGGTCATAAGGCGGACTAGAACAAGTGTTTTACGACCACTGCAACGAGTGAGGAGGCAGTGTGAGCGCATCGTATGCCTTCAGGCGGACGGATAGGGCCGTACGTAATGTGACGTAAGCGATGGACGTCTTCCAGGGCCGCATCTCGTCGATCCGCCAAATCTTTCTGTCGAAAGGTAAGACGGCGAAAGGAAAAAGCGTGGCTTAAAACGCGACAAACATCAAAAAAAGTTTGATGACGGGTTTGTGACTTGATAACTTTCCCCTGCCGCACGAGCCCCGCGTCTAGAGGGGGCATGTAGCCATATGGTTCGTATGCCGAATCATTGATCGATGCCGTGCCACATACGGATGGCATCCGGTATCCACGTTTCTATCGCCATAAGTCCGCCGGGATTCGCCAGTCATTGAGGTGAAGGACGCTGCACGCGTATTCGCCAGACAGAGGTGTGTTTCGGAAAAATCGAAAGGACGAGGCAATGAAAATGTAATTAGTACTACGACACGTAATGAGAAGAAATGAGATTGTAGTTTCGGCATGAACGACCGGACCACGCGCCGGTCGTGCTTGCGGATCGGGGTGACGAGTCCACAAGGCTTTTCACTATGGCTGTGGTCCCTACTGACAAGAGAGAGGGGAAATGAAACAACGGGGTTTGACGCTCGCTATCCAGCGAATTGTTTGGGCTGAACTGGCGCTCACGGCGGTCTGCGGCGCGCCGGCCTATGCGCAAAGCCAACCGGCGGCGGCTGCCGACGCGGCTTCGGCAACGCCGGCCACTGCGGCGCCGGCAAAACCGGCTTCGGCCGCGGCCAGGCCGGCCGCAGCAACCGCAGCCTCCGCAACGGCCGCCTCGACCAGCGGCAAGTCGAGCGGTGCGGTGGCGCAGTTGCAGAAATTCGAAGTTACCGGCTCGCTGATCCGCAGTGCGGACAAGACGGGCTTTAACCAGGTGCAGACGATTTCACAGAAGGATATCCAGGACAGTGGCGCCACCACGGTATCGGATTTCCTGCGCTCGACCAGCGCCAACTCGGCGAGTAGCTGGAGCGACAGCACGGTGAACAACCTCGCGCCCGGCGGCGCGGGCATCGCGCTGCGTGGCCTGAGCGAGAAGTACACGCTGGTGCTGGTGGACGGCCAGCGCGCCGCACCGTACGCGTTTGGGTCGAACGGTACCGACACGTTCTTCGACATCAACACGCTGCCTGCGAACATGATCGACCGCATAGAAATCGTCAAGACCGGTGCGGTGTCGCAATACGGCTCGGACGCGATCGCGGGCGTGGTCAACATCATTACGAAGAAGGACTTCCAGGGGCTTCAACTGGACGGCAGCATCGGCGGCGCACAACACGGCGGTGAAGGCACCACGAACTTCAGCATACTGGGCGGCTTCGGCAATCTGACTTCGGACGGCTTCAATATTACGGCTGCGGCCAGCTACTACCGCACCAGCGGCGTGACCATGGATGAGCGGGGTATTACGAGCAACCAGGATTACTCCGGCGAGAACGGCGGTTACTTTTCGCAGCCCAGCTCCTACTGGACCACGGCAAACGGCGTGCAGGCGCTCAGCGATTGCAGCGCATCGGGCGGCAAGGTCACGTCGGCGTTGAACAACATCCAGACGGAAGAGGCCGGGACAGTCTGCTCCCGCAACGGCGCGAGCGCGCAGTCTATTGCCCCGGAAGCCGAGCGCACCAACGTGAAGGTGCATGCCGATTTCAAGATCAACGATAACGTTCAGGCGTTTGCGGACGTCTGGGACAGCTACAACACCACGCGCCTGCTCCAGGGTCTCGCCGGCTTTACCTCGGGCGACAACCTGGGAACGACGCTGTACGAGAACGGTGGCGTCGTTTCGGCGTTCCCTGCCACGGTGGGTGGAACCGGGCTCACCTACTATTTCCCCGAAGCACAGTCGGTGACCACGGTCTCCAACTTCTATCGCGTTTCGACTGGCCTGAAAGGCAGCTTCAGCACGGAGAAGCTCGGTGACTGGGACTGGACGACGTCCTACGGCCACTCGGAAGACGAAGTGTCCAACTCGTATGGCAACCAGATCAACGCCTCGGTCCTCTCTAGCTATCTGAGCAGCGTGACGACGAGCACGTTCAGCTCGAATACGCTTAACTCATTGCCGGGCCTGTTCGGCACGTCGCAAGATCAGGCTATTTCGAAGCTCGATACGCTCGACGCGACGATCTCGACGGCGAACCTGTTTACGCTGCCGGCGGGCAACGTGGGCCTCGGTTTCGGCGCGCAGTTCCAGCATCAGAGCGAATATATCGGGGCGGGCTCCACGGCATACCTGAGCCCGATTACGCAGGCGGTAGACGGCGAGCGCAACGTTGCGGCGGTTTACTACCAGATCGACGTTCCGATCCTGCGCAACCTGACGTTCAGCCAGTCGGGGCGCTACGACCATTACGACGACTTCGGCGGGGCATTCTCGCCGCGCTTCGCGTTGCGTTACCAGCCGGTCTCGATGCTGACGATGTATACGTCGTACGACCGCGGCTTCCGCGCGCCGACCCTGATCGAAACGTCGGAAAAAGCCAATCTGGTCTACCAGACCGTCAACGGACAAAATGTCAACGAGAACGTGATCGGCAATCCGAACCTGCAACCGGAGCGCACCAAGAACTACAACATCGGCTTTGAGCTGTCGCCGACCCGTACCACGGACATCGGCCTCGACTGGTACAAGATCGACGTCAGCAACGTGATCGGCGAGGAGAGCATTGCGTCGCTGGTGGCCGCGAACCCTGGGCAGTCGGTCTATAACGTAGCTTTCGAGAATCTGTCGTACCTGCATACGGACGGCTTCGAAGCGACGTTCAAACAATCGCTGCCGACCAAGATCGGGACCTTCACGTTCTCGGCCGACTGGGCCTACGTGTGGCACTTCACGATGCCGAGCAACGGTGTTGCCGTCGACTATGCGGGTAACAATGGCGCAATCGACACGGTATTCGGCGCGGCGTTCCCGCGCTGGAAGGGCAACACGGATCTGAGCTGGGCGTATCGCAAGTGGACCACCACGCTGAGCTGGCAATTCACCGGCCCGTACGCGCAGGCGATTGAATCCGGCTCGCCGGCGGTGGCCTCGTACAGCCAGTTCAACCTGTACACGAGCTACTCCGGTTTCAAGCACTGGACCCTTTACGCGGGCATCAACAACATCTTCAATCGCGCACCGCCGTATGACCCGGTGTGGCAATACGATAACCGCAGCTACTACGATTCGTCGCTGTACTCGTACATTGGCCGCTACGGTCAGATCGGCGCGACGTACAAGTTCTGATGCCCTGGTAGAGGCGCAATGAACACACCGCTCCGGTTCCGCGCCGCGGGACCGGAGCGTTTTTGTTTGCGTGGCGTGCGAGCCGCGCGTGCCGGGTGCGCCCAGGCCAGGAAACGTTTCGTAAGCACTGTGAGGCGAGGGCCTTTTTTTCGGGTCTAGATACCTCCCAAGACGACTATTCTGCCCTCACGCGAGCAGCATCCCTCGGTGTGACCGGGGCTGCCATGAGCCCGCGTGCAGCCCGAGTGCGGTCTGCTGCAATCAGATCAATTCCTCGTCCAGGGTGAGTCATGTCTACATCGAATACTGCCTTTCCATTCATTACCCGCTTGTTTGCAACGCGATCGAAACTCGTGTCGATCTGCGCATTCGCGGCATGCGCAACGTTCGCGGGCACGGCGTCGGCGGCAAGCTTCCATTGCACCAGCAAGGCTTCGGCGTCCGAGAAGATTGTCTGCCAGGACCCGCAGCTCTCCAGCCTCGATGACCAACTGGCCGCGTCTTACCAGCGCGCGGTAGCGGCAAGTCTCGATCCGCGCTCGGTGGAATCCGCCCGCATCGAACAATGGCGCTGGCGGCAACGCAACTGTACCGACAAGGCCTGCGTGCTGAGCTGGTATCAGCGGCGCATTGCCGAGCTGGATGCGGACTATGGGCAGGCGAAGCAGGCGCAGCACGACGCGTTCGAAGCGTCCTTGACCGAGCAGAAGCTGGCGCCGACGGCTGCCGACGCGGTCAGGCAGATGAAGAGCGACTCGCTGGTGGCGGCAGCAGCACCGGTGGCGGCCCCGGCTCCGAAGTGAACGCAGCGTGCTGCGCATGGATGGGCGGGAGGCGGATAGAGGATCGAAGCTTATGCGCCAGGGGCCGTCGGTAAGGCTCGTCGTTTCCGTCGAGGATGGGCCCGAAGATAGCGTGGGCGGTATCGTCGAGCTGAGCGGGCGGAAGGTGGGTGTCTGGTACTACGATGCAATGTCGAGCCAGGTCGTGACGCGCGCCTTCCGCAACAAGGTTGTGACCGGCAGCGTGGCTGAGGTGGTCCGTCAGTTGCGACGGCTCGCGCTGCGGGTGTAGTGCTTCAATGAGCAGAGGCACGGGATCGCGAAGAGACCTCAAGATACGACAAGAAGTGTGCGTGCCACACGACATTAATTGACACAGTGGGACTCGGCGTTGCGCTTGCGGCGCCGAGTCCCATTGCTGTTTGCGTCTTCAGTGGATTTGCGTATCCGCTCTTTCAACGGTATCCGGCCGGGTGCGGCCCAACTTCGCCCGCATGATCTTTTTGTCGAGATTGATGGGCGTTTTTGACATTGCGACACAAATCTCCACAAAGCAACCATAGATCGCAGAGTTTGTTCACTCTAATATTAAATCAGATTACATCGTAGTAATGGCATCGACCGTGCGGGAAGGCCGCCATGGGCGGTCTTTTGCCCGGAGAAAACGCAACTCCGCGTGATATTAACCGGCATTTTCGATCCGCAATCGATAAAGCACCTTTTGGTTTGAATAGTAAATGATACAAACGACTGAATCGTTTGCGAAATCGATACCGGTACTGATGTATCACCACGTTTCACCGGCCGGTGGGCCGCTCACCATTTCGCCGGAGAACTTCGAGTCGCAAATCAGGTGGCTGGCGAAGAACGGCTATGTCACGCTAACGGCAGATGAATTCGCGCGCTTTCTGCGCGGCGCGCCGATGCCGGCTAAATCCATCGTGCTGACATTCGACGACGGCTATCTGGACAACTACGTCCACGCGCATCCGATTCTCCTGCGCTATGGGCTCAACGCCATCATGTTTCTCGTCACGAGCCGCGTCCATGACGGCGCGTTCCGCTCGATCGGCGCGGAGCTGACGGCACCGGCACGTACGCACCAGGCCTGTGAACGGCTCGTGTACGACGGCCGCGCAGACGAGGTGACGGTGCGCTGGAGCGAAGTCGAACTGATGCGCGCCGCAGGCACCTTCGAATTCCACAGCCACACGCATAGCCACCTGCGCTGGGACCAACTGTGCTGCGACGCCGCCAGCAAGCGTCAGCAGATCAGCGCCGACATCGAGAAGTCGAAGGCGATCCTGAACGAACGCCTCGGCTCGGTCTCGCGCCACCTGTGCTGGCCCGAAGGCTATTTCGACACCGACTATATCGATGCTGCCAGGGCCGCAGGGTACGAGTATCTCTACACGACCCGCAACATGCGGCGCAATGTGCCGGGCGGCGACACCTATCGCATCCATCGCCTCGCCGACAACGGCAAGGACGCGCAATGGCTGGCGCGAAAGGTACATCGCTACCAGGACCCCATCTGGGGGCGTGCGTATTACTGGTTCAAGCGAGCCAGACACTTCCGGAACGAAGCGTGGTCATGAGAATCCTTTATACGAACTTTCATTCGGGTGATGGGGGCGGCCATACCACCTACATCCTGAGCCTTGCCAAAGCGCTGAGCGCACGCCATCGCGTGACGATCGCGGCGCCGCTCTCGAGCCGGCTCTATCTGAGCGCGAAACAGATTGCCGGTGTCGAAGTGATTGCGCTCGAGTTCCGCAACAGACTGGGCGAGATGGTCGGATCAGGCTGGAAACTGCGCCAGTTGATCGAGAACCGGCGCTTTGACATCGTGCATGTCAACGGCTCGGCCGATCACCGCATTGTTATGCTGGCGACGCTCGGCTTGAGACGGACCCGGCCGCGCATCGTCTTCACCAAGCACAATGATCTGCCGGTGAGCGGTTTGAGCACGTGGCTCAAGGGTAAGCTCGGCACCGATTCGGTGATCTGCGTGTCGGACTACACACGGCGCCGGCTCGCCAAGACGGTCTACGACCGCAAGGTGGTGTGGGTCGTGCACCATGGCATCGATCTGCACCGCTTTGCGCCGGTGCGAGCCGAAGTGGTCGAGCGGTTGCGTAACCGCTGGTGCCCGGTGATTCCGCGCGACGCGCTGCTGGTGGGTAGCGTCGCCGGTACCGATAGCAACAAGGGCTGGCTGAATATGGTAGCCGCGGTGGCGTTGTTGCCGGCCTCGCAACGCGAGCGGGTTCGCATTGTGGTTGCCGGCCGGTTGCCCGATGCGCAGCAACGCGCGCGAGTCGCCGCGCTAGGCATGACGGATCATGTGATATTCACTGGCGTGCTGAGCGACGTGCGTCCGGTGGTGGCGGCGCTCGACGTGGGTTTCGTGCTGTCGAAGCGCGAAACGCTGTCGTTTGCGTGCCGGGAGATGATGGCGATGGGCAAACCCGTGATCGTCTCCGACGCCGGCGGCCTGCCGGAGAACGTGGAAGCTGGCGTGGACGGGTGGATCGTCGCGCCCCACGAGCATGAACGCATGGCGCAACTGTTGGCGCGTCTGCTCGGCAACCGGCTGGAAGTGACGCTGGCAGGCATGGCAGCGCGGGCGCGCAGCGTTGCACAGTTCTCGCTGCAGATGTTTGCAGAGCGCACCGAGGCGGTCTACCAGGAATGTCTCGCGCGAATTCCGCCCAGCTTCGGCAACGGCGGCGCCGCTGAATGGAGCACCGTTCAGCGCCACTCCAGCTAGCACGCTCCAACTGCCGCCTCGATCCTGCTCGCACATCACGTTGTCGGGCCAGGATTGCCCGGCGCGTCTCTCGCCTCAAAACGTGTCAGACTCCGGGTTGCTTTGCAACCTCTTCAAGTCACGTGGGGCTTCCGCATGGAACAGATTGTTTTTCGCTCGGCCGTTTTCTCCGATGTCCCGGCCATTGTGGCCATGTTGGCTGATGACGAACTCGGCAGTCAGCGCGAGAAAACCGGCTTGCCGCTCGATGAGCGCTATGTCGCGGCGTTTCGCGCCATCGAAGCGGATCCCAATCAGCAACTGGTCGTGGTCGTTGACGGCGAGGAGGTGATCGGCACGTTGCAATTGTCGTTCATCCCAGGGATTGCCCGCATGGGTGCGTGGCGCGGTCAGATTGAAGCGGTCCGGATCGCCGCGCACCGGCGCGATTCGGGCCTCGGCCAGAAGATGTTCGAATGGGCGATTGCGGCATGCCGCACGCGTGGCTGCAATCTCGTCCAGCTCACCACCGACAGGAGCCGTGCCGATGCACACCGCTTCTACGAGAAGCTCGGTTTCGTGGCGAGCCACGTCGGCTATAAGCTTGCCTTGTGAGCCAGGGTGGGGCGCGTTAAGGTGAGCGTTAAGGTGAGCGCAACCCGTGCAGTTGCGCTGCATGTCCCTTGAAACATGGACTATAGTGAGAGCGGCGCGGCGCTCGGGCAGTCAGTCAGGAACCGGCGAAAAGCAAACAGCAAACGAAGCGCCATCGACCCAAAAGGGAATAACAAGGAGGCGACTTCAATGAACCACCCTCATTTGGAATCCTGTCCGTGCTGCGGGGACCTGCAGCAGCGCCTCGTCACCAGGCGGCGCTTTCTTGCTCTTGCCGGGGAGGGCGCCGCGGCACTCGCATTGATGCCTCGCTTCGGCTATGCGGAGACCGAGTCTGTTCCGTCGATTCGCTACGACTCGGTGCCCGACCCGGTGCAGTTGCCGCAGGATATCTACTTTGGGGAATGCTCGGGCGTGGCGCTCAATTCGAAAAGCCACATCTTCGTGCTGTCGCGCGGCAATACGAGCGGCCCGGCCTATGGTGCGGCCGCCGCGCAGTTGCTCGAGTTCGCGCCGAACGGCCGCTATATCCGCGAGATCGGCCGCAACCTGTATGCGTGGTCGTTTGCCCATACCGTCAAGATCGACGCGCACGACAATATCTGGGTGACCGACAAGGGCTCGGATATGGTGATCAAGTTCACTCCGGAGGGGCGCGTGGCGATGGTGTTCGGCCGCAAGCAGGAAGCGGCGGACGAAGACACCGCGCCGCTCAAGCATCCGAATCCGCCGTTGCCGGCCGAGCCGGGCCGCTTCCGGCAAGTGACCGACGTGGCCTGGGACGCAGCCGGCAACACCTACATCAGCGACGGCTATATCAACTCGCGCGTCGCCAAGGTCGACAAGGACGGCAACTGGCTCAAGTCGTGGGGCGAGCGCGGCACGGGCCCTGGCCAGTTTCACACGCCGCACAGCATCGCGCTCGATGCCAACGGCAGCGTGTATGTGGCCGACCGCAGCAACCGGCGCATTCAGGTGTTCGACGGCGAGGGCAACTTCCAGCGCCAGTTCACGATCGACGTGCCGGTCCCTCCCGGTGCGCGTCCTGCGATCGGCTATGCGCCGGATGAAGCCGCTATTGCCGCCGGCACCTTCGCACCGGGTGCGCCGTGGGCCATCGCCATTTCGCCGGGGCCCAACCAGGTGCTCTACAGCGCCGACGGTTTTCCTGGGCGCATTTACAAGCTCACGCTAGAGGGCAAGGTGCTGGGCGTGCTTGGCGAGTCCGGCAAGCAACTCAAGCAGTTCGGCTGGATTCATCAAATGGCCTGTCCCTCGGAGAATGTGCTGTTCGTGGCCGAACTGTTGAACTGGCGTGTGCAGAAGTTGCTGCTGCACGCTTGAGCGGGTCAGGGCCTCGCGCGGCGCGGGCGGATTCGCGCCGCCTCTCTAGAACGCGGGCTTTAGCGCTGCGTAAGCGCCGGGCGTAATACCGTAAGCGCGCTTGAAGACACGGTTAAGGTGGCTTTGGTCGTAGAAACCTGCGCTGGCGGCTGCGTCCACGGCACTGCGGCCGGCCACCAGCAACTGCTTCGCGGCAATCAGGCGGAGCTGATTTGCGTAGGCGTGGGGCGGCAGCCCGTATTCCTTCCGGAATGCCCGTATCAGGTGATACCGGCTGAGGCTCGCCACCGCCGCCAGCTCGTCGATGGGAATGTCGCGGGCAAACCTGGCCGCGATGTAATCGCGCACGCGCGCCATTTTCTGCGTGTCGCGGCCGAGCGCGTTGACGACAGGTCTTGGCTGACCATAGCGGCCAAAGAGCATGCCCATTGCCGCCCACCAGTTTGCTTGCCGTTCCATCAGCGGCGTTTGGCCGTTCTGGTCCAGACTCGCATGCGCTTTCAACAGGAGCCGGCACAACTGCGGGTCGCAATACAGGCCGGGCGGAATGAACAAGGGCCGGTCGCCGCGCGAGTCGTCGCTGAAGACAGCGCTTAACGCTGCAAGCCCGTGCATATCGAGGTAGATGGCGCGGTAGTGCCACGCCTTATTCTCCCAGACCTCGCCACAGTGATATTCACCGGGCTCGAAAACCAGCACGGTGCCCGCGCCGGATACCTCGCTGCCGGCGCGTGTGCGGCATTCTCCTGCGCCAAACTCAGTCATCACGATCACGAGCTCGTCATGCACGTGGCGCTCGAATTCGTGCGCGCCGTAACGCGCGGTGGCGAGTGCCGCTCCCTCGAGCGCACCGTCGCGCCAGTAAAGAACGTCCTGTTTTGAGCTGCCGCTTGGCATGGCTGCTTCCTGGGTATGTCAAGTTATCCTACGTAAGCTCGATTCGGACGCGGCGATTGCGGCGTCCCTTGTTCTCGATCTTGGTCATGCGGACCGGGCGCGACTGTGCGGTGTTCGTCAGATGCGTGCCTCCGCACGCCTGACGGTCGAGGCCGGCGATCTCGACGATCCGGATTGTTCCGTCCGGCGTGGGCGGCGGCGCGACCGACAGGCTGCGGATCAGTCCGGGTGTCGCCTGGGCTTCGCGCAGGCCGAGGTAGCTGGCGCGCACGTCCAGACCCTGGCGAATGACGTCGTTGAGCGGTCCCTCGAGCGCACGCAAGGCGTCGTTATCGGCCTCAGGCAGATCGAAGTCCATGCGCGCGCTGCCGTCCGCGTTGATCTGCGCGCCCGTCACCAGCGCACCGGCGAACTGCTGGTAGACGAGTGCGTTGAGGATGTGGGTCGCGGTATGCAGTTGCGCAAGCGTCGAGCGCCGTTGCGCGTCGATCGATACATGCAGTTCGCCCGCCAGTTCGAGTGGCGTATCGAGCTCATGCCAGTAGCGGCCGTCCTGCAGCGCCACTGCCACGATGCGCGCTTCTCCATGCGCATGTCTGAGCGTTGCGGTGTCGCAAACCTGACCGCCGCCGCCGGGGTGAAGCGCCGAGCGTGACAGCAGTACGGCGCCGGGCCGCGCTTGAACTACGCTGGCTTCGAACTCGAGCAGATCGGGCTCGTCATGACAAAGATAATGGGGCATCGCAGCAAATCGGCGTCACGCGCACAGGATTTCGATGGGGACAGTATAGTCGGCAGCACGCAGGGTCCGTCTTGGTCAAAAGTGCTGTTTCGCCTGCTTTCTTGTGAGGCGACCCGTGAGACGAGGCGGACTGGACAGAGGGCATGCGCCCTTGGCGGATCGCTTAATCGACGCGGCCTTTAGCGCGCCGAAACGTTTCCGACGGCAACTCGCCGAACTGCTCCCTGTATTCGCTCGAAAAATTTCCAAAGTGCCAGAAGCCCCAGCGCGTAGCCGCCTCGGTGACCGAGGCCGCGCCGCGCAATCCGCGGCGCACGTGGTGCAGGCGCACTGCGCGTATATAGGCCGATGGATTGACGCCAAGCGTCTCTTCGAAGGCGTATTGCAGCGTGCGGCGGCTCGCGCGGAACCGGGCGCACAGTTCCGCGACCGACAGCGGACATTCGGGCGAGGCCTCGACCAGTTCGCGCACGCTGCGCACCAGTTGCCAGTTGCGCGATGTGTGGGCTTCGAGGTGTCCGCGTGGGTCGCTTGCGCGCGCGCCTTGCAGTGTCTCGGCCAGCGCGAAGATCACCGATTTTTCAAATGCGTTGATGACGCCGGGATCGTCCAGCAGGGCCGGCGTGGCGGCAACCGTATCGAGCAGTTGCCTGAGTACCGCGCGAAGTTCTTGCAATAGCGCGGGATTGACGCTGAGCACACCGGGCCTTTGGCCCAGCAGCGGCAACAGTTCATCCAGTTGTGCGCGCACCAGCTTGTCCGCGATCGCGCCCGGTTCGATTTCGAGGTTCACGACCACGTGTTTGTCGGGCGACAGGAATTCGAAGCCGCCATCCCCCGAGAACACGTGCAGGCCATCGCGGTGACTGGTCTGCCCGCAGAGCAATGCATGACCTTCGAGCTGGAACGGAATGCCCACCGCGATCTTTTGCGCCGCAACGTGGCCGCGCTGGTAGACGGCACGGTTCAGGCGCTCCACCAGTACCCGCACGCCACCTGCGCTGATCGAACTGACGGAGCCGTCGAAGGCGCCGCGCGAAATCTGGCAATAGCTCTGATTCCATGCGTCGAGCAGCATGGCCTGTTCATCGATATTGCGGCAACAGTGAATCTCGACGGCAGCACTCGTCCGGTGGTGCGGCGGCATGGCGTCTCCTGTGTCAGTTTTGCTCGCTCCAAAGCCCCGTGGCGCCCAGTGTAAGCGAAAAAAAAGCATGTGACAGATTGATGATATGGGCCGCCTTGCATCAGGCAGCGTCTTTTCATGTAATGAATTTGTCAGGAATGCGAGCGATTTTTTTATACGATTTTTATCTTTTTGCCGATTTTAGATAGTCGCTCATTTTTGCGCGCCCTACCTTGTGCAGAACGGGTACGCACATGAGGTGACGCATGAGCAAGGCGGGCGGCAGGCTGGCCGGCAAGATCGCGATCGTATCGGGGGGCGCCACAGGCGCCGGCGGCGCGGCGTCGCTGCTGTTCGCACAGGAAGGCGCGCAGGTGGCGGTGGTCGATATCAACACCGACGCGGGCGAGGAGATCGTGACGCGGATTCGTGCCGCGGGTGGGGTGGCCGAACTGTTCGCGGCGGATGTCTCGAAGCGCGCCGCAGTGGATGCCGCGGTGGCGGGCGTCATGACGCACTTCGGCCGGGTCGACGTGCTTTTCAATCACGCCGGCAGCATCGTCGTGAAGCCCTTCATCAACACCACCGACGACGACTACGAGTGGCTCATGAACGTGAACGTGAAGAGCATGTTCATGATGACGCGCGCGGTGCTGCCGCACATGCTCGCGGCGGGCGGCGGATCGATCGTCTGCACGGCATCGATTTCGTCGGTCGCGGCCACGCCGCTCGAAGTGCTGTATTGCACCACCAAGGGCGCCTGCGCGATGTTCGCCCGCTCGATCGCCGTCGAGTATCGCGATCGCGGGATTCGCTGCAATGCGGTGTGTCCGGGCTTTATCGACACGCCGCACGGCCGCCGCGAAATTGCCGCGCTGGCGAACTACGGCTTTGACGCCAGCGAGGCCGCACTGTCCGTCCAGCAAGGCCGTTTGTGTGCGCCTGAAGAGGTGGCCAAAGCTGCACTGTTCCTTGCCAGCGACGACGCGAGCTTCGTCAACGGCGCCCATCTGTACGTCGATAACTGCTTTACGGCTGCGTGAGCCGGTAGCACGCCATGCGATCACGCCGAACCGCCTGACCTCCGTATCACCAGGCCGGTTACATCACAACCCTGACTAAAGGATCGCCTTATGGACATCAACACGACCGCGCCTTCGGCCGAGCCTGCCGATAGCGACGTCAAGCTGCTGCATAAAATGGGCTACGCGCAGGAATTGTCCCGGCGCATGGGGGCGTTCTCGAACTTTGCCGTGTCGTTCTCGCTGATCTGCATCCTGTCGGGCGGCATCACTTCGTTCCAGATGGGCTTGTCGGCAGCGGGCGGCGCATCGATCGGGCTTGGCTGGCCGTTAGGCTCCGCGTTCGCACTGATCGTCGCGGCCGCGATGGCGCAGATTGCGTCGTCGTATCCCACGGCGGGCGGCCTGTATCACTGGAGCTCGATTCTCGGCGGTAAAACCTGGGGGTGGCTCACCGCGTGGCTCAATCTGCTGGGTCTCGTGTTCGTCGTCGCGGCGATTAATTACGGCACCTACGATCCGTTTTTCCGCACGCTGATTGCGCCGATGTTCGGCGTGAATCCCGATTCGCTCGGCTGGTGGCAGCAGACCATCTTCCTGACCGTGATCACCGCCTCGCAAGCGTTTCTCAATCATCGCGGCATCCGCATCACGAGCAAGATCACCGACCTGTCCGGCTATCTGATCTTCGCGGTCACGGTGATACTGGTCGTGTCGCTGCTGGTCTACTCGCCGGTCAAGCTGGATCTCTCGCGGCTCTTTACGTTCACCAACTTCACCGGAGTCGATGGCGGCCAGTGGCCGAAGCAGACCATGGCGATGGCGTTCCTGTCCGGCTTGTTGCTGATCGCCTATACGATCACCGGTTTTGACGCCTCCGCCCACACTTCGGAAGAGACCCACCAGGCGGCGCGCAACGTGCCGCGCGGCATTATCGGCTCGGTGTTCTGGTCGACCACCTTTGGCTATGTGATGGTGTGCGCATTCGTGCTGGTGATGCCGGATATCACTGCAGCCGTGAAGCAGGGCACCGGTTTCTTCGAGGCGATTCTCGCGCCGATTCCCACTACGCTGCGCGTTGTGATCGAAGTGCTGATGTTCTTCATCAACTACGTGTGCGGCCTCGCGGCAGTGACCTCCACCTCACGGATGATGTTTGCATTTGCCCGCGATGGCGGTTTGCCTGCGTCAAAGTGGCTGCGCAAGGTCAATGCTTCGCATCGCACGCCCGGCGCTGCGATCTGGACCTCGGCGGTGCTCGCTATCGTGGTGACGCTGTATGGCGACGCCTTCACCGTGCTGAGCGCGGGCAGCGCCGTGTTCCTGTTTATTTCCTATGCGATGCCGGTTGCCGCGGGGATTTTCGCCGAAGGCCGCACGTGGACGGAAAAGGGACCGTTCCAGCTTGGCATGCTGTCCAAACCGTTCGCGATAGGTGCGGTCATCGGTGCGCTGGTGCTGGCCTACGTCGGCATGCAGCCGCCGAATCAGAAAGTCGTGTACGTTCTCGCCGGACTGCTGATCGTGCTGCTGGCGATCTGGTACGGCGCAGGTGTGCGCAAGAGTTTCGCCGGTCCGCCGCTCGCGGGCTTGTCGAAGGAACGCGAGCGCGAGCTGAGCGGCATGGAGGGGCAATTGGGCGAAAGCTGATCGCGTCTCGTCATCCCGGGTAATTCTTTATCACGCCGCCGGTTTGTTACGCAAACCGGCGGCGCCTGCCTGCTGTTTCCGAAAATCTTTGTAGAATGGCGCTGTCCTGCCCAGTGTCCAGCCCCGCTTCGATCCACGACAACACCTTCAAGAGATCTATCGATCATGGCGCCGCCCAAGTCCCCTTCCGAGCCGACGCCACCCACCGGGTTCGATATTTCCCGCTATGAGTTCTCCGAGCAGATCGGTCATTTGTTGCGCCGGGCCTACCAGCGGCATCTGGCGATCTTCGCCCAGACAATCGACGATCCGCAACTGACTGCTGTCCAGTTCGCCGTGCTCAGTGCGAACCGGCGGCTCGGACCTTCTTCGATGAGCGATCTCGGCAAGGCCACAGCCATCGACGGGGCGACCGTGCGCGGCATCATCGAACGCCTGCAGGCGCGCGGGCTGATGGAGTTGCAGGCCAATCAGGACGATCGGCGCAAAAGCGTGGTCGACCTGACGGAGCGCGGCCGGCAACTGCTCGATGTGACCACCCCGACCGCTGCGCATATCAGCGAGCTGACCATGAGCGACCTGAACGCCGTCGAGCGGGTGGCCGTGCTCTATCTGTTGCGCAAGCTCTGCGGCCCCGATCTGGAATGAAGCAGGGGGCGGCTGCCATTGCGGCAGCGGCGCTCGCGAGTCTTGTACCCAATCCCCCGGTATCGGTGCAGCGTGCACCAGGCATGGGCTGAATCCGTGCGGTGCGCATTTATAGTGTGTACATGTTTTTTAGTGGTGCAGCCTGATTTCAGGCGCGCACCCGGCCGCGGCGCCAAAAGCACGCTCGTTCAAAACTAAGAGCATTGAATTTAAAGGGTTTGGAGCGCTTATGCCGCTAAAAACGCCGTCTCGGGTAAACACGGTTAACAGTGGCATGCTCATTGCGACTAAGCTTCCAATTACCGCGTGTACGCTCATTTGGCACTTTTAGTCGAGCGTTCTGGCGGTGCACCGCTACTATAGCCATCTGATTTCAAGGTCGGGAGTGCTCTATATGAAGTGGTTCGTCAGACGGATCGGGGCGACGCTTGGTGCGTCGCTGGTGCTATTGGTGGCTGGCTTGATGGGTGGGCCGGTGTCGCAGGCGGACGAAATCTCCGTCACGCAGTGGGGCAGCAGCCTGTACGGTCTTCCGTATGCCGTTGCGATGGACAAGGGTCTCTTCAAGAAGGCCGGCGCCGACATCACCGGCATTCTGACGTCGAGCGGCGGTGGCACGACGGTGCGCAATATCCTCGCCAGCAAGACGCCGTACGGCGAAGTCGCCGTGGCGGCCGCGCTTGCCGCGCAACGGCAAGGTCTGGATCTGGTGATCGTGAACGTGGGCACACGCAGCGTTGCGGAAGCCTCGATGGTCACGATGCCCACCACCAACGTGCAAAGCGTCGCGGACCTGGCCGGCAAGAAGGTCGCGATTACCTCGCCCAAGGGCGTCTCCGAAATGCTGCTGCTGATGGTGCTCAAGCAAAAGGGCATCGACGCAGGCAAGGTGACCCGCGTCGCCTCGGGTGGCTATGTCAACGGTCTGACGATGCTGGAACAAGGGGCGGTTTCCGGCGCCGTGCTGATCGAACCGCTTTCGATTGTGCGCAAGGCCAGCTACCGCACCGTGTACCGGGCGGGTGACATCCTGCAACCGATGACCACCTCGGTCGGCATCACCACGCGCGAATTCGCCAAGGCCCATCCCGACGAACTGCGCGCCATCATTGCCGGGCGCCGCGCCGGGGTGGATGCGGTTTACGCCGACCCGGCCGGCGCTGCGAAGCTGCTGCAAACGAGTTTCAAGCTTACGCCGGACGTCGCACGCGAAGCCGTGGACAACATGGTCAAGTCGCGCATGTGGAGCGAAGGCGAATTCGATCGCGCCGAGCTCGACCGCATGACGGAAGGCCTGAAGCTCGTTGGCGAACTGAATGGCGATGTCGACTGGCCGAAGCTTGTCGATACCAGCTTCCTGCCCGCTGATCTGAAAGCGAAGAGCACGCTATGAAAGCACGCAACGGTCATCCAACGCTGCAGGTCGTCGAGTCGCCTGCACAGCACGAGCCGGCCACGCCTGAGGCGCACGTCGAACTCACCGGCGTCACGCGCTATTTCACGCGCAGCAATTCCCGGGAATTGTTCCATGCGCTCGGGCCCATCGATCTCACGTTGACCAAGGGCGAGTTTTTCTCGGTGGTCGGGCCGTCCGGGTGTGGCAAGTCTACTTTGCTCGATGCGCTTGCCGGGCTCGCCACGCCGAGTTCCGGCACAGTGATGTTCGAAGGCCAGCCCGTGAAAGGCGTACCCGATGGAGTGGGCGTCGTGTTCCAGGAGGATGCGTCCTTTCCGTGGCTGAATCTGCGCGACAACATTTCGTTCGGGCTGCGCATGGCAGGGGTGGACGGCGCGGAGATCAAGCGCCGGGTCGACTATGCGATGGGCTTCATGGGCCTGAAGGACTTCGCCAGCGCCTACCCGTCGCAGTTGTCGGGCGGCATGCGCCAGCGCGTGTGCATCGCCAGAACGCTGGTCTTGCAGCCGCGCCTGATTCTGCTCGATGAGCCGTTCGGCGCGCTCGACCAGCAGACGCGCTTGCTGATGGGCGACGAGCTGCTGCGTCTGTGGCGCGAAACCTCGGCAACGGTGCTATTGATTACCCATGCGCTCGACGAGGCCGCGATGCTGTCCGACCGGGTTGGCGTGATGTCGGCGCGGCCGGGGCTTTTCATCGATATCGTCGAAACCGGCTGGGAGCGCTCGCGCGACAGCCGGATTGTCTCGACGCCGCGTTTCGGCGAGATCAACGCCCGCCTGTGGGAAAAGCTGCGCGTCGAATCGTTGAAGGTGATGGGCGCGCACTAGGCGCGCGGTTTTTTCCTGCGAACCCGGGAGTTCGAAGTGAAGGCCGAAAGTCTGATCCGTATTGCTGTGGTGGCCGGCTTCGTCGTGCTGATCGAGCTGCTGTGCCGTAGCGGCATGATTGCGTCCAGCGTGCTGATTCCACCGTCCGCGATGTTCGCGCACGGTATCGACCTGTTGCGCGAAGGCAAATTCGACCACGACATCGTCACGAGCCTCTTCAATATTGTCGCCGCGTCGATCGTCTCCGTGCTGCTCGGTTTTGTGCTGGGTCTGGGCATTCACGCGCTGCCGTCGGTGCGGCGCTCAATCGAGCCGCTGCTATCGAGTTACTACGCGATCCCCACCTTCATCTTTTATCCGGTCTTTATCGTCGTCCTCGGTATCGGCTCGCTGCCCATCATCGCGATTGCCGTGATGCTCTCGGTCGTCACCATGATCACCGCGACGCTGAACGGGCTGGACCGCATTCCGCGCGCCCTGCATAAGAGCGCCCAGGTGATGCGGCTTTCGCCATGGCGCTCGGCGATCTACATCAAGCTGCCCGCCACGCTGCCGTATCTGTTCACCGGCGTGAAGCTCGCGGTGGCGTATGCGTTCATTGGCGTGATCGCATCGGAATTCATTCTGTCCGGTTCGGGCATCGGCTACGCAATCGGTTATGCATACAACAACTTCCAGAACGACGACATGTACTCGCTGATGCTGTTCGTGCTCGTGCTGGTGACGCTGGTCAACGTCGTGCTGAACCGGATCGACCAGCGGTTTCAGGCACGCCGGCAGCGCTAGGCGTGCGGATACCAGGAGGCACCGTCATGAAACGATTCGTCGATCCGCTGCTTGTCGCGCTAGCCATCGTTGTGTGCTGGCAGTGCCTGCACTGGGCGGTGGGCAACAGCTCCCTCAGTTCGCCGTGGAGCACGCTCGGGGCGCTGCTGCAGATGCTCGGCACAACGGCGTTCTGGGACAACGTCGGCGAGACCGCCAGGGCGCTTGCCTACGCACTTGTCATTGCATTGGCCGGCGGCGTGACGCTGGGTGTGCTGCTAGGCGTGAACCGCCTGTCCGGCCTCGTCGCGGAACCGATCCTGCTGAATCTTTACTCGCTGCCCAAGGTCACCTTGTATCCGCTGGTGCTGCTCGTGTTCGGGCTCGGCCTGTCGGCGAAAGTGGCGTTCGGCGTGATGCACGGGCTGATCCCGATCCTGATGTTCACGATGAACGCGATCCGCCAGATGCGGCCGGTGTACCTGCGTGCGTCGAAGACCATGCGCCTCTCGTTTGTCCGCACGATTGTTCATGTCGTGCTGCCGGCCATCTTCCCGGAAGTGGTGGCCGGCTTGCGGCTCGGCTTCTCGTTGACCTTGCTCGGCGTGCTGATCGGCGAGATGTTCGCCTCGCAACGCGGGCTCGGCTACGTCTTGACGAGTGCCATGAACCTGGGCGATATCCGCACGATCATGGCCGTCGCGCTGTTTCTGACGGTATTCGCACTGTCCTGCAATGGCTTGCTGATGATGGCCGACCGGCGCCTGAAGCATCGCTGAGCGCTGTGTCATACGTTGTTGTGAACGATCGATTCCATTTCATTTATCCAGAAAGGTAGAGAGAACATGTATGACGTATTCCAGACGGATCGCCTGATCGACCTTTGGCTGACCGAAGACATCGGCTATTGCGACCTCACTGCCCAGTTGATGATCGAGGCGGACGAGACCGGCGCCTTTTTCATGAACGCGCGCGAGCCGCTGATTGTGGCGGGCATCGACATTGCCGCGCGCATCTTCAAGCGCTATGACCCGTCGCTCGAAGTCGTGGTGCGCGTGAAAGACGGCGAGAAGGTTGGGCCGGGCGCGGTGCTGCTCGACGTGAGCGGCACGGCGCGCAGTGTGCTGACGGCGGAGCGCACGGCGCTCAATATCGTGCAGCGCCTGTCGGGCATCGCCAACCTGACCGAGCAGTATGTTGCGGCGGTGGCGGGCACGCGGGCGCGCCTGATCGATACGCGCAAGACTACCCCCGGTCTGCGCATGCTCGAAAAGCACGCGGTCACCTGCGGCGGCGGCCTGAATCACCGGCTTGGCCTCGACAACGGCGTGATGATCAAGGACAACCATATTGCCGTGTGCGGCGGCATCGCCAAGGCCGTGCAGCGTGCGCGCCGCCAGTTGCCGGTGCTGACGAAGCTGGAAGTCGAATGCGACCGCCTCGATCAGGTCAAGGAGGCGCTCGAAGCGGGTGTCGACGTGATCATGCTCGACAATATGTCGGTCGAGGACATGCGCAGCGCGGTGGAGATCGTCGGTGGGCGCGTACTGCTGGAGGCGTCGGGCGGCATCAGCCTTGCGACCATCGGCGCGATTGCCCGGACCGGCGTCGATTACATCTCCACCAGCAAGATCAATCAGGCGGCAGCGTGTGTCGACATTGGTCTGGACGAGGCCGAGTAATGGTCACGTCAGTGGTCAACTCGATGGTCAACTAAGCGGCCATGGCCTCCGGCATTTTTTTCTTCGTGGTCGGTCCGAGCGGCGCCGGCAAGGACGCGCTGATCGAGGGTGCGCGCCACCTCGCGGATCGGTTCTGCTTCGCGCGCCGGGTGATTACCCGGCCTGCCGGATCTCCCGGTGAGAATCACGAAGCGCTCGATGAGGCGGGCTTCGCCGAACTGGAGCGCACGGGTGCCTTCCTGATTACGTGGGCCGCACACGGTTTGCGCTATGGCTTGCGGCGCGATCTGCTGGACGTATTGGCCAATGGCCGGCATGTCATTGCGAACGGCTCGCGCGGCATGATTGCGACGTTGGCGGCGCGCGTGCCGCATCTGGTGGTGATCGAAGTGAGCGCGCCGCCCGAGGTGCTGGCCGCGCGGATTCTGGCTCGCGGGCGCGAGACGCCGGAGCAGGTGCGGCTGAGGGTGCAGCGCCAGGTGGAGCCGCATGGGGCGGATGTGCCCACAGTGCAGGTTGCCAACGACGGCACGCTGCAGCAAGGCATCGAGCGTTTCGTCGCGGCGCTCGAACGCGCAATTCTGCCGCCGCCGGCGAGCGCACCGTTCCTGCATGCCAAGCTGGCCGGCGATGCGCTCAACGAAGCACAATACGACGCGCTGTTCGACGACATGCTCGCGCTGCGTTATGCCGAGCGCGATATCAACCGCTTTCTGCTGCATGCGTGCGAGCACCTGAGCGACGCGGAAGTGCTGGCGCTCGCCAAAGCGCGGGCGAAGCTGATGCCCCGGATCGCCTGGAACGAGCCCATCGTCGTCGACAAGCATTCGATGGGCGGCATCCCCGGCAGCCGGATCACGCTGATCGTGGCGCCGATCGTTGCGGCTTACGGTCTGGCGATGCCCAAGACGTCCTCGCGCGCCATTACCTCGGCCGCCGGCACCGCCGACGCCATGGAGACCGTCGCTCGCGTGGACCTGACGGCGGAGGAGGTGCGGCGCTGCGTCGACGAAGCGCGGGCTTGCATTGCCTGGAACGGCCGCCTGAATCATTCGCTGATCGACGAGCGCATCAATGCATTTACACGGCCGCTTGGGCTGGCGTCCAACCGCTGGTCAGTGGCGTCGATCTTGTCGAAAAAACGCTCTGCCGGATCGACTCACGTGATTGTCGATCTTCCATGCGGGCCGCGCGCCAAGCTGAAAACCGCCGAAGAAGCGCACGCGCTCGGGGCGTTGTTTGAATATGTCGGCAGGGGGCTCGGGTTGACGGTCAAGGCGCTGGTGACCGACGGCACGGCGCCGGTCGGACGCGGCATTGGCCCGGCGCTGGAGGTGCGCGACGTGGGCCTGGTACTCGATAATCATGCCGATGCACCTGGCGACTTGCGTGACAAGGCACTGACATTTGCCTCGCATATTCTAGCGTGGGCGCCCGCGGTGCAGGATGTGGCCGAGGGCCGGCGGCTCGCCGAAACGCTGCTGGCGAGCGGCGCGGCGCGCGCGGCGTTCGAGCGGATCGTCGATGCGCAGGGCAGGCGCGCCTCGCCCGTCTTGCCGGCACGGCAGATGTACGCCGTCGCCGCCGCGCATGCCGGCGTTATCACGTCGATCGACGGATGGCTGATCGCAGAGATTGCGCGTGAGGCCGGCGCGCCGGCGGACGCCGGAGCCGGCATCGACCTGCTGTGCAGGGTCGGACAAACGGTAGCGGCAGGCGACGCGCTGTATCGGGTCCACGCCAGCGACAGCGCCGCGCTCGAACGCGCGATGCGCGCGGCGGCGCGCGATTCGGCCTGCAGGATCGAGTGAAAGAACTGAGTGAGGTATACCCAAGGTGAAGACGACGGTGGTTTCGAGCTGGCAGCAGTTCATGAGCCTGACTGCCGAGCTCGACGGCTGGGCATTTCGAGGTCAGCAGGATGCCAACTGGCTGTTGCAGAGTTCGCTGTCACGCTACCTGGCGGCGTTTGTGCCGGACCGCTCGACATGGCAGATTCAGGAGCAGCGCGCTATCCGCATTTTTCGCCGCAAGGCCCACAACTATCTGTCCGACGTGCGCGCGCTCTCGGACGATCTGCGCTGCCTCGGGCTGATGCAGCACCACGGCGCACCGACACGGATGCTCGATTTCACCAAGTCGCCTTTCGTTGCAGCTTTCTTTGCGCTGGAGCGTGCGGTGTCGGATGCGGCAATTTTCGCGGTGAATACGCCGGCGTTGTGGACCAACCGCGCCATTCCGGAGAGCACGCCGCATCTGACTCGCGACATGATCGATCCGCGCCGCAAAGGCAACTTCGAGAAATTTTTCCTCACCGACAAGAATCCGGTGATCTGGTTCGGCGAGCCCTCGGAGATGGACCAGCGGCTGATCGCGCAGGCCGGCACCTTTGTGTTGCCGGGTTTGCTGCAGGAGCCGCTCGATGAGATCCTCAACAATTATTCCAGTGACGACGAGCTGCTGCGGAAAATCGTCTTGCCTCGCTCGGTTCGCGACGACGCGATGCGCGCGCTGTACCGGATGAACATTACCAACGCATCGTTGTTTCCGGATCTGGAGGGGCTCGCGCGCTCGATCGCACTGGAGCTGGAGATGGTCTGGCCGACAACTGGCAGGATGGCGCCGCAGACAGGGCAATAGGGCCGTTGGCCGTTTGCCCTAGCGAGCGCCGAGCACGCGCAGCACCGCATTGCCTTCATCGGTAATCGCGAAGCGCGCTTTGCCCTGTCCCGCGTCCACCACCTGGGCGAGGCCTGCCTCGCGGAGCGCGGCTACGTCGGGCGTTGCCGCCATCACATCGACAGGCGCCTGAAGCAGCACCAGAAGCGTGGCGATTTCATGCGCGCTCAGATACCGCGTGCCGGCGGTTCTGTTATTGAGTTGGGTTGCCTGCATGGCAAACATCCTTTCGGTAGCGCCCGTGCATAACGTTGGGTGAGGCTGCACGGCGCTGCAATGCCTGATTGACCGGCTGGCCGCCCGCGAACGGGCCGCACGGTGCTACGAGATGCTACGGGAGGAGAGCGCTTTGAGGCGCTGCCAGAATGCCGCCAGGCCACGCGGCTGCGCGGCATGCAGCGCGAGCATTTCGTCGTAGTGACCACGCGAATCCTGGACGTGGGGCAGTTGGGACAGCAGCAGGCCAAAGTTCATGATATTTCTCCGTGCATATGGCTTAGGGCGGCTGGGGCCGCCTGGTTTTGCCTGGCGCCGCTTGCTGCGGCTCAAGGTCCGCCGGACGGGCGCGCAAGAGCATCGCGTCCATCTGGCGCAAATCGTGGTGCACGGAGAGCAATGCTACGGCGCGCACCGTCTGCCTGCTGGCAAGACGGCGGCTGGGGAAGAGAGCGCGAACGTCCTGCTGGTCAGGCAGAGTAACTGCTAAACATGCCTCGACATCGACTAGACAAGGTCGGAGTCCTCTGGTTGACGTTGCTGAGATTTTAGGCCTGTTGCAAATCGGGCAGCAAGTAAAAAGGCTGTAAAGACCATGTGGGCGCCCTGCAAGCTGCGCCGGCTATTCCGGCGTCGGCTCCGCGTCGAGCGCGGTCCAGCTCACGCTCGAGATGCCCTTTTCCATGCTCAGGCGGCTGGCGATCTGCTCCAGCTTGGGCTGGTCTTTGGGATGCAGTTTCAGCGTGGCGGTGACTTCGATGCGCTGCGGATTGTTCTCGTAGTCGCGGCTGGTGAGGCTCTGGAACGACAGCGGCGTCGACGACATCGAATTGGACAGCGTCGCACGGATATGGACTTCGTCCTCTTCGCGGCACACTACGGTCAGCGTGTATTCGCGCACCAGATCTGCTGCCGATACCGGCGCCGTATTGATCGCGCGGCTGAGTTCGCGCAGCACGGTGTTGGTCAGCAGCACAATCGCGGTTCCGGCGAGGGCCGGGCCGAAGTGTCCTGCACCGCATAAAACGCCGACCGCGCCCGAACACCACAGGGTAGCGGCCGTATTGATGCCCTGTATCGAACCCTTGTCGCGCATGATCACGCCGCCGCCCAGGAAGCCGATGCCGGACACCACATAGGCGGCGATCTGGGTGACCCCGGTGGAGCCGTTGCCCGTCAGCACGCCCAGCGTGACAAACAGGCACGCGCCGCTCGCGACGAGGGTGATCGTGCGCAGTCCCGCCGTGCGCTGCCGCATCTGGCGCTCGAAGCCGATGGCGACGCCGCAGGCGAATGCAGCAAGCAGGCGCAGGACAAAGTCGAGGGTCATGTGTTTCGGGGCGTCCGGGGTGGGTGAAGTATAGGCTAGCTGCAGGAGGGAGTTGCAGGGAGTGGCGGCAGGGCAGCGCGGCAGCGGCGCTGGCGGCGTATCCTGCTATCGTACGGTGTCTCGCCGCTTTCAGGTAGGCAAACTGGCGCTGCGGCGTGCCCTGCGGCGCGAGATTCGGCGCGCTTGCCTCACTCAACCTTTGTATCCTGTTAGAACGCATGTCCGGTGCACCGCTGTCCAAACCGAAGCCCTCACTCAATCTGCGCTGGCTCGCCTTATGGGGCCCGGGCCTCCTCGTCATGCTGGCCGATTGCGATGCCGGCAATGTCGTCACCGCGGCACAGGCGGGCGCCCAATGGGGCCTGCAACTGCTGGTGGTGCTGCTTGGCCTGATTCCCCTGCTGTATATGGTCCAGGAACTCACGGTGCGGCTTGGCATCTTCACCGGCCGCGGGCATGGTGAGCTGATCCGTTCGAACTTCGGCGCGCTCTGGGCGTGGGTCTCCGCGGCCGGGCTGGTGATTGCGGTGCTGGGTTCGCTGGTCACCGAGTTCACCGGGGTAGCGGGTATCGGCGAGATGTACGGGGTGTCGCGCTCTGTCACGCTGCCGCTTGCCGTGCTTGCCCTGATCGCGGTGGTGCTGACCGGGTCGCACAAGCGCGTCGACAAGGCCGCGATGCTGATCGGCGCGTTCGAGCTGACGTTCTTCGTGGTGGCTTGGAAGGCTCACCCGGATATGCGCGACGCGGTCCGGCAAATGAAGAGCCTGCCGTTGGGCAACAGCCAGTTTGCCTATATGGCGGCAGCGCTGATTGGCGCGACCTTCAATCCGTGGATGGTGTTCTATCAGCAAGCCGCCGTCGCCGACAAGAAACTCACCGCGCAAGACTATGGAGCGGCCCGAACGGAAACAGCGTTGGGTGCGGTCCTCACGCAGTTGTTGACGGCAGCGGTGCTGGTTGCTGCCGCTGCCACGCTGGCAGGCGACGGCAAATCGCACACGCTGGACAGCGTGGGAGAGATCAGCAACGCGCTCGCGACCGTGGTGGGACCGCAGGCGGGCCGTGTCCTGTTCAGTGCGGGCGTGCTCGGCGCCTCGATGGTAGCCGCGATTGTCTGCTCGCTCTCGCTTGCCTGGGGCCTGGGCGAAGTGGCGGGCTACAAGCACTCGCTCGAAGACCGGCCGACTGGTGCACCGTGGTTCTACGGCGTGTATGTGGCCTCGGTCGCGGGCAGCGCGTACCTGGTCTGGCTGGCGCCCAACCTCGTCACCTTGAACGTCGCGGCCCAGGTGGTGAACGCCTTGATGTTGCCGCTGGTGGTCGGTTTGCTGATTGCACTTAGCGTGACCTCGCTTCCTGAAGCGCACCGCCCGCGCGGTATTTATCTGTGGCTGGTGTCGGGCGTTGCCGCGGTCGTCAGCATTGCCGGGATCGTCGGTGCGGTGTGGGGGATGATGTCGTGAGGCGGGTGGCGTCTGCGCCCTGTGCCCTGTGCAGTGCTTGCCGGAACGCTTCGCGGGCATGGATAGACTGACGGGTTCTATCGACTGCGCGCGACACTATCGCCGGATCATCATTACTCGTCGTAGAACTCCGAACGGGCGATCACGCGGTTGATGCCGCGCGGGCACTGACACGCGACTATATCGTTGTCCTTCACGGCCGTTGCACCTGTCAGCCCCCAGTTCTTCGCCGTGCCCAGCATCGGTCCGTTGTGTCCGCAGCGCCCGCATGACGCGAGTCCTCCATCTTTCGCAAGCGCCCCGTTCTCGTCGGAGAAGTCCTCGTCACCGTCCAGCACCTCGCCCCCGGTCGTCGTCCTGTTACCCTTGACTGCCAGCATCGTTACCATGCCATGCTCCCTGGTGGGGTGGAAAAAACGTCAATACTGATCGATCGATGCCTGCAGCATCCGCAGGCGGGTCTTGCCGTCAGGCGTAAACACCGTGTCAAACCGCACGAGCCCTTCCTTGTGCAGGTGGCAGGCCAGCGTGAAGC
The DNA here is from genome assembly GCF_005503145.1 of Burkholderia sp. 4M9327F10. Classification (GTDB taxonomy): domain Bacteria; phylum Pseudomonadota; class Gammaproteobacteria; order Burkholderiales; family Burkholderiaceae; genus Paraburkholderia. The sequence continues at coordinate 99,120 of NZ_SCNV01000002.1, read as the reverse complement.
TGACCGTCATGCCAGGCTCCGGGGCCTGCACCTCGATCTCGACCGCCTTCAGGCGTGGCTCGTATTTGAGCAGCGTCGCTTCGATGGCGTTGCGAAGCCTGTGCGTCGACGAAGGCAGATTCCGGTAGATTTCCGACAGATCATCGAGCCCGAAGTCCGGCAGGTGCGCAAGCGAGCGGCGCCGGCTGTTCAGGATGCGCTCGATGTTGTCCCGCACCGAGAGAAACGTCTGTTCCTCCAGCGTGAAATCGCTTACGGCTGCTCCGTCGGCGAAATACCCGGTGATGCGCTCGAAAAGTCCAGGTCCTGTACGCATGGGCACCCTAATGCGCCATGCCGGCGATCGATGAAAGAAGCCACTGGTCGATGGCGAACCAGACAAGTCCCGCAGCGATACAGGCGATGAAAACCCACACCAGCGGCGACACGGGGCGTCGGCGCCAGCGGGACGAGTTCACTACCACAGGGCCCGATTGATCGGGTGTGTTTCTGCCTGTGCCACCACCTGTGGCGCGCGCAAGCCGCTCGTCAATCGCGCGGATGAGTTTTGCGCGCGCCTCGGCCTCGTTCACGGCATAACGGCCCCTGAACCCGAGTCCGAGCACGGCGGCAAAGATATTCAGCAGAGGCAGCACAGGCTTTGCCTCACGCAGCCGCTGACCCATCCGCCTGAGCAGTTCTTCGCCCGCATCATTGCGACCGAACACGCGAACCTGCAGAGGCTCACGTTCCCATGCGCCGCGCGCCTCGGCGTGCAGTCCGTTGAGAGCGGCTTCATCGAGCAAGGCGCATTGTGCATAGAGTGCATCGTCGATCACGTCTGGTGGATGGCCACGCCGCTGCAGTTCGTCGCGCAGGCAGGCGACCTGGGCATCAGAGTCTTTGCGCAGGGTCTCGAGCGAGGGAGTCTGGTCGCTGCGTAGTGCCATGACCGTACGGGCGGTATCGCGCATGGCAACGGGTAGCAGGTCCTGGGCCGGTTGTACTGTGGCGACCTTCATGACGGCAGCACTGCGTAGAGCTCAAGCTCGGCTTCGCTAATCGAGCCGGGCACGTAGATCTGGCAGACGCGCGCGGCAATCATGCGGGCAAAAGCCGGATCCGTGCTGTCTACCGCGAAGTACTGGTTTTCGATGCGCACGGGAATGGCGGCAGGCAGACGCGAAACCGGTCTCAGCGGGATACCGGCCAGTGCGGAATTGACGACCTGTTCGACCTCGTCGGGTGCGCCCATCTTGCACAGCTTCGGCAACAGTTCGAGCAGCGCGTGAGCTGGCATTGTCGCGCGCACTGACAGGTAGTAGTCGACATCCTCGGTAAGACGCTCGTCGTTGATCTGGCCACGCCACATTGAGGGGCGCACGCGTTCAAGCGCGATGGGCACGACCCGCGAAGGGATTACGGCATCGAGCAGTGCGCGGATCAGCGATTCCAGTTCTGCGAACACGGGTTCCGGTGCGTGATGATCGTATGCGGGGATGGCCTGCAGCGTTTCCGTGGTCGAGAAGGTGAGGAGCGATCCGGCCAGACGCGCGAGCAAGGCATAGAGCCGTTCTGGATGCTGGTCGGGCGCCTGGGCGAGCCGCGCCAGTTCCGGCCAGGTGCTGTTGACCGCATGCAGCAGCCAGAAGAGCGCCACGTCGGACACCGCGAAATCCGCGATCTGGTCCGAACGTTCCTTGCGGCGCACCGCAAGACTGGCGCTCTTGGCCGTCAGGATCTCCGAGAGGCGCTGCATGCGCTGCGTGAGCCGAGTGCTGGCCGACAGGAAGAGACAGGGTGGCACAGATGTCTCATCCGGTTCGAAGCGGCCCTGCGGTGTGCGCACAAGGCGCGCAACGGGGCACGTAATGTAGTCGCCCGCCTGTTCGAAATCGAACAGCAGCACCACTAGCTGACGCTCGACGCTGATCTCTTCCTTTCCCTGTCCGTTGATGTCGACGACATGCAGGAATTCGCGGGTCACCCGCCGCGGCCGTGCCGGCTTCTCTCCAGGCTCCACACAGTTGCCGCCCTGCGCATCGACAAGCGCTACGCCGGCAAGCACCGTTACCGCTTCGACATTAGCCGGCACGTCTGCCAGACTGCGCGCACCGGGTAGCCAGTCGGCGGTTTCGCTGTCGATGAACGTGCCGTCACGCAGACGCGCTGTCAGCTTCGTGAGCTGCAGCCGGCCGACGGCGAGCGCCTGCGTATCCAGTGCGACACCGACTACTCCCCAGGCGTCGGGACTCGCGATACGGGCGATCTGGTCATTGGCAAACTGCTCCCAGAGCGCCTGCTGCTGGAAGTGCTGCGGCGTCATGAAAATGCCGCGCGCCCACAGGGGTTTCGTTATCTGCATCGTTGATAGTGGTCGTGATTCACGTAGGAAGAGACAGTGGGGTTCAACGCTTTGCCTTCGGCATCCGGGAGATGAGCGACAGACTCACGTCCATGCCTTCGATCTGGAAGTGCGGAACAATGAAGAGTGCGATGCGGAAGAAGCCTGGGTTGTCTTCAATGTCTTCCACCACGACTCTGGCTTCACGCAGCGGGTGTGAGGTCTGCAAGTCGTCACCCGGTTTGGTCATGACCGTGACGAGCGAGCGGACCCAGGTGTTCAGTTCCAGCTCGAGCAGCCTGCGATCCTTGGTGGTGCCGATATTCTCGCGCTGGATCAGCTTCAGATAGTGCGCAATGCGCGAGAGCAGGAAGATGTACGGCAGACGCGCGTTGATGCGGCTGTTGGCTGCTGCGTCGCGCGTGTCGTACAGGGCCGGCCTCTGCGTCGAATGCGCAGAATAGAAGCACGCGTAGTCGTGATTGCTGGTGTATGAAAGCGCGATGAGGCCTTGCCCGGCGAATTCGAATTCACGGGTTTCGGGAATCAGCGCGTCGGTCGCGATTTTGCCTAGATGTCCGGTATCGAGATCGTAAAGGTGGACCGGCAGATCGGGTATCAGGCGACCCGCCTGGGGGCCACGGATCTGCAGGCACCAGCCATTGCGCACGAAGCTTTTCACGAGGTTCACGGCGAACGCAAACGCCGCGTTCGCCCACACGAAGGCGCTACTCCCGCCAGCACGGACATCCTCGGTGTAGTTGAACGCGTGTACGGGATTCGTGTCGGGTCCGTATGGCAGGCGCGCGAGAAACCGGGGCAGCGTGAGCCCGACATAGCGAGCGTCCTCTGTTTCACGAAACGCCTTCCATTTCAGATAGGTCGCGCGCTCGAAATGGCTGGACAGATCGCGTATGCCCGCTACTTCCTCCATCGACGTCCTGCCGAAAAAGGCTGGAGAGACCGCGCCGATAAATGGCATGTGCGCCGCGGCCGCTACCTTCGACGGATTGCGCAGCAACGCGATATCGGGCGCGCTGGCATCAAACTCGTAGTTCGCGATCATCGCGGCGAACGGGTATGCGCCTGGCGTGTCGTATTCCTTGATGTACGTCTGAACGAACAGGCCGCTCTGGATCAGCTCGGGCGCATCCTCGAAATCCTGATGCAAGGTTTCCTTCGAGACGTCGAGTACCTCGATACGAACGTTGCGCCGGAAATCCGTCCGGTCAATCAGAAATTGCAGACCACGCCACAGCGATTCGAGGGCCTGGAAAGCAGGGTGGTGAAGGATGGCGTCGATCTGCCTGCCAAGCAGCCGGTCGATGGTGGCGAGATCGTGGTCGAGGCGTGACACATCCATCCTCACCGACGCACTCACATCGGTTTGCACAGGCATGCTGGCTGTTACGGTCTTCAGATTCTGCCGCGTGTTGTTCTCGAAGCTTGCGCTCATCGTTCGGTATCTGATCTTTCCCGGCTTCCTTTGAGCTGTCGTGTATAGCACGCGATTCATCTCGAAAACAGATTGAAATGTGAATGTTTGTTGCAGTCAGAATAAAAACAACAAACGTTACCTGTCGATGTGACCAGTGCTTCACTGGAACATCGAAGGCGCGTATTGTAAGCACCCCAAATATTAATTGACTGCGCAGTCATCTTTCGCGTGTAGCGGTTCAAGTCGTGGTTACGAAGCAGTGCAGATCAGGTGAGGAATAAACAAGAATGGCAAGCCTGTATGACGAAGCGAAAGAGTTGGTATCGAGCCTGACAGCGGTACCCGGCAGGCAGAAGTACTTTCTGGATGTGCCGGCTACAGCCAGCGCGGGGCAGTTGTCGGTCGTGTCGTTTGAAGCCACGGAGAAGATGGGTGAACCCAACGTGGTGCGTATCGTGCTCACGCATCCGGCGCAGCTCCCGCGCACTGACTACCTGAACGTGGATGCTGTTTTCTCGATCGTGCCCGATGACGGAGCCGTGAGAAAATTCTCCGGCTACATCGAACGCTTCTCGACGGTGCAGACCACCAAGGACTACACGAAGTACGAGATCGTCCTCAAGTCGCATTTCGCCCGCCTGCAGGCTGGCGCCAACACCCAGGTCTTCCAGCACCTCACGATCCCGCAGATCCTGCAGAAGATCCTGCGCGCCCACGGCATCCGCGAGCATCAGATGCAGTTCCGGCTGCGCGGCGATTATCCGAAGGTGTTGTGGCGCTTCCAGTACCAGATGACGGACTTCGACTATGTGCACATGCTCATGCAGAAGACAGGCATCTGGAGCTACATCGTGGAGACCGAACACGGCGACATGATCGTCTTTGCCGATGATATCGACCACTACCTCTACGACCCGCGGCTCATCGCGCCGTACCGTGAGGCGGCCGGCCTCGAGTCGGCGGGCATGGAAGCCGTCACGACGCTCAGAACGCACACGCAGATCGTGCCGCAGTCCATCGTGGTTGCGGACTACAATCCTGAGGCTGCCTGGGAGCGCTTTAAAGACCAGGCCAACGTGGCCCCCCAGGATTCCACCACCTACGGCCAGCCGTACATCTACGGCACCGGGCACCTGGACCAGCAGGGTGCGAAGTGGGAGGCGCAGTTGCGCCACGAGGCGGCCATGGCTCGCCAGGTGGTGTACGAAGGCACGAGCACGGTGCTTGCGCTGCAGTGCGCGCGCGTGCTGGAGACGGATGTGGTGCTGCCCGATGCACCTCAGGGGCAGGTGATCACGGAGATCACGCACAGCGGTGCGCGCGACAGGCCCTATACCAACACATATAGGGCCATCCCTGCCGACCGGCGCTTTCGTCTGCAGCTCGAACCTGCCAGGTGGGCAAAAATCGCCGGCACACTGAGCGCACGCGTATGCAGCCCCGACAAGTACACCTATGGCTACCAGCTACTGCTCGAGTACTTCACGTTCCCCGAGAAGTTCATGTTCATCGACCTGCTCGGGCTCGACATACAGGCGATCCCGGCCTCGGCGACCTCGCTCGATGTCGAGGTCGTGCTCGAGCGCCCATATCCTGACGACATGCGCTTTACCGCAGACAATATCCGTCTCTACTGCACGCCGGTGATCAATCTATTCACGGTAGGGGCGGATCCCGTGACGGTCACACAGCACGAGACCGAATACCGGGTGCGCGCGCGGGCCGGGCATGGTTCGCTCATCGACATCTATTCGGTCGACGGCGTGGAGTACTTCGAGCGCGGCCGGCGCTTCGAGTATGTGCCTTTCGCGGCATTCAAACATCGTGGCGGCATGCTGCGCCACGACATGCCAGAGCGCTACTACCATACCCGCATGCGGCGTGGGCCATCCGGACGGTTCGATACCTGGCTCGTGCTCGGTGGCCATGCGTGGGACAAGATGAATACGCTGCCCACCGAAACGCTAACGCTGTGGGTAACCGGCACCAACGGCATGCTGCCGCGCAAGACCCTGCGCGAAGCAGGGATCACGCGCATGCGTGGCGGCTTCACCAACATCGGTGCGGTACGCAACCTCACGGCGCCCACGCTCCCGGTCTATCCGCCCACGGGCGACCGGTACCACTGGCGTGTGCTCTCGCATCTTGCGCCGAACTACCTGTCGCTGCTCGACGCGGAGATGCTGCGCGGCTCGCTCGCGCTCTACGACTGGACGGATGGCGAGCTCAACAGCCGGCGCATCAACGCCATTACTGACGTGCGCCATCGGCCTCTGAGCAAGCTCGTGAAGGGCGGGCTGATGCGCGGTGTGGAAATCATTGTCACGCTTGATGCCGCGCGCTTCGCCGGCGACGGCGATCTCGAACTCTTTGGCAACATGCTCAACCGCTTCATTGGTCTCTACGCGACGCTGAACCTGTACACGAAGCTCGTAATCGTGACCCAGCCGACAGGACGCCGTGTCGAATGGCCTGAAACGAAGGGCGAGGGAGCGCCCTTTTGAACAAACCCACCATGCCCTTGGCGGTACCTGCACATGGTGCGCCATTGTTACCCGCGCTATTCGATCAGGCAACGCGGATGAACTTCATCCGCTTCTGCGAACTGCTCGAACTCGCCGCGCCGGACATGCCATCGCTCGGCACAACGGATTCACCGGCCGCGGAACCGGTCCGGTTTCGCTCGCGCGCACAGCTGGGTTTTCCGGGCCGTGAGATCGATGCGGTCAGGTACGACGTCGATAACCCCGCGCTGGCGCCGTCGGTGGTCACGACGTTTCTGGGGTTCTATGGCGTCGACGCGCGCATGCCCGCGTACTTCGTCGACGAGGTAGCGCAGCATCGCGATGGAGCAGAGCCCCTGGCGGCGTTCCTCGATCTCTTCCATCATCGCATCATCACGCAGTTCTACCGCGTCTCGCACAAGTACCGCTATCCGGTTGGCTTCAAGCGGGATGGCACGGACCCGGTGTCGCGCTATCTGCTCAGTTTTGCCGGATTCGGGTTCAGTACCTCCACGCGCATCGTCACGTCCGATACAGGGCTACCTGTGGCCACACAGGAGAAAAAGTCCTCGACCGCTCGCCAATGGCTCATGGAGGTGGCCGACAAACGCCGGCTGCTGTCGATGCTCGCGCTCGTCATGCAGAAGACGCGCACGGCAGAAGGACTGACAGGCGTGCTTCGGCATGCCGTGCCTGACGCCGCAATCGCGGTTGAGGAGTTCCATCCCGTCTGGCGGGAAGTCGATGAATGTGAGCCTGCGGCGCTCGGCGAACAGTGCCTGCTGGGCCGCGGATTTTACGACCGTGCGAATGTGGTCCGGGTTGTGATCACGCCGGCTTCGCGTGAAACCGTCCTGTCGCTTGTGCCGGGGCAATCCTCGCATCGTGAGGTCATGACGCTGCTGCAGTTCTATCTCGGCTACGAGAGTGAAGCGGATCTGGAGATGCACGTGCGGGCCGATCTCATGCCCGATCCCACGCTCGAGCCATATCAGGCGAATCTGGGTTTTACGGCGCAACTGGAGGCACCGGTGCAGCCGGCAACCGGTGTAGCGATGCGCATCACGCGTGTCCAGCTCGGCCGCTGGAAAGGAGCAGCGGAGGCAAACGGATGAAGAACAGCAAAAGAAGCAAGGGTATTCCCGCTATGAACGCAAAGATCAGGCAATCGGCACGGCGCGCAAGTCTCGCGATTGCAATATTGTCGGCTGTGGCCACGGCCGGATGTGGTGTTGCGCAGGCGGTCGGCGACGGAACCGTGGATGCCGCGAAGTGGGCCTTCACGACCCAGGTCAAGACGATGAACGTCGACCTCAAAGGCCGTACATCGCTCAATGCTGATGCACAGGGTCAATCGCTTTCGACGGTCGTCAGGTTTTACCAGCTCAAGGACGTGAAGACATTTGCGCAATTGAATTATGCACAACTGCAGTCTGACGATCTGAATCTTCTCAAGACGGATCTACTGGCCACGAAAGACGTTGTGCTGCGCCCGGACGCGGGCGCAAGCATCGCCGAGCCAATGAATCCGGATGCACAGGTCGTGGGTGTGGTCGCATTTTTTCGGGAGCCCACGCAGGAACGAACGTGGAAGCTGGTCATCCAGAAGAAGCAGTGGAAGAAAACTGACCCTGTCAAGATCGAGGTCAACGGAAACGAGCTGGTGCTGGTCGGTGCAGATTCGCAGCCCGTCAGGCACGAAGCCCCGCAGCAGGCTGTACCGTCGAGCCCGGCGTCGGCGCCGGCGCCGGCGCCCAATCCGGCGCTCATAAGCAAAGCTGAAGGTCATCCCTCGATAACGCCCTTGCCGTAACCGGAGTGCTTGGCGATTTGCGCTGGCCAACACTCCTTCATTTCACACCAGGCGGCATCAATATTGCACAAGAATCTACAACCGGCGTGTAAACGCCGTGTCAAAAAACGCGTCTGCTACCGGCGCAATGCTGCTAGCCCGTGCCGCCCTGCGCGCCGCGGTGGCCCTAGTGGTTTTCGATTAATCCGGATTTACAACATTTTTATCCGCTCCGCGCTATACCTTTAGCAAACCTGATGAAACAGGTTGCGACACCGTGGCTCCCGCACCGGTGTGGAATGTTGTCGTCCCTGCAAAATGAGGTTCGTCATGAACGTGATGATCTGGCTGCCTGGCCTGTTCCTGCTTGGACTGGGGTGTATGGCGTTGTGCGTCGCGTTTATCGACGCGTGCGACAAGATCTGAGGAGACCATCATGGCCTGGCTTGCTGCCGCGATTTCCGCGTTGACTTTCATTTATCTGTTCGTCGCGCTCGTTCGACCCGAGTGGTTCTGAACCACGCCCGAAACATCCCGTCATCTTTTTCCGCGTAGAAGGGGAAGCCCATGTGGACCCTGCCGCTTCTGATACTGGTCACGGCGATTGTCGTGTCGATCCCACTGAGCCGTTACATGGCGTGGATTCTCGACGGGCGATACCGTGCGCCGCGCGTGCTGCGCTGGTTCGAAACGAAGCTCGATAGCGGCCCGCAAGACTGGAAGCAGTACACGGTGGCGCTGCTCGTCTTCAACGTGGCGCTGTTCGTGTTCGGCTTTGTGGTGCTGTCGCTGCAACCGCTGATGCCGCTCAATCCGCTCGGCCGCGGCATGCTCGCGCCGTCGACGATCTTCAATACGGTCATTTCGTTCATGACCAACACGAACCTGCAGCATTATTCGGGCGACCAGCACTTTTCGAATTTCAGTCAGATCTTTTTCATCCTGCCGAACATGTTCCTGTCGGCAGCGGTCGGCCTGTGCGCACTGACTGCGATTATTCGTGCGCTGCGCGGCGAGCAGCTCGTCGGCAATTTCTTTGTCGATATGTGGCGCGTGGTGGTCTACATGTTCGTGCCGATCGCGCTGATCGTGGGCGCCATCTTCATCCAGCAGGGCATGCCGATGACCTACCAGAGCGATTATCAGGTCACGACGCTCGAACCCGCCGCCATGGGTACGGCCGACAACGGCCAGCCGAAGCAGCAGACATTGATCGTCGGTCCGGTTGCGGCCGTGATTCCGATCAAGATGCTCGGCACCAACGGCGGTGGCTTCTATGGCATGAACTCGGCGCATCCGTACGAAAACCCGAGCGCCGGTTCGAACTTCGTCACGACCCTTGCGATGATGATTTTCCCGTTTTCGCTGGTGCTGATGTACGGCCGCATGCTGGGACGTCTCAGGCATTCGATCGTGATCTACGGCGTGATGCTGTCGATGATGATCGGACTCATTGTCTGGGCGGTCTGCTTCGACACCTTGCAGCCGAACCCGGCGTTGACCGCACACCCGGTCGCGCGCACCTATCAGCTGGCCGGCACGAATCATTCGCTGACGATTCCACCTCTCGCCGCATTGCCGGTTGAGCAGCATCTCGGCAATCTGGAAGGCAAGGAGTTGCGCTTCGGCACCTCGGCGGGCGCGACGTTCGCGGCCATTACGACAGACGTGACGTGCGGCGCGGTGAATGCCGAGCACGATAGCCTCAACCCGTTGGCGGGCCTGTCGCCGCTGATCGGCATGTGGCTCAACTGTGTGTTCGGCGGCAAGGGCGTGGGCATGATCAACCTGCTGCTGTTCCTGATCGTCGGTGTGTTCCTCGCGGGGCAGATGGTCGGCCGCACACCGGAGTATCTGGGCCGCAAGGTCGGTGCGCGCGAAATGAAGCTGGCAATGATTGCGCTGCTGGTGCATCCGATCCTGGTGCTCGGTCCAACTGGCTTGTTCTCCGCGACCGACTGGGGCACCAAGGCCGAGGCCAACCCCGGCGCGCATGGTTTCAGTGAGATCGTGTATCAGTTCTCGTCGGCTTCGGCCAACAACGGCTCGGCATTCGACGGTCTGGGCACGACCTATGGCTTGAACAGCAACCCGAGCCCGGCGCCAACGGCCGTGCAATGGGACACGGCAACCGGCCTCGTGATGCTGTTCTCGCGCTATTTGCCGATCATCGCGCCGATCGCCATGGCAGCCTATCTCGGCCGCAAGAAGATCGCGCCCGCGACGCTTGGGACCATGCGCGACAACACGGTGACCTTCGGCTTTCTGCTGCTCGGCACGATCCTGATCGTGGGGGCGCTGCTGTTCCTGCCGGTCGCCGCGCTCGGTCCGTTTGCGGAGCATCTTGGGCCCATTCCATTCGGTGGATGACGCCGCCCATCTGTTGAAAGAACGCTAACACCCAGGCATGACTGCAGTCATTGGATCGAGGAGCATCCATCATGGAAACAGTAAAAGTCGCGCACGGTCCGGCGCCCGGCATGACCGCAGGCCCGCGTCCGCCGCACAAGTCGCAGACCGAAAGCCTGTTCACGTCGCCGCTGGTACGCGCCGCGCTGCGACAGTCGCTGGTGTCGTTGCGCCCCGACATCCAGTGGAAGAACCCGGTGATGTTCGTGGTCGAGATCGGCGCGGTGCTCACGCTCGTGTTCATCATCCAGATGGCGCTGGGTGCGGCGCATAGCCAGGCGCCGCTCACATACTTCATTGCGCTCGACGCATGGCTGTTCCTGACGGTGGTGTTCGCCAACTTTGCGACGGCGATTGCGGAAGAGCGCGGCAAGGCGCAGGCCGATGCGCTCAAGCGCGCGCGGCGCGACACCGTTGCGTATCGTCTGCGTGCGGATGGGGCGCGCGAAACCGTTTCGTCGATCAAGCTCAAACGCGGCGATCTGGTGCTGGTGCGCGCCGGTGAAGTGATTCCGAGCGACGGCGAAATCATCGACGGCACCGCCTCGGTGGACGAATCCGCCATCACGGGCGAATCCGCTCCGGTGATCCGCGATGCAGGCGGCGACCGTTCGGGCGTCACGGGCGGCACCACGGTGCTCTCCGACGAGATCACGGTGCGCGTGTCGGCGGAAGCGGGCGAGACCTTTCTCGATCGCATGATTGCGCTCGTGGAAGGCGCAGTGCGGCAGCGCACGCCCAATGAGATCGCGCTGACGCTGGTGCTGTCGGCATTTACGCTGATCTTCCTGATCGTCGTGGTGCCGCTGTGGCCAATGGCCTTCAACGCCGAGCAGTACATGACCAGCTACCTGGGCTTGTCCGATCCCCTGCACAGTCTCGGCACCGATGTGCCTACGCTGGTCGCGCTGCTGGTCTGTCTGATCCCGACCACCATCGGCGCGTTGCTGGCAGCCATCGGCATTGCGGGGATGGACCGCGCGCTGCGCGCCAACATCATCGCCAAAAGCGGCAAGGCGGTTGAAGTCGCGGGCGATATCGACACCGTGGTGCTCGACAAGACCGGCACCATCACCATTGGCAATCGTCGTGCAACTGCGTTTCTGCCGGTGGGTAAGTATGACGAGAACGAACTGAAGCGCCTCGCCGCGCTGGCGTCGTTCGGCGATCAGACGCCGGAAGGCAAGAGCATCGTCGCCGTGGTCCTGCCGCTTGCGCAGTATGCGGCCGGGCACAACGTGCCTCACGATGCAAAAGTGATTCCGTTTAGCGCGCAAAACCGCATGAGCGGCATCGATATGCCCGATGGGCGGTCGGTCCGCAAGGGGGCGCCCGACGCCGTGATCGCCTATGTGCAGCAACAGGGCGGCGAAGTGCCGTATGGACTGGAACCGCTTCTCAAGCAAACCGGCGAACAGGGCGCGACGCCCCTGGTGGTGGCAAGCGGCAACGAAATCGTCGGCGTGGTGGTGCTCGAAGACATCCTGAAGCCCGGCATTCGCGAACGGATCCAGCATCTGCGCAAGATGGGCTTGTATACGGTGATGATCACCGGCGACAACGCGCTGACGGCGGCCACCCTGGCGCGTCTCGCGGGTGTCGATCACTTCATTGCCGAAGCAACGCCCGAAGCGAAACTGACCTATCTGCGCAAGGAGCAGGCCGAAGGCAAGCTGGTCGCGATGATGGGCGACGGCACCAACGACGCGCCAGCGCTCGCGCAGGCCGACGTCGGGCTCGCCATGAACTCCGGCACGCAGGCGGCCAAGGAAGCCGGCAACATGGTCGATCTGGACAGCGACCCGACCAAGCTGATCGAAGTGATCGAAATCGGCAAGCAGTTGCTGATGACGCGCGGCGCGCTGACCACCTTCTCGATTGCCAACGACGTGGCCAAGTACTTTGCGATCGTTCCCGCGCTGTTTGCCGGCACCTTGCCGTGGCTCGCCGCGATGGACGTGATGCATCTGCATTCGCCGACCTCCGCGATCCTCTCGGCGGTGATCTTCAACGCGATCATCATTCCGCTGCTGATTCCGATTGCGCTGAAAGGTGTCAAGTACCGGGCGCTGGGCGCCGACGCGCTGCTGCGGCGCAATCTGCTGGTGTGGGGGCTTGGCGGAGTGATCGTGCCGTTCGCGGGGATCAAGCTGATCGACCTGTTCATGGTCGGCCTGCATCTGGTGGCTTGATGGGTTGCGGGGTTTCAGGGTTTGCATGGGCGGCTGCATGAGCGGTCGTCGAACAGGTTACATAAGCGTCGCGCATGAAGGAGAAAACCATGTTGCGCCATCTGTCCAAAAGTATCTGGCTGCTCGGGCTTGTCACTGTGCTCGTCTGCGGTGTCTATCCCGGGATTCTGTGGGTGATCGGCCAGACCGCGTTTCCGTTCCAGGCGAACGGCAGTATCGTCAATGGACCTGACGGCAAGCCGGTCGGCTCGTTGCTGATCGCGCAGCCATTCACCAAGGACGAATATTTCCAGTCGCGTCCCTCGGCCGTATCGTATGACGGTTCGGCTTCGGGATCGTCCACGCTCGCCGCCACCAACTATGCGCTGCGTGACCGCGTAGCGCGCACGCTGGGGCCAATTGCGCAATACGCGAACGGCCCGAAAGCGGGGCAACTGGTGGCGCCCGATGTGGAAGCCTGGTTCCAGGCCGATCACGCGGGCGGCCAGCCGCATATCGTCGCGCAATGGGCCGATGCGCACAACTCGCTCGCCCAGGCATGGGTCAATGCGGACCCGTCGCATGGCAAGTACGTCGACGACTGGGCGAAACAGCACCCGGCCGCGGTGAAGCAATGGATTGCCGCGAACCCCGGCACACCGCAGCCAAAAGCCGCGGATCTTGCCGTACCGTTCTTCGAGTCGTTCTCGAATGAACATCCGGGGCAGTTTCCGTCGAGCGTCACCCAGACGGGCAGTGACGGCAAGAGCGTGACGTCGATCCAGCCGGTGAAGACCGGCGCGGATATCCAGTCGATGTTCTTCGATATGTGGCGCGGGGATCATCCGGATGTGGCCTTGCAGAACGTGCCGGGCGACTTCGTGACGACCTCCGGCTCCGGCCTCGACCCCGACATCACGCTCGCCAACGCGAACTATCAACTGGATCGTGTCGCGGGCGCGTGGGCCAAGGACACGAAGCGCGATCCGGCCGCGGTGCGCGCCGATATCAGTGCGATTCTGGCGCAGCAGACCCATGCGCCGTTTGGCGGTCTGGTGGGCGAGCCGCTCGTCAATGTACTGGCGGTGAATCTGGAACTGCGCAGGCGTTTCGGGGCTCCGGCATGACCATGCAGACACGGGAGCAAAGCCCGCCTCCGGTTCATCAGCCCGGCAATCTCGGGCAGGCGCGCAGCGCGGCGGGTTCGATGTTCGATCCGGCGATTGTCACGCCGGCGCTCGCCGACGCGTTCCGCAAGCTGACGCCGCGCACGCAGTTGCGCAATCCGGTGATGTTTTGCGTGTATGTGGGCAGCATCCTCACGACGATCCTCTGGGTCGCCGCGCTTAACGGCCAGGCTGAAACCTCTTCGGGCTTCATACTGGCAATCGCATTGTGGTTGTGGTTCACCGTGCTGTTCGCCAACTTCGCGGAAGCGCTGGCCGAAGGGCGTTCGAAGGCGCAAGCGGATTCGCTGCGCAGCGCCAAGCACAACGTGGTGGCCAAGCGCCTGCACGAACCGCATCCGAAAGCGGCCGTGCGCATCATGACGGCCACGGATCTGCGTAAAGGCGATGTGGTGCTGGTGGAAACCGGCGATGTGATTCCGGCTGACGGCGAAGTGATCGAAGGCGTGGCGTCGGTGGACGAGTCGGCCATTACCGGCGAATCCGCGCCGGTGATCCGTGAATCGGGCGGCGACTTTTCATCGGTGACGGGGGGCACGCGCGTGCTGTCGGACTGGATCGTGGTGCGTGTCACGGCCAATCCTGGCGAAGCTTTCCTCGACCGCATGATTGCGATGGTCGAAGGCGCGAAGCGTCAGAAGACGCCCAACGAGATCGCGCTCACCATCCTGCTGGTTGCGCTGACTATCGTGCTGCTGCTTGCCACGGCTACACTGCTGCCGTTCTCCATGTTCGCAGTGGAAGCGGTCAAGGCCGGCCATGTGGTGACGATCACCGCGCTGGTAGCGCTTCTCGTCTGCCTGATTCCGACCACCATTGGCGGCCTGCTGTCTGCCATCGGGGTGGCGGGAATGAGCCGCATGATGCAGGCCAATGTGATTGCGACTTCGGGCCGTGCGGTTGAAGCGGCCGGTGACGTGGACGTTCTGCTGCTCGACAAGACCGGCACGATCACGCTCGGCAACCGTCAGGCGTCGCGTTTCATTCCGGCGCCCGGTGTGACGGAAGAGGCGCTGGCCGATGCCGCGCAACTGTCCTCGCTTGCCGATGAAACGCCGGAGGGGCGCAGTATCGTCGTGCTTGCCAAGCAACGCTTCAACATTCGCCAGCGCGACATGCATGCCTTGCACGCAACGTTTTTGTCGTTCAGCGCGCAATCGCGTATGAGCGGGGTCGACCTGTCCCCCGCGGGAACGTCCTCCGCGGCGCCGGGGCGCGAGATCCGCAAGGGCGCGGCAGACGCGTTGCGCCACTATGTCGAACAGCGCAGCGGCCGCTACCCGGCCGAAGTGGCGAGCGCGGTCATGGAGGTGGCGCGGCGCGGCAGCACGCCGCTCGTTGTGGCGGAAACGCTCGGCGAAACGACGCATGTGCTCGGCGTGATCGAGCTGAAGGACATCGTCAAGGGCGGCATCAAGGAGCGTTTCGCCGAACTGCGCAAGATGGGCATCAAGACCATCATGGTGACGGGCGACAACCACCTCACAGCGGCTACGATTGCAGCAGAGGCAGGGGTGGACGACTTCCTCGCGGAAGCGACCCCGGAAGCCAAGCTGACGACGATCCGCGCGCACCAGGCCGAAGGCAAGCTGGTGGCGATGACCGGCGACGGCACCAACGACGCTCCGGCGCTGGCGCAAGCCGACGTGGCGGTGGCAATGAATACCGGCACGCAGGCGGCGAAGGAGGCCGGCAACATGGTCGACCTCGATTCGAATCCGACCAAGCTGATCGAGATCGTCGAGATCGGCAAGCAGATGCTGATGACGCGCGGCTCGCTCACGACCTTCTCGATCGCCAACGACGTCGCCAAGTACTTCGCGATCATTCCGGCAGCGTTCGCGACCACCTATCCGCAGTTGCGGGTGCTGGATGTGATGCATCTGAGCTCGCCTTCGTCGGCGATTCTATCGGCGGTGATCTTCAACGCGCTGATTATCGTGGCGCTGATTCCGCTGGCCTTGAAGGGCGTTAAATACCGGCCGCTTGGAGCTGCGTCGCTGTTGCGCCGGAATCTGTTGATCTACGGCCTCGGCGGCATCCTGCTGCCGTTCCCGTTCATCAAGCTGATCGATATGGTGCTCACCGCGTTTGCGTGGACCTGAGCGGATGGGGCACAACATCAGGAGTACCGCGCCTCGTGCGATTTCCGGCCGCGGTGTGCATCCATGAGCGAACCGACCGTCACTGTGGTCCTGATCGACGACGACAGGCATATCCGGCGCTTTGTGCGAGCCTCGCTGGAGGCCGAGGGCATGACGGTGTTCGAGGCCGCCACCGGGCTGCAGGGCTTGGCCCACGCCGCCACGCGCCGCCCCGATCTGGTGATAGCCGATCTCAGCTTGCCGGACATGGACGGCACCGAGGTGATCCGCGAGCTGCGGACATGGTCCACGGTGCCGGTGATGGTGCTGTCGGCCCGTAGCCGTGAAGAAGACAAGGTTCGCGCGCTGGACGCCGGCGCCGACGACTATCTGACCAAACCCTTCGGCTTGCCTGAACTGACGGCCCGGATCCGCGCCCATCTGCGCCGTCAGGCGCGGGGCGGCCGCGCGGGGATGACGCAGATCCGCTTCGGCGCCGTCACGCTCGATCTCGGGCAGAGACGGGTGGTGCGCGGCAGCGAGACGGTTCATCTGAGTCCGATTGAATACCGGCTGCTATCCGCCCTGGCAAGGCACCCGGGCCAGGTGCTCACTCACCACCAGCTCTTTCAGGAAGTGTGGGGCCCGGCGCGCGCCGACAACTACCACTACCTGCGCATCTACATGGGGCATCTGCGCCAGAAGCTCGAATGCGATCCGGCCCAGCCCGAACACATCGTCACTGAGAGCGGCGTTGGTTACCGGCTGATCGGCGTCGAGGACTAATGGCACCGACATTCCCCGAATCACGCGTGAGCAACGCGCTCATGGCGCGGCGTGCGTCATTACACATTCTTTGCACAGATACCGTCCGGTTTTTCAGGTTCTTGACGAGGCATGTGCTGAAATAGAAGCATCATGATGGATTCGCTAAAGAATTCGGATTGCCAGGTAAAGCGTCACGTTGCGCTGAAATCCGGATGAAACGCTCTGGCCGCATTGCAGCGCGACAGCAAACAGAAAAAGAGGCTAACCATGACCAATGACGAGATCAAGGCGCTGATCGTGGAGATCCGGCGCTATGCGGAAAACCGCCGCGCCGATGTGGCGCGCGGGGCGGAAACGCCGGCGCTTGCGGCGCTGATGGTCGAGAAATTCGGCGAGGGTATTGCGAGAGCCACCCAGCTACTCGGCGTGGATGGGGTGAGCGAACTCGGACGCGAAATCGACCGCCTGGTGCGCGAAGTCGATCCGCATTATCCGACCCATTTGCAGTACCGCTTTGAAGCCCGGCCGGCAGGATTGGCGATCAACGGCTCGGCGCACTAGACACGCTGCACGCACCTGACGTGCTGAGCGTAATGAAGAAACGGCGCGCCGCCGCACGGTGCTCCGCTTAAAAAGTATGAGGAATATCATGGCATTCAAACAAACCAAGGGAAACATGACCGTGGAGGCCTGCGTGTTTCCCGCTCCGGGTCAGATGTTCAAAGGTGCGCTCCGCGTGACCACCCAACGCCACGACAAGACGCTCGAGCAAATCACTGGACGCGGCTGCGGCCGGCCGATGCGCAGTGCCGATGCCGCGCTGGAGCTGGCGGAACTCGAAGCCCGGCGCATTCTCGGCCTCTGAGACAGGCGGCATGGAATTTCGACCGCTTTTCCGGTCGCGTTTGCTCGAGCTGAGCGCGACGGGAAAAGCGGTTGGCACATGCCGAAACAGCGAATATTTTTACGCGAGCTTGACGCCGATTCGTGTAGCCTGACATCAAGTAAACGAAGCGAGGGGCGACATGACGCACCCAATGACCAGCCTGCGCGCTCTGCTCGGAGCGGGCAAGAGCGCAGTCCGCTCCCGGCCGCATGCCGCGCCGGGCCGTAATGTGATGATGCACGTCACGCTCGACGCGCAACACGCCACCCCGTTGCGCCAGGCGCTGACACGCGACTGCGGCGACCAGCCGTGGACCATACGGGTCGCGCCGCTGCCCGGAACCGGCCGCGTGAAGCTTTCGCTCTATCTGCCGAGGACTGCCGTTGACGGAGCGATGCGGCGGGTCGCTCATCTGGCGCCCACTGCCGAACTGGGGCAGCTCTTTGAAGTTCCCGATACACCCACCGACTCGTGGCGTGGCCTGATGCGCGCCGACGCGGCACCGCGCGTCAGCGCCGGCAATGCGGTTCACCTGGCCGCTGCGGCGGACCGGATCGACGCAATCGCGGAGCTGGATGAAGACAGCGTCGCCGGCAGCGCGATAGGGCGGTTGATCTCGCCGGAGCATGTGCTGCTCGGACTGGAGGTCGCGAACCGCCAGGATCTGTTTGTTGCGCTGGGCCGTTTCTTCGAACAGCATTACGCCTTGCCGGCCGCCGCCGTGACCGCAGGCCTCGAGGCCCGCGAGGCGATGGGCTCGACCGGGCTCGGCCAGGGCGTCGCCGTGCCGCATGGTCAGATCAAGGGGCTGCGGCACGCGATGGTGCTGTATGTGCGCCCGGCTACGCCGATTGCCTTCGATGCACCGGACGGCAAACCGGTTAGCGATATCGTCGCGCTGCTGGTGCCGAAGTGGGCGAATTCGACGCATCTGCGTTTGCTCGCGGATGTGGCCGAGCGCTTTTGCGACCACCACTTCCGTGAACAACTGCACGCCTGTGACGATGAGGTAGGCGTTTGCCAGCTTTTCGTCGATTACGTTGCGGCTTGAGCGAGGGTGGGGTAACGGTCTGTGCAGGGGAGGTAGCGCGCGGTGCAGGCCGCGCGCTTGAGGCTCATTGGTTTGGCGTGACGCTGGTGACTAATGGTGATCGCTGGTGACGTTAGTGCGCCGCCACAGCATATTCCGCGCGCAAGTCCTGCAACACCTCACGGGCTTCAGCGAGGCGGGCCACCAGATCTGCTGGAGCACGGCTGATCGGCATGCGGGTTTCGTCCGTCATCGGATGATCGAAAGCCAGCATGGCCTTGATCGCAGACGGATTGGGGGCGGCGAACAGCAGCCTGATCAACGGCTGCAAGCGGGCGAATAGCGTTTGAGCTTCCTCGGCACGCTGGGTCTCGGCGAGCGCCTGCACTTCGATCAGCAGATCCGCACAGACATGGGCGCTGGCCAGAATGCCGCCCGCTCCGCCCTGGCGTATGCAATCAAGAAAGGCATCGTCGGTACCGCACAGCAGGCTGACCGGCACGCTGCGCAGCTTGTCGAAGTTGTCCTTCACGCATTCCTTGATCGCGACCACGTTGTCCAGTTCGGTCAGGCGCGCCACCGTGTCCGGTGCGATAGCCACGCCGGTTCGGTGCGGCACGTTGTACAGCACGATCGAGCGGTCGGTTGCGGCCGCAATCTGTTCGAAGTGCCATTGCACGCCGGCCTGGTCCGGGCACATGTAGGAAGGCGGCGAGACCAGATAGCCGCTGCAGTCCCAATGCTCGTAACGGCGCAACTCGCGGATCACCTCGCGGGTATCCGGTCCGCCCACGCCGACCAGCACCGGCAGGCTGCTGCCGACCACATCGGTGATGGCCTGCAGCACCGTGACCCGCTCGGTTTCCGACAACAGCGCAGCTTCGCCGGTCGTGCCCAGCGCAACCAGGCCGCTGATCTCGGTGCGTGAATAGTAATTTGCCAGATGCTGCAGCGCGTCGATATCGACTTCGCCGTTACGCATCGGCGTAACGAGCGGCAACCAGATGCCTGAATACATGATTAGCGGCTCTCCCGGCTGGAGGGGCGGCGCTTGAGCGCGCCGATCATCGCGTGGGGCAGCGTGTTGATTAACGCGTGCAGGGTGAAGTCGAGGTCGTCAGGGGCGATATCGAGGTCCACCAGAGCCTGGTCGCGCACGACCTCGGTGCTGACCACATAGACACCCAGCGGGGAGTGCAACAGGGCTTTGAGTTGCGAGCGGGCGTCCTGTTCGGACTGGCCGAGCAGCGTCACCGGCAGTTGCACCCGTGGCGAAGGAAAGGGAATGACGTTGTGACGGGTGAGGACCGGCGCACGTTGCGGTCCAGCGTCGAAGACATGAAGTGACTGGGGAAGTGCCATGAGTAGGTTGTGTTACTGCGGTTGTTCAACACAGTAACTAGGGTAGCCCCGTTGATGTAAACACAACGCTAAAATCCACGGCCCCGGCGGAAAAATGCGGTGGTGCCTTGTCTCGCGCGCTGGCTGACGGCGAGATGACGCAAACATGGCGGCGAGCCGTCCGCAATATGAAGTTTTTGCCATGAAGATGCGCAGCTTCAGGAATAGGTGTCAAATGGAGACCTCAATCTGAGAAAGCGAGGTCTGTCATGGATACCCGGAATTCGTTTGCTGCTGCACGGCGCTTGTCTGCCCTGAAGCTTAAGCCTGATTCAGGGAAGACTTCCGCTGGGTCATGGCGTCTGAGCGGCGCCGCTGGTGCAGGCGCGCTCGCTGCGCTATTGCTCGCCGGCTGTGCCCAGAATCCGCTGGCTTACCAGCCCGGCACCAATGCGGCGACGTTGTCCGCCCGTCTTGGGCAGCCATCCGAGGTATACGCGCTCGCCGACGGCGGCAAGCGTTTGATGTGGCCGACCCAGCCGTTCGGCGAGACCACGCTCGCCGCCGACGTCTCCGCCGAAGGCACGATCCAGAGTGTGCGCCAGGTGCTGCAACCCAACGAGTTCGCCAGGGCGCAGGTAGGCACATGGACCGAGCATGATGTGCTGACAAACTTCGGCCGGCCGGAGGAAGCCGTGTATATGCCGCTGAAGAACCAGGAAATCTGGAGCTATCGGTATCAGGAAGGCGGTACGTGGAAGCTGCTCTATAACTTCTACTTCGACCACTCCGGTGTGCTGCGCATGACGCAGAAGTCGCCGGATACGCTCAATCAGAACGGCGACGGGGTGTTTTGAACCGTGCCGCGTGGCGTGGCCGCTCAGCCGCTCAGCCGCTCAGCCGCGCTACCGCGCTTCGATGCGCATCGACAGGGTGAGCGGCTGATTCGGTAGCGCGATGTCGCTCTGAGCGTCGAAGCGTCCAGCCAGGTGGCTGCTCGGCTCGATGCAAAGGTATTGGCCCGCTGGCGGAGCATGCACGACGGTGTAGCGGGCTTCCTCACTGGTTATCCGGATGCGGCGTCCTTCGGCGGCATAGACGAGTTCGTTGTCGCACAGAGCGGTTTCGCAGAACCAGGTCGGCGCTGCGCCTAGGGGGCTGCCGGTGTCCTCGGCCCGGCCCGCTGCCGCTTCGAACCGCAGCGGCGCAGCCAGCGTCTCGCGATGCTCCGGCAGTCCGTGGCTGCGTTCACCGGCTAGCCAGCGCGCGCAAGCTTCGACCCGTGCCTGGACTCCGCCGTACAGCGGGAAATGTGGATGAAAGCCGAGCCCGGCCGGCATCGGCTCAGGCGAACGGTTGACGACAGCGAGCGCAAAATTGACGCCTTCCGGATCGAGCGAGATAGTAAGGAATGCTTCGTAGTACCACGGCCACTCGCTACTGGCGGCTACCTGAAGGGTCATCGTGCAATGACTCGCGGAGGACTGCACCACTGACCACGCCCGCCGCAACCCCCAACCGTGCAGAAAACCCGCCGCTTGCACGTCCGCCACGCGGACTGGCCAGCCCCGCCAGTTGAAAGCGTTGCCGGAGAACCTGTTGGTGAACGGCAGCATGGCAAAGCAGCCGGCGCGTGGCCACCGCGCGGCGTCGAAACCGGCGGTGTGGAGCGGCACGAGGTAGTCGAAGCTTGCGCCGTCGGGCAGATGCCGCAACAGCCGCCCGATCCGCGCGCCCAGCTCAGGGTAGACCAATAGTTCGAGATCGCCGTCCGCGAGCCGCACCGGCGCGCGAGCCGCGTCGACCGGACGGCTCGCGGTGTACAACCCGTACGTCATGCGACCGTATGATTCGCCATGACTTCAAGCGCCTTGACGAGGGCCGAGTGATCGAGCTGGTCCGCGTCGTGTGCGCGACACAGGTTGAACAGTTGCTGGCACAGGGCCGTGCTGGGCAACGCGACACCGAGCGTCTTCGCGCCTTCGAGCGCGAGCCCGAGGTCCTTGCGGTGCAGCTCGATCCGGAAGCCCGGCGCGAAGGTGCGCTTGATCATGCGCTCGCCATGCACTTCGAGAATCCGCGACGACGCGAAACCGCCCATCAGCGCCTCGCGCACCCGCGCCGGGTCCGCCCCGGCTTTGGAGGCGAACAGCAGCGCTTCGCCGACTGCCTCGATGGTCAGCGCCACGATGATCTGGTTCGCCACCTTGCAGGTCTGTCCCGCGCCGGTGTCGCCGACCAGCGTGATGTTCTTGCCCATCAGTTCGAACAGGGGCTTCACCTTGTCGAAGGCGCTTTGCGAACCGCCGGCCATGATCGTCAGCGTCGCTGCCTTGGCGCCCACTTCACCGCCCGAAACCGGCGCGTCTAGATAGTCGCAGCCGAGCGCTGCAATTCTGGCGGCGAACTCCTTGGTGGGCAGCGGCGCGATCGAACTCATGTCGATCACGGTTTTGCCGGCGCTCAGACCTTCCGCCACGCCGTCGCCGCCGAACAGCACGTCTTGCACATCCGGCGTGTCCGGCAGCATCGTAATGATGACGTCGGCCTGTTGCGCAACGTCTTTCGGCGAATGGCAGCGCGTTGCGCCGCCTGCGACGAGCTCTTCGGGCAATGCCCCGCTGCGTTTGTAGGCGAATAGCGTGTGGCCGCCTGCCTGCAGGTTGCGCGCCATCGGCGCGCCCATGATGCCGAGTCCAATAAAGCCGATCTTTGCCATGATGGTTGTCCGTAGACCTTTCCGTTAAAGAGTGAACGAGGCCGCGCCAAGAGCAAGCCTTAAAAGCAGGCCTCAAAAACCAGCCCCAAAACCCGCCCTCAAAAGCGGGGCTTCTGACGCGTCCAGTCCGGGCGGAACTTGCGCATCTGCGAGACGTCGTCGCGATTCGTAATGCCGCAGCGCAGATACTGCTCGTGCAGCGCGGCGAGCGCATCGCGGTCCAGTTCGACGCCAAGTCCCGGCGCATCCGTCACCGTGACACAGCCGTTTTCAATCGCGATCTTGCCGCCTTTGATCACCTCATCGTCCTGCCACGGGTAGTGCGTATCGCAAGCGTAGGTCAGATTCGGCACCGCTGCTGCCAGATGCGACATGGCCATGAGGCTGATGCCGAGGTGCGAGTTCGAGTGCATCGAAAGACCGAGCCCGAAGGTTTCGCACATTGTCGCCAGCACCTGGGTGGCGCGCAGGCCGCCCCAGTAATGATGGTCTGAGAGCACAATCTGCACGCCGTTCAGGCTGACGTTGCGGCGGAATTCCTCCATGTCGGTGACGACCATGTTGGTAGCAAGCGGCAGGCCCGTGGCCTTGTGTAGCTCCGCCATGCCTTCGAGACCCGGGGTTGGATCTTCGTAGTACTCCAGATCGCCTTGCAGACGCTGCGCCATGCGGATCGCCGTTTCGAGCGACCAGTTCGCGTTCGGATCAATGCGCAGCGGGTGTTGCGGAAAGGCGCGCTTGAGTGCTTTCAGGCATTCCACTTCATGATCGGGGTCGAGCGCGCCCGCTTTCAGCTTGATGCTGCCGAAGCCGTAGCGTTCGATCATGGTGCGCGCCTCGCCAACCAGTTGCTCTGCGTTGAGCACCTCGCCCCACGGGTCGCGCCGGTATGACGGATCGACGTCGCTGGAAAACTTGAAGAACAGATACGCAGAAAACGGCACCTGCCGGCGCACCGCGCCGCCAAGCAGGTCATGCACCGGCACGCCCAGCGAGCGTGCCTGCACGTCCAGCAACGCCACTTCAAAGGCGCCGAAGAGCTTGCGCTGCGCATTGCTTGCCTGCGAGCCGGGCGCGACATCAAGCTCCACGCCCTGCGCCGTTGATGTTCCCGCCGAGCAGACGCGCCGCCACAGGCCGTTGAGATCGAACGGGCTCAGTCCGACGAGTGCGTCCTTGACGCGCAGGAGGCCGTCGAGCACCGGTTTGTCGCCGTACGTTTCTCCCAGCCCGATGAGCCCGTTGTCCGTTTCCACCTCGATGATGGAGCGCAGCGCATACGGTTCATGGACGCCGCTCGCGTTGAGCAAGGGCGGGTCGCTAATGGCGATGGGGGTGACGCGGACGGCGGCGATCTTCATCTGGGGGTTCCTTTTTCGGGGGAGCCGGCGCTCGTGTGGGGCGTGCCGGCGGAGTGCGGCGCCTCGGGGCGCCGCATGGTGGAATCGCGCACGACGAGGCGCGGTTCGAGTAGCGAGTATTCGATGTCGCTCTTGCCGGCGAGCGAATCGATCAGTTTGCGCATGGCCAGCTCGCCCATCTGCTCGCTTTGCAGATCCACCGTGGTGAGGGCGGGGTAGGCGTATTCGCCGTATGGCACGTTGTCGAAGCCGCCTACCGAGACATCTTGCGGCAAGCTAAAGCCGAGTGCGCGGGCCTCCTTGATGAAGCCGAGGGCAATCAGGTCGTTGTAGCAGATCACGGCTTCCGGCCGGTCCGGTCCGAGCATGATGGCCGAACAGGCCCGTTCGCCGGCTTGCGGCGAGGGCGCGTGGGCGTCGTACACGGCGGCCGACAAGCCCATCTCGGCCAGACACGCCTGCACGCCGCGAATCCGCTCGGCGTTCCAGCGCGACTGTTCGAAGCCGAGATAGGCCAGGCGCCGATGGCCCTGATTCAGCAGATGGCGCGTCAGCATGTAGGCCGCCAGATAGCTGTCAGTGCCCACGCTCGGAATCGGGAAATGCTGGTTGCGGCCAAACAGCACGACCGGCTTGTTCAGCTCGAGCATCCATTGCACCGATTCCTCTGGCATGCGCGAACTGACGATCATGCCGTCCACCCGTTGCGCGAGCGCCTCGATCAGGGGCCGTTCGCGCTCCTGGCTTTCCTCGGTGTCCACCAGCAGCAGCGTGTAGTCGTGCTGCAGGGCGATCCGGTTCGCGCCCTTCACGATGTTGGTGAAGTGCGGGTTGCGGATGTCGAGGATCGCAAGGCCGATCGTGCGCGTCTCGCCGGTGATCATCGAACGCGCGAGCGGGTTGGAGCGGTAGCCCAACTGTTCGATGGCGGCCTTCAGCTTGGCCTCGACCGGCGCGGAAAAGCGTTGCGTCCCGTTCATGTACTTCGAGACGGTGGCGACGGAAACGCCGGCGCTGGCCGCGACGTCGCGGATCGTAGGGGAAGCTTTTTTCATCTGATTAAGGATAACGTTTTCCAATGCTAGTTGAAATTCGATTCGCGGTAAACAGGCTTTCCAGCTGCTGTGGTGTATATCTTAATAATCTCGGGTTTTCACCAATGCCACAGGGTTAGGAAAACGATTGACTTGCCGTTTTCGCCTCATTATATTTGGAAAACGTTTTCCAAGCCGGGCCTTCGAGGCGGCCGGCGTTTCACTCGTCAAGGCTATGCAGACTCAATTCAATTTCAGCGGCAAGGTAGTGGTGGTGACCGGCGCAACGGGCGCGATCGGCATGGCGACGGCGCGGCGCTTTCATCAGGCGGGCGCTCATGTCATCGCGGCGGGCCGCAATCGTGACGTGCTTGCCGGCTTGCGCGAAGAACTGGGCGGGCGTTGCGACGCGCTTGCCGGTGACATCGCGAGTGCTGAGCACCGGCAAGCGATCGTCACGCTGGCCGCCGAGCGCGGCGGTATGGACGTGCTGGTTAACAACGCCGGCCTGACCATGACCAAAAAGCCCACCGGCGACACCAGCCTCGAGGAGTTCGACGAAATCATCGGTGTCAACCTGCGCGCCATGTACGCGCTGAGTCTCGATGCGATTCGCGGCTGGACCGCGCGCGAACATCAGGGCGTGATCGTCAATGTGTCGTCGCCGGGTGCGCAGCGTGCCCATCGCAACAACGCCATTTACGACGTGAGCAAAGGCGGCGTGGATGCATTGACGCGCTGCCTCGCGGTCGACTTCGGCCGCTATGGGATTCGCGTCAATGCCATTGCCCCGGCGCAGATTCCGCATTCGCACACGCTCAGGGTCGATCCAGCGGCGGCGCTGGGCTTGCCGCTGCCGCGTCATGGCTTAGCCGACGAAGCGGCGCTGCCGGTGCTGTTCCTCGCATCTGCTGCGGCCTCGTTTATCACGGGACATGTGCTGCCGGTCGACGGTGGCCTGCTGGCGCAGCTTCGCACGGCGGCCGCATGATTCGCCACGCTGTAACAGCGGTGTAGGTAAAACGTAGCGGTGAACGCGAGCGCGAGACTCGCACACCGAAGCGCATTCAGAAAGCAAAAAAATCAAGGAGACAAGATGAACTGTATCGACTCGCTAACCGTGCTTTGGGCTTCTCCGTATGGGAAGCCCACGCTGCCGCGTTCCCGCCCGCCGCGCCCCGTCGCGGCCGATTGCCACTTTGCCGCGTGGCTCACACCTCGGCCACCCGCCTGAAACGGCGCGTCCGCCTCTCGAGCGTGCTCTGTGCAGCACGGCTTCATTCCTCGAGACATCATCACTAAAAAAAATATCCATACGGTTTGGAGTTCTAAATGTTAAGCAAGACAAAGTTGAGCTGTTTAGCGGCAATGACCTATGTCTGTACCAATGCCTACGCACAGAGTTCGGTGACCTTGTACGGCGTCGCCGACTCGACGGTGGAACTGGTGCGGACCACCGGCGCCAACAAGGGCGCGGATCTCGGCTGGGCTGGGCGCGAGGTCAGCAACAGTTCGGCATGGGGCATGAAGGGGCAGGAGGATCTCGGCGGTGGCCTCGCGGCGATCTTTCAGATCGAGTACGGCTACAACGTCAACAGCGGCAGCGGCCCGAGTGCGCGCGACCAGTTCGTCGGTCTGCGCAGCGACGCTTACGGCACGCTGCAATTCGGTTACGTGACCTCGCCGATGCGCGGCCTCGGCGGTAAGCTCAACTTCATTCCGGGCAGCACCTCGATTGCCAACGATATCGGCGTCATGACCACGCTCAACGGGACGCAGACGAACCTGAATGCGCGTCTCGCCAATTCGATCATGTACACCTCGCCGCTGCTGTTGCAGGGGCTGAATGCGCAGTTTATCTACTCGCCGGGCGGCGGCAACACTTCTCCGACCAACAGCAGCGTGTCGGGCACGGCCGGCTCGCCTAACAACGGCATGTATGCCTGGGGCGCCGGTGCGCAATACGCGAAAGGTCCCCTGTATGCCGCCTACGCGTACGAAACACGCCGCGACCAGGATCTGCTCGGCGCGGGCGCCGGCTTGTCCGGTGCGGGCAGTGCGGGCATGGGCGTCGCGGCCACCGGCTATTCGAACGACTGGGAGCACCGGGTGGCGGTGCGCTACGAGGCGAACTTCTTTGGGTTCGGCTCGACCACCTTCGGCGTGGGCTGGGACCGCCTCGGCTCTACCGGCACCTTCGGCACCGGCAAGGCGGCCGGCGCCGGTCAGACCTATCGCGATGCCTTCAGCGTCGCCGTGATGCAAAAGGTCGGCCTGCAGGAATTCATCTTCAACTATGCAGTGTCGCGCCCGCTCAGTTGTTCCGGCGCGGCGACCAACGGCCAGTGCTCGGCGGCCGAGCAGCCGCATACGGGCGCGCAGCAAATGGTGTTCGCCTACCACTACTGGCTTTCGAAGCGCACCATGCTGCAAGGCTACGTGAGCCGCATCCACAACAGCTCGTTCGCGACCTACGATTACGACACCAACCCGGTTGTCACCGCGGTGGCGAACCGCGCCCCCGGCGCGTCGCCGGTGGGTGTCGGCTTCGGCATTCGCCACTACTTCTGACGGCATCTGACGTCATTTTCTACACCGAGGTCTCTCATGCAGCGTAACCGGTTCAAGGCAACCCTGCTTGCCCGCAAACAGCAGTTCGGCATCTGGAGCATGCTGGCGAGCAGCAATGCGGTCGAAGTCCTGACGCAAACGGACTACGACTGGATTCTGCTCGACACCGAGCATGCCGCCAACGAAGTGCCTATGGTGCAGGAGCAGTTGCGCGCGGCGGCGCAATCGACGGTGGCGGCCGTCGTGCGCCCGAGCACGAACGACACGGTGCAGATCAAGCGGCTGCTCGACATCGGCGCACAGACACTGCTGGTTCCAATGGTCGATAGCGCCGACGATGCCCGCCGGGCGGTCGCCGCGATGCTTTACCCACCGGCCGGCATTCGCGGCGTCTCGTCGGCGACGCGCGCCAACCGCTACGGGCGCGATAGCGACTATCTGCACGAGGCAAACCGTGAAGTCTGCCTGCTCGTGCAACTGGAGACGGTCAAGGCGCTCGCGAATCTCGAAGCAATCGCCGAGGTCGAGGGCGTCGACGCGCTGTTTATCGGGCCGTCCGATCTGGCAGCCGCGCTCGGACATCTCGGTGACTTCAGGCACCCCGACGTGCAGGCGGCGATTCACGACGCGCTGGCGCGCGGGCATCGCTGCGGCAAACCGGTCGGCATCCTGATGCCGGACCCGGTGCTCTCGGCGCAGTATGTGCGCGAGGGCTTCGACTATATTGCGCTCGCTACAGATATCGGTCTGTTGCGCGGCGGCGCAGACGCTGCATTGAAACAGGCCATCGGCCACCAACCCAGGTAATCGAGGAACAGGCACTAACATGACGGACCCGAAATTCGAATCCGGCGCGAGCCGTAAGCCATTCCGGCGTTTATTGCTGACGGGCGCCGCCGGCAATCTCGGCAAGCAGCTGCGCGGCGCGCTCGCTGCGTGGGCCGAGATCGTGCGCGTGAGCGATATCGCGCCCCTTGGCGAACTGGCCGGGCACGAAGAGGCGGCGGTGGTGGATCTCGCTGACCAGCAGGCGGTGCATGCACTGCTCGAAGGTGTCGACGCGGTGATTCACCTGGGCGGCATTTCGGTCGAAGCGCCGTTCGAGGATTTGCTCGAAGCGAATATCCGCGGCCTGTACAACCTGTATTCGGCCGCGCGGAAGCAGGGCGTGAAGCGCATCGTCTACGCCAGCTCGAATCATGCGGTGGGGTTTCATCCGGTCAATTCGGTGGTCGATATCGACGCGCCGTTGCGTCCCGACAGCCTGTACGGCGTCAGCAAGTGCTTCGGCGAATCGCTGTCGCGCTACTACTTCGACCGCTTCGGGCTGGAGACGGTGTGTCTGCGGATCGGCTCGTCGTTCGAGCAGCCGAAGAACCCGCGCATGCTGGTGACGTATCTGAGCTATCGTGACTTCATCGAACTGGTGCGCTGCTCGCTGTTCACCAACCGGGTGGGGCACGCGATTGTGTATGGCGTGTCGGATAACCGTCGCAAGTGGGTGGACAACACCAAGGCGGCCTTTCTCGGCTTCCGGCCGCAGGACAGCTCGGAGCAGTTCGAGCATCTGTTTCCGCTCACGGCGCCCGATGCGGATCTCGACGATCCGACCCAGCGCTTCCAGGGCGGCCCGTTCGTGCTGGCAGGTCCGATGGAGCCACAACGGTGAGCGCGACGACGAACGTAAGAGTGGAACGTGTGACAGGCGCAGCCCCGGCGATGGTGGGCGAGAGTCCCGTATGGCGTACCCAGGAAAAGGCGCTCTACTGGGTCGACATTCCTGCACAGAAGATCGTGCGTCTGCGGGTCGAGACAGGCGAGCGCGCCGAATGGCTCTTGCCGGAGAAGGTGGCGTGCCTCGCGTTCGATCGTGAGGGCACGGTTCTGGCCGGCTGCGAGACGGGTCTCTTTGCGTTCACGCTGACCCAAGCGCCTGCTGGCGGGGCAGCGGCGCCCATCACCGGCCGCAAGCTCGCTGCGCCCGCGTTTCCGTTTGCAGGCATGCGCTTTAACGACGGACGCTGCGATCGCCAGGGGCGTTTCTGGTCCGGCACGATGGTGCAGGACATGGCGGCGGCAAATCCCGCGGGGGCGCTATACCGCTTCGACGAGCGCGGGGTTCTGTCGGCACCCGTAGTCGATGCGCTGATCGTGCAGAACGGTCTCGCATGGTCGCCGCAGGGGACGACGATGTATCTGTCCGACTCGCATCCGTCGCGCCGGCTGATCTGGGCGTTCGACTACGACGTTGTGACGGGCGAGCCGCATAACCGGCGCGTGTTTGCTGATCTGCATCACCATGCGGGCCGTCCCGATGGCGCAGCGGTCGACGCGGACGGTTGCTACTGGATCTGCGCCAACGACGCAGGCCTGCTGCTGCGCTTTACACCGCAGGGCAAGCTGGACCGGCAGATTGCCGTGCCTGCCGTGAAGCCCGCCATGTGCGCGTTCGGCGGCGCTGCGCTCGACACGCTGTTTGTCACCTCGATCCGTCCCGCCACGGGCGCTACAGAGGATGACGGGCATCTGTTCGCGCTACGTCCTGGCGTGACTGGGCTGCGGGAACCTGAATATGCAGGTGTACTATGAATTACATGAATGGCGAGGGAGGCAAGCTGCCTTCTCTGGAGAGGCGCCGGTTGCTAGGTGCAGCTGCCGCGCTTCCGGCGATGTGGTTAATGTCCGCGTTACCGGGTGGCGTGCGCGCCCAGGAAAGCAATACGGCCCAGGCGGGCGGAACATTCGCGCTGTCCTCGGCGCAACGCGCCGCGCAGATACGGCAGCGTGTGACGCCCGAACTGGCCGGACAGATCAGGTTGCTGGCTGACGCGGGTCTGGCGCGCGAGCCGCATCCCCGCGCGGTCGTTCACACGCAAGGGCTCTTGCCGCATGAGCAGGAGCGCGATGCGAGCGTGCTTGCGCAGGAGGACTGGCGTCAGACGCTCACGCAGGGACTCGCGTGGTGCGTTACCGGCCATGCGCCATATGCAACCAAAGCCGCCACCTATATCGAAGCCTGGGTGGGCAGCTATGCGCCTTCATTCAACCCGATCGATGAAGCCGATCTCGTCGACCTGCTGTTCGGTTTCGACTTCGTGCAGGAGCGGTTGGCTCCGGCGACGCTCGACGAGACCCGTCAGCTCGGCCGCGAGTTGGCAACCGGCTATCTGGGTACCCGGCGCGTGGGTGATCCGAGCACCGGCCTGAACAACTGGCAGAGCCACCGCATCAAGCTGGCGAGCGCCGGTGCGTATCTCTCGGGCGACACCGGTCTGATTGCCGCCGCGCGCGACGGCTTCATTGCACATGTGACGCGCAACATCGATAGCGATGGCCACACCTACGACTTCAGCCAGCGCGATGCGATGCACTACGTGGTCTACGACCTCGAACCGCTCCTGACGGCGGCTTCGATTGCCGCCGCGCACGGCGACGACTGGTACGGCCTCGCCGCGCTGCAGGGACGGCTGGCGGCCGCGCTGAGCTGGCTCTCGCCGTATGCGGCGGGCGACCAGCAGCATGAGGAGTTCGTGCATAGCACGGTGGGTTTCGACGCACGCCGCGCGGCAGCGCATGTGCAGGGTTACGCGGGACTTTGGCAACGCGAAGAGGCCTCGAACCTCTACTGGATCGCCGCGCGACTCGATCCGCGCTTTGCGCGCATGGCCGATGCGCTCGACGCGCAACCGGTAGTGCGGGGCCTGTTCGCCTGAGGCCGACAGTTCCCCGCGTTATCGCAACAACCATCACAAAACACTGAGCAAGAGATATAGGAGACGAAGCCCTATCATGACAATCAAGGTGAAAGGACTCAGATGGTGGATGATCGGACTGCTGACGCTCGGCACGATCACCAACTATCTGGCACGTAGCTCATTGAGCGTCGCCGCGCCGACGGTCATGCAGCACCTGCATATCAGCACGCATCAATACGGCTGGATTACCGGCGCCTTTATGGTGATGTACCCGATCGGTGCGCCGCTGACCGGTTATATGATGGACCGTATTGGACTACGGGCCGGCTTTCTGATCTGCGGGGTGGCGTGGTCGCTGATCTGCATGTCGCACGGCCTGGTGTCCGGCTGGGTGGGGCTGTTCCTGCTGCGCGGCGCGTTGGGCCTGGTGGAGGCATCCTTTATTCCCGGTGGCATGCGCGCCACCGCCTTCTGGTTTCCGGCACGCGAGCGCGGCATCGCGGCAGGCGTGTTCAATCTCGGCACCTCGACGGGCGCCATTCTCGCACCGCCATTGATTGCCTGGTCGATCCTGCACTACAACTGGCAGATGGCCTTCGTGATCGCCGGTGGCCTCGGTCTGTGCTGGGCTGTCCTGTGGCTCGTGTTCTACCGGCATCCGGACCGGCATCCGGCCTTGTCGAAGCAGGAAGCGGCCTATATTGCCGCGGGCCAGGAGAGCACGCTGCGTCAGAACGATGCGGAGAAGCCATCGGTGCTGGCAATTCTCAAGCAACGTAATTTCTGGGGCATTGCCTTGCCGCGCTTTTTTGCGGACCCGGTCTGGGGCACGCTGGTCTACTGGATGCCGCTTTATCTCTACCAGGCGCGCGGTTTCGATCTGAAGACGATTGCCATGACCGCATGGCTGCCGTTCGTGACCGCCGACATCGGCTGTTTGATGGGCGGGTCGCTTTCGGCGTGGCTGAGGAGCCGGTTCGGCACGCCCATCGTCGATGGCAAACGCATGGTGTTCACGCTCGCGGCCGTGCTGATGATCGGCATGGCGGGAGTAGGGTTGGTGCAGAGTCCGGTGATGGCGATTTTCCTGCTGTGCCTGGGCGGTTTTGCGCACCAGACATTGTCGATTACGGTGATCTCCATGTCCGCCGACCTGTTCCCGCGCCGTGAGGTGGGAACGGCTACGGGGCTGGCGGGGTGTGTCGCCGGGATCGGCAATCTGGCCTTCACCCTCGTGATTGGCTGGTTCGTGAGCCGGGTAGGTTATACGCCGTTCTTCATTGCGCTGGGGTTTGGCGACCTGATCGGCGCTACGGTGCTGTGGACCGTGGTCAAGCCGCTAAAGGCGCGGCCTGTTGAGACGCTGACGAGCGAAGTGGGGGCGTGATTGACTCTTTGAGGTGGCCGCTTCGTCTCGTTGACCGGGCGGCCTAGTGCGGTCAAACCGCTCCGCCCTTAACCTTTGGTGCGCTCCGCGGGCATCCAGCCTTGCACTTTGCCGATTTCCGCCACCTGTTTGGCGATCGACTCGGCTAGCTTTTTCGCATTGCCCGCCGCGCCGCCGTGCGTGGTCTCGGAGACGCCATGCAGTCCAGCGCCCGCCGCCGCTGAGGTGGCGAGATGACCCGCAGCCGCCCCTATGCCCGCCGTCTCCGCCATGCCGGGCATCTTGCCGCTATCCGCGCTGGCGTCGAAGCTCTGCACGAGCCGCGGCGTGCCACCGGCCGGCTTGTACAGCAACTGCACCGAGGTGCTGAGTTCGCTCTTGCCCGCGCCGAGTCCAATCAGGATGCGGCGCCGGCGATTGCCTGAATCGATGGTGTCGAACTTGCCTTGCACCAGCAGGACGTTCTGATCGGCCGGCGCCGGAATGTCCGAGCGGATGGCGCGCAGCCCCATGGACTGCAACTGCCGCACGATCTCATTGGCGACCTGCTCGCGGACTTCGGTGGCTTCCTCGGCCTGTTTTTGCGCAGCGGAGGTGCCGTCAAACTGCGACTTCACTTTCTGGATCAGGCCGCCATTGTCGAGTTTTACCTGGTCGGGCGTGCTGTCGAACGAATAGACGTAGATGTTATCGGGGCGCACTTGCGGCTGAGCCGAATACTGGGCGGTGTTGGTGACGCCGCCCGCACAGCCGGCCAGCAACGTGCAAAGCACTACTGCTGCCGCCGCCGCGCCGCGCACGCCTTTGTTTCGTACGAATTGAATTGAAGTCCACATGCTCGTCCTGTCCCTGACACGGTCGTGTCGTCGCTCGCTTAAACGTATCGTCGGATGATTGATGAGCCGCAGCATGCTTGCGCGTTTGCGATCTCGTTCATATCTGACTCACCTGCTGAACTCACGCACGTTCATGCAGGTGCACCGTCAGCAGAGGCGAGTATGGGGGAAGGGGAGTTGGGATTCCATGCTTCAATTATGTCGGGGTATGTCATGGCGCTCGCGCGATACCTTGGCGCCGATCGGCAGGCTTATTTCCCGAATGGGTTGAACACCGGCACGTCAAAGCGTTCAAAGTCCCGGACGTTTCGTGTGGCGACAGTAAGCTTGTGCACCATTGCGCTGGCTGCGATCATGGCGTCTTCGTAGACGGTGTTCGACTGACGATGCATCAGCTTCGCCCAAAGCCGGAAGGTCGCTGCATCCATGAGCAAAACATTGTAGGTCCCGTTGACCTGGTCGGCCCACGCTTCAAGCATCGCGGCCTTGTCGGCGTCCTGTTCGCGGGTGATTTCGATGCCTGCTTGAATTTCACCGAGTGTCACGGCCGATAGGTAAAGATCGCTGTCCTCAACACTTTCGATCCATGAGACAACGGCACCATGTGGGCGGGGCTTGCGAAGCTCCGAAACAACATTCGTATCCAGAAGAAACACGGTTGCCTTACAGAGAAGTAGTTGTACGACGCTTCGCACGTCCGCGCGGTGGCAAGTCAAAGTCACCACGGCCTACATCGGACAATAGCAAGGCCTTCAGCGAGGGACGTGCAGCGGCGTTCAACCGCTTCCATTCGGCGATAGGCACCAGTACAGCCGTTTCTGTGCCGCGACGGGTCACCAGTTGCGGCCCCTCGCTGACACAGGCGTCCAGTAGTTCGCTGAAGCGGGCTTTCGCGTCTTGTACAGGCCAAGTATGCATGATGGGCTCGAAGTGACTAGGCATATGACTAGTTTAATACTTGGCTCGCCATAACGCAAGAATTGGGCGAAAAGTTCGTTTTAGCGAGTGCAACCGGGCCGACGCGGTCCGCTAGCCGATAGATCGCTGGGAAGCGAGCCTCAACCTTTTCTCGACGCTCAACTTCGACGCCTACCGTCTTTTGCTCGCCTAGCCATAGCGCAGGTTGACGAAATGCTCGTCAACCGATAGGACCGTGAAGTTCAACATTCGGTAGAAGCGCAGGGCGCCGTGATTACGCTGGAAACACGACAGCGTGACGGGCATGCCGCTACGCGTAGCCTGCTCCATCACCATCTGCATGACCTCGCGCCCAATCCCTTCGCTGCGATAGGCGGGCCACAGAAGCAGCAGTGATACGTGCAGCGATTCCGCTTCGCTTCGCAACGCCAGTACGCCCGCGGCTTCGGCGCCTTGCCAGATCAACGACAACACACCTTCGCCGTATTCCGTATCGAAGCGCCGTATCTGGTAGTCGTCATCCCATCCGAACGTCGCCTCGATGTAGTCATGCAAGGACGTTTTATAGAGCTCAAACAGAGTGGATCGGTCAATCGAAGCCTCGCTTGGCGGCGACAGGCGGATCGTATTATGAGCGGGCATCAGTCTTGCCTCAAGTTGGTGTCTGTCAGCATGAGTGTAACGGTCGTGATGTCGCGAGATTGTTCCTCCAAAGCCTACGCGAGAAAACCACGGCTCTGAAATGTCTCGTGCATGGCGGGACGACCGCAGCGCTCATACGCCTCAATGGGCTCCCCCCCTCCAGACAAACCCTGATTGCTGCCTGGATTTAGCCGCTGATATCGTTCGCTGGTTCTTGTGGAAGCGCTTCCACTGCGCATTCGCCCGACCGGTTTGACGACCTCTCAAAGGAGGATTCATGGCAAACGATCTATCCGCTCCGCCTCAAGACCTGAACGGCGACCCGTTCACGCCGCCCGCCGATTCCGCGCTCTGGCGCAAGCACTTCCTGCTCGGCGCCGCTACCGCTTCCTACCAGATTGAAGGGGCTGTCCATGAAGACGGCCGCCTGAGCTCGATCTGGGACACCTTCTCGGCTACCCCCGGCAAAGTGCTGGCGGGCGACACCGGCGAGATTGCCTGCGATCACTATCATCGCTGGGAAGAGGACTTCGATCTGCTGACGGCGCTCAACTTCGAAGCCTATCGCCTGTCGATCGCGTGGCCGCGCGTCATGGACGGGCAGGGCAAGCCTAACCAGAAGGGCCTCGACTTCTACAAACGCCTGCTCGATCGCCTCAAGGAAAAGGGGCTCAAGACCTTCGTCACGCTCTACCACTGGGATTTGCCGCAATATCTGGAAGATCGTGGCGGCTGGCTCAACCGCGACGTCGCGTACCGCTTTGCCGACTATGCAGACCTGATGAGCCGCGAGCTTGCCGGCCGGGTCGATGCATGGATGACGCTCAACGAACCGTGGTGCTCGGCGTATCTCGGCTACGGCAACGGCCATCACGCACCGGGCCTCGCCAACGGGCGCTTCGCCACCCAGGCCATGCATCACCTGCTGCTTGCACACGGCCTGGCAATTCCCGTGCTGCGCGCCAACGACCCTGCTTCGCTGAAAGGGCTCGTCGCCAACGTAGGCCGCGGCACCGCGAATTCGGAAAGCGCCGCCGATCGCCACGCGGCGCATCTGTTCGAAGTCCAGCACAACGCCTGGATTCTCGACCCGCTGTTCAAAGGCGCATACCCTGACGATCTGTTCGATCTCTGGCCCGGTACCGAGCCGCTCGTGCTGGAGGGCGACCTCAAGACCATCTCCGCGCCGCTCGACTTTCTCGGCATCAATTATTACTTCCGCACCAACGTGCAGAGCGACGGTGGACATGGCTTCACGGAGGTGCCGCCGACAGGCGTCGAACGCACGCAGATGGGCTGGGAAGTGCATCCGGACGGCTTGCGCGACCTGCTGATCGGTTTTCACAAAAGCTACCCGAACCTGCCGCCGATCTATATTACGGAGAACGGCATGGCGTCGGACGATCGCGTGATCGAGGGCCGTGTCGACGACCCCCAGCGTATCTCGTTCCTCAAACGCCACATGGCGGCGGTGGATAGCGCGATCAAGGCCGGGGTCGATATTCGCGGCTATTTCGTGTGGTCGCTGCTGGACAACTTCGAATGGGCCTTCGGTTACGAGCGGCGCTTCGGCGTAGTGCATGTCGACTATGAGACGCAAAAGCGCACCGTCAAACGCAGTGCCGAACTGATTGCAAAGTTTATCGAGGAGCGCAAGAAACGTAACTGAAGT
Source organism: Burkholderia sp. 4M9327F10 (assembly GCF_005503145.1). Classification (GTDB taxonomy): domain Bacteria; phylum Pseudomonadota; class Gammaproteobacteria; order Burkholderiales; family Burkholderiaceae; genus Paraburkholderia. The sequence continues at coordinate 62,352 of NZ_SCNV01000002.1, read as the reverse complement.
CTGCAACCGAATACGTTGAGCTGGTTTGTATGTCGACCTGAAACAAAGGCGCAAAGCCTGGAGGAGACGGAATGAACTGCAGAAGGAAACTCGTGAGCGGCGTTGCCTTGGCCCTCGCACTCAATGGCATCGTTGCTCACGCCGATCCGCTGAAGGCAAACGTGATTCACTGGTGGACCTCGGGCGGCGAATCGGCCGCTATCCGGCAGTTTGCGGATGCCTACGACAAGGCCGGCGGCCTGTGGGTCGACAACGCCGTGGCCGGTGCCGATCAGGCGCGCTCCACGGCCATCAACCGGATTGTCGGCGGCGATCCGCCCACCGCCGCGCAGTTCAACACCTCCAAGCAGTTTCATGACCTGATCGATCAGGGCATGCTCAACAACGTCGACTCGGTGGCGGCCCAAGAGAACTGGAACGCCATTTTCCCGCCATCGATTCTCGACGCCATCAAGGTCAATGGGCACTTCTACGCGGCGCCTGTCGACATTCACATGCAGGACTGGTTCTTCTATTCGAAGCCGGCCTTCAAGAAAGCCGGCATCGCGGGCGAGCCGCAAACTTTCGACGAACTGTTCGCCGATCTCGACAAGCTGAAAGCGGCCGATCTCATCCCGCTCGCGCTCGGCGGCCAGGCGTGGCAGGAAAAAATCACTTTCGACGCGGTGTTCGCCGACGTCGGTGGCACCGACCTGTATATGAAGGTCTACCACGATCGCGACCAGAATGCGGTGAATTCGCCGGCTTTCAGGAACGTGCTGACCACCTTCAAGCGCCTGCACAATTACGTGGATGCGGGTTCGCCCAACCGCAACTGGAATGACGCCACGGCGCTCGTGATTTCGGGCAAGGCCGGCATGCAGATCATGGGCGACTGGGCGAAGGGTGAGTTCTCGGCCGCCAACCAGGTAGCGGGCAAGGATTTCGGCTGCTTCCCGGGCTTCGGGCCACATTCGCCTTACATGGTGGCGGGAGACGTCTTCGTGTTCCCGAAGACGGATAATGCCAATGCGATCAAGGCACAGAACCTGCTGGCCACCGTCATGACATCGCCACCCGCTCAGGTTGCGTTCAGCGCAAGGAAAGGCTCCATTCCGATCCGCCCGGACGTGGATACCTCGAGCCTGGATATCTGCGCGAAGGAGGGCATTGCCATCATGAAGGACAAGTCGCGTCAGTTGCCGAACCCGGAGATGCTGATTTCGCCGGACCTGCAAGGTGCGTTGACGGACGTCATCACCAACTTCTGGAACAAGAACGAGTCGGCTGAAGATGCGCAAAAGGCGTTCGCCAGCGCGCTGAAGAGCTGAGCACGGCGATGCGCGCAATCGGCTTACCGTCGGTAGAGGAGCGCCACGCGAGGCGCTCGAAACCGCTTGGCCGGCGCTGGCCGCTGGCGGCCTGGATCGCGCTGCTGCCGATGGTGGCGACGGTCCTGTTCGCCTACCTCGGCACCATGCTGTGGACGGTCAAGGTGTCGCTTACGCTGTCGCGCACCTTTCCGTCCAACCACTTCGCCGGCGTGACGCAGTACGTGCGGTTGTTCCAGAACGATCGCTGGATGGTGTCGCTGCAGCACATCATCATCTATGGGGTGTGCTTCATCGTCGCCTGCATGGTGATCGGTCTGCTGCTGGCTATCTTCATCGATCAGCGCGTGGTGGCGGAAGGGGCGTTGCGTACGGTGTTTCTGTATCCGTATGCGATGTCGTTCGTGGCTACAGGTCTCGTCTGGCAATGGATTCTCAATCCTGAGCTCGGCGTGCAGGAGGTCCTGCATCGCATCGGCTTTGTCCACGCGCGCTTCGACTGGATCGTCGATCAGGACTGGGTGGTCTATACGCTCGTGATCGCCACGGTCTGGCAAGCGTCCGGGCTGGTGATGGCGTTGCTGCTGGCCGGCCTGCGCGGCATCGACGACGAGATCTGGAAAGCAGCCCGCATCGACGGCATTCCGCGCTGGCGGGTCTACGTGAGCATTGTGGTGCCGATGCTCAAGACCTCAATGTCCACGGCATTCGTGCTGCTGTTCGTGATGGTGGTCAAGCTGTACGACGCGGTCGTGGCGATGACGTTAGGCGGCCCGGGCACGGCGAGCGAAGTGCCGGCCAAGTTCATCATGGACTATCTGTTCGGCCGCGCCAATATCGGCCTTGCCTCGGCGGCCTCGGTCGTGTTGCTGGTCACCGTGCTGGCGATTCTCGCGCCGTTCTTTTACGTGCGCAGCCGCAGTGCTTTACGGAAGGACGTTTGATGAATACGGTCCCTTCAGTTGCCCAGTCCGCCGGCAAGCCCGGCGTCAACCCGCCGGCCAGACCTCGTGCGAAACGCCGCTCCCACTTCACGCCCGCTCGTTTTGGCGTCTACGCGTTCCTGATTACGGCCGCACTGTTCTTCCTGTTGCCGCTATACGTGATGCTCGTGACCTCGGTCAAGCCGATGAGCGAGATTCGCATGGGCAATATTCTGGCGCTGCCGCTGCATTTCACGCTCGCGCCGTGGCATGACGCGTGGGCATCGGTCTGCACGGGTCTCGACTGCAACGGCATTCAGGTCGGCTTCTGGAATTCGGTGCGCATTGTCGTGCCGAGTACGATCTTGTCCATCATGATCGGCGCGGTGAACGGCTATGCGCTGTCGTTCTGGCGGCCGCGCGGCGCCGGCTTGCTGTTCGCCGTCCTGCTGATGGGTGCGTTCATTCCGGTGCAGGTGATGGTCTATCCACTGGTGCGGGTGCTGGCTAGCGTGCATCTGTTCAGTTCGTTGCCCGGCATTGTGGTGATTCATACCATCTTCGGCATGCCCATCATGACGCTGCTGTTTCGCAACTACTACGCGTCGATTCCGCTGGAACTGTTCAAGGCGGCACGCATTGACGGCGGCGGTTTCTGGCGCATCTTTCTGCAACTGATGCTGCCCATGTCCACGCCGATCATCGTCGTGGCGGTCATCATGCAGGTCACCGGCATCTGGAACGACTTTATTCTCGGGCTGGTGTTCGCGGGCACGCGGAACCTGCCGATGACGGTGCAGTTGAACAACATTATCAACACCACCACCGGCGAGCGTCTTTACAACGTCAATATGGCGGCGACCATCCTCACGTCGATGGTGCCGCTCGCCATCTACTTCATCTCGGGCCGCTGGTTTGTGCGCGGCATTGCTTCCGGCGCGGTCAAGGGATAAGTCAAGGGACAGGGCATGGCCAATGTATCGAACGTATCGGTTCGCAATCTGCGCATCGAGCTGGGCGCGAACACGGTCATCGAGTCGCTCGATCTCGATGTGAATGCCGGCGAATTCGTCGTGTTGCTCGGCCCGTCGGGCTGTGGCAAGTCCACCTTGCTGCATAGCATTGCGGGGTTGATCGACGTGACGGACGGCAGCATCGAAATCGGCGGCGAGGATATGACCTGGGCCGATCCGAAAGATCGCCGCATTTCGCTGGTGTTCCAGTCGTATGCGCTGTATCCGACCATGAGCGTGGAGCGCAATCTGTCGTTTGCGTTGCGCATCAACGGCACGCCGAAGGCGGAAATCGAGCGGCGTGTGTCGCGGGCTTCGGAGATGCTGCAACTCGGGCCGCTGCTCAAGCGCAAGCCGGCGCAACTATCCGGCGGCCAGCGCCAGCGCGTGGCGATCGGCCGCGCGATTGTGCGCGAGGCGGACGTGTTTCTGTTCGACGAGCCGCTGTCGAATCTCGACGCCAAGTTGCGCACCGAGTTACGCCGCGAACTGAAGCAACTGCATCAACGGCTCGGCGCCACGATGATCTACGTGACTCACGACCAGGTGGAAGCGATGACGCTCGCCACCCGCATGGCCGTGATGCGCGGCGGCGTGATCCAGCAGATCGGCACGCCTGCCGAGGTCTATGCGCGGCCCGACAATCTGTTCGTGGCGACCTTTCTCGGCTCGCCGGCGATGAATATGCTGCAAGGGCGGCTGGAACGGCGCGAGGACGGCGTGCATTTTTGCACGGCCCATCTCGACCTCGATGTGTCGCGCTACCCGTTCAGGACACTGCCCGATACCAGGCTGCCGTGCGTGCTCGGCGTGCGTCCTGAAGACGTGCGCGTGGGTCAGGACTTCGCGCAGCAAGGCCAGGTATCGCTGGTCGAGCCGATGGGCAACCACCGCGTTATTTGGCTCGATTATCATGGCGCCCAGATCGCGTCGATCGATCAGGACAAGGCGCCTATCGCGGTAGGGCAAACGCGTGCCTTTTCGCTCGACAGCGCCCATATTTCGCTGTTCGACGAGGCCAGTGGCGCCCGTCTCTGAACGGCACGGTTTGATGGAGCGTGTGTGGCAACCCTGAAAGACGTGGCGGAACTGGCCGGGGTCGGCATGTCGACGGCATCGCGGGCGATTTCCGGCAAGGGACCGGTATCGGCCGATGCCGCGCGTCGTGTGCAGGCTGCCATCGAGGCGCTGAATTTCCGGCCTTCCTCGATTGGCCGCGCCATGGCGACGCAGTCACTCGGCATGATCGGCGTGTTCGTGCCGACCTTCTTTGGCTCCTACTACGGCACCATCCTCAAGCAGACCGACACCGAGTTGCGCGCGGTGCATCGTCACGTGGTGGTGGCAACCGGCTGCGGTGACGCATCGCCGCGCGAGCAGGCGCTCGAAGCGGTGGATTTCCTGATTGGCCGCGATTGCGACGGTGTGCTCGTGATCAGCCATGACCTGCACGACGAAGATTTGACCCGCCTGCATCGGATGCATCCGAAGATGGTGTTTCTCAACCGCGCTTTCGGGCAATTGCCGGAGGCGTCGTTCTGCGCCGATCACGTGCGCGGTGGCGAACTGGCTGCGCGTACCTTGCTCGAGCAGGGGCATCGCGAGATTGCGGTCATCGCGGGGCCTTTCAGCGCCTCGGACAACCGGGCGCGTCTCGAGGGATTCTTTGCGGAGCTGGCGCTCCACGGCATTGAACGGGCGCAGGTGCCGCTGATCGAATCGGACTTCTCGCCGGAAGGCGGCTATGCGGCGGCGCAGGCTTTGCTCGACCTGATGCAGCCGTTTACCGCGGTGTTTTGCGCGAACGACACGATGGCGGTGAGCGCTCTCGCGCGTTTTCAGCAGGCCGGCATTTCGGTGCCGGGCGATCTCTCGGTGATTGGCTACGATGACGATTATTCAGCGGCCTATGCGGCGCCGGCGCTCACCTCGGTGCATATTCCTACAGCGGACCTGACGCAAAACGCGGTGCGCTGGCTGGTGAATCAATGCTACGGAACGTCGTGGGAGATTTTCCGCGAGTTTCCCGTGACGGTGACGATGCGCGCCTCGGTGGGGGCGCCCCGGCAAGGGCCGGCGCCGTGGTGTGCGCCGGCAGTGGCGCCGACGCTCCCAGCGAGGCGCGCATCGACCAAGGCGCGACGCGGCGCGAGCCGCGCCGGCGGCAACGCGTAGAGTAAAGCGCGTGTGGCAGCGCGTTTAGCAAAGATACAGGCGCTCAGCCGCCTTCGCGCAGCGACTGTTCGTGGCGCAAGCGGGCTTCTTCTTCGAGGCGCGTGTCCTCGAGTTCCTGCAGCACCGCGTCGAGATCGACCGGCGTGGTGTCGAGTTCGATCTGTCCGGTCAATTGCACTTCGGGATGCAGACCGCCGCCTTCGAACAAGGCCCAGATCTCCTTGCCGTAATTCGCACTCAGCAGATGCGGTGCAAAACGGCCGAAGTAGGCTGCCAGATTGTCGACGTCCCGCTCCAGCATGGCAGGGGCTTCGAGATTGCCGGCGGCATCGACCGCCTGCGGCAGGTCGATGATCACCGGGCCATCCTCGGCCAGCAGGATGTTGTACTCGGACAGGTCGCCGTGAATCACGCCCGCGCACAGCATACGCACCACTTCGTTGAGCAGCCGCTCATGCAGTTCGACCGCGCGTGCTTCGCTCATATCCACATCGTTCAAACGCGGCGCGACGTTGCCGTCCGCGTCGGTCACGAGCTCCATGAGCAGCACGCCGTCCGTGCAGATATACGGCTGCGGCACGCGCACGCCGGCATTGGCCAGACGAAACAGCGCGTCGACCTCGGCGTTCTGCCAGTGCTGCTCCTGCACCTCGCGGCCATAACGGCTGCCTTTTTCGATGGCGCGCGCTTCCCGGCTGTTCTTGACCTTGCGCCCTTCGAGATAGGAGGCCGCCTGGCGGAAGCTGCGCTGCTTCGCATCCTTGTAGACCTTCGCACAACGGATCGAATCGCCGCTGCGGACCACGTATACGGTGGCTTCCTTGCCGCTCATCAACTGGCTGATGACTTCGTCGATCAGGCCCTCTTCGACGAGCGGGAGCAGACGTTTGGGTGTCTTCATGCGGCCACCGCCTGCGTGCGGCACGGGGACGCGAGGGGGGCGAAAAGAAGGACGGCGGGGCGGGTAAGCGTGGCTGCCTGCAAAGCGGCGGCCTGGAGCGGGGATAAAGTCATGCCCGATTATAAGGTGTGTGCGCGATTCTCAGAACTCGCACATCTTTGATGCTGGATTCGGCGGTAGTGACAAGCTGCCTGCCTGGTACAGCTTGGCTTGCAATTTCGTAAGCTTTGTAGGACTTCTACTCATCAAGCACGCGGACTCTGCGACCGCGCTACGTCAACGGCGGTGGAGCCAGCCGGCGAGACCGCATTGCCAACACGGATTTGCGGGGTTTTACCTTATTTAAAAGAACGGTCGATCCTTTACACTCGCGGAAATATTTTGTTACGGGGTGAAAGATGTTGGTCACTTTCCTGATTACCTGTCCGCTTGCGATCGCCGCCTTGTTTGGTTTCGCCCGGATCGTCGATCCCCTGACCGGGCAACTCAAGCGCTAGTTCAAGCGGGCCGGCGGCCTCTGATTCTTGTGCCCGGGCGGCGCCCGAGACGTAATCGAGTCTTGCGCTGTAGTGCCCACTCGCGGCAGGATGCTGGATTCCTCATCTGATTGGGACGCCATTCCTGCATGCAAGAATCTCCAGAAAAACTAGCCACCCGGTTTGGCCTGCTCAAAGGCATCCTCCCTCTGAATCGCGCTGCGGCGCTGCGTGACGCACTCGCCGGGGTCACGCTGGCGTCCATGGACATCCCACAGGTGCTCGGTTACGCGCGCATTGCCGGCATGCCGGCCGTGACCGGCCTGTATACGGTGTTCCTGCCGCTGGTGGCGTTCGCGTTCTTCGGCGCGTCGCGCCATCTGGTGGTGGCAGCCGACTCGGCCACCGCGACTATTTTCGCCAGCAAGCTCTCCACCATGGCGCCGATCGCGAGCGGTCAATACGTTGCGCTTGCCGGCATGGTCGCCTTGCTGACCGCGATCCTGCTGCTGGTAGCCCGCATATTCAAATTGGGCTTCCTCGCCGACTTCCTGTCGCGTACCGTGTTGGTGGGCTTTCTGGCAGGCGTGGGGGTGCAGGTGGGCATCGCGATGCTGGGCGACATGCTCGGTATTGCGGTTTCGTCGCCACGCAGCACGGTGCAGCTAGAGCAGATCTTGAGCCGCCTTGGTCAGGTCAACCTGCCGACACTGGCGATTTCAGCCGGTGTGGTGGTGAGCATTCTTCTCGCCAAACGCTTTGTCCCGCGCCTGCCGGTGCCTTTGCTGGCTGTGGTGGGCGGGATTGCCGCCAGCGACCTCTACGATTTCGCCGGGCACGGTATCTCGATCCTCGGTCCCGTGGCCGGCGGTTTGCCGCCGTTGCGCCTGCCGGTTGCGAGCTGGCGGCAGATTCTCGATCTGCTGCCGGTGGCCGCGTCGTGCTTCGTGATGATCGTCGCGCAGAGCGCTGCTGCAGGACGCGTGTTTGCCCAGCGCTATCACGAGAACGTCGACCTGAACGCGGACATACTTGGTCTCGCCGCAGCCAACACGGTTGCCTCTTTCTCCGGCGCCTTCGTTGTCAACGGCAGTCCTACTCAAACCGCGATGGCCGATCGGGCCGGTACGCGCAGTCAGTTCGCACAACTGGTGTTTGCGGCGGTGGTGGTCGTGGTGCTGCTGTTTTTCAGCCGGTATTTGCAATACCTGCCGCACTGCGTGCTGGCCGGCATCGTGTTCACGATTGCGGTGGGGCTAATCAATGTGCAAAGTCTCGCGGCGATTCGCAGTGAGAGCCCGGGTGAATTCACGCTGGCCATTTTTACGGCGCTTGCAGTGGTGGTGCTGGGTGTCGAGCACGGGATTCTGATCGCAGTGGCGCTCTCGCTGCTGCGCCATGTGCGCCATAGCTACCGGCCGCATACGATGATGCTGGCGCCAGGAGCCGATGGACGCTGGCAGCCGGTACCGGCAAAGCCCGGTACGCAGACGGCGCCTGGGCTCATCGTCTATCGCTTCGGCGCGGACCTGTTCTACGCGAACGATCATTTCTTTGTCGAAGAGGTGCGCCTGCTGATCGACCAGGCGCCGAGCAAGCTGCGCTCGTTCGTGGTGGATGCAGGCGCAATCACGGACCTCGATTACTCGGCGGCACGCTCGTTGACCGATCTGTTCGATTCGCTCAAGCAGCAGAACGTCGAAGTGGTGTTCGCGCGCGTGAACCGCTATCTGCGCTCCGATATGGACCGCCACGGGATCACGCCGATCATCAAGGCGTCGTGCATCTTCAGCACCTTGCATGAGGCGCTGGCGGCGGTGGGGGTGGATTCGGACCCACGGGTGAATGGAACGATCTAGCTTCGCAAAAAGACGCCCGCCGGTGGCGGGCGCGTTCATCAGCTGCAACCCGGGGAAGGTTGCAACGTGCGGGGAACCATAAAAGGACTCAAATAAAGTCTAGTCCAGATCGACGGTAATGGTAGTGGATTTTTATAATCGAATTGTAAACTATCGGCGCCTTGTTTCATCGATCGAAAGGATCAGTTAACATAAATCAAATAATGAAACTGTTGATCCGATTTATTGAATTATCGTTGCACCGTCTCCGTTTGGCTTTGCTTCGGTTGCGATTGGATGATGTGGCGATATGCGAGAAATGGCGGTGCGGTGCGGGTTGCGTCGCCGGCAGGTCGGCCAGCTATTTGGTCAGTTAATGAATCCGCGTTGCTACACTCATTGAATATAAAATCTGGTCTCGTCGACAGGCAGGAATTTAGCTATTGTGTTGTTCCTTGCTGAATCCCTATTTCACTATATATTCCATTCGTGAGGAGATCATCAATGAAAAACCTTCGCAGGATGCGAAGGTTTTTCGGCCGCTCATTACTGGCGGTGCGCAATTCGAGGAATACCCAAATCAGATTGGCCTACCGCGCTTTTCCATTAACGCGACGCAGCTTGGCAGATGCAGGCAGCGGTGTTCAGGAGCACCGCTGCGGCGTCGATCAGGACCGCAGTGTAAGGGCTGGCGAAACGGCTTGCCTGCTTAATTGTCCTGATCGTCTGCCGGTTCGTGCAGCGTGTCGAAGATCCGGCTATGGCCCGCCATGAAGCAGGCGCCCGCCGCCGCCGTGCATAAAACCGCCACGGTATAGGCAAGCGGTTTGCCGTGCCAAAGGCTATCGAACCATTGATGAAATTCCGCCATCACGACTTCGGCCGTGCCGCCGATGCGCTGCAGTTCGAGCTGGTATTGCGGGTTCGCCGTGCCATACATCAATTCCGCGCTGTCCGGGGCAGGCGCGGTGGCATAGATGATTGCTGCGCCAATCAGGCCGGCCACAAGGATGACGACGCTCGCCAGGTACAGGCGAACCTGTAATGGCGAGTGTGGTGCTGACGCGTCGTGTGGTTCCCGGCTGCTCATTTTGCCGGTTAGCTGCGCGAGGTGAGCAGCTTCAAACCCGCCACGCTGAACACCACAGCCAGCGTGCCGTCGAGCCAGCGGCGGATCGAGCCATACACGCGGCGTGCCGTTTCGGTCGAAAACAGGATCGCGTAGCTGCTGAACACGCAAACGCCGATAGCCATGCAGCCGAGCACGACCGGGGCCGTATGGGCCGCGCCACCCGAGGCGGGAATGGCCAGCGAGACAATCGACAGCCAGACCAGAATCGCCTTGGGGTTGGTGAGGTGCAACAGCAGGCCGCGCACGTAGAGCCGCCGCGACGACTCCGGCACGCGCGTCACGCTGGCGAGCGGCTGTTGCGGTGTGAGTGCCGAGCGGGCCGATTTCCACGCCAGCCAGAGCAGATAGAGGCCGCCCACGACGCGGATTGCCACCAGCAACTGCGAATAGGTTGCGAGCACGGCCGACAAACCGAGCGATGCCAGCAGGGCCCATGAAAACGAGCCGGACATGACGCCGAGCGCGAAAGCGAACGCCGCCTTGCGGCCGGAGCCCATGGCGAGGGACATGATGGCGAGATTGCTCGGGCCGGGACTTGCCGTACCGACGAAGTACGCGGTATAGGCGATCAGGACGTTGGCCGATAGAAAAGCGCTGAATGTCATTGGGGCGATGCCTTCAGGGAGCGGGTGGGAGAACGGCCTCGTGGTGTCGCTGGATGCGGAGTCGGGTTTGCGTCATCGCTGGGCCGGTGGGTGGCAGGTCACATTCTGCACGACGTAGCGACAATGAGGACAGGTACAGTTCGCACATGTACAGTTCGTTGCGGGTGGGGCGGCACACTCAGCACGGCTGCGAAAGCCGTGCCGCTGGCAAGATACGGTGCCTTCAGTTTGCCGAGCGTGGCCAATTCATCGATTTTGGTGATGATCAGATCAAAAATATATCGTTTTTCACCAATTTACATAATGGATATACTCGCCGGTCAGCTCTGTTTTTATTCGTTGTCAACTTCCGGGTCTAGATCATCATGAGCGCTTCCGAAGCCGTTTTGCCGCCGTTCCATCTGGCGTTTCCCGTCCACAGCCTCGCTGCCGCCCGCGAGTTTTATGGCGAATTGCTCGGTTGCCCGGAAGGCCGCAGCTCACCGGAGTGGGTGGACTTCAATTTCCACGGCCATCAGATCGTCGCGCACCTTTCGCCCGAGGAAGCCGGGCATCGGCACACCAGCGCGGTCGACGGCGATGCGGTGCCGGTGCGCCACTTCGGCGTCGTCCTGCCGATGGAGCAGTGGCAGGCCATCGCGGACCGGCTGCAGGGTGCCGGTATCAGCTTCATCATCGAGCCGCATGTGCGCTTCAAGGGCGAGGTCGGCGAGCAGGCCACGATGTTCTTCCTCGACCCGTCGGGTAATGCGCTGGAGTTCAAGGCTTTCGCTAACATCGCCTCGTTGTTTGCGAAGTAGGGCGTAGGCGGCGCGGCGGCTATCGGCAGAGACGGCCGTCGCCGCGCCCCCTCACCGGTTGACCAGCCGCGCCGGAATGAAGGCGAGAATCAGCAGAGCCGACAACGTCAGCGTGCCGGCCACCACAAATAGCCCGGAAGACAGCGTGTGGGTATGCGTCTTCAACCAGCCGATCACGGCCGGGCTGATAAACCCCGCCAGATTGCCGGTGCAGTTGATCAGCGCGATCCCCGCGGCCGCACCGGTTCCAGCGAGGAAGGCGGTGGGCAGCGCCCAGAACATCGGCAGCGCGGTCACCACGCCGGCTGCGGCGAGCGTGAGACCCAGCATCGACAGTACGGCGCTATTGCCGTTCATCGCGCAGATCGTAAAGCCGCTTGCGGCGATCAGAGCCGGCAACGCGATATGCCAGCGCCGCTCGCGCGTGCGGTCCGCGTGACGACCGGCGAAAATCATCGAGAGCAGTGCCGCTGTATAGGGGATCGTTGTCAGCAGACCGATCGTGAGCGGGTCGTCGACGCCGGTGCCGCGAATGATGGTGGGCTGCCAGAAGCCAATTGCATACGAACCCATCACGATGCCGAACAGGATCAGGCAGAGCAGCCAGACCCGTGCCGAGGCGAACACAGCGCGCACCGAGCCATGCGTACGCACTGCGGCATCGGCGTCGATCTCCTCCTGAATCTGGCGTTTCTCGGCGGCGCTCAGCCATGCCGCGTCGGCGACGCGGTCGTCGAGATAGCGCAAGATTGCCACCCCGAGCAGGATCGAAGGCAGGGCCTCGACAAGAAACAGCCACTGCCAGCCGTCCAGTCCCCATCGGCCTTGCAGCGCATGCATGAGGTAGCCGGAGAGCGGGCCGCCCAGCAGCCCCGCAACCGGATTGCCGGCCATCAGCAGCGCCACCATCCTGCCGCGCCGGTGCGACGGAAACCAGTAGGTCAGATACAGGATCATGCCGGGGAAGAAGCCGGCTTCGGCCACCCCCAGCAGGAAGCGCACGGCGTAGAACTCGAGCGGCGTGCGGACCCATGCGTTGGCCATCGAGAGCAGCGCCCACGTAATCATGATGCGGGCAATCCAGCGCCGCGCGCCGAGGCGGTGCATCAGCAGATTGCTTGGCACTTCGAACAGAAAGTAGCCGATAAAGAAGAGACCCGCGCCCAGGCCATACGCCGCTTCGCTCAACTGCAGGCTATTGAGCATCTGCAGCTTGGCAAAGCCGACATTGACCCGGTCCAGATAGGCCGCCACATAGCCGATAAACAGCAGCGGCATGAAGCGCCATGCGACGCGCCGGAACAGCAGGTCGGCCGGGTTTGCCTCGAGCGTAGCGGAAAGCGAGGTGCGAATGAACAAGGTTGTCTCCTGGCCCGTCAGGCGGATTGTTGTAGGGAGCGCCGCGGGCGAATAGTGCGATTCGGTGCGATTCGGTGCGATTCTGGGTGTGCCGGGCGGCGCCGGACGCAAGCGCCGGCGCGCGGTGGGCTTAACAGCCGGTGGAGCCGACTTCGTCCACTTCGGGCTCGGCGAGCGATGCGGCCTCCGGCAGCGCGAAGCCGATATGCGCAAGCGACGCCTGCAGGTCCTGGCGCTGCGCGGCATCGAGTTCGACGAGCGGCGCCCGCATTCTGGCCCATCCTTCGTCGCCGGATTGCCAGGCGAGTGCGGCCTTCATTGCGGCAATCATCGGGAAGCGTTGAAATGCGGCACGGGTGGCGTCGAGCCGCTGCTGCCGGTCCGGGGCTTCGTCGTCTCGCCAATGCGAGGCGAGCTGGGCGATTGCCGTCGCATTGACGTTGCCGGTCGCGGTGATACATCCGGCGCCGCCGCCTCGCAGGGTTGCAAGCAGGAAGGTTTCGCTGCCGGCGAACACGTCGAAGCCGGGGGACTGGAACTCGCCCAATAGCGCAGCGGTGTGCTGCCAGTCGCCGGAACTGTCCTTGATACCCGCCACCACGCCGGGATAACGGCTGAGCAGCCGCTCGATCAGGCCGAAGCTGATGCCCACCTGAGCGACCGGCGGGATGTGATAGAGATAGACGCGCAAGCGTGCGTCGGCTACCGCATCGATCACCTGGGCGAAGCTGCGGAACAGGCCTTCGTCGCTCACGCTCTTGTAGTAGAACGGCGGCAGCATCAGCACGCCGGCGCAGCCGCTTTGCACGGCGTGGCGTGTGAGCTCGACCGCGTCCGGCAGTGCGCACGCTCCCGTGCCGGGCATCATGCGTGCGGCCGGCAGGCCCGCATCGAGCAGGGCGTCGAGCAGGCGGCGCTTCTCGTGCACGGCGAGCGAATTTGCTTCGGAGTTCGTGCCAAACGCCGCCAGCCCCACGCCCTGGCTGAGCAGCAGGCGGCAGTGTCTGACGAAGCGGCCCGTCGAGGGCGAGCCGTCCGCGTTGAACGGCGTCAGCACCGGCGCGAGGACGCCGTGCAGCGATGATGTATCTGGCCTGCCTGATAGGGCAGCGCTTGGAATGCTCATGGGGCCTGTCTCCTTCGAATGCCGTTTTGATTGGGTCACCGTTGTCTTGCTTGCAGGTGCCAATGCAGTATTGCGTGAGGGCAAACGGCGAAGAAGGGTGGCGCGCTAGCTTCAAACGTTAATTATTTTTGTGTCTGGCCCGGAGCGCAGGAGCGCAGGAGCGCCGCGGCGGCGGCACCCCGAAGCGTGTCAGGTCTTGGGGATCGTGCCGCGCACCTTGGCCGCACGGAGGAAATCGAAATCGACCCCTTGGTCCGCTTGCGTGACGGTCTGCAGAAACAGCTTCAGGTAACCGCGTTCCGCAGTCGGCGCATGGGGGGGTGCTTCCTGCGCCCGGCGCGCCAGCTCCTCGTCTGAAACCAGCAGGCTGATCTCGCGCTGCGCCACGCTCAGGCGGATCGAATCGCCGTTGCGCACATAGGCAAGGGGGCCACCAACCGAGGATTCCGGCGTGACGTGCAGCACGATGGTGCCGAACGCGGTGCCGCTCATGCGGCCATCGGAAATGCGCACCATGTCCTTGACGCCGGCGCGCGCCAGCTTCTTCGGAATCGGAATATAGCCGGCTTCGGGCATGCCGGGCGCGCCCTTGGGGCCGATGCTCTTGAGCACCAGAATGTCGTCGGCGCTCACGTCCAGATCGTCGGCGTCGATACGGCGCGCCAGATCCTCGGCGTTTTCGAACACCACCGCGCGGCCGGTGTGTTCCATCAATTTTGCGTCCGCAGCCGATTGCTTGATGATGGCGCCACCCGGGGCAAGATTGCCGCGCAACACGGCGATTCCACCTTGCGGATAAATCGGCCGGGTGAGCGGGCGCACGACATCCTGCGCAAATCCCGGGCCGGCCGCTTCGATCTCTTCGCCAAGCGTGCGGCCGGTGACCGTCAGTGCGTCCAGATGCAATAAGGGCTTGAGCTCGCGCAGCAAGGTGGCCATGCCGCCGGCCTTGTGAAAGTCCTCCATGTAGTGCTGGCCGGAGGGCTTCAGGTCGAGCAGCACCGGTGTCTCGCGCCCCATGCGGTCGAGTGCCTGCAGATCCACCTCGAAACCGAGGCGGCCGGCAATCGCGCTCAGATGCACGATGCCGTTGGTCGAGCCGCCTATTGCAAGCAGCACCCGCAGTGCATTCTCGAAGGCCTCGGCCGTCAGCACCTGGTCGATGGTGAGGCGCGAGCGGGCGATCCGCACGGCCTCGCCACCGGTCAGTTCGGCGATCCGCATGCGGTCGGCCGTGACAGCCGGCGGCGCCGCGCCGCCCGGCACGGTGATGCCGAGCGCTTCGGCAAGACACGCCATGGTGCTGGCCGTGCCCATCACCGAGCAGGTGCCCACGCTGGCCACGAGCTGATTGTTGACGGCGGAGACTTCCGCTTCGCTGATTTCCTCTGCGCGAAAGCGGCCCCAGTAGCGGCGGCAATCGGTGCAGGCGCCGACCCGCTCCGAGCGATGCGAGCCGGTCAGCATCGAACCGGTAATCAACTGGATGGCCGGAATGCCGGCCGACGCGGCGCCCATCAGCTGCGCCGGCACGGTCTTGTCGCAACCGCCGATCAGGACCACGGCGTCCATCGGCTGTGCGCGAATCATCTCCTCGGTGTCGATCGACATCAGGTTGCGCAGATACATGCTGGTGGGCTGCGAGAACGACTCGTGGATCGAGATGGTCGGGAATTCCATCGGCAAGCCGCCCGCCAGCATGACGCCGCGTTTGACCGCTTCGATCAGTTGCGGCGCGTTGCCGTGACAGGGGTTATACGCGCTGCCGGTATCGACGATGCCGATGACGGGGCGTTCGAGCGCGGCGTCGGTATAGCCCGCTCCCTTGATGAAGGCTTTGCGCAGGAACAGCGAGAAGCCGCTGTCGCCGTAGTGAGTTAAGCCTTTGCGCAGGCCGGTATCGGCAGGGGTGTCTTCGGACGGCGGGGAGGCAGGCTTGTCGGTCATGGCGTAGGCTCGATCGTGAAGGGGCGGGTGGGGCCGCTCAGGCATGCGCTGCCAGGGCGCCGGACGGGACCGGCTTGTCCTGCCCGGAACACGCACGCTATCGCATGTGCGGGAGCGGCAACAAGCAACTTTTGCTGTCTTAAGACACAAACAATATTGTGCTCCCGACTTGCGCCGCGAGGCTTGGCGATGCGCCGGGTAGTTTGGCGGGGTTGATGGTTTGCGGCTTATGGCTTGCGGCTTATGGCTTGCGGCTTATGACTTGCGGCGACCGGCGGGCTTGCCACTCGCCGAGCGCGACTCCAGCTCCAGCGCGCTTTTCAGAAACGCCTGCACCAGCCGCATACGTGCCGACGAACGGTTCCACAGCAGTCCCACCACGCGTTTCGGAAACGCATGGGGCAGCGGCCATTTGGCGAGCGAGAGGCCGGCAAAGCGTGTCATCTGCCAGTCCGGCACGAGCGACACGCCAAGCCCACGGTCGACCATCACCGCAATCGCATCGAGCCCGTCCAGTTCGCAGCGTTGATGAGGTTTGATGCCGTGCTGGCGCAAATAGCCGTCGGCCAGTTGTCCGCCCACCACGTTGCGGTCGTAGCGCAGGAACGGTTCGCGGCGCAGAACCTCGTGGACGTCGCGCACCTCCAGCGAAGCCGGCGCGAGCAGCACCAGAGGCTCTTCGCGAAACGTGTGCCAGTCGCAGCTTTTCGGCAGATCGAAGAGCGGCTGGACCAGCATCGCGGCGTCGAGATCGCCGCTCACAACCTTGCGGTACAGATCCGCCGAGGTGCCCGGTTCAAGATAGATGTCCATCTGTGGATGGCGCGCGAGCAGTTCCGACAACACGTCTGGAATCAGGCTCGTCATCATGGTCGGCGTGCCGCCCAGGCGCAGTTCGCCGGCCAGTTCGGCGGCGTCGTTCAGATCCGACCTGAGGTCGCGGATATCGTGCAGCACGGCGCGCGCCCGCTCGAGAATGCGCTCGCCGGCCTCGGTCGTGCCCACCGTGCGGCCGGAGCGCCGCACCAGCTTGGCGCCCAGTTCTTCTTCGAGCATCTTCACGCGCTGCGCCACCGCGGCAGGCGTCAGGTCGAGCCGGCGGGCGGCCTCCGCAATCGAGCCGAGCTCGACGACATAGACAAAGCTTTGCAGATAGCGCGAGTCCATCGAATAAAACTTTTATCTTTTGAAGAAGCCAAAGGATACTGTTTTTGACGTGTCGAGGCTATCACACTTCGTTCATGCCCGATCCGCGCGAGATGCGGACGGCGTCCAACAAGGAGGAGTGTTGATATGCCCAGAATAGAATCGGTTTCGGTGTGCAGCGCGAGCGTTCCGCTCGATCGCGTGACTTCGTTTGCGACCCGCACCGTGTCCACCCGTCACTATGGCCTCGTGAAGGTGCGTTCGAGCGATGGCGTGGAAGGAATCGGCTTTTGCTATGTCGGTAGTGCGGCAGGCGAGTTGCTGCGCGTCGCAGTCGAGCAATTGCTCGCCCCGGTGTTGATCGGAAAGGAGTCCTATGCGGTAGAAGGATTATGGCAGGCCATGTACCAGGAGGCGCTGCTGCACGGCCGGGCGGGCACGGTGATGCGGGCCATCAGCATTCTCGATACGGCCTTGTGGGACCTCAACGCGCGCACGCATGGCGTGCCGCTGCACAAGTATCTGGGTGCGAACGAACTCGAAACTGTGCCGGCCTACGCCAGCGGCGGCTACTACCTCGAAGGCAAGACGCCGGGCATGCTCGGCGAGGAAATGGCGCACTATGTCGAGCTTGGATTCAAGGCTGTGAAGATGAAGGGTGGCCGGCTCTCGCCGCGCGAAGAGGAGGCCCGCGTTAAAGCCGCGCGGGAGGCGATTGGTCCGGATATCGAACTGATGATCGACATCAACAACGGTTGGGCCGATGTCACCCAGGCGCTGCAGCACGTGCGCCGTTTCGAGCAGTTCGATCCGTACTTCATTGAAGAACCGTTTTCGCCTGACGACATCGACAATCACGCACGTCTTGCGAAACTGACGCGCGTGCCGGTTGCCA
This sequence comes from Burkholderia sp. 4M9327F10, assembly GCF_005503145.1. GTDB lineage: Bacteria > Pseudomonadota > Gammaproteobacteria > Burkholderiales > Burkholderiaceae > Paraburkholderia. The sequence goes on along the minus strand of NZ_SCNV01000002.1, from coordinate 44,706 downwards.
CCGGCGAGATCGGCTATGGGCGCTGGTATCACAAGGAACTGCTCGACAAGGGCGGCGCGGCGATCCTGCAAACGGATGCGCTGGTGTGCGGCGGCATTACCGAGTGGCGGCGCATTGCGGCGACCGCGTCGAGCTATGGGGTGGTGATGTGTCCGCACTGGTTCCATGACGCGCATGCGCCGCTGGTGGCGGCGACGCCGAATGCGCGTTATGTGGAGTACTTCTGGGACGATCAGGTGCTTAACTTCCGTCGTCTGATCGACCGGCAGCTTGAGCACAGGAACGGCAGGATTGTGCTGCACCAGACACCGGGGCTGGGGTTCGGCTTCGATGAGCAGGCGGTGGCGAAGTATGGGAGGTGGAGCGAGGTTAGATAAGGTTCAGTCGAGTCGTAGCGGCGCCTCGCGATCAGAGCGGTTTTCGAAGTTGATTTTGATGTCCCTGGTTACGAAGGGAGTGGTGCAACAAATCTGTTGCGTCGCTCTTGCGGGGCACAACACAACTGTCGCATTATGGTCTTGACTTGTAAACGAGATCAAATAGCCATGCTGTCTTATCCTGTGAAATTGGAACTGGATACGAACAACACGTATCTGGTGACCTTCCCGGATATCCCCGAAGCCGTATCTGTCGGAGACGATGAAGACGAGGCACTGCTTAACGCGCTGGATGCACTGGAAAGCGCAATCGAGATCTACTTTGACGAGAGGCGGGAGATTCCTGCTCCCTCAAAGCCCAGGAAGGGACAGCCTGTCGTGACGTTGCCGGCACTCGTTGTTTCCAAGGTTCTGCTCGCCAATGAAATGATCCGTCAGGGCATCAGGAAGTCAGAACTTGCACGTCGTCTGGATGTTCATATGCCGCAGATCGACCGGTTGCTCGATCCGCGTCATTCGTCCCGGCTTGACGCCATGGAGGCGGCGTTTAACAAGCTCGGCAAGCGGTTGGAAGTATCCATCGTGTGAACCAAGGTCTGCAAAATGCGTCCCCGGAGCGCGTGAGCGTTGTCGGGGACTTTTTATTTGTAGCCGTGCGTTCGAAGGTGAGGAGTAAGGCTGGCCAATCGTCGTTACACCCGCGCCAGCTTCCGCGCCCGGCGCCGCAAATACAGATTGTTGAGCACCAGCGCCGTCCCCGTCATACACGCCCCCGCGATCTGAAACGGCGTGGCGACAACGCCGGCGAGAGCGGACGCGACAAAGGTTGTCATCGGCACGACATCCATAAAGAGCATGCCGTTCATCGGCGTCAGGATGCGGTTACCGAGGTTCCAGCTCAGGATACCGACGAAGCCTGCCCAAAGTCCCATATAAAGCAGATGCGGCACGATTGCCCCGAGTGCCGCGAGCCTTGGAACCGGCACCGCATGCACCGCGAACAATACCAGGTTCAGGCCGATGATGGTGGTAAGGCCGAGCCAGATCGTCATCGTCGTATAGCGCAACGGCGACCACTCCTTGAAGTACGTCGCGCCGAATGTGTAGACGACCCAGCACAGCGCACCCACGACGATCAGCGCATTGGCCGCATAGTGCTGGGGGGCATGCAACAGCCCGGCAATATCGCCTTGGGTGACGACAAGCGCGACGCCGCAAAATGACAGCAGGATGAACAGGAAGGAATAGAGCGGCGGCAACACGCGCCGCACAATGGAGTTGACCAGCAGGCCCAGCATGGGCTGCGTCGCCATCATGATCGACGCGGTCAGCGCACCGTCCCTGCCGGCCAGTTGCTGGCCGAGAAAGACGAGCGCGCCGAAACCGGCAAAGCCGATCGAACCGAGCAGCCACGCAAGCACGACCGGTTCGCCCTTCAGACTGAGGGCCGCCGTGCCCTCCCTGCGCTGCAACAGCACCAGAAATGCTGCCCCTGCGATCAGGTAACGCAGCGATGTGAAAGTGAACGGGTCAATGCGTGTGAGTGCGCTCGTCATGACCGGGAACATCAGGCCGAAAGAGACCGTCGCGATGAGGCAGAACATCAGGCCTTTCGCGTAGCCGCCGTACGCGGAGGCGAGCGGCGCCGGCGCTACCGTCGCGTCACGGCCAAGACTTAAGGAGGCAGGCGATTCGAGTGGCGTATTCATGAATGATCGTTCAAAAAATGGATGAAAAATGAGAGCGGGTATCTACATCGTCAGCGAATCGGGACGATTGCCTCACTCACTCAGAAGCCATTAAATTTTCGCTTGAATGTTCAAACTGAGGTTGACACGCGAACTCCCCCAGAGCGCTTCAGAGCCGTGGCGTGTGAAACACCGATGCTCCGCCATTCGTCCGAATATTATGACTGATCGTTCAAAAATACAAGGCGTGTTCGTAACCGGATAAGGAAGGCGCACACTTGTTTGATCGCGCAGCGGCGCATAACATGCACGCGGCGCAGGGTGGGAACACACCCGATGCGCGCCGGCAGGGGAAGCGGCTATGCTAATTGCGTATGACGGCTCGCCAGACACAGAATGAAAATCGCGTCCGGGGGTGTTTGAACTTACGTTTTCCTTCCTGACGGTTTTGCCATTTTGGCGTCATGCAGCCGTTGGTGCTAACGATCTAGCATAAGCCCAGATTTAACGTGGGACGGGCATCGCTTTCGCGATGCATGGTTATCTGCGCGGCTGCCGGTTCTGGCATTGCGTCCGCTAGCGTGGCGCGTACGTTCGCGTCACGGCGACTTCTCATCCTTTCCAGCATTTTTTCGGGCGCATTTCAATGTGGATTGTCAACGTTGCGCTAAAGCGGCCATACACGTTCATCGTGATGGCTATTCTGATTCTGCTGGCGACGCCATTTGTTCTGCTGACGACGCCGATCGACGTGCTGCCGGAAATCAACATTCCGGTCGTCAGTATCATCTGGACCTATACGGGTCTGTCGGCCGAAGACATGGCCAACCGGATCACCTCGGTCAATGAGCGCAGTTTGACCACCACGGTCAACGACATCGAGCACATCGAGTCGCAATCCCTCCAGGGCATCACGATCATCAAGCTGTTCCTGCAGCCGACGGCCAATATCCAGACCGCCATCGCGCAGACCGTCGCAGTCGAACAGGCGCAGTTGAAGCAGATGCCGCCAGGCGCAACGCCGCCGCTGGTGATCAGTTATTCGGCCTCCAGTATTCCGGTGATCCAGCTCGGGCTATCCAGTCCGAAACTCTCGGAGCAGGATCTCAACGACACCGCGCTTAACTTCCTGCGCCCGCAACTGGTGACGATCCCAGGGGCGGCTGTGCCATACCCTTACGGCGGCAAGTCACGCCTGATTTCGGTCGACCTCGACACGCGCGCGTTGCTCGCCAAGGGGATGACGCCGGCCGACGTCGTCAACGCCTTTAACGCGCAGAACCTGATTCTGCCGACCGGCACGGCCAAGATCGGCGCCAAGGAATACACCGTCAACATGAACGGCTCGCCGGCCACGGTGGCGGGCCTCAACGATATCCCCGTGCGCACGCTCAATGGCGCGACCACGTATCTGCGGGAGGTCGCGCACGTGCGTGACGGCTTCTCTCCGCAGACTAACGTGGTGCGTCAGGATGGCCACCGCGGCGTGCTGATGTCGGTGCTCAAGACGGGCAGCGCGTCGACGCTGGCGATCGTCAACTCGCTGCATGATCTGCTGCCTACCGCTCAGGCTGCGTTGCCGCCTGATCTGAAAATTACTGCGCTCTTCGATCAGTCGGTGTTCGTCAAGGCGGCGGTGCAGGGCGTGGTGCGAGAAGCCCTGATTGCGGCGGCACTGACTGCCGCCATGATTCTGCTGTTCCTCGGCAACTGGCGCAGCACCTGCATTATTGCGGTGTCGATTCCGCTGTCGATCCTGACCTCGCTGATTGTTTTGCACGCGTTGGGTCAGACCATCAACATCATGACGCTGGGCGGGCTCGCGCTCGCGGTCGGGATTCTGGTGGACGATGCGACGGTGACCATCGAGAACATCGAGCGGCATTTGCATATGGGCACCAACCTGCATGATGCGATTCTCGAAGGCGCCGGTGAAATCGCGGTGCCGGCGCTGGTCTCGACGCTGTGTATCTGTATCGTGTTCGTGCCGATGTTCTTCCTGACCGGGGTGGCGAAATTCCTGTTCGTGCCGCTCGCCGAAGCGGTGGTGTTCGCGATGCTGGCTTCGTACATCCTTTCGCGTACGCTGGTGCCGACGCTTGCCATGCTGCTGATGGGCCATGCGCACAAGCCGAAAGCGGGGAGCAAGCCGAATCCGTTCATGCGGATCTACCATCGCTTCGACCAGGGTTTCGAGCGCATGCGCGCCGCTTACATCGTGATCCTGAGCAGCGTGCTGGTGCGCCGTGGCGTGTTCGGCTCGGTGTTCCTCGGCTTTTGCGTGGTGTCGCTGGGCCTTGTGGTGGTGCTGGGCGAAGACTTCTTCCCGACCGTCGACGCAGGCGATATCCGCATGCACATGCGCGCGCCGACCGGTACGCGCATCGAGGAAACCGCGCGGCTCGCCGACGAGGTCGAAAAGGTCGTGCGCCAGGTGGTGCCGCAGAGAGAGCTGGTCACCATTCTCGACAACCTGGGATTGCCGTATAGCGGGATCAACCTATCCTATAGCAATGCCGGCACGATCGGCACGCTGGACGGCGAGATTCAGGTGGCGCTTAACGAGGATCACAAGCCTACCCAGGGCTACATCGACAAACTGCGGGCGATCTTGCCGCAACGCTTCCCGGGCGTGGAGTTTTTCTTCCAGCCGGCCGACATCGTGACGCAGATCCTGAACTTCGGATTGCCCGCGGCCATTGATGTGCAGATTGTCGGCAATGACCAGCAAGGCAACTTCGATGTGGCGCGCAAGCTCTACAAGCAGGTGAAACTGATTCCGGGCACGGTGGACACGCACATCCAGCAGAAGCTCGACGAGCCGGTGATCAATCTTCAGATGGATCGCACCCGTTTGCAGCAACTGAACCTCAACGCGAACAACGTGGCGCAGAACGTGCTGATTTCGCTGTCGGGCAGCTCGCAAACCGCGCCGAGCTTCTGGTTCAACAACAAGAACGGGGTCGAGTACAGCGTGGCGGTGCAGACGCCGCAGTATGACGTGTCGTCGATCGACCAGTTGTTGCGCACGCCGGTTTCGGCGGTTGCCAATGGGCCGACGCAACTGCTCGGCAACCTGGTGCAGGTCGCGCCGCAGAACCAGTTCGCCGTCGTCTCGCACTACAACATCCGGCCGGTGATCGACCTGTATGTAAGCGTTGAAGGGCGCGACCTCGGCAGCGTGGCGCGCCAGGTGAACAAGCTGGTGGATCAGGCCCGCGCAACCTTGCCGCGCGGCAGCCAGATCGTGGTGCGCGGCCAGGTGCAGACCATGCGCAGCTCGTTCTTCGGTCTGGGCGTGGGCGTGGCGATGGCGATCGTGCTGGTGTATCTGCTGATCGTCGTGAACTTTCAGTCGTGGGTCGATCCGCTCATCATCATCAGCGCATTGCCGGCGGCTTTGGCCGGGATCATGTGGATGCTGTTCCTCACCGGCACGCACCTGAGCGTGCCAGCGCTGACGGGCGCCATCATGACCATGGGCGTGGCGACCGCAAACAGTATTTTGATGGTGGCGTTCGCGCGCCAGCGGCTCGCCACCGGCGCACCGCCGTTGACCGCCGCGCTCGAAGCCGGGGCAAGCCGGATCAGGCCGGTACTGATGACCGCGTTTGCGATGATCATCGGCATGATCCCGATGGCGCTCGGTCTCGGCGAGGGGGCCGAGCAGAATGCGCCGCTTGGTCGTGCGGTGATCGGCGGCCTGTTGTTCGCCACGGTTTCCACGCTGTTTTTTGTGCCGCTGGTTTTTGCGGCGATCCATACGCGCCTCGCCCGCCGTAACGGTGGCGCGCATGGCGAGCAGGGCCCCGACGACGGCGGCAACGCCGGCGCTGGCAAGCACGCATAACGTTAATTGACGGCTGACTGAGATGACTGAGAAAACTCACGCTTCGCTAGCAATCCCCGCGCGGGATACCGAGGATGGGCACGCGTTGCCGCCCCGCAACCGCGAGTGGAAACGCGCCAAGCTCGCCATCTGGATCGTGCTGATCCTGCTGGCGCTCGGCGCCTTGCGCACCGTGGTGGCGGACATTCTGCAAAGCCGGTCGGTAGCGGAAACGACCCAGCAAAACGCGATCGAATACGTCAACGTGGTGACACCCACGCAGGCCGACGGCAGTGGCAACACCCTGCTGCCGGGTACGATGCGCGGTTACGTCGAGTCGCCGATCTATGCACGCGCAACCGGTTACCTGCTGCACTGGTACGTCGACATCGGCGCACAGGTGAAGCAGGGGCAGTTGCTGGCCGATCTCGACACGCCGGAGATCGATCAGGAACTGGCGCAGGCGGTAGCGCAGCGCGACCAGATCAACTCGAGCCTCGGACTGGCGAAGACTTCATATGAACGCTGGCAACAACTGCGTCAGCGCGATGCGGTCTCGCAGCAGGAACTGGATGAGCGGCAAAGCACCTACAACCAGGATGTGGCGAACCTCGCCGCAGCCGATGCGAATGTCGGGCGCCTGCGGCAGCTCGAATCGTTCAAGCGGATCGTCGCGCCGTTCGCCGGGGTGGTGACGCAGCGTAACGTCGACGTCGGCGACCTGATCGATGCCGGCAGCGGCACCAGCCGCGCGCTGTTCGCACTGGCGCAGTCCGATCCGCTGCGGGTCTACGTGCAACTGCCGCAGGCTTATGCGGAGAATGTGTCGGTCGGCAAGCAGGTGGTGGTGACCCAGGCCGAATTGCCGGGGAAACAGTTCCACGGCACGATCACCCATATCGCCGGTGCGATCGATGTGCCGACCCGTTCGCTGCAGATCGAAGTGCGGCTGCCCAATCCGGACGGCGCGCTGCGCCCGGGTGCGTATGTCCAGGTGGCGGTGCCGGCTATCGCGCATGCCGACATCATGGTCCCCGGCAATGCCTTGCTGTTCCGCGCCGAGGGACCGCGGATGGCGGTGGTCGACAATAACGGCGTCGTGCATCTGCGCAAGGTCGTGATTGCGCAGGATCTCGGACAGACGCTCGAGATCGAGAGCGGTATCGAGCCGACCGACAAGGTCATCATCAATCCGAGCGACTCGATTGGCGATGGCGATCACGTGCAGATCCAGCCGGTGTCGAAGACCAGCAAGGGGGCGGCGTGAAGCGTTTCCGCCCGATCGCTGTGCCGCAAATCCGCATGGTAGCGGCGGCTACCGGCGTGGCGCTGCTGGCAGCGTGCACCGTGGGCCCCGATTACCAGCAGCCGCATGCCGACGCGCCGCCCGAGTGGCGCACCGATTCGTACTGGCATGTGGCCGAGCCGTCGCACGCGCCGCTGGCGCCAACGTGGTGGATGAGCTTTAACGACTCGACGCTCAACACGCTGGAGGCCCAGGCGCTCGACCAGAACCAGACGCTCGCCGCTGCGGTTGCGCACTACGAGCAGGCCAAGGCGACGCTCGCGAACACCGCGGCGCAACGGATTCCCGAGGTCGATCTCGGCGGCACGGCGGAGCGGCTGAAGATTTCGAAGGACCGGCCGCTGACCTCCTATGGCACGCCGAACCAGACGACCGTGCAGAACGGCCTCACGATCGGGCCGTCGATCAACTACGACACCGACCTGTTCGGCCGGATCCGGCGCGAAGTGGAAGGGGCGAAGGCCTCGGCGGAGCAATCGCGCGACGACCTCGCCAACGCGCGCCTCGTGCTGACCACGAATCTCGCCACCGACTATTTCTCGCTGCGCGAGCTCGATGCCGAGATCGACGTGCTGAACCAGTCCGTGATCCTGCAGCAGAAGGCGCTCGACTACGTTACCTCGGAACACGAGCTGGGTTCGGTGTCGGGGCTCGACGTGCTGCAGCAGAAGTCCGAACTGGATTCGACCAAGGTGCAGGCGCAACTGCTGCTTGTGCAACGGGCGCAGAATGAACACGCGATTGCCGCGCTGGTGGGTGTGCCGGCGCCGCAATTCTCGATCGAACCCAAGGTGATCGAGATGACAGTCCCGCAGATTCCGCTGGGCGTGCCGAGCGATCTGCTGCAACGGCGTCCCGACGTGGCCTCGGCGGAGCGCGCGATGGCGGCGGCGAATGCGCAGATCGGCGTCGCCAAGGCGGCATTCTTTCCGAGCCTCACGCTCACGCCGAGTATCGGCTGGCAGAGCACCAATTTTGCGGACCTGTTGAGCGCACCTAGCCTGATGTGGACGCTTGGCGCGGCGTTCTCGCAGGTCGTGTTCGACGGCGGCCGCCGCTCGGCGAACGTCAAGTTTGCCAGCGAAGGCTACCAGGCGGCGCAGGCGAATTACCGTCAGACCGTGCTTACCGCGTTCCAGCAGGTGCAGGATGGGGTGACCGGACTGTCGGTGCTCGACGGCGCGTCGCGGCAGTCGCGCGATGCCGTGGCCGACGCGCAGCGGCTGCTGTCGCTCGCGAACGATCGCTATTCGGGTGGCCTCGTCGCCTATCTGGACGTGATCACCGCGCAGCAGGGGCTGTTGACGAGCGAGCGCCAGGACGTGCAGATTCACGGCCAGCAGATGACGTTATCGGTCTCGCTGGTCGAGGCGCTGGGTGGCGGCTGGGACGTGAGCGCGCCGGCTGCCGATAAAGAAGCATCGAACTATACAAACTGAGTTTTGCAGTGAGAGAGGGGAGTGCACGGCCCGCAGACGGAAAAACGAGGCGTTTCGTATAATGTAAGGAATTAGGGGGCGCAAATGAAACTGCTCATCGTTGAAGATGAACACAAAGTGGTGGACTACCTGCGCTCGGGGCTGACCGAGCAGGGCTGGGTGGTCGACATTGCGCTCGATGGCGAGGAAGGCATGCATCTGGCCACCGAGTTCGACTACGACGTGATCGTTCTCGACGTGATGCTGCCCAAACGTGACGGCTTTAGCGTGCTGAAGGCATTGCGCATGCGCAAGTCCACCCCGGTCATCATGCTGACCGCACGCGATCACATCAACGACCGCGTGCGCGGCCTGCGCGAAGGCGCGGACGATTATCTGACCAAGCCGTTCTCGTTCCTCGAACTGGTGGAGCGGCTGCATGCGCTGGCGCGCCGCACCCGCTCGCAGGAGTCCACGCTGATCTCGATCGGCGATCTGTTTGTAGACCTGATTGGACGGCGAGCCTCGCGCGACGGCGTGCGCCTTGACCTGACCGCCAAGGAATTCCAGTTGTTAAGCGTGCTGGCGCGCCGTCAGGGCGACATTCTGTCGAAGACCGCCATTACCGAGCTGGTCTGGGACGTCAACTTCGACAGTCACACGAACGTGGTCGAGACTGCTATCAAGCGTCTGCGCGCCAAGCTGGACGGGCCGTTTCGCACCAAGCTGCTGCATACGGTGCGCGGCATGGGTTATGTGCTCGAAGTCAGGGAGGAGGCGGAATTGTCATGAACCGCTCGATTGCCCGCCGGCTCGCGTTGATGTTCGCACTCGTCGCGTTGTCGGTCTTTACGCTGGTCGGCACGGGGCTGTTTCTCGTGATGCGCATGCAACTCGACCACCACTTGCGTGAGTCGCTCGACGACCGCATGGAGATTGCGAAGATCATCGTGTCCCACTCGGTGACGTCGGACAAGTGGCGCATGGCGCGCGAGAAACTGACCGACATGTCGCCGCGCGACGGCACCACCATGTATTCGGTCTCGAGTGACGATCCGAATTTCCACTACGGCCAGCCGGTTCAGGGCCGCGTCACGGATAGCTGGCCCGGCGGTTATACGCGGGTGCAGCCGTCGACCGGCGGGCAGGCGATGCTGATCAATACCCTGTCGATTCCCGCTAGCGGCATACGGCCAACCGTCCAGCTACAGGTGGCCGCAAGCTGCCAGCCGAACGTGCGCACCATGCGGGCCTTCGGCGCGGCGCTTGCCGCGCTTTCGGCCTTGGGCAGTCTCGCGGTGCTGTTGCTCAGCTACTCGGTGACGCGCATCGGCCTCGCGCCGCTGCGGCGTCTGACCAAGGACGCCTCCGAAGTCAGTCCGAACAACCGCTCGCAGCGGCTCAACACAGCGTCGTTGCCGCTTGAACTGAACGACCTTGCCAACTCCTTTAACGGCGCACTGGAGCGGCTCGACGGTGCATACGGCCGGCTCGAATCGTTCAACGCGGACGTCGCGCATGAACTGCGCACACCGGTCACCATCCTGATCGGACAAACCGAAGTGGCGTTGACGCGCAACCGCTCGGTCGAGGATCTGCGCCATACGCTGCAATCGAACCTCGAAGAGTTCGAGCGCATGCGCGCGATCATCAACGACATGCTGTTCCTCGCGCGTGCCGACCAGGGCGAGCGCGCCACCGGGCTGGTGGAAGTGTCGCTTGCTGCGGAAGTCGCGCGTACGCTGGAGTTTCTCGAGATTCCATTTGACGAGGCACAGGTGCGGGCCGTCTCACGCGGCGACGCCATGGCGCCGGTGAACCGCTCGCTGTTCGGGCGTGCCTGCACCAATCTGCTGATGAACGCGATCCAGCATTGCGCGCCCGGCGACACGGTTACGGTGACGATTTCCCGTGTAGACGACCAGGTGCACATCGCGGTTGCGAATCCGGGGAAGGCGATCAATCCTTCGACGCTCGACCACCTGTTCGACCGCTTCTTCCGGGCCGAGGTGTCGCGTACGAATAGCCGTGAGAATCACGGCCTGGGGCTGGCAATCGTCAAGGCGATTGCGGAGATGCACCGCGGTACGGTGTCGGTTGAGAGCCGCGATGGTGTCAATACGTTCGCGTTTTCCGTCGATGTTTCGCGCATCGAGGTGCCCGCTGTACGTGAGACGGCGCCAGTCACAGTCGAGCGCGGCGCGCCTGCGGTCGGCGGCACAGCAGAGGTGGCGCCGGCAGGAAGAGTGGCGATGCGAGGTTGATGGCGCGGCGCGTGGCGGCAAGCCACGCGCCTCAGTTCAGGCGGCGCCATTGCACCTCGCCGGTCGCTCCGGCGCCGGAGGTTGGCGTCGGCACAATATATGTCAGCGTGTCGCCGTCGATCTGGATCTTGCGAATCTGCTCGGTTCCCTCCCAGTTTGGAAAGCTCGCATGATCGATATGGAAGGTGATCGTGTGGGCGTTTTCATTCACCGTATATCTGCCGAAGTGGGCATTGCTGCCCGTCACCGCGGCCTTATATTCGGCCGGTGTTGCCTCCGAGCGATCGTTGGAGGCGAATTTCCGGTTGTCGCCGCGCATCATCTGCAATGCATAGCGGCCGTGCGCATCGAACACCAGCATGCCCTGCGGATTGTCGCCGTACAGATGAATGCGCGTACCGTCGGGCAGCAGATTGTCGACGCGCACGAGCGTCCAGCTGCCGGCTAGCGCGGGGACGGAATCAGCGTTTTGTGCAAACGCAGACCCGGGCGGCAAGGCCGAAAGAGCCAGACCCGCAATAGCGATTAACTTGATTCGGTTCATCATGTGGTGCTTCCTCTGTCCGCTTGAGATGCCCAAGAGTAGTCACGGCACGAGGTTCGGAAAAGCGAAAAATATGCTACGGTTTCGGTGACTTAAAGGCGCCAGTGATCCATGCCCATTCCATCGTTGCGTAACCTTCAGGTGTTCGAGGCAGCGGCACGTCATGAAAGTTTTCGCGCGGCGGCGGACGCGCTATTTCTGACGCATGGCGCAGTGGGACGCCAGGTGCGCGCCCTGGAGGTGGAACTCGGCGTGACGTTGTTCGCGCGTGTGGGTCGCCGCGTGGTCCTCACACCGCAAGGGCGTCAACTGCAACTGGCTGTAACCGATGCGCTCAAGCTGATTACGGATTCAACCAGCATATTGCGCCGCGAGGCAACAGAGTCGAGTCGTTGTTTGCCGATCACGGTGCTGCCGTCGTTCGCCACGCGCTGGCTGACGCCGCGCTTAAGCGACTTTGAGGCGCGCTATCCTGACATCGAGCTGGAAGTGATCGCCACGATTGCGCCGCTCAATCTGGCCGCCAAGCGGATCTCGCTCGGCATTCGCAACGGTGCCGGCAAGTGGGAAGGCTTGAGCGCCGAACGTTTGGCCGAGGAGAGCTTGTTTCCCGTGGCCGCCGCACATGGCATTGATGGTTTCGCGGCGCTACCGCACTCGGCGCACGAACTGCTGCATTATCCGCTCCTGAATCCATACGATGCGTGGGACGAATGGTTTCGCCGTGCGGGCGTGGTCGCGGCGGCGTCGCGCGCAGGGGCCACCTACGAAGATGCGCTGTTGCTGCTGCAAGCGGTTGAAGAAGGCAAAGGTGTCGCGCTAGGACGGAAACGGCTGGTAGAGGATGCGTTGCGGGCCGGGACCCTCGTGCGATTGCCGGGCCCGTCGATTCCGTCGCGGCGCGACTACTATGTGGTGTATCCCGAGGGGCAGCCGCTCACTGAGCCGGCGCGAGTCTTTGTCACGTGGCTGCACGAGCAGATGCGGGAGGATTGAAATGGAAAACGCGCCCGTGCTCATTCCCACCGGTCGTTGCCTGCTCAGACCCGCCGCGCCGGAAGACTACGATGCGCTGGTTGCGGCCATCGGTTCACCGGCGTTTCCGCAGGAACTCCCGCTTCCCGATCTGTATCGGCAAGGTAAGCTGCAAGCCTGGTTCGACTCGATGCTGAGCATGTCGCAAGAAGGTAAGGCCTGCGTATTTTCAATCGATCTGCAGAGCGGCGCCCGTTGCATCGGCCAGGTCTCGCTCGTGCGTCGGGGCACGTCGGCGAGCTGGAATCTGGCCTTCTGGCTGCATTCGTCGCATTGGGGCGCGGGCCTCGCGGCGGAGGCGGCACAAGCCATGATCCGTTATGCGTTCACCGTCATGATGGTCGATGAGGTGTGGGCCGGAGCCGCGCTCTGGAACCAGCGCAGCATCCGGACACTCGACAAGCTCGGCTTGCAGCCCGTCGACAGCGCACAACTGGATAGCAGTCTCGCCGGCTTGCACATCAGCTCCATCGCCCGCGAGCATTGGTTGAAGACCTGCGGCGAAGCGGGCCACGGCCTCGCCTGAAGCGGCGCCCGGGTTCAGGATTTACCGCGGGGAGCAAGCTGTCGCGTCAACATCGAGCTGAAAATTTCCAGCGCTTGCGTAGTACGACTAAGATCTCCGCTTCCCAGGAATTCCAGCATCAGGCCGTCCATGACGGCGCCGCATAAGGTTGCGATGGCGGGACGCTGCGGCGATGGTGGCAGCGCATTCTCAATCAGCGTCTGCCAACTGGAAGCATTGCGCTCTACATAGCGGGCATAGGCGGCCGGGTTCTGCATCGCCAGCATATGCACTTCGAAGAACAGCCGGATATACGGGCTGTTTCGCGGATCCACCGACCACTTCCAGAACGACATCATTCCGTTGGCATTCCCGCCGTCGCGCATCATCGCTTCCAGCGATTGCTGGATACGCCGGCGCGCTTCATCCATCACGGTGGTGATCAGTTCGTCCTTGCTGCCGAAGTGATAGATCAACAGGCGCGAACTGCTGCCGATCTGCTCGGCCAACGGGCGCAGCGACAGATCGGCTACCCCGTGGGCGAGGAAATAATCGAGGGACCTGGCGATCAGTTCGTCTTTTCGTTCCATGAAGCGCACGGTACATGAAGCGGTCGCTTCACTCAAGCCCTTTTTGAGGACGCGGGTGCCCGTCAGGGCCGGTCGCGTGTGCCTTGCGCCTCAGCGAGCGCGCCGCGCACGTGCCGCTTCGGCCAGCGTGTCGAGCACCGGCTCGGTCTGGGCCCAGCTCAAGCACGCATCGGTGATCGACACGCCGCAGCGCAGCGGCACGCCTGGCTTCAGGTCCTGACGGCCTTCCTCCAGGTTGCTCTCGATCATCACGCCGATAATGCGCTGCTCGCCTCCCGCGAGCTGCCGCGCGAGATCCTGCGCCACGTCGATCTGGCGCAGGTGCGACTTGCCGGAGTTGGCGTGCGAGCAGTCCACCATGACCTGTTCGCGCAGACCCGCCGCGCGCAGCGCGGAGCAGGAGGCCTCTACCGACTCGCTATCGTAGTTCGGGCCTTTCTTGCCGCCGCGCAGGATCACATGCGCGTCGTCATTGCCGCGCGTTTCGAAGATTGCTGCCATGCCCATTTTCGTCATGCCCATGAAGGCGTGGCTCGCGCGCGCCGCGACGATCGCGTCCGCGGCGATCTGCACGCCGCCGTCCGTGCCGTTCTTGAAGCCGATCGGGCAGCTCAGGCCGGAAGCGAGCTGGCGATGGCTCTGGCTTTCGGTGGTTCGCGCGCCGATCGCACCCCACGCCACAAGGTCCGCAATGTATTGCGGGCTCAGCAGGTCGAGGAATTCGGTGCCGGTGGGCAAGCCGAGGGCGCTGATCTCCAGCAGCAGCTCGCGCGCCCGGCGCAGGCCTTCGTTGATGCGGAAACTGCCGTCGAGCCGCGGGTCGTTGATATAGCCCTTCCAGCCCACCGTCGTGCGCGGCTTTTCGAAGTACACGCGCATGACGATCAGCAGGTCGTCGCGCAGCGCGTCGGCGGCGTGCTTGAGGCGGCGCGCGTAGTCGAGCGCCTGGTCGTGGTCGTGAATCGAGCAGGGCCCGACCACCACCACCAGCCGGTCGTCACGGCCGTGCAGGATGCCGGCGATCTCCGCGCGGCTGCGCTCGACCAGCGCCTGCACTTCGGGCGGCACGGGCAGATCGTCTTGCAGCAGGGCGGGCGAAATCAGCGGACGTACCGCGCCGATCCGCACGTCGTCGATGCGGGTCGTGTCCTGGGTCGCGTCGGCCACACCGACTTCGCGGTCATGTAAAGGATTGTCGATGCTGCTCAAGATGTTCTCCTGGGTGCTGGATGCACGATGGTAACCCTCGATTATCGCACTCCCGGCGCTCATCTCGCGCGTAAATGATGCCTGTGCCGCACGAAGATTGCCTTTGGCGCGAGAATTCTCGTGATATGGCGCACCCCGTGCGTTACTGCTGGCCGGGCTACGCGGTCGCTTCGATGCGGTTGCGGCCACCCTGTTTGGCGCGGTATAGCGCCTGATCGGCTGCCTCGATGAGCTCGCTCACACCGTACTGTGACGACTCGAGCACGGCAACCCCCACACTGACGGTGACGAAAGGTCCTGTCGACGTTTCGTTGCGGATCTTCAGTGTACGCACGGCTTCCTGCATGCTGCGGGCAACCATGCGTGCGCCGGACGCGTCGGTGGCGGGCAGGATGGCCGCGAACTCCTCGCCGCCGTAGCGGGCGAGCAGATCGCCGCTGCGCGGCAAGGCCGATTGCAGGGCAAGCGCAACCGAGACGAGACAGCGGTCTCCGGCCGGATGACCATAGCGGTCGTTGAGCATCTTGAAGTAGTCGATATCGATCAGCAGCAGCGCCAGCGGGTAGCGATTGCGTATCGCGCGATTCCATTCGAGCACCAGCGCCGCGTCGAAGCGGCGGCGATTGGCGGTATTGGTCAGCGCATCGGTGAGCGCCATCTGTTCGAGGCGGTCGTGCGCTTCGTGCAACTCGCGTTGTACCCGGATATAGCGGCCCTGCAGCGTGGTCGAGCGGGTCGCGTAGACGACAAGGGCGGTGAAGATGCCCACCGTCCCCGCATAGAAATGCTGGCGCATCAGCGAGATGCTGAGCGCGAGCAGCGCTACCGTATAGAAGATCGGGCTGACGTTTTCGATGAACAGGGCGAGAGCCTGCTTGTGCGGCGTCCGTTCGGGCTCCTCGCGCAGTGCCCGTGGCGCCACGGCTGCCACGGCGAGGAACAGGAACGGCAGGTCGATCAGCGCGTCGATCGCCGCGTGCCCGTCGTTCGTGGCGGCCCAATTGTTATACACGTAGGCGGCGATCGCGTAGATCCAGAGGAAGCAGAACAGGATCGCATAGAAGCGGCGCTCTGGGCCGCGCGGCTGCGCCAGAAGACGCAAGGTGGCCGCCACGGCAAGGATGACGTTTTCCGCGTTATAGAGCAGGACCAGCGTCGTGGTCGAAATGGGTTCGAGCGGTGTGGCCGCAAACGGCATCACCGAAAACAGGCTGACGTAGAACAGGAAGCCCGTCAGCAGGGCCTGCGCAGTATCCATCCAGACGAAGAACGGGATGTTCTGATTCGCCGAGACCGACGAAATGGCGAGCAGTACCGGCACGCCGTAGAGGAAAAACGAAAAATCGGAGAACCACGCGGCGCTCTGCGGGAGGTGCTGGAGGAGATCTTCCCAGGCACTGAGGGAAATGCCGCAGGTCCACAGGAATATCCCGGCGGCCAGCAATATCCACGGGGAACGCGACTCGGGCTCTTCGGCTCCGACGCGCCAGCAGCAAGCGGCGAAGGCCAGGGCCGGAGCCAGCAACATGAACGGATAGGTAATGAGCGTGGCTTGCGCGCGAAACACCAGTAGGCATATCGCGTGCAAAGAGGCGAACGAGATAGCGAACAGCGCGAGATGTGAGAGCTTCGGCGGGCGGTGCACGGTTTGTCCCCGGAGTTCGGCAAGGCAACGAAAAGCAGATGGAAGGGCTGACGCCGATTCAAGGCTCTCTTTGCTCGTTTATACCGGCAATCCACATACTCCGATCAACGGCGCCGCTGGCTAAAACTTGAATGCCAATGGATGGACAGCCGTATGACCCATGGTTATCCCCTATGTAATCCGGAATCTAACGCTAATGCCGCTTGGCCGTTAAAGATTCTCATACCACGCCGGTTGGCGAATTAGGTACAGACCCGCAGTGTTTGGGGCAGTGTCGCATTTTTCGCTTTGGCGTGACAATCCCGCCCATCGTTGCCGATGGTTATTTTGTTGCTGGTTACTGCGTCGTCGTCGCATTCATGTTTTCAAACCGCCGTTTGGATTTGCGGCGGTGCGTGTCGATTCTTTGGTGCGTTGTTTGTTGTTCGTTGTGCGAACGCGGCGAGCGTTTGACGAACCGGAGTCGGGACTCTGGCCGACGCTTTCGTGCCCTGATTTTCCCCAAAGAGCCGGAAAGCGGCGGCCGTGATAAAGCGCGTCGGCTTTTTAATGCATCACCGACTCCCGTATCCCATTCTGCGATGAGCTTTCGCCTCGACGCCCCCAGTGTTTGATCATCAATGCGATGGCCGCCACGATGCCGCCAATGGCCAACGTTGCAAAAATGCCCGCGAGGCTGGCGTGCTCACGAGTAAGCTCCGCGACCAGAAACGAGCCGGCCACGCCGCCAAAGCGGCCAATGCCAAGCATCCACGCCACGCCGGTGCCTCGCCCTTCAGTCGGATAGAAAGCGGCGGCAAGCGAGGGTAGCGATACTTGCGCCGTATTCATGAGAACGCCCGAGAGAAGCACGAATACGATCAGCAGCCCCACATTGCCGATCACCTGACCGATCAGGCACACGCTTACTGCCGTCAACGCATAGCATGCCGCGACGACGCGATCCGGACTGAAGCGATCCATGAAGATTCCGGACAGGACAGCGCCGATTCCACCGAGCGGGAATAGCGCGGAAATCAGCGTTGCGCCGCGTGGGCTCAGGCCAGAATCCTTGAGCAGAATCGGCATCCAGTTGATCACGGCGTAAAAGATCACAAGTCCCATGAAGTAGGCGACCCACAACATCAAGGATCCCACGATGTAGCGGCGCGACAGCACCACCCGAATGCCGCCTTTGCGGCTGCCGCCCTGGGGTGCGGCATTCATCTCGAACGACGGCATCGCATTCGCGTCCGGCGAAATACGCCGCAAGACTGCACGGATCGCATCGCCAGAGAATGGCTTCGACACCATATACCGGATCGATTCAGGCAGCTTGAAAAGCATCACTGCGGCGAGCACGAGCGGCGTGATTCCGCCAAGCAACAGTACGCTATGCCAACCAAACTGAGGAATCATCCACGCGGCAAGAAAGCCGCCGCAGGCAGCGCCGAGGGGAAAACCGCAAAACATCAGGTTGGTCAGCATGGCCCGGCGCGTATCTGGGCAAAACTCCGATGTCATCGTAACTGCATTGGGCATCGCGGCTCCTAGTCCGATGCCCGTGATAAAGCGCGCAATCGTCAACTGTGAGATATCGGCGACAAACGCCGAAGCAAGGCAAGCGATACCAAAAAGGATGGTTGACCCGATCAACAAGGACCGCCGACCGATCCGGTCAGATAGCGGGCCTGCCACAATTGCCCCGAACGCGAGGCCGAACAGGGCCGCGCTCAGTACAGGCGCAAGCATGGGCTTACTGATATGCCATTCGGTGACCAGAGATGGCGCGATAAACCCGATTGCCGCCGTATCGAATCCATCCAGTAGAACAATGACCAGGCAAAGCGTGAAGATCAGCCATTGAAATCCGGAAAATGGATGTTCGTTGATAAAATCCTGTACGTTGACAGATGAATGCTGACTCATGTCTTCTCCTGTTGAGTCCCATGTAGAATTTGCTCGTGGTTTTCAGACGAGCGCCCGCTGGACCGAGGACTCGTCTTGTGCCATCTAGAAGCTGTGACGGATGCCAATGTCCGCTCCGATGGTTGTCCCCTGAACGCCGTTAAGCGCGTTGCTGACGGATAATCCCGTATCCATTGCTCCATGGTTGTTCACAGCACCCAACTGCGCATATAGCGCCGTACGGTGTGACAGGAAATATTGGGCGCCGATTGCGCCCATCACCGAATGATTTGTAGTGTTGTTGCGATCTACCGTGTAATAGACACCACCGTTCAGATCGATAGTCGGCGTGACGAAATAGTCCAGCCCCCCGCTATAAACATAACTGTTGAAAGACCCCGCCACGTTATAGTTCACAAGAGAAGCACTTGCGGTAACTGTGCCGAACGCATAGCTGACACCGATCATGCGGCCCACGAACGCGAGCGTCGTTGGAGGTGTTGTGACTACCGTACCGCCACTATTGCCGTCATAGAATGACGCGTCGATCAGGAAGCCGCCATTCTTGTATTTGAGGCTGGCTGAATACTGTCGTCCAGCCTGGAAATTGCCGGCCTCGCCGCCAAGCGCGAGCATCACGCTAGCCTCCAACCCCGCGATATCAGGCGTCGTATACGAAACTGCATTCGAATTGAACACACTCGTACCCGCGACATTGTCGAGGTACGTGACCAGACCACTGCCAAATTGCGACCATCCGCGAGCGTCCACCTCGAGCGCGGATGTAAAGAATGGCGAAAACTGCATACCCGCCTTCACTGAGCCGTACTTGTCGCTATTCAGCGAGACCCACGCCTGCCGGCCAAACAGATTACCGTTCGAGTCGTTGTAACCACCATTGGCGACGCTGATCCCACTTTGCAGATTGAATTTCACCTTCAGGCCACCTCCCAGATCCTCGGTACCAGTCAAACCGAACTGCGACGGGGCGGAACCGCTATCGATCATGGAAAACTGGCTACCTGAATTGCGTCCGGTGCTGGAGTCGAGTGTCTTGCTCGTATAGAGCAATCCGCCATCGACAATGCCGTACAAGGTGACGCTGCTTTGCGCATGTGCCGCGCTAACCAGCGCAAGGCCCGCGATAATCGTGCACGCTCTAAAGAAATATTCCCGTTTGACTGACATGGCTTGTCTCCTTTCTATCGTAATCTAACAACGTCAATATAATTAGTAATGCTATGTAATTGATTTAGCCTGGACCCATATATCTACCCGTCCCATTACCTTGGCGATCAAAATCAATCCGCTGGGCGAGTAAGCCCGCCGTGACGGGGGCGGGGCATCACCCGGTCATCGTGCAAATATTTTTACGCCTCCTCCGAAAACACAGAAAAGCCATTCCTGGGATACGGCGACATAAGTCCCGCGGGAGATTCCCGTGTCAGTCACTCTTCGAGTGCCTATGTTGTGTTCGTTAATCGAACATATTGTCCGTATAACGAACAAATCAAGATATTGCGGATACTAGGAGCGCGTCGCATGCTCCGCATATGCGGGGCAACCCTGGGATCTGGAGAAATTGTGTGGCATCCCGATCGGCGAGCCGCATACGGCCGCGTTTGATGAGTACTATTGAGTATTTGGATAGTATGTATTCGGAGATCACGCACGTTCTCTGCGTCAACTATTTTCGAGAGATGTTCCCGAATTCACGTGCAATTGACTTGCCTGATGCAAAACGCCTGATGTGTATGCTGCTTGGCGGGCGTGGTTTCGCATATCCCATTACTAATCATTACCGCTCGTGAGGAAAGTTGTCAGAAGCTTCGATGCTTGAAAGCATGCGGATGTGATAAGTAATAATCTGAAATGTAAGCATGACTAACATATTGCGCTTATAACCTGTGCCGTTAGGGACATTGCCGTGTGGCACGGGCATCCATTGAAAGATTTTGAAAGATAATTCATCGGGCAAAGGTAACCGAAAGATCGATGTCGACGGACCCTGGTGACGCCGGGGCGCTGCGGCAAACGCTGATTCACCAGCGCTACAAGCTTGATCGCAGAGTCGTCGTCGCATCGAATCGTGTCGTACAGGACTGGGGTTCGCATCCTGGCGGCGAGACGATACGCAATACTCGGTACCCTGGTCAGCCGGTCATGGCGCAGCCAGATGCTACGCCCGCGCGGCAAGACGCTAAGGGCGTAGCGTCTGAGTACCTCATTGGCGGTACGGACCTGGCCGCTGTCGTTGCGACCCGGCGGCCAGCGGCGTCTGAACTGGGAGTCCGGGGCAGAACGAGCGCCTTAGCGACCCCCAGCGCCGCCGAGCCGAGGAGCGTAAGATACGCGTTTGCATAACGACGGGCGGCGTCATCAGCGAAGCACGCTGAGCGCCGCTTCGTTCCCTTGGCTTTCGCTATGGATGGCGTCATTCATGTTTCAGGCTTCCACCCCCTCATCGCAACCTTCCAAACCGGCTCAATACGACGAACTGATCGCCCAGGCGCGCTCGCTGATGGCGGACGAAGCGGACCGCATCGCCAATGCGGCGAATTTTTCCTCGCTGGTGTTCAATTCGCTGGATGGGCTGAACTGGGCGGGTTTTTATTTCTTCGATGGCGTCGAACTGGTGGTCGGGCCGTTCCAGGGCAAACCGGCCTGTGTGCGCATTCCACTCGGCAAGGGTGTATGCGGGACCGCGGCGCAGACCCGTGCCACCCAGGTGGTGCGCGATGTCCATGAGTTTCCGGGCCATATCGCTTGCGATTCGGCATCGCAGTCGGAGATCGTGGTGCCGCTCGTTGCCGCCGACGGCGCATTGATCGGCGTGTGGGATGTCGATAGTCCGCTGGTTGCACGCTTTGATGACGAGGACGCCAAAGGCATGGAGGCGTTGTGCCGGGTTTTCGTCGAACTCGCGTGGACGCCGGCGAGTTCGAAGTAACGACAAAAGAGGCCGTCCGCTCGCGACGGTCTTTCTTCCTTGATTCCCCTTTGACTGTTGCTGCAATTTACCACCGTCTGCATTCACGTTATATTCCCACGGATATAACGTAAGCTGCGAGGTGAAGCCTTCAGCTCATCGCGCATGCATTTTCACGGTCACATGGCGACCGCGATACGCAGACAGATAACCGGAAAGAGGTAATCTTTGAACAGCAATCTGAAGCAGGCAGTCGGCGAAAATTTTTCTGTCGAAGCAATGCGTCACGCACGCACGATGACCTGGAAGGTGGTTGATGAAGTGGCGCAGAAAATCCGTCCTGGCATGCGCGAGTCAGAGGCGAACGTGCTTTGCAAAGAGATTCTGCGCGAGTCTGGCATGGACCGGATCTGGCATCCGATCCTGATCCGCTTCGGCGAAAACACGCTGAGAACCTTCAAGCAACCGTCGCAGTCCGACCCGCAACTGGCAGCCAACGATATTTATTTCGTCGACCTCGGCGTCGTCTGGGACCGTCACGAAGGCGATGCCGGCGCCACCTTCGTGGTGGGCGGCGATCCCGAGATGAAAGCCTGCGCCGATGCGGCGAAGGTGATTTTTGCGCAGGTCGAGCAGCACTGGCGCGCCACGGGCGCGGGCGGCAAGGCACTCTACGATTATGCGTCGCAGCAGGCCGAGGCGTTGGGCTGGCGTTTGAACGTGGACATCAAAGGGCATCGCGTCAGCGATTTCCCGCACGCCATCTATAAGGCAGGAAACCTCGGCGACTATGACGAACGGCCCGACCCGTGCCTGTGGATTCTGGAAATACAGATCGCGCATCCGACGCGGCCGTTCGGCGCGTTTTACGAAGATCTGCTCGGCTAACCGGTTGAATGGCTCGCCCGACGACGTTGCGATGGCGTGCGATGGTTGCAGCTAACCTGGTGAGTTGCAACCATCGCGCGGCAGCCGCAGTGCGTTAAAGATCCGGCGACCCTGCTACCGGGGCCTCTACCGTGCCGTTATTGCGCGTCGGTCTTCTTGGGCTTGGGCGGCGACTGCACCTTGGCGTACTGGAACGCCGGCGTGGCCTTGAGCGCGTCTTTGGTGGCGCCCGGCAGATACAGGTTGCCGCTGCGCACGTCGAGCGCCTCGATCGGCACCGCGACGTCATGCGTGGCGACACCGAGGAAGCCGCCTGCCGAGAGGATGGCGGCGGAGACCGAGCCGTCTGGCGCGACGATCAGATCGCGCACCGTGCCGACTTTTTCGTTCTGGTCGTTATAGACCGTCTTGCCGAGCACGCTCTTCTTGACGCTCCAGCCCTGCAGAAGCGCCTGGGATTGCTCGACCGTGACGCTCAGAGGCTGGGCGCCGGCGACCTGGGCGTGGGCGTCGATACATGCTGCAAGTGCCACTGCTACGCATATTGTCTTGTGCAAAGCCATGTCGTTTACTCCGTGGTTGAATCCGGTTCTTGCCGCGTTCACGCATCATACCTTTCATGCCGCCAGGGTGCAGCGTAGCGGGCCTCGCTGCGGCAGGCACCTGCGTGAAGCGCTTGCAGGAACTTATGTCACGCCATGTCACGGCGTTTCGGCCGCGCCCGCTGAAGCCCGCCTGGCGGGCGTTCCAGCGGCCCCCCGGACGGTGAAACGGCGCGACATATCTTCTCGATAGCTCAGGTTCACCGGTCCTTCTATATTCCGTTCGTCGCCACGCCGAAGCGCTCAATGTGGCCCGAACCGTGAAGGACTTGCCGTGAATTTCCCATCATTCTCTCTTCCTGCTGCCGGCGCTTCGCTGGCCTCTTTAGTGGACGCCACATGCGCCCGCCTCACCGTGCAAAAGCTCGCGCTTGCTGCGACGGCTGCCGCGTTGGTGCTGGCCAGCGCGCCGGCCTCCGCCTGGACCTCGCGCGGCACCGCCTACACGTCGCGCGGGGTCTACAACGGCGCGCATGCAGGCTCCTGCGGCGGGGGAAGCTGTTCGCACGCGGGCGGCGTGGTGGGTCCGTGGGGCGGGCTCGCCACCAACACGGGCACCGTGACGCGCACGGCGCCGGGGCAGTTTTCGAATTCGGGTACCGCGACCGGACGCTATGGCAATTCGGTCCAGCACTCCGGCGATACCAGCTGCGCAGGCGGCACCTGCGCCCACACCGGCACGCTGACCGGGCCCGACGGCAAGACCGCGACCACGTCAGGCAGCGTGACGCGTGATGCACCCGGCCAGTATTCGTCATCCGGCTCGGTCACGGGCGCGAACGGTAATACGGTCAACCACTCGGCTTCAACCAGTTGCGCGGGCAATTCCTGCTATCGCTCAGGCACGGTGAGCGGCGCCGACGGCGGTACCGTGAATCACTCGGGCTCTGCGACACGGGTCGCGCCGGGCGTGGTGACGACGACCAGCAGCGTGACCGGCGTGCACGGCACGACCGTCACGGGTAGCGGCACGGTGGTCGCCGGTGGCACCGTCACAACCGGCACCGTCACAACGGGCGGCGCCGCGGTCGTGGTCCGCACGCCTGCGACTGCTGCGGTAGTCGTGCCGCCGCCGGTTGCCTATGTGCCGCCGCCGCCGGCTGTCTATGTGCCGCCGCCGCCCGTTGTCTATGTCCCGCCGCCACCTCCGGCACCGGTGGTGTATGTAGCGCCGCGCGTGGTCTACGTCGCACCGCCTCCGCCGCGTCCGGTGGTGTGGGTGCCGGGCCATTGGGTCGGGGCGGTCTGGATTCCGGCGCACTGGGCATGAACGAAGACCTGCACCTCGACTTGCAAGCGGGCTCGCTGGCGACGCGCTCGCCAGAGCCCACCTCGCGTAGCCGCTCGTTACGCAAACGCTGCGGGATTGCGCTGCTGATGGCGGCACTCTCGGCGGTGGTCGCGATTACGGCCACAGCCGGTGGCGAGGCGAACGCATTCGCGCTGCCGGTGCCGCTTACGGAGGCGCCGCCTTCAGAGGTGCCGTTCACGGCGGTGCCGCTCACGAAAGCGCCGCTCACGGACGAACTCCCGCCGCATGTGCAACAGGCGCCGCGCCCGCTTGCCCTGGATTCAGCGTCGCCGCCATGCGGATTGCACTACGCGGCCTTGCTCGACCTCGCCGAGCTCGCGCGCCACTACGGCAAAGGTTCCGGCGCCTATCGGCATGCCTTTGGCAGTGTGACGAACCAGCTCGATGCTTGCCGCAGCGATGAACGCTATGCGGCGGCGTCGCCGGGGCCGGCCGACACGCCTCGCGCAGGCGCGCCAGTCGATTCGTATGACTGAAAATAGCGGCTTGGTGTCGTGCCCATGGCGCGCTTGAACATGGCGATAAAGGCACTTACGTTGTCATAGCCGAGTTCGAGCGCGACAGTCGTAACCGGCAGGTCAGCGGCAAGCATCTCGAGCGCGCGCAGCAGACGCGCCTGCTGGCGCCACTCGGCAAAACTGAAGCCCGTTTCGTCGACAAAGCGGCGGGTCAGCGTACGCGGCGCAACGGCCGCCCATGCTGCCCACTCTTCGAGCCGGCGGTTGTCCGCGAGGTCGCGGCTGAGCGCTTCGGCAATACGCTGCAAGCGTGGATCTTCCGGCATCGGCAAGCCAAGGCGCTCGCGCGGCAAGCCGCGGATCTCATCGACGATGACCCCGGCTATGCGCATTTGCGCTTCGTCGAGGACAGCGTCGTGCCAACTGGCGGCACGTTTCACCGCTTCACGCAGCAACGCCGATGTGCGGATCGTACAGGGCTCGGCGGGGAGCAGCGCGCAGGCCGTCTCTTCGATATAGACGCTCCAGCCGGAGTAGGCGCCATGCGAGCGAAGCGAATGTTCGCGATGCGGCGGAATCCATACCGCGTGGATGGCCGGCACGACCCATTGCTGCTTGTCGACGCCAACCGACAGCAGGCCGCGCATCGCCCCCAGCAATTGACCGCGAGCGTGATGGTGCGAGGCCGTGACGCGCGTCTCCATACCGTTCTGTGCGACGGCGATAAGAAAAGCGCCGCTTGAGGACTGCGCTCGGCTCGGGGAAATCAAATGATTGGACATGGCCGGATCAACGTATCGAATGACCTTTATACCGGAGACGCGCCGGGGCCGTCCAGCTACAGTGGGATCTCGACACAGGCTGGCCTGAGCGACGCAACCTGCCGGGCAACCGGCCAGCCATTTCGCGATTTACACCCACTCGTCAAGGAGAGCAACGATGAGAGCAGAAGAGCTATTGCCGGACCACGTGAATCAGGCCGACCTCAATGGCGTCACCGTGCGCAAAGGCACGGTCGGCGCGTTCCTTTTCAACGCACGCGTCTGGTGTGACGGCAGCGCCGGCGTGCAAACCCGAGCGGCCGCCGAGCGCGATATCGTCGATGCCTTGCCGGCGTTGCGGGCCTTGGGCATCTTCGAGGTGATGGAGATTCGCGATGCCGCGCTGCGCACGCTGATCGAAGCGCATTGAGTTTGGCCGGCCGCTCGACGAATTCGCGGACGAAATCTGAACAGCAATGGGGGGTAACTTCAGAAGAGATCAGGTGTCCTGCTGATAAGGAAGCACGATTCGATGCGTGGCACGGGCACGGGGAGGCCGCTTCGTTATTCTGTTCTGCCATGAAAAATGGCCGCTCCGGTGGCTGAAAAGGGGAGCCGGAGCGGCCTGAGAGGAACTCGAATACGACTGACTCTGATACGTCTTTAGAATTTATACGTCGCGCCGATCTGGGCGAACACGCCCACGTAGTTATAGATCGAGGTGTCGTAGCCAGTCTGATCCAGCGTGCCGTTTGCAAAGATCGGATCGTACGGAGGCGTGCGGTTGAAGATGTTGTCGACGCCGCCGTAGAGGGTCCAGTGCTTGAAGCCGGTGTACGTTACCATCAGGTTGAACTGGCTGTACGAGCCGACTTTACCCGGAGCGGGCGCCGGCAAGAGATTCTGCGCGTACGGGCCCGTGAACTGCCACGTCAACGCTGCATCCCACTTGTGGTAAGCCCAGTCCAAGGTGGTGTTGCCCTTCCATCGAGGGAAACTGCCGCCGAACGGTTGCGAGATGGTGAAATTGTTGCCTGCGCCGTTTACCGGGGACGCGCCTGGTGAGCCGAGCTTGAAGCTATTCACGTAAGCCCAGTCACCCGAGATGGTGAACGTACCCGCAACCTTTGTCGGCAACGACTGACGGAACGTGCCTTCGAAACCGTTCGTGTCGAGGTAGCCCAGGTTCACGTACGGGATCACCTTGTACAGCAGGTTGCCCGACGAGTCGTAGACAGACTGCGAAGCAGGCCCTTGGCCAATCACGTTGTCGATGCGAATCTTGTACCAGTCGAGTCCAATGTCGGTCGTACGCGTTGGCGACAGTTCGAAGCCGATGTTGAGGTTTTTCGTACGCTCGGGCGACAGATTCGGGTTGCCCTCCGTAATCGACGTATAGTTCGCGCCGGTCTGCTGATCAACCTGGAGACCCAGCGTTTGCGACTTGCTGTCCTCAACGAAGGTCGGCGCACGGAACCCGCGGCTGTACGACGTGTACATCGTCAGCGCTTGCACGGGCTGATAGCGCAGGGCGAAGCGTGGTGAGAACGCACCGCCTACATCGCTGTAGTGGTCATAACGGCCCGACTGGCTGAACGTCAGGTTGCGGATGATTGGAACGTCGATCTGGTAGTACACGGCGGCCACGTTACGCTGGCCGTCCACCGTCTGAAGATTAGGGCTGACCACAACACCCTGCGAGAACTCGTAACCCGGAGTCAGGTCTTCGCTTTGGTGCGTAAACTGCGCACCGAACCCGATACCCACATCACCCGCCGGCAGATGGAACAGGTTTGGCGTCGAAATCGTCGCGTCAACCGTGTCTAGCTTCGAGATACCCAGATTGTTCGCGTCCTGGTATAGACCGTTGAACGCGCCCGGCGTAGCTGACGGATTCGCGAAGTTGAGCGCGCCGTTCTGGTAGATGTTGGTGAGCTGGTTCACGTTCAACTGGTTGGTGTACGTATTCGACACCGTGCTTTGCGAGTGACTGACCGAGGTTGCCCAGTCCCAGTCACTGTCACCGTACGGCAGCGTGAACGACCCCTTCAGGCCAGTCGACGCACGGTAATAGTTGGCATATGTCTTTTCCGCTACCGCGTTCGGGAACGCATAGGTGAGGGGAGTCGCCGCTCCAGTCGTGTTGTACGGATTGGTCACCGGCACCGTCGTGTTGAACGGCGTGAGCAACTGCGTCTGCGGATTCCAGACCAGCGCTTCTGCCTGCGGATTGCCTATAACGTTGCCCCACAAGCCGTTGTTCTGGGTGGTCGTGTTGTTGCTTTCCAGAAAGTCCGCGTACGCCGTCGTGGTGTCGTTGATCTTGAAGTCCGCGTGAATCTTCGCGTTGAGACGCTCGGTCATCGGCGCGATGGACATGCTGTCCGCCGTGTTGTAGCTGCAGACCGTACCCGCGGAGCCAGCAGTCAGCGAGTTGGTGGCTGCCGGACGCACCGAACCGCCGAACGCGCAGTTGTTCAATGCCTGCACGCCATTGGCCAGATTCCAGTACGACGGCGCGAGCAACGACAAACCGCCCGGCTGACCGGTGAAGTCCTGGTTAGCCGTCGAATCGCGGTCGGCCAGCGTCGAACCGTTGTCCTTGTAGGCGCTCGCCGCTATGGTGACGTTGAAGCGATCGGAGTTCAGATCGCCGAAGCCGCCGAGCACGCCAAACTTGTATGTGCCATTGCCCGCGCCGTTGGCGATCGAGCTGCCCAGGCCGCCATCGAGTTGCAGGCCCTGAAAATCGTGCTTCGTGATGATGTTGACCACGCCGGCAACAGCGTCCGAGCCGTATTGCGAAACGGCACCGGTCTTGACGATTTCGATCCGGTCGATGTCGTTCAGCGGAAGTGTGTTCAGGTCGAAGAACGAGTCGACGCTGTTGGAAAAGAATGCGAACGGCGCGACGCGCTGCCCGTCGACCAGCACGAGTGTGTATTTCTCGCTGAGGCCACGCAGGGCAATACCAGCGGCGCCCGCTGCAAAGTTCCCGGACTGGCCTTCGCTCCAGCTGTCGGCCGAGTTGGCAGACGTCGAGCGCAGGAAGTCGGAGACCGTCGTTGAGCCGCTATCCTGAATCTGTTTCTGCGAAACCGTTTGCACCTGGTTGTAGCCGACCTTGTCCGAACTGCGGATCAGCGAGCCGGTCACCTCGAACCTCTGCAACTGCTGCACTTTGCCGTTGGTGCCGGTCGTGCCCGTGGTGCCCGGTGTGCCGTTCTGCGCGTCGGCCGTGCCCGGTGTTGCGCCTGTTGCGTCACCTGGTGCCGTCGCGGCAGGTGTTGCCGGTGTGGCCTCCGTTGTGGCCGGCTGGCTTTGCGCGAACGCCGGAACGGCGATTGCAGCTGAGAGTGCCAGTTCCGCCCAGATTATTCTTCTGATGGCGATTGCTAATGCCCTTTGTTTCATTATTCCCCTCACACTTGTCAGTAAGGCTTTACGCTGTTGTGCGAAGAGAGGCCTTTTGGACCTCTCCACTCGATGGACGGCGTCACTCCGCCGTATTCCTTCAAAAGCTCCCACGCGTCGCCGCGCACCTCTGCTGCCGCGCTCGAAGCGCAGCCAAATTGGATTGGAGCTTGCTATTAGTATCGGACTACTAATTGTTTTTTTATCGAATTGCGCAGCGTTTTTAATCTTGCTAGGCAGGTATCTCGATTTGATGCTCAAACCATACTTCCGACACCTAGGCCTGCTGTTCAAGCACACGAAAACCTTTAGCATTCCTTACAAAATGCTTCACTCTTGCTCCACGTGTTGCATAAACTTAACCGCACGACAGGAAACCAACTACGGGGGAAACCCTTGTTCGTGGCGAGGCTCGGCGCACCTTGCCTCACTGGCATGACTGAGGCAGCCAACTCACCGCATTGGCTGGCTTGTATAACAGCTTCGGCTATGCCTTACGAGTAGTTGCAAGACACTACCAAGCCACAATGCCCGAGTCAAAATTTGTTTGATGGAAATAAATATTGTTGTTTTCTCGCCGATGCGTCAAAGCGGCGCACGGGGGCGATGATGCCGGTATCGTCGTCGCTGCTGCGGACTATGCGGGATGGATCGTGGCGTTGCAGCGCCGTCTGGGGCGGCTGCGAGGTAGCTGCCGGTGAAGGTCGGGCGTGATGCATGATGCCCGGATCCGCATCGCCAGATTGAGGGGTTAGAGTCTTTCGTCTAATTGTGGCCAGCCCGCCGTTCGCGCACGGCGGGCGCATCTCCGCCCGCGCGGCGAAATTACATCGTTTCGAGAACGTCGATGCCCAGCAGGCCAAGTCCTGTGCGCAGCGTATCGGCAGTCAGGCGGCATAACTGCAAACGGCTTGCACGTATCTCGCCGCTTGCATTGAGCACGGGGCAGGCTTCGTAGAAGCGCATCAAGGCGGCGGCCAGCTCATACAGATAGGCGCACAGGTAATTCGGCAGCGCGTCTTGCGCGACGGCGAGCACCGCGTCCGCAAAGCGCGCCAGTTGCAGGGCGAGTTGCCGCTCGGCCGGTTCCGCGAGAGTCACGGCGCCATTGACGTCCCACGCGCCGGCGCGGCGCAACACGCTCTGGATCCTGGTGTAAGCGTACTGAAGGTATGGCGCGGTATTGCCTTCGAACGACAACATGCTGGCCCAATCGAACACGTAATCGGTACTTCTGTTCTTGGCCAGATCGAAGTACTTGATCGCGCCGATGCCGACCACCTGAGCCACCGCGCGCCGCTCTTCCTCCGGCAATTCCGGGCTCTTCTCCGTGACCAGATTGAAGGCGCGTTGCGTGGCCTCGGCCAGCAGCTCGGCGAGCTTGACGGTGTCGCCGCTGCGCGTCTTGAACGGCTTGCCGTCGTCGCCTAACACCACGCCGAATCCGACATGCTCGAGCTGGACCCGCGGCGGCACGTAACCCGCCTTGCGCGCAACGGCGAACACCTGCTGGAAATGCAGCTTTTGCCGGGCGTCGACCACGTACAGCATCCGGTCAGCCTTGAGCGTGCCGGCCCGGTAACGGGCCGCGGCGAGATCGGTGGTGGAGTAGAGGTAGCCGCCGTCCTGCTTTTGCACGATATACGCGGCGGGCTCGCCGTCCTTGCCGCTGAACTCGTCGAGAAACACGACCTGCGCGCCCGCGCTCGTGACGGCGAGTCCTTTTGCCTGAAGGTCGGCCACGACCACCGGCAGATCGTCGTTATACGCGCTTTCGCCGTGCACGTCGGCAGGCGTCAGGCCGACGTTGAGCCGGCGATAGATCTCCTCGCAATGATTCATGGAGACTTCAAGAAACCGCTTCCACAGGTCCAGCACGCGCGGGTCCCCGCCTTGCAGCCTGACCACGTAGTCGCGTGCCCGGTCGGCGAATGCGGGGTCTTCGTCGAAGCGTTTCTTGGCGTTGCGGTAGAACACTTCAAGATCGGCGAGGGCGAGGTTCGTGGCGTCGTCCGGACCGGCTTCGTCCATGCTGGCCGTGAGCATGCCGAACTGCGTGCCCCAGTCGCCGACGTGATTTTGCGCGATCACCTTGTGACCGACGAAACGCAGCACTCTTGCCAGCGCGTCGCCGATTACGGTGGAGCGCAGATGCCCGACGTGCATTTCCTTGGCGAGATTGGGTGACGAGTAATCGATCGCGACACATTGCGCGGCGCCTTCGGCCACGCGCGGAACCGCGAGGCCGCCGCCGTCGTTGAGCGCTGCCGTCACCCAGCGCGCCAGATAGTCCGGCGCCACAGTCATGTTGATAAATCCAGGCCCGGCAATCTCGATGTGGCTAACAACGCCGTCGAGCTGCAGGTGATCGACCACCGTCTGCGCGAGCGCACGCGGGTTGAGCTTGCGCGACTTTGCTGCCGCCATGATGCCGTTGGCCTGGTAGTCCCCATGCTCGGGACGGCCGGCGGGTTGCACGTTCGCCGCGGCATCCGCACAGCCGGCTGCCGCGAGGGCATCCTGAACGCGGGCGTTGAGAAGCTGGAGCAGGGTCGGGTTCGGCATCGATCTGGGGCTTGAATTTTTTTAGGGTGAGGTGACCGGACAGGGTTGATCGATCTCAACCCTGTCGTGCTATAGATGCGCGGAAAATCGGGCCGCCGGCGCTGGTGCAGCGCCGGCTTCGCAGCGAGGGGCCTCTGCAGCGATTCTACATGGACCGCTCAAACCCTGAAGCGCGATACCGCCAGTTGCAGCGCCTTGGCCTGCTCGTCGAGCGAGAGCGCTGCGGCGGTGGTCTGTTCGACAAGCGCCGCGTTTTGCTGGGTCACCTCGTCCATTTGCGCGACGGCCCGGTTGACCTGTTCGATGCCGTCGCTCTGCTCGCCGGAAGCTGCGGCGACTTCGGTCATGATGTCGCTGGCGCGCCGGATTGCTTGCACGATCTGCTGCATCGTGGCGCCGGCAGTCTCGACCAGACCCGTGCCATCGTCGACACGGGTTGCGGCGGCCTGGATCAGCGCCTTGATTTCTTTTGCCTCAGCGGCGGAGCGCTGCGCCAGCGTGCGCACCTCGCTTGCCACGACCGCGAAGCCGCGGCCCTGTTCGCCGGCACGAGCCGCTTCGACGGCGGCGTTCAAGGCGAGGATATTGGTCTGGAAGGCAATGCCCTCGATCGCGCCGATGATGGCCGACATCTTGGCCGACTGGCCGTGGATATCGGCCATCGTGCCGACCACGCGCTCCATCACACCGCCGCCGCCCGAGGCGATCTCGGACGCTTCCTTCGCCAGCTGGCTCGCATGCGTTGCGTTGGCGTTGTTCTGACGTACGGTGGCGGTCAGTTGTTCCATGCTGGCGGCCGTCTGTTCGAGTGCGGCCGCTTGCGATTCGGTGCGGCGCGACAGGTCCGCATTGCCGGCGGCAATCTCCTGGGTCGCCGTAACCATGGTGGCGCTGCCGTCGCGCACCGACGACACGGTACCCAGCAAACCGTCGCGCATCGCCGCTACCGCGCGCGTCAACTGGCCCATCTCGTCGTGACCGCCTGGCGCGATCGAATGAGTGAGGTCGCCCTTTGAAATCGCCGAGCAGGCGCGCAGGGCGTTGGCAAGCGGTACGGAGATCGCTTTTTGCAAGCCGAGCGCGCACAGCGCGGCGATCGCGATGCCGAGCAGCATCACGGCGGCCGAGACGATGCTCATGGTCTTCAGCGTGTGCTGGAAGCCGTCGTAGTTGTCGGCGCCACGTTTGAGCAGATAGGTGTTCAACTGCTCGGTGCTTTTGGTCAAGGCGAGCGAGAGGACCGGCATGGTCGTCATCGTGATCGTGTCGGCGGTCTTCGGGTCGCCGTGCTGCAGCGCCTGCAAGGACGGCTCAATGCCTTCGTTGAGCAGCTTGTCAAAGTTGGCCGATACCACGTCGACAAGACGCTGTTCGTCGGCATCGTGGGGCAGGGCGAGGTAGCGCGCGAGCGCCTGTTTCGAGGTGGCGAGATAGCCGTGGGTCTTGGTGATCAGCGTCGGCAGGTCAGGCGACTCGGGGTGCAGCAGCGCGCGGTCCATGGTGACGCGGGCAATCGCGAGGTTGTACTTGCTGTCGCTCATGGCGACCGCCGAGGCAAGCTGTACGGAATAGGTTTCGCGCAGCGCGGTCTGGCCGGATTCGGTGCTGAACTGGTCCAGTGCGCCGATGAACAGAAGGAGCACGACCAGGCATCCCACCGTCGCCCAGATGCGGATTTTGATCGAGAATCGAGAGAACATGGGGGGCGAAGACTCCGGCAGGTTTGACGACGGGACCAGCATTGCGGTCCTATTGTCATTATCGGCAGCCGGGCGCAAAACTTTATGCGTGGCGGTCGGGTCTCTCCTTATCCCGCCTTATCTCGCCTTACTCAGGCAGGTTCGTGGTAAACACGTAAGGAATCCATGTCCGCAACATCAGAACAGCGCCTCATTGAGGTGATCCGGGAAAACCGATGGAATGAAATGATCCTGGCGCGCGCCGCGCGGCTGGGGTTTGAGGACTGGTGGCTAACGGCGGGCTGCATTGCCCAGTCGGTCTGGAACCACGCTAGTGGCCGCGATATCGATGCGGGCATTCGCGACTACGATCTGTTCTACTACGACGAAGACACGTCGTGGCAAGCGGAAAACGAGGTCATTGCACGAGCCGCCCATCTCTTTGCGGATCTGCCGGTCGAGGTCCAGGTGCGCAATCAGGCCAGAGTGCCGCTGTGGTACGAAACGAAGTTCGGCACTCCGTTCGGCGCGGTTAGCCGGGCGTCCGACGGTATCGACCGGTTTCCATGTGCCACGGTGGCTATTGGCGTCAAACGCGTGCAAGAGGGGTTCGAGGTCTATGCGCCGTTTGGGCTGGGGTCTCTGTTCGAAGGAATCCTGAAGCCCAACCGCGCGTTGCCGATACCCGGCGTCTATGCGGAGAAGACGGGCCGCTGGCAATACGAGTGGCCGCATCTTCGGCGCGAGCCCTGGTAGGTTACGTCTCAGGCGGATGGAATCTGTTCCTGCTCTGCGGCAGCGGCAAGCATTGTGGGTTTCACTATACCGCCGCCGTGCGACACCCTACTCGTGGCAAGTGCAAAGCTCGAACTCATGGCCATCGGGACTGGCCAGTACGATGCTTTTCATGGCTTCATTGTTCAGACCGTCCAGAAGCACGCTTGCCCCCAGTGCCTTTGCACGGCCGAGAAACGGCTGCAATTGCGCGGCGGCGAACTCGAACACGGGCACGCAACCGCTGCCGACTAGCTCTTCGCCGAAATCGTTCAACAGCAAGCCAAGCCGTACTTCGCCCACGAGGAACTCCGTCCATCTCTCCGACTTGCGGGCGGGCGGCTGCTCCAGCAAACGCTCCCAGAATGCCGTGGCGCTAGCCATGTCGGTGACTTTGAAATATGCGGTTCGTATGCGCATCAGTTGCTCCGGGACAGGGGGTGTCGAGAAGCTACCGGCAATTCAGATGCGAGGCAAGAGACCGCATGTGCTGCG
Organism: Burkholderia sp. 4M9327F10; assembly: GCF_005503145.1. Classification (GTDB taxonomy): domain Bacteria; phylum Pseudomonadota; class Gammaproteobacteria; order Burkholderiales; family Burkholderiaceae; genus Paraburkholderia. The sequence continues at coordinate 10,532 of NZ_SCNV01000002.1, read as the reverse complement.
GCAAATCATATTGCCCACAATCGACTGAGCGTGACACCGCTTACGCGGACGCCTTCTCACTATCAAAGTCGAGACGGGCCGCTGTGACCGCAGCATGATTCTCGTCGGCCCACGTAATCAAAACGTTCAACGCCTCGAACATCGAACGGCCGAGGCCGGTCAGGCTGTATTCGACGCCCGGTGGCTTTGTAGGAAAGACTTCGCGATGCACGTAGCCATCGCGTTGTAACTCTTGAAGTGTCTGTGTGAGCATTCGCTGCGAAATGTCCGGCACCAACCGGCGAAGTTCACCGAATCGATGGGGGCGCTCGGCCAGCGCCAGCATCAGCAAGGAACTCCACCGCCCGCTGATGACATCGATGACGTCGCGCACCGGGCAATTCGAAATCTCGCCGTATTTGGCCCGGGCCTCGTCCAGCCTCGTTTTGAGAGGGCCAGTCAACACCTTGGTGGTTCCCATCTGGTAACTATCTCCTGAAAAACTGCCTTCTTTACGGACGAACACAGAGGCCTGATTATCGAGGTGCTCTCAAAATGAGAGTAACACTCAGAATGAGGCTAGTCCATGAGCGACACGATTTTCATCACCGGTGCATCCGGTCAACTTGGCCAGCTTGTTATCAAGCATCTGCTTGCGCGCGGCGTGGCGCCCAACCGTATCATCGCCGGTACCCGCAGCGCCGAAAAGCTTGCCGACCTTGCGGCGGCGGGCATTGAGGTTCGCAAGGCGGACTTCGAGGACCCGCGAGGGCTGACCGAAGCTTTCAAAGGCGTCGGTACCGCCCTCATCATTTCAACCGATGCGCTGGATGGGGCCGGCACACGATTGAAGCAGCATCGCAACGCGGTTTCGTCAGCCGCCGCGGCAGGTATCAGGCGCCTCGCCTATACGTCGCTGCCCAATCCGGACAGTTCGCTTCTGACCTTCGCGCCGGACCACCTAGAAACCGAGCGGGCCATCAAGGCCACCGGTCTGCCGCATGTGATTTTCCGGAACGGCTGGTATCAGGAGAATCTTCTCAGGTCGCTCCCTGACGCGCTGAAGAGCGGGCAATGGCATTCGGCAACCAAAGGCGGCAGAACGTCGTACGTCGGACGGGAGGATATCGCCGAAGCGATTGCCGCAGCACTGGCTACGTCCACCTCAGATAGCAGGACCTACACGCTCACAGGTTCTGAGGCGCTGTCCAACGAAGAAATCGCCGACCTTGCTCGCCAGGCGACAGGCAAGCCTCTTGCCGTCGTCCATGTGACCGACGAACAGCTTGTCACGGGGCTGGAAGCGGCGGGTGTGCCAGGCACATTCATTTCTGTCCTGGTGTCGGCTGAGGCGGAGGTTCGGGCCGGCAATCTGTCTATCGTCACGGACCATCTCGAATCGCTCACCGGCCGCTCTCCGAAGCGGCTTGCCGACTATCTGCAAGAGGCCAAGGCCAGCTACGCAGCTTGATTGTCTTGGCGCGCGGCGCAGCCAGCAGGGCTCACGGCTGCCCGAATGCTGCGGCAAATTCATCCGAATAAATCTCCGCGAGTGCAACCCGCAGCGCCGCCGCCCGTTCCTCGCCATAGACCGCTTCAAAGCGGCTTTGAGCCTTGCGCCAAAGGCGATTGGATTCGGCAAGCTTGGCACGGCCTGCCGCTGTCAAATCGACGCGGCGGCTTCTGCCATCGTCTTCGTCAGGCCGCTGCGCGAGATAGCCGTCGCGTTCGAGTGGCTTGATGTTGCGTGCAAGCGCCGATCGGTCAAGCACCATCGCATAGGCCAGTTCGGTCATGGTCGGGCTGCCTGCACGTTCGACATGAACCAGGATCGATCGTTGGGCCGCGCTGAGTCCGCATGGCGCCAGAACCGTGTCGTAGAGCTGCGAAAGCCGCCGGGTCGCCTTGCGCAGGGCGGCGCCGTTGCAGACGAGCGGGTCTTTGGGGTTGGTTGGTGACATTGATCGCTACTCCGTGATTTGCACGAGCCAGCCGGGACATGCTCCGTCTTCGGCACACGTACAGTTTAAATCACCTTGACCAATGCGGGCATATGCAAGTACATTGGGCCTCAATTTATTTGCATATGCCCGTATTTTGCGGCCGGGAGAGCGAAGGATGAGTACGATCCAACCGCGTGGCGCAGCAGCGCCGGTAATCAATCCACGTCTTCGCGCGATGCTCGATGCACCGATCGCGCCGTTGCTCGCGCGGATGGGCTGGCCGAACATGCTGATGATGTTCGCTCAGGCGTCGACCGGATTCGTCGAAACATGGTTTCTCGCCAAACTCGGCACCTCGGTGCTCGCGGGTGTCGCGGTGGTCGTGCCTGTCTTGATGCTGATGCAGAACATGTCGCAGGGCGCGATGGGCGGCGGTATCTCGTCGGCGGTTGCACGCACGCTAGGTTCCGGCAACGCGGAACTGACCGGCCAACTCGCGCGTCATGCGCTTGCTCTTAACACGGTTATCGGCATGGTGTTCTCGGCGATCCTGCTGGCGATCGCGAGGCCGTTGTTCCAGATGCTTGGTGCGCACGGCGCCGCACTCGATGCAGCCAGTACCTACGGACACGTCCTGTTTGCCGGGCTGCCGCTAATGTGGGCAATGAATGCGCTGGCGAGCGTGATTCGCGGTACCGGCAATATGATCGTGCCCGGTGCGGTGATCTGCGGCGGCGCGGCGCTGTTGATTCCGCTGTCGCCGTGCCTGATCTTCGGCATCGGGCCGGTGCCACGATTGGGTGTCGCAGGCGGCGCGTGGGCGCTCATTGCGTACTACTCGGCAGGCACGATGATTCTCGGCTGGTATTGCGCAAGCGGCCGCAATCCGGCCCGTCTGTTGCGCGGCCCCCTGCGCTGGGCGACGATGCGCGGGATACTTGTCGTTGGCGGGCTCGCCTGCCTGAATCCGGTCCTGACGAACGCCCTGATGGCATTGACCGGTGCGGCCGTCGGCGCACATGCTGGCACCGCGGCGCTCGCGGGTTACGCGACCGCCGCGCGTCTCGAGTACCTGCTCATGCCGATTGCTTTCGGTCTGGGTGCGCCAATGGTCGCGCTCGTGGGGGCCAATATCGGCGCAGGCCAACACGAGCGCGCGCGCAACATTGCGCTGACCGGTGGGGCGATGGCGTTTGCGCTTTCCGAACTGGTCGGCGTCGCAGCCGCACTCTGGCCGCACGCCTGGCTGGAACTTTTCGGAACGAACGAGCAACTGGTGCAGACCGGCTCGATCTGCCTGCATATCATCGGACCGTTCTACGGCTTCTTTGGACTAGGTTTTTCGCTGTACTTCGCAGCTCAGGGCGCGGGCCGTCTGCGATGGCCCCTCGCTGCAGGGGCGCTGCGGCTGGCACTGTACGCCGGCATCGGAACGCTGCTGTTGCGCGTGAGCGGATCGCTTCCGTTGTTTTTTGCGGTCGGCGCGGGAGCGATGGCGGTGTATGGCGCAATCAATCTCTGGTCGATTGCGTCAGGGCGGTGGTTCGTCGCAACTAACGAGGTAACAGGCCGGCCCGTTGCGCAGCCACCTGAATACCGTAAACCGCAGAGGCGGTGACCACGCCCGTCATTAACACACCGAGCAACCCAAGCAATACCGCGATGATCCGGCCAAGCACGGTGCTCGGCACGACATCGCCGTAACCGATGGTGAGCGCCGTGACGGCGCAGAAGTAAAAGGTTTCGCCCAACGATGACGGTGTTCGCGTGGTCGCACCGACCGCACCGCCAACGTAATACATCGCAACCGACAAAATCAGGAAAAGAATCAGCAGAATGAGCAGAATGCCTCGCAGGTGCCACAGGACCCTGGCAATCTCGGCAATCGCATGGCGCGGATTGATTTTGGCGCGCACGTCGTTTTCGGGGAAATTGTCCACGCTTCATGAACCTCGCAGGTTATCAAGCCTGTTCGTTATAAAGCCCTGCTTGGATGGTACTACGCGGTCAATTTGCAAGAAACCGTCATCTTCACGGTCAACCACACCGCCTGGTGATCCTGATACGGTCGCAAGGCCTGCGCGATCAGGATGCGGCTTTGTTCTGCACACCTGGGGACATCCCTCAGGATGCCCCACTCACTACTCAACGCCGGGCAGCAGACTTAACGACTTGCCGATCATCAAGCCGCCCACGCATACTCACTGAACATTTCTTCGAGCGGCAGGTTAGTGGCGCTTCCGCTGTAGTTCGTCATGGTGGATGCAGCGACCACCAGAATCACGTCAAGCACCAGCGCCTGATCGAAACCCGCCGCGGTGAACGAAGCGACATCCTGATCGTCGAGGCGGCCACGCTTGTCGATCAGCGTGCGCGCGAGATGCGACAGCGCGGCGAGCTTGCTGTCGTGCGGCAAGCGGCGTGCGCGGATCGCCTCTACATCAGCGGCGTCGAGACCTTCCTTGAGTCCCAGGAAGGTATGGAAGGCAACCGCCCAGGTGCAGCCGTTGGTAACGGCGTTCGTCAGCAGCAGAACCTGGACCTGCGCTTCCGTGAAGCCGCCGCCGTGAACCTGCTGGAACACGCCGACCAGGCCGTTGATCAGCTTCGGCGAACCGGCGATGGCGCCGGCGATATTGGGAACCATGCCGAATGCGTTAGCGAGACCTTGAAGTGCGGGTTTCGATGCTTCCGGTGCGGATTCGAGCGTATAGATGGGAAAGCGGGCCATGATATTTCCTTGAGGGTTAGGCGCGTACGTCAGGGAGTGATCGCACGACAGATGCAGAATAGGATCGTGTGATCTGCGCGCCAACTACCTCACAGGTAATCGGATCGGGCTTCGGCCTGCTCGAACGCGGGGCCATAAAAGAGGCGCCTGATTGCTGAATCAGTGTCGACTACGTGGCAGGTCATTGTGGATTCAAGGCGTGCCGATAAGCTGGTGAATGTGTCGTGAGGACACGTGTTCGTCACGCAAATAGGGCGATGAAAGTCTGGAAATATATTAATTAGTAGTCTTAACGTTGAAAGACTCAATGGATCACGGTGTTTGACAGACGACCGGGTAAGCTCCGCTCGCCTGTTCCAGCGGCATGTGCTGGCAAGTTATCACCGTTCATCCTCCTGCTAGAGCGATGCTTCGAATGTCGACGAGTGCCAGGCCTCGGTCGCCTCATCAGCAGGAAACATGCATTCGATACGCAACTCTTCTGCTGCCACGGCTTGAGGGGTGCCGATTGTCGTGACCATGGAGAAATACCGCAGCACCTTGCCGTCTTCGATAAAGCCGATCGGTATCACCGGAGATGCGGCGAGCCCGGACGTGCGCGATTCCACCGTCCACCGCGCGTCGACGTCGGGATAGGCGAGCAGGGCAGCAAGCAGATCCTGGGTTTTGTCGTCGATGACTCGCCCCACGGCCTCACGATGGATACGCTGAATCAGATTGCTCGCGACGTCATGCCAATCCGCAATGAAAGGACGCATGCCATCCGGATCGAACATCAGGTGCAGGATGTTGCGTGGCCCCTTGCGCGCCGCCATGTCGATGAATCGATTAAAGAAGCGCTGGGTCGCGTCGTTCGTCATCAGCACGTTCCAGTACCGGTCCATGACCACTGCGGGATAGGGTTCATGCTGACGCAACATCCGGCCGACCGCCCTGGTCACAATCTGCATCTCCTGCGCATTCCAGGTTTCCTCGGAATATATCGGCGCGTAGCCGGCGGCCAGCAGCAGGACATTGCGTTCGCGCAGCGGAATATTCAGGGTCTGGGCCAGGTCCATCAGTATCTGCCGGCTCGGCGCACTGCGTCCGCTTTCGATGAAGCTGATATGCCGCTGCGACACACCCGATTCGAGGGCAAGAATCATCTGACTCTTGCCGCGCTGGTCGCGCCAATAGCTCAAAAGCTCCCCCAGCTTGCTGGCAGGTTGTCTGGTTGCTGTAGCGGTGGCATTCATGATGGGCGCCTCGGGGTCAGGACTGTCGTCAACTTGGACAATACATACTACCGAAGCCGGGTTTGAGCTCAATTACCTTCGACGTAATAAAGCGCCCTATAGTCGTACTTTCGCTCGTTCGCAAGTGATCGGCCCGTCCACGTTTTATGGGTCCGGGCCTTCGGAAGCAGTTGGCCGAGGCACTGCGAATCAGGTCTGGTTGTCAGATCACGCGTCCGAGCTGATCAGGACGGCTCCGTTGCGATTCGTACGTTCGATATGGCTGATTGCATCGGCAAACCGGGCAATATCGTAGTCACCCTCAACATTGAATTGTCCGGGCGCGGCTCGGCCGATCTCGATCGCCTCCGCCACATCCTCGCGACGCTGTGCGGCCGACGTGTTCTCCAGCCAGCGCGCGCACGACACGCCCTTGAACATGATCTCGCGATGCGCGAGCCCAATGGATGGGAACGTGATGGGTTCCGGGGCAAGTCCGCCATAAAGCAGCAGGGCTCCGTCGCCACCGAGCAGCCCGGCAAGATCGCTCACCATTGCCCCTCCCACCGGATCCATGATGACCTGAAGCGGCCGCTCGTCCGCTGCCGCGCGGACCTGATCGGTCCAGTCGGGATCGGCCGTCGAAACCACGGTCAAGTCCGGAAACCGCGCCGAGAGGGCCGTTGCGCCTGCTTTGCTGCGAACCGCGCTTATGATCTTCAAGCCGCGCCGGCGGGCAGCAATCGTCACGATGCGCGCCACGGCGGACCCGGCGGCGGTCAGGAGGATGGGTGTCTCACGCCCGGCGTCAGGCGCTGCTCGCTGTGCGGCTCGCAGCAAGAGGAGGGCGATCACCGTGTTCGGGAGCAGTTGCGAAGCAACGGCATCTGACAGGTCGTCCGGGACGGGCGTCACAAGCTCGGCGCGCGTCGTGAGACGCTCCGCCCATGCCCCCGGGCTTGGATTGAAGATCACTCGCACGCCTGGCTTGATGCCCTGTGCCGGGTCCAGCCCTGCGCCCACGGCTTCAACGACGCCCACGCCATCACCCCCCGGAACCAGACCGCCTGGCGGAAGCGGGATGTGGAAGCGCCCGCGGATCATGGCGAGATTGCCGGGATGGACGCAGCGCGTGGTCACGCGAATCACGACTTCGCCGGGTCCGGGCGGCAGCGGGTCGGGCAGGGTCTTCAGTTCGAGAACCTCGGCCGGCTCGCCGAACCGGGTGGCAACGATGGCTTTCATGGTTTTTCTCCATTCTGGGCTAGGGGTGGAGCCATCATAGGAACCGGATTGCGTCTTGATTAGAGGGTATTATTTTGTTTCTATTTCAAGTAATCGTTGAAGGTGCTGGCTCTTATGGAAACGCTGACGAACCTTGAGTCCTTCGTGCGAGCCGCGGAAGGCGGCAGCTTTTCAGGAGCGGGGCGCAGGCTGGGACTGACTGCGGCCGCGGTCAGCCGAAATGTGGCGATGCTGGAGCGCAACCTCGGAGTCAGGCTGTTTCACCGATCGACGCGCAAACTCACGCTCACCGAAGCGGGCGAGCGGTTCCTGGTTGCGATCGGCGGCAACCTCCACGCGCTCCAGGCCGCGATTGCCGAGACAGCCGCCCACGGCAGCGAGCCGGCAGGTGTTTTGAAAGTCAGCCTGGGTCCAACGATTGGCCTCGCGTATATCCTGCCCTTGCTGCCGGCCTTCCTGGCAAAGTACCCGCGAATCACCCCTGAATGGCACTTCGAGAACCGGCCCGTGGACCTGATCGCGGAGAACTACGATGCCGCCATCGGCGGCGGCTTCGATCTCGCTCCCGGTCTCGTATCGCGCACGCTGGGTCCGGTGCATCTGGTCGCCGTGGCCTCGCCGGCCTATATGTCGGGCCGGGCGCTCCCGACAGATCCTTCGGAACTCGCTGCCCTGAACGGCATTGTCATGCGTTCGCCACGCACGGGGCGCATTCGCCCCTGGATGTTTCGGAATGCGAGCGGCGTCGAGGTGTCGGCCACGCTCCCCGAAACCATTATCGTTAATGACCCCGCTGCGCTGCGCGAGGCCGCGCGTCTTGGCCTGGGGGTGTCATTGATCGCTCTGCTCGATGTCGTGCCGGACCTGGAGCGCGGCGATCTGATCCGGCTAGTGCCGGGCTGGTACGGGGACGCCGGTGCAATATCGCTCTACTACGCTTCACGGACACTTATTTCGGCCAAGACACGTGTTTTTGTCGATTTCGTCGTCGATGCCTTCAGGCGTCAGCAATTGGACCTTCGGTTCACCGGCTAAGCGGTCGAATCCGCAGAGTGCACCGGTGCGCCGGGACCAACCATCGAAACGGCCATCCAGGCGGCCTCATGGCGGTCCCGGACTCACCCCCAGGATATTCATCAGCGTCTTCGCGTTACGCTGGCCTTGATCCTCAAAGCAGTTGTTGAAGATCACGTGCGCTTTCGCCGCGCGGGTGGCAATCGTGCGAATCGATCCAGCCAGTTCGTCGAGCTCTGCTTCGCTATAGTCGTAGTTGAAGCGGTCCGAGGCCGAGGCGCCCGCGCCCGGGTTCCATGTTTCGGTGTTGCGCCCATGCAGACGCACCATCGCAAGCTGTGGATGCGTCACCTCCCACACGGTATGTACGCGGTTCGTCACATCGGGCGGCGCATCCACGATCACATGCGCCAGTTGCCGTTCACGCAGAAACGCGAGCGTCGACGCCGCGTGCGACTCATCGAACCAGGACTTGTTGCGAAACTCGACCGCCATCGTATAACCGGCCATGCGCGCGGCGCATTCCTCCACGTGCGCGCGGTCTTGCGGCGCGCTGGTGATCCACGGGGCAAACTGAAACAGCACCGCTCCGAGCCGCTGGGTCTGCCGCAGAGGTTCGAGCGCTTCGAGGTAGCGCCGCCACATCTCATCGCGTATCGCATCAGGCAGGTCGCGGTAGTAGAGGTTCTTCTTGCCCGGTGCGGCGAGCGTACCCAGCGCCATCGTGATGTCCTTCGGCAGCACGTCGGGCGAGGTCTGGTGGCCGGTGAGCAGCCGGAATGCCTTGAAATTGAACGTGAAGCCGGCGGGCGTGCGCTCGGCCCACAGCTGCGAGTTGGTTGCCGACGGCATGCCGTAGTAAGCCGAGTCGACTTCGACGAGCGGAAACTGCGAGGCATAGAAACGCAGCCGCGCTTCGGCGCTGCTGCAACCGCGCGGATAGAAGCGCTTGCTGGCGATCAGCGTTTTGTCGGTCCAGCCGGCCGTGCCGCATTGAATGTTCATCGGTGTCATCCTGTTGGCTTCGCCGCGCACCGGTGCGGTTTGCCTAGCCGGTGCGCCGCCGGGCAGCACCGGCAAGCGGGTGTCGCTTAATAGTATCTCGTAGCGCTCTTTGCGCGGCAGTTCGAGGGCAGCTTCGGCGCTGGCGATGCCAACGCGTGATAGAGTGCGCCCGGCCTGCCGTCGGCAGGGGGCTGTGGACCGGGCGTCGAAATAAAAGCTCGCCGGCCTGTAAGAACAGACGCTTTGAACCGACTAAGCCTGACTGCTTGTGCATGGCACAACTGGCGGGCTGGTCCCGCAGGGTTGCGAGGCACGAAGCAGGATGACGGGCAACTCACTGCAGTGCGCGGTGCAAGGCTGATTGAGCATGAACATGAATATCGATTTCGAGTGCACGATGTGCGGCAACTGCTGCCACGATCTGCGTTTGCCATTGACGCTCGCAGAAGCGCTCGCATGGCTCGCGCGGGGCAATGAGGTGCAGGTTCTCTGCGAGGCGTTGCCTTGGCCGGAGGAACCCGCGGCGGACAATCTGCAGGCGGCGCACAAACGGCGCCGCTCGTTCGCTGCGATGAGCGGCAGCTTGCCGGCGCGCATTGTCGTGATCCTGACAGGCGCGTTTGCCGGCCCCTGTCCGAACCTGCAGCCCGACATGCGTTGCGGCATCTATGAGGCGCGGCCGCTTGTCTGCCGTATCTATCCGGCTGAAATCAATCCGTTCATTGCGCTGGACCCGGCCGGCAAGGCCTGTCCGCCGGAGGCCTGGCAACCCGGCCGCGCACCGCTGTTGCGCGGCGGCCAGCTCGTGGATGCGGCGACCGCCGATCTGATTCAGCGCTCACGCGCGGCGGATAGCGCTGACGCGCCGGCCAAACAGGCGCTGTGTGCGCTGCTTGGCATCGATGTGGCGGCGCTCGCCAACGAAGGCTTTGTCGTCCATTCGCCGCCCCGTGCTGCGTTGCTAGCCGCATTGCAGCAGGTGAATGCCGCGGCCTCTGTCTCTGACGCGGCGGCCGGTGCAACGGGTACTGCTCCAGAAGCGACAAAGTCTGACGATTTGCCGGTGTGGCGTTTCGCATCGAACCGCCGGGCCACCGTCAACACGCTGGAGTCGGTGGGCGCGCTTGGCGCCTGGGTCGACCCCGCTGGCGCGATGCCGTTTGAATATCTCGGCTTTTATCCGGCAGCCGCCTAGCCAGGCACGCTGCCCGCCCCGAGAACGCAGAGCGTTAATCGTTCTGCGTCAGATACTTGGGATGTCTGCGCCCAGGTTGTCCACAGGCTTGTGCACATACCAGTCGACACGTAGTGCTTGATTGTGGCTGGTTCCCTTCTATTCTTACCTTGGTATATAGACCAGTAGTGTAGAAGAATGGCCGGTGATCTTCGACTCCGTCCCCG
>NZ_SCNV01000029.1 GCF_005503145.1 Burkholderia sp. 4M9327F10 | reverse complement strand
CCTTCGAGCACCCCCAAACCCGCAGCGCGAAAAAACCCCCACCCCACGCTGCGCGCAAAAAAAACTCAAACCACCACAGTCTGCGCCTCACCCTCACCGCTATTGCGCACGACCCCAATCTTCCAGACCTGCTCCCCGGCGGCAGCCAACAGCCCAACAGCCTTATCAGCATCCTCAGCCGCGACAATCACGGCCATGCCAATCCCGCAATTGAACACCCGGTGCATCTCAGCGTCAGCAACGCCCCCATGCTTCTGCAACCACGAGAACAGCGGTGGCATCGTCCAAGCCCGATGATCCAGCTCAGCCGTCAGTCCAGCCCGCAAAACCCGCGGAATATTCTCCACCAACCCACCGCCGGTGATATGCGCCATCCCCTTGACGGAAATCTGCTCCATCAACGCCAACAACGGCTTCACATAAATATGCGTAGGCGCCATCAACGCATCAGCCAACGACCGGCCATCGAAGTCCGCCGACAGGTCCGGCTGCGCCCGCTCAATGATCTTGCGCACCAGCGAGAAACCGTTCGAATGAATCCCGCTGGAAGCCAGACCCAGCACAACATCACCCGGCTTGATCGTGCTGCCGTCGATAATCTTGCTCTTTTCGACCGCGCCAACCGCAAAACCCGCCAGGTCGTATTCGCCGTCCGGGTACATGCCCGGCATTTCCGCCGTTTCGCCGCCAATCAGCGCGCAGCCCGCCAGTTCGCAACCCTGTGCGATGCCCTTCACCACCGTCGCGGCCGTGCCGACGTCGAGCTTGCCGCAGGCAAAGTAGTCGAGGAAGAACAGCGGCTCGGCGCCCTGCACCAGGATGTCGTTGACGCTCATCGCCACCAGATCCTGGCCAACCGTGTCATGCTTGTTCAGATGAAACGCCAGCTTCAGCTTGGTGCCGACGCCGTCCGTGCCCGAAACCAGCACCGGTTCGCGGTATTTCTTCGGCACCTCGAAGAGCGCGCCAAACCCGCCGATGCCTCCCAGCACACCGTCACGCAACGTCTTTTTGGCAAAGGGCTTGATTGCGTCGACAAGAGCGTCGCCCGCGTCGATGTCCACGCCGGCGTCGCGATACGACAGACCTTGGGCCGAATCGGTTAGATGCTGGTCGGATTTCGGTTGATTCATGGGGAAGAGCTCGAAGGTCGGTAAAATGCGATTTTACCCGATGCCGGCCGCTTGGCTGGACTTTCACCCGCGCCCTATTCTGGAAAGCACCCAGCAACCCCCAGGAAACCCATTTTGCAGCAGAACTCCTCGATCCTGACACCGTATCAGCGCCGCGCCTTCGTCTGGGTCGCCATCGCGCTCGGCCTCGGCATCCTGCTCTGGCTGCTGAGCCCCGTCCTCACGCCGTTCCTGCTCGGCGCGATCCTCGCCTATATCCTCCAGCCCGGCGTTGCGTGGATGGTGCGGCGGCGCGTGCCGCGCGGCCTCGCCGCCCTGCTGATGATGCTGCTGTTCACCCTTCTGCTCACCATCCTGATCCTGCTCGTGCTGGTGGTGATCCAGAAAGAAGGCCCGCAGCTCAAACAGCAGGTGCCGGTGCTGTTCGCACACGTCAGCGCGTGGCTGCAACCCAAGCTCGCCCTGCTCGGCCTCGCCGATTCGCTCGACTTCGCCAGCATCCGCGACCTCGTGATGGGCCAGCTCGAAGGCAGCGCGCAAACCGTCGCCCTCTATGCGTGGACCTCGATCCGCACCAGCGGCAACGTGATGATCACCGTGATCGGCAATGTCGTGATGGTGCCGCTCGTGCTGTTCTACCTGCTCTACGACTGGAACCGCATGCTCGAGCGCGCCGAAAGCTTCGTGCCGCGCCGCTGGCTCGCCAAGACCGTGCAGCTCGCCCGCGACATGGACCAGATGCTCTCGCAATACCTGCGCGGCCAGTTGCTGGTGATGGGCGTGCTCGCCGTGTTCTACGCCATCGCGCTCACCATAGCGGGTTTTGAGATAGCGCTGCCGGTCGGCATTTTTACCGGTGTGGCGGTCTTTATTCCCTATATCGGCTATGCCACGGGCCTCGCGCTGGCGCTGCTCGCCGCGCTGCTGCAGTTCGGCGACTGGTATGGCTTCGGCGCCGTCGCCATTATTTACGGCGTCGGGCAGATTCTCGAGAGCTTCTTCCTGACGCCGCGGCTGGTCGGCGAACGGATCGGCATGCATCCGCTCGCAGTGATTTTCGCCTTGCTCGCGTTCGGCCAACTGTTCGGCTTTTTCGGCGTGTTGCTGGCGCTGCCCGTTAGCGCGATCCTGTCGGTGGCCCTGCGTGAACTGCGGCAAGGTTATCTGTCGAGCACGCTTTACAAGAACTGACAATTTACTGGCTAACTCGCTCATCGGCTGCCAGCGGTTGCTGGTAGTTCCTGATGGTTGCTGATGGTTGCATTACCGGCTTCTACACTTACTGTGCTTCGTCAACTGACGCTCGATCTCGGCACCCCGCCGCCATCGACATTCGACAATTTCTTCGCCGGCGCCAATGCCGAGCTGGTCACGCGGCTGCGCGAGCTGGAAGGCGCGCTCGCGGCCGGCCCCGTGGCCGATCGCAGCTTTTATATCTGGGGCGAAGCCGGCAGCGGCCGTACCCATCTGCTGCAGGCGCTGGTCCACGAGGCGCAGCCCGGACACGCGCGCTTTGCGAGCCCGCAGAGCAGCCTCGCCGCCTTTGGCTTCGACCCGCGCGTGGCGCTCTACGCCATCGACGATTGCGACAACCTCTCAGGCGCACAGCAGATCGCCGCCTTCAACCTGTTCAACGAAGTGCGCGCGCACCCCACCAGCGCGCTGGTGGCCGCCGGCAATGCCGCGCCGATCGGGCTTGCGGTGCGCGAGGATCTGCGCACGCGCCTCGGCTGGGGTCTGGTGTTCCATCTCGCGCCGTTGCCCGACGAAGGCAAGGCCGCGGTGCTCAAGCACGCCGCCCGCGAACGCGGCATCGCGCTCGCCGACGACGTGCCGGCCTACCTGCTCACGCACTTCCGGCGCGATATGCCGAGCCTGATGGCCCTGCTGGACGCGCTCGACCGCTTCTCGCTCGAGCAGAAACGGGCGGTCACGCTGCCGCTGCTGCGCACCATGCTGGCATCCCCGGCAGGCACTGAAGAGTTGAGAACGGCAACCGTTCCACCCGCTTCAAGTAAAATAGGCCCCCATGGCTAATCTCGCTCTCTTCGACCTCGACCACACGCTCATCCCCACCGACAGCGACCACGAATGGGGCCGCTTCATGGTGAAGCACGGCATGGTCGACGCCGAAAACTTCGCACGTGAAAACGACCGCTTCTTTGCCGACTACAAGGCCGGCAGGCTCGACATTCACGCCTATCTGGTCGCCATGTTGACGCCGCTTGCGAAGTACTCGCGCGCGCAGCTCGACGAGTTCCATCAGTTATACATGCACGAAGTGATCAGGCCCGCCATCGTGCCGGCCGCGCTCGAACTGGTGCGCCAGCACCGCGACGCGGGCGACCTGTGCTGCGTGGTCACGGCCACCAACGAATTCATCACCGGCCCGATCGCCGCTGTGTTCGGCGTGGACAAGCTGATCGCCTGCGAAGCGGAAACCGTCGACGGCCAGCCGCACTCGGACTACACCGGCCGCCCCACCGGCACCCCCAGTTACAAGGAAGGCAAGATCGTCCGTACCGAGGCGTGGCTCGCCTCGCTCGGCAAGACATGGTCTGATTTCGAGCGCAGCTATTTCTATAGCGATTCGCACAACGACATTCCGCTGCTCGAAAAGGTCACCGACCCGATCGCGACCAATCCGGACGACACGCTGCGCGCCCATGCGCAAGCACACGGCTGGCGCATCCTAGAACTCTTTCAACCCACGTGATCAAAAAACTTATCCGCAAACTGTTCGGACAGGATCCGGCACCCGCTGACGCTACCGTACCCTCCGAAGCAGACCAGGCCGCCCACGCGCCATCCCGGGCTGGCCGAAGCGACGCCAGCAGCGGCACCGCTGCCGCCCGGCCGCGCCGCAAACCCGCCGCGCGCGACACCGGCAAGGCCGCACGCGACCCGGACGTGCCCGTGATCATTTCCGCGGACGTGCACGGCATCAACCCCGCGCTGATCTCGCGGAACGCCATCCGTGTCACCGAAGGCCTGCAGCAGGCCGGCCACCGGGCATTTATCGTCGGCGGCGCCGTGCGCGATCTGCTGCTGGGCGTCGCGCCGAAAGACTTCGACGTCGCCACCGACGCCACCCCCGAACAGGTGCAAAAGCTGTTCCGCCGCGCGCGCATCATCGGCCGGCGCTTCCAGATTGTGCATGTGCAGTTCGGCCAGGAAATCATCGAAACTTCCACGTTCCGCGCCCTCGTCGATCCGCCGGCGGCCGATGCCGCGCCGCCGCGGCGCCTGAAGCGCGACGAGCTCGACCGCCGCACTCACGCCGTCGACGCAAGCGGCCGCGTGCTGCGCGACAACGTCTGGGGCGAGCAGCACGAAGACGCCACGCGCCGCGACTTCACCATCAACGCGATGTACTACGATCCGGCCACGCAGACCGTGCTGGATTATCACAACGGCATGGCCGACGTGCGCGCCCGCCTGTTGCGCATGATCGGCGATCCGGCCACGCGTTACCGCGAAGACCCGGTACGCATGCTGCGCGTGGTGCGTTTTGCCGCCAAGCTCGGCTTCGAGATCGAAGACGCCACCCGCGCGCCGATTAAAGAGATGGCCGACCTGATCAACAACGTGCCGGCCGCGCGTCTGTTCGACGAAATGCTCAAGCTGATGCTGTCGGGCCACGCGCTCGCCTGCCTGCAGCGTCTGCGCAAGGAAGGCCTGCATCACGGCCTGCTGCCGCTGCTCGACGTGGTGCTCGAGCAGCCGCACGGCGAGAGATTCATCACGCTCGCGCTCACCAACACGGATAACCGCGTGCGCGCCGGCAAGCCGGTCTCGCCGGGCTTCCTGTTCGCCACGTTGCTGTGGCACGACGTGCAGCAGCGCTGGCAGGCATTCGAGGCACAGGGCGAGTATCCGGTGCCCGCACTGCACCGCGCAATGGACGATGTGCTCGACACGCAGACCGAGAAGCTGGCGATCCACAAGCGCTTCTCATCGGACATGCGCGAGATCTGGGGCCTGCAGCTACGTCTCGAAAAGCGCTCGGGCCGCAGCGCGCTGAAGCTGCTGGAACACCAAAGATTTAGAGCGGGGTATGATTTCCTCCTGTTGCGCTGCGAATCGGGCGAACTCGACGAGTCGGTCGGTGCGTGGTGGACGGAGTTCATCGAAGGAGACGCCGCGGCGCGCGAGACATTGCTCACGCAAGGCGGGAAGGACCGGAGCCCCAAAAAACGCCGGCGGCGCAGCAGTAGCGCCAGAAACCGCAAACCGGGGGACGGAATGGAAGGCGGTGCGACCGTGGACCGCGCAGCAGACGACGTGAGCCAGGGCGGCTCGCACGAAGACTGACGCGGCCGCGTTGCGGGCCGTCGAACGATAGTCGCAGGAAGTGATGCCATGACGGTTGCTTATCTCGGCCTCGGCGCGAATCTCGGGGATGCGCGCCAGACCCTGAAAGACGCGGTGGTGTGCCTGGCCCAACAGCACACCATCACCGTGCTCGCCAAGTCGAGCCTGTATCGCACTGCCCCGATCGACGCGGGCGGTGACGACTACTACAACTGCGTCGTGAAGCTCGAAACGACGCTGCCGGTTCGGCATCTGCTGGCGCTGTGCCACACGATCGAGTTGCACTTCGGCCGCGAGCGCCCGTTTCGCAACGCGCCCCGCACGCTCGATCTCGACATCCTGCTATACGGCGATCAGTCGATCGACGAACCCGACCTGATCGTGCCGCACCCGCGTCTCATCGAGCGCGCCTTCGCTCTCGTGCCGCTGGTCGAGCTCGAGCCGGCTCTCACGATTCCCCAACATGGCCGCGCCGACGCGTTCCTCGCCGCGGTCGCCGATCAGCGCATCGAGAAAATGAAATCGCCGTGCCAGTGCCAGGCGCTCAATGCGCTCAGCGGCGGCAACACAGATGCCGCCAAGGTCACGAAAGTCACCAAAGGCCCTTGCTCATGAGCGCCTCCCCGCTGACGGTCACGGCTCCCCAGTTGCGCCCGCCGTTCCGCTACATTGCGATTGAAGGGCCGATCGGGGTCGGCAAGACTTCGCTGGCACGGCGCCTCGCCGAACGATGGTCGATGCACGCGTTGTTCGAACGCCCCCAGGACAATCCGTTTCTCGAGCGTTTTTACCGCGACACCGCCCGTTACGCGCTGCCCGCGCAACTGCACTTCGCGCTGCAGCGTGCGCAACAGGCACAGGAGGTGACAGCCGTGTATGCCGCCGGCACGCCGCTGATCGCCGATTTCATGACGCAGAAAAACGAGATCTTCGCGCGGCTCACGCTGCCTGAGGATGAATGGCAACTGTACCGCGCGCTCGCGAGGCGCATCGACGCAAGCACCGAGACCCAGGCGCCCCGGGCCTCTGCGGGAAGCCCGGGCGCAGCGCCGGCGCCGGATTTCGTCGTGTACCTGCAGGCCAGCCCGGAAGTGCTGTTTGCGCGCATCCAGAGGCGCGCCGTCGCAATGGAGCTGCAGATCTCCGACGCGTACCTGCGCGCCCTGTGCGATGCCTATAACGAGTTTTTCTATCACTACGACCGCACGCCCGTGCTGACGGTCAACGCCGAACACCTGAACCCGCTCGACTCGGACGCGGACCTTGCACTGCTCGTCGAGCGCATCGAGACGATGCGCGGGCGCAAGGAATTCTTTGTCAAAGGCACCTCGCTGTAAGCGACGTCGCCCTTCTCTTTCTTCAACGGATTACCTCATGACCTATTTGCAGGAAACGAGCCGCAACGCCATTACAGTGCCGAAACTGCAGGCGATGCGCGACGCGGGCGAGAGGATCGTCATGCTCACCTGTTACGACGCGAGTTTTTCGGCGCTGCTGGACCGCGCGGGGGTCGACGTTCTGCTGATCGGCGATTCGCTGGGCAACGTGGTGCAGGGCCAGACCACGACGCTGCCGGTCACGCTGGCCGAGATTGCCTATCACACAGCCTGCGTGGTACGGGCGCGCCCGCAGGCGCTGGTTGTTGCCGATCTGCCGTTCGGCACCTACGGCACACCGGAAGCAGCATTCGCCAGTTCCGTGGAATTGATGCGCGCCGGCGCCCAGATGATCAAGCTGGAAGGCGGCGAGTGGCTGGCCGACACGATCCGCTTCCTGGTAGAGCGGGCGATTCCGGTCTGTGCGCACATCGGCCTCACACCGCAATCGGTGCATGCGTTCGGCGGCTTCAAGGTGCAAGGCAAGACGGAAGCGGCCGCCAGCCAGTTGCTGCGCGATGCGCTCGCGATCCAGCAGGCCGGCGCGCAACTGGTGGTGATGGAAGCTATCCCTACCCTGCTCGCGGCCGAAGTGACCAAACAGCTGCGGATTCCGACCATTGGCATTGGCGCAGGCGTGGATTGCTCGGGTCAGGTGCTCGTGCTGCACGACATGCTGGGGATTTTCCCCGGCAAGCGTCCACGCTTCGTGAAGGATTTCATGCAGGGACAGCCGAGCATTGGCGCCGCTGTTGAGGCGTATGTGCGTGCGGTCAAGGACGGCTCGTTTCCGGGACCGGAACATACGTTTTGACGCTTTTGAGATAAGCGGCGGCCCGGTGGCCGCGATGGTTGCCCTTCGGGGCGACCTCTGTAAAAACTGGGGCACAGGTTCAATGCGGAAATTCCGAACGTACCGCCTCTGAATTCGGACACGTCCGATTTCAGCCGAGAATCATGTCGTCTATCTTTGGCGATTCACTCCTGCGGCCTCGCCGCAAACCGAATCGAGACGACCATGAGCCCCATTTGCCTGATCAACATCGCGGAGATCCGCGATCACGCCCGCCCCTCGCCTGAACTGCACAACATCGTGTGGTATGCGCGCTTTATCAACTCGATCGAGCGTCTGCTGCGCATGAACCGCTGCTGAACCAGTGCTCGTTGCGAAGGACTGTTCATCTTGGTCAGACAAGGCCGACAACTGGCCAAACTCTCAGCGGCTCGTCTGAGCCGTGCGCTACAGGACGCGTGCCTGCACAGCACCGCGCAAGGCATTGCAAACAAGAAGCGCCTCAGCATTCATTACGTCGGCGCGCGTTAGCACGCGCTCACCCGCACCCAGCTCCGCATCGTCGAGCAACACACCACGCATCACGCCAGGCAAAACGCCTGACGACAACGGCGGAGTCCACCAGCGGGCTGCCAGCTTTACGAACACATTCGAACGGCCGCCTTCTGTCAATTCGCCGCGCTCGTTGAAGAACAGGGTGTCGAAGGCGCCGAGCGCCTCGGCATTACGCCAGCCACGGTCGTAGTCCGCGCGGCGCGTGGTTTTGTGGTGCAACAGTGCATCGTTGGCCTCGGTCGCGGCAAAGCCATGATCCGGTGCGAGCAATACGCCGACCACGCTGTCTGCGAGCGGAGTCAACGGCGCTGCGCTCAGTTGCACGGCGCCGCTCTTGGCGAGCGCGAGCCGGACACGATGCGGCGTTCCCGCCGGTAGCCCCGCGCACTGCGCTTCGAGGCGCCCACGCAAGTCAGGTTCATCGAACCGGAAACCTAGCCATGCGGCACTTCTCGCCAGCCGTGCGAAGTGGCGCGCAAGATGCCGGACGCCGTTCTCATGCGTCGCGTACATGGTCTCGAACAGCTCGAAGCCGGGATCGGCTCCGGTCAGGAAGCTGGCCTTCAATTCGCACTCCGCATATTCGTCGGCGGCGACGCTATCCAGCACGATTCCCGCTCCCACGCCCATGCTGCCCCGGCGTTCGCTGACGCCGGGCGCGGGCGCATCGAGCGTCAAGGTCCGGATGGCGACGGAGAGGCAGAAGTCGCCGCAAGCGCCTTCTGCCGGATCGTGAGTGCCCGCGTGCGGCGTGCCGTCTGGCTGATCCCTGGAACTGAGGCCGGTTGCAACCTCCTGAGCATCGAGCCAGCCGATCGCGCCGGTATAAAGACCGCGCGGCGTACTTTCGAGCGTGTCGATCAGTTGCACCGTGTGGTGCTTCGGCGCCCCGGTGATCGACCCACAAGGAAACAAGGCGCGCAGCACGTCGGCAAACGAGGTCCGCGCGCGTAACTGCGCTTCCACCGTCGACGTCATCTGCCACACCGACGCATACGGCTCGACCGAGAACAACGCCGGCACGCTGACCGAGCCCGTCTCGGCGACCCGCGACAGATCGTTGCGTAACAGGTCGACGATCATGACGTTTTCGGCGCGATTCTTGGGATCGTTGGCGAGAAACTCCGCTGCGTGCCGATCGGCGATGGGGTCTTCCGGCACACGCGGTGCTGTGCCCTTCATGGGACGCGCGCGCAGCCTCGTCCCCGCCTTCTCGACAAACAGCTCGGGCGAGCACGACAGCACCCAGCGGTCGCCCGGCAACGCGATCAGCGCGCCAAACGGAACCGGCTGCCGCTCCCGCAGGCGTCGGTAAAGACCAGCCGGCGTGCCGAAGACATCAAAGCCGAGCCGGTAGGTGTAGTTGACCTGATAAGAATCGCCGATCCGCAGCGCTTCATGAATTGCGTCAATTGCCGCTTCGAACTGCGCCTGGTCGACGCTGGCGCACACACCCGCCGTGCCCGCCACCGATGGCTGCGCCAAGCCGCCATCGCATTGTGTGAGCCATGCGTCGGCTTCGTCACGCGAGAGCTTCGCGCAGCGTTCGAACAATAAAAAACGCAGCGAGGCATCGCCACGCTGCGTTTTCTGTTCACAAGCCGCCTCGCCAGCGGACGACCGCGAAGCGGCTCGCGGCGAAGCATCGCGTTGCGCAACCGCAACCCCGGTCACTCCAGCCGCACGCTCCAGCACAAGCTGACGACCGAACTCATAATCGCCCAGCACCACAGCATGCAAACCGCGCTGCAGATCGGCCGCGACCGCGGCGCACACCGCGTCGAGCTGCGCCGCCTCGGCGCAAACCCGTTCGTGCACAAGCTGCGTGTAGAGACGGCTCGAGCGCCGCGCCGCAGTCGCGTCGCAATCGTCGAGCAATGCGAACACGCCGCCGCGATCATCAACCATCTCGCCTACCGCCAACTTCAAACTGCCATTAATCGAAGAAGCTCTTCACGCGATCGAACCAGCTCTTGCTTTGCGGGCTGTGACGCGCACCGCCCTCGACCAGTGACTTCTCGAACTGCTGCAGCAACTCGCGCTGCGGCTCGGTGAGCTTGACCGGCGTCTCGACCTGCACGTGCACATACAGATCACCGGCAATGCTCGAGCGCAGCCCCTTGATGCCCTTGCCGCGCAGACGGAACGTCTTGCCCGACTGCGTGCCTTCGGGCACGGTGAAGCTCGCGCGGCCCGCCAGCGTCGGCACTTCGATCTCGCCGCCGAGCGCCGCGGTGGTGAACGGAATCGGCATCTGGCAGTGCAGATCGTCACCGTCGCGCTCGAACACCGAGTGCTGCTTGATGTGAATCTCGACGTACAGGTCGCCTGAAGGACCGCCGTTGATGCCCGGCTCGCCGTTGCCGGCCGAACGGATGCGCATGCCGTCGTCGATACCCGCCGGAATCTTCACTTCCAGCGTCTTGGTTTCCTTCACCTTGCCCGCGCCGTGGCAGTGCAGGCACGGATCGGGAATATGGCTGCCGGTGCCGTGGCATTTCGGGCAAGTCTGCTGAATGCTGAAAAAGCCTTGCGACATGCGCACCGAACCCGAGCCGTTACAGGTGGGGCAGGTTTCCGGCTTGGTACCGGGCTTCGCACCCGAGCCGTGACAGATTTCGCACGACACCCAGCTCGGCACACGGATCTGCGTGTCATAACCGTGCGCAGCCTGTTCCAGCGTGATTTCCATGCTGTAGCGCAGATCGGCGCCACGATACACCTGCGGGCCGGCACGGCCGCCGCCACGCGCGGCGCCGCCGGCCGCCTGGCCGAAAATGTCGCCGAAAATATCGCCGAACGCATCGGCAAACCCGCCGAAACCCTGCGCGCCCGCGCCGCCCATGTTCGGGTCGACGCCTGCGTGGCCGTACTGGTCGTACGCCGCCCGCTTCTGCGAGTCCGACAGCATTTCATAGGCCTCCTTCACCTCCTTGAAATGCTCTTCCGCATCCTTGTTGCCCGGATTACGGTCAGGGTGATGCTTCATCGCAAGCTTGCGATAAGCCTTCTTGATTTCGTCGTCGCTCGAGTTCTTTGCGACGCCCAGAACCTCGTAGTAATCCCGTTTCGCCATATCGGTTCAACGCCCTCCGCGCAGCAAAGGCACGGCGGCTCCTCTTGAATGCTGGAGTCTAGCGACTCGTCCGGCCGCCGCCCGTCCGTCATTTGCACGGATCGAGCAACGTCCTCCTTAAAACAAACGTGCCCGGAGAGCCCAAACAGGCTCACCAGGCGCGATAACCGCTTTGCAGGTTGTGCATCCGGAACGGCTGCAGACCATTTTGCTGCCGGGCCGCACACATCGCTGTGTGCGGCTTTACGGTCAAGTTGCGACCTGGCTTTAGTCCTTCTTCACTTCCTTGAACTCGGCGTCGACCACGTCGTCTTCCGGCTGGCTCGCACCGCCGGCCGAGGCACCGCCGGCTGCACCGGCAGCACCTGCCGCTGCGCCTGCTGCACCTTGCGCAGCCTGCATGTCGGCGTACATCTTTTCGCCGAGCTTCTGCGAGGCCGTTGCCACGACTTCGATCTTGGCTTCGATCGCTGCCTTGTCGCTCGCACCGCTCTTCAGCGTTTCTTCGAGGTCCTTCAGCGCCGCTTCGATCTTTTCCTTCTCAGCCGCTTCCAGCTTGTCGCCGTACTCGGTGAGCGCCTTCTTCGTGCTGTGCACCAGCGCGTCGCCCTGGTTGCGGGCATCGGCCAGCTCACGCAGCTTGTGATCTTCTTCCGCGTTCGCTTCTGCGTCCTTCACCATCTTCTCGATTTCGGCTTCCGACAGACCCGAGTTCGCCTTGATGACGATGCGGTTTTCCTTGCCCGTTGCCTTGTCCTTGGCGCCGACGTGGAGAATGCCGTTCGCGTCGATGTCGAAGCTCACTTCGATCTGCGGCACACCGCGCGGTGCCGGCGGAATACCTTCGAGGTTGAACTCGCCCAGCAGCTTGTTGCCGGCTGCCATTTCGCGTTCGCCCTGGAACACCTTGATCGTCACGGCGCCCTGGTTGTCGTCCGCCGTCGAATACACTTGCGCGTGCTTCGTCGGGATCGTGGTGTTCTTGTTGATCATCTTCGTCATCACGCCGCCGAGCGTTTCGATGCCGAGCGACAGCGGGGTCACGTCGAGCAGCAGAACGTCCTTGCGGTCGCCCGACAGAACCTGGCCTTGAATCGCGGCGCCCACAGCCACGGCTTCGTCCGGGTTCACGTCACGGCGCGGGTCCTTGCCGAAGAATTCCTTAACCTTTTCCTGCACCTTCGGCATACGCGTCATACCACCGACGAGAATCACGTCGTCGATTTCGCCGACCTTCACGCCCGCGTCCTTGATAGCCAGACGGCACGGTTCGATGGTGCGCTCGATCAGTTCTTCCACCAGCGCTTCGAGCTTTGCACGCGTGATTTTCAGGTTCAAGTGCTTCGGACCCGACGCGTCTGCCGTGATGTACGGCAGGTTGATTTCGGTCTGCTGGCTCGACGACAGTTCGATCTTCGCCTTTTCAGCCGATTCCTTCAGGCGTTGCAGCGCGAGCACGTCCTTCGACAGGTCGACGCCTTGTTCCTTCTTGAACTCACCGATGATGTAGTCGATGATGCGCTGGTCGAAGTCTTCACCGCCGAGGAACGTATCGCCGTTCGTCGAGAGCACTTCGAACTGCATTTCGCCGTCAACGTCGGCGATCTCGATGATGGAAATGTCGAACGTGCCGCCGCCGAGGTCATACACGGCAATCTTGCGGTCGCCCTTCTCAGCCTTGTCGAGACCGAACGCGAGCGCGGCTGCGGTCGGTTCGTTGATGATCCGCTTGACTTCCAGACCGGCGATGCGGCCGGCGTCCTTGGTAGCCTGGCGCTGGCTGTCGTTGAAGTACGCGGGAACCGTAATCACCGCTTCGGTGACCGGCTCGCCAAGGTAGTCTTCAGCGGTCTTCTTCATCTTGCGCAGGACTTCAGCCGAGATTTGCGGCGGAGCCAGCTTCTGATCGCGCACTTCGACCCATGCGTCGCCGTTGTCGGCCTTGACGATCTTGTACGGCATCAGGCCGATGTCTTTCTGCACTTCCTTTTCTTCAAAGCGGCGGCCAATCAGGCGCTTGACCGCGTACAGCGTGTTGCGCGGGTTCGTGACCGACTGACGCTTCGCAGGCGCGCCGACGAGAATCTCGCCGTCTTCCATGTAAGCAATGATCGACGGCGTGGTGCGCGCACCTTCCGAGTTCTCGATCACCTTGACCGAATTGCCTTCCATGATCGCCACGCACGAGTTGGTCGTGCCGAGGTCGATGCCGATAATTTTGCCCATTTTCACTAATCTCCTGACTTTGATCGCTGCAGTAGGTTGCCTTGTGCCCATCCGGCGGCAAGGCAACCCGCCTTCAATTCATACCTGCACTCAACATAAGTGCGCCCGCATCGTTTTCAAGACCTTGAATGCAATGCGGTCTTTAATTTTTTTCAATCACTCGCGACTTCGGGATTGATGGGGCCACCGTTGGCAGGCCGCCGCCGCAAGCGCCGAGCCGAACGACTCGGCGCTCGACACCCGCATCCCAAACACGGTGAAAGCCGTGGCGTCGCCGGGAAGGCTGGCCATGATAACGAGGTCCCGGCCCGGGAACGCCTGGGCTATGCCTTACGCTTACTTCGGCTGGGCGACGGTGACGAGCGCCGGACGCAGGACGCGGTCGGCGATCACGTAACCCTTCTGCAGCACGGAGACGACCGTGTTCGGTTCCTGCTCGGCCGGCACCATCGAGATGGCCTGGTGGCGATGCGGGTCGAACTTCTCGCCCGCGGGCGGGTTGATCGCGACAACGCGGCCCTTCTCGAGCGCGCCGCTCAGTTGACGCAGCGTCAGCTCGACGCCTTCGCGGACCTTTTGCAGGTCGTCGGACGAGTGGGCAACGGCCGCCTCGAGACTGTCGACCACCGGCAGCAGATGCTCGGCGAAGCTTTCAATGGCGAACTTGTGGGCCTTGGTGACATCTTCCTGCGCACGGCGGCGCACGTTTTCGGTCTCGGCCTTGGCACGCAGGAAGCTCTCCTGCAACTCGGCGATCTTCGCCTGAGCTTCAGCGAGGGCGGCTTCGGCGCCGGCTGGCGCAGCGGCGCCCGGCGCAGCTTCAGCCGGATTGGCTTCCGGCTGAACCGCGGCAGCCTCGGCGGCCTGGCGCGCGGCTTCTTCGGCGGACGTGGGATTCTGGCTCGTCGGGTTCTCTTGCGTGTTTTCCATGTCGCTGAAAGTCTTTAAAAATTAAAAGCCAAAGGGTGGCCCGCACGGGTTTCCGGCCGGCTCGTTCGAGCGTTGCGCAAACGCCACACGCCACCTCTCATCGTCGCTGCAGTTGGGGGCCCAAACCACGATTTC
Source organism: Burkholderia sp. 4M9327F10 (assembly GCF_005503145.1). Taxonomy (GTDB): domain Bacteria; phylum Pseudomonadota; class Gammaproteobacteria; order Burkholderiales; family Burkholderiaceae; genus Paraburkholderia. The sequence continues at coordinate 87,286 of NZ_SCNV01000029.1, read as the reverse complement.
AAGGCGCCAAAAAGGAACTTTTGGGAACTTTTCGCACCGCAGCAGTGCCACCGAAATGCCTCGTTACAACCATTACTCTGACTTCATCAGAATGAGATTGAGCGCGCTCGTGGACTGACCTAAACTCCAGTCATTCGCTGGAAAACGCACGTTAACCCTAACCCGGCGCATACCATTTCATTTAACTTAACGCGCGGGTTCGTACTGCATCCTTTCGGGGAAGTACCGTGAAACTGACCTTTGCAATATCCGTGGTTGCGCTGGTGCTCATCGCGGGAACCACAACCATCTGCATGTCCGGTGCCGTCAATGACAGCACGACGGAGTATGGCGGCGTACATGCCACCATGGAACAACTGTTCAATCCCCACCTGAAAATCTGTCGATAGTGCGCCGGTCGCGCTTGGTCGGGCGTCCGTGCAAGGCGGCGGCCGGCTCACGATAAGTCTTGCGCCGCTCCTGCTCCACCTGCCGCTTCACCTTGCTGTCCTCAGTCTCCGCATACAGCGTCTGCGCCACACTCGCCGGACCGCGCACGTCGCAGACACCCAGCACCTCCACCTGCCAGACGATCCGCTCGATATCGATCTCAACGAGGTCGCCCACTCGCACGTCCTTGGCCGGCTTGACCGCTGCACCGCCAATCCGCACATGACCTTTGTCGACCGCGTCCGCCGCAAGCGAGCGGGTCTTGAAGAAGCGCGCAGCCCATAGCCATTTGTCGATGCGCAAACGCGCACCGGGTTCAGTTGCGATCTTGTAGTTCATCGGTCAGTCCAGCGCCCTAAGCGACGCATCAAGCGCGTTGAAGCAATGCAGAACGGCAGGCTCACGCGGTCACCACACCCTGCGCGGCCGCTGCCTGTACCGGCCAGCCCTGCAGATTCTGCGCGACGATTTCCCCCAGCGCGGCAATCCACGCCTGCGAGGCGTTCAGGCAAGGAATCCGGTGAAACTCCTTGCCGCCTGCATGCACAAACTCGTCGCGAACTTCCATGCCGATCTCCTCGATAGTTTCGAGGCAGTCGGCAGTGAAGCCCGGACAAAATACATCCGCGCGGCGCACACCCGCCGCACCCAACTCCTTGAGTGTCGGCGCAGTGTAAGGTTGCAGCCATTCGGCCTTGCCGAAGCGCGACTGGAACGTGACGCGGCACTCCACCGGCGTCAGCTCGAGCGCCTGCATCAGCAGCGCCCCCGTTTGCTGGCACTGATCATGGTACGGATCGCCCAGATCGAGTGTGCGCTTGGGCACACCGTGGAAACTCAGCACCAGCTTGTCGCCCGCCGCGAAATCCGGGCGGCCGTGCGCGTGCCAGTACTGGTGCACTTGCGCGGCCAGCGCCGCAATATAGGCCGGATGGTCCGCGTATTGGCGAATGGTGCGGATTTCCGGCTGGTTGCGCATACGTCTGAGCGCCGAAAAGGCGTCGTCGAAGGCCGTAGCTGTGGTCGACGACGAGTATTGCGGGTACATGGGCACCAGCAGCACCCGCTCGGCGCCGGCCAGCTTCAACTGGTTCAGCATGGCCGGAATGCCCGGCATGCCGTAGCGCATCGCGTACTCGACGATCACCGTGTAGTCGTTCACCTGCAGCAGATGCCTCAACCCTTCCACCTGCTTCTCCGTGAATACGCGCAAGGGCGAACCCTCCGGTGTCCACACCGCGGCGTATTTCTTCGCCGAGGAAATGCCGCGCAACGGCAGGATCAGTAACCGCAGGATGACCTGCCAGATAACGGCGGGAATCTCCACCACGCGCGGGTCGGATAGAAACTGCGCCAGATAGCGGCGCACAGCGCGGGGGGTAGGAGCATCCGGCGTGCCCAGATTGATCAGCAAGACCGCGACACGATGGGATGTGGCGGGCTGCGAAGGCCGCTCGAGATCGAAACGCATAGGCGACAGGGTTGGCCGCGTACAGCCGGGAAACGGTTCAGATGGAAGTCATTATAGCGGTGCGGTCCGTCACGGATACCTGGCCGTTCGGCCGATTGGCAGGCGCCGCGCCGCCCTGCATGATTGGCATGCATGACGCTACCGCTGCACGACGGGCCGGTTGGCTCGAGACGGCAGCAGCGCCGGGGCGCCGGTACCTCAACCCACGGTTCGCGAGAACCGGCGCTTACTGCTGGCTGAGCGTCAGCGAAAGCAGTCGCGCGGTAATGTCGACGATCGGAATCACGCGGTTGTAGGCCATCCGCGTCGGTCCGATGACGCCGAGCGTGCCCACGATCTTGCCGTTCACCTCGTACGGCGCGGTCACCACGCTCATTTCTTCGATCGGCACGAGGTTCGACTCGCCGCCAATGAAAATCTGCACGCCCTGGGCGTGACTCGATACGTCGAGCAACTGAAGGAGGCTGGTCTTTTGGTCGAATACGTCAAACAGCTTGCGCAGCCGCGCCATGTCCGAGGACAGGTCAGCCACTTCGAGCAGGTTGCGCTCACCCGAGATCAGCACGGTCTCGCCGGTGTCGGCTTCGTCGGTGCTGGCCGTCACGGCGGCGTGCATCAGCGTGGTCATGTCGCCGCGCAACGCGTCGATCTCTTCGCGCAGACGGCGGCGCACTTCGTCGAACGACAGGCCTGCGAAGTGCGCATTGATGTAGTTGGAGGCCTCGACGAGCTGCGACGGCGAAAAATCGCGCTGGGTCGCCATGATGCGGTTCTGCACGTCGCCCTCGGGCGTCACGATGATCAGCAGGATGCGCTTGTCGGACAGGCGCATGAACTCGATCTGCTTGAACACGTGGCTGCGCCGCGGCGTCAGCACCACGCCGGCAAACTGCGACAGGTTGGACAGCACGCTCGCGGCTGCCGCCACGATCTTCTGCGGCTCGCCGGCCTGCAGCGTGGTCTTGACCGTGCGCATGACGGCCTCTTCGTCAGCGGCCGACTCGACGGTCAGCATGGTGTCGACGAACAGGCGGTAGCCGCGCGGCGTTGGAATGCGGCCCGCCGAAGTATGCGGACTGATGACGAGCCCCAGCTCCTCCAGATCGGACATCACGTTGCGGATCGTTGCCGGGCTCAGTTCCAGGCCGGAATAGCGGGACAACGTGCGCGAGCCGACCGGCTGACCCTCGGCGATATAGCGCTCGATCAGCGTTTTGAGGAGGGTTTGTGCGCGGGGATCTAGCATGACGGAAAATTCTAGCTTAATGATGCGACGACCGCGAGCGCTAACAATTCTAGCGTTGCCGGCAATCTTGCCCGGGCGCGGACCGGGTGGACCGAGCTCCGCCCTGCGCCAACCCGCAACCGCGGAAAGTGCGGGTCCGGCGCGGCCTATGCCGCAAAGGCCGGCAACTGTCATCAGGACTTCACCATTCTAACGATAATCCTGCGCAGACCGGACAGCGCACCGCTCACCCATCCCGAGCCGGCCGCCCATGTGGCCGGGGACGGTTCTTTTCAGCCCCCACCTATGGTGTAATGCCGGCATGCAAGTTACCAGCCAGTTCAAGACCGTCGCGCTCGTCGGGCGCAACAATACGCCAGGCATCGGGGAGCCGCTGACCGCGCTCGCCTCGTGCATCGCCAGGCGCGGCTTCGACGTGGTGTTCGAAGCGGAAACCGCGGCGGAGATCGGCGTGACCGAATACCCCGCCCTACGCCCGGCGGAGATCGGGGCACGCGCCGACGTAGCCGTGGTGCTGGGTGGCGACGGCACGATGCTGGGCATCGGCCGCCAGCTTGCGCCCTACCGCACGCCGCTGATCGGCATCAACCACGGGCGGGTCGGCTTTATCACCGACATCCCGATTTCCGACATGCAGGAAATCGTCCCGCAGATGCTTGGCGGGCACTTCGAGCGTGAGGAACGCATGCTGCTGGAAGCGCGCATCATGCGCGACGGCAATCCGATCTACCACGCGCTGGCGTTCAACGACGTGGTGGTGAACCGCAGCGGCTTCTCGGGGATGGCGGAACTGCACGTGGCCGTGGACGGCCGCTTCATGTACAACCAGCGTTCCGACGGCTTGATCGTCGCCACGCCGACGGGCTCGACCGCCTACGCCCTGTCGTCGTCGGGTCCTATCCTGCATCCGCAGTTGCAAGGCATCGTGCTGGTGCCGATTGCACCGCACGCGCTCTCCAACCGCCCTATCGTGCTGCCGGACGACTCGAAGGTCAGCATCCAGATCGTCTCGGGCCGTGACGTAAACGTCAATTTCGACATGCAGTCGTTCACCGCGCTCGAACACAACGACACGATCGAAGTGCGCCGCTCGCGCCATACCGTGCCGCTGCTGCACCCGATCGGCCACAGCCACTACGCGACGCTGCGCAAGAAGCTGCACTGGAACGAATACCCGTCGCACGAAGACGACATCAAGTCCTGAGCGAATCCTGAGCACCTGGCCGCAACCGGTAACCCAAGCCACCACACGACCTCCATGCTTCGCCACCTCTCGATACGCGACTTCGTCATCGTCGCCGCGCTCGATCTTGAATTCGACAGCGGCTTTACGGTTTTTTCAGGTGAAACGGGCGCCGGCAAGTCGATCCTGATCGATGCCCTGGCGCTCGCGCTCGGCGCCCGCGCCGATGCCAGCGTCGTGCGCACCGGCGAGGCCCGCGCCGACATCACCGCCGAATTCGAAACCCACGCGCTGGCCGAGCAATGGCTCGAAGAGCAGGCGTTCGCGACGCCGGGCCCGACAGGCGCCCCGGACGGCGCCGGGCATGAGGCAAACGGCGCGGACCCGCACGGCAACACAGTCATGCTGCGGCGCGTGGTGGACGCGAACGGCCGCTCGCGCGCCTTCATCAACGGCACCGCGGCAACGCTCGCGCAACTGCGCGAGGTCGGCGAAATGCTGGTCGATATTCACGGGCAGCACGCCCACCAGTTGCTGATGCGCCCGGACGCCCAGCGTGAGCTGTTCGACACCCATGCGGGCCTCGTCGATAAGGCCGCCGCCGTGAGCCGCGGCTGGCGCACGTGGCGCGAGAAGGTGCAGGCAGTGGAAACGGCCAGGACGCGCGACCGCGAACTGCAACTCGAACGCGAGCGTCTTGCCTGGCAACTGACCGAACTCGACAAGCTCGCTCCACAACCGGGTGAGTGGGAAGAGGTCAACGCCGAACACAACCGCCTGTCGCATTCGGCCAATCTGATCGATGGCGTGCAAGGCGCGCTCAACGCGCTATCCGAATCGGACGAGGCGATGATCACGCATCTCGCGTCGATCGTCTCGAAGCTGCGCGACCTGGCTGAGATTGATCCGGCGCTGAACGACGCCCTCGCCGCGCTCGAACCGGCCGAGATCCAGTTGCAGGAAGCGGCCTATTCACTGAGCCACTATGCGCAGCGGCTGGAGCTCGACCCCGAACGCCTCGCGCAGATCGAAAAACGCGTCGACGCCCTGCATTCGGCCGCGCGCAAGTTCCGTCTGCAGCCGGAGACGCTGCCCGAGGAACACGCGGCACGGCGCGCGCAACTGGCCGCGCTCGATGCCGCCGCAGATCTGGAAAGCCTGCACGCCGCCGAAGCGAAAGCGAAGGAAGCCTATCTGGCCGAAGCCCGGCTGCTCTCGAAGGCCCGGACCAAGGCCGCCAAGGCGCTGGGGTCGGCGGTCACGACCGGCATGCAGGAACTGTCGATGAAAGGCGGCAGCTTCGAAGTCGCGCTCGTCGCGCTGCCGGAAGGCGGTGCACATGGCCTGGAGCAGGTCGAGTTCCGCGTGGCAGGCCATGCCGGCGTGCCGCTGCGCCCGCTCGCCAAAGTCGCCTCAGGCGGCGAACTGGCACGCATCAGCCTCGCGCTCGCCGTGATCGCCAGCACCGCCAGCCCAACGCCAACCCTGATCTTCGACGAAGTGGATACGGGCATTGGCGGCGGTGTCGCGGAAGTGGTCGGGCGGCTGCTGCATCAGCTCGGACGCGCACGCCAGGTGCTGTGCGTGACGCACTTGCCGCAAGTGGCCGCGCGTGGCGACCATCACTTCCAGGTGGCGAAAACGTCCAACAAGAAGGGCGGCACGGTCAGCAGCGTGACCTCACTGGACAAGGCAAGCCGAATCGAAGAGGTAGCGCGCATGTTGGGCGGCCTTGAGATCACCGCCACGACCCGCAAGCACGCCAAGGAAATGCTGGCGGCGTAGCCGGCGCTGCGGCCACACGGCCGCAGCCAGCAAGTCCACGTCGCCCGCGCAAGCCACGTAGCCCGCGTAGTCCGAACCTCATCCAAACACGCGCTTCCACAGCGCCAGCACTGCCTGCCGCTCGGTCTCGACCGCCGCAGGTTCGACCCGTGCCTTTTCCATACCGTCGAGGCGCAGCTTGTGCTGCAGCTTGCGATAGGTGCGATACGCGGCGCCAACCGTCTCGGCCTCTTCCTCGCTCATCATTCCGAAGCGCGATACCTCGCGCAGCAACGCGATATTGCCGGTATTGCGGATCAGTTCAGGATCTCGCGCCGCGTGCAGCAGCACCCAGTACTGCACGGTGAACTCAATATCCACCATGCCGCCGCGGTCGTGCTTCAGGTCGAACAGTTCGGTCCGGTTCGGATGCCCGGCCTCGACGCGCTCGCGCATTTCGACGATCTCCCTCGCCAGCGGTCCGGCTTCGCGCGGCGTGGTCAAAACCTGCTCGCGGATCGCTTCGAAGCTCGCGCCGATCTCCGCATCGCCCGCGCAATAGCGCGCCCGCGTCAGCGCCTGATGCTCCCAGACCCACGCGGTGTTGGCTGCATCGCCTTCGCGCAGCTGGTAACGCCTGAACGCGTCCAGGTCCGTGACGAGCAGGCCCGATTCGCCGTTCGGCCGCAGCCGCAGGTCCACGTCGAACAGCGTGCCGGCGCCCGTGGCCATCGTGAGCCAGGTGATCAGCCGACGCGTAAAGGTCGAGTAGACGTCCGCCGCTGCATCGTCCGGGTCGTCGTACAGAAAGATCAGGTCGAGATCGGACGCATAGCCCAGTTCCTTGCCGCCCAGCTTTCCATACGCGATCACGGCAAAGCGCGGCACTTCGCGATGACGTTTGGCCAACTGCTTCCAGACCGCTTCGAGCGTCACGTCGAGCACGGCATCGGCGAGCTCGGAGAGCCGGTCGCTGACGTGCTCGACGCTCAGCTTGCCGGCCAGATCGATCAGCAGGATCCGGAACACCTCGGCCTGATGAGCGTGGCGCAGCAGGTCCATCTGCTGTTCGACGCCGTCCGCTGCCGCAAGGCGCAGGCGCAGCGTGCGCTTGAACTCAGGCCAGTCGAACGGGCTGGCAATCGCCTCGTCGTCGAGCAGTTCATCGAGCAGTTGCGGATGGCGCAGCAGATAACCGGCCGCCCAGCGCGAGGCGCCCAGCACCGACAGCACCCGGTGCAACGCCTGCGGATATTCGGTGAGCAGCGCCAGGTACGCGCCGCGCCGGCTCACGGCTTCGAGCAGATCGAAGAAGCGCGCCACCGTATCGCCGCGCCGCGCGGGCGGCTCCAGCGTGCGCGCGGCTTCGAGCGCCCGCTGCGCAACGATGTCGAAGCGCTGCCGGCTGCGCTCGGCGAGCCCCGCATAACGCGACGAATTCCACACCGCCCGCAGCCGCGCGAGCAGTTCGTCCGGCTCGGCAACCCCCAGTTCGTTGAGTCGCGCGTGGAGGGCCTCGTCCGCGCTGTCGTCGGCGAGCGCGCTGCTCCAGACCCAGGCCGCAGCGCCGTCTTCCGGCGCACCGCAGCCGTCACGGCCATTCACCTTGTCGGCGAAAATCTGGTCGAACTGCTGTTCGACCAGCTCGCGGTGCGCGTCGAGCTTCGTCATCAGCGCCGCGTAATCGTCGAAGCCCATCGCATGCGCAAGCGCCGCGCGTTCATCCGGGTCGACCGGCATGGCATGAGTCTGCGCGTCGTTGCGGTACTGCAGGCGGTGCTCGAGTTCACGCAAGAAACGGTAAGCCTGCGACAGCGCCACGCACACGGCCGGCGCAATCAGGCCATGGGCCGCGGCGTGGCGCAGCACGGCCAGCGTCGGCCGCACCCGAAAGCCCGCGTCCTGCCCGCCGCGAATCAACTGGAACACCTGAGCGCTGAACTCGATCTCGCGGATACCGCCGCGGCCCAGCTTGATGTCGTCAGCCTTGTCCGGCCGCATGGAGGCTCGGCGCTGGGCTTCCTGGCGAATCTGCAGGTGCAGGGCGCGGATCGCGCTGATCACGCCGAAGTCCAGATAGCGGCGGTAGATAAACGGCGTGACGATCGCATCGAGCTGCTTCGAAAGCCGCTGCGCGGCGGCGCTGCCGCCCTCGGAGACGAGCCGCCCCTTGATCCACGCGTAGCGCTCCCACTCGCGGCCCTGCACGTAAAAGTACTCTTCGAGCATGCCCAGGCTGCATACCAGCGGCCCCGAATCGCCGTTCGGACGCAGCCGCATATCGACGCGAAACACGTAGCCATCGGCGCTCACTTCGGCCAGCGCGGCAATCAGCCGTTTGCCGAGGCGGGTAAAAAAGTCCTGAGTAGCAATCGGCGAGCGTTGCCCGCCGGCGGTTTCGCCGTCTTCTTCATAGACGAAGATCAGGTCGATATCCGAAGACACATTCAGTTCGCGGCCGCCGAGCTTGCCCATGCCGACCACCCCGAGCGTCAGGCGCTCGCCTTCGGGGCCGCGCGGCTCGCCGTAAAGCACTTCAAGATCGGCGGACAACACGGCCATGGCCCGCTGGATCGTGGTCTCAGCGAGATCCGTCATCGCGCCGGTCACTTCGGCCACATCAGCCCGGCCAGCCAGATCGCGCTCCATCACGGCGCAGAACACCTCGGTGCGCAACTGGCGCAGTGCGCGTTTGAGGCCGTCCTCGGTCAACGCGCCGCCGTTGCCGGACGCCAGCGCCGCGCACAGGTCATCGAAACGAGCCTCGATGCGCTCGCGGGTGACGGGCGCCTGCGCCAGCGCGGCGACCCGCCCGGCGAGTTCGGGACGGGCTGCGAGCGCCCGCGCCGCATAGTGTGAATAGCTGGAACTGAGAAGGGAGGCGTCGGTCATCGAAGGTCTGGATCGCTTATTGCTGCATTCGTCTTATCACGGAGCCTCGCGCCGCGTCGCGAGGGTCGCGAGACGGCATGGGCACAGGCTTTGACGGATATCGTCGGCACAGGCCCGTGTGTTACATTTCGTGGTCAGATCGCAAAACTACCATACGCCCACCCCCGCCGCAGCATGTCCGAGCGAAACGAATCCGCCGAGCAACAGGAAGCCGGACAAGTCAGGTCAGTAGAGGGCGACCACCACGTGGTGCTGCGTCACACCCTGAGGGTGCTGCTGGCCATCGCGCTCGTCGTCTACTTCATCGTGGCGGCTCTGCTGGTCGGTCTGCGCTATGGTTTGCTGCCGCGCGTCGACGCGTTCCGGCCGCGCATCGAAGCCCTCGTCTCCGAGAAAATCCACGCACAGCTCACCATCGGCAAACTCGCGCCGCACTGGACCGGCTTCCAGCCGGGCATCGACGTCACCGATCTGACGATTCGCGACCACGACGGCAAGCTCGGGCTGAACGTCCCGCATGCCACCGCAACCGTTTCGTGGAGTTCGCTGTGGCAGTTAAAGCCGATCCTCTCCACCCTGATCGTCGACCAGCCCGACCTGCTGATCGAGCGCGGCTCGGACGGTTCGCTCTCGGTGGCCGGCGTCACCGTGCCGAGCACCCACACCGGCAACGACACCTTCAGTTCCTGGCTGCTGCGCCAGCAGGCCATCGTGCTGCGCGGCGGCACGCTGCGCTGGCGCGACTTGCGTCATGACGCGCCTGAGCTGGCGCTGCAGAACATCCGCCTTGCCATCCTGAACGACGGCTATGACCACCATCTCGCGTTGCAGGCGCCACCGGACGGCAACGTGCTGCACGGCCCGCTGGATTTCCGCGCCTACTTCAGACACGCGCGCCTCGCGGCCATCGGCAAGCCGATCAACTGGACCGGTCAGGCCTATATCTCGACCGGGCCGGTCGATCTGCCGGCGCTCGCGCATTACATGGACTTTCCGATCGAGACCTACGCCGGCCGGATCGACAACGCTATCTGGATCGACTTTGCCCAAGGCCAGATGAAGTCGGCAAGCGGCGAACTGTCCGGCACCAGTGTCTCGATGCGCGTGCGTCCGACCCAGCCGCGCCTCGATGTGCCGGTCGCCAGCTTCTCCTGGAAGCTCGCCATGGCGCCGGGCGACTACACGCTGCAGCTCGATCATCTGCACGCCGAACTGGGCCAGCCGCCGCTCGACGACGGCACGCCATTGACGCGCACCCTTGCAATTTCCACGCTGACCGGCCACTACCGCCGGGCGTCGGTGCAGCATGGCCAGTTGATCAGCGTAAGCGGTGACCGGGTGGATCTCGGGATCCTCGCCGAATTCAGCCGTGCACTGCCGCTTTCGGGCCGTCTGCTTAACGAACTGGTGCGTTTCGATCCGCGCGGCCTGGTGGCGAACTACGTGATCGAGGTCGAACGGGCCAAGCCCGATTCCGGGGAAGCCGCGAGCGAGCACAACGCGAGCGGCTCCGAGCCGATCGTGCGCTACCGCTTCAAGGCGGACCTGCAGGGCATCAGCGTCGCAGCCCAGGAACCGCCGCCGGGGCTGACCCCGCTCGGCCACCCCCGGGCCGGTCTGCCGGGCGTCGAAAACCTGTGGGGCAGCGTGGATGCCGACGAGACCCACGGCGCCATGACGATCGACACCAACAATGTGGCCGTTACCTTGCCGGGCGTGTTCGACGACCCGCGCCTCAAGTTCGACCGCCTGCAAGGCAACGGCAGCTGGACCGTCAAGCCGGCCGCCCCGGGTGAGCCGCACAAGGCGTTCGCCATTTCCGTGCCGCAACTGAGCGTCGCCAACGCGGACGCCGTCGCCACAGTCACAGCGAACTACGGCAACCCCGGTCACGGCCGCGGTTCGCTCGACCTGACGGCGAAGTTCCAGCACGCCCAGGTCGCGCGCATCGTACGCTACCTGCCCACCAGCATCAGCGAGAAGCTGCGCACCTACCTCGGTCACGGGCTGCAGGCCGGCGTCTCGCGCGGTGCGGTGATCGAGGTACATGGCGATCTCACCAAATTCCCCTACTCGCGCGACCCGAGCGCCGGCGTGTTCCAGATCGTCGCGCCGTTCAAGGGTGGCAAGTTCGACCCCTCGCCGTATCCGCCGCGCAAGATGAAGGACGGCGTGACGCCGAACGTGTGGCCGCCGCTCGCCGACATAGACGGCACGTTCCAGCTCAAGGAGAACGTGCTGCGCTTCGATATCGACCGGGCGCGCTACAAGCGGGTCGCGCTCAACCGGGTCAACGGCAAGATCGACGATCTCGGCACCAAAACCTCGAGCCTCATCATCGACGGCGCCGGCCACGGCCCGCTCGCCGACATGATCGACTACGTCGATTCGAGCGCGCTCGGCAGCCTTTCGAAGCACGTCGGCGAGAAGGTGCGCGCCGAGGGCCCGGCGTCGCTGGCGCTGAAGCTGACCATACCGCGCACGCCGAAACCGCATATTGCCGTCGACGGCACATTGGGCTTCCAGGGCAACCGCCTGAGCATGGACAACACGCCGCCGCTATCGCAACTCACCGGCAAGGTGCGTTTCACCGAACACACTGCCCAGCTTGACCGGCTCGCCGGCCAGTTCCTCGGCGGCGACGTGCATGCCAACGGCGGGGTGCAGAACAACGGCGCCTATGCGCTCGACCTGAACGGCCACATTGCCGTCGATGCCGCTCGCGGGCTCAACCTGCACGGCCCGGCAGCCGAGGTACTCACGCGCATGAGCGGCAGCGCGCCGTATGCCCTGAGCGTAAGCGGCGCCAAGGGCCACCTGCCCGACGTCACCGCCAACTCCGACCTGAGCGGCCTCGCGCTCGATTTTCCGGCGCCCTTCAACAAGCCGGTCGGCAAGCCGATGCCGCTGCACTTCACCTTCAAGCCCGCCGCCACGGATGACGACCCCGGTCTGCAGCGCGCCGACCTGCAATTCGGCCCGATTGCCGCCAGCTATCTGCTGCGCCATACGCCGGGCCAGCCGCCGACGGTGGTGGTCGGCGCGGTCGGCGTCAACAAGCCCGCCGAGTTGCCGACCGAGGGCGTGATTGCCGCAGCCGACATCGACACCTTCGACGCCGACCAGTGGCGCGCCCTGGTGACCCAGATGCGCAGCAAGGAACCCCCCGCGCCCGCCACGCCGGCCGCCGCGCCCAATCCAACGCTCACGCAGTTTCTGCCGAACCGCTTTGCCGTGCACATCGGCACCCTGACGCTGCTCAAGCGGCATTGGGAAAGCGTGATCGTCGGCGCCTCGCGCGACAACGGCAACTGGCAGGCCAACATCGCCTCGAACCAGGTCTCCGGGCACGTGGCCTGGCTGCCCGGCGCGATCAAGGGTTCGCCCGGCACGCTGCAGGCACGCCTCGCCCGGCTGGTGATTCCCTCCGCCACCGAAAACGACCTGCTCGGCCAGGCAATCTCGGCGCCGGCTCAGAACATGCCGTCGATCGACCTGCTGGTGAACGAGCTGATCGTGCGCGGCCACAATTTCGGCCGCCTCGAAGTCGACGCGCACAACTTCGAGGAAGACGGCGTACCGGTCTGGCAACTGGACAAGCTCGATATCAGCAATCCGGCCGCGACGCTGACCGCCACCGCCAACTGGCGCACCTCGACCCGGCTTGGCGCCAGCGCCGACGAAGATACCCCGAAGCGCACCGTGTTCGACTTCAAGCTCGACATCAAGGACGCCGGCGCGCTGCTCGAACAGGCTGGCCAGCCGCGCACGCTCAAGGGCGGCAGCGGCACACTGTCAGGCAAGGTGGTGTGGCGCGGCGGCCCGACCCAGATCGACTACCCGACGTTGAACGGCAACCTCTCCGTGGATTTGCGTCATGGCCAGATTCTCAAGGTCGATCCGGGTGTCGCCAAGCTGCTGGGCGTGCTGAGCCTGCAAAGCCTCGCGCGCTTCGCGACGCTGAATTTCCGCGACGTGATCGGCGAGGGCCTGCCGTTCGAGAGCGTGACCGGCACGGGACAGATCAGCGACGGCATCGGCCGCACCGATAACTTCAAGATGGTCACCGCACCGGCACGCGCCGAGATGTCGGGATCGGTGGACCTCGCCCAGGAAACCCAGGACCTGCACGTGCACGTCGTGCCGACGGTCAGCGCCGGCGCGGGCGTGGTTGCCGCCACAGTCATCAATCCGCTGTTCGGCCTTGCCGCGCTGGTGGCCGACTTCGCGCTGTCGAAGTCGATCTCGAAAGCGTTCGCGCTGGACTACGCCATCACCGGTTCGTGGTCGAAACCGCACGTCGAGCGGGTGCACGACGATCGCGGTAAGATGGACCTGCCGGCCTCGACCGTGGAAGCGCAGTGAACCCAGAGCCAGCAGGCCTGGCGGGCTCAGGGCGTCTGCGGCGGCTGACCGGCGGTGGTACCACCCTGATCGACGTATGCAGCGCCTGCGCCTGGCGCTGCCCTGCCGGGAGTCTTTCGAAACGTTCATGAGCGAACAACACAGCTACTCCACCTCCGTTAGCCCGTCCTTTCGCGTCGCCGCGTTGCAGATGGTGAGCACGCCGGATCGCGAGCGCAATCTGGCCGAAGCGGGACGCCTGATCGCAGAAGCTGCCGCGGACGGTGCGCAACTGGTCCTGCTGCCCGAATACTTCTGCTTCATGGGCTTCAAGGACACCGACAAACTCAGCGTGCGCGAGCCCTATGGCGACGGCCCGATCCAGCGCTTTCTGGCGGACGCGGCGCGCCGCCACGGCGTCTGGGTAATCGGCGGCACGCTGCCGCTGACCGCGCCGGAAGCCAACCGCGTGCTGAACACCACGCTGGTATTCAACCCGCAGGGCGAAGAAGCCGCGCGCTACGACAAGATTCATCTGTTCAACTTCGAAAAAGGTGACGAATCATTCGACGAGGCACGTACTATCCGCCCCGGCGACACGGTCCGTACCTTCGAAGCGCCGTTCGGGCGCGTCGGCCTGTCGGTCTGCTACGATTTGCGCTTTCCGGAGCTGTACCGCCGGATGGGCGATTGCGCGCTGATCGTGGTGCCGTCGGCCTTCACGTACACGACTGGCCGCGCACACTGGGAAATGCTGCTGCGCGCCCGCGCCGTGGAAAACCAGTGCTACGTGCTCGCCGCGGCGCAAGGCGGCAAGCATGAGAACGGCCGCCGCACATGGGGACACAGCATGCTGATCGACCCGTGGGGCGAGATCGCCGCGGTGCGTGACGAAGGCGCCGGCGTGGTGGCCGGCAATCTGGAGCGAGCCCGCATCGACGAAGTCCGGCAAAGCCTGCCGGCCTGGCGCCACCGCGTGCTGACCAGCTAGAACCGAAGCCGGCATTGAAAGTCCGGCGCCGCCCACCCATGTATGTGATGCGCGTGCGCCAACCGAATCCCTTTGTATTGAGCAGAACACACTTCGCATGAACATCATCGAACCCGGTATCCGTAATCTCGCCACTGCCAAGGACGTGCTCCTCACGCCCTACGGCCTCGACGAAGCCCTGCTCACCCGCACGCTCGCCGAGATCTTCACGCACCGCATCGACTACGCGGACCTGTACTTCCAGGCCACCCGCAGCGAAGCCTGGAGCCTTGAAGAGGGCATCGTGAAATCTGGCAGCTTCAGCATCGATCAAGGGGTGGGCGTGCGCGCCGTCTCGGGCGACCGGACCGCGTTCGCTTACTCGGACGATCTGTCGCCCGAAGCGATCCGCCAGGCCGCGCTCGCCACGCGGTCGATCGCCAAGGCCGGCGGCGGCAAGCAGAAGATCAAGGTGGCGTCCTCGTTGACCGGCATTGCCGGGCGCGATCTGTACCTGCCGTCCGACCCGCTGCATTCGCTCGACGCGACCGCCAAGGTCAAGCTGCTCGAACGCATTGAACAGATGGCGCGCAGCCGCGATCCGCGCATCACCCAGGTGATGGCGGGCCTCGCCGGCGAATACGACGTGGTGCTGGTGGCGCGCAGCGACGGCGCGCTCGCCGCCGACATCCGGCCGCTGGTGCGCGTCTCCGTCACGGTAATCGCCGAACAGAACGGCCGCCGCGAAATCGGCAGCGGCGGCGGTGGCGGGCGCTTCGACTACGGCTATTTCACGGATGACGTGCTGTCGAAGTACGTCGACGACGCGGTGCATGCCGCTCTCGTCAACCTCGACGCCCGCCCCGCCCCGGCCGGCGCGATGACAGTCGTGCTCGGGCCGGGCTGGCCTGGCGTGCTGCTGCACGAAGCGATCGGCCATGGCCTCGAAGGCGACTTCAACCGCAAGGGTTCGTCGGCATTCGCCGGGCGCATCGGCGAACGGGTCGCGGCCAAGGGCGTTACCGTAGTCGACGACGGCACGCTGCCGAACCGCCGCGGCTCGCTCAATATCGACGACGAAGGCAATCCGACCCAGTGCACCACGCTGATCGAAGACGGCATCCTGAAGGGCTACATCCAGGACACGCTGAACGCGCGCCTGATGAAGATGCCCGTAACCGGCAACGCGCGGCGCGAATCGTACGCCGCACTGCCGATGCCGCGCATGACCAACACTTACATGCTCAACGGCGACAAGGATCCGCAGGAAATCATCGCCTCGGTCAAGAACGGCCTGTATGCGGTGAATTTCGGCGGCGGCCAGGTGGACATCACCAACGGCAAGTTCGTGTTCTCCGCCTCCGAGGCGTACATGATCGAAAACGGCAAGGTGACCTATCCGGTCAAGGGCGCGACGCTGATCGGCAGCGGCCCGGAATCGCTCAAGTACGTCAGCATGATCGGTAACGATATGGCGCTCGATTCGGGCGTCGGCGTCTGCGGCAAGGAAGGCCAGAGCGTGCCGGTGGGCGTCGGCCAGCCGACCCTGCGGATCGAGAAGATGACGGTCGGCGGAACAGCCTGATTGGCATAGCAACGCATACTTCGTGCGCGAATTGCGCGAAGTATGCGGATTTTCCGCATTTTCGCCACCCCCTGGTTGTCAATCACGACTGCTCGGGTTATAAAGTCAATCACCCTTTTTGACCAGCGACCTTACTTTCGCCATGTCCGCCAAGTTTTACTTTTACTTTTTTTGGTATCTCAGACCGCTGGCGGATCGAGAGGGGTACTAGTGCACGTAAGGCACCCCAAAATTCCCGAAAAACCGCCAGCTAGTCTGGCGGTTTTTTTTCGCCCCGAAAATCCTGGAGAACACCCATGCCCCCGCACAATACCGACGATGTCCGTATTCGAGAACTGAAAGAACTTACGCCGCCGGCTCATCTGATCCGCGAATTCGCCTGCGAAGAAGCGGTCTCGGACCTGATCTACCATTCGCGCCA
The DNA here is from genome assembly GCF_005503145.1 of Burkholderia sp. 4M9327F10. Taxonomy (GTDB): domain Bacteria; phylum Pseudomonadota; class Gammaproteobacteria; order Burkholderiales; family Burkholderiaceae; genus Paraburkholderia. The sequence goes on along the minus strand of NZ_SCNV01000029.1, from coordinate 70,981 downwards.
GTCGATGCACCGCATCCTGCACGGCATGGAAGACCGCCTGATCGTCATCATCGGGCCGTGCTCGATCCACGATACCAAGGCAGCGCTCGAATACGCGGGGCGTCTGGTCGAGCAGCGCAAGCGCTTTGCCGGCGAGCTCGAAATCGTCATGCGGGTGTACTTCGAGAAGCCGCGCACCACCGTAGGCTGGAAGGGTCTCATCAACGACCCGTACATGGACAACAGCTTCAAGATCAACGAGGGCCTGCGCACCGCACGCGAGCTGCTGCTGCACATCAACGAACTCGGCCTGCCGGCCGGCACCGAATACCTCGACATGATCAGCCCGCAGTACATCGCCGACCTGATCTCGTGGGGCGCGATCGGCGCGCGCACCACCGAATCGCAGGTGCACCGCGAGCTGGCCTCCGGCCTGTCGTGCCCGGTGGGCTTCAAGAACGGCACCGACGGCAACGTGAAAATCGCCGTCGACGCCATCAAGGCCGCCTCGCAGCCGCACCATTTCCTCTCGGTGACGAAGGGCGGCCACTCGGCGATCGTCTCAACGGCCGGCAATGAGGACTGCCACATCATCCTGCGCGGCGGCAAGACGCCGAACTACGACGCCGACAGCGTCAACGCGGCCTGCGCCGATATCGGCAAGGCGGGCCTCGCGGCACGTCTGATGATTGATGCGAGCCACGCCAACAGCTCGAAGAAGCACGAAAACCAGATTCCGGTGTGCGCGGACATCGGCCGTCAGATCGCCGGCGGTGACGAGCGGATCATCGGCGTGATGGTTGAATCGCATCTGGTCGCCGGCCGCCAGGACCTCAAGGAAGGTTGCGAGCTGACCTACGGCCAGAGCGTGACCGATGCGTGCATCGACTGGGACGAAAGCATCGGCGTGCTCGAAGGCCTGGCCGAAGCGGTCAAGCAACGCCGCGTGGCGCGCGGCAGCGGGAATTGAGCCGCAACTAGGCAAGATCGCACCCTCGCGCCACGATCTCGCGAAGCGGCCCGCACACCCCATTCAAGCCCAGTAAAAACGGTCCACCCGGCTTACGCCAGGTGGGCCGTTTCCTTTTGGGCTGGCCGATTGGCCGAATGTTCGTTTATCGCACGTCCCTGTAACGTCATTGTCCAGGCGGGACAGGGAGCATCTTGCTCTTCCCGGATGATAGGTATACAATTTTATACATGAAGGGCGCGCATGCAATGCGATAAAGAGATTCGCTGGGTCGGTTCCAGCTTTGACGATTTACTGGCCTTTCCAGACGAGGCACGTCGTCAGGCCGGTTTTCAACTCGGTAAAGTCCAGGCGGGTCTCGACCCAGACGACTGGAAACCCTTTGATGCCGTCGGCGCCGGTACGCGCGAAATCCGCATCAAGGAGGCCAACGGGATTTACCGGGTCATGTACGTGGCAAAGTTCGTAGAGGCGGTGTACGTGCTGCACTGCTTCCAGAAACAGAGTCAGGTCACAAGCCGGCACGACCGGGATATTGCCGAGGCGCGCTATCGCGCGGTGATTAACGAGAGAAGGATATAGCCATGACTATCGACACCAAAATCCGTCACGTGACGAAGCCGGGTGCAAATCTGTTCCTGGAGCTGGGCTTCCCCGCTGAGGAGGCCGCGCGCCTCCACGCCGCGTCGCAGAAACAGATCAACGACACGCGGCTCCTCAAGGAGCAGTTGATGACCGAACTCTCGAGCTGGATCGACGAGCACCATCTGAAGCAGGCCGAAGCCGCCGAGATTCTGATGGTGTCGCGGCCGCGCGTCTCGGACGTGGTCAACAAGAAAACCGCCAAGTTCACCATCGACACACTGGTCGAAATGATGAGCCGGATCGGCAAGCCGGTTACGCTCGCAGTCGGCTGACGCGCCGCTACGCGGCTGTGGCGTGGCCGGCAGCGCCCCGCGCAACCTACTTCGCGCCGCGCTCGTGCTGCCAGAGCACATCGCTGCCGCCATCCGCGCGGTTCAGCACCCGCGCCAGCACGAACAGCAGATCGGACAGGCGGTTCACATACTGACGCGGCGCGGCATTGATCGCCTCGCTCTGGCCCAGCGCCACAATAGCCCGTTCGGCGCGACGGCACACGGTTCGGCAAACATGTGCAAGAGCGGCTGCGCGCGAGCCGCCGGGCAGAATGAACTCTTTGAGCGGCGGTAGCGTCGCGTTGTAGTCGGCAAGCCAGCCATCGAGCCGGGCGAGATGCTTGTCCGTAATCATCGTGTGGCCCGGAATGCAAAGCTCACCGCCCAGATCGAACAGGTCGTGCTGGATCGCGGTCAGGGCCAAGCGCAGATTCTCCGGTAAGCTTTCGCACAGCAGCACGCCGAGATTCGAATTGAGTTCATCCACCTCGCCGATCGCCGCGATCCGCACGTCGTCCTTGCGTACCCGGCGGCCATCGCCAAGGCCGGTGGTGCCGTCGTCGCCGGTGCGGGTGGCGATCTTGCTCAAGCGGTTGCCCATGATCGATGCGGTCCTTTCAGTGTCGGATGCGCGGCGCGGCCTGCCGCTGGCGTGCATCCTGGTGTCGTCGCCATTATAGGTTCGGCCAACGGCCGCGCGCCGGGCCAGCGGCGTAACGCACGGGGATCGGCGTAAAATGAATCACACGCTGCAGACGCCATGCCCGTCATCAGGAGACACGAGTGAACCATCCCGCGCCGCCGGCCCCCTTGCGCCGTCCCTTCCCCGTTGAGCTGCTCACTTCGCTCAAGTCCGCTTTTGGCGAGCGTGTCTCGGTTGCCGAGGCGGTGCGTGCCCATCACGGGCGCGACGAATCGCCATTTGATCCGCAATTGCCCGACGCCGTCGTATTCGCACGCAGCACGGAAGACGTGCAGAGCGTCGTCAAACTCTGCGGCCAGCACGAGGTGCCGATTATTCCTTACGGCAATGGCTCGTCGCTGGAAGGGCATCTGCTAGCGGTACAGGGCGGTGTTTCGATCGATCTGTCGGAAATGAACCGAGTGCTGTCGATCAACGCGGAAGACCTCACCGTCACCGTCGAGCCGGGCATCTCTCGCAAGCAACTGAACGAAGCGCTGCGTGACACGGGCCAGTTCTTCCCGATCGACCCGGGCGCGGATGCCAGCATCGGCGGCATGTCGGCCACGCGCGCCTCGGGCACGAACGCCGTGCGCTACGGCACGATGCGCGAGAACGTGCTCGGCCTCACCGTGGTGCTGGCCGACGGCCGCGTCATCAAGACCGGCACGCGGGCCCGCAAGTCCTCGGCGGGCTATGACCTGACGCGCCTCTTTGTCGGCTCGGAAGGCACGCTCGGCGTCATCACCGAAATCACCTTGCGGCTTTATCCGCAGCCGGAGGCCGTCTCGGCAGCCGTGTGCGCGTTTCCCTCGATGGGCGATGCGGTGCGCGCCGTGATCGAAACCATTCAGATGGGCGTGCCGATCGCACGCGTGGAGTTTGTCGATTCGCTCGCCATCCGCTCGATTAACCGTCACTCGAACCTCACGCTGCGTGAGGCGCCTACCCTGTTCTTCGAATTCCACGGCACCGAGGCCAGCGTGAAGGAACAGGCGCAAACGGTGCAGGAGATCACTGCGCAGAACGCCGGCGAAGATTTCGAATGGGCCACCCGTCCGGAGGATCGCAGCCGTCTGTGGAACGCGCGGCACAACGCTTACTTTGCCATGCTGCAACTGAAGCCCGGCTGCCGCGCGGTCACCACCGACGTCTGCGTGCCGATCTCGCGGCTCGCCGAGTGTGTGGTCGAAACGGAGCAGGATCTGCTGGCCTCGCCGCTACCCTGCCCGATCGTCGGCCACGTGGGCGACGGCAATTTCCACGTCGCCATCCTGATCGACCCTGCGAAGCCCGAAGAACTCGCCGAGGCCGAACGGCTCAACCACCGGATCGTACAGCGCGCGCTGCGCATGGACGGCACCTGCACGGGCGAACACGGTGTCGGCCTGCACAAGATGGGCTTTTTGCTGGAGGAACACGGCGAAGTGGCGGTCGACACCATGCGTTCGATCAAGCACGCGCTCGATCCGCGCAATCTGATGAACCCCGGCAAGATTTTCTCGTGGGCGGCCTAGGCCGCGCCCGTTAGCACCTGCCCTTGCAGTTGCAATACCTCGCGCGGCAAGCCCGCGCCCCTGGCGCCACGGAGTACGAGGAGAGGAAAGATGAATGCACCCGCCGAGCTGTCGGCTGAAGTGCTCGCCCAGCGCCAACGCGAAGTCGTGCAGGCGCTGATGGCCGTGCTGCCGACGCATTGCCTGCTGTACCGGGAGGAAGACACCGTTGCCTATGAGTGCGACGGTCTGGCCGCCTATCGCCGGCTGCCACTGGCGGTGGCGTTGCCGGAAACCGAATCGCAGGTGCAACGCATCGTGCAGATCTGTCACCGGCTCGACGTGCCGATCGTCCCGCGTGGCGCCGGCACGGGCCTGTCGGGCGGCGCCATGCCGATCCGCCACGGCGTGGTGGTGTCGCTCGCGCGCTTCAGGAAGATCGTCGAAGTGGATTCGTATGCGCGCACCGCCACCGTTCAACCCGGCGTGCGCAACCTCGCGATCTCCGAAGCGGCCGCGCCTTACGGGCTCTACTACGCGCCGGACCCCTCCTCGCAGATTGCCTGCACGATCGGCGGCAACGTCTCGGAGAATTCCGGCGGTGTGCACTGCCTGAAATACGGCTTGACCGTGCACAACGTGCTGCGCGTGCGGGCCATCACGATGGAAGGCGAAGTGGTCGAATTCGGCTCGCTCGCGCCCGACGCGCCGGGGCTCGACCTGCTGGCCGTGCTGATCGGCAGCGAGGGGATGTTTGCGATCGTCACCGAAGTCACCGTCAGGCTGATCCCCAAGCCACAGACCGCGCAGGTCATCATGGCCAGCTTCGACGATGTGGTGAAAGGCGGCGACGCGGTCGCCGGCATTATTGCGGCAGGCATCATTCCGGCGGGACTGGAAATGATGGACAAGCCCGCGACCCGCGCCGTCGAAGAGTTCGTCAACGCCGGTTACGATCTCGACGCCGCCGCCATCCTGCTGTGCGAATCCGACGGCACGCCTGAAGAGGTGGCCGATGAAATCGTCCGTATGACGGCGGTGTTGCGCGAACACGGCGCGACGCGCATCCAGATCTCACGCTCCGAGCAGGAACGGCTGCGCTTCTGGTCCGGGCGTAAGAACGCCTTCCCGGCCGCCGGCCGCATCTCGCCGGACTACTACTGCATGGACGGCACGGTGCCGCGCCGCAGTATCGGGCCGCTGCTTGCGCGCATCGAGGTGATGGAAAAAAAGTACCAACTGCGCTGCATCAATGTCTTCCATGCCGGCGACGGCAACATGCACCCGCTGATCCTGTTCAACGGCAACGATCTGGACGAGTGGCACCGGGCCGAGGCGTTCGGTTGCGACATTCTTGAAGCCTGCGTTGAACTGGGCGGCACGGTCACGGGCGAACATGGCGTAGGCATCGAAAAGATCAATTCGATGTGCGTGCAGTTCTCGCCCGAAGAGCGCGACGCGTTCCATGCGGTCAAGCGCGCCTTCGACCCGCCCGGGCTGCTGAACCCGGACAAGGGCATCCCGACGCGCGCCCGCTGCGCCGAGTACGGCAAGATGCACGTGCGCGGCGGCTTGCTGCCGCATCCGGATCTGCCGCGTTTTTAGGCACTGTCCAGCTCCGCCATCTGACAATCCGCTAGGGGTCCGCTCCGGGTTGTCAGTCCGTCCCCGCCAGGTACAATCGAGCAAAACACAACGACGCAGGACACCATGGAAGAGGACGACACCGTCGCCGCATGGTCCGAACGCATCCGTTCGGCCACCGCCGAAGGCCGCCCGCTGCGCATTCGCGGCGGTGGCACCAAGGACTGGTACGGGCAGACGCTGGAGGGAGACATCCTCGACACGCGCGCGCATCGCGGCATCATCGCCTATGACCCGGCGGAACTGGTCATCACCGCGCGCGCGGGCACGCCCCTGCTGGAAATCGAAGCTGCGCTCGCCGAACACGGCCAGATGCTCGCCTTCGAGCCGCCTCATTTCGGTCCCAACGCCACCTTCGGCGGCTGCATCGCGGCCGGCATCGCCGGGCCGCGCCGCCCGTCGGCAGGCGCCCCGCGCGACTTCGTGCTCGGCGCCGTGATCATGAACGGCCAGGGCCAGGTGCTGCACTTCGGCGGCCAGGTGGTGAAAAACGTGGCCGGCTACGACGTGTCGCGATTGCTGGCCGGCTCGCTCGGCACGCTCGGGCTGATCCTCGAGTTGTCGGTGAAAGTCCTGCCGTTGCCGAAGGCCGAAGCTACCCTCAAATTCGACATGAACGGCACCGACGCGGTCCGCAAGCTCAACGAATGGGGTGGCCGGCCACTGCCGATCACGGCCAGCGCCTGGCGCCACGGCACGCTGGCGGTGCGCCTCGCCGGCGCCGAAGCAGCGGTCAAGGCGGCACGCTCGGCATTGGGTGGCGAAGTGGTCGACGCGGTTGAAGCCGAGCGTTTCTGGGCCGGTCTGCGCGAACAGACCGATCCGTTCTTCGCTGCCATCGCGCCGAAGACGGCCCTGTGGCGCCTCGCGCTGCCGTCGATCACCGAGCCGCTGCAATTGCCGGGCGCCCAGTTGATGGAATGGGGCGGCGGCCAGCGCTGGTGGATCACCGACACCGACGCGCAGACCGTGCGCATCAGCGCCAAGCAGGCCGGCGGCCACGCCACGATTTTCCGCACCGGCCACGGCTATGACCGCAGCGCCGGCGTGTTCACGCCGCTGCCGGCCCCGCTGATGAAAATCCACCGTGGCCTGAAGACCGCTTTCGACCCAGCCCGCATCTTCAACCGCGGCCGGCTGTACCCCGACTTCTGAGCGCGCGATGCAAACCAACCTCGCCGACTTCATTCGCGACACCGCCGACGGCGCCGAAGCCGATGCCATTCTGCGCAAGTGCGTGCACTGCGGCTTCTGCACCGCCACCTGCCCCACCTACCAGTTGCTCGGTGACGAACTCGACGGCCCGCGCGGGCGCATCTATCTCATCAAGCAGATGGTGGAAGGTGCGGAGGTCACGCGCAGCACGCAGACTCATCTGGACCGTTGCCTGACCTGCCGCAACTGCGAGACCACCTGCCCATCTGGCGTGCAGTACGGGCGGCTGGTGGAAATCGGCCGCAAGATCACCGAAGAAAAGGTCACCCGGCCGCTCGGCCAAAGGCTGCTGCGGCGAATGCTGGCGAGCTTCGTGCCGAACAGCGCGGTGTTCACGCCAACCATGCGCCTTGGCCAGCATGTGCGCGCGTTCTTGCCGAAGAAGCTGCGCGACAAGGTGCCGGCGCGCCAGCGGCCGCTCGAATGGCCGGATGCGAAGCACGCCCGCAAGATGCTGATGCTTGCAGGCTGCGTGCAGCCGTCGATGATGCCGAACGTCAATATCGCCACGGCGCGCGTGCTCGATGCGCTCGGGGTGGAGACGATCGTTGCGCCCGAAGCCGGCTGCTGTGGCGCAATCCGTCTGCATCTCGGCTACAACGACGAAGCGCTTGGCGATATCCGCGCCAATATCGACGCCTGGTGGCCATACGTCGAGCAGGGCGCGGAAGCGATCGTCATGAACGCCTCCGGCTGCGGCGCGACAGTCAAGGAGTACGGGCACCTGCTGCGCGACGATCCGGCCTATGCCGGGAAAGCACAACGGATTGCCGCAATGACCCGCGATATCTCCGAGATCCTGCCCGAGTTCGAGGAGGCGCTTGCCGCAGTGACGCGCCGCCGCTCCGTGCATACCGTGGCGTTCCACCCGCCCTGCACGCTGCAGCACGGCCAGCAGTTGCGCGGCAAGGTCGAACACCTGCTGGCCGCGCTCGGCATCGAAGTGCGCCTGCCCGCTGACAGCCATCTGTGCTGCGGCTCGGCCGGCACCTATTCGCTGACGCAGCCGGCGCTGTCGTATGCCTTGCGCGACCAGAAGCTCGAAAAGCTGCATGCGCAGGAGCCGCAGGTGATCGTGTCAGCCAACGTCGGTTGCATCGCCCATCTGCAAAGCGGCACCTCGACGCCGGTGGCGCATTGGATCGAACTGGTCGAACACATGTTGTACGCATGAGGCGTACACATGACGGGCAAGCCCGGCGGGCGTCCGTATAATCCGGTACATCGCCTCCGCGCAGATTTTTCTCCGACGTCTCATGTCCGATCTCGTCCATAACCTCGCCGCGGTCCAGCAGCGCATCGACCGCGCCGCGCAGCTCGCTTCCCGCGAGCCGCGCTCAGTCGCGCTGCTAGCCGTCTCGAAGACGTTTCCTGCCGACGATGTGCGCGCCGTCCATGCGGCCGGCCAGCGCGCGTTCGGCGAGAACTATGTGCAGGAAGCCGTGGCGAAAATCGAAGCGCTGGCGGACCTGCGCGCGTCGCTCGAATGGCATTTCATCGGACCGCTGCAATCGAACAAGACCCGCCCGGTGGCGGAAAACTTCGACTGGGTCCATTCCGTCGATCGCCTGAAAATTGCCCAACGTCTTGCGGAACAGCGACCGGCGCATTTGCCGCCGCTCAACGTATGCCTGCAGGTGAACGTCAGCGGCGAAGCGACCAAGGCCGGTGTGACGCCGGCTGAAGCCGCCGGAATCGCGCAAGCTGTCGCCGCGTTGCCGCAACTGCGCCTGCGCGGTCTGATGTCGATTCCCGAGCCGGCCGGGACCGTCGAAGCCCAACGCGTGCCGCATCGCCAGTTACGCGAGCTGTTCGAGCAACTGCGCGCCGGCGGACTCGAACTGGACACGCTCTCGATGGGCATGTCGGCCGACCTCGAAGCCGCGGTGCTCGAAGGCGCGACGCTCGTGCGCGTCGGCACGGCGATTTTCGGCGCCCGTGATTACTCCCACTGAACTCCCTCGGAACATCATGAAAATTGCCTTCATCGGCGGCGGCAACATGGCCGCTGCAATCATCGGCGGCCTCATCAAGCACGGCATTGCGCCGGCCGATCTGTACGCGATCGACCCTAACGAAGACGTGCGCCAGCGCAACCAGCAGCAATTCGGCATCGGCACCGGTGCTGCGGCGGATGCCGCGCTCGCGCCGTTCGACGCGATCGTGCTGGCCGTGAAGCCGCAAGTGCTCAAAGCCGTGGCTCAAGGACTCGCCCCGTATCTGGGTGCGACACAAGTGGTGATCAGCATCGTCGCCGGGATTCGCACCGAGGATCTCGCGCGCTGGCTCGACGGCCATCAACGCATTGTCCGGGTGATGCCGAATACCCCGGCGCTGATCGGCAAGGGCGTAGCGGGCCTGAGCGCAACGGGCAGCGTCGACGCGGCCGACCGGGCGCTCGCGACGCAAGTGCTGGGCGCCGTCGGCGAGACCGTCTGGTTCGACGACGAAGCGAAAATTGACGCTGTCACCGCGATCTCGGGCAGCGGGCCGGCCTACGTGTTCTACTTTATTGAAGCCCTGCAGGAAGCCGCGCGCCAGCTCGGCATGGATGAAGCGCAAGGCCGCGCACTCGCCGTCGCAACCTTCACCGGCGCGGCGCAACTCGCGGCCCAGTCCGACGAGCCGCCGGGCGTGTTGCGAGAACGGGTGACGTCGAAGGGCGGCACGACCGCGGCGGCGCTCGCTTCGTTCGACGCGAGCGGTATCAAGGACGCGATTGTGCGCGGTGTGCTGGCGGCCGATGCACGCGCGAAGGAAATGGGCGACGAGTTCGGCCAGCAGTAAGGCTGCCTGCAGGAAGCGGTAGAAGTCCTGAAGGAGCCCGAAGAAAACCGGGATTAACCCACGCGGCCCCGGCACGGGCCGCCCCGGCACAGCACGCTGCGTAACGGCAATTAGCCGTGCGCGGCGCGCGCCACGCTCAGAACCTCAGAACGAAGCGGCGGCGTAATGCGCCGCAATCCCCGCGAACAGCGCCCCACCGAGCCAGTTGTTATGACGGAACGCCGCGAAACACGGCATGCGTTCGCGGCCGCGGATCAGCGTGTAGTGGTAGATCGCGCAGCCCGCAGCGGCGGCCCAGCCGAGCCAGTACGGCCAGCCGAAACCCAGCGTCAGGCCAATACGGATATAGATACCCAGCGTCAGCGCGTAGCACAGCATGATCGCGAACACGTCATAGCGGCCAAACGTCAGCGCGGAGGTGCGGATGCCGATCTTGATGTCGTCGTCGCGATCGACCATCGCGTATTCGGTGTCGTAGGCCACCGACCAGAACACGTTGGCGAGCAGCATCAGCCACGCGAGCATCGGCACGTGGTCCTGCACGGCGGCGAAGGCCATAGGAATGCCAAAGCCGAAGGCGATGCCCAGATACGCCTGCGGGATCGCAAAGAAGCGTTTGGTGAACGGATACGAACCCGCGACGAACAGCGCCGCCACCGACAGCTCCTTGGTCAGCGCATTGAGCGGCAGGATCAGCAGAAACGATACCAGCGCCAGCCCGGTAGCCAGCACCAGCGCCTCCCACGCCTTGATCTTGCCCGAGGTGATCGGCCGGTTTTCGGTGCGCTTCACGTAGCGGTCGAAATCGCGGTCGGCGTAGTCGTTGATCGCGCAGCCCGCCGAGCGCATCAGCACCGTGCCGAGCGTGAAAATCACCAGCAGGGACAGCGAGGGGCGCCCGTCCGAGGCAATCCACAGCGCGTTGAGCGTCGGCCATAGCAGCAACAGGCTGCCGATCGGCTTGTCCATGCGCACGAGGCGCAGATACAGAGGGAGTCGGGCGAACATGGGCGGGCGTCGTCAAGTACGGGCAGTGACGACATTTTAAGGTATGTGCGCCGAGGGAACCCTGCAAGCGCGCAGGGGATGCCCTGAAAAACGAAACCTCCCGTGCGGGAGGTTCTTTGTTGCATCAAGCCAGCATCGAGCGCAGCATCCACGCCGTCTTTTCGTGCGTCTGCATGCGTTGCGTCAGCAGGTCGGCGGTCGGTTCGTCATTGGCGGCCTCGGTTGCCGGGAAAATGCCGCGCGCGGTGCGCACCACCGCTTCCTGGCCTTCCACCAGCTGGCGAATCATTTCTTCTGCGGCAGGCACGCCGTCCGCTTCCGGAATCGACGACAGCTTCGCGAAGTCCTTGTAGCTGCCCGGCGCATGCACGCCCAGCGCGCGGATACGTTCAGCGATCGAATCGACAGCCAGCGCCAGTTCGTTGTACTGCGTCTCGAACATCAGGTGCAGCGTGTTGAACATCGGACCCGTGACGTTCCAGTGGAAGTTATGGGTCTTCAGATACAGCGTGTAGGTGTCCGCCAGCAAACGCGACAGGCCCTCTGCGATCTTCTTGCGATCCTTGTCGCTGATACCGATATTGACGTGTTGTACGGCTTCTTTCTTGGCCATGATGACTCCTTTGAAGAGTGTGCGAACCGGCAGGCAGAGCATGAGTCGTTCATGCACAAACCATTAACCTGCGAACGTCCGTTAGTTTATCGTACAAATATGCAAACTTTGTGCGACCGCTCGTCACGACCCGAGGAAGCGCAGCACCGCTTCGGCAGTCGGGATTAGCGGCCCGGCAGATGCTGCAATGCGTGCGAAGCGATCAATGCGTAGCCGGCCGCGAGAATCGCAAAACCGACCAGCTTGCGCGCAACGTTGCCGCCAAAAACAATCTGTGCGTCACGTGCGAGCCGTGCGCCACCGCTACTCAACAACTGGACCATGATCGTTCTCCTTCTCTCTGGTTTCGAACAGGCGAGGCGCCGATGCGCCCGCCACGACTAACGAATCAGACTCAAGCGGCCTGCCTTAGCTGCCTTAGCTGCCTTAATTGCCTTAGCTGCCTTAACCGTTCCAGCCGCTTGAGCCCGCACTCCCGCACCTGGCCGCCTCATCAGCCGGCCCGCTAACACCCCGCCTTACTTCGCCTTCTCATTGAGCGTCGCCAGCGCGGCGATCACCCCTTCTGCGTAGGCCGGATCGATCCGGCGGAAATGCTCGAGCTGACGGGCGAGAATCTCCTGCGGCACACCGTTGATATGGCGCGCGATGTTGCCGAAGAAGCGTTCGCGTTGCGCCGCATCGAACAGGCGGAACAGCGCCGCCGGCTGGCTGTAGTAGTCCTCGTCCTCGCGATGCTCGTAACGGTCCACAGCGCCCGCTGCCAGAGGCGGCTCGGATGCGTTGCGGTCCTGCGCGAAATCGCCGAAACGGTTCGGCTCGTAATTCACCCTGCCACCGAGGTTGCCGTCCGTGCGCATTGCGCCATCACGATGGAACGAATGCTGACGCTGCGCGCGCGACGCGTTCACCGGAATCTGGTGATGGTTGATGCCGAGGCGATAACGCTGCGTGTCGCCGTACGAGAACAGACGCCCCTGCAACAGACGGTCCGGCGAGAAGCCAATGCCCGGCACCACGTTGGCCGGCGTGAAAGCTGCCTGCTCCACGTCCGCGAAGTAGTTTTGCGCGTTGCGGTTCAGTTCGATCGTGCCTACGTCGATCAGCGGGTAGTCCTTGTACGGCCACACCTTGGTGATGTCGAACGGGTTGTAGCGGTAGTTCGCCGCATCCGCTTCGGGCATCACCTGAATGCAGAAGCGCCATTTCGGGAAGTTGCCGTTGTCGATGTTCTCGACCAGGTCGCGCTGCGCGCTTTCGCGGTCTTGCGCCACCACCTGCGCCGCTTCGGCGTCGGTGTAGTTCTCGACGCCCTGCATCGACTTGAAGTGGAACTTCACCCAGAAGCGCTCGTCGTTCGCGTTGATGAACGAGAACGTGTGCGAACCGAAGCCGTGCATCTGGCGGTAGTTCTGCGGAATGCCGCGATCGCTCATCAGGATCGTCACCTGATGCAGCGACTCCGGATGACGCGACCAGAAGTCCCACGCCGCCACGTTGCTGCGCAGGTTCGTGTACGGATCGCGCTTTTGCGTGTGGATGAAGTCCGGAAACTTGAGCGGATCGCGAATGAAGAACACCGGCGTGTTGTTGCCGACGATGTCCCAGTTGCCCTCTTCCGTGTAGAACTTGATCGAGAAGCCGCGTACGTCGCGTTCTGCATCGGCTGCGCCGCGCTCGCCCGCCACCGTCGAAAAGCGCATAAACAGCGGCGTTTCCTTGCCGACTTCGGCAAACACCTTGGCCTTCGTGTAACGCGAGATGTCGTGCGTCACTTTCAGCGTGCCGAATGCACCCGAACCCTTGGCGTGCACACGCCGCTCAGGGATCACTTCGCGATCGAAGTGAGCGAGTTTCTCCAGCAACCACACGTCTTGCAGCACCACTGGGCCGCGGCTGCCTGCGGTCATCGAATTCTGGTTGTCGGCGACAGGCGCGCCGGCTGCCGTGGTGAGTTTGCTTTCGGACATCGTGTACTCCTGATTCTGATGAGGGGTTTCTTGGCTGAAAGGAAATCAGGCGCTCAGCGCGCGGTCGACCAGCAGCGAGAACGCCACAGTGCGTACGCCGCTCATCGAGGCGGGGAATCGGGAAGCCGGTGCGGCGGATTGGCCAGAAACCTGCTGGGGCTGCTGCGCTTGGGGCTGCGTCATGATTTCCTCCGTGTTTTGTTGGATCCGCTGATCCATGGAGGAAACTATATCAATGCTATCGAATTAGCGTGTTTGATTAATTTTATCTATTCGATAGAGGCCGACACTATCGGCTTTTCGCGTGGAAAATGCGGACAAGGCCGGCGCACGGGGTGCGGCCGGCCTTGTCTTGACCTGCGCCGTGGCGCCTCACGGGCGCAGCCACGGTGGAGCTTCGGCTCAGTTCACGGCGACCGGCAGATCGAGCTTGCTCACGCCCGGCAGTTCGCAGGCGTTGATGGCATCGCAAATCGCTTCGATGGCGGGCATGCGGGTGAAGCTCTTGCGCCAGGCCAGCACCACGCGGCGATCCGGCACCGGTTCGTCGAAGGCCACATAGCTGAGCAGCCCCGAGTCAATGCCACCTGCCTGCGGCTTCACTTCCTGCACCGACATGCGCGGCAGCACCGTAATGCCCACCCCGCTTGCCACCATATGGCGGATCGTTTCGAGCGAAGAGCCTTCGAAGGTCTTCTGGATGCCGTCCGCGTTCTGCGAGAAGCGCATCAGTTCAGGGCACACACCCAGCACGTGATCGCGGAAGCAATGGCCGCTGCCGAGCAGCAGCATGGTTTCCTGCTTGAGATCGTCCGGGTCGATCTTCGAGCGCTGCTCCCACGCATGGCCGGACGGCAGCGCGACGACAAACGGCTCGTCGTAGAGCGGGCGCAGCATCAGCCCGGTTTCCGGGAACGGCAGCGCCATGATCGCCACGTCGATCTCGCCCTGCTTGAGCAGTTCGATCAGCTTGAGCGTGTAATTCTCCTGCAGCATCAACGGCATCTGCGGGACGCGCTTGATCATCTGCTTGACGAGAGTAGGCAGCAGATACGGTCCGATCGTGTAGATCACGCCAAGGCGCAGCGGGCCGACCAGCGGATCTTTGCCCTGCTTGGCGATTTCCTTGATGGCAAGCGTCTGTTCGAGAACGCGCTGGGCCTGGGTGACGATTTGCTCGCCGATCGGCGTCACGCTCACTTCGCTCGTGCCGCGCTCGAAAATCTGCACGTTCAGTTCGTCTTCGAGCTTCTTGATCGCCACGGACAGCGTCGGCTGGCTGACGAAACACGCCTCCGCCGCACGGCCAAAATGCCGCTCGCGGGCAACTGCGACGATGTATTTCAATTCAGTGAGCGTCATTGGGGACCAATCAGTACGATGAATTCGATAGGTTTCAGTTATACACCTATGGGGCCAATTCGCCAACCTCCCCCGGCACAGGGAATGCTGCGGAAACGTTACCGGCCGTAACGAAGGCCGGTTCAATGCCGCTCGCAACGTCCGTCATGACGCCGGCTCAGGCTTTCAGATATTGTTCCCGCGCACCGAGCCAGCGCGCCAGGTGCTGGGTGACCACCTCCGGATACTTTTCCAGCAGATGCGCCGCCGCTTCGCGAGCCGGTTCGATCAGCCAGCCGTCCTCCTGCAGATCGGCAAAGCGCAGCATGGCCGCGCCGGACTGACGGGCGCCGAGAAACTCCCCCGGGCCGCGGATTTCGAGGTCGCGGCGGGCGATTTCAAAGCCATCGGTGGTTTCGCGCATGGTTTGCAAACGGGCGCGCGCAGTCATCGACAGCGGCCCCGTGTAGAGCAGCACACACACCGACGCCGCGCTGCCCCGCCCGACCCGGCCACGTAACTGGTGCAGTTGCGCGAGGCCGAAGCGCTCGGCGTGCTCGATCACCATTAGCGAGGCGTTCGGCACATCCACGCCGACTTCGATCACGGTGGTCGCCACCAGCAACTGCACCTCGTTGCGGGTGAACGCGTCCATCACTGCGGCTTTCTCCGCCGGGGCGAGCCGCCCGTGCACGAGACCGACCTTCAGCTCGGGTAACGCGGCGACCAGCGTTTCATAGGTTTCGACGGCGGTCTGCAACTGCAGCGTCTCGCTCTCTTCGATCAGCGGACAGACCCAGTAGACCTGCCGCCCGGTCAGCGCCGCTTCGCGCACCCGGCCAATCACTTCTTCGCGGCGCGCGTCGGAAACGAGCTTGGTGAGAATCGGCGTGCGGCCTGGCGGCAGCTCGTCGATGGTCGAGACGTCGAGGTCGGCGTAATAGGTCATCGCCAGCGTGCGCGGGATCGGCGTGGCGGACATCATCAACTGGTGCGGCTGAAAATCGCGCACGCCGTCCAGCGCTTTGTTCTCCGAAGGGGCGCCTCCCGGGGGACGCGCCTTGGCACGCAGCGCCAGCCGCTGGGCGACGCCGAAACGGTGCTGTTCGTCGACGATCACGAGGCCGAGCTGCGCAAACTCCACCGTGTCCTGGATGATCGCGTGAGTGCCGATCACCAGTTGCGCGGTGCCGAGCGCCGCGGCTTCAATTGCGGCGCGCTTTTCCTTGGTCTTCAGACTGCCGGCCAGCCATGCGACGCTGACGCCGAGCGGTTCCAGCCAGCCGCGCAGCTTGCGCGCGTGCTGTTCGGCGAGGATTTCGGTGGGCGCCATCAGGGCCGCCTGGTAGCCGGCGTCGATGGCCTGCGCGGCGGCGAGCGCGGCGACGATGGTCTTGCCGCTGCCCACGTCGCCCTGCAGCAGGCGCTGCATCGGATGCGGCTGGGTCAGGTCCAGCGCGATTTCTCCGCCCACGCGCTCCTGGGCGCGGGTCAGCGAGAACGGCAGCGCTTTCAGCAGACGCGCCACCAGCGAGGCGGGATCGTCCGCAGTCCGGCGCGGCATGCCCGGCGCCGCGCGGGTGCGCCGCTCGTCATGGGCACGCTTTAACGACATCTGCTGAGCAAGCAATTCCTCGAACTTGATGCGCACCCAGGCCGGATGCGTGCCGTCCATCAGCGCGGTTTCGTCCGAATCGACGCCGGGGTGATGCAGCATACGCACCGCCTGCAGCAGCGGCGGCACGCCAAGCGGGTCCAGATAGGTCCGCGCGACCGCTTCCGGCAGCAACTCCGGCAGCGCCGTGCGCGAGAGCGCGTTGTCGATCGCCTTGCGCAGATAGGCCTGGCTCACGCCCGCGGTGCTCGGATAGACCGGCGTCAGCACCTGCGGCAAGGGCGTGTCTTCATCGACCACGCGCACGGCAGGGTGCACCATCTCCATGCCGAAAAAGCCGCCGCGCACGTCGCCGCGCACGCGCAGCCGCGCGCCGATCGCCATCTGCTTGACCTGCGAGCCGTAGAAATTCAGAAAGCGCAGCACCAGTTCGTCACCGGCGTCGTCGCGTAGTTTGACCAGCAACTGGCGGCGCGGACGATAGGCAATTTCGTTGTCGAACACCACGCCTTCGGTCTGCGCGATGCCGCCCGGCAGCAGGTGCCCGATTGGCGTCAACGAGGTTTCGTCCTCGTAGCGCGTCGGCAGATGCAGGACCAGATTGATGTCGCTCGTGAGGCCGAGTTTGGCGAGCTTGTCGGCGGTTTTGGCGAGCGCCGGGGCGGCTTTGTCAGTTTTATCGGCCTTACCGGCCTTCTTGTCCGCCTTCTTGTCCGTCACCACGCCAGCTCTGTCCGCCTTGATGGCTTTGCCGGCTTCGGCCGCGCCAGCCGGCTTGGCTGATCGGGCGCCTCTGGCTGCGTTGTCCGGCCCGGCCTTGAGCAGTTCCCCACCCTTGCCGCGGGCGGCGGGGCGCTTCGGCTCGGCGCTCACTTCGTCGGTAGCGGAGGGCAAACGGCGGTCGGACAAAGGCATGGGTTGCTTCGCAAGTACAATATCGGCTTTCAGGGGTTTCGCGGCGCCGCAGCGGCGTCCCGCAATCATAGCCGCACGCCGTGAGGCTTCGGTGCAAATCCGCCCGGCTTCGGGCCAATTCAGTTTCGTTTCACGTCCAGTATCCAGTCAGTCCGCATGTTCACGCTTTCCGATTTCGATTTCGATCTGCCGCCCGAGTTGATCGCGCAAACCGCGTTGCCAGAGCGCAGCGCCAGCCGTCTGCTGGAAGTCGACGGCCTCGCCACGCCCACGCGTCTCACCGACCGCCGCTTTGCGGAGCTGCCCGAGTGCATCGCTCCCGGCGATCTGCTGGTGTTCAACGATACCAAAGTCCTGAAGGCGCGCTTCCTCGGTCAAAAGGCCAGTGGCGGCAAGATCGAAGTGCTGGTGGAACGCCTGACGGGCGCGCGCACGGCGCTCGCGCAGATTCGCGCCAGCAAGAGCCCCGCGCCCGGCACGACGCTGCGTCTGGCGGATGCCTTCGACGTAACGGTCGGTGAGCGCGTCGAGCCGTTCTATACGCTGCACTTCCCCGACGACTGCCTGACGCTGATCGAGCAATTTGGCCGCCTGCCGCTGCCGCCCTACATCGAGCACGACCCCGACGCGACCGACGAGACCCGCTATCAGACCGTGTTCGCGCAAAATCCGGGCGCAGTGGCCGCACCGACCGCGGGCCTGCATTTCGACGACGCGTTGCTGGCGCGCCTGACCGAACAAGGCGTGGAGCGTGCGACGCTCACGCTGCACGTCGGCGCCGGCACGTTCCAGCCGGTGCGGGTGGAAAACCTCTCCGAGCACAAGATGCACAGCGAGTGGTACCAGTTGCCGCAAAATCTGGTGGACCGGATCGCCGAGACGAAGGCGCGCGGCAACCGCGTGATCGCAGTCGGCACGACCTCGATGCGCGCGCTCGAAGCCGCCGCGCGTGACGCGGAAGCCGCCGGCCGGCCACTTGCCGCGACCGCCGCCGAAACCGATATCTTCATCACGCCGGGCTACAGATTCCGGGTGGTGGACCGGCTGGTGACGAATTTCCATTTGCCGAAGTCGACGCTGCTGATGCTGGTGTCGGCGTTCGCGGGCATCGAGACGATCCGCGCGGCTTACCGGCATGCAATCGAGGAGCGCTATCGCTTCTTCAGCTACGGTGACGCAATGCTGCTCACGCGCAACGACGGCTAAGGGCCAGTGCTGCGCATGGCAGTCATATGCTGTGGCAGCGTTGCATGCTGGCGCGGCTCACGGTAGTCTGCCGCACCTCGTTTTTCTTTACCCAGCCGCCGTGGCACGCCCGGCGGCATTCATTTGCGCCGGACTGTTTTCCGGTTGCACAGGAGTCCCCTCATGACCGAAGGTCATCACCACGGCACGGGCACGCCGGGCGCCGATTGCCCCGTTTGCGCCAATCACAACGACAACAGCGCCGAACGCCCTGCCAACGGCCTCAAGTTCGAACTGCTCGCCACCGACGGCCAGGCCCGTCGCGGCCGCCTGACGCTGAATCACGGCGTAGTCGAAACGCCGATCTTCATGCCGGTCGGCACCTACGGCACCGTGAAGGCGGTGCAGCCGCGCGAGCTTGAAGAGATGCACGCGCAGATCATCCTCGGCAACACCTTTCACCTGTGGCTGCGCCCAGGACTCGAAACAATCGGCGCGCACGGCGGCCTGCACCGCTTCATGGGCTGGAATAAGCCCATCTTGACCGACTCCGGCGGCTTTCAGGTATTTTCGCTAGGCGATCTGCGCAAGATTACCGAAGATGGCGTCACGTTCGCCTCGCCGATCAACGGCGACAAGCTGTTCCTGTCGCCGGAAGTGTCGATGCAGATCCAGAAGGTGCTGAACTCGGACATCGTCATGCAGTTCGACGAGTGCACGCCGTACGCCACCAACAACGTGCCCACGTCGCACAAGGACGCCGCCGACTCGATGCGCATGTCGATGCGCTGGGCCCAGCGGTCCATCGACGAATTCAACGGCCTCGGCAACCCAAACGCGCTGTTCGGAATCGTCCAGGGCGGCATGTTCGAGGACCTGCGCGACGAATCGCTGGCGGGTCTGGCGGAGATGGACTTCCACGGCCTGGCCATCGGCGGCCTGTCGGTCGGCGAGCCGAAGGAAGACATGATGCGCGTGCTCAACCATATCGGCCCGAAGCTGCCGGCTCACAAGCCGCACTACCTGATGGGCGTGGGCACGCCGGAAGACCTGGTGGCCGGCGTGGCGGCGGGCGTCGACATGTTCGACTGCGTGATGCCGACCCGCAACGCCCGCAACGGCTGGCTTTTCACCCGTTTTGGCGACATCAAGATCCGCAACGCGACCCACAAGAACTCGCTGCGCCCGCTCGACGAAAGCTGCGGCTGCTACACCTGCCGGAATTTCACCCGCGGTTACCTGCATCATCTGCATCGGGTCGGCGAAATTCTTGGCGCGCAACTCAATACGATCCACAATCTGCACTACTACCTCGAACTGATGGGCGAAATCCGCGCATCCATCGAGACGCAGTCGTTCGAGGCGTTCCGCAAGCGCTTCCACGAAAACCGGGCACGGGGTGTCGAGCAGGCCGTCTAGAGCGCGCCTACGAGAAAACCATCACAAAAAGAGCATTTAAATGCCCCGCTGAAGGCCCACAATAGCGCCCGCTGGCGGATTCTTCCGACGAATCCGCCAAGCCTGCAACCAAAACATTACAATTTTATTTCGCGATAGCCGGAAGGGGCTTTAACAGCTTGATCGGAAAGCCCATTTGCCGCGCCTTCGTACCAAATGCCGGTGGTAGAATAATCGGCTGATTTTTTTGATCGTTATAACGGAGAGACCAACGTGTCGTTCATTTCAAGCGCCTTCGCTCAAGGCTCAGGCGGTGCAGAATCGAGCCTGATGAGTTTCCTGCCGCTGATCCTGATGTTTGGCGTGCTGTACTTCATCATGATTCGTCCGCAAATGAAGCGCCAGAAGGAACATCGCAACATGCTCGCTGCGATGGCCAAGGGCGATGAAGTGGTGACGAACGGCGGCATCGTCGGCAAGGTGACCAAGGTTAGCGACGCGTATGTCGGCGTCGAAATTGCTGAAGGCACGGAAATCACCGTGCAAAAGGCATCGGTCACGACGATTCTCCCGAAGGGCACGATCAAGTCGCTGTAAGGCCTGCTCTCTCGCGTCCGGCGCGGCCTCGCGGAACTCAAGCCAGCATGCCTGCCATGCCCTTCATGCAAACAGGTATGCGGCCGCGCTCATCGCCGGACGCATCGCTTCCAAGCCAACCTTCCCGTTGGACCACTCCATGAATCGTTACCCCCTCTGGAAATATGTCGTGATGGTCGTGGCGCTTGCCATCGGCCTCATCTACACGCTGCCCAATTTCTTCGGCGAAGCGCCGGCGGTGCAGGTGTTGAGCGGCAAGGCAACGGTCAAGCTCGATTCGACAACGCTGTCGCAGATCGAAGCCGCACTGGCTGCCAATCAGATCACTGCTTCCGACGTGACGTACGACAACTCGTCGAGCAACGCGAACATCCGCGTGCGTCTGTCGGATACCGACACGCAGTTGCGCGTGAAGGATCTGCTGTCGAAGACGCTGAACAGCGACCCGACCGATCCGAACTTCGTCGTCGCACTGAACCTGCAAAGCGCCTCGCCGCGCTGGCTCACAGCCCTGCACGCGCTGCCGATGTACCTCGGCCTCGACCTGCGCGGCGGCGTGCACTTCCTGCTGCAGGTGGACATGGCGGGCGCGCTGAACAAGAAGCTCGATTCGGACGCCTCGGACGCGCGCACGCTGCTGCGCGACAACAACATCCGCGACGGTGGCGTGAACCGCGTCAACCAGACGGTGGTGATCAATTTCGCCGACAAGGACACCGCAGACGCTGCCTCCAAGCAACTGTCGCGCAGCGTCAGCGAACTCCAGTGGGCCACCCAGACGGCGCCTGACGGCAGCTATCAACTGGTCGGCACGTTCACGCCGGCGGTGCAGAAGACCGTCGAAGACGCCGCGCTCAAGCAGAACATCACCACGCTGCATAACCGGGTCAACGAACTTGGCGTGGCCGAGCCGGTGATCCAGCAGCAAGGCTCCGACCGTATCGTGGTCGAACTGCCGGGCGTGCAGGACACGGCGAAGGCAAAGGACATTATCGGCCGCACGGCAACGCTCGAAGCGCGCCTCGCCGATCCGGTCAACACCCACCCACAGCCTACAGACCCGGTGCCGCCGGGCGACGAACTGTTCACCGAAGGCAATCAGACGCCGGTGCTGTTGAGAAAGCAGGTGATCTTTACCGGCGACCGCATCATCGACGCATCGGCCGGTTTTGACGAGCACCAGCGTCCGTCGGTCAACATCCGCCTCGACTCGGCCGGTGGCCGCGCCGTGGCTGCGGTGTCGCGCGACAACATCGGCAAGCCAATGGCCATGGTGCTGTTCGAGAAGGGCAAGGGCCAGGTGCTGACGGTTGCGACGATCCAGTCGGAACTGGGCGACCGCTTCCAGATCACCGGCCAGCCGACCCCGCAAGCCGCCGCCGACCTCGCGCTGCTGCTGCGCGCCGGTTCGCTCGCCGCGCCAATGGACATCATCGAAGAACGCACGATCGGCCCGAGCCTCGGCGCCGATAACATCAAGAAGGGCTTCCACTCGGTGGTCTGGGGCTTTGCCGCCATCGCCGTCTTCATGATCGCGTACTACCTGCTGTTCGGCGTGATCTCGATGATCGGCCTGTCGGTCAACCTGTTGCTGCTGGTAGCCGTGCTCTCCATGCTGCAGGCCACGCTGACCTTGCCGGGTATCGCCGCTATCGCGCTGGCGCTCGGTATGGCCATTGACGCGAACGTGCTGATCAACGAACGGGTGCGTGAAGAACTGCGCAACGGCGCGCCGGCCCAACTGGCCATCCAGAACGGCTACGCCCATGCCTGGGCGACGATTCTCGACTCGAACGTGACCACCCTGATTGCGGGCCTCGCGCTGCTTGCGTTCGGCTCGGGCCCGGTCCGCGGCTTCGCGATGGTGCACTGTCTCGGCATTCTGACCTCGATGTTCTCCGCGGTGTTCTTCTCGCGCGGTCTCGTGAACCTCTGGTACGGCGGCAAGAAGAAGCTGAAGTCGCTGGCAATCGGCCAGGTCTGGAAACCGGCAACACTCGAAGGTGCCGGCGCTGCTGCGTATCTCGGCAACGACGACGCCGCAACCGACACGGCACGTGCGGTCAGTGCCGCCTCGGCCAAGCCGAAAGCCACGGCCCAGACCCGCCCCGGCAAGCCGACGGTGCGCCGTCGCAACAGCCCCGGCAACACGCCGCAAAAACCGGGTTCATCCCGCTGAGTCCCGGAGAACAAGACCATGGAATTTTTCCGCATTCGCAAAGATTTGCCGCTCATGCAGCGCGCGTTGGTGTTCAACGCGATCTCGCTGCTGACGTTTATCGCTGCCGTGTTTTTCCTGCTGCATCGCGGGCTGCATCTGTCGGTGGAGTTCACCGGCGGGACGGTCATCGAAGTCCAGTACCCGGCCACCGTGCCGCTCGAGCCGGTGCGTGGCACGCTCGCCAAGCTCGGCTATCCGGACGCCCAGGTGCAGAACTTCGGCACCTCGCGTGACGTGCTGATCCGTCTGCCCGTCAAGGCCGGCTTGACCTCGGCTCAGCAGAGCGATCAGGTGATGGGCGCCTTGAAGGGTGAAGATGCCCAGGTGCAGTTGCAGCGCGTCGAGTTCGTCGGCCCGCAGGTCGGCAAGGAACTCGTCACCAACGGCCTGCTCGCGCTCGCCTGCGTGGTGGCCGGCATCGTGATCTACCTGTCGTTCCGCTTCGAATGGAAGTACGCCGTGGCCGGCGTGATCGCCAACCTGCACGACGTGGTGATCATTCTTGGCTTCTTCGCCTTCTTCCAGTGGGAGTTCTCGCTGTCGGTGCTGGCTGCCGTGCTGGCGGTGCTCGGCTACTCGGTGAACGAGTCCGTGGTTATTTTCGACCGGATTCGCGAAACCTTCCGCCGCGAACGCAAGATGACGGTCATCGAAGTCATCAACCACGCCATTACCAGCACGATGTCGCGGACCATCATCACCCACGGCTGTACGCAGATGATGGTGCTGTCGATGTTCCTGTTCGGCGGCCCCACCCTGCATTACTTCGCTCTCGCGCTGACGGTCGGTATTCTGTTCGGTATCTATTCGTCGGTGTTCGTTGCGGCGGCACTGGCGATGTGGCTGGGTGTGAAGCGCGAAGACCTGATCAAGGACAAGAAGGAACGCCACGATCCGAACGACCCGAACGCGGGCGCGCAGGTCTGAGGCTAGAGGCAACAAAAAACAGACAGCCAAAAGCAGTCTCAACGAAAAGGCCGGTTCAGTCGAACCGGCCTTTTTCTTTACCGCCGCGCTACGCGCTCTCTGTCCTCGCGCACTCCGCTCAGCGAAACCCCAGCTTGTGACGCGCTGCAAGCAGCGCAATCAGGCTGATCACCGCAGCGAACATCAGGTAAAAACTCGGCGCCACCTTGGATGCCGTAGCACCGATCAACCACGTAATGATGAACGGACCGAAGCCGCCGAAAATCGTCACCGCGATGTTATAGGCGAGGGACATGCCCGTGGTGCGCGTCTGGACCGGGAATATCTCCGACAGCAAGCCCGGCAACGCAGCGAAATAGCCCGTCATCAGAAAACCGAGCACGATCTGCACGGCGATCAGCGTGCCGAAACTCGGATGCGCGACGAGGTAGACGAAGGCCGGATAGATCAGCACGAGCAGCAGCAGCGCCGACACCAGCATGATGCGAGTGCGGCCATGCCGGTCTGACAGATGGCCGACCAGCGGCGAAAGCAGCATCTGGATCACGCCGGTCAAAGCGATCGCAGCAAAAGCAACCCACGGGGCGAGGCCCAGTTGCTTGACACCGTAGGTCGGCATGAAGAGCACGAGATAAGTCGCCACGGTGCCCAGCACCACCACCCCGACCGCGATCAGCAGGCGCAGCTTCTGGCCGGTGAAGGTGTCGCGCAGCGGCGTCGTGGTGGTCTCGGCCGCAAGGAACTCCGGCGTCTCGTCGAGCCGGGTGCGGATATACCACGCCACCGGGCCGATCAGCAGGCCGAAGAAGAACGGCACACGCCACCCCCATGCCGCCATCTGCTCGCCCGAAAGATTGCCGGTCAGCAAAACCCCGAACCCCGCTGCCAGCAGCGTGGTCAGCCCCTGGCTTGCCACCTGCCAGCTCGCGAAAAAGCCGCGCCGGCCCGGTACGTGCTCGGCGAGAAAAGCCGTCGCGCTGCCGAATTCCCCGCCTGCAGAAAAGCCCTGCATCAGGCGCGCAATGACGAGGATCACCGGCGCCGCGAGACCGATAGTCTGATAAGTCGGCAGGATCGCGATAATCAGCGTGCCGCCCATCATCAGCAGGATCGACAGCGTGAGCGCAGCCTTGCGCCCGGCGCGGTCGGCATAGGCGCCGATCACAATCGCACCGAGCGGCCGCATGAAGAACGACACCCCGAACGTGCCAAGCGTCAGCAGTAACGACACCGTGTCGTTGCCGGTGGGAAAAAACAGCTTCGCAATCAGCACCGCGAAAAAACCGTAGACCACCAGATCGAACCATTCCAGCGCATTGCCGATCGAGGCGGCCACCACCACTCGCCACGAGTTTGGACGGCTCGCGGCAAGGCTTGCAGACGTCGTTGCGTTCATGCAGATCTCCGTTTGCGCGTGGAATAGTCGTGTGGGCTATCACCCCCGCCCTTGTGCGGCCGGACTGGATGCGCGCACAACCAGTCCGCTGCCGGAACTGCTTATTGAGTCGCTCGCTGGGTCGCTTACTGCTTGATGCCTTCCGCCTGGATATCCAGCTTGGTGTCCATGCTGAATCCGTACTTGCTGCCGAAGTCCATGCCGTAATCCGCACGGTTGAAATGGGCGCTCGCCTCCACGCCGCACACTTCGCGCTTGAGCATCGGATGCTGCATGCACTTGAACGAGTCGATCGTCAGGTTCAGCGGCTTGGTCACGCCGTGCATCGTCAGGCTGCCGATCACTTCAACCGGCTTGTCGCCGTCGAAGCGGATCTCCGTGCCTTTATACGTGACCGACGGGTATTTGGAGACATCGAAGAACGCGTCCGACTGCAGATGCTCGTCGAGCTTGGTATTGCCCGTCTGGACCGAAGCCGGGTCGACCGTCACGTCGACCGTACCGGTTTTGGCGGTGCGATCGAGCGTCACCGTGCCGGAGCTTTTCGTGAACTTGCCGCGCCACACCGAGAGGCCGCCGAGGTGGTCCGCCTCGAAACTCGGATAAGTGTGGGTCGGGTCGAGCATATAGGTGTCGGCCGCTACTGCGTTGAATGAGAACGCAGCGCTCAGGGCGGCAGCGGCAATCAGCAGGGTTGTCTTCAAGTCAGGCTCCTTTCAGGAAAGCACCGCACGCCTCGCGCCGGTGCGGGTCCGCAGTGCGTCTTTCTTATTTACGTGCTGCGACGATATGAAATTTGATGACGACGTCATCGGCCACCACCGAGGTGTCCTTCCACTCGCCCGTGCCGATATCGAACTGCGAGCGCTTGATTGTCAGCGCACCGTCGAAGGCCTGGCTTGGGCCCTGCTGCGTCACGGTCACCGGCACCACCACGGTCTGCGACTTGCCCTTGATGGTCAGCTTGCCGGTCACCTTGAACTGGTTGCTGCCCGCCGGCGCGATCGCGCTCGACACGAAGGTGGCCTGCGGGAACGTCTTCGCATCGAACCAGTCCTTGCCGCGCACCTGGTCGTTATAACTCTCGTCGCCCAGATCGTAGCTGCCCACGTCGACGCTGAACTGCGCGCTGCCGTCAGCGGGCTTCGCCGGGTCGAACTTCACATCTGCGCTGAACCTGTTGAACTTGCCCTCCACCGGCACGTTCATCTGCTTCGATGTAGCGGTAATGGTGCTCTTCGTCACGTCGACCTGGGCGAGCGCACTACCCGCCGCGCTCAGCGACGCGGCGGCAAA
The DNA here is from genome assembly GCF_005503145.1 of Burkholderia sp. 4M9327F10. Taxonomy (GTDB): domain Bacteria; phylum Pseudomonadota; class Gammaproteobacteria; order Burkholderiales; family Burkholderiaceae; genus Paraburkholderia. Next base: position 44,809 of record NZ_SCNV01000029.1, on the reverse strand, counting down.
CGCCGCCAGCATGTAGCGATAAAACGAAACTTTCATGGAAGTCCTTATTTGAGGAAAGGAAGCATGCGCGAGAGCAGCCCGTCGCGGTCCAGCCATTGATGCTTGAGCGCCGCCGCCACATGCAGCACGAACAGGACCAGCAGCGTGTAATTGAGCGTGATGTGAATATTCTTCAGCAGGACCTTGAGCACCGGATCGGGCGCGATCAGGCGCGGCAGCGGCACCAGCCCGAGATACACCACCGGCACGTTGGCGGCCGAGCTATACAGGTAACCGGACAGCGGAATCGCGATCATCAGCACATACAGCAGCAGATGTGTGAGGTGAGCCGCGGCCCGTTGCCAGGACGCCATGCGGCGCGGCAGCGCCGGTGCGCCATGGGTGGCCCGCCACAGGATGCGCAGCACCGAGAGCCCGAACACCGTCACGCCGATCCATTTATGCCAGGAAAAGTAGCGTAGTTTGGTGGGTGTGAAGCCGGGGATGTCGGTCATCACCCAGCCAAGCGCGAAGCCGCAGACGATCAGCAGCGCGATCAGCCAGTGAAACGCGATAGCGGTCCGGGTGTACGAGTCGCGCGCGCCGAAGTTAGGTTTGGGTGCCATGAAAGGTCAACGCAAGCTGAATGGTTAGCGGCGCATGCAGCGCCTGGGAACCCTGCACGCATCGAGCAGGGCTGCCCCGGCCGCTGCTGGTTGCCGCCTGCCGATTACGCCGGCCAGCAGCGAAGCACGCCAAGGCCGCCATGCTACCCCAAGCCGAAAAAGCCGGTTGGCGGAGTTCGATGTAAAGGCTTAAGCCGTTATTGATAGCGTAACCAGAAGGATTGAACAATTGGGGCCGGAAAATGTCCGACGCTTATCAGATTACGCCAGGCCGATGCCAAGGTCTTGCCTGACATACCTGACTTACGCCATGTTCATGTCCCGTGCCTGACCCATGCGCGCATGGCGGTGCGCGTTTGGTACTATTGGCTGCAGGCTTTCGCCAGACCTTACCGTGCAAGCCCACGTTGCACGACCCGCTCACGTCATTTTGCCCTTCTGCCGTATGGAACATGACAACCTGATCGCGTGCCACGAGTGCGACACCCTTTTCCAGAAGCCACGCCTGCTCGGCCGCCGCGCCGTGGCGCGCTGTCCGCGTTGCGGCGCGACGCTGTATCGCAGCGTGTCACGACGGCTGGACGGCATCAGCGCCATGACGCTAGCGGCCCTCTTCACCTTTCTGATCGCCCAGGCCTATCCAATCCTCGAACTGGACGCCAACGGCATTACCTCGCAAACGACCCTGTTCGGCGCGCTCGTCGCGCTCTGGAACGAGGACATGCAAATCGTCGCCGTGATGGTGTTTTGCGCCACCACGCTATTCCCGTTGACCGAGCTCGTTGCGCTGCTTTACGTGCTGATCCCGATCCGCTCGGGCCACGTGCCACCGGGCTTCAACCAGGTGCTGCGCGCCATCCAGTTCGTGCGGCCGTGGGGCATGATCGAGGTGTTCATGCTCGGCGTGCTGATCACCATCGTCAAGATGGTGAGCCTTGCCCGCGTGATTCCCGAAGCGGCGCTGTTTGCCTTCGGTGCGCTGACGTTGATGTTCGCGGTGGTCGTCACGTTCGACCCGCGCACCTTGTGGGATATCGCCGACGAACTGAACGCACGGCGCGCGCGACCCACGCCGCGCACAGCGGCCGACAGCGCGGCAACCGCGGTCGCCGCGAATATTCCGGGCCCGCCCGCCACCCCTCACCAGGGATAAGCGAACGATGAAATACGTTACCGCGCTGCGCGCGGGCCTGGTTTCCTGCCACGCATGCGGCCGCGTCGCCCCGCGCATCCGCTCGGTCACCCCGCAGCACTGCGAGCGCTGCGGTGCGTTGCTGCACCGGCGCAATCCGGACAGTCTGATGCGCACCTGGGCGCTACTGATTGCGGCCGCCTTGCTGTATATTCCGGCCAATCTGCTGCCCGTGATGCACACGACTTCGCTGCTCGGCTCGGAGGACGACACGATCATGAGCGGTGTGGTCTACTTCTGGACCTCGGGCGACTGGCCGCTTTCGGTGATTGTGTTTATCGCCAGCATCATGGTGCCGATGCTCAAGCTCACCGTGCTCGTGCTGCTCACCGTCACGGCCCAGCGCCGTTCGCGCTGGCGCCCCACCCAGCGCATGAAGCTGTACCGGATGGTGGAGCGCATCGGCCGCTGGTCCATGCTTGACGTGTTCGTCGTGACGCTGACGGTTGCGCTGGTGCGCTTCAAGTCGCTTGCCGTGATCACCGCCGGCCCGGGAGCCATTGCGTTCGGCTCGGTGGTGATCCTGACCATGCTGGCGTCGATGCAGTTCGATCCACGGCTCATCTGGGACAACGTGGAAGGCGCGGATCAGATGGAACACGCAAAACGCGCCCGGCGGGCGCAAAAGACCGACCCCACGCGGGACGCCACAGCTGTAACCGGCGCCAGGGGCGTGACAGGCGCACAAGACGCAACAGGCAGCATCCAACAATCTCAGGACCCCAAACATGACTAGCCCGCAAGGACCGACGCCCGCCCCCAGCGCGCCGCGCAACGATTCGAACGGACCCACGCTGCCTCCCAACCTGCCCGACCCCGAGATCGAACCGCGCAGCCACTGGCTGCCGTCGCTGGTCTGGGTGATTCCGCTGATCGCCGCGCTGATTGGCATTGCACTCGTGATCAAGTCGGTCACGGAGAAAGGCCCGGAGATCACCATCAGCTTCAACGACGCGGAAGGCCTGGAGCCCGGTAAGACCCAGGTCAAGTACAAGGACGTCGACATCGGCCTCGTGAAGGCCATCACGCTGTCGAAAGATCTCTCGCACGTGCTGATCCAGGTTCAGTTGACCAAGGAAGCCGAGAACTTTGCCGTCAAGGACACCCGCTTCTGGGTGGTGCGGCCGCGGGTCGGCGCAAGCGGCGTCTCAGGCCTGAGCACGCTGCTCTCGGGTGCGTATATCGGGGTGGACGCCGGGCGTTCGCAGGATAGCCAGAAGGAGTTCGTCGGGCTGGAAACCCCGCCGCCGATCACCGGCGGGCAGAAGGGCCACCAGTTCACGCTGCATGGCGATTCGCTCGGCTCGATCGATATCGGCTCGCCGATCTTCTACCGGCGTGTGCAGGTCGGTCAGGTCGTGGGTTTCTCGCTCGACAAGGATGGCACCGGCGTCACGCTGCAAGTGTTCGTATCCGCGCCGTACGACCAGTATGTCGGCATCAACACGCGCTGGTGGCATGCGAGCGGCGTCGATCTGCGGCTCGATTCGAGCGGCTTCAAGCTGAACACGCAGTCGCTCGCGACGGTGCTGGTGGGCGGCCTGTCGTTCCAGTCGCCGCCAGGCCAGGCGGTCGGCGCGCAGGCGCCGAACAACATGACGTTCCGCCTCGGCTCGGATGAAAGCGACGCGATGCGTGAACCGGACGGCGTGCCCCTGCGCGTGGTGATGAACTTCAACCAGTCGCTGCGTGGGCTGTCGGTCGGCGCGCCGGTCGACTTCCGCGGCATCGTGCTCGGCCAGGTGACCAACATTGGCATCGACTACGATCCGAAGACCAAGGACTTCACCATGCCGGTGACGATGAACCTGTACCCCGACCGCCTCGGCAAGCGTTTCCGCGAGAAGGCGCCGGAGCCGGGCAGCGTCGCCGGGCAGCAACTGCTGCAGCGTCTGGTCCAGCATGGCCTGCGCGGACAGTTGCGCACCGGCAACCTGATCACCAGCCAGCTGTATGTGGCGCTCGACATCTTCCCGAAAGCGGCGCCAGCGACGGTCGACGTCACGAGCGACCCGCTCGAGCTGCCGACGATCCCGAACACACTCGACGAATTGCAGTTGCAGGTGGCCGATATTGCGAAGAAACTCGATCAGGTGCCGTTCGACCAGATCGGGGCGAACCTGAACAGCTCGCTGAAGAACGCCGATCAACTGTTCTCGCGCCTGAACACCGAAGTGGTGCCGCAGGCTCGCGACACGCTGGCGGCCGCCAAGCAGACCTTCGGCTCGGCCGAGGCGACGCTGCAGCAGGACTCGCCGCTGCAGTCCGACGTCCATCAGGCGCTGCAGGAGCTGACCCGCACGCTGCAGTCTTTGAATGCGCTGTCGGACTATCTGGAACGTCATCCGGAATCGCTGTTGCGCGGAAAACCAGGAGATCAACCATGATGTTTGCCCAGCTCCCCCGTTCGCCGCGCGGCGTTGCCCGCGCCACCGCGTGCCTCGGCGTCTGCGCCGGACTGCTGGCGCTGGCGGCATGCTCTTCGTCGCCGGCGAGCCGCTTTTACACGCTCGGCGACGAGGCCGGCCCGGCCACGGCGCGCACGGCTGCCACACCGGCGCTGCTGATTGAAGTGCCGCCGGTCGACGTGCCGTCCCAAGTTGCCAAGAACCAGCTTGTGGTGCAAACCGGCCCGACCCAGGTGCAGGTGCTCGAACAGGAACGCTGGGCCTCGTTGCCCGGCGACGAGATTCGTCGCGCGCTGTCGTCCGATCTCACGCAGCAGTTGGGCACGATTGACGTGTACGGCACAGCGTATCCGGAAGGCACGCCTGTGTATCGCGTCAGCATGAACGTGCAGCGATTCGAATCGTGGCCCGGTTCGCATGCGCTGATCGACGCGGTATGGAGCGTGCGTGCCGTGCGTGGCGAAACGGTCATGACCTGCCGCAGCGTGGTGAGCGAGCCGGTGACGGGTAGCTATGATGCGCTGGCGGAAGGGCATCGCCAGGCGGTACAGCAGATCTCTACGCAGATCGCGGCTGGTATTCAGGCGCTGGCTGCGGCGGCGCCGCGTGTGCCGACTAGCGCTTCCGTCAAGGGCGCCTCCGGCACGCCGGCGCGGATCACCCAGCCTGGCGTGCCCTGCCCGCTGCCGGTTGGGCCAAGCGCGGCGCTCGACGGCGCGGGCACTGCTGCGGCTGCGCACCCTGGCAGCCACGCCAGCGCCGCCGCCAACGGCTGATTTGCCGGCATGACAAGGGCCGGCGCGCTTCGCCCGTCCGCCGCAGTTCTCCCATGCTTCGGCCCGGCGCGTGGCGTCGCCCGCTTCGCCGCGTGCACCGCGCAGGGCCCTATGCCATACGGCCAGCTTGCCGGATCCCTCCTGTTTAGCGATCCTGAGTGCTTCCGCGCACGTGATCGCGCCTCGCCACGCATTTAACAATTCATGCTTCGATCCATCAAAACCTTCGTCAAGAAATGGCGTGCGTCACGCAGCAGCGGGCATCAGCTCGACGCGCTGCTGGCCATCGCCGACCAGCACGCGCCGTATGCGGACCGCAGCGAATGGCTGATCGAGCTGTCACACTGGATCCATCGCGGCGGGGCCGTGCAGGCGGTCGCGCAGGATCCCGCGGAAGACGACACGCGCCGGCTCCCCGAGCACACACGTTTGCGTTACATGCTGCACGTGCTGGACCGCAACCCGGCGTGGAAGGCCAATGTCGCCGGCGTTCTGCGCGCGCTGCTGCGCGAGAGCGACGCCATCTCCTTGCTGTGCGATGCCGGCATGCCGGTGCACTCGGCCTTTTTCGGGGCGCTGTTCGAGCGCTTCGAGTCCTCGCTGATTCCCCCCGCGCCGAATCGCCGCGATCTCGCGGCAATCTTCACGCTGATGTTCACCTCGGAGCAGGACGCCGAGTGGATCGCCGCGCTGCCCACCGACCTGCTGGTGCGTATCCGCGACCTGTTTAGCTACGAACTGGACACCAGCGATCCGCGCGAAGCCGCGCCGTTCTCGCTGGACCTGCTCGCGGCCCTGCACAACCTGACCTGCCAGATCAGCTCCACCGGGCTGTCGCAAACCGTGCGCAGCCGCCTGGGCGACACCGACGTGCGGGTGGCAATGGAGAAGCAGCCGTTCTACCGGCTCACGCGCGCCATGCTGGCGGTAGAGGCAGCCCACCAGGCGGTCGAAGAAGGGGCCGAGCCCGGCAAGCTGCTGCACGAGGTCAACTATCTGCGCGTGCTGCTCGACGAATGCCGCATCGCCACCGACAACGTCTTTGCCCACTTGTACCGCAACGGCGTGAGCGTCGACATCGTGTTCCAGGTCGAGCGGATGCGCATGCGCATCCAGCGCGCCGAGCATCTGCTCGATGCGTGGATGGCGTCGGACGACCTGCATGCGGGTGCTCGGCTCACCGCCGAACTGGTGAATGCCAACCACGCGAGCCAGAGCGTGTCCCATCTGATGCGCAGCAATTTCTCACTGCTCGCGCGCAAGGTGGTCGAATACAGCGCGGATACGGGCGAACACTACATTGCCCGCGACCGCGCCGAGTATCTGAAAATGCTGCGCATGGCAGCGGGCGGCGGGCTTGTCACGGTGGTGACGGTGTGTGTGAAGTTTGCGATCACCGGCGCTCATCTGCAGTCCATGCTTGAGGGCCTGCTCTCCGGCGTGAACTACGCAGCCAGCTTCCTGCTGATGCACTTCCTGCATTTCTCGCTCGCCACCAAGCAACCCGCCATGACGGCGCCGACCATCGCCCGCGAGCTGGACGGCGCGGGCACGCCCGACGGGGTGGACAGCTTCGTGACCTCCGTGGTCGCGCTGATCCGCACCCAGGCGGCGGCCGTACTCGGCAACGTGACGCTGGTGTTCCCGGTATGCCTGGGCGTGCAGTTGCTGTGGCACGCGGTCTTTCACGCAAACATCATCTCCCCCGAAAAAGCGCATGCCACGCTGCATTCGTTCTCGCTTCTCGGGCCAACGCCGCTCTATGCGGCGCTGACCGGCGTGCTGCTATGGTCTTCAAGCCTGCTCGCAGGGTGGGCCGACAACTGGTTCGTGCTGCACCGGGTGGCCGACGCGCTCACCTACAACCGCCGCCTGCGTATGACGCTGGGCGCCGCCGGCGCCGCGCGCCTTGCCAGGTTCTGCCGCTCGAACGTGGCCGGCGTGGTGGGCAACATTACGCTGGGCCTGATGCTCGGCCTCGTGCCCGCGATCCTGACGGCATTTGCCTTTACCTTCGAGGTCCGGCACGTGACGCTGAGCTCCGGCTCGATCGGTGTCGCGCTCGGCGTGCTCGGCAAAGGCGCGCTGGATCTACCCGAGTTCTGGTGGGCCATCGCCGGCACATTCAGTATGGCGATCCTGAACGTCGCGGTCAGTTTCGCGCTCGCGTTTTATATGGCCGTGCGCTCGCGCGATCTGCGCCGCAACTATGTGCGCTCGCTGCGCGGCGCAATCTGGCGGCGTGTATTCAGGCGGCCGCTGGATCTGGTGTGGCCGGTGAGCGCATCGCGCGAAGGGCCTTGAACGGCGGTGCGCGGTCCGTACACCCCGACCGCGTACAATAGCGCCTTATTCAACGCCTCCCGGCAAGCTCAATGTCATTCGATTTTTTCCTTCCCTGCCCCCGCGGCCTCGAAGCCGCGCTTGCGGCTGAACTCGCCGAAATCGCCACGCGCCACCTGAACGGTGCCCCGTTCACGGCCGGCGCGCAGGTGCCGGGTGGTGTGCATTTCCGCGGCGGCTGGGCTGCCGGCATGGCGGCCAACCTGCATTCGCGTATCGCGAGCCGCGTGTTGCTGAAGATCGCCCATCGGCCGTATCGCAGCGAGCAGGACATCTATGCGCTCGCGCTCGAACAGCGTTGGGAACAGTGGTTTTCGGCGCATGAGACGCTGCGCGTCGACGTCACGGCGATCAAATCGCCGCTGCGCAGCCTCGAATTCACCACGCTGCGTGTCAAGGACGCGATCTGCGACCGTCTGCGTGAAGTGAGTGGCGCGCGCCCAAGCATCGACACCAGCGCACCGGACGTGCGCGTGTTTGCCTTCCTCACCGCGACTGACTGCACGCTGTACCTCGATACCTCGGGCGAGCCGCTCTTCAAGCGCGGCTGGCGTCTCGACAAGGGCGCGGCGCCGTTGCGCGAGAACCTCGCGGCCGGCATCCTGCGCCTGACCGGCTGGACGGCCGGCACTCCGCTGTACGATCCGATGTGCGGTAGCGGTACGTTCCTCGCGGAAGCCGCCCAGGTTGCGCTGAATATCGCGCCGGGCGCAGAGCGGCGCTTCGGCTTCGAGAAGCTCAAGCAGTACGACGCCAGGACCTGGCAGACGCTGAAAGCGGCTGCACTGGATGCGAAGCACGCGGCTCGCGCGTCGCGGGCCGATTTGCAGATTTTCGGCAGCGACATTTCGGGCGACATGCTGATCAAGGCGCGCGCCAACTTCGAGCGCGCCGGCCTGCCGGCTACCTCGCTCAAGCAGGTAGACGCGCGCAACATGACGCCGCCGTCGTCGGAGCCGGGCATCCTGGTCGCCAACCCGCCGTACGGCGAGCGGATCGAAGTGCGTGGCCGCAATGCGCGCGGCGAACTCCGCGAGCCCCGCGAAAGCCGTGAAGACGACAGCTTCCGCCGTGCCCAGGAAGAAGCGCCGGACAGCGAATTCTTCAAGTCGCTTGGCGATGCCCTCAAGCAGCGCTTCACCGGCTGGCACGCGTTTATCCTGACGTCCGATCGCAAGCTGCCGGGACAGTTGCGGCTGCGCGAATCGACCAAGACGCCGTTGTTCAACGGCGCGCTCGAATGCCGCCTGTTCCGCTTCGATCTGATTGCCGGCAGCGTGCGGCAACGTCCGGCGAACGATACGCCGGCAGATTGATGCCGGGTTGATCGCCCTAGCCGCGGCTCCACAGGGTCCGCGACTGCGGGCGATGCTGCCGCATTGCCCTCGTTCCTCCAGTTAGCGAGTCCAGCGCTGCCTGGTCATCTGCAAGGCATGACCGGTTTCCAGCAGCGACTTCAGACTCGACAGGATCGCCGGCCAGCCCTGCGCGATCCGCTTCACAGCTTGCTCGTCGTCGAGCTGATCGTGAGTGACGGTCAGACGCGTCACGCCAAACACCTCTTCCAACAGATAAGTGACCCGCGACTCGCTGCCCCCGCCCGGCTTCGCCCAGGTCACGGCAAGCTTGTGCGGCGGATCGCACTCCAGCACGGTGCCGGCTACCGCAATGTCCGACGCATCGTCATAGTGCTGATGTTCCCAGCGCGAGCCAGGCTGCCAGTCAGACACGTTGCGCGCACGTCCCCAATAGTCCTTGGTCATCTCAGGGTCGGTTAGTGCGTCAGACACTTTGTCGACCGGTGCGTTGATATAAGTCACGTAGACATATTCAGGTTTGCTCATCATTTTCTCTGGCTTGCATCCGGGTCATGCTCTGCGACAGCCAACTCTCCCGTTTCGAGCAACGACTTGAGGTTGGAGAGAATCTGCGGCCAGCCGCCGGAGACGGCTTCGATAAACTTCGAACCGCTACGCTCCATCACGTGAGTGACCGTCAGTTTGACCGCGCCGCCGGTCGGCTCGAGCACCATCGTGCAGCGAGAAAACCCTTCAGCCTTGAGTTCCGGCCTGAATTCGTTGCGCCATTTGATGGAAAGGCGCCGGGGCGGATCAGCCTCGACAATCTCACCGGTGTCCGCGATGCGGCCATCGGCAAACCTGATCTGCCACGGCGAACCCACCTGCCAGTCGGTCTCCTGCTCGATGCCGAACCAGTATTGCCGGGTGAACTCAGGACGCGTTAACGCTGCCCATAGCTGCTCGGGAGTCGTGCGAATGTAGGTCACGTAGACGAACGTGGAAACGGCTGCGTCAGTCATGATCATCTCCTTCAAGAGACTTCTTGAGGTCCGCGAGCGCATCGAGGCGCGCGCGCTCGAACTTGCCGATCCAGCGTTCGCTGATTTCATGGATCGGCACGGGATTGAGGTAATGCAATTTCTCGCGGCCATGCCAGACCGTTACGACCAGGTTGGCCGCTTCCAGCAGCGCCAGATGCTTGCTGACGGCCTGGCGGCTCATGGCCAGGCCCTCGCATAGCTCGCCGAGTGTCTGCCCGTTACGCGTGTAGAGCAGGTCGAGCAACTGGCGGCGGGTGGAATCGGCGAGAGCCTTGAATACGGTGTCCATGCGATCGGTGTGGTGGTGCGTTTTATTATGCAACCTTTTGGTTGCATGTCAAGCTCAAAGCTCGTTCAGCAGAACCCGGAGGCTACTGACAGAACGTTGTCAGTAGCCCCGCCGCACACTCCTCCTCACGCCATCCGGCGCATTGCAAAGGCCAACCCAGGCCGCCCCAAGCCGCACCCGCGCCGTCTCGGGCGGCCTGGATCCACCATCACCGCAAGGAGAGTGTCATGTCAGCAACCGCAAGCCACGTCGTTTCCTGGTTCGAGATTCCGTCCGTCGACTTCGAGCGCGCCGCGCGTTTCTACGAGACCGTGCTGGATACCTCGCTACGGCGTGAAAATTTCGGCGGCGAGCCGATTGGGATCTTCGCGTACACCGAGCCCGCTACCGGCGGCTGCATCGTCCACAACCCCGCAGTCAAACCTTCCGCCGACGGCGTAGTGGTCTATCTGAACGCGCAGCCGAGCGTCGATGCCGTGCTGGCCCGCGTCGAGAAGGCCGGCGGCAAGGTCCAGGGGCCCGCCGTCGAACTGCCGCAGGATATCGGCTATATCGGCTTTTTCATCGATACGGAAGGCAACCGCATCGGTCTGCATGCGCCAAAGCATGGCTGACGGATTGACCGGCGCGCCGCATGATGCGCATGCGGCGCCCACGGCCATCACAGAGCGCTATGATCACGGGACGCCCCGATCGCAAAACCGCCCGCCCCTCCCCACCAGACGCCCACGATGACGCGCCGCGCCGACCGCCTGTTCCAGATTGCCGAGTTGCTCCGCGGCCGCCGCCTGACGACCGCGCAACAGCTTGCGGACTGGCTGCATATCTCGCCGCGCACGGTCTACCGCGATGTACGCGACCTGCAGCTTTCCGGTGTGCCGATCGAAGGCGAAGCGGGCATCGGCTACCGCCTGAGCCGTTCGGCGAGCCTGCCGCCGCTCACCTTTACCGTCGACGAACTCGCCGCGCTCGCCGCCGGCGCGCGCATGCTCGAAACGTGGGGCGGCGCGAGCTTCGCCAAGGGCGCGCGCGGAGCGCTGGCCAAGATCGCCGCGGCGATGCCCGCCGACAAACGCGCGACGCTCGAACGGCTGCCGATCTTCGCGCCATCGTTTCACATCAAGGGGGAGTTCGCCGAGAAGGTCGACCAGCTGCACCTGGCGATAGACCGCAAGCGCGTCGTGAGTTTCGCCTATCGCGACCGCGCCGGTGCGCATACGGAGCGGCGCGTCTGGCCGTTGGGGCTGGTGTACTGGGGAGCGCGCTGGACCATCGGCGCGTGGTGCGAACTGCGTGAAGACTTCCGCAATTTCGACGTCGAGCAGATTCGCGATCTGGAGGTACACGAGCCGTTCCCCGATCAGGAGGGGAGACGGCTCGCGGATTATCTGCGCAGCGTCGAGGTAAAGCAGAAGTGATGGGGACCTCGCTCACTCCACCGACTTCACCATATCCTCAATGACCTTCTTCGCGTCGCCAAACACCATCATGGTCTTGTCCATGTAGAAGAGGTCGTTGTCGAGACCCGCGTAGCCGGCCGCCATCGAGCGCTTGTTGACGATCACCGTGCGCGCCTTATAGGCCTCGATGATCGGCATACCCGCAATCGGCGACTTCGGATCGTTCTTCGCCGCGGGATTCACCACGTCGTTGGCGCCGAGCACCAGCACGACGTCGGTCTGGCCGAACTCGTTGTTGATGTCGTCCATCTCGAAGACGAGGTCGTAGGGCACCTCGGCTTCCGCCAGCAGCACGTTCATATGCCCCGGCATGCGCCCGGCCACCGGATGGATCGCATAACGCACGTCGATGCCGCGCTCGATCAGCTTGTCGGTAAGCTCCTTGAGCGCATGCTGCGCGCGGGCCACGGCAAGGCCGTAGCCCGGCACGATCACCACCGATTCGGCATTGCCCAGCATGAACGAGGCATCTTCGGCGGAACCCGACTTCACCGGTCGCTGCTCCTGCGCCCCGCCTGCGGCGGCCGCGCCCGGTTCCGCCCCGAAGCCGCCCAGCAGCACGTTGAAGAACGAGCGGTTCATCGCGTGGCACATGATGTACGAAAGGATCGCGCCCGACGAACCCACCAGCGAGCCGGCAATGATCAGCATCGGGTTATTCAGCGAGAAGCCGATGCCGGCCGCCGCCCAGCCCGAGTACGAGTTGAGCATCGAGACGACCACCGGCATATCCGCGCCGCCGATCGGGATGATGATCAGCACCCCGAGCGCGAATGCGATCAGCGTCATGATGATGAACGGCAGCCATGATTGCGTGAGAAAGAAAATCACGCCAAAGCCGATCATGCCGATCGCCAGCATCAGGTTGATCAGATGCTGTCCCGCATACACCACAGGCGCGCCCTGAAACAGGCGAAACTTGTACTTGCCGGAGAGCTTGCCGAACGCGATCACCGAACCGGAGAACGTGATCGCACCGACGAACGTGCCGATGAACAGCTCGATACGGTTGCCGTAGGGCAAGAACCCCGGCACCGGATTGTCCGGATCGACAAGCCCAAACGCCGACGGCTCCGAGACCACCGCATAGGCGATGCACACGGCGGCGAGACCGATCAGCGAGTGCATGGCCGCGACCAGTTCCGGCATCTTGGTCATCTCGACGCGCGCCGCGACGAACGCCCCTACCGCGCCACCCACCACCAGCGCCGCGAACAGCAGCCCCAGACCGAGCCCGAGGTTCGAGCCGAGAGTGGCGGCCTGCTTGAAGATCAGTGCGATGGTGGTGAGGATCGCAATCGCCATCCCGGCCATGCCGAACGTATTGCCGATGCGTGCCGTCTTCGGATTCGAGAGGCCCTTGAGCGCCTGAATGAAGCAGACCGAAGCAACCAGATAAAGCAGCGTGACGACGTTCAGACTCATTGCTTGCCCCCTTCAATGCGCGCCGGACCGTCAGCGGGAAGCTTTTTGGGTTCTTTTTTCTTGAACATCTCCAGCATTCGCCGCGTCACGAGAAAGCCGCCGAACACATTCACTGCAGCAAGCGCGACCGCCAGTGTGCCAAAGAACTTGCCGGTATCGCCCACCGTCAGGCCAGCGGCAAGCATTGCGCCCACAATCACGATCGCCGAAATCGCATTGGTTACGGCCATCAGCGGCGTATGCAGCGCGGGCGTCACGTTCCAGACCACGTGATAACCCACGTAGATCGCCAGGATGAAGATGATCAGGTTGATGACGGTATGGTTGATGACTTCCATCGCCGGTCTCCTTATGCCTTGCGCGTAACTTCACCGTCGCGCGCCAGCAGCGTGGCCGCGACGATGTCGTCCGCGAGATCGATGTTGAGCGCGCCTTCCTTGTCGATGATCAGCTTCAGGAAGTCGAGCAGGTTGCGGGCGTAGAGCGAAGAAGCGTCGGCGGCGACCATCGACGCCAGGTTCGTGTAGCCGACAATCTGCACGCCGTGTTTCGTCACCACCTTGTCCGCCTCGGTGAGCGGGCAGTTGCCGCCGCGCCGGCCTTCATGCTCGGGGCCGCGGCCCGCGGCAAGGTCGACCAGCACGGAGCCGGGTTTCATGGCCTGCACGGTTTCCACGGAGATCAGGGTCGGCGCGGGACGGCCGGGAATCAGCGCGGTCGAGATCACCACGTCGGCCTGTTTGGCCCGTTCGTGAACCAGCGCAGACTGCCGCGCGAGCCACGATGGCGGCATGGGCCGCGCGTAGCCGCCCACACCCTGGGCGGCCTCGCGCTCCTCGTCGGTCTCGTAGGGCACGTCGAGAAACTTGGCGCCGAGCGACTCGATCTGCTCCTTCACCGCCGGACGCACATCCGAGGCCTCGATCACCGCGCCGAGGCGCTTGGCCGTGGCGATCGCCTGCAAGCCCGCCACGCCGGCGCCCAATATCAGCACGCGCGCCGCTTTCACGGTGCCCGCGGCGGTCATCAGCATCGGCATGAAGCGGGGGTACAGGTCGGCAGCCAGCAGCACGGCCTTGTAGCCGGCGATGTTGGCCTGCGAGGACAGCACGTCGAGGCTTTGGGCGCGGGTCGTGCGCGGCGCGGCCTCCAGCGCGAAGGCCGTCAGGCCTGCCGAGGCAAGCTTCGCCGCGTTGTCGGCATTGAAAGGATCGAGCATGCCGACCAGCACCGCGCCGCGCTTGAGCAGCGGCAATTCGGCTTCGGTTGGGGACTGGACCTTGAGAACGAGATCGGCGCCGAACGCGCCGGCTGCGTCGACGATCTCCGCGCCGACCGCGCTGAACGCTTCGTCAGGGAAGCTGGCGCCGCTGCCGGCGCCGCTCTGGATCGTGACCCGGTGGCCCTGCGACACGTATTTCTTGACCGTCTCTGGGGTGGCGGCAACGCGGGTTTCGTAGGCTCGCGTCTCGGCTGGCACTCCGATGTGCATCGTTGAATCCTCCTCGGCCTTCCTGTTATTACGACAGAGCTGCCGACGAGGCACGCCGGCTTGCAATTGCAACGGCTACGACACCACTTTAACCGAAACCGGGGGGCAGACCGAAATCAGGGACAATCCGGGGGCGAGCCGTGAGTCGTCCGGGGTAGCCAGATTCCCGGCAGCCGCCGGCCATAGACGGTAAAATACGGCCCCATGAATCCGGAAACTTGGGCTGCGCACGTCACCGTGGCCGCCATCGTCGAGCGCGACGGGCGCTTTCTCCTCGTCGAGGAGCATACGGACGACGGGCTGCGTCTGAACCAGCCCGCCGGCCATCTGGAGGCGGGTGAAACGCTCGCTGAAGCGGTCGTGCGCGAAACGCTCGAAGAATCCGCGCATCCGTTCACGCCCGAGGCCCTGGTAGGCGTATACATGACGCATTTCGAGCGCCGGGCCCGAAGTGATGCAAGCGGCACTGGCAGCGCAGACGGCGCAAGCGGTGCGGCACAAGCAGCCGGCGGCGTCACCTATCTGCGCTTCACTTATTGCGGCAGCGCTGGCCCGGCCGACCCGGACCGCGCACTCGATCCCGATATCGTCCGAACGCTGTGGATGAGCGCCGACGAACTGCGCGCCTGCCCCGGGCGGCACCGCACGCCGCTCGTGATGCGCTGTATCGACGATTACCTCGCAGGCCGGCGTTTCCCGCTCGACTTCGTGCATACGCATTCGGTCGGGCCCACCCGATCAAGCAAGTCAGGCAACCCATGAGCAAGCAGAAAGTCGTAGTAGGCATGTCGGGCGGCGTCGATTCGTCGGTTACCGCATGGCTGCTCAAAGAGCAAGGTTACGACGTGGTCGGCCTTTTCATGAAGAACTGGGAAGACGACGACGACGGCGAGTACTGCTCGACGCGGCAGGACTGGATCGACGTCGTGTCGGTGGCCGATCTGATCGGCATCGACGTCGAAGCGGTTAACTTCGCCGCCGAATACAAGGACCGCGTGTTCGCCGAATTCCTGCGCGAATACTCAGCCGGCCGCACGCCGAACCCCGACGTGCTGTGCAACGCCGAAATCAAGTTCAAGGCCTTCCTCGATCACGCCATGTCGCTCGGCGCCGAGACCATTGCGACCGGCCACTATGCCCGTGTGCGCGAAGTAGATGGCCGTTTCGAACTGCTGAAGGCGTTCGATCACACGAAGGACCAGTCGTACTTCCTGCACCGCCTCAATCAGGCGCAGTTGTCGAAGACAATGTTTCCGCTCGGCGAAATCCCCAAGACGAAGGTACGCGAGATCGCCGAGCAGATCGGTCTGCCGAACGCGAAAAAGAAAGACTCAACCGGTATCTGCTTTATCGGCGAACGCCCGTTCCGCGATTTTCTGAACCGCTACCTGCCCACCAGGCCCGGCCCGATGAAAACACCGGACGGCCAGGTGGTCGGCGAGCATATCGGTCTCGCGTTCTATACGTTCGGCCAGCGCAAGGGCATTGGCCTCGGCGGCAGCAAGGAAGGCAGCGGTGAGCCGTGGTTCGTGGCGGGCAAAGACATTCCGTCGAACACGCTGTACGTCGCCCAGGGCCACGATCATTCCTGGCTGCTCAGCCACAAGCTGAGCGCAGGCAACACCAGCTGGGTAGCCGGCCACCCGCCTGCGGAAGACTTCGCATGCGGCGCAAAAACCCGCTACCGGCAAGCCGACGCCGCCTGCACGTTCAGCACGGCGGGCGAGGCAAACGGCCACTTCGCGCTCAATTTCGAGGACGCGCAGTGGGCTGTCACACCGGGGCAATCGGCTGTGCTCTACGATGGCGACGTTTGCCTCGGCGGCGGCATCATCGAACATGCGGCTACCGCGCAGCCGGTGGTGCGGCAACCGCAAACCGCCGCGCTGCTCACTGCGAGATAAGTGATATGGCAAGCCGCGCGGCAGGGTCGAGGCAACATCGAGGCAACTGCCCGGCCAATGCGCGGCAACCATGCAGCCAATGCTCAGCAACATCGCGACGATAAAATAATCAGCGGTCAACCGCTCTCTGCAACGGAGTCCCCATGTTTTCTCGACGTTATCTGGCCATGTGGTGCGCGGTTGTGCTGCTCGTGGCCTGTGCAGCGCTGGCCGCGACCGGTCACCTGTCGTGGTTCTGGATCATCATTCCCGCGCTGCTGGTGGCGCTCGGCGTGTTCGATCTGAGGCAGCAGCGCCACGCGATCCTGCGCAACTATCCGTTGTGGGGCCACTTCCGCTTCATGTTCGAATTCATCCGGCCGGAGATCCGCCAGTATTTCGTCGAAGACGATACGGATGAAAAACCCTTCTCGCGCGCCCAGCGCAGCATCGTTTATCAGCGCGCCAAGAACGACGTCGACAGCCGCCCGTACGGCACCGAACTCGACGTGAAAGCGGTCGCGCACGAATGGATCAGCCACTCGCTCGCACCCACCAAGCTCGACGGCCACGACTTCCGCGTGGTGGTCGGCCCGGATCGCAAGCAGCCCTACTCGATGTCGATCTTCAACGTCTCGGCAATGAGCTTCGGCTCGCTGTCGGCCAACGCGATCATGGCGCTCAATCTGGGCGCGAAGAAGGGCAACTTCGCGCACGACACCGGCGAAGGCTCGATGTCGAAGTATCACCGCGAGCATGGCGGCGACATCATCTGGGAAATCGCTTCGGGCTACTTCGGCTGCCGCAACGACGACGGCACGTTCAATGCCGACAAGTTCGCGAAGCAGGCGCAGGAGCCGCAGGTGAAGATGATCGAGGTGAAGCTCTCGCAGGGCGCCAAGCCGGGCCACGGCGGCGTGCTGCCGGCCGCCAAGATCACGCCGGAGATTGCCGAGACGCGCGGCGTACCGATGGGCCGCGACTGCATTTCGCCCGCCACCCACTCCGAGTTTTCCACGCCGCGCGGCCTGCTCGAATTTGTCGAACGCCTGCGTAATCTCTCAGGCGGCAAGCCGACCGGCTTCAAGCTGTGTATCGGCCATCCGTGGGAATTCTTCGGTATCGCCAAGGCGATGCTGGACACGGGCATCCTGCCGGACTTCATCGTCGTGGACGGGGCGGAAGGCGGCACGGGCGCCGCACCGCTGGAATTCACCGATCACGTTGGCGTGCCCTTGCAGGAAGGATTGCTGCTGGTGCACAACACGCTCGTAGGCATCGGCCTGCGCTCGCGCATCCGCATCGGCGCGAGCGGCAAGATGATCACGGCATTCGATATCACCAAGACCCTGGCGATCGGCGCCGACTGGGTCAACTCGGCGCGCGGCTTCATGTTCGCGGTGGGCTGCATCCAGGCGCAGACCTGCCACACGGGCCGCTGCCCGACCGGCGTCGCCACCCAGGACCCGGTGCGTCAGCGCGCGCTCGTGGTGCTGGACAAGTCCGACCGCGTGTTCAACTTCCATCACAACACCTTGCATGCGCTGCAGGAGATCGTCCAGGCTGCGGGCCTCAAGCACCCGGCGGAACTGCGCGCGCATCACATCGTGCGGCGCGTGTCGTCGCATGAGGTAAGCCTGATGTCGGATCTGCTGAAGTACCTGGAGCCGAACGATCTGCTCAACGGCAACTACCGCTACAAGCTGTATGAGAAGTGGTGGCCGGTGGCGAGCGCTGATTCGTTCGCGCCGAAGGTGGAGCTGGCGGCCACCTGAATCTGAGGCTTCGGGTCAGGCTGCGGGTCTCTCGTCAGGCGCGGCCCCAGCGCAGGCCCGTTGATTGGGTCAATCCGGCCAGAGGCGCCCGCCCGGCCCAGGCGGGCGGCGCCGTGCCCCCGCGCTTAGTCCGCCGGCACCGTATCGATAAACGACTGCCGCTGCGACAGCTTCTGGAGGTGCTTGTCCAGATTCGGATATGGCTCGCGCCAGTTCAGTTGCGGCATGCGGAAATCGAGGTAGCCGAGCGCGCAGCCCATGGCGATATCCGCCAATGTATAGCGATTGCCCGCGCACCACGGATTGCTGCCCAGCCCCTGCGACATCGCCACGAGGCCGTCGTCGATCTTGCGCTGCTGGCGCGCCACCCAGGCCTCCGAGCGCTGCTCCTCGCGCCGCAGCGTCCCTTCGAGGCGAATCAGCACGGCCGCATCCTGCATCCCGTCCGCGAGCGCTTCCCAGCAGCGCACCTCGACGCGCTCGCGCCCCGACGGCGGAATCAGCTTGCCGACCGGCGACAGCGTATCCACGTACTCGCAGATCACGCGCGAGTCGAACACCGCCTCGCCGTCCTCCATCACGAGGCACGGCACCTTGCCGATCGGATTGAAGGTATGGATGGTGGTGTCCGGCGCCCAAACGTTTTCGAGCACCAGCTTGTAGTCGATCTTCTTTTCGGCGAACACGATCCGCGCCTTGCGGGTAAACGGGCTGCCGAGCGAACCGATGAGTTTCATCATCACATTTGCCTTTTCTGGAATTGGGCGGAAGTATACGTTGGTTGACGGCCATCCAGACTGCCCCACCCCATCTTCTGGGACAACGCCCACCGGAGCTGTGGACGGATTGCAACATTGCCGCGCGCCGCGCCGGGCGTCCATCTGACCGGATAACCAGGGTGCATGCAGGAAACGTATTCCAATTGGGCGCTACAATCTGACAATGAACCAGCCGAACGAACCCACTCTCGCCATCGACGTCTACCGCAAGCGCCGCGAGCGCGTGCTTGCCGCGCTTCGCGCGGCGGGCGGTGGTGTCGCCATTGTCCCCACCGCGCCCGAAGTGATGCGCAACCGGGACGCCGACTATCCCTACCGGCACGACAGCTACTTCTACTACCTGACCGGCTTCACCGAGCCGCAGGCGCTGCTCGTGCTCGACGCGAGCGCGGGCGGGAACGATCCGGCCTCGGTCCTGTTCTGCCGCGCCAAGAACGCCGAACGCGAGATCTGGGATGGCTTTCGCTTCGGCCCCGAGGGTGCGCGTGAGGCGTTCGGTTTCGACGCGGCCTTCGCCGTCGACGATATCGAAAGCCAGCTGCCGCTGATCCTCGCCGACAAGCCCGCTCTGCACTACGCGCTCGGCAGCTCGGCCGAACTCGACGCGCAGGTGCGCGGCTGGCTCGACGCGGTGCGCGCCAAAGGCCGCAGCGGCGTCGCTGCGCCAACGGCCGCGCACGACCTGCTGCCGCTGCTCGACGAAATGCGCCTGTTCAAGGACGCTCACGAAATCTCGATCATGCGCCGCGCCGGCGAAATCTCCGCGCAGGCGCATCGGCGCGCGATGGCCGCATGCCGGCCAGGCGTGCGCGAGTACGAACTCGAAGCCGAGTTGCTGTACACGTTCCGCAAACACGGCGCGCAAGGGCCGGCATACGGCTCGATCGTCGCCGCCGGCGCCAACGCCTGCGTGCTGCACTACGCGGCAGGCAACACGATTGCGCACGACGGCGATCTGATCCTGATCGACGCCGCCTGCGAACTGGACGGCTACGCCTCCGATATCACCCGCACCTTCCCGGCCAACGGCCGCTTTACGCCGCCTCAGCGCGAGCTGTACGACATCGTGCTGGCCGCTCAGGAAGCCGCGATCGCCGCCACCCGGCCCGGCGCCACCTTCGACGATCCGCACAATGCAGCGCTGCGCGTGCTGTCCCAGGGGCTGCTCGATACCGGCATCATCGACCGGGCGCTGTTCTCCTCGGTCGACGACGTGATCGCGGAGCGCGCCTATGCGCCGTTCTACATGCACCGTACCAGCCACTGGATCGGCATGGACGTGCACGACTGCGGCGACTATCGCGAACGCGGCGCGCCACGCGACGCGCAAGGCGCACTGCCCGCGCGGACCTTGCGTGCGTCGATGGCGCTGACCATCGAACCGGGCCTCTATATTCGCCCCGCCGAAAACGTCCCCGAGCGCTACTGGCATATCGGCATCCGGATCGAGGACGATGCAGTCGTCACGCCGGACGGTTGCGAACTGCTGACCCGCGACGTGCCCGTCAAGGCCGACGAGATCGAAGCGATGATGCAGGATGCGCTGGCAGCGGGCACCGCGCGTAGCGCCTGACGGACAGACCGCTCGCCCATGACTGACGTTTCCCAACCCGCCGGCGCGCCGCAAAGCGGCGCACCCGGCGCCGCTGACGCTGCCCCCGCGCCGTTCGATTTCGACGTGACCATTGTCGGCGCCGGGCCGGTCGGACTCGCGCTGGCCGGCTGGCTCGCGCGCCGCAGCGCGACCCAGCGGCTTTCGATTGCGCTGATCGACGCCCGCAAGCCGGAAGACTCACAAGGCGACCCGCGCGCGATTGCCGTCTCGCAAGGCAGCCGGATGATTCTGGAACCGCTGCGCTGGCCGGCGGACGCCACCGCGATTCACCACATACATGTCTCGCAGCGCGGACACTTCGGCCGGACGCTGATCGACCACAGCGAGCATGGCTTGCCCGCGCTCGGCTACGTGCTGCGTTACGGCTCGATCGTGCAGGCGCTCGCCGACGCCGTGCGGCCTACCCCGGTGCACTGGTTCCAGTCCACCACGGCGCAGACGCCGGTTCAGGAACACGATGGCGTCACGCTGCCGGTGCAAACCGGGCAAGTCACGCGTCATCTGCGCACCCGCATTCTGGTGAGCGCCGAAGGCGGCCCCTTCCATGAGCAGGAGAAAAGCGGCGGCGATACGCGTGACTATGGGCAAACCGCGCTCGTCGGTACCGTCAGTGTTTCGGCGCCGCGGCCGCACGTCGCGTGGGAGCGTTTCACCGAGCAAGGGCCGATTGCGCTATTGCCGACCGGCGGCGCACGCGATGCCGATTACGCACTCGTCTGGTGCTGCGCGCCGCAAGAGGCGGCCCGTCGCGCGCAGTTGCCTGACGACGCGTTCCTGCGCGAGCTCGGCGCCGCATTCGGCGAGCGCATGGGACGCTTTACGCAGATCAAGGGCCGCGCCGCCTTCCCGCTTGGCCTGAACGCGCTCGATACGCTCGTCAAAGGGCGCATCGCGGCAATCGGCAACGCGGCGCAGACACTGCATCCGGTGGCGGGCCAAGGGCTGAATCTCGGACTGCGCGACGCGCATGCGCTCGCCGACGCGCTTTCGCAGCATGGCCCAACACCGCTCGCCCTGGCCAGCTTCGCCCAGCGGCGCGCACTCGACCGGCGCCTGACCATCCGCTCCACCGATACGCTCGCCCGCCTCTTCACGGTCGACCTTCCAGCCCTCGGCACGCTGCGCGGGCTTGCGCTAACCGCGCTCGAATTCGTGCCACCGGTCAAAACCGCGCTGGCACGGCAAATGATGTTCGGACAGCGCCGCTAATCCGCCACCGAACCGCTGCGCATCATGCTGGCGCGGAGTGGCAGGATGCTCGTGCGCCGCTGCGGTGCACGGGCCGGCCCCGCAGCCCGCCGGGGCGATTCGCGTTCCGCGGGTCTATGAACCCGCGCACTTTCATAGAAGATTTAAAGGGTTACGACAGCCTCAAGTCGGGTGCCACCAATCCGTTAACGCTAAAATACAGGTTTTCCCTCGCGATTTGCGACCGTCCCCATCACTGCGATGCGCGGCGGCTGCGCCCCTGCCATGCCCACTCTCGGCCCCCACAATCTGCGCAACAACCTGTTCGTCGCCCCCATGGCGGGTGTGACCGACCGGCCGTTCCGCCAGCTCTGCAAGCGGCTGGGCGCGGGCTATGCCGTGTCGGAGATGGTCGCGTCGAACGCGCAGTTGTGGAAAAGCGAGAAGACCATGCGCCGCGCCAATCACACGGGCGAGGTCGAGCCGATCGCCGTGC
The DNA here is from genome assembly GCF_005503145.1 of Burkholderia sp. 4M9327F10. GTDB lineage: Bacteria > Pseudomonadota > Gammaproteobacteria > Burkholderiales > Burkholderiaceae > Paraburkholderia. The sequence continues at coordinate 22,742 of NZ_SCNV01000029.1, read as the reverse complement.
AGATCGCCGGCGCCGATCCGGCCATGATGGCCGAAGCCGCGCGCTACAACGTCGCCAATGGCGCGCAGATCATCGACATCAACATGGGTTGCCCGGCCAAGAAGGTCTGCAACGTGGCCGCCGGCTCGGCGCTGCTGCAGAACGAGCCGCTCGTGCAACGCATTGTCGAGGCGGTGGTGGGCGCGGTGGGCGTGGGCCCTGACGCGGTGCCCGTGACACTGAAAATCCGCACCGGCTGGAATCGCGACAACAAGAACGCCTTGAGTGTGGCGCATCTGGCCGAAGACGCCGGCATTTCCATGCTGACGGTGCACGGCCGCACCCGCGCCGACCTGTATCACGGCGACGCCGAATACGAAACCATCGCCGCGGTGAAGGCCGCGGTGCGCATCCCGGTGGTCGCCAACGGCGACATCACCACGCCGCAGAAGGCGCGCGACGTGCTCGCCGCCACCGGCGCCGACGCCATCATGATCGGCCGCGCGGCGCAGGGCCGTCCGTGGCTGTTCCGCGAGATCGAGCATTTCCTGCAGACCGGCGAGCTGTTGCCGCCGCCGCGCATCGACGAGATCCAGCAGGTCATGAACGAGCATCTCGAAGATCACTACGCTTTCTATGGCGAATTTACCGGCGTGCGCACAGCACGCAAGCACATCGGCTGGTACACTCGCGGCCTTTCTGGCGCCAATGTGTTCCGGCATCGCATGAATACGCTGGACACGACGCGCGAGCAACTGCTCGCCGTCAATGAGTTCTTCGACGCCCAAAAGGCGCTCTCCGACCGCCTCGTCTACGTGGAAGAGGATGTCAACCCGAACGGCGAGCCGGACCATTCCGACCGACTAGCAGCATGAGCAAGAACAATATCGAACAATCTGTCCGCGACAGCCTGGGAATGTATTTCCAGGATCTCGACGGTTCCAATCCGCATGACGTGTACGACATGGTTATTTCGTGTGTCGAAAAACCGTTGCTCGAGGTGGTGCTCGAGCAGGCCGGCGGCAATCAGTCGCTGGCCGCCGAGTATCTCGGCATCAACCGCAATACGCTGCGCAAGAAGCTGCAACAGCACGGTTTGCTGTAGCTCATTGCAGTTTCCTGGCGCCCCTGCCACGTTTCCCTTCGGCTTTCGTCTTCATCATGATCAAGCAAGCGCTCATCTCCGTTTCCGACAAATCCGGCATCGTCGATTTCGCCAAATCGCTGTCGGACCTCGGCGTCAAGATCCTGTCCACCGGCGGCACCGCGAAACTGCTCGCTGACGCGGGCCTCGCCGTTACCGAAGTGGCCGACTACACGGGCTTTCCGGAAATGCTCGATGGGCGCGTGAAAACGCTGCATCCGAAAGTGCACGGCGGCATCCTCGCACGCCGCGACCTGCCGGAACACATGGCCGCGCTTGAAAAGCACGACATTCCGACCATCGACCTGCTGGTCGTGAACCTGTACCCGTTCGTGCAGACGGTGGCGAAGGAAGAGTGCTCGCTGGAAGACGCGATCGAGAACATCGACATCGGCGGCCCGACGATGCTGCGCTCCGCCGCGAAGAATCATCGCGACGTGACGGTGGTGGTGGACCCGTCGGATTACGCGGTCGTGCTCGAAGAGATGCGCGCAAACGGCAACTCGGTGGGCTACAAGACCAACTTCCGCCTGGCCACCAAGGTGTTCGCCCACACCGCGCAGTACGACGGTGCGATCACGAACTACCTGACGAGCCTGACCGAAGAGCTGCAACATTCGTCGCGCAACACCTACCCGGCCACCTTCAATCTGGCCTTCGACAAGGTGCAGGACCTGCGCTACGGCGAAAACCCGCACCAGAGCGCAGCGTTCTACCGTGACCTGTCGGTGCCGGCGGGCGCGCTGGCGAACTACGAGCAGTTGCAAGGCAAGGAACTCTCGTACAACAACATCGCCGATTCCGATGCAGCATGGGAATGCGTGAAGACCTTCGAAGTGCCGGCCTGCGTGATCGTCAAGCACGCGAACCCGTGCGGCGTGGCAGTGGGCGCAGATGCACACGAAGCCTACGCGAAGGCGCTGCAGACCGATCCGACTTCGGCGTTCGGCGGCATCATCGCCTTCAACCGCGAAGTGGACGAAGCGGCGGCACAGGCCGTGGCCAAGCAGTTCGTCGAAGTGCTGATCGCGCCGTCGTTTAGCACAGCCGCTCGCCAGGTGTTCGCAGCGAAGCAGAACGTGCGCCTGCTGGAAATCGCCCTGGGCGACGGTCACAACACCTTCGATCTGAAGCGCGTGGGCGGCGGTTTGCTGGTGCAATCGCTCGATTCGCGCAATGTGCAGCCGCACGAATTGCGCGTCGTCACGAAGCGTCACCCGACGCCGAAGGAAATGGACGATCTGCTGTTCGCCTGGCGCGTGGCGAAGTACGTGAAGTCGAACGCGATCGTGTTCTGCGGCAACGGCATGACGCTCGGCGTCGGCGCGGGCCAGATGAGCCGCGTGGATTCGGCGCGCATTGCGAGCATCAAGGCGCAAAACGCCGGCCTGACACTCGCCGGCTCGGCCGTGGCGTCGGATGCCTTCTTCCCGTTCCGCGACGGTCTCGACGTGGTGGTCAACGCAGGCGCGACCGTCGTGATCCAGCCGGGCGGCTCGATGCGCGACGATGAAGTGATCGCAGCGGCCGATGAGCACAACATCGCGATGGTGCTGACCGGCGTGCGTCACTTCCGCCATTGATTCAGGGTTGACCGGGGGCAAGCGCGCATGCGCCTCCTCTGAAGCAATCGCGCTGGCTTTGGCGGCCTGAACAAAACGGCCCGGCAGGGAAATCTGCCGGGCCGTTTTGTTTCTTCGCCCGGTGCGCCGCTGCGCGGCCCGTTCGTTGTAGTATCGCAAGCACTTAGTTCGCAGCGCATCTCATGAGAATTCTCGGCATCGACCCCGGCTTGCGTGTGACCGGTTTCGGCGTGATCGACCAGAACGGTCATCAGCTCAGCTACGTCGCAAGCGGCGTCATCAAGACCGCCGACGCGGACTTGCCGTCGCGCCTTGGCACCATCTTCGAGGGCATTTCGACGCTGATTCGCCAGCACGCTCCCGATCAGTCGGCGATCGAAAAGGTGTTCGTCAACGTCAATCCTCAATCCACGCTGCTGCTCGGCCAGGCGCGCGGCGCCGCGATCTGCGGGCTGGTGGCGGGCGGCGTGCCGGTGGCCGAGTACACCGCGCTGCAGTTGAAGCAGGCGGTGGTGGGGTATGGCCGCGCCACCAAGGAACAGATGCAGCAGATGGTGGTGCGTCTGCTCAACCTCACCGGCGTGCCCAGCACCGACGCCGCCGACGCGCTCGGCATGGCGATCTGCCACGCCCACGGCGGCAGCACGCTCAACACGCTGGGCGGTATTGCGCCGTCGCTCGCCAAGAAGGGGCTGCGGGTGCGGCGTGGGCGGCTGGTGGGGTAGGACGGGCCCCGGCCATTCGCGGCGCGGCGCATGCCAATCCGGGCGGCTCGCAAATCGGCCGCTCTCAGTGACGGCTTGCCAACGCCAACCGGCAAGCCAAGCCCGCAAACACTGATCCCAGCAGATATTGCGGTAACCGCGACACGCCCCGGCGCCCGGCCGACAGTCTGCGGCTCAGCTTGCTAGCAGTCAGGATGACGGCGCCGTTCACGCACAGGCCGATCAGGTTCAGCACTGTCGCCAGCAACAGGATCTGCAGCGCCACCGAGCCCGCCTCCGGACGCACGAACTGCGGAAACAGCGCGAGCACGAACAACGCCATTTTCGGGTTGAGCAGGTTGGTGAAGAGCCCTTGCCGGAAGATCTTCGCGACCGGATAGCGGCTCATAGACGCGCTCGGCGACAGCACTGTCGCCTCGGCACGAAAAGTCTTCCATGCCAGATATAGCAGGTAGCCGGCGCCCGCGAAGCGCACGACGTCGTAGGCCATCGGCACGGCGAGAAAGAGCTGGGACAGACCGAAGGCCGCGGCCAGCGCATGGCAGTAGGTGCCGGCCTGAATCCCGGCGAGCGAAGCGAAGCCTGCCGCGCGGCCCTGGCTGACGCTGCGCGAGGCGATCAGCAACATGTCGGGACCGGGCGTGGCAGTGAGTGCAAGGCACGCACCGGCAAAGAGAGCGAGAGTCGCAAAGCTCAGCATGAGATGTCCTTTTGGTCAGGGTCGGTTCGGAGCTGGCGCGAACCGTCCAAAAGGGAGGTCAGTGTATTTGACACCCCTCGAAGGGTCAATCCGTGCCACTGAGCCGTCCCAAAGCAAGCCCCTCTGGCCTGCCGCACACAATCACCCGCGCGACCAGGCCGCATACCGGCGCGCTGCGCTACACTCGCCCTTTCTCTCACGATTGAACCCGCCATGATCGGTCGCATTGCCGGCGTCCTGCTGGAAAAAAACCCGCCACACCTGCTCGTCGACTGCAACGGCGTGGGCTACGAAGTCGACGTGCCGATGAGCACGTTCTACAACCTGCCCTCGACCGGTGAACGGGTGGTCCTGCTCACCCAGATGATCGTGCGTGAGGACGCTCACCTGCTGTACGGCTTCGGCACCGCCGAAGAGCGCGCAACCTTCCGCGAGCTGCTGAAGATCACCGGCATCGGCGCACGGATGGCGCTCGCCGTGCTCTCCGGCATGAGCGTGCACGAACTGGCGCAAACCGTCACGCTGCAGGACGCGGCACGTCTCACGCGGGTGCCGGGCATCGGCAAGAAAACCGCGGAGCGGCTGCTGCTCGAACTGAAGGGCAAGCTCGGCGCCGACCTGGGTTCGATGGCTGGCGCAGTGTCGGCCTCCGACCACGCTTCCGACATCCTCAACGCCTTGCTCGCCTTGGGTTACTCGGAAAAAGAAGCCTTGGCAGCCGTCAAGAACGTACCGGCCGGCACCGGGGTATCCGAGGGCATCAAGCTCGCCCTGAAGGCGCTTTCCAAGACCTGACGGGGCGCGGCGCCAGCCCGCCTCCCCGGCCCGGCGTGCGACGGTTAAAGCTTCGCACACCGCGGCCTAAAGCGCACCCTGGCCGTTCGGCCAGCTTCGGCAACGGGCGCCGCGCGGTACAATGCATCCATGATCGAAACCGACAAACTCGCCGCTGAGCGCATCATCGCTGCCACGCCCGTATCGCCGAACGAAGAAGCGTTCGAGCGTGCGTTGCGTCCGCGTCAGCTCGACGAGTACGTCGGGCAGGAAAAGGTGCGCGGCCAGCTGGAAATTTTTATCGAGGCCGCCAAGCGCCGCTCCGAATCGCTCGACCACGTGCTGCTGTTCGGCCCGCCGGGGCTTGGCAAGACCACGCTGGCGCACATCATCGCGCGGGAAATGGGTGTCAATCTGCGGCAAACGTCCGGCCCGGTGCTCGAGCGCGCGGGTGACCTCGCGGCGCTGCTCACCAACCTCGAAAAGAACGACGTGCTGTTCATCGACGAAATCCACCGGCTCTCGCCGGTCGTCGAGGAAATCCTGTACCCGGCGCTCGAGGATTATCAGATCGACATCATGATCGGCGAAGGGCCCGCCGCCCGCAGTGTGAAGCTCGATCTGCAGCCGTTCACGCTGGTCGGCGCCACCACGCGCGCGGGCATGCTGACCAATCCGCTGCGCGACCGCTTCGGCATCGTCTCGCGGCTCGAGTTTTACAACCCCGAGGAACTGGCGCGCATCGTCACGCGTTCGGCGTCGCTGCTCCACGCACAGATTCATCCGGACGGCGCGTTCGAAATCGCCAGGCGCGCCCGCGGCACGCCGCGGATTGCCAACCGCCTGCTGCGCCGCGTGCGCGACTTCGCCGAGGTCAAGGCGGACGGCAATATCACCGCGTCAGTGGCCGACGCCGCGTTGAGAATGCTGGATGTGGACCCGGTCGGCTTCGACCTGATGGACCGCAAGCTGCTTGAAGCGATCCTGCACAAGTTCGACGGCGGTCCGGTGGGGGTGGACAATCTGGCCGCAGCGATCGGTGAAGAGCGTGACACGATTGAAGACGTGCTGGAGCCATATCTGATCCAGCAAGGTTTCTTGCAGCGCACGCCACGTGGCCGCGTCGCCACGCTGCTGACCTATCGTCACTTCGGCCTCGCTGCGCCGGACTCGTCGAGCCCGGTGGCAGGCCTGTGGGATTCGGGCACGCCCTGAATCAGGCGCGTATCGGGCACGCGGAGCGCCTGCACGATATCCGTCCAGACTTCGACGAAGCCGTTCGGCAAAACGGGCCCAGCGCGAGCCCGGCGGCCGTGCGTTTGTCAGTCAGGCCGGCTCCGTCGTTCAAAGCCCGGGCGTGACGATCCTGCGCAGCGTGTCGTCCTCGCTCGGCGCGTCCAGATGCGAGACATCGGCCCACGACTTCACCGTGGCCTTGCCACCGCCATCGAACTCCACCACGTTGACGCTCGTATTGAGCAACGCATAGTCACGCGGCACTTCCAATGAGAGATCGCGTGCAAAGCGGTACACACAGTCGAGCACGCCGCCATGCGCGACGCACGCCACTCGCCCGCCACGGTGTGCCGAGACGATCGGCGCAATCGCATCCATGACGCGACGGTAAAAGGCCCGCATCGACTCGCCTTCCGGCGGCGCGAAACCGGCGTCACGTGTTTGCCAGTGGTCGTACTCGTCGGGGTAGCGCTCCGCGATCTCGTCGCGGTCATAGCCCTGGAACGCGCCGTACGAGCGCTCGCGCAAGCTTTCGCGCAGAGTCAACGGCAGGCCGAGCGCATCGGCAATCGGCTGGGCGGTCTGCTGAGCGCGCTGCAGGTCGCTCGAATAGATTGCGTCGATCCGGCCACCCTGCTGGGCCTCGTCCGCGAGCCGGCGTGCCAGACGTCCGGCCTGCTCGAGGCCGCTTGCGGCGAGCGGAATGTCGATGTGCCCCTGAATGCGCTTGATGCGGTTCCAGTCGGTCTCGCCGTGCCGGATGAAAAGAATCTGTGTGGACATAAGGAGGGAGTGAGCTTCAGGAAGCCTGGGTCTGTAGCCAGAACGTCACAGGCCCGTCGTTGACAAGCGAGACCTGCATATCCGCTCCGAATTCGCCCGTTTCGACAATCGGATGCTTCGCACGGGCCGCGGCGACGAAGTAGTCGAACAGGCGCTTGCCCTCATCGGGCGGCGCCGCCGGCGTGAAGCTCGGGCGCAGGCCGCTGTTGGTATCGGCAGCCAGCGTGAATTGCGACACCAGCAGCAGACCGCCGGCACGCCCAGCTCCGTCGATGTTCTGCACGGACAGATTCATCTTGCCGGCCGCATCGCTGAACACCCGGTAGCCCAGCACCTTGGCGAGCAGCCGGTCGGCCGCCGCTTCGGTGTCGCCACGCTCGGCACACACCAGCGCCAGCAGTCCCGCTTCGATGGCGCCGGTGACACGCTCGCCGACGCGCACTTCCGCGCGCCTGACCCGCTGGATCAGCGCGATCATGCGCGGCGCTCCGGCAGACCAGGCCCGAGACACATGCCGCGGCCCATCAGGCCGTCAAGGTCACGCGTGCGAAGCGGCGCTTGCCGACCTGCACGACATACTCGCCGGCTTCGACCTTCAGCCCCTTATCCGACACGGTCGCGCCGTCGATCTTCACGCCGCCCTGCTCGATATTGCGCAGCGCCTCGCTGGTCGACGGCACCAGGTTTGCCTGCTTGAGCAACTGACCGATCGCGAGCGGTGCACCCGCCAGCGTCACCGCCGGAATATCGTCCGGCACGCCGCCCTTCGCGCGGTGGTTGAAGTCTTCGAGCGCCCGCTCGGCGTCAGCCGGCGAATGGAAGCGCGCGACGATTTCCTGTCCGAGCATCACCTTGAAATCGCGTGGATTGCGCCCCGCCTCGATTTCTTTCTTATAGCCGGCGATCTCGTCCATCGGGCGGAACGACAGCAGTTCGAAGTAACGCCACATGAGGTCATCGGAGATGCTCATCAGCTTGCCGAACATATCGTTCGGCTTTTCGCTGATACCGATGTAGTTGTTCTTGGACTTCGACATCTTCTCGACGCCGTCCAGCCCCTCGAGCAACGGCATGGTCAAGATGCACTGCTGTTCCTGGCCATACTGCTTTTGCAACTCGCGGCCCACCAGCAGGTTGAATTTCTGGTCGGTGCCGCCGAGCTCGAGATCGGCATTGAGCGCAACCGAGTCGTAACCCTGCATCAACGGATACAGGAATTCGTGAATCGAGATCGGCTGGCCGCCTTGATAGCGCTTGGTGAAGTCTTCGCGCTCGAGAATGCGCGCCACCGTGTAGCGCGAGGCCAGCTTGATCATGCCGTCTGCGCCGAGCGGCATCGACCATTCGCTGTTGTAGCGGATCTCGGTCTTCTCGCGATCCAGCACCAGCGCGGCCTGTTCGAAGTAGGTCTTGGCGTTCGACTCGATCTGCTCGCGGGTGAGCGGCGGACGGGTCGCGTTGCGGCCCGACGGATCGCCGATCAGCGAGGTGAAATCGCCGATCAGGAAGATCACCGTATGACCGAGGTCCTGCAACTGGCGCATCTTGTTCAGCACGACGGTATGGCCGATGTGAATGTCGGGCGCCGTCGGGTCGAGACCGAGCTTGATACGCAGCGGCGTGCCGGTGGCCGCGCTCTTCGCGAGCTTCTGTGCGAATTCTTCCTCGATCAGCAGTTCGTCGACGCCGCGCTTGGTGACGGCGAGCGCGTGACGGACTTCGTCGGTGATCGGGAAGGCGGGACTGGGCTTGGAGGTGGGCTCGGTGCTCATGCTGGAACGGGAGGTCGCAAAAACAGAGATTGTCCCATAGATGCGCGCCGCCGCGTCCGCCGATGGCTGCGGAGAGCCGCCGCCGTGTTTAATCATGCCTGCGGGGCTACCTCGTCCGCCGCTGCGCTGCTAATCTGCCAACACGGTTCACAGCGAACGACTGACAGGAGCAGCAACGTGGCGCAAGACAGTACGGCAGACGGCGTCTATCTGGGATTGATGTCGGGCACGAGCATGGACGGCGTAGACGGCGTCGCCGTCGAGTTTGCCAAGGGTAAGCCGCCAGTCGTACTCGCGGAGGCCTTTGTCGGCTTCGCGCAAGGGCTGCGTGAGGCGCTGTTCGGCTTGCAGCACCCCGGCGAGAACGAGATCGAGCGCGAAGCGCTGGCCGCCAATGCGCTCGCCACGCGCTACACGGTGTGCTGCCACGAGCTGCTGCGCGCCGGCAACCTGTCCGCGGGCGAGGTCCGGGCGATCGGCGTGCACGGCCAGACCGTACGGCACCGTCCCGAGAAGGGATACACGCGCCAGATCAACAACCCGGCGCTGCTGGCGGAAATGGCCCACATCGACGTCATCGCGGATTTCCGCAGCCGCGACGTCGCCGCGGGCGGCCAGGGCGCTCCTCTGGTACCGGCGTTTCACGCCACGGTGTTCGGCGCGCCCGGAGAAACGCGCGTGGTATGCAACCTGGGCGGGATCAGCAACATCACGATTCTCAATGCCGCGGGCAGCGTGCGCGGCTTCGATTGCGGGCCGGCCAACGCGCTACTCGACGAGTGGGCGCACCGGCACCTCGGCAAGCCCTATGACGAGAACGGACACTTTGCAGCGGGCGGTCAGGTCAATCGGCCCTTGCTGCACGCACTGCTGGACGAACCGTTCTTTGTAGAACAGCCGCCAAAGAGCACTGGCCGTGACCTGTTCAATCCCGCCTGGCTCGACGCCCGATTGCAGGCGTTCCCTGGCGTGGCGCCCGCCGATGTGCAGGCGACGCTCGTCGCCCTGACGGCTATCACGGTCGCACGGGAGATCGAGCGGCATGCGTCGGATGTCCGCGCGGTCTACGTCTGCGGTGGCGGGGCGCGCAATCCGGTATTGATGGCAGCCATCCAGGCGGCGCTCGAGGACAGCGGCGTGAGCGGCGTTCCGGTGCTGACCACCGAGGCGCTCGGCGTGCCGCCCCACCAGGTGGAACCGCTGGCGTTTGCCTGGCTGGCGATGCGCTGCGTGGCACGCGAACCGGGCAATCTGGCGAGCGTCACAGGCGCCGCCGGCGAGCGCGTGCTAGGTGCGATCTATCCGCGCTAAGAGGCGCTGGAGGGCTCAGCGGGACGCGGTGGAGCGAAGCGAACTCATGCAGCAGAACGGGAGGTATCAAAGAAAAACGGGGCCAAAGCCCCGTTTTCGCATACGACCACTGGTCGAGACTTCTTCGACCGCTTAGACCGAGAACGACGAGCCGCAACCGCAGGTGGTGGTGGCGTTCGGGTTCTTGATGACGAACTGGGCGCCGTTGATGTCGTCCTTATAGTCGATCTCCGCGCCAACCAGGTACTGGTAGCTCATCGAATCGATCAGCAACTGGACGCCGCTCTTGTTCATCACGGTGTCGTCTTCGTTGATGGCTTCGTCAAACGTAAAACCGTATTGAAAGCCCGAGCAGCCGCCACCCTGCACGAATACGCGCAGTTTCAGCTCCGGGTTGCCTTCTTCGTCGATCAGCTGCTTGACCTTGTCAGCCGCTGCGTCGGTAAAAACGAAGGGGCTAGGCATCTCGGTCACGGGGGTGTCGGTGACTGCGTTCATTCGAACTCTCCAAAAAAGCTTCTAGCCGCTATTGTAGGGCCGATCTGAATATCGTGCCGAAGCCCACAAAATCAATGGGTTCTCTTCAGCAAAGACGCCACGCCAAGGCGGCCGACACAGCGCTGCCTTCAGGTACAAGCCGGCGCCACGCGCCAATATGAAAAAAGCCGCCAACGCATACGCGCCGGCGGCTTTTGCAGCGGCCCGGTCCAAAAACCAGGGCGCGCCGAAGCGATTAACGCTTCGAGAATTGCTTCCTGCGGCGTGCCTTGTGGAAGCCGACCTTCTTACGTTCGACTTCACGAGCATCACGCGTGACGAAACCGGCCTTCGACAGTTCCGGCTTCAGCGTTGCGTCGTAGTCCATCAGCGCGCGGGTGATGCCGTGGCGAACCGCACCGGCTTGACCCGTTTCACCGCCACCCGACACGTTGACCTTGATGTCGAACGTGGCTGCGTGGTTCGTGAGTTCCAGCGGCTGACGCACGATCATCAGCGACGTTTCGCGCGAGAAGTAATCGGCGATGGGCTTGCCGTTCACAACGATATCGCCCTTGCCTGCCTTGATGAAGACGCGTGCGACGGCGCTCTTGCGGCGGCCCGTGCCATAGTTCCAGTTACCGATCATGTGGGCTCCCCTTAGATCTCGAGCGCTTTCGGCTGTTGTGCCGAATGCGGATGCGTTGCTTCAGCGTAGACCTTCAGCTTCTTGATCATCGCGTAGCCGAGCGGGCCCTTCGGCAGCATGCCCTTGACCGCCTTCTCGAGCGCACGGCCCGGGAAGCGTTCTTGCATCTTGCCGAACGTCGTTTCATAGATACCGCCCGGGTAGCCCGAGTGGCGATAGTACTTCTTGTCCGTGGTCTTGTTACCCGTGACCTTCAGCTTGCCGGCGTTGATAACGATGATGAAATCACCGGTGTCGACGTGCGGAGTGAATTCAGGCTTGTGCTTGCCGCGAAGACGGTGTGCCACTTCGCTGGCGACACGCCCGAGAACCTTATCCGTCGCGTCAATCACGTACCATTCACGCGTAACCTCATGGGCTTTTGCGGAAAACGTCTTCATGATCGATCCAAAAATAATTGCTGCGCCCTGTGTTTTTTCCTGCTTGTAATGTGCGCATCGAGGCGCGTGCAGGCTCTCCCTGTTCTTCCTCCGCGGGCACGAATGCGGAAAAGCCTTGAATTATAGAGGAAATTCCCGTCCCAAGTCAAAGCCTGAGACAACCGGCGAGAGCGGGCGAAAAAAAACCCGAACGAGCGGTTCGGGTTTAATCCACCAATGGAGGAGGGTGGAGGAGACATGCGGAGGTTGCCGAACTGCGACAACCAATGGAACCGATTATATGAGCCGACCTTGTGCGACGCAAGAATATTTGCATTACGAAATGCAACACCACAATATGAAATCTCCGCAACCAACAAAAATCTTTCGAAAACTCAATACAAATCAATGATATAGACGCGGAGCACCGCGCTTTTTTCATCAAAAAACTAGAGTAAAACCCCTAACTACATCAGGGCAATCCCGCACCGCCAAACCATGCCGCACCGCAACACGCAAGGCATCAACGAGCATAACGGCGCGCCGGAGTGCCCTCGGGCGAACACGCAGGCATCGGGCTACAATGCCATCTCGAATACAAGGCAATGCGAGCTGGGGTATAGGCATGGAATGCAAAGTAAGCTGGATGGGGCAGGACGGCATGGCGTTCGCCGCCGAAACGGGTAGCGGCCATCTTGTCGCCATGGACGGCGCACCGGAAGGCGGCGGCCGCAATCTGGCCCCGCGGCCGATGGAAATGGTGCTGCTCGGCACCGGCGGCTGCACCGCGTACGACGTGGTGATGATCCTGAAGAAGAGCCGTCAGGAAATCGCCGGCTGCTCGGTGACGCTGAAGGCCGAACGGGCCAGCGAAGATCCGAAAGTGTTCACGAAGATCCACTTCCATTTCACCGTGACCGGCAAGAACCTGAATCCGGCCACGGTCGAACGGGCGATCAACCTTTCGCACGACAAATACTGCTCGGCGTCCATCATGATCGCCAAGACCGCCGAACTGACGCACTCGTTCGATATCGTCGCGGGCTAAGCCGCCCGGCGGCATGGAACTGCGGTACCAAAAGGAAATGCCGGCATCCTCACGGATGCCGGCATTTTTCTGTTCAGCGGCAAAGCAGGCCGATAAGCCGGATTCTGTGCACACGCCGCGCCGAAGCGCCGCGCGCGTGGCAGCCATTCCTCTAGGCGCGCCATTGCTGACGCGCTCAAGCTTCCTACCCGCAGACGTGACGGGGGCCCCATCCTGCATCTCGAAGATGCTAGCCTGCCTACTTGGAATTGCTCCGGGTGGAGGTTACCGTGCCGGTCTGCCTCACAGCAGCCGCGGTGCGCTCTTACCGCACCGTTTCACCCTTACCTGATCCCGGCTTGCGCCGGGCCATCGGCGGTTTGCTTTCTGTTGCCCTGTTCCGCGTGTTGCCACGGATGGCCGTTAGCCATCACCCTGCCCTATGGAGTCCGGACTTTCCTCGCCCTCTTTGACCGAAGCCGCAGAGGCCGCGACTGCCTGACCTACTTTGCTGGCGGCGATTTTAACACTACCGGTCCAACGGGCCGTGGGCGGCGATGAAATAGCCATGCTGCGCCTCGGCCCGTGGAAGCGCGCACGTTTCGCGCCACGCGCCCCAGGGTTGCCGAATACTGCTTGCGGTCTAACGCGTGCGGCGTCCCGCGCGAAACACAGCAGGGTCGTCGTAGAACGATGGCGCTTCGTTTTCGGGCCACCAGCCTGGAATGCCCAGTACCGGAAGCGGCGCGAACACGCGGCCAGTCAATTGCTCCGTGGACAAAAGCTCAGCGCTGACCGCTTTGTCAAGCCACGCATCGCGCACCTCCGTGGGCCATGAGAAGTATTCAGGAGGTACGTCGACCATCCACGTATGGCCGGTGCACGCCTTATATGGCGAGATCAGCTTTTCCAGCAGCGCATGGCCGAAGCAGCGCACCTCGCAACGTGCGCCCCACGCCGCACGATTGGCGATCAGCAACGTTGGCCAGTCAAAGCCTCGCAATGCATTGCTGAGCGCTGGGTCGGCGCAGGCGAAGAGCAGCGCATTCTCGTCGAACAGGGTCAGCGCGTCGCGCACGCCGCCACGCGTCGGGCCGACGCCCAAGGTGTCGATGGCCGCGGACTGCCGCGTATTCAGCGCCGCCTTGATGCGCGGGAACGCGAACCAGACCGATGCGTTGAAGAAGTCGTGCAGGTTATGACGGGTCGGCACACAGCCAGTAGCCGCAATGTGCGCCTCATAGGCGGCGCCTTCCGGCAAATCGTCCTGAGCGATGAACGCGAGCCGCTGTCCACGGCCCGTGATCTGACAGGACTGCTGCGCATCGGCATTCATTTCAGCAAGCAGCGCGGCGTAGCTCGTCAGTGCAGCCTGTTGCCAGCGTTCGCCGCGCGCGGCGAACTGGGCAAACCACGGCTGCGACCAGTCGATATCAGCAAAACCGCCTGGCTTGCGTGCCGCGTCCTGCGCCCTCACCCGCCTCTCCGCCCCTGCCCCGGCCTCAGACCAGCCGCCAGCCGATCGTCTCGCCGCCGCGCAACGGCACGACCGGCGTATCGCCGACCGGTAGTTCCGCCGGCAAAGTCCATTGCTCGCGGCGCAGCGTCACCTGCTCACTGGCGCGCGGCAGACCGTAGAAATCCGCGCCGAAGAAGCTCGCGAAGCCTTCGAGCTTGTCGAGCGCGCCGGCGTGATCGAACGCTTCCGCGTACAGCTCAAGCGCATGCAGCGCCGTGTAGCAGCCGGCGCAGCCGCAGGCATGCTCCTTCAGCCCCTTTGGATGCGGCGCGCTATCCGTGCCGAGGAAGAAGCGCGGATTACCCGAGGTTGCCGCCTCGACCAGCGCCACGCGATGCGTTTCGCGCTTGAGCACAGGCAGGCAGTAGTAGTGCGGACGAATGCCGCCCTGGAAGATCGCATTGCGGTTGTACAGCAGATGGTGCGCGGTGATCGTCGCACCCAGCAGCCCCGGCGCCACGCCGGCTTCGCGGATATAGTCCACCGCGTCTTTGGTCGTGATGTGTTCGAACACCACCTTCAGCGCCGGGAACGCGCGGCGCAGCGGCGTCATCACACGGTCGATAAACACTTTCTCGCGGTCGAACAGGTCGATCGCGGCATCCGTCACCTCGCCATGCACGAGCAGCGGCATGCCGGTCTCCTGCATGACTTCAAGCGTCTTCGCGCACTTCATGATGTCGGTGACGCCCGCGTCCGAATTGGTCGTGGCGCCCGCCGGATACAGCTTCACCCCATGCACGAAGCCGCTTTCACGCGCCCGGCGGATTTCGTCGGGCGGCGTGTTGTCGGTGAGGTACAGCGTCATCAGCGGCTCGAACTTCACGCCGGCCGGAATCGCGGCCACGATACGCTCGCGGTAAGCCTGCGCCATTGCCGTGGTGGTGACCGGCGGCTTCAGGTTCGGCATGATGATCGCGCGGCCGAACTGGCGCGCGGTGTGCGGCAGGACCGCAGCCAGCATCGCGCCGTCGCGCACGTGCAAATGCCAGTCGTCGGGGCGGGCGAGCGTCAGGGAATCGAGAGAAGCAGTGGAGGCAGTCATGGCGTGAAGTTGACCAACCCGGCGCCGCGGCAGCAGCATTGACGTGGACAAACCGCAACGTTGCGGCATATACATAGGTCAATTTAGCTATTTGACGCGCCTGGCTCGGTGATATGCTTGGAAATCATCATTGTAACGGCTTGCGCCCAGACGGGCCGGCCGTTAAAACGCTCCGCTTCAGCATCATGTGCCAACTTCTCGGAATGAACTGCGCCGCGCCGACGGACGTCACGTTCTCGTTCACCGGCTTTGCGGCGCGCGGCGGCGTCACCGATCACCACGCCGACGGCTGGGGGATCGCCTTCTTCGAAGACAAAGCTTGCCGCCTCTTCATCGACCATCAATCGTCGGCCACCTCGCCGATCGCCGAGATGGTCAAGCGCTACCCGATCAAGTCGAAAAACACCATTGCGCACATTCGCAAGGCGACGCAAGGGCACATCCAGCTGGAAAACTGCCATCCGTTCATGCGCGAGCTGTGGGGCCGGCACTGGATCTTTGCGCACAATGGCGACCTGAAAAACTATTCACCGTTTCTGACCGGCGTCTACCAGCCGGTCGGCACCACCGATAGCGAACTCGCGTTCTGCGCGTTGCTGCAAGGTCTGCGTAAGGCCTTCCCCACCACGCAGCCGCCTCTCGACGAACTGTTTGCGGTGCTCGGCACGCTCACGCGCGAGATCACCCAGTTCGGCGTGTTCAACTTTTTGATGTCAAACGGCCAGGCGCTGTTTGCGCATTGTTCGACCAACCTGCACTACATCGTGCGCCGCTGGCCGTTCTCGACGGCGCATCTGGTCGACGCGGACGTGTCGATCGATTTCGCCAAGTACACCACGCCAGAAGACCGCGTCGCTGTCATCGCCACCCAGCCGCTGACCGATAACGAAGTGTGGACCGCGTTCAAACCCGGCGACCTGCTGATGTTCCAGCACGGCGAAGTGGTCGGCCGCGTGAATGTGCCGGTGCCGCCGTGCGTGCTCGATAAGCTGCGTAACCCGGCCCTGGACGCGTCGGCCTCGGCATCCGCTGTGACGGCGTCCATTCATCCCACGCCGGTGCTTGAGCCGGTCACGCTCGACGTAGAAGCGGCAGATGACGCCGCAGCGTTTGAGTCCTGACTGAGTCCCGACTGCCTGACTGACCTGCGCGTGCAACGCACGCGATTGGCAAGTACTTGCCTGATATGGAAAAGCCGCTCACGGAGCGGCTTTTTCTTTCTTGTCCTACGCGCCCGGCCCGGCAGCACCCGAGCCTTGCTCAGTGCAGGATCTTCGCCAGAAAATCCTTGGCCCGATCCGACTTCGGATTGGCAAAGAAATCTTCCTTGCGGTCGTCTTCGACGATCAAGCCCTTGTCCATGAAGATCACGCGGTGCGCGACTTTCCTGGCAAAACCCATTTCGTGCGTCACGCACATCATGGTCATGCCTTCCTGTGCCAGTTCGACCATCACGTCGAGCACTTCGTTGATCATCTCCGGATCAAGCGCCGAGGTCGGTTCGTCGAACAGCATGGCGATCGGGTCCATGGAAAGCGCGCGGGCAATCGCCACGCGCTGCTGCTGACCACCGGACAACTGGCCGGGGAACTTGTCCGCATGCGCACGCAGTCCGACGCGGTCCAGCAGCTTGAGCGCCTTTTCCGCTGCTTCGTCCTTCGAACGGCCCAGCACCTTGATCTGCGCAAGGGTCAGGTTTTCCGTGATCGACAGATGCGGGAACAGTTCGAAATGCTGGAACACCATGCCGACTTTCGCACGCAGCTTCGACAGATTGGTTTTCTTGTCGCCAACCGATTGTCCATCAATGGTGATCTCGCCTTTCTGGAACGGCTCGAGGCCGTTGACCGTCTTGATGAGCGTGGACTTGCCCGAGCCGGACGGGCCGCACACCACCACCACTTCACCCTTTTTGACTTCCGTCGAGCAGTCGGTCAGTACCTGGAACTGGCCGTACCACTTCGAAACGTTCTTGATCGAAATCATCTTGCTACCTTTTCTGAAGACCTTTGACGAAGCTTGACGCGATCACGCAGACCGCGAAATAACACGCGCCCACGAACAGTACCATTTCGATGTCCGTGCCGTCACGGTCGCCAATATTAGCGGCAGCGCGGAAGAAACCGGCGCGGGGCTTACCGGGCACGGCTTCCGGCTAGTCAATGGGCTTGTCGTTCGGGTTTTTGAAGAGCGCCCTGATCTCGTCGTTTTCCGGAAAGTTCAGGTTCAGGCCTTTGGGGGGAATCGGCGACTCGAACCACTTCTTGTAGATCTGGTCAGCCTCACCCGAGGTTTCGACCGTCGCGATTGCACCGTCAACCACTTTTTTGAACTCAGGATCGTTCTTGCGCATCATGCAACCGTACGCCTCACGCGACTGTGGCGCTCCGACGATCACGAATTCGCCCTGATTGCTCGATTTCGCACGCTCGCCCGCGAGCAGCGCATCGTCCATCATGAACGCGGAGGCGCGGCCCTTGGCGAGCGTCTCGAACGCCTCCTCGTGGTCCTTCGCGCTGATGATATTCATGCCCATGCCCTTCTCCTGGTTCATCTTGCGCAGGAGACGCTCCGAGGTCGTGCCGGCCGTCGTCACCACTGTCTTGCCCTTGAGGTTGGGCCAGTCCTTGATGCCCGAATCTCTCCTGGTCATCAGGCGGGTCCCAATCACGAAGATCGTGTTCGAAAACGCGACCTGCTGCTCACGTTCGGTGTTGTTGGTGGTCGAACCGCATTCGAGGTCGACGGTGCCGTTCTGCACCAGCGGAATACGGTTTTGCGGTGTGACCGGGGTCAGCCTGACGTTCAGCTCAGGCATACCGAGCTTCTGCCTGACCGCGGCCACGATGTTCATCATGAACTCATGCGAGTAACCAATGACGTTCTGCTGGTCGTCGTAGTACGAAAATGGGATCGATGATTCGCGATAGCCAAGGGAAATAGCGCCCGTATCCTTGATTTTTTTCAGCGTACCGGTTTCCTGCGCATGCGCGCCAACTGCGAACATTCCTAGCATCGCAACCAGCAGCGCAGCTTTCCTGACCTTCATTGATGATCTCCTGTCGACCGCAGTTGGCGCTTTAGCGCTTACTCTGCTCCCATGCAAAGCTCGGCAAAGAACCCGTACCTGCCCGGTACCGTAATTGAATTGAAAATTTCACTGCTGCACAACTGCTGACAGGGTACCTTGCCAAGCCCTTCACGCGCATCTATGTCTCGCATCTATGTCCATACCCGGGGCCAATGCACGAATAAAAAAACGGGCGGCATCTTTGCGATGCCGCCCGCCGACAAGATCCGCAGTCCTGTGAACCGCGTTAGCTACAAGGGAAACTAAAGGGAACCTGAGGGGAAACCGAAACTAGACGATCACGGATACAGGCCGCGCAGCTCGCGCGCTTCGAGGATGCGCTTGCAAGCCACGATAAACGCCGCCGTGCGCACCGAAACCTTCTGTTCGCTCGACACTTGCCACACCGCGGCAAACGCTTCGCGCATCACGCGCTCAAGACGCTGGTTGATCTCGTCTTCGGTCCAGAAGAAGCTCGAGAAGTCCTGCACCCATTCGAAGTACGACACGGTCACGCCGCCGGCATTCGCCACCACGTCCGGGATCACGAGGATGCCCTTGTCGTGCAGGATGTCATCCGCGGCCGTCGTGGTCGGGCCGTTTGCGCCTTCAACCACAATCTTCGTCTTGATCTTGCTGGCGTTCTTTTCGGTGATCTGGTTTTCCAGCGCGGCCGGAATCAGGATGTCCGATTCGACGGTCCAGAAATCTTCGCTCGCAATCGCGTCCGCTTCCGGGAAGCCACCCACGCCGCCGTGCTTGGCCACGTGGTCGAGCAGTGCAACCGCGTCGATACCCGTCGACTTGTGGATCGTGCCCGTGTGGTCCTGCACCGCGACGAGCTTCGAACCGGCTTCCTGGAACAGGCGTGCCGCAATGCCGCCCACGTTACCGAAACCTTGCACGGCGATGCGTGCGCCTTCGATGTCGACACCGATGCGGCGCGCCGCTTCCGATGCCACCACGAACACGCCGCGGCCGGTTGCTTCGCGACGGCCGAGCGAGCCGCCGAGCGTGATCGGCTTGCCGGTCACCACGCCCGTAGCCGTTTGGCCCTGGTTCATCGAGTACGTGTCCATCATCCACGCCATGATCTGCTCGTTCGTGTTCACGTCCGGCGCGGGGATGTCGGTGTTCGGTCCGATGATGATGCCGATTTCGCTGGTGTAGCGGCGCGTGACGCGCTCGAGCTCACCACGCGAGAGGGTGCGCGGATCGACGCGGATACCGCCCTTGGCGCCACCGTAAGGCACGTTCACGGCTGCGTTCTTGACCGACATCCATGCGGACAGCGCCATCACTTCCGACAGCGTCACGTCCTGGTGGTAACGCACGCCACCCTTGCCCGGACCACGCGACACGTTGTGCTGCACGCGATAGCCTTCGAAGTGAGCCACCGTGCCGTTATCGAGTTCGATAGGCACGTCGACCACGAGGATGCGCTTCGGGCGCTTGAGGGTTTCGAGCCAGCGCGACAGCGAACCGAGATACGGCGCGACGCGATCGACCTGACGCAGGTAATTGCCCCAAGGGCCGAGGTTGTCGCTATTCAGATACGACGGGACGGATTGCAACGACGATGCGGACTGCGGTTGGGATGACATGAACGCTCCAAGCGTTTTGACCGAATGCCGCCATTGTCGAAAAAGGCCAATTTGAAATCCAATGCCGTTTGGTCATCCCGTTATGTCTTTCTTGCATAACGTTAAAATTCTGCAAAAAGCTGTCGCATAAGGCGCAAGAATGCGCCAGGCCCGCGCCGCGCGATTCGGCGTGCATGGCGTATGCAATGGGCTTGCGGCGGGCTTACGCCGCGCCTTGGGCCAGCTCGCCAGTAACCGTGTCCCAGAGCTTGCGCACCAGCACCTGGCGCGGATCGTCGCCCTGCGCCGCGAGCTTGTCGCGATACAGGCGGATCTCCATGGTCAGCGTGAACTGCCCTTCGGTCGTGCCGCGCGCCGCGCGATCGAGACGGATCAGCTTGCCGTCGGCCACCGCATCTTCAACCGCGCTATGCGGCAGGAAAGCGATACCGTGGCCCGCCAGCGCCATCGCCTTGAGCCCCTCGGCCATGTCCGTTTCATAGAGACGATCGAGCGACAGGCGGGCCGGCGCATTGGCGATAATCACCTCGGTCATGCGGCCGAGATAGGCGTTCGGTGTGTACGAGAGATAAGGCACCGGCTCGTCGGGCGCGCCCGGCAAGGTGTAGCGCGGCCGCCCGGAGCGGCCCGGCGCCGAGAACGGGCTGATCGGTTCGAGGCCGAGCGTGAGCATGTCGTAGCGGGCCGGGTCGAGCGCGACCGGATGGCTCGGATGATGATAGCCCATCACCAGATCGCAGCCGCCCTCCACCAGCGAGAGCACCGCGTCATGCACGTTCAGCGCGCGCAGACGGGTATGCACGGGCCCCAACTGCGCCTCGATGCGTTGCAGCCAGCGCGGAAAATACGTCAGCGAGAGCGTGTGCGGCACCGCAAACTCAATCGTCGCGGCCGGCGTCGCCGTGTGGCCGCGCAACAGCGTGCGCGCTTCATGGAACTGCGAGAGCATCGCCAGCGCCTGCTCATAGAACACCTGGCCGGCCGCCGTGAGGCGCGTCGGATAAACCGAGCGGTCGATCAGTTCCGTGCCGAGCCAGGCTTCCAGCGCCTGGATCCGCCGCGAGAAAGCCGGCTGCGTGACGTGCCGCAATTCCGCGGAGCGGCTAAAGCTGCGGGTTTCCGCGAGCGAAACGAAGTCTTCGAGCCATTTCAGTTCCATGCGGAGCGTGCGGCCGGCAGGAGAGGAGAAGACAGCATTCTAGCGGGGCGGTGCCCGGGCCGCGAGGTTCGAGGCTTCGGGAGCCGACCGGACCGGTCCATCCGTCCGCCCTGCGGAATCAGGGCCTGGCGCCGCCCAGTGGTAAAATTCGAGATTCCCCCCGTTTTCGATCTGCTCACCGAGCGCTCACGCCTCCATCATGTCCGACACCCGCCCCGATACCCTGTTCGCGCTGACCGCGCTCTCCCCGCTCGACGGCCGCTATGCCTCGAAAACCGAAGCCCTGCGTGACTGGCTCTCGGAAGCCGCGTTCATGCGTCATCGTGTGACGGTCGAAATCCATTGGCTGATTGCACTGTCGCACGCCGGCTTCGCCGAAGTGCCGCGCTTCTCCGAAGCGTCCGAACAGTTCCTGCTGCAACTGGCCGAGCGCTTCACCGCGCACGACGCCGCACGCATCAAGGAAATCGAACGCGTCACCAATCATGATGTGAAGGCTGTCGAATACTGGCTCAAGGAATCGGTGAAGGGTCAGCCGGAACTGGAACGCGCAAGCGAATTCATCCACTTCGCCTGCACCTCGGAAGACATCAACAACACCTCGCACGGCCTGATGCTGGCCGGCGCCCGCGAACATGTGATCGTGCCGGCGCTGCGCTCGGTGCATGCGCGCCTCGTCGCACTGGCGCACGCGCAAGCCGAGCAGCCGCTGCTCTCGCGCACGCACGGCCAGCCCGCCAGCCCGACCACGCTCGGCAAGGAAATCGCCAACGTCGCGGCGCGTCTCGCACGGGCAATCGAGCGCATCGAAAAGGTGGAACTGCTTGGCAAGATGAATGGCGCAGTGGGCAACTTCAACGCGCATCTGTCCGCCTATCCTGACTTCGACTGGGAAGCGTTCTCGCGCAACGTGGTCGAGCAGCGCCTGAAGCTCACGTTCAACCCGTACACGATCCAGATCGAACCGCACGACTACATGGCCGAGCTGTTCGACGCGGTGTCGCGTGCCAACACGATCCTGCTGGATCTGGACCGCGACGTGTGGGGCTACATTTCGCTCGGCTATTTCAAGCAGCGTCTGAAGGCCGGCGAAATCGGCTCGTCGACGATGCCGCACAAGGTCAACCCGATCGACTTCGAAAACTCCGAAGGCAATCTGGGTCTCGCGAACGCGACGTTGCGCCATCTGGCCGACAAGCTGCCGATCTCGCGCTGGCAACGTGACCTGACCGATTCGACGGTGCTGCGCAATATCGGTGTTGCGTTCGGTTATTCGCTGCTCGCGTACGACGCGCTGATCCGCGGTCTGGACAAGCTCGAAGTCAACCCGGCCCGTCTGAACGAAGACCTGGACGAGTGCTGGGAAGTGCTGGCTGAGCCGGTGCAAACGGTGATGCGTCGCTATGGCATCGAGAATCCGTATGAGCAATTGAAGGAACTCACGCGCGGCAAGGGCATTACGCGCGAGGCGCTGCAGGCGTTCATCGGCGGGTTGAGTATTCCTGCCGATGCGAAGGAGCGTCTGCTGGCGATGACGCCGGCTTCGTATGTTGGTAAGGCGATTGAGTTGGCGAAGCGGATTGCTTAAGTGGACTGCCTAAGTGGATTGCCTAAGCGGACTGCCTAAGCTGAGCCGTCACCGCTGCAGTTAGCCCAGGCGTCAGAGGTACTAGCCCGGGAGTCAATGCCGTTCAGTCAAAAACTGAACGGCATTTTTGTTTCCGGCGCGGCCTGTTCGCTGCGCCCCGCCCCGCCCAGGTATTTCC